>JADJXL010000025.1 GCA_016715885.1 Polyangiaceae bacterium
AGGGCACGCCTGGCGACACGAATGTGGACATTGCGTTTTTCAGGGTAATGGTGGGTTGTTTTTCACGAGCAATTCGACACTCGATCCGGGGCGGATATGTTCGTGTGGATTCTCGGCGGGTTCGGTCATGGCGGAAGCTTGTTGCATTCGCGTCCTCCGGGGCTTCTCAGCGCAATCATTGCCCGTATCAGATTGCCCGGTTCAACGACCCGGCGCAGGAGGACCTCGTAAAGCTCTTCAATGTCAGAAGCTGGAATTAGCCGGCGCCCAATCCGGCCGATGGGGCACGGTGCTGCTCACGCCACGGCGGGCCAGAGGATGTGACGGTGCTCAACATCATGAACGGAGGACGCGGCGCAGGCGGCGTTTCCACGTTCTTGAAGGGCGCTTGGCCGGAATCGTCGTCAATTGTTGCTCATACGGGGCCACACACTTGCATCCCGAGGTAACGCCTGCAATGGTGAGGCAAGTTCATCTCCGAGCATCGTAATGGCGAGCCGTCGCCTTATTCGGCAGGCGGTATCGACGGTTACCCTGCAAGCTGCATGCTTCGGCTGCCTGCCGTGACGTACGACGTCGGCCACGCTCATGCACGGCGTTCCGCCTCCCGCTAGGCTGAACATCGGGGCAAGATCCGTTCCCGCAATGGCGATCTTTGGAAAAAAATCGACCTTGCAGACGTCCGAGAAGCCGTTTTCGGGGAGAGGGCGCTATGCAGAGAGGTGGTCTTGGCGAGTCTTGTCGGCGAAGACGCCTGTGCAGAGCGGTGATATGGCGATCTTGCTGGCAAGGAACAGCGATGCAGAAGAAGGTGATGTGGCGATCTTTATGGCAAAGACGCCTATGCGGAGCAGTGATGTAACGATCCTGGTGGGGAGAACGCCGATGCAGAGCGGTGATGTGGCATTCTTGGTAAGAAGAACAGCTGAGTGGAATCCGCCAAACGCTTTCGTTCAAGCCGCTCACGCCCCATCCATCAATTTCTTTTGGCGACTCCACTGACGAGTGCAGCACGGCTCCACGTCATCGTCCTCATTCGCTGACAACCGCCGTCTTCAGCGCCACAACGCTTGTGCCGAGGCACCATCTGCCGCAGGGATGGCAGGCGCATTGCATTCACGCAAATCCTTTGGGCGTCGATCGCGTCGGACCAGGCTTTTGTACGCCTCGATGTCGCGAAACGCGCAGAACAGCGGCCTGACGTCGTCGATTTCATTGCGCGTGTTGCGCTAAGAGATATTCGGCGGGCCAGATGGGAAAGCTCTGCTTAAGCCTCGGCGATCATAAGCCCAGGAGCAAAACGACGGTGCGCCAAGGTTGAAATTCGTTCCACTCGCCGGCGAATTCATGCGCGATGTTGCACGGCAATGCCGGTGCGGGATCGCGGCACGCCGTCAATGCGTTCGTGAACTTAGATCGTGACCTGGCTTTGCGCACGCCCCGATAGCCCCACCGCCGAGCTTCCGCCGACCTTCGTCTTTGGATCCATGCGGTCGGGCTCCTCGCGCGTCACCCGGAACGTCAAGATACCTCCTTCGCGATATGGTCGAGGATCTTTTTGATACATCCTGCATAAACCGAGCGAGGCGGTGGTGAAATCAGCGTCTTCTCCGCCTCTGCCGCGAGCCGCGAGTGAAGCAATCAATGGCCGCCAAAGAAGGCATCCCTTCGACGACTCGAAGAGCGTCGTCGCCTAGCCATGAAGCCTTTTGTAAGTTTTGCAGGAGCATCTCGCTTCCCATTCGCCCTGCTGACCACCTCGCAGCGCCACGGGCCAATCATTCCTTGCCGCACGGCGCAAACCACACCTACGGCATCGTGCGTTTCTTGAAGAGCCTTCCCAGCCAATCCTCGAACGCTTCAGCCTGCCACGTCAAGCGCCCCGAAACTTTTTCGCCACGCGGCCGATAGACCACACGCTGTTGTAATAGCTGCGGGCCGCATCCTCGAACTTTGGGTTGGGCGCACGTGTCCGATCGTGAAGCTGCCGTAAAGGATGACGCGCGCCTTTTTGAACGTCGTCGGCGGTGACGTCGTCCTCCAGCGTATGAAGTCGTTGATGTTTATGGGTTGCCAGGCTGCGGCAGCAGTAAACTCGCGCGATAGCCGCGGCCCGGCATCATGCAGACGGCGAAAGGCTGCCGCCACCTCGCTCGCCAGTGACCTTCCGAGCGACCTCCATGCCACATATCGTAGGGGCCACCTCGGCCACGGTGGCGATACCATCAAGCTTCTCGCGGGTGATGACGGGAAGCGCGCCCATACGCACGTACCTTCGCCGAGGCGGGTGACGAACTTGCCGCTACGCGTGACGACGAAGGGACCTCGATTAGGATCAGCAAGAGAGGCGCGATGCGCTCACGACCCACTCAGGGACTTTGGCCGAGTCGAGGATGTACTTCCATGGGCTCGTGATCGCGATGAAAACTGACGGCGCAGGCTCAGCGTGAGGGATCGAGAGTCGATCAGGCCTGGTCAAGAAGTGATAACCGTGTTCCACGATGTGGAGATGATGGTATCACCATAACGAAACCGAGACGGAAGAGGATTTTTGGGGGGTGGTCATGTCCGTCCTCCGCACGCCTCGGACATGCCGCCTCCGTTTCGTGCTCGTGATGTGCGCGGGGCCCCGCCACCATGCGACGGTCGAGGCGTGCGTTGCCAGCGCTCGCTTCGGCTGGTGCCAGGGCCGTCGATCAGACGCGGCCTTCGTGCTGGCAAGCCTGCTCGCGCTGAATGCGTCCTGCACGGCAAAAGCACGACCCGCAGCGGCCCCGGGCGCGTCCATCGTGAAGCGGCGTTGCAGGATGCTCGGGAAGCTGCGCTGGACGGTGATTTCGATGAATCGCGGCGCATCTACGGGGGAGCTGCTCGTGCAGAAACGCACGCGACGACGAAGCGCGAGCGGGCCTCGGGCGCGGGCATGCGTGGAGCGGCGGCACGACCGCGCCGAAGAGCTTTATCGTGACGTATTGGCGCGCCATCCGAGCGACGACGACGTGCGAACGGGGCTTTTCAACGTGCTCGTGTGGGACCATCGGTGGAAAGATGCAGAGCTTCTTTTGGACGAGGCGCCAGCGCAGCACACACCGGGCCTTTTGACATTGCGCGCGCGGCTTTTGCATGCCGATGGTAACGTCACGAAAGCACGCGCGCTCATTGAAAGAGCCGAGCGACTTGCACCGCACGATGGCGACATTCGCGCATTGCGGTATCGCATGTACACGCGTTCGGCGCGAATGACGACGCGGGGCGCGTCTTTGGGAACGGCTCGCCAGCGCTCGGCCAAGTGGACGTGAGTTTGTCGCAGTCGATCCATCGATTGCGGCTTTCGTTCGACACCGGGCAAGGCGGTCGGCCGATGTCGCTGTCAGGTGACTGGGCCTATGGCGCAACGTACGGCGGAGGCGCCCGCTTGGCATTTGCGCCGGGATTGTCGTTCGGAGCGGAAGCCGCATTCGGCGCGCCGGCCAATGCGGTGCCGGTCGTGCGCGTTCGTAGTCAAGTTCACCTGCCCTTCCGCCCTGGCTTTCGAGCAGCCTTGCATATACGTTTCGCCGTTTTACGGATGCCATCGAAACGCATGGAGCAAGCCCGTCGATCGGGCTGACATTGCGTGGCGAAGTGCGAATCGATGCGACGTATTGGCTGACGCACGTGCGCTTGCGGGATCGCGAGGACGAAGCATCGAGCCGGTGGATCCATGCAGGGGGGTATCCGTGGGGCGAACGGTTTTGCCGTGGCTCGATGTGCGAGGGGATATGCCCACGGAGCGGAAGCCGAACGATTGCCGGCCGTGTTTCAGCCCTGGATCTGGTGAATGATTCATTTTACGTGGGTGCGCGAATGACGCCCGTGGGTTTTTCTCGATTGAACCGCTGTACGGACTTGCTTTGCGAGGTCCGAAAGGCGGCACGCGCCAAGTGCAACACGTTCGAGCTGGGATCGTGGTGCGGCACTGATGCGCGACGGCAAGCATACTGTTTTGTTAATCACACCTGTAACGACGCACAATGTCGGAAAAGACCTGCGGGGAGGGGCGGGGAGGATGACACGCCCGCTCGTACCGTTTGCATGTATCATCACGCTCATTCCAATGATTTCGCGCTCCAAACGCCTCCACGGCTTGCTTACATCGCCCATTTCCGGCCGTTCTGTTTCTGCTCACGGGCGTGAGCCTCCTGAGCCCTGCATGCTCACTGATTCGATGGGTACTGCACCCGTCAGTCTCTTCGGCGCCTCCACCACGGGCTCGGGCGGAGCTGGGAAGCGACACGTCCAGCAGCGCATCGACCGGAGGCGCAGGCGGAAGCGGCGGAATGAATGACACCGCGTCGAGCAGCGGCGGAGGCGGCGGGTCGATGCCGGTCATTCCTTACGCGTTTCGGCGGCGTCTCCACGTTCAGGCGCAAGCGTCGGCAATTCCTAGCGATTACTCCATCGCCGTCCCGCTCGACCACTGGTCGCTCACGGGGCAATCCAAGGCGCTTCTGACGGGCAACGACGTGCGTATCTTCCGCGACGACGGTGGTATGCTGACGGAGCTCGACCGAGTGCTGGATCCGGTATCGTCGTGGAACGGCACGTCGACACTTGGTGGTTCCGCACGACGGCTCCGATCGAGGCTTCGGCCGTCGACCAATCCTATTGATTTATTACGGCGATCCGACCGCTGCAAAACCTCCTGCGGATGGGAATCGAGTGTCACCTTATCGGAACGACTTCGACGACGGCGTGGTGGACAGTGGTGGCTTTACGCTGTCGCTGATTGGTGGCGCCAAAGAGCGGCCGCGGAAGCAGGGTCTGCGCTGACGCTTTCCGTGTCGTCGGGCGATATTTGGGCCTCGTCGGACAGCTTCGTGTTTTTGCATCATGACGTGAGTGGCGATTTCGTGGCCGATACGTACGTGACGTCCATGGGAGGCGCAATGGATGAATGGAGCAAGATGGGGGTCTGATGATTCGGCAAAGCACCGGTGCCAAATCGCGCAATCGCATCATGTCGCCGGTTTTCAGCGCATCAGCTCGAACCAATTCTATCGTCTCGAGGACAACGCGAGCACGGCTGAAGTGGCCATCGCTGGAACGAACCTGACGCCGGAATATGCGCGGTGACGCGCATGGGCAATCGATCGCGTGCATTTTATTCGGCAGACGGGTTCAATTGGCAGGAGAACGGGACCGAAATTACGTTTTCCAAAGCGCTCACCGACCCCGTGCTGATTGGAATCCCGGCGTGCAACCTCGATTCGGGGATTGGTACCGTGACCGTCGAATGGATTCGGGTGCGCAAGCTCGTCGAAAACGAGCCTGTCGTGACGGTGCTGGCTGAAGAGAGCGGGCCAATTTGAGCGGAATGGGTGCCGTCGTTCTTTGAAGCGTGCGCTCATTGACGCACTTGACATTGGCCGTGTCATCGCTTTTCATGGTCGGTCGTGGTCGACTTCATGAGCAGCTTTCAACGATACTTGGTCTTTCCGTTGACGTTTTGCGACTGCATGCAACTTGGGAGCAAGCCCGCCCTGGTCGCTGCAGCGTTTTTCTTCGGGTGCTCACCGGCACCCTCGATCAACGTCGGTGCTGGAGGCAGCGGTGGCACGGGGTCTGGTTCGGGCGGCGCAATGCAAACGAGCAGCAGTTCTTCGAGTGGAGATCTCTTCGACGGCGGATTTGGCCCCGACGACGCCGGGCCCGAGGATGGATCGAAACCGCCCGTGCCAAACCTCGTGCCCAACGGTGACTTCTCTCGGCGGGCAATACGCAATCTTTCTCCGATTATAGCTACGCCGATATCAACACGGTGGAAGGCGAATACACGGTCGGAACGAATCCGCAGGCATTCAATAGCAATCTGCTGATGATTGGCGATCACACGACCGGGGACGGGTTGATGTTCATCGGTAATGGGAAGGCGACGCCCGATCGCGTGTGGTACTCCGGGCCGATTGCCGTAAATCCCGGAACCAAGTATTTCTTCGAGGCCTGGGTGATGAATGCTTGTTGCCCGCCACCTTACGGGGATGGTATCAACCCGTGGGCCCGTCGGAGCTGTCGTTTTACGCGAACGACGAGCTGCCTCGAACTTGAACTTCATCACAACTCGGCGTTTGGGAGGGGCTGAGCACGACGTGGAATTCGGGTGGCGCAACGTCCGTCACCCTGAGGCTCGTCAATGCGAATACCCAGGCATCGGGCAATGATTTCGCGGTCGACGATGTTTTCCTCGGGGTCGAATCGTCCATCCCTCCGCCGAAGTAAGCGCACCGTTCAGTGCGTAGCGCTTCGATTCTGCGAATGAAGCAAAGAACCGCGTTTTCCCTTGTAACCCAGCCGCTCAACGTGCGATTCCGTACTCCATGCAAGCAATGACGAGACGCCGCTCGGCAATGCTGGGTGTGCTGCTATTGGGCTTCGGTGGGGGATGGATGACGGGAGCGTGTGACGCCGGCACGCAGCTACCTCCGCGCGTTACGCTGCCCGACACATCAACGGAGACGCCGGAGGAATGTCCTGACGACATTGAAGATCCGTGCATGCGTTGGTACATCCCGCTCCTCGGAAATCCGAAAGACGATCTTGCGCTACGCGCGAAGTACATCGCGGCGTTTGGCTCGCCTTGCTACATGTCCGTGAACGATACGTTCAATTGCTTCTATCAGGAGAAGGAGCTGAAGACCAAAGCGTGTAATGATGCCAACAGATCGCCGAGCTATTTGGAGCTGCGCCGTACGACAAGAGTTACGAATGTCAACCGATCGCCGGCTCTGACGACTTCCGGCTCCAGGTGGGTCCGGATGTCTCGCACGAGATCTTCATCAGGTTCACGAATGCGCCGCGACAAACACCGCTCGTCGTGGTCGATGGCGTCCCGACGGAGGTGAACGGGCCGTATCGGAATTTGGTCGAAGTAACGGTGTCGCCCAGGAAACGACTTCGGCTCCTAGCGGTATGGTCAACGCGGACGGCGAGCCCTCAACCAGAGGGAGTGGGTCCTGGAAGTCAACAAGAAAAGCATGGTGGCAAGATTCACTCCGATCTCGCGGGTTTACATGGCCTTGCGAGGAGGGCGGAGGGCAAACCAACGATATGCGAGGAGCCAACGGTCCTTGCAGATCCAGACGATCCGCCGCCCTTCTATCTTCCAGGCCAGATTGCCGGGCGGGTACACCACGTCGTACCCAGGAAAGACAAACGCTGCTGCCCTGGGGCACGAACTCGTACAAAACGCAGCCGTCATCTCTCGCACGAACTCAACAACTATTTCCGAAACAACGACCCGCCGGCAGACGAAGTGAAGCAGCTCAATGACGCGCCAGCTCGCCGTGACATACCTTAGCCGGCTTGTTTGTTGGGACCGCGTTGACGCCAACCAACCCGTGGGGTAGGGCGACCTGATGATTGAGCGGAGCATCGGTACGGAAATCCTCGTCTTCGACCGTGACGCCATTAGTGCGCGCCGCGTTGCGCGCGTACCGAAGCCATCGTCAAGCACCCACACACCGAAGCCCGCCTGGACGGGCGATTTCGAGCGGGGCGCCTTCTACAGGGGTGGCGGAGGTGGCTCGGATGGAAGTTACGACGTGGTCGCGTGGACCGAGAAGGGCGTCGTCGGACTCGCATATGAGCTCGGCTTTGGCCCGATCGAGCAACTCGGCCTCGCGAAGGACGACGTGACCGGCGGCCCGGAGGACGTGCGCGCGGCGTTGCCCGGCCTTCCTGCCAGGCTGGAACCCGCGTTCTTGATGGCCGCTGGCATGCTCGGGAAGGGATGCAATGCGGAGAAGCTGGCGGGTGTGGGCTTTTGGCTCGATGGCGATCGTATTGGCGGCACGCTCTTTACCGACCCGACATCTGCAGGCGCCGATCGACTCGTCATGTGGGGCTTGCTTCGACGCGGCAGGCTCCTGCCCCAGATTTATCGTCGTTCTCATCCAGACACCAGGGCGACCTTGGCAGAGCACGCCCGCGTCGAGGCCCCCATCCACGCGTTTATGGACGGTGGTCGATCGAAGGCTGAAAGGCCCCACGGAACTCACCGCCGAGGAGCTCGAGGCGATGCTTTACCCGCTTCCTCCACGCCCCCCCCAAGCGTGTGCTCGGCACTCAACGCATGCTGGAAAAGGTCGGCATCACCTGGCCCGGTTCGCCCAAGATCCCAGACCCGCCGCCGCGGCCCAAAGGCCCCAACCCCTTTACGCGCCCGCCCAAGACGGTTCGGCGACAAATGTTCCGTCTCGGATACCTTGGTTTCGACCGCGATGCCATCGTCCGGGCCGCCAAACGCGCCTATGTGGAAGCGGTCCTCGCGCAGCTCGACCCACTCAAGCGTTATACGTTCACCGTCTGCGTCGTGCCGCGTTGGAAAGGCGACCTCCAGCGGGGCGCCTTCTACAATAGCAACGGCGCCGGGGACTATGAGGTCGTCGCGTGGACCGAGGCCGGCGTCGTGGGCCTCGGGTACCAACTGGGCTTTGGTCCGATCGAACACCTCGGCCTCTCTGTCGACGCGGTGAAAGGCGGCCCGGACGATGTACGCGCGACGTTGCCCGACCTGCCCGCCGAGCTCGAGCCCGCGCTCGAGCTTGCCTCGAGCATGCTCGTGGCGGGGCCGGTGCACGGGGAGAAGCTAGCGAGCATTGGTTTCTGGTTGCGCGACGGCGAGCGGCTCGGGGGCACGCTCTTCGACCGCGATGATCGTGCGGTTCCCGGCGCCCTCCGGTTGGCCACGTGGGGCCAGGTTGCATGGGGAACCCTCTGGTACCCGCCTCATGGTGGTGGGCACATCACGCAAGCCATGCTGGATCGAGCCGAGCCCATCCGAGATCTCGTCGAGGCGGTGGCCGAGCGCGCCCTCGCCGGCCCTACGCAACTGACCGCCGATGAGCTCGCGACGCTGCTCCCCACGCCGCCCGATCCCGAGCGGTTGCTTGCCGCACAGGACATGCTTCAAAAGGTGGGCATTACGTGGCCCGGTTCGCCGGAGATTCCCCCGGAGTAGCGGCGTTCTTGACGTGAGCGTGATCCGCGACGGCCCCGAAAGGCCGTCACGCAGCAATGATTTGATTTACGCCGCAATCGCTCACGGCGTCGTGCCGGGATCCTTCCCGCCACCTTGCGCTGCTTCTTTCGTGGCTGCAGCCTGTTTGGCCGGACCATACTGGTAGTCGAGCAACGTGGCCACGGGCCCGAGCACTTCGTGCTTGTTCTCCACGCGGTCCGCGCGACGCCGTGCTTGGGCCGCGAATTCGGCCAGCAGCGTCGCGATTTCGTGCCGTCGTTGGAGACGCGTCTCATAGAGCAATTCCGTCAACTTTGCGCCGCCGCGTGCAATTCCCAGATGCGCATCTTCAGCCGATAACGCCTGCAAGCGCTGAATCTCCGCGGGATTCAGTCCTGCACGCTCCACATCGGCCGCAGCGAGTTGCACCACGTGCGTCACGACGGTTTCGTACCCATCTCGCACCTTCGTCAACTGACGAACACGGTCCGGCGTGATATCGGAAAGCGGGATACCCGTCGCATCGATGATCAAATCACCGACCTTGGGATGTTTGGGATCGCTCACGATGGTTGACCTTTCTCTCTGTGCGAAAGCCCAGAGTTTTCCGACCATCGCACATTTGCGAAGTGCGGTCCAAGTTTCCCGCACGTGCCTACGCGAAAAAGCTCGATTCCGCGGTGTGGTGTGCATCGCGCCACAAAAATCTCCCAGGTCACGACACCATTTTTGTCGCTGTCGGCAATCGTTTCCTCGGTCGATGGTCTCGGAGACTCGGCGCCGAGGAAATTTTCCTATGGGCCAAGGAGCGACGTCCTTGGCACCGAAAAATTTTTGTGTACCGAAGCACAATTGCTCCATATCGATGGTCCTGGAGACTCGGTGCCAGGGAAATGTCCGCATGGGCCGAAGCGCTGTCCTTGATCGCGATACAATTTTCGTAGTGCTCTGCAACATTTTCCTAGGGCGATGGATCGGAAACGTTGCTCACTACGAAAAACTCATGATGATACGGAGTGGACTCCTTGTGCGATAGGAGATTTTCGTCGGCGCATGGTGGTGGTTTGCATCGATTGAGGTGACATTCTCATTGACGAATGAATCGCATGGTGGGCGATAGATGAAATTCGTTGGCTTCGAGGTGCGTGGGTGCACCCAATAGAAGGAAGCAGCTAGTACAAGGACAATTTCACCATGTGGCAGTTCTGCATTCGACCACACTTTTGCGCCATGTCGTTACTTACTTGATCTTGAGCCACGGGCTCCCGCTGCGCGAAGCGCGCGGTCGGCATCGGCGGCTTGTTGGGCGGTGACCCAAGGGGCGCAGACGGCATCGCGCAGGTCCACGCACACAAGCTGCGATCGTGGGATAGGGATTGGCCAACGGTCGCGACCGTGAAAGAACAGCTCGAAACGTTGAAGGCTACGTGAATGGGCGACGCAATGGCCATTCATGATGATGGACGTCGCACAAAAGGCAGCATTGAGCAGCTAGGTGCGGTGCCCGAAGCGCTTTTGAGTCCAAAACTTGTTCAAGCGAAGGCCAGGTGCACGTTACTTCACGACGAGCTTCTTCAGTGCCAGTGCTCCATAGTCTCGGCGGCACTGCATCCCGCACGATCGTCAAAAGACTTGCGGCAGCGTCCATTAGCGCAGTATCGAAACGACTCGTCTGCATGGGTGGTGTACGTTGATCTCTGTACGCTCGCGTCATCGGGGAAAGCACGCCTTGCTGCCGCAGCAGCCAGAAGTCCACTGCGTCGCCCACGACCGTGACGCGAAGAGCCGTTCCTGCATTCCGAAATTCCCTCTCGACCCAGATCGCTTGGTCAAGCGGATGCGACCAGCCATACCCGAGCGGTCCATTGCGCCACGAAAGCGATGACGATTTCGAGCGATTGCTTGGAAGAGCTTCCTACCGATAGCGCCGATTCGCCAAGGGTTGCTCGTTGGCGCCTGTTGGTCACCACTTCGAGCGTTCATCGGATGAGACGATCGATTTCCATGTCTGTAAGGGGTTTGCCGGTAAAAGGGTTGATACGTGGACGCGGCAGCGGGGGGATTTCAGGCGAACCAGGCCACGTGATGCCCACTTCTTGAAGCCTTCGCTGAACGGCGAGCAATTGCGTCGGTTCGGGCTTGGGAATCAGCGTCGCAATTTCGTCGGGCGTGAATTCGGTCGGCCCTTTCAGCGCGCGATCGACCACCGCGTCGATGATGGCGTGGATGGGTGCGTCCGTCGTTCGGGCGCGCTCTGCCGCGTGCGGGGCAAGTTCCCCGAGTACCCAGAATGGTAGCCGACCGTTTTGGAGCATGCCCCATGGGAGCAGTTGTTCGGTACCGGGGGCTTTCGGATCGGTGAAGAACGTACCCCCAACCAGATCGCCGTACAGCCAGAAGCCGACGCCCGCCAGCTTATCCAGGCATTGCACGAGCACGCCCCCTTTTTGTTGACCCGAGCCTGCTGGGAGCATGCTGACTGCGTTCACAAATGCGGGCCCCGCTGGACATCACCCTTCCAGTAGGTTTGATCGCAGACCTCGTACCGCAGGCCACTCGGAAGACCAGCGACCATGGACTCGATGTAGGCGCGCAGCGCGGCGTGCACGATGGCATCGCGGTCGAAGACGAGGCGTCCGCGGGGATGATTGCGTATCACCATCTGCCGCAACTACCCCACATTGGTCCCGGCGTCAATCAGGTCGTGACAAACTGCACTCGCTCTGCTCACGGCGTGTACGCAGGGGCCTTGTTGAGTTGTTTCACTTCCTCGGCCGGTGGGTTCTTGTTCGACAACCAGTTGTTGAGCTTCGTCGAGATGACTGCTGCGTTCTTGTTCGAGTTTGTCCCCCAGCCGCAGAGGCGCTTGTCCTTCATGGGCACGACATGGTGCACCCGCGCGATCAAGGCCGGGTCGAAGGGTTTTTCTTTGCTAAATGGATCGTAAAGGACAAGCGGCTCCTCACACTCTTCCATCACAACCTTGCAGTTCTCATCGAGCCTCTCGCAAGTCCACTTGAAGCCCGCAAGATCGGAGTGAATTTCGCCGACGCCCGCGGCGTTCTTGTGCGCGTTGCGATTGACCTGCAGAATATACTCCCTCTGGTAGATGGCCCCGCCGTTGGCGTCGAGCATGCCGCTGAAGCATTTGTTGAACGGCTGCGCAATTCCGACGGTTGGCGGCTCGGGCAAATTCCGATATGGACCGTTGACCTCCACCAGCACGCCGTCGACCTCGACGAGCGGTGTTTGTCGCGGTGCATCGTCAAAGTAGATCCACGTCCTGATCGACGGATCCGAGCCAGTTTGGAGCCAGTAGTTTCCTTTGCCGTCAGGCTTGCATTCGTACCCCTTGTCGAACGGCGCATTTCCCGATACCTCGCCAATAAGCGCTGCATCTTCACACGCTTCCTTCCACGTCTTGTACCAGCAGTCGAATGTGCGGTTTGCGTTGTCCGCCTGATAGCAAGCGTCGCCAAACGCCGCGATGTACTTTGCACGAACTGTGGGGTTGTTGGTCGGATCGCCAAGGAGCTCGAGACGATAGCGCTCGCACGGATCTTCCACCGGCGCTGGGCATTGGGTGGGCATGTCTTCGGGTTTGTCGGGCGTTACCACGCATTCGGTCGATGCATCGAGTGACGATGCGTCGGGCGCAATGGCCGAAGCGACTGGGCCTATCTCGCCCATGCACGCTCCGGTCATCCCCACCCCAACGACGCCCAAGAGCAGCATGCCCCGCACCGCCAGGCCGCGTCTTATCAATGCTACCATTGCGCGGATTCCTTTGGTCGTCCTCATTGCGCATTCGCAAACTCTGTGATTCCTCATTGTTTCCTCATCCTTCCATTCTGTTTTGAGCGTACCAATAAGCTAAACAAGGCAAACCTCAATTCATGTTGCGCAGCGCGGTCCCGACGTTGACCGCACCGCCCGCGATTGCGACGGCTCCGCCGCCGACATTGACGCCGCCATCCACCGCCACCGCGCCACCATGCCCCGCCATGACGGCCGATGCTTCGCCCATCACGCTGACCGCAGGCGCCGTGACGATGGATTGTCCTGGACTCGATACCATTGCGTTGCCGTCGCTACTCGTACACCTCCAACTCCACGTTTGTAGCGGCTTTATCGTACGTTTCGAGTGACAATGCGGGCTTCGTGAACACGTAATCGCGCTTCGTGTACTTTCCCGATAGCATTCGATCGGCCCATGCGAATCGAGAAACGTGCTCATCGTGCGCCATGGCGCCGAGCGGCGCGCGGAAAATGAGCGTTCCCCCTTCAATGGGCTCGTGCGCGGTCGGACCGTCAGCCATCACGAGCACACGGTCATCGAAGAAGAAATGAATGCCATCTTCTTCGAGCAGTCGCGTGATGAACGCCCAATCCGTTTCGCGATACTGGACGCAGTATTCGCGCTTGGGCCTATCCTTTTCGAGCGCGAAGCGAAATCGTTCGTTTCGAATACCAGCGGCAACGGGTGCCAACACACCTGAAACGTCTTTTTACCCTGCTGTGAAGGCACTCCTTGATGCTGTGGGCAAGGACCTTGAGCCCAAAGTCCGCTGCATCATGAACTTGCGCAATCAAGGTGCGGGCCTGCCGGATGGCGGTCTGTTTACCGTCGATCAGTTTGCTCGACGAGCAACCAACGACGAGATCGACGCAGCGCT
This sequence comes from Polyangiaceae bacterium, assembly GCA_016715885.1. Classification (NCBI taxonomy): domain Bacteria; kingdom Pseudomonadati; phylum Myxococcota; order Polyangiales; family Polyangiaceae; species Polyangiaceae bacterium. The sequence goes on from JADJXL010000025.1 coordinate 13,675, forward strand.
CGGAAGCATGAAGCCGAGCCGCGGGGCAATCGAGGTAAAACCACCCTCGCGAAGCCTTGGCGACCTCACGAAGTCAAAGCAAGCGTCGGACTACGGCACTGCCTACCGGCACATGTTGCTGACGAACCTGCGGGAATTCGCGCTTGTCGAATATGGCGAAAATGGGCCGACATGGATCGAGCGTTTTGAGCTGGCTGAGGATGAGGCTGCGTTTTGGCGACTCTGTGCCGCACCCTCGAAGGCGAAAACGCTTGAAGATCGTTTCCTCGACTTCTTGAGGCGTGTCCTAAAGACACCAGCGCCGCTCACGGAGCCGGAAGACGTGGCGTGGTTTCTCGCAAGCTATGCTGACGAGAAATCAGCCACGATGATATGGCACCACGCACTCGCAATTTGTTATGCGCCGGAATGGCTCGCCGAAAACGGCGACGCAATTCGCGCGGATTACCCGCGGATTCCGATGCCTGACAGCCGCGGGGCGCTCGATAGATCAGCCGCACTTGGCGCAAGGGTGGCAAGTCTTCTCGATCCGGAAGTTGCTGTCGATGGGGTGACGACGGGCAAGGTGCGCGAAGATCTCCGAAAGCTGGGCGGTTTGCGCCGCGATGACGGTGTTACCTTGGGGCGCGACGACCTCGCCGTAGAGGCGCGTTGGGGTGCACTCCAGCGGGGCTCTATCGTGATGCCCGGCCCTGGAAAAGTGACGCCCGCCGACGGCCCAGAGCTTGCCTCAGCGCCGCTTGGCCCGACCTTTCTCGATATATGGTTGAATCAGAAGGTATTTCTTCACGCCGTCCCCGAACCCGTCTGGAATTTTAGTGTTGGCGGGTATCAGGTCATGAAGAAGTGGTTGAGCTACCGCGAAAAAGCAGTGCTCGGGCGCGCACTGTCACTCGATGAAGCGCGGCACCTGACGAGCATGGTGCGTAGAATCTCGGCTTTGCTCATCATGCGCGACGAGCTGAATGCGGTATATCGGGAGGCCCGTGACACTCACACGTGTTTAGCGTCGGACGGGGCCGACACCGTGGCCTGCCCCGAAGCCCCCTGATTACTGATGCACATTCTTGGCGTGGCTGGTCCTGCCCCCGCCAACGCGTTTCAATCAGCTCGCCAACTGATGCCCCCTCAGCCACTTCGGCACCCCCGTCTTGAACTGCCGCGCCATCACGCGTATCCTGCCGCCGCATCCACATGCGCGGACGTGCCCTTTCGCATTTTTGGCCGCTGCCCACGCCTTGGCCTCGCCGCGTCGCGCGCCTGATCGCTGCGGAAGCGCGACCTTTCCCTCGATGCGCAGTTGTTGGTGAGAGGTGACGGGTGCCTTATCTGCTCACGCCCGAAATCTTGACGTGCGACATCGCTCGAAATAACCGCACATCACCACGCAATACCACCGCTTCGCGAATACGCTGCATGAGCGGCACGGAGATGGCCCGTGCACGCTCGCGCCCTTCTGCCAAGTGCTTTTCGATGACTTCTGGATGCGCCATCAGGTCGTCGTAAATCTTCCTGGGCTCCCGCAAGGAATGCCTCGAAGCACTTCGTAAAGTGCCTGTTTTGCTTTCGCCCCAGCCAATGCCTTTGCGATATCGATCCGCCAATGCGTCGATTTGCTCTTGTGACGCAAATGCGCTGTAAAGGAGAAAATGGATGATGTGCGGATCCTTCGGTACTTCGAGCGGCGTCGAATCCGTGACGATTTTTCATGATGAGCTTTTCGGAGCTTTTCGGATCGCCGAAAGAGGAATCACGTTGTCGTAACTCTTGCTCATTTTGCGCCCATCGAGCCCCGGAATGACGGACATCTTGTCGTCGATGTGGGGCGCGGGTACCGTGAGAATCGGTCCGTAGACGGCATTGAAACTGCCGGCCATGTCGGCGGTCATTTCGATGTGCTGCGCCTGGTCTTTGCCCACGGGCACGAGGTGCGTGCCGAACATCAAAATGTCGGCAGCCATGAGCACGGGATAATTGTAAAGCCCCATGTTGACGCCCGCGTCGACGTCGACACCGGCTTCCTCGTTTTTTCTGGACAATCGCCTTGTAGGCGTGGAGCTCGATTCATGAGGCCCCTTGCCGGTGAAGCACGAAAGCACCCAGGTGAGCTCGAAAAGCTCGGGGATGTCGGACTGCCGGAAGAATACGACCTTCGACGGATCGAGCCCGCAAGCAAGCCACGTTGCCGCGACTTCGAGCGTGCTGTCACGCATGGTCTTCTTGTCGTGGACGGTGGTGAGCGAGTGGTGAGTCCGCGATGAGTCAAAGCGCATCGTGTTCGGGGTTTTGGGCAAGCTGAAGGGCGGGCGTGATCGCGCCGACGTAGTTGCCGAGGTGCGGATGCCCGGATGACTTGATGCCGGTGAGAATCGTTTTCTTGGCCATGGCTGCGAGGCCTCTTCTAGCACCACCAGGAGCATGTGGGGCAGAACAAATTCACTTTTCGAATCGCTGCGAGGTTGCCGAATCAAACGAGCGTCACGCGTTGATCCATGCGCCCGGTGGAACGCCTGACTCGGGAGGCAAGTCCGATATGCGACGCATCGTCTCGGGTGGAAGCCGGAAATGCGGCGCATCGTGTCCGGCGGAGATCCGATATGCGACGCATCGTTTCAGGCGGAAGATCCGATATGCGACGCATCGTTTCAGGCGGAAGATCCGCAAGGCGGCGGCTTTCCGCGCCATGCCATTCGCCGAGCGCGCGCGCAGCTTCGGTCGCTACCTCAGCGGCCGGATCCATGAGCGCGCGAGAAAGCGCCGGTGTGCTGAGCCAACGTTCTTTGCAGCGCGAAAGCGACGAAGCCGCCAAGGCACGCGCTTGGGGCGATGGGTCGGATACGACGACTTCGGCAAGCGCAGCCGTCGCTTCGGGTGTGCCCGCGGAGGCGAGCTCCTTCAGCGCACGAAGCCTGGAGCTGATGCGTGCGGAACGCCGCGCCGATACGATCGATGGCGAAGGTTCACGCTTGGCGGAACGGACATCGTTCAGCAGCGTTTCGACAGCGGCACGCACGGTGGGAACTTCATTCGCCGCCGCAGCGGAGATCGCCTCGGACAAACCCGCTTGGGCCACTGCGCAAAGCGCCGCGCGAGCCGCACTTCGCGCTTCGGGAACGGGCGATCCGAGCGCTCGCGTCCATGCCGCGACGGCGCCGATCCTATCGAGCGACAACGCGGCGCTTCGGCGCACTCGGTCACACGGATCGAAGAGAGCTCGTTCGAGCACGGACCAATCGGTTGGAGCGAGCGCTGCAATGGCTTCGGCCGCGCGGCTGCGGACTTCCGCGTCGGGATCGCGCAGCGCGAAAACGATGGACTTGGCGGCATCTTTGTCGCCCGTTTTCGCGAGCGCATAGGCCGCACATGCTCGGACGGGAGGTGCGGGATCGGTGAGCGCCGTCGAGCAAAGCGCGCGCGCAGCACGTACGTCGCCAATGCGCCCGAGAGCCTCCGCCGCGGCTGCGCGGGTCGTCGCGTCGGCATCCGCGAGCGCCGAAATGAGGCGCAACGTCGCACGTGGATGACCAATGCGCCCAAGGACGCGCGCGGCCCAGGTACGCGCGGAGGGCTGGTTGTCCGCAAGGAGCTCGAGAACCGGGCCAATGGCCAATTCACCGTACGAAACGAGCGCTTGGCGACGGTGGGTGCACTTCGATCGTCGTTCGACGCGAGCGCTTGACACAGATGCGGCACGACGGCTTCATCCATGATGGAACCAATCGCTTCGCCAGCCGCAAAACGGACGGTGGAATCTTCGTCGGGATCGACCAGCGCTTCGACGAGCGTTCTGCTTGCGGCAATCGCGCGCAATTTTCCAAGCATTCGTGCGGCATGCGCGCGTTCATTCCACGAGCGTGCATTGCGCAAGGTTTGTTCCCAAGCTTCACGTAACCCCAATTTTTCACACACCTCGGCACATACGGCCTCTTCCCCGAGGGCTTCTTCGAGCGCCGCTTCCACGGTGTGCATGTCGAATGTGCGAGAAAGCGCGCGTGCCAAATGTCTTGGCGGCACATGTCGCAGCTCGTGAATGACATTGCGTGCCAAGACGAGCCGTTCGAGCGCCTTTTTTGCACGCCGCCTTCGCACGACTTCCCGCCCGATGACAAAAGCGCCCGGTACGAAAGCTACCGCGACGATTGCGAGCGCCACATAGAGCACGAACGCGATGACGTTCACTTCGCACCCCCTGGCAATGAAGCATTCGATGTCGCAGGCGTCACGGCAAAACCCTTGCGCCCGAATTTGTCCCAACCCTTGTTGCCCTTCAGAAAATCATACAGCCCGCGAAGCTGCCAAAACACCAAATATTGACGATATCCCAAATTCGACAAAAGGCCCACGAACACGAGGATGATCGTGTCCTGGCTCTGCGGGTACGCGACGAGCGACACCGATTCATGGGCCCCCCTCGCATGTTCGACGCTGAAAATGTGCAAAGCAAAATAGACAATGTCGACAAACAAAAATTCATGGCCATCGCCAATCCGAGAAATGACAACAAAGCTGCCGGCGACAAGGCGCCGAAAATGGCGGTGAGGATCAAGAGCAAGTAGCCGACGCATTCGATGGGAGGCGCGAGAGCTTCGAATACGAGCTGATATGGCATGGCAAAGAGTCCAATTTGGCGGTACTGAGGTCGAAACATGATGGCGCGATGATACACGATGACCTCCCCACAATCCGCGATACCACCGAGCCCGCGCTGCTTACCAAGGTCGCGATAATTCTCCGGCGCTTCCGTCCATGCAATGGCAAAAGGTAGACAAATGATTCGACCGCGCATTCCCTTGTCGAGGAGCCAGCGGTGAAGACGAACGACGATTTCCATGTCCTCGCATACCGTGTGGGCACCTTCCGAACAGTATTCGATGCACAATTTCGACCGAACGTGCCGGGTCAAAAACCCCCCGACTTCAAAGAGCGCCGTGCGCCTGATGAGCGCGAATACGCCGGACAAAATGAGCACTGCATTGTCTTCGGACAGCGCCGTTCGTCCCTTGCCGAACGAACGCATGTATTCCACGATTTGCAGTTTTCCAATGAGACTCTTGGGAAGGCGCAATTCCTCCACTTTTCCATCTTTTACGATTGATCCGTTCGACAAACCGACCTGCACGCCGACGGCAACGATGTCGCCCGGAGCTTCGAGGACTTTTCGTACTGCGAGCAAAAGGGCGTCCGGAACGAGCAAACTGTCCGCGTCCATGCTCGTGACGAAAGCACCTTCGGCCACGTTGGCGGCGGCATTGAGCGCGTCGGCTTTTCCGCCGTTTTCTTTGTCGATGAGGACCATGCGGCGGATGCTGGCCGGGAGTTTGCTGCGGCATTCCCACATGCCGCGAATATGGGCCGTGCCAATGGTCCCGATGGGCTCGTATGCAACCGGAACGAAAGGAAACGCCCCGAGGAGCACTTCGACCGTGCGGTCCTTCGATCCGTCGTTGCAAATCACGATTTCATACGCGGGATAACGCAATCGCAGTTGCGACCGAAGACTATCGACGATGGTCACTTCCTCGTTGTACGCAGGGACGAGCAGCGAGACGAGGGGCAAAAACACGTCCTGCTCGAAAGACAATGCCGGCCGCGCGATTTCCGAAATCAGCTCGTGCCGAATTCGCCGAAAACTGGTCAGGACGAACCGAGCGTTCAGCACGAAAAACACCGTAACGTACCCGACGATGATCGCATCCAAAATCCAGAGCGCATAGACGATGGGCACGACCGCCATTCTAACGAAATATTCGTGTCCTGGTACACACAGAATGGTGTTAGTGTCGGAACGGACCCAGCTTGGTCGCGCACGACTTGTTCGTCGTGGACATTTTCCCGGTTGAACGAAGGTAGGAGTGCGTGCTACAAGGTCGCGCGTTCAGTTAGACCAGGGAAAACCCGCCATGCGAAAGATCAAGACTGAGATTGCCGCAGCACGTGAGCCTGATTTCATTGTGGTCAAGGGGGCTCGCGAGCACAACCTTCGCATCGAACACCTCGAGATACCCAAGCGAAAGCTGGTGGTTTTCACGGGTCCGAGCGGTTCGGGGAAATCGAGTTTGGCGTTCGACACGCTGTATGCCGAAGGGCAAAGGCGCTATGTCGAGACGCTTTCGGCGTATGCGCGGCAATTTCTCGGGCAGCTCGACAGGCCCGCGGTCGAGCATGTTTCGGGGCTTTCGCCAACGGTTGCCATCGAACAGAAAAGTGCTTCGACGAACCCGCGATCGACGGTCGGAACCATTACGGAGGTATACGACTACTTGCGCGTTTTGTATGCGCGTGCGGGCGAACAACGCTGCACCGATTGTGGCAAGGCGGGTTGCTTCGCAAAGCGTCGATGAAATCGTCGAAACGTTGCTCGAGCTTCCGTCGGGCACGCGTGCGACGCTGGTAGCGCCCATTGTGGTTCGCCGCAAAGGCGAGCACAAGGAGATCTTCGAGGAGCTTGCGTCGCGTGGTTTTTCGCGGGTCATCGTGGACGGTAAACCGGAGAAGCTCGATGCTCTTCCGCGGCTCGATAAAAAGCTCTGGCACGATATTTCGCTGATTGCGGATCGCATTGCGATTCGGGCAGACGACAGGCCGCGCATTGCGGAGAGCGTGGAGCTTGCGCTACGAGAAGGAAAAGGCGAAATGGTGGTGGAGGTCGAGGGGCAGCCGCCGCGAACGTTCAGTCAAGCGCGATTCTGTTGCGGAAAGAGTTACCCAGAACTATCGCCTGCGAGTTTTTCCTTCAACAATCCTTTGGGTATGTGCCCCGCATGCAATGGGCTCGGCAGTCGATTGGAGGTCGACCCGGACACGATCGTGCCCGATCCGAAATTGTCGATACGCGAAGGGGCGATTGCGCCGTGGGCATCGGCGATGAGTCGAGGGGAAGGATGGACGTTTCGCATTGCGGATGCGGTGGTTCAAGCGACCGGCGCGGATTTGGACGTGCCGTTCGGGAAGCTGTCGAAGGAAAAGCGCGAGCTGATTTTGTACGGATTGGAAGGAAAGAAAATATCGGTGAAATGGGGGAAAGAAGGGTCGGAGAGTCACGGAACGTTCGGGATGAAGTTCGAGGGGGTGATTCCGGGGCTCGAACGGCGCTTTCGCGATACGACGTCGGAGATGGCGCGGGAGAATTATCGCAAGTTTTTCCGGGAAATGCCCTGCGAACATTGTGGTGGAAAACGTCTGCGTCCTGAATCGATGGCGGTTTACATTGCGGGGAAAACATCACGGACGTGACATCGATGACCGTTGCCGAGGCTTTGGCGCACATGCAGGGGCTGGCGCTTGCAGGCGGGAGAGCTCGGATCACGGAGGGAGTGAAGCGGGAAATCGACGCGCGTCTCGGGTTTTTGATGAACGTGGGATTGGACTATTTGACGCTGGACAGGTCGGGTCCGACGTTGTCTGGTGGAGAAGCGCAGCGCATTCGGCTTGCGAGTCAGCTTGGTAGTGAGCTGAGCGGGGTGATGTACGTGCTCGACGAACCGAGCATTGGGCTGCATCAGCGGGACAACGAGATGCTGATTGCGACGCTGCGGCGATTGCGGGATTTGGGCAATACGGTGGTGGTGGTGGAGCACGACGAGGAGACGATTCGGACGGCGGATCACGTGGTGGATTTGGTCCGGGCGCGGGGCACGAGGGCGGACGCGTGCTTTTGATGGATCACCGGAAGCCTTGATGAATGAAAAAGGCAACATGACGGGTGATTATTTGGCTGGGCGGCGGATGATTGAAATTCCGGCGACTCGGCGTAAGCCCACGGGTTTCATTACGATTCGTGGGGCGCGCGAGCACAACTTGAAGAATATCGACGCAAAGTTGCCGCTGGGGGTTTTGACGGCGGTAACGGGCGTGAGCGGCGCGGGGAAAAGCTCGCTGATCAATGGTATTTTGTTACCGGCGCTGGGCCGCGCATTGCACGATTCATCGGATGCGGTGGGGGCACATACAAAAATTGAAGGGCTCGATGCGCTGGACAAGGTGATTGCGATTGATCAACGTCCGATTGGTCGGACGCCTCGATCGAATCCGGGGACATATACAAAGGCATTCGATCACATTCGCGAGATCTTTGCGCTTTTGCCGGAGGCGCGGGCGCGGGGCTGGGATGGGGGACGGTTCAGCTTCAACGTGAAGGGCGGGCGATGTGAGAGCTGTCATGGCGACGGCATGGTGAAAGTGGAGATGCACTTTTTGGCGGATGTGTACGTGGTGTGTGACGTTTGTAAGGGCAAACGGTACAATGCGCAAACGCTGGACGTGCGTTACAAGGGGAAAAACATCAACGAGGTGCTCGATTCGTCGGTGGAAGAATGCTTGGCGATGTTTTCGCACCACACGGCATTGAAGCGTATTTTGACGACGCTGGTGGACGTGGGTCTTGGGTACATGAAAATCGGGCAGCAAGCGACGACGCTTTCGGGGGGCGAAGCGCAGCGGGTGAAGTTGAGCCGGGAACTGGGGAAAACCCAGACGGGGCGCACGCTGTACGTGCTCGACGAACCGACGACGGGGTTGCATTTCGAGGACATACGGCGGCTATTGACGGTATTGTCGCGTCTCGTGGAGGCGGGCAATACGGTGGTGGTGATCGAGCACAACCTGGACGTGATCAAGGTGGCTGATTACGTATTGGATTTGGGTCCCGAGGGTGGAGCGCGCGGGGGGCGCGTGATTGCAACGGGAACGCCGGAGGAGGTCGCGGCGGTGAAGGAATCGTACACGGGGGCGTTTTTGGCGAAGATGCTGCCGGCGGCGGGGAAGCCTGCGAAGGGCGGGAAGAGGAAGGGGTGAGCGTGTGTCAAATGTTTAGATGACGATGGGCGGCAGAACCCGGTCATCAACCCTTGCGCAAGTACTCCCGGAGCTCGCGCGGAAAATCGTCCAGACGAACCCCTTCCGTAACGAGCGGCTGCGTGTTGTGCGAATTCCAAAAGAGCACCGTTTTATTCGCCAAACGTTTCGCATCCCCCACGAGCGCCGCCATGGCCTTGGCCGTGTACGTCGGTTCGAGCGAATACCCTTCCGTTTCTTCGACGAGCTTCATCGCGCTGGCCCCGGGACGCGTGGAAAAACCATAACCACCGCCAAGTTGATTCGTCACGAACCGAATGCGCGTGCGCGGCAAACGCACATCGGGAAACGCCGGATCGAGCGCCCGTGCAAACGCAATCGTCTCCTTCGCCATTGCAAAAAATCGCGCTTCGCTCGATGTCTGGGGACTCGAAGCCCGCACCGCAACGACCTCCACGTCGAGCCCGACCAATTCGAGGCCAATGGCAATTCCCACGGCGCTGCCCATCGTACCCATGGCGAGATAAATACAATCGGGCATGGGACACGCGCCCGATCGAACCTGGTCACCAAGCTCCATGGCGGCATTGATGAACGCCAAGTTGCCCAGCGGCGACGATCCACCCGGCGGAATCAGATAAAGGCCCGCGCCTTTCGCGCGCTGCAATGCTTTCTTCGCCCGAACTTCGGCTGCGCCCACGCCATCACGCACCACTTCAATCGTCGCCCCTGCATGGCGCATGGCAAATAGGTTTTTCTCGACATACGCGCTCGGCATTTGCGGCGCGAGCATGAGCCGCACGGGAAACCCCGAAGCTTTGCCCCAAAGCGCCGTCGCAACGGCTTGATTCGATCCATAACCCCCAAATGTGACAATTTCGCGCGCTCCCTTGGCTCGCGCTTCGGCCAAGTAAAATTCGAGCTTGCGGGTTTTCCCTCCACCATACGCCTTACCCGAAATGTCGTCACGCTTGATCCATAGGTTTGGAATGCCAATCCTTTCGCCAAGCTTTGCCGCGCGCTCGGTGGGCGTCGGGAAAACGCCGAGCGGCAAGCGTGAAATGCGCGCCGCGAGCCCAGGACATGCTCGAAACAGCGGCAGCACGTATGCGGGAGGCACTGGCGTAGGCGTCGCCGACGGCAATGGCAATGGATCGCTCGACCGACTGGAAGCGTCTGGCGGCGGCAAAGCAATGGGCTTGGCGTCGTCACACCCGAGGAGCGATCCAATCGCCAACGACGAGAAAGCTCGACGAGTCAAACGCGGGACCATGGTCACGACAGAAACGCTCGAAAGAAGCTACCGCATTCCACTTCCGTTCACTTGTGTCGTTCGAGCCATGCGTCGATGAGATGTCGCGCTACGGTAATGGGCGGCGGAAGCATCGGCAATTCGTCCTTGTGGAAAAATCGCGCATCCTCGAGCTCGATGGAGTCGACACGAAGCTCGCCCCCGCAGCGTCGCGCGAAAAAGCCAATCATGATTTGATGCGGAAATGGCCACGGCTGACTGGAAAAATACGTGACATTGTCGACTTCGATGCCGGTTTCTTCCAGAACTTCGCGCGCAACGCATTGCTCGAGCGTCTCGCCGGGTTCCAAAAACCCCGCAATCAATGCCCACATCCCCGGCGGAAGACGAGAGTGCCGCGCCAAAAGAATCAAATCACCATCCTCGACGAGAACGATGGTCGCCGGCGCGAGCCTCGGATAATATTCGATATTGCATTTCAAACATATTTTGCAGCGACTGCCACTGCGAACATCCAGCACCGTCGCACACGCGCTGCATACCTGGTGGTTCTTGTCCCAGTATTGAACTTGATACGCCGTGCCCGCGACGTCGATGACCGCTGGATCCATGCGGCCAAAGAGCCGTCGCAATGAATATGCAGCATACCCAGGAGGAAGCTTGGCCGCAGGATCGATTTCCGCGCTGCACACGGGTCGACCATCGAGCTGGCCGAGCACCTGCGTGCGGACTGCGCTAAGCCCCAATTCAGAAAGGCTTTGCGCGATGGGAACATCGACGAACCCACCATCACCGGGATCTCGCACGACAAGATCGTGGCCTCGAAATGCAAACCAAGCCATTTCGCCGTCGTATGCTTCCGGCAATACGAGACTCGGTACGAATCGCGTCGTCATAAGCTCGATTTCCTCATGATCACATGGACTTCTTGAGCTTGCGTTGGAGCGTGCGGCGGTCGATACCAAGCAGTTTGGCAGCGACCGCAATGACGCCGCCCGAATCCTTCAATGCAGCGTTGATCGTGTCGCGCTCGAGCTCGTCGAGCTTGTACGACGTGCGTACGCCCGAAGATTGCGGCGCGGGCGCTCGGGGTGCCTCGAACAGCGCCGTTGCTTCACGCAAAAGCCGGTCGGCATCGATGGGTTTCGTCAATAGCGTGTCGGCTCCCTCACGCACGGCAGCCACGGCCAGCGGAATGTCGCCAAAACCCGTCAACATCACAATGGCAGCATCGGGACACAAGCGACGAAACCTGTGCAATGCGGACAAACCATCGCTTCGAGGCATACGATAATCGACGACGACGAGGTCCACCGGCGCATCTTCGAGCGATACGAGGCCTTCATCGACCGTGGCCGCCGTTCGCGCCTGAACGCCGCGACGTCGGAGCGCCCCTTGCAATGTCATGCGAAATGCGTCGTCATCGTCGACGACCAGCGCAGTTTCGATCTTCCGCGGCACGTGTCATACCTCCGAATCGCAGGGCGAATTTTCCCGCGCCAAACGAATTACCACTCGAGCGCCCCCACGTGCTGCATTGCTCACACAAAGCACGCCATTCATCCTATCGAGCAACACCGAGCTCACATAAAGCCCAAGGCCCATGCCACCCTGCTCGTCCTTCGTCGTTTGAAATGGCTCGCCAAGACGCGCCACCATTTCCGCTCGAAACCCGGGACCATTGTCTTCGACGACGATCTCCGCATAGTCTCGTTTTTCTCGTACGGTGATCTCCATGCGCGGACGATCCATGGAAACCATCGCCTCGGCCGCGTTCGTGAGCACATTGAGGAGCACTTGCAAAAGCCCCGCGGAGAGCACCGTGATTCGTACCGGTGCCGGCGCGTCGATCTGCACTTCACCTCGATATTCGAGTCGCCGCAATTCGCGCGCCGCCACATCCGTCACGAATCTGCCGAGCTCGATTTCCTCGCGACGCTGATCCGGTCGAATGTAGCCGCGCACGAGCCCAATGATGTCGCTCGCTCGCTGCGCTTCTCCCGCAATCGTTCGCGCAAGCTCCGCCGCTTCGTTCGGTCCATCGCGCGTGATCTCGGACAGCTCCCGCCCAGCCAAAAGAATCGTCGCAAGCGGCGTCGAAAGCTCGTGAGACATACCTCCCACGACGCGCCCGAGCATGGCGAGTTTTTCATTCCGAACGGCTCGCTGGCGTAATTCGTCGAGGCGCCGCGCATGCACGAAAACGAAGAGGCCGAGAAATCCACTGACCGACGCAACGGACACGAAGGCGCTCAGATGATGAATGCGCTCTTTTCCAAGCGGCGCTGAATCGAGCGGCAATGGATCTGCAAAAGACACGAGGGCCGCAATGACCATCGTGAGCGCCGCAATGCCCAGCGTCGATCGCCCACCACAGAGCACTCCCGCCAAAGCAATTTGGAAAACGAGAAATGCAGCAAATGGATTGCCCGTACCGCCCGACACCCAAAGCACGGCACCGAGCGCTACCACATCGAACGCGATCTGCACCGCAACGAGCCTGCGTTCGTGACGCAGAACGCGACCGACGACGAGCGCGAAGACGAAGTTCGCGAGCGCGAGCGCTGCAAGCAGCGTGAAGATCGGAAATGTCTCGAGGGCCGGAACGAGCAGCTTCGCAGCAGCGGTCGTCGCGCTCATGCCGACGATCGCGGCCCAGCGCAGATGAATCAGCCAGCGTTCGGCAGTGCCTTCGGGGATGGGATCGATGCTCGTGAGAAAAGCTCGGACCGATGTTTGATCGGCTGCTCCCGGCTCGCCAAGAACGCGCCCCTCCCCAGGTTCGACCATGGAGGCAGGAGGAAGGGAGACACGCGTCGCCATCGGGTCGGAAGACTATGGCGATGAAGTGGGATGTGTCGAGAAAATCGAGTGACTCGGCGAAGCGAGTGACTCAGTGAGCGGAGCCCGCAGGTGCTGCGGAATTGGCGGGCGCTGCAGCGGAGTCTGCGGGAGCCGCGGAATTGGCGGGAGCTGCCGCGGAATCTGCGGGAGCCGCGGAATTGGCGGGAGCTGCCGCGGAATCTGCGGGAGCTGCGGACATTGCGGGGGCAGGTGCGGCAGGGGCAGGCGCGGCGGGGGTTGCCGTGGGAGCTGCTGCGGGTTTGACTGGCGCGAAGTCACCCGTTTGCTGGGCACCGAAGGGGTCCTTGATGTCGACGGGACGTTGATTCTCCATGCCTTCGAGCTCGCCGCGGAATTGCGTGTCGCTCATCGTGATGCCGATGAAGATGGCGAGGAAGATGAGGCTCGAGGCGAAGATGATCCCGTGGAATTTGTGGTCCCACTTGAGGTGCATGAAGATCAACGCGACGACGGACGCTTTGATCGTAGCGATGAGTAGAGCAACGATGAGGTTGCCCGTATGGCCGAGGTTCACGTAGCTGGCGGCCACGGTGACGACCGTGAGGAACAGCAGCGTGACCCAGGTGCCGATGTAGATACTGAAGGGCAAGACGTGCGGGTGATGCTCGCCGTCGGCGCTTCCGTGATCGTGCTCTGCGTGCGATGTGCTCATGATGCGTAAGCTCCGTCTTCAGCCGACGAGGTAGAGCAGCGGAAAGAGGTAGATCCAAACGAGGTCGACGAGATGCCAGTAGAGGCCGACGTTCTCGACGGGCGCGTAGTAGCGTTGCGAAAACTCGCTCTTCATGTTGCGCAGCAGGATCCACATGATGAGCGCCATGCCGATGACGACATGGAGGCCGTGGATACCGGTCATCATGAAGTAGATCGAGAAGAAGATGCCGGCATGTCCGGACTCGAAGCCCGTTGCGGTGAAGAACCTTCCGGGCAAGAGACCATCGTGGATCTTGTGCGTGTACTCGAAGTACTTGACCACGAGGAATGCGCCGGCGCACGCGAGCGTGATGGCCAAGAGCACCGTGGTTTTCTTGGTCTCGTTCTTTTGTGCGGAACGAACGGCCAGAGCCATCGTGAAGCTCGAGCAGATGAGGACGAGGGTATTGATACCGCCCATCACGCGATCGAGGTGATGATGTGCCTCGACGAACGACGGGAAGTACTTGCTCCGGAAGATGGCGAAGGCGCAGAAGAGGCCACCGAAGAGCAGGATTTCCGTCACGAGGAAGAGCCACACGCCCATGCGACCTGCATCGAACTGGGTCGTGGCTTTGTCGAAGTGGTGGGCGACTTGGAATTGCGGCGATAGTTTCGCCGTATCCACGTGTTCCACGCCTTCAGCCTTGGCACTCATCAGTGAGTCTCCTGGCCGGGTCGCTCATAAGCGTCCAGCGTAACGATAATGGGTTTTTCGAAGTTTTCCGTGATCGGGGGCGATGCCGTGTGGGTCCATTCGAGCGTCGCGCCTTTCCAGGGATCGCCCGGTGCAGGAGCGCCGCTCTTCAGCGATCGGAGCAGGCTGATGCCCATGATGAGGAAGCCCGTGCCGAGGATCCACGAACCAACCGTGGAGAATGCATGCAGCGGCTGGAACTGGTCGAGGTAATTGTAGTACCGGCGCGGCATGCCTCGGGTTCCGAGGATGAACTGGGTGAAGAACGTCCAGTTGAACCCGATGAAGGTCAGCGCGAAGGCGAGTCGGCCGAGTTTTTCCGAGTACATGCGGCCGGTCATCTTCGGCCACCAATGGTAGAGGCCTCCGAAGAAGGCGATCGCGGTGCTTCCCATCATGACGTAGTGGAAGTGCGCGACGACGAAGTACGTGTCGTGCAGGTGCAAGTCGACGCTGACCATGCCGAGGAACAGGCCGGTGAGTCCGCCGATTGCGAAGAGGAACAAGAACCCGAGGCCGTAGAGCATCGGAACGTTCAACTTGATCGAGCCACCCCAGAGGGTGCCGAGCCAATTGAACATCTTCACGCCGGAGGGAATCGCGACGAAGAACGTGAGGAACGAGAAGATCGCCGAGGACAATTCGCTTTGGCCCGCAACGAACATGTGGTGTCCCCACACGACGAAGGACACGAGCGCAATGGCGACGCTGGAGAACGCAATGGCCTTGTAGCCGAAGATGCGCCGCTGTGAATGCGTGGCGAGGATCTCGCTGGCGACACCCATGCCCGGCAGAATCATGATGTACACGGCCGGGTGGCTGTAGAACCAGAAGAAGTGCTG
This sequence comes from Polyangiaceae bacterium, assembly GCA_016715885.1. NCBI lineage: Bacteria > Pseudomonadati > Myxococcota > Polyangiales > Polyangiaceae > Polyangiaceae bacterium. Next base: position 28,817 of record JADJXL010000025.1, read on the forward strand.
GAACAGGACTGGATCACCGCCGAGCGTCGGGTCGAAGATACCGACGTGGAATGCGCGTTCGAAGATGAGCAGCACGAGCGTGATGCCGAGAACCGGGGTCGCGAGGACCTGAATGATGCTCGTGGCGTAGAGCGCCCAGAGGACCAAAGGCATGCGGAAGAAGGTCATGCCTGGCGCGCGCAGCTTGTGCAGCGTGACGATGAAGTTGAGCCCCGTCAGGATGCTCGAAAAACCCATCACGAAGACGCCGAAGGTCGCCAGAATGACCGACGTGGTCGACACGCCCGAGGCGTAGGGGACGTAGAAGGTCCAGCCGGTATCGACGCCGCCGCTCAGGATGGCAGCGAGCATGAAAGCTGCGCCGATCCAGAACACGTACAAGCTCATGAGATTGAGCTTGGGGAAGGCGACGTCCTTGGCGCCGATCATGATTGGCAAAATGAAGTTGCCGAGTGACGCCGGAATCGATGGGATGATGAAAAGGAACACCATCGCAGCGCCGTGCAGCGTAAACGCTTGGTTGTACTGCTGCGCGGTCATGATGGTCTTGCCCGGCGTGAGCAGCTCGAGACGCACCAAAAGTGCGAAGATGCCGCCGAGCGTGAAGCCCACGAGCACCGTGATCAGGTACATGATCCCGATGCGCTTGTGATCGACGGTGGTCAGCCAGGAGGCGATGCCCGTCGTCTGGTTTAGGTAGTTTTTGCCGCCCGTCTCGGGGACGTGCCCCAGTTCGTCGGCTGTCGCCACTTTCGCCATGATCGCGTCTCCTCTTCCTACTTCACCGTCTTGATGTACGCGATGAGCGCGTCGATCTCATTTTCTTTGAGCAAACCCTTGTAGGTCGGCATGACCGCAGGGTACCCCTCGACGACCTTTTTCGTCGGTTCGAGCAGGCTCTCACGAATGTAGTTCTCGTCGACTTGCGCCGAAGAACCATCGGCAAACTTCTCGGTCTTGCCAAATAGACCCTTGAAGCTCGGACCTTGAACGCGCGTTCCGTCGAGCGAATGGCAGGTGTTGCAGCTACGCGACGTAAAGAGCTTCTTACCAAGCTCGTCGGGCGCGAGGATTGGGTCGCCAGGCTTCCGGCCCGTCTCGAGCCAATTGTTGTAGTCGGCTTGCTCCATGACGTGCACCTTCGCCATCATGTCGGAATGACCAACGCCGCAATACTCGGTGCACAGCAGCACGGTATCGCGCTTGGCATTCGCCTCGAACCAGAGCGTCGTGTACGTGCCGGGAACGACGTCCTGCTTCACTCGGAACTCGGGAACGTAAAAGCTGTGCAGAACATCCTTCGAGCTCATGATGAGCTTGACGGGTTTGTCCTTTGGCACCACGAGCTCGTTCACCGACGTGGTTCCGTTCGGATAGGTAAACGTCCACATGTACATTTCGGCCGTCGTCCGAATCTCCATTGCATTCGCCGGCGCCACGGAGGCCATGAGATAGCCGCGCAGACCAACGAAGAAGAGCGCAATGACCAAGATCGACGGAATGACGGTCCAGCCGATTTCCAGCGCCGTACTATGCGTAACCGAACTTACCTTGTCGTTGTCCGTTCGCCGTCTGAATCGGCGAATGAAGTAGAACATCGGGATCATCAGACCGAAGAACATGAGCACGTCGAACCAATAAACGACGTACCATGCGAAATCGATTTCTGACGCAATCGTCGACGACTGCCTCGGCATCCAAAAAGAGCCGAGTTCGATAGGGTCAAACGTCATGCTACAGCTCCGTCCACGGGCTTTGCCTGCCGGCGTCGTTCCGACCGCCAATAGCTCGCGAGCAGTGCCGCGAGACCAATGACCGTCAAAACTCCACCGGCCTTCATGAGGCGCCTCGTCGCGAGGACATACCTGTTTTCGGCTACGGAATAATGAAAGCAGAACAAGAGCACGCGGTTCAAGGTCGAACCGATCTTGCCCTCGGTCGCTTCGAGGAGCGCAAGCTTCACGTCTTTCGACGGAAATGCGATGCCATACAGCGTACGGGACAACGTGCCGTTCGGAGACGCCACGAAAATACCCGCCGCGTGCGCGAATTGCTTGGACGGTTCGTCCCAGCGATATCGGAACCCAATCGTGTCGGCCACACGCTGCACTTCAGCTTGATCCGCCACGGTAAAGTCCCAACCTCGATCCGCCACGGGCCTGCCATAAGCCTTCACGTACGTGTCGCGCTTCTTGTTCGCCATCTCGGGCGTATCGCGCGGATCGATGCTGATGACGACAACCCGATAATCTTTGCCCGCCGTGAGATCCGTGCCCTTCAGACCATCCAAAAGGCCGTTCAGAACCAGCGTGCAAAGCATCGGGCATTCATAATATGCAAGCGCAAGGATGACCGGATGCTCGCCGTCGAAGTAATCGCCGAGGCGCACATCGCGCCCCTGACCATCTCGCAAACGAACATCCAACGGAAGCTTGGCGCCGGGCTTTTCCTCGATCTCGATGTTCGTAAGCTCCTTCGGCAGCGTCAAGTCAGCCCCCGGCGCAGGCTTCATATCGGCAAACGCAACGTTCGCCCAAAGAAGCATCGCAAGAGCCATGACGCTCCGAAAAAGCCCACGAGCTCGGGGCCGAACGCGACCCGGCACCAAAGTCACTTCCCACCCTCCTTGGGTTCGCCCTTTTTCTCGTCCTTCTTTTCGTCTTTCTTCTCGTCCTTGCCGCCCTTCTCGTCCTTGCCCTCGTCACCCTTCTTCTCTTCGGGTTTGTCCTCGGGCTTGGTCTCCTCGGGTTTCGGCTCGGGTTCCTGCACCTTCGGCGGCTCGACCGCCGGCGGCGGATTGCGATATGCGGCAATCGTCAGATCGATGGCTCGATCGGCCGGAATCCGCACCACGCCATCCTTCTGGCTCACCCATTGGTACTTCGTGAGCTTCTGCTTCTCGGCCGCACGTAGCGCCTTCAATTCCTCGGACTGAGCGGAATAGACCTTCGCATGAAGCTCCTCTTCGCCCCACGAATTGAAAAGCTCGCGCACGAAGATGCAGAACGCAATCAGCGTAACGATCGTGAGCAGTGTGACGAACGCAATCAACCCATTGGCAGGTCGATCATCTTCGAGCGGGTCATGGCCGCCATGACCATGCCCCGCATCACCATGATCCGCCTCCGATGCATGCGCCGCATCGTCCTGCTCACCGCTCGCCTCGGTGTCGCCCGATTCGTCCTGCTCGTCTCGCTCCACCGCAGCTTCCGCTGCCGAAGCCGACGAACGAGGCTCCTTCTTCTTCTTTTTCTTGCTCATGGGTTGTCCACCTTCACGGTCTCGGCGAGCCAAGGATCACGGAGCGGATAGAGCGGTCCAGCAGCCGCTTGCCGCGCGAGCAAGAATGCTGCAATGCCCAGCGGTCCGAGCAGACCGCAGATATCTACCACGCCGAACGTTGCATGGTGATGGTCGTACGTCGGCATCACGAGCCAATAGAGGTCGACGTAATGCATGACCAGCATGATCACGGCGCCCACTGACAAGCCGACCGGATGGCGCTTCACGTGCCGCGACAAGAGCAGCACGAAGGGAATGACGAAGTGCCCGAACAGGATCGACAAGCTCACGGGCTTCCAGCTATCGGCATCCCAACGCTCGTGGTAAAACACCGTTTCTTCGGGAAGATCGGCGTACCAGATGAGCAAGTACTGCGAGAAGCCGATGTACGCAAAGAAGACGATGAACCCGAAGAGCAGCTTGCCAATGTCGTGCCGATGCTCGATCGTGCTGAGCTTGACGAAGTAGCCACTCTCCTGCAGGCGAACCGTCATCAGCGCGAGCGCCGCAAGCGAGCTCGTCATGCAACCCGCAAAGATGTACACGCCGAAGATCGTCGAGTACCAATGCGGATTGAGGCTCATGACCCAATCGAATCCGGCAAACGTCACCGACAAGGCGAACAGAATGGTCGCCGGAGCCGATATGGCTTGCATCTTGTCCGAGAGCTTCTTGTCGCCGCTTTGATCCTGCGCGCGACTCGTGCGCGTGAAAAACAGCGCCAGAGCCACCCAGATGACCAAGTACAGCGCCGCTCGGGCATAGAAGAAGTTCGGATTCAGGTACGCCGCCTTCTTCTGCAGAATGGGATCATGTGCCGCTTCGGGGCCCATCCAATGGTGGTAAAGCGTGTGTGAAAACACGAGCACCGGGATGAACATCACAGCGACCGCGGGCATGAGCCCCGCCAGCCATTCCGCCTGCCTTCGCGCCACGACCGACCAACCAGCTCGCGTAAGGTGTTGAATTTGCACGAAGCAAAGACCACCCAGCGCGATCGTGGCGACGAAAAGAAACCCGACGAGATACGAAAACGCAAAGCGTTTCGCATCCATGGCATACCCGGCTGCGGCCGCGGCCACACCAATGACCGCGAGGCCCATGCCCATCTTCGTGAGGCTATCGCCTACACCCTTGGGAAGCTGCTTGGCATCTCCGGCAGCCTCCCTGCCCGCGGCCCTGCCCGCGGTAATTGCCGCCGACTGACTCATTGCGCGGCTCCTTCAGGCTCGATCGAGCCTCGTTTGTCCGCCGGCACGTCGTCCTTCGACGCATGCTGGCTACGACCGAGCACCCTCACCCACGTCACGATGGCCCAGCGATCCGCAACCGGCACCTGCTTGCGGTAGCCCGGCATGTTGCGAACGCCGTGGGAAATCGTGTCGAATATCTGACCGTCGCGCATTTCCTTCTGCACGCGGTCCGACGCCAAGTCGACGGGCGGCGGGAATCCTCGCTGCACCACCATACCGCGTCCACTACCCGTCATGTCATGGCACGGAGCGCAATAAATATTGAATCGCTCCTCGCCACGCCGAATGAGCTTCTCGTCGACCGCCATCGGCACGTCGTTCACCTTCAGGTCGGTCACTCGATGGACGAACTCACCATTCGGCAGTTTGCCGCGGTAATACGCGTCATCCTCGTCGAGGTGTCCAATCGGAATGGTACCATCGACGAGCGGGCGCATTGCCCGACCATCCTCGAAGAGCGGACTGGCCTCGCCCCATTGATACTTGGGCTGCCAGTCCATGTCCCCGAAGAGGTGAACGGGCGGATCCTCGCTTTTGCCACCGCGACAACCAATGACAGCCATCGCAAGCAGCAGGAATGCGGCGCGCCTCATTCCATCACCTCCAGAACTTCACGCGCACCAAGCTCCTCGAGAAGCTTCTTCGTGCGAGACGTGTTGTATTTCGGATCCCGCGCTTCGATGCTGATGAAAAACGCATCGTCCGTCGCTCGCGGGAAAGACGGATGCGTCATCGTCGGGTGGTAGTACGCGGGCAGCTTGTTCATCGCCCACATCCCGAAGAACGTGCCGAAGGCCGAGAAAAGCACCGTCAGCTCGAACATGATCGGGATGTACGCCTGATACGAGAACGACGGCTTACCGCTGATCGTGAGTGGATAATCCACCGAGACGAAGTACGTCAGCGCAATCGCGCTGAGCAGACCCGTCGCACCGCAGACCAATACCACCCACGGCAGTTTCGTCGGCGCAAGGCCCATTGCTCGCTCGAGCCCATGCACCGGGAACGGCGTATGCGCATCGTAGTGCTTGTACCCTGCTGCCTTCAATTTCTCACAGGCGTGCATCAGGTCGCCGGGGGTCAGGAAGTAGCCCATCAGCCCATAAGCCTTCTGATCCTCGTCCTCGTGCTCGTCTTTTTGATGAGGCTTACCCATTGCCCTTCTCCTCATCCTTGTCCGCGCTTGCGGTCTCTTCGTCCGAAGAATCGTCGCCTTCGGAATCATCGGAATCCGAAGCGCTTTCGGATGCTTCTTCCGACGTTTCCTCGGCATGATCGTCATGTCCGTGGTCGCCATGCCCTGCATGCGGATCGGCCTGCGGCATCACGCCCTTGACCTCGCTAATCGCCACGGCCGGCAAGAAGCGCAGGAACAAGAGGAAGAACGTGAAGAACAAACCGAACGAACCAAGGAACGTCGAGATGTCGAACATGCTCGGCCGGAAGTACGTCCAGCTCGACGGGATGTAGTCACGATGCAAGCTCGTCACGATGATGACGAAGCGCTCGAACCACATACCGATGTTCACGAAGATCGAGATCACGAACATCGCCGGGATGCTGGTCCGGATCCGCTTGAACCAGAAGAGCTGCGGCGAGAACACGTTGCAGCTCCACATCGTCCAGTATGCCCATTTGTAGGGACCGAACGCGCGGTTGCGGAATGCGAAACTCTCGTATTCATTCCCGCCGTACCACGCAATGAAGTACTCCATTGCGTAGGCGTAACCGACCATCGTGCCGGTCACGAGAATGATCTTGTTCATGTTTTCGAGGTGCCGGATCGTGATGAGCCCCTCGAGACCGAATGCTTTGCGAGCCATGACCATGAGGGTCACGACCATCGCGAACCCGCTGAAGATGGCGCCTGCGACGAAGTACGGAGGGAAGATCGTCGTGTGCCATCCGGGCATGATCGATACGGCGAAGTCGAACGACACGATCGTATGCACGGAGAGTACGAGCGGCGTCGAAAGACCGGCCAAAATCAGGTAGGCCCGTTCGTAGGTCAGCCAATTGCGATGGGATCCGCGCCAACCGAGGGCGAAGATGCCGAGCACGATCTGGCGCGTCTTCGTTTTTGCTCGATCACGCAACGTGGCGAGATCCGGCACGAGACCTACGTACCAGAAGAGGATCGACACCGTCGCGTAGGTCGAAATCGCGAACACGTCCCAGAGCAGCGGGCTCTTGAAGTTCGGCCACATGCTCATTTGATTCGGTATTGGGAAAAGCCAATACGCGAACCACACGCGACCGACGTGGAAGACGGGGTAAATCGCGGCCGCCATAACGGCGAAGATCGTCATGGCTTCGGCCGCGCGGTTGATGCTCGTACGCCACTTCTGCCTAAACAAGAAGAGAATGGCGCTGATGAGCGTTCCGGCGTGACCGATACCGATCCAGAAAACGAACCCCGTGATGTCCCAGGCCCAGAACACCGTATTGTTCAGGCCCCAGACGCCGATACCTTCAGCAACGAGTTTGCCGAGGGATCCGAGCAGAACGAGCAATACGCTCACGGCGAGCGAAAAGAGCACCACCCACGAAGGAGTCGTTTTCTTTTCGACGATACCCGCAACCGTCTCGGTCACCGCGTGAAAGTCGCGATGGCCGAGAACCAGCGGTGCACGCTTGCCGGGCGTGTCTTCATTCATGACGGCGGTAGTCATACCCCCTCGAGCTCAGGGTTGGGGTTTTTGATCTTGGCCAGGTACGACAAGCGCGATCGGACGTTCAATTCCTCGAGCTGCCGATAGGCCCTCGGGCTTGCCGCGTCTTTGGCCACGACGCTCTGCTTGTCGTTGAGGTCGCCGAAGTGGATGGCTTGCGTCGGACACGCGGATTGACACGCCGTGACGACTTCACCGTCACGCACGCGCTCGCGACCATCCGCCTTGGCGTTGATCTTCGCCTGATTGACGCGTTGTACGCAGAAGGTGCATTTCTCCATGACACCTCGGGCGCGTACCGAAACGTCCGGATTCATCACCATCTTCTGCGTCTCGATCGTGTGCTCCGTGTATTCGAAGTAGTTGAACCGACGCACCTTGAAGGGGCAGTTGTTCGCGCAGTACTTCGTTCCAATGCAGCGGTTGTACGTCATGTCGTTCAGCCCTTCGGGGCTGTGCGTCGTCGCTGCAACGGGACAAACCTCTTCGCACGGCGCATTTTCGCAATGATTGCACATCGTCGGCTGCGTGACGCTCGTCGGTTCGTCCGGATTCGGTCCCTCGAAATACCGGTCGATTCGAATCCAATGCATTTCGCGCGTACGCGAGACGCCTTCGTGACCGACCACCGGAATGTTGTTTTCCGATTGGCACGCCACGACGCACGCATTGCATCCAATGCACGCCGTCAAGTCGATCGACATGCCCCATTGATGCCCTTTGTCGTACGATTTTTCCTCGAATAGACTCAGGTACTTCTTCGGAGCCGGTACGACCGCAGGATTCGTCTGGTACTTGGCGTATACCGCTTCATGCACCATCGGTCGGTGCTCGGTCAGGAAGTGCTCTTGCGTACGCGCGAGCTTGGCCGACCCCGATGCCTTGCGCACTTGGCCGTCGGCAATGTGGAATCCCGCCGTCGTACGGACAGCGCCCGTCGCGACACCGATGCCTTTGCCCACGCGCCCAACCGCCGTGCGGCCCTGACCAACCGTAAGCACCACCGTGCCGTCGGCCTGTCCAACCGCAATCAACGCCGGAAGCGTGACTTCCGCACCATTGGCTGAAACCGTGACGAGGTCCCCATCGGCGACGCCCATTCCCTTGGCCGTGGCGGGCGACAGCGTCGCCACGTTGCCCCAAGTGAGCTTGTGCATCGAATCGGGAAGCTCTTGCAGCCAGCCGTTGTTCGCATAGCGGCCGTCCCACGTATGCGAATCCGGATCGAAAACGACTTCGACGTTGCCCTTCGGCGCATTGGCTTTCTGCGCCTTGATCGCCGCAGCAACGTCGCCCGCCTCGAGCTCGACCGTTTCGGCCGCAAACGCGCTGTCCTTCCAGACGCCGTCGTGCAATGCGCGACGGAAATCACGGTCGAACTCGGGAACCAACGTCTGCGGACCGCGCCATGTCGCACGCACGAGGTCGTAGCCCTTGCGCGTACCACCCACGAAGATCTCGAGGATCTCCGCGTCCGTCTTGCCGCCATACATCGGCGCAATGAGCGGCTGGATGATCGATCCCGTTCCGTCCGCAGCACGCAGATCACCCCAAGATTCGAGCGGATGCGCTCGATTCAAGTGCCACGTCGAAGCTTCACCCGTTTCGTCGACATGCGTGCCGACATGCACGAGCGTCTTGGCTTTCGCAAAAGCACCTCGCACGTCCGCCGGCGCGTTGAACACGGGGTTGCCACCGAGCACGACGAGCGTGTCGACCTTGCCTCCCTCGATGTCCTTCGCCAGTGCGGTGAGCTCGGACAAACCACCCTTGATCTCGTCGAGCGGCTTGACGAGCTTCACGGTCTTGCCAATCGCACCCAGCATCTGATGCATCACGTGCGCGATCGCATGAACGCTCGCAGGTTGCTTGCGTCCAGGCAGGATCACGACCGCACCGTTGCGCTTGGCCACGTCGCCCGCGATGGCTTTGACCATCTTGACGACTTTCGGATCGAGCGCCGAAGCACCGGCCAGCGCTGCGGAGATTTCCGCAGGCAAGTCGCTCTTCATCGCGGTGGCGATTTCTTGCGCGAGCGCGTAGGCGACATCGGCAATCTTGCGGCTCTCGATGCGCAAGCGATGATCGGCGTTCGAGCCCGTGACCGAGAAAGCGCTCTCGATCGCGTAGACGCGATTCATCGGTTTGTCTTTACGATCGGGGTTACGCCGCGCCGCGAAGGCTCGTGCGTTCTTGATCGCACTGGGCTCGTGCATGAGGAAGTCGCTGTCGAGCGCTACGACGACATCGGCTTCGCCAAGATCGTACGTTGCCGTAAGCGCGCGACCGAAGGCGATGCGGGCACCTTCTTCGGCTGCTTCGCTGCCAAACGCCTCGTAACGAACGACGCGCGCATCCGGGAGCAGCCGCGTGAGCGTATCGATTTGCGCTGCAACCGTCGGCGACCTGTGATCTTCGACGAGAAGCGCGAGCCCCTTGCCGTTGACCTTCTTCGCGTCGTCGCCGAGCTTGCGGAGGAACGCGGACGCTTCGTCCCACGTACGCGCCTGGCCCTTTTCACGCGGGTTTTGGCTGCGATCGGGATCGTACAGATCGAGCACCGATGCCTGCACGAACGTGCTGGTCGATCCCAGGCTTTCCGGATGCCGCGGGTTGCCTTCGATTTTCGTCGGACGACCATCGTGTGATTCGACGACGAGGCCCACGGCGGTTCCCATGACGGGGATCGACGTGGAGAAGAAGAGCGGCCTGCCAGGCACCATCGCTTCGGGCGCCTGCGTGTAAGGAACGATGACTTCCTCGGGCCTGCGGCATGCCGCGAGACCACCAAGAGCCATCGACGCGCCCATGATGCCCAGGAACGTGCGGCGATTCGTGCCTTGCGGCGGTTCGCTGGCACCATCGGGAAACTCGCGCAAAAGCCCTTCGGCGAACGCCGGGGACTCTGCGAGTTCGTCGAGAGAGCGCCAGTACGTTTTTCCTGACGTATCCGGCTGCTGTATCGGGTACGGAGCTCGCTTCATCGGTGACACCCCGAGCAGTGAACGGGTGGCGAGACTTGTCGGCGAGGAGCGCCGCCGCTTGCAGCGTTCATGACGCCTGCAGGCACGGTCCCATCGTCGAACATCTTCGTGACGTCCTTCGGATCCCGCAGATTCGGCTCGGGATTCCGATGACAATCGAGGCACCAACCCATCGAGAGAGGCTCGACCTGGCTCACCTTGACCATCTGATCGACACGGCCGTGGCAGCTCTGACAGCCGACACCGACAGAAACGTGCGCCTGATGATTGAAGTAGGCGAAGTCAGCCAGGTTGTGGACGCGCACCCAAGGAATCGGGTTGCCCGTCGCAAAACTCTCCCGCACAGGCAGGAGCTTTTGGCTATCCGTCTTCACCTTCGAGTGGCAGTTCATGCACGTCTCGGTGGGAGGGACGGAAGCGTTGGCGCTCTTCTCGACTGACGTATGACAATAGCGACAGTCGATACCGAGATCGCCCGCGTGAAGCTTGTGGCTGTAGTCAACGGGTTGCTTCGGGGTGTAGCCAACTTCGACGTGCTTGTTGGTACCGTAGTACCAAAGCCCTGCTGCAGCCGCTGTGCCTGCAGGGCCCAAGCCGAAGAAGATCACCATCGGCACAACCTTGTTGGACCACTTAGGGAATAGATATCTCGCCATGAGGACGCTCTATCGTCGGGAAGCCCCGACGGCGCGGGCGCGTTGTGCCGTCCTCGGCAAACGAGAGCAAGATGGCAAAATGCCGCACGGCCGCGGCAAAATGCCGCAGCCCCCTCCGAAGACGTCTGAAAGGGCAAAATTCGGTTTAGCGGCTCACATGCGAGGGGTGCGGCACGAAAAATCTGCGCGCCCTGGGCACTCGAACGAATGGATTTCGCTACGAAAAACCAACGTCGACCCGAGGTCCGTTCTTCGTTGCAACGGCACGAGGGACGTTCCCGAGGCGACCTGTTCGTGACGCGGCGCCAACACAGTCCACACGCTCGTTATTCCCGCGCAGGTTTCCGTCATCGTTTGTGCTCAAACTAAGACGCCCGGGACAAACTAGCTCGACCGACACGACAAAACGAAGTACGGTGCGTGCAGGACGAACGACCATATGCGACCGCTCATGGTTGGCGTCGCCGGCGGAAGCGGGTCGGGAAAGACCACCGTCGCTCGCCGGATCGCCGACGCCCTACCTCCTTCAGGCGTGACGATTGTCGAACACGACGCGTACTACCGCGATCGTAGCGACTTGCCCTACGAGGCCCGGTCGCAGCTCAACTTCGACCACCCTGAATCGCTCGAAACCGAGCTTCTCGTCGAACACCTCGTCGCCCTGCGCGAATGTCGCGCCGTCGACGTCCCCATCTACGACTTCAAAACCCATCGCCGACTGCCCGAATCGCGTCGCGTCGAACCCACGCCCGTCGTGATCGTCGAGGGCATCTTGGTGTTCGTCGAGCAAGCCTTGCGCGAACAGCTCGACGTCAAAATCTACGTCGACACCGATGCAGACATCCGCGCCTTTCGGCGCATCCGCCGCGACATCGAACATCGTGGACGCACGTTCGAGTCGATCCGAGAGCAGTACTACCGGACCGTTCGACCGATGCACTTGATGTTCGTCGAACCCTCGAAACGTTGGGCCGACGTGATCATTCCCGAAGGCGGCGACAACAAGATCGGCATCGACCTCATCATCGCGCTCGTGCGACAAACGCGCGGCGCCGAGATGGCCAAGCAAGCAATCGCCGCTCGTTCGGACGAACGCGCACGATGACAACACTCCCTCGTGTGCAGTAAAACTCGGGCGTGATTATCGCCGAGCACGATCCTACCAGGCCCCCCACCCTGCCCCCGACACCTCCAACGATCGTTTGCGTATCGAGCTACTTCAAGGGCAACGACTTCTTGATGCAAGCCAAGGACGACGGCTGGCGCGTCGTCTTGTTGACGCTCGAATCGCTGCTCGGTGAGCCCTGGGCCCGCTCGCACATCGACGAACTTTTTGGCATGCCCGTCCTCTCGGATCGCGCGCATGTCGTCAATGCGGTCAGCTATCTGGCCCGCACACGCAACATCCATCGCATCGCGCCGCTCGACGACTACGACGTGGAGCTCGCAGCGCATCTGCGCGAGCACCTGCGCATTCCCGGCATGGGCGAAACGACGGCCAGGTACTTCCGAGACAAACTCGCCATGCGCGCTCGCGCGAAAGATCGGAGCATCGCCGTTCCAGAATTCGTCCACACGCTCAACGACGATCGCGTGCGGCACTTCTTGCGCAGCGTTCGAGGCCCGTGGCTGCTCAAACCGCGCTCCGATGCAGGCGCGGTCGGCATCAAGAAAGTCGAACGCGAACAAGACGCCCTCGAGCTCATCGAGAAACTCGGCGACGACCGTTCACGTTATCTGCTCGAACGCATGATCCCCGGGCAGTTTTTCCACGTCGACAGCATCGTGTCCGAACGGCAAATCGTGTTTGTCGAGGCACACCAGTACCGCACGAGCCTGTTCGAAGTCGTCAACCACGGCGGGCCTTCCGCGACGCAAACGCTCGACAGATCGAGCGAGCTTTGCCGTGAGCTCGTCGAAGTCAACGCGCGCGTCATCGAACACATGGGCCTCGTCCGAGGTGTCACGCACATCGAATACGTGCGGTCGGCGGAAAACGGCCAGCTCTACTTCATCGAAGCGGCCGCGCGCGTTGGCGGAAGCCATACGGCCGACGTCGTCGAAGCGGCCACGGGCATCAATCTTTGGCGCGAATGGGCCAAGATCGAGCTCGCGCAAGGCGAACGTCCCTACGTGCTTCCACCGCGGCGCCACGACTACGCGGGGCTCGTCATCTCGCTGTCGAAAGACGAACATCCCGACACTTCCGCGTACGACGATCCCGAAATCGTTTGGCGCACGCCGGAAAAGCCGCACCACGCGGGCATCATCGTTCGCTCGCCCGACGTTTCACGCGTGCACGCGCTCGTGGAAAACTACGCGACGCGCTTCGTGCACGACTTCACGGCCGTGCTGCCGCCCTCGCAACCGCAAGCCTGAAAACCGCATCAAGCGGCGGTTTGTCCGAGCTGACCGAGGAGCGCCATGAGCGTTGCGATGGGATGACCCGTCGGCCGTCCGAACTGCCAATCCGGCGGATCGACCGCGACGCCACTGATGTCCATGTGCACCAACGGCAGCGCTCCGCCGCGCAGTCCCGACGCGATGTCGATGAATGCAAACGGGAATTGATGTCCGCGCGGCGTATTCACCGACGCTAGGCGATTGGCCGAAACGACATCCTCGGCGCCCGAGCGCGGCACAACGAAGGCGTAGTCTTCTCGGCGCGGCCGCGATCGCTCCACCGGCTCGGCCCACATCTCGCCAAATTCGTCGATGCGATCCATCACGCCCAAACGTTTGGCCGGACCATTTCCAATCACGCCCGCATACGGGCCGAACGCGCGGTAGACGTGCCCCGTGAGCGTCGCAATCGACAAGAGAAGCGTCGGTGTCGACGGATCCGCGAAAGATCGCGCGGCAGCCAAAAGATCCGACAACACGAGACGTCCTTCCGCGTCCGTGTTGCCGATCCGCACGCGCACGCCCGATCGAGCCGTGATGATCTCATCGCTTACGAACGCGTCTTCCCCAATGCTGTTTCGCACGAGCCCGAGCAGACCGATGACGCGCACGGGCAGCTTCGCGCGAGCCGCTGCGAGCACGAGCCCCGCGACTGCTCCCGCCCCGCCCTTGTCACGCGACATGCCCGCCATGTGACCATCCGTCTTCAAGTCCGCACCGCCCATGTCGTACGTGACGCCTTTCCCAGCAAGGATCACCGTGTACGGCGCAGGTTTGTCGGGTACGTACGACAGTTTGACCACGCACGGCCGATGCCGCTCGACACGCATGGATGCCCGCGCAACGGCGGCCACGAGCGGATAACTCGATACGTCGTGCTCGACCTCGACGCCGACACCCGCGGTGCTGAACGTTTGTACACAAAGCTCCGCGATACGTCGTGGCGCCATGCGCTCGGGCTCCGTACCCGTGATGTCGCGGCACAACGTGCGCCCGTGCTCGATGGCCGTAAGCGTTTCGATGCGCGCTTCGTCCAGCCCCACGATACCGACGAGCTCCGCGCCTTTCGCGCTCTTGCCAGCTTCCCGCGCTTCGACCGACGACCATTGGGTACCAAGCGCCGCGAGGGCCGCAACTTCGCGTGCATGCGCAAAGCGTGCAGCCGGTGGCGCAATCACCCACACGAGCGGCTTTTTCGCGCCTGCATCGACCGCTCGATTCGTCGCGGACGCCACGGCTTCCGCCACGAGCCGCACGTCTTCCGTGTCATCGGTGAGCATCGACATCGGTGCGACGACCAGCCGTTCGCCCGGCAATCCCGGCGCATGCATCACCGATGGCGGTCGAGGCCCACGATCGAGCGTTCGATCCGCTCGAAGCGCCGGTCCAAGCGTCGATCCGATGACGCCTTCGAGCACGGCATGACTGCGTAGTGGAGCGGGCGCTACGACGACGAGCGCATCGAAGGGTTTGTCCGCGAACGCGTGCGGGATCAGTGCTCGTTCGGGAACCGAAACCAGCGACGGAGGCGAATGGGGAGGCATGGCGGGCGCATCCTATGTTGCGCCCGCCGGAGCATGCAACGACGCCGTCGGGACCAAATTCAACGCTCGACCGGCAAGTGCTGATCATTCCACAGCATCATGCCTCCGCGCATCGATGCGACACGCTTGAAGCCCTTTGCTTCGAGCGCCAGCGCTGCCTTGCCACTTCGTCCACCCGACCGACAAACCAGCACGATAGGTTGCTGCGCGTCCCACTTTTGCGCCTCGTTTTCCAGCGCGCCCAGGGGCACGAGCTCCGCGCTGGGGATGTGCCCGAGCGGCCCGGTGAATTCGTCCTTTTCGCGCACGTCGACGACACGCAGAGCACCCACGTGCTCGTGGGTGAACGCAGGCTCGACCTCGGGCACGTTTGCCCCCGTTCTCGACAGAGGCGCCCACGAAGAGGCCGATGCCCCCTGCCCGGTGACGATTTCCGAAGGCGTAAGACCGCCCCAAAGGTTTGCCGGCACGGCGACGTCGATGCGAGCAGGTTTGGCCAAAACGAGGTTTTTCATGATATCGACGAACTCGGCTTCGGTTTTTCCTCCACCAACGCGCGGATTGAGCCTCTTTTCCTCGCCCACCGAGCTCACCGTCCGGCCCTTGTAGTCGTGACCGGGGTACACGAGCGTGTCATCCGGCAGCGTAAAAATTTGTTCGTGCACCGAGCGATACAGCGCATGCGAATCGCCTTGCTGAAAGTCGGTACGTCCCGTGCCGCGGATGAGCAATGCATCGCCTGTAAAAACCATTTTTTGATCCAGGGTCACGTAGGACGAACAGCCATTCGTATGCCCCGGCGTTTCGCGCACGCTCAGGCCGTACTTTCCAAACCGAATCACGTCCCCCTGTTTTGCGAGCACATCCGCAAAGGGCATTCCGGACCGCTCACCGACGACGGTGTTTGCGCCGAGCCGTTTCTTCAGCATCGCCGCGCCCGTCACGTGATCCGCATGCACGTGCGTTTCGAGGACGTGCGTGAGCTTCAGCCCTAGCTCGGCGATCAGTGCTGCATCGCGATCGACCTGTTCGATCACCGAATCAATGAGCACGGCTTCCTTCGTTTCAGGATCCGCGAGCAAGTACGTGTAGGTTGACGTCGCCGCATCAAAAAGCTGACGGAATAGCATGTTGGTCTCTCCTGCTCCGACAGCTCTAGCATCGCGCGTGCCAGGCGCGGGTCCTCGATCTGGGATTGGGATTGAGCCCAAATTTCAATGACTTGGTCACGGTTTGTCCTCCGATGAAACATTTGTTTCAATTATGTTTCATCGCTCGGTACACCACACCATCTGGCAAAGGCGGCGTGCTGCTGATTTGATGCGTCCATCGCATGTCCGACGCACGTTCGGCCAAGGTTCTGATCGTGGCAGCGCCAAGCCAACGCGGGCGGGCAGAGCGTCTCGCGTCGCTGCTTGCAGACAGAAGCATTGCTGCGTCGACGTGGCCTCCCGACGCGGATGACGAAGAACACGCGCCAGCCTCGAGATCGCTCGCCGATGCAGTGCAGCGAGCGGCGGTCGTGGTGCTGCTTGCGGACAGTGCGTTTGCATCGGGGCGATTGGGCGATCGCGCGGAGATCACCGAATCGCTCGTGAAAGTGGCCGATCGTTTGATGATCGTGGTGATCGATCAAGCCGGTCGATCGGGTTTGTCTTTGCGATCCATCGACGTATTTCCGACGCGAGGTGTGCTCGTCGAGCTCGATGAATCGTCGCGCAATCGAGTGATGGAACGAGTGGTCATCGAGGTTGCGAGCGAGCTTGATCCAACGTGCGAGCCGCAGCCGGCAAAGCTTTTCGAGGAGTATCGGTTGCTTTTCGAAAGCACCGACCGGCTCGTGCAGCGGCGGCGCGAGACGACGCAGGTATTTTTCGGCGTGAACGCGGCGCTCTCGGCGGTGATTGCGTTCTTGGTCAAAGATCTCGCGCTTCCGGGGCCGCGCTTGGCGCTCGTCACCGTGCCGCTCTTCATCATGGGCATGGCTGCATCGCAGCTTTGGCGTCGGACGATCGAGCAATACGCGGCGCTCATCGATTGGCGCTATCGGCAGATTCGACGCATGGAGCGGCGCGGATTCGTGGGCAGTTATCGCGTTTTCAATCGCGAATGGGAAGCGATGTACGCGCCTCGACCACGGTGGGCGTTTGGTTTCTCCGAGCTCGAACGAGCCGTTCCGCTCGTTTTTTTGGCGCTTCATGCGCTTGGCATGTGTTTCTCGATCGCGGTGTGGCTCGGTGTGCTCGAACGGCTTGGATTTTGACGTCGCGGTCCTTCGCGAGAGCTGTTTCATCGCCACGGATCATCGAGTAATCTCGATGTTTCAGCATGGCCTCGGTGCTCGACATTCGCCGTTCGATCGATCGCAGCGCCCATCTCGCTAGTCGCGTCATTTACGCGCTGCCCGTTGCGTATCCATCCCTTTACGGTGTGGAGCTCGAGCGTGACGTGCCGTATCGCGGCACGCCCGATCCTGCGCATACGCTCGACATTTACCGGCCGAAGACGCTCAGCAAGCGGAGTCCGGCGGTGATGTACGTTCACGGTGGCGCATTTTCGACGTTGTCGAAGGACACGCACCGCGTGATGGCGCTCAATTTTGCGGCGCGCGGATACGTTGTTTTCAACATCAACTATCGCCTCGCGCCAACGCACGGTTATCCCGCGCCGCTCGAGGATGCGGCCGCGGCGCTCTGGTGGGTCGAGACAAACGCTGCGCGCTACGGCGCGGATCCATCGCGCATCGTGCTTGCAGGCGAATCGGCTGGGGCAAACCTCGTCACGGCGCTCGCGGTGTCCGCCATCGAGCCTCGGCCCGAACCGTTTGCCCGGACAATCTACGATCGAAACGCGCCGATTCGAGCGGTCGTCGCGATTTATGGTTTGCTCGACGTACACGACCTTCACCGCTTCACGGCGCATCCGCGTCTGATGCCGTGGCTGAAGGCGATGATCGTCGATGCTGGTGCGTCCTACGTTGGTCGTCCGATTCGCGAGCGTGCGATGGACGCGCCACTTGCCAGCCCGCTGCGACTGCTTGCGGCGCCCGCGAGCGACGTTGCGCGACCACCGCCTCCGTTTTTCGCTGCGGCCGGAACGGCGGATCCGCTACTCGACGACTCGCGTCGTTTGCAGGCTGCGATCGAAGGACGCGGAGGTCTTTGTCGCCTGGAGATTTTCCCCGGTGAAATTCACGGCTTCAATGCTCTCGTGTGGCGCAAAGCTGCTCAGGACAAGTGGCGAGCGGTAGCAGAATTCCTTCGGCACCACGTGGGTTGAAAAGGGCCACATTCCGCAATGCCGGCCTTGTCGATCCCGCGCTGGAGAGGTTATAGTTTGGCGGGTTCCGTCGGCCTTGCCGTTCACCCCGCGCTTGCTCATGGCTTCTTCCGCCTCACGCTCGACGTCCGTTTCAACTCGACCAACGGACGAGCAGACCGGCGCTGACGCGAACGACGTCGTCGAGACGAGCAGCGTCGATCGCGGGCCGCCCGTTTCATCCCGTCAACTCGAAGAAACGCGTGACGGCGGTTTTGACGAGCTGCCTGCGAAGCCCGCGGATGCAGCGAAGGCGATGCCCTACATCGCGGGCGACGTCATTGCCAACAAGTATCGCCTCACGAAAGTTCTCGGCGAAGGCGGCATGGGCGCCGTGTGGCTCGCACGCAACTTGGCGCTCGAGATCGACGTCGCCATCAAGCTCATTCGTCACGATTACGCCAATGCCGAAGGCGCGATGCGGCTTCTTCAAGAGGCGCGAGCAGCAGCGCGAATCGGT
This sequence comes from Polyangiaceae bacterium, assembly GCA_016715885.1. Taxonomy (NCBI): domain Bacteria; kingdom Pseudomonadati; phylum Myxococcota; order Polyangiales; family Polyangiaceae; species Polyangiaceae bacterium. The sequence goes on from JADJXL010000025.1 coordinate 47,389, forward strand.
CATCCGTGCATCGTGCGCGTATTCGATTTCGGCACGACCGAGCGAGGAGATCCCTTCATCGTGATGGAGGTGCTGCAGGGCGAGTCGCTTGCGCAAACCATCGAGCGCAAGGGCAGGCTTTCGGCCATCAGCGCCGTGCGCACGCTCTTGCCCGTCGCAAGTGCTCTTGCAGCCGCACACGGCAAAGGCATCGTCCATCGCGACCTGAAGCCCGACAACATTCGTCTCGTTACCGACGATCGCGGCGCCGTCATTCCCAAGGTCGTCGACTTTGGCATCGCCAAGTTGCATCACGACGATCTCCCTCGCGAAACCACGCAAGTCGGCGTCATCCTCGGAAGCCCGCACTACATGTCTCCCGAGCAAGCGTGCGGCCGCAGCGACGTCGATCATCGCACGGACATTTGGGCGTTTTCCGTGATGCTTTACGAAGTCATCAGCGGTGTGCGTCCGTTCGAAGGGCCAAACTACAATGCCCTCATCAGCTCGATTCTCGTGTTCAACCCCGCCCCGTGGGAAGAGCACGAGATCCACGAGCCGGAGCTTTGGGCGCTGATACAAAAGGGCCTGGCGAAGGAACAACAAGATCGCTGGCAATCGATGCAGGAGTACGGCGAAGTGCTGGCCACGTGGGCGGCGCAGCGTGACGTCGAAACCGATGCTGCCGGCAATTCGCTTCGCGCGCACTGGCTTGCCGCAAACGTTCATCGACCGCTCTCGGAATTCCCTCCGGCCAATGGCACCCCCGAAGCCGGGCGTGCGCGCATGAACTCCGAGCGCGAAATTCGCGTGCTCAAAATTCCATCGATCCCCGAGCTTGCCGCGCCAGACATCAACCCCCCGGTGGAAGCTCCGCCAAGCACACTCGCAGCGCCGCTGCCCCCTGCTCCTCCTTCGAGCCTTCCGCTCGCGACGACGCGTTCCGAACCGCCTGAACGACGCCGATCGGCAGCCATGTGGATTGGCCCCATCGCGCTCGCCGTCGGTGCGATCGTCGCTGGCGGTATCATGCTCGCCATCCGAGAAGAACCGCGACCCCTGAGCGCTCCAGCGAGAGTGGAAGAAGGCGTAAACAAGCTCGGCGCGACGTTGCCGCCATCGAATGCCGCGCCCGCGACAAGCGTCGCGGGCGAATCGAGCGCGGTCGTGCCCGCATCGAGTGCGGCCGCGTCGGCCAGCGCTGTCGGCAGCGTCGAATCACCCGCCTTGCCTCCCACGCCACGTCCAACCGCGCCCAGCGCGACGGCAAAATCGTCCGCAAAGTCCCCGCCCACTCCTCCCCCCATTCCCACCGACCCGAATTTTTGAGCGCATGAAGGCACTTTCCTCGCCGTTTCGCTCGCTTGCACTCGTGACCGCACTCGTGGCTCTCCACGCGTCGTGTTCACTCATTGCCGACTCGCAACTCGAGGGCAAACCTTCCGCGTCGACCTCGAGTAGCGGCAAAGGAGGCACCGGTGGCGACGGCGCTGGTTCCGTCGGGGGAGCTGGCAGCGGCGGGGCCATACCGTGCGATGGCACGTGCCTCGCGAGTGAAACGTGCTGCTCTGGCGCATGCTTCGACCTCGAAAAAAGCAGCGACCACTGCGGGTCTTGCGACAAGGCTTGCATCGCAGGTGAAAAGTGCTGCGGTGGTGGAACGTGCGCCGCGTGTTGCGACGCGACCGATTGCCCCACGGCGGACCATCAGTGCATCGGCGGCGCGTGCATTCTCATGTGTACGAATCCCGCGGTCGACTGCGGCGACGAATGCGCGATCTTGGCGACGACCACCAAGCACTGTGGCAGTTGTGAAAACGACTGTTTGTCCGGGCACCCGTGTATCGCAGGCAAGTGCCAAGCCGGATGGGCCATGATGAATCAGGACGGCGCGCCCGCACCAAGACAACGCGCCGCTGCGACATGGACGGGCAAGGCGCTCTTCGTATGGGGAGGCAAAGGCGATCAAGGCGCGCTGGGGGACGGCGCGCTGTACGATCCCAAGACCGATACGTGGTCGCCCCTCCCCACCGACAACGCTCCCAGCCCGCGAATGGACGCGGTTGCAGTTTTGATTGACAACCAGCGCGTCATGGTTTGGGGCGGCGGCCCGCACGACGACAACGTCGGGCTCAACTCGGGCAAACTTTACGATCTCGTAACATCTACGTGGACGGATCTCCCCGTATCCGTGATCGGTCGTCGCAATCCCGTCGCGGCGTGGACCGGTTCGAGGGTGCTCATCTGGGGCGGCACATCCGGCGGTGCAGCCATTGCCGGCGGTGCGTATTACGACCCCGCCATGACCAAGTGGACCATGATGAGTAACCCCAACTCGCCCACGGCACGTACGGGCGTTGGATGGGCATGGTCCGGCCAAGAGCTTCTTCTCTTTGGCGGGCGACCCGGCGGCGTTGGAGCGACTGCGGACGGCTTTGGTTACAATCCGGAGACCAACGTGTGGCGCAAGCTCCCGACCCCCGCGATGCTCGAGCCGCGATTCGACACCTTCGTCGCCTGGACGGGGACCTCCATGCTGGTCTTCGGCGGCCGCGACATCGCGACGACGTACGCCAACGCGGCGCTCTACGCTCCGGCCACGGACGCGTGGACTTCAGCCAAGACAAACCCGCTCGGGAAACGCAGCGCACCTGCTCCCCGCGCCGGATGCGCGTCCTCGGGAAGCTCGCAAATCCTCGTTGCAGGAGGCTTGGATCAATGGGAGGCGATCAAAACCGACGGTAGGGTGTATGATTCGGTCGTGAACGATTGGGGTGCCCAGATTCCCGCGTGGCCTTCCGGCGTCGATCATGAATACGGCGTGTGCGTTTGGACGGGCGCGGAGCTCATTCTCTGGAGCGGTTTCGACAGCGCACAGCTCGTCCCGGTGGGAGAACGTTACCGGCCTTGATCTCCAGACGAATCCTCACGCCCATCGTGCTCGCCGCGACCCTGCTCGCACAGGTGCCCGCGTCCGCGCAAAGCCCAGCCGATGTTGCGGTCGCGCGCGACCTTTTCCGCGAAGGCGCCAAGTTTGCTCAGGACGGCGAATGGAACGAAGCGCGGATACGCTACGAAAAATCGCTCGCGCTGAAGCGGGCACCGCTCACGCTCTACAGCCTGGGCGTCGCGTACCAGAACCTGCGCCGTTTCGTGGAGTCTCTCGAGAGTTATCGCGCGTTCCTCGTCGAGGTGCGAGCCGACGACGAGAAGGTCAAGCTGTACGAGCAGCCCGCGAAAGACGCGATCGCGGCGCTCGAGAAACAGGTCGCCAAGCTCGACATCAAGGTGGTGCCCGATGATGCCGAGGATCTCATGCTTTCGATCGACGGCATCATCGTCCCCGAAGCAGCGCTGGGTTATCCGCGGCTCGTCGATCCGGGCAAACACACGGTTGCAGCGCGTGCACTGGGGTATCGCGATGCGACGCAGATTGCCGAGGTTACGGAAGGGCAGCAGCTTGCCGTGACGCTGCGTCTCGAACCGCTGAAGTCGAGCGGGTTTCGCATAGGCGGCTCGGACAAACATGGCGCTCCGGTCGTGCCTACGGTGCTGATTGCGGGCGGCAGTGCAGCGTTTGCCGTGGGGCTCACGGTGGGACTCGTTGGCGTTCAAAAGGCTTCGGCGTCACCCACGCGAGACGGGGAAGACGCGGTCTCGGCGCGTAGGTTGGCGCTCGCGGGGGACATCGTGAGCGGCGTGGGCATCGTGGCTGCCGGAACGGGTTTGACGCTGCTTTTGCTCGACAAATTTGGCAAACCCGCCCGGCCCGCGGCCAAGCCTGCTTCGGGGTGGGTTCTTCCCGTCGTCACGATGGGCAGCGTGGGACTCGTTGGGCGTTTCTGAGCGCTCGCCTTCTGCTACCATCGCGCGCATGCCTCGTCGTCGACTCCGCGAAACCGCCTTGCGCACGGCTCGTTCCTTCTGTTCGCTCGCATTTCTTGCGGGCCTCGTTGCATGCGGCGCATCCGAACCACCGCTGCCAGTCCCCGTCACGCCCGGTGCGCTTTCGCCAGCACCTCCGCGCGCTGCGAAAAAAAGCAAGCCCGAACAGCCTGCGATCGCCAAAACGGACGCGATCACCATCGAAGCCCTGCTCGACGTTCATCGCGCATCGAGCGCCGTTGCCATCGGACGCGATCGCTTCCTGTTCCTCTCGGACGCACCTGGCACGGCGCAAATCCACGTCGGAACGCTTGGCGCAGAGCCTCCTCCAGCCGCCGTCAAGCTCACGTCGTTTGTCGATCGCGTTGGAGTCATGCGTGTCGCCCCGAACGCCGCCGGCGCCATTTTTCTGAAGGACGTCGGCGGCGACGAGAACTACCAGCTTCACTGGCTCGACATCACGGCCGACAACAAGCCCGACGCCACGCGCGCGCTCACGAACCTGCCCAAAGTGCGGCACTCGCTACCTGCATTCAACGAAGACGGCGGCAAGTTCGCGTTCACGTCCAATGCTCGCAATGGCAAGGACATGGACGTTTACATCGAGGCGCCGAATACGAAGGCCGAGGAATTTGCAAAGAAGCCCTTCGTCGAGCTCACCGGGAGCAATTCCGTCGCCGACTTTGCGGGAGACCAGCTTCTCGTCATCGAAGCGCATTCCAACGTCAATCAGGACCTTTGGATCATCGACGCGAAAAAAGGGACGAAAAAGCTCCTCACGAAACACAAGGGCGACGAACACTGGTCCTCGGCCCGGTTTACGCAGGATCGAAAAGCCATTCTCGCGCTCACCGATCGCGGTCGTGAATTCATTTCGCTCGTGTCGCTCGATATCGCCACGGGCAAAGTCACGCCGATCCTTGCAATCGATCACGACGTTGATGCATTGGCCGTCCGCAGCGCAAACAAGGCTGGACCGCTGACCAAAGGCAGCGATACGGCCGTGATCACCACGAATGTCGACGGAATCGACAAAGTGTCGATACTGACCATCGACGACAAACGCAAGCTCGGTTCGCAAAAGCAAACGGCGCTCGAAGGCGTCGTGACCAGCATCGATATCGCGCCCAGCGGCGATGTTGCATTCGTTGGCATCGAGCGAGCCACGATGCCCGCCGAGATTTTCCGCCTCGACTTGACGACGGGCAAATCCGAGCGCGCGACGTTCAGCCATCATGCTGGGATAGATTCGAGCAAGCTCGTCGAGCCCGAAATTCTGTCGTTCAAGAGTTTCGACGGTAAAACGGTGAGCTTGTTTTACTTCCAGCAGAAACCCGCCGCGAGCGAAAAACGTCCCGTCGTGGTGATGGTACATGGCGGTCCCGAATCGCAAGCGCAGCCGTATTTCAATCCCGTCACGCAATACCTCGTGCAGGCCGGTTATGCCGTAGCGGCTCCGAACGTGCGAGGGTCGACCGGGTATGGTAAAACGTTTGCGCATTTGGACGACAAGGACAAGCGCGAAGATTCCGTGCGGGATCTCTCCGAAGTAGGCAAATTCCTCGCGAAACGTCCCGATGTCGATCCAGCTCGCATTGCGCTTTATGGTGGAAGCTATGGCGGCTACATGGTACTCGCAGGGCTCACGTTGTATCCCGATCAATGGGCTGCGGGTGTCGATATCGTAGGAATCGCGAATTTCCGCACGTTCCTCGAACAAACGGCACCGTATCGGCGTGCCAATCGGGAATCCGAATATGGATCGCTCGCAAAAGATGGCGCCCTGCTCGATAAAATCAGCCCGATCCACAAGCTCGATCGCATCAAAGTCCCGCTCATGGTCATTCACGGCGTGCGTGATCCGCGAGTGCCCATTGGCGAAGCGAGACAAGTCGCCGAAGGACTGCAAAAACGCGGTTTGCCCGTGGAGCTCTTGACATTCGAGGATGAAGGTCATGGCTTGGCAAAGAGACCCAACAAGCTCAAGGCATACCCCGCAATCGTCAAGTTCCTCGACAGCCACGTCAAACACAAGGGAGATCCGACTGCGCCTTGATCGCATTGCGCTCGCCCTTCTGATTGTCGCAATCGCCTCTTGTACGCGAAAAGCTTCCGACGAAGTCGATGCGGGCTCGCCTTCCCCGCCGGCATCGACCACGGCTTCGCCAAGCATTGCAGCGCCGAGCGTTTCGGCTCCACCGCCGCCGCCCGTCAAACCAAAACTGACGCTTCTTGCTGCGGGTGACGTGAGTTTTGGACGTCTCGTCGGGCAAATGCTCCTGCGCGATCCGAGCCTCGACCTATTTGCTTCGATGGATCCGCTTTTTCGTAAAGCCGACGTCCGATTCGTCAACCTCGAAGGACCCATCACCGATCGCGGCACGGAGACCGTTTCACCTCACAACAATCTCGTATTCAATGGGCCCCCCGCGGCAGCTCGAGTCTTGTCCCGCGCGCGCATCGACATCGTGTCGATGGCCAACAATCATGCATGGGATTATGGCAAAAAGGGGCTCCTAGAAACGCTCGAATGGCTCGACAAAGAAAAAGTCGTGCACGTGGGAGCAGGCTCGGACCTCGAAAGAGCATACCAGCCCAAAATCATCGAACGTAATGGTTTTCGCCTGGCGTTCGTGGCCATCAACGATGTGTGGAATCAAGCGCATGTTCCAGGTCATTCGGCGCGTGATTACGTTGCCGGGGCAAACAAGGAGCGGCTCGTGCGCGTCGTGCGGTCCTTGCGCGAAGAATCGAGCATTGACGGCATTGCCGTCAGTTACCACGGCGGCGTCGAATACACGGACGAACCCGTGACGCACACCCGTGAATTGGCGGTCGCCGCCATCGATGCGGGCGCCGATGTTTTTCTTGGCCACCATCCCCACGTCGTGCAAGGTCTGACGTTTCATGAAAAGCGCCCCATCGTGTATAGCCTCGGCAATTTGCTCATGCGCATGAACAGCGCCCATCCCGCGACGGAAATGGGCTTGGCCGTGAAAGTCGAATTCGAGCGCGCAGCCATACCAAAAATATTTGCTTGTCCCATTCGCATCTTCGGCATCGACCCCATTCCGCTCGCCACGGATCCCAAACGTAAATCGTCCGAATCGCGCTTTTTGCATCGTTTGCAAAGCGTCACGCGCCGCGTCGGAACGGCCATCGTCGGCCCCATGAACGACGACGGCTGTGCGCCCGTTCATCCTTCCGCAGGTTCTCCGTGATTGTCTCTTTGCACCGAAGCCATGAGGTCGTACGCTTTTCTCATGGCCCTTCGAAAATTGACTGCAACGTGCGGCGCTTTGGGCGCCTTTCTTGCCATCACATACGTAGCCGTCCACGATGACGGCACTCCGTCCGCTCGAGCAGCGGACAAAAGCGTCCCCCATGCGCCGCGAACTGCGCTCCTCGCGACGCATCCCGGCGCCGAGCTCACCTCGCTCTTTCTCGTCGACGTGGTAGGCTCGTCCGCGCTCGCGCCGGTCACCACGTTCGCGCATTTGCCGGATGCGACGGTGCGAGCTGCCATCATTCCGGGGAAAACCGATGTGCTCGCCACGGCGGACACCACGCCTTCGCGCGATGCGTCCTTCAATGCGTCGCTTTTTCATCTGCGCCCTCACAACCCGCCCGAACGCATTGTCGATCGCGTCGTGCATGCAAGTCGTCCGCTCGTGACGCAGGCCGGACGTGTATTCGTTTCTCGCGGTGAGCCTGGCGTGGAAATCGAAGGTCGCATGCGTGTCGATACGCTCACCATCGACGAAATCGATCTCGGTACGGGACAAACGCGCACGGTGCACCAGACAAACGGTTATCTCTTGTTCTTGGTCGGCGCCATCGGCTCGGACATCGTGCTTTACCGCATCTTCCCCGATCGAGCCGACATCGTGGCCATCGATCCGGATACATTGGCCGAGCGTCCCATCGTCAAAAGCCTTCCGCCGTTTGCCCGTGACTTTTCCATCGATGAAAAGAACCGCTTGCTCGTATTTCAGAACCGTCACGAAAGCGATAGCCTCGCGTGGGTCGTCGAACGCGTCGAGCTCGGTACTGGCAAGACAAACCGATTGTTTTCCGGCCCCAGCATGACGCTTGCGCCGTTTACGTTGCCCCAGGGCGGCGTCGTGTTCAATCCGCGCGGTCAAGGTTTGTCACCGCTCGACACGAGCCTTTCCGTCATTGCGCCGCTTGGTGCAGGCGTCGACGTCATTGCAGCATCCACGTCCGATGGTCGATACCTTGCGGCGCTGCACACGCGTCCCAGCACGTTTGCGGTGCCGTTCATCGTGGACACGAAAACGGGCGCGTGGCGTGTATTGCCTGCGCCCCCGAATACACGCGTCACTGTCGCAGGTTTCGTCGTCGAAGGAGGTGCCCCGTGAATCGACGCTTCCCCATTGCAGCGATGCTTGCGTTCGCAGCCATCGCGGCGCCCCTCTCCGCAAACGCGTTTTGCCCTTCGTACACCGCATCGAGCCCCAACAATAGCGCCGGTTGCGCCATTGAAGCCGTTCCTGGCACGAACCCGACGATTGCCGAATGGAATGCCATTTTCGACCTCGTCTCCCAAGGCCCCAGCGTGTGGGGCGACAAAGGCCCCACGGTCACCGACATCGGCCAAGGATGCGGCAAACCCGAACCCCTTCATCCCGTGCCGGCTCGATTCCCATGCGAGCTGCTCAAAGGCATCACCAAAGTCGAAAGTGGTTGGCGCCAGTTTTGCGTTCCCACGACGCCGTCCGATCAAGTTGGAGGACAATCGCGCACGATCATTTCATTCGATTGCGGCTACGGCATCGGTCAAGTGACGAGCGGCATGCATTTCGGAGAAAATCCGGACTTCGACCGAAATCGAGTTGCCGCCGATCCGACCTACAACTTGGCCACCGGCACCCGCATTCTCGCGTCGAAATGGAAAGCGACGAATTGCGTCGGGGACAATCAGCCCACGGTCGTCGAACACTGGTACATCGCCACGTGGGCATACAACGGACTTGCCTACGTCAACAACCCCAACAATCCGAACTACGACACCAATCGAGGTGTTTGGAATCCTCAAGTGGGCGGCGGAGCGCCTTATCAGGAAAAAGTTTATGGCTTCATGGAATATCCCAACGGTCAATGGGATGCAGTCGCTTTGGCATATCCGAATCGAGGTGACATTGGCGGCGGATCGAGCCCGCCGACGCTGCCTGAACCGGAATGTGCATCGCCAACGGATTGCGTGAACAAACGACCCACGCACGTCACACAATGCATGCCCGCAATGGGTTCGTCGAGCTCGTCCAGCTCGTCCAGCTCGCTCGTCGGGCGAAGGCGGCATGGGCGGGTTTGGCGGCGACGGCGGAATGCCCGGCACGGGAGGCAATGGAACGGGCGGCGATTCGAGCGGTGGGTTTGGCGGAGCTGGTGTCGGTGGGTTTGGCGGAGACGAACCGATCGGAGCGGGCGGCCGTGACGAAGGAGCTGGAGCCAATGCCAATACGGGCACCATCTACGGCAACGTCAGTTGCAGTTGCGACCTGGCCGGACGGTCCACCGGCAACGACCTACCTTATGCGATTGGCATGTTGGCGTCGCTCATGCTGGTGCTTCGCCGCAAGCGGCTACATCACTCACAACCCAGCAATCCCTTGAGCTCGTCCACGCGTTCCGTCATCGCCACATCCGTGACGAATGCGGATAGCCTCGCTTTGTCACCGTTATTTGGTGCAATGTGGAGGAAACGGGTGCCCGTGTCGCCGGCGTGGCATCCATTACATGTTTGAATGGAGAATTTTCGTTTCAAGGCCGCCGATACGTCAGGCACGTTCCACGTAAATGACGGCGTTGGCGTTTCTACGGCTCCAGCGCTGAACGGTGTCCCGTTGATTTGTATGGGCACTTGGTGGCTCCCGCTATTGATTTTCTGCTCATTGTTCCTCACGAACGATGTCAGCATACTCGTACCGTTCATGCTCAGGAGTGGCGTAAGCGCCGCGGGTACGGTGTGCAGGTACCCATCGGACTCCAGATGAAATTCGCGCAGCTCCCAGAGTGGATCCAGAGCATTCTCGTTCGTGCGAATCTGATTCAGGTTTCTGTCGGCTTGGGAACCACGACCGGCAAACCGATTGGTGATTTTTTCGAGCTTTTTGTTGTATGCGGAGCTGCCGAGCTGCAATTTGCCCAGGGCGTGCCAATCCTCGGCCCAATCTTCTGCGCTTCGGCCGCGGTGATCCGGCAGCTTGTACTCGAAGATGACCGTGAAACGTAGATCCGCGCCGGACGAATCGCGCACGCCATACACGAAGCGACCTTCTCCGCCAGCAGTGCCGACCTCGCCGTTTTTACGAAGATCGGGGCGATACACGATGGCGAGCAAATAGAATGGCGCGACGGCTAGATCATACTTTCCGTTCGCGCTCCGCGCCTTCCACGGATCGAGAACCAACGTTCTCATGTTTTCCCGCTTCTTTACGACGACTCCATGCATCGTTTGGTCGTACAGCCATGATTCGACGAACCTTTTGACGAATTCCTGTTCATTGCGTTTGCCCGCCAGGTTTCGCATGACACCGCAGAACGACCAGGGGCCACAGCCTTCGGCGCGTGCATCGTTGACCACGCCCAATTCGGTGATCATGAGCTCTTTTTGCCACGTGATCGAACAATCATTTTCATTGTTGCGGCCACGGCCACGGCCACGGCCGCGACGGTCGTCATCGTCATCGTCATCGTCATCATCATCATCGTCGTCGTCGTCGTCGCGATCGCGATCCCGGTCGTCGTCGTCCTGGTAGAGCGCTGCGGCATTTTCGGCCGTAAACTCCTCGTCGATGGCGGACGTGCCGTCAGTGCAACCGGAAATCAACGCAAGCACCAGCGGCGTCACGACAAAGTGTCTGGACCATAGGCTCATGATATTCCTCGCTTTTCGGGCCCCGGCGTATTTCTCGAGTTAATGCATTGCACGCGCGTTGGAGTATGCACGTAAATGAAAGCCGAGACGCCCGCCAACGCAGAGCGCAACAAGCGCATCGTCGGGCAGGCCATCAATTGGCGTTCTCTTCGAGTCATTGTGCTCGGTCGACCAGCCACTCGCCAGGTTTGTCGATCGCATTTTTTCTGCGTAATGGATCTTCGCCACGGAACCCCGATCATGCTCGGGGCCATTGGAGAGTTTCGTAGCGTCACATTCGTTTGGAACGAAAAGCGGCGAGCGAGATCACCGACGACGTTTCTCGCTCATTGCCGGCAGGACAGCCGCGGTACGCCCCGTACGGCTTCCACATTTTCCTACCGCTTCTCTGGCATGGGCGCTATATTTCTGCCGCGTGACGAGTCCTCTGCGATCCTTCGAAACCGAACGAATTGCCACCTGGGCCTTTAGCAATGGCTTCGCGTGGACGCCCTTTCCCACCGAAACGTGGTTCCGAAAGTGGGAACCGTACGACACCATTGCCCCCCCTGGTCACTATCTGCACAGCGTCACGCGCACGACGCCTCATGGGCCCTACGTGTGCGTCGAACCCTGGTACGCATCGGACCTCGACAGCGAACCACTCGAACGCACCCTGCTCGCGTACGCAACGCATCCAGCGCTCAGGCATCGCGCGGCAATGCGCGTGGGCGAGCATTTCGTGACGCGCGTGGCATTCATCGAAAGCCCACCGCCACCCAAAGTCACGATTGGCGATGCCTTGTGGGACAACCACGTCACGACGTTCGCCGCATCGGGATCGGAAGCTGCTCGAGCGTTTCCGCCTCGATTGCGATCACTGCTTGCAAGCTGGGGCTTTCAGGGACACCTCGAAGTGCGCCCTGGAGGATTGGCCATCTACGTCGCGGGATTGCACCCCGCGCCCGAGCAATATCAGCGGCTATTGAGCATTACGCGGGAAGTGCTGCACGCCATCGTGGATTGAATTGCGCATTCACCGCAAGAGCGACCGCGCAATCTGCGATATCTGAATCTCGTCCGTGCCGCCGTATATCTGAAGCACCTTCGCATCTCGGCATAGCTGCTCCACCTTGAATTCCGCCATGTAGCCATTTCCGCCAAAGAGCTGCACTGCTTCGAGGCACACGTCCATCGCCGCTTGCGCGCAATAAAGCTTGCACGCCGACGCCTCCGTCAAGTCCATGCTTCGACCCCATCCCGCAAGCTCGATCTGCCGAAACACCAAGTTCTGGATGTTCGCACGCGCCACGGCCATCTTCGCGAGCTTCAACTGAATGAGCTGGAATTCACCAATGGTTTTTCCAAACTGAACACGCGTCTTCGCGTATTCCGTGCAAAGCTCCAAACATCGCTCGACGATGCCGAGCGCCATCGGAGCAACCCCCGTTCGCTCCGTCGTAAACGTGTCCTTTGCACCCTCGCGTGAAGGCTGATCCTCGGTTTCGCCAAGCAATCGATCCTTCGGCACGCGCACGTCTTCCAAAAAGAGCTCCCCGGTCGGCGATGCATGCATCCCCATTTTCCGCAGCGGCTTCGACCGCGTAAGACCCTTCGTGTCGCCATCGAGAATGAACGTCAACACCTTGCGCTGCTCCGGCGGATTGCCCTCGTCCAGCTTGCAAATGAATACGATCGTATCGGCATACGGCCCATTCGTGATGAACGTCTTGTTGCCATTCAGCACGTAGTCGTCGCCGTCGCGCCTCGCCGTCGAACGCATCGATCCGAATGCATCGGATCCGGATCCTGGTTCGGTAATGGCCCACGCACCGATTTTCTCGAGCGTCAAAAGCGGTGGAACGAACTTTTCTTTTTGCGCTATCGTTCCCTTTTTCTGAATCGCCCCCGCCGTGAGCCCAACCGCCACGCCGAGCGCCGTGATCATCCCCGGACTGTGCCGCGATATCTCGATGACTGGAATCATCCGCATCGCCGCCGCATCCGCCGCTCCTTGAGAAAACGTCTCGCGGGGTTTTCTTTCCTTCGGCGCCTCACCACGCTTCTCTCGCTCGAGATCCGCGTAGAACTGCGCTTTGGCCATCTCGCCCGCGCCAAACGTGTCCATGAACTTGCGCAAAACATCGTACGGTGGCGTGTCACCGAACTCGAGCTCCTCTCGCTTCGGTGCAATCTCCGCCTCCACGAAACGCCGAATCATTTGCCGAATCTGCCGGTGTTGCTCGCTCCACTCGAACATCGATACTCTCCCACGGAGCCAGCGCGCCCCGTTTGCCGCGAAAGCATCGCACGAAAAAAGCTTCGTGTGCGAAGAATCGACAAGCCTCGACGCGTGTCTGCACTCGTGTTAATGCGAAAAGCCGTGCGCAGCAAAAGCCCTCGAGATACCTGGCAAGCGCTCTGCCAAACGGATCCCGCACGCGTCGCCGACATGCCACGAGCGATCGAAGCCGCGCGTCTTGCCCATCAGCTCGGCGATTTGCGTTTGTCCGCAAAGTGGCTAACGCGCGCCGAACAGCTCGCGGCGCGAATCGGACCAAGCTCGCTGGCCCGTGTCGAGCTCGAAAGGGCAAAGCTGGCCCGCAGCGCAGGACGAATCATAACGTGTCGTGAGCACGTAGCGCGCGCACTTCGAGCCGACCCTGCGTCGGCGGACGTGCGCGAACGAGCTGCCGAGCTATTGCAATCGTTTGGCGATCTGGACGGCGCTGCAGCATGTTTGTCCGATGCGTCGCCGCATCCAAACGTCGTATTGCGTCACGCATCGATCGCCGTATCACGCGGGAAAGCCGCCGAAGCGCGAGAAGCTCTACAGCGTATTGCGAAAGAAATGCAGCATTCGGCGCCCGTGTTGGTATCGGCGGGAAACATTTTTCTTGCCATGGTCGACGTCGATCGCGCTCGAGAATGTTTTACCATGGCCGTAGAGCGCGATCGGCAATGCATCCAAGCCCATGTCGCGCTCGCGTTTCTGGCCCTTCATCACGGGCAAACCGACGTCGCGGTGCAATACGCCGAGCGTGCGGTCGAAATCGATCCAAACGATCCCCGCGCGCGCCTCGGTCTTTTGGCCTCGAAGCTCTTTCGAGGTGACGACCCGAGCAGGCTCCTGACAGAATTCGATGCGGTCATCGAAAAAATGCCGTCGAATTCGGAGGCGCTTGCACTGCGCGCGCGAGCGCGACGGGGCGCGGGTGATGCGCGCGGGGCGCTCGAAGACCTCTTGCGTGCCAAGCATTCGGGCAGCGAAGCGCAAAATTACTTGCTCGACCTTGAAATCGTCGCGCTCGGAAGACAATTTTGGGGATTTTTGACCATTGAAGAGCTCACGGCCATGGCGAAAAAGCCAAACCACGAAGCGCAATTCGGTATGTATTGGCCTTTTGCGCATCGAGCGCTCACGAAAATCGAGCCACGTATGGCCAAGGCCATATGGCTTCTGCCGGATTTCGCGCTCCGGCGGCTTGCCGACCGACTTGGCGATCGTTTTCGCGAAGAAGAAGGCGAGCTCGCTGCGCCGAAATCCCTTCGTTTGCGGCTGCTCGAACGGCTATCCCCGGACGAGCTTCTCCGAGCGACGCACGGCAATCGAAGCCCTTCGTGCACTTATGTCGATAAGGCGACCGGAAGGCTCGTACCCCTCGAATTGCGCCGTTCTGCACGTCACCGCGCGAAAACCGCGCAATGGGCGATCTTGCATTCGTCCCCAGAAGACGTGCTTCGATCCTTCGATGTCATCGCGCAAGATCATCCGCGTTCGCATCATCCTTTCGCGTATCGAGGCGAAGTGCTCCTCTGGCTTGGGCGTTACGACGAAGCGGCGAACGATTTTCAAAAAGGATTGGCCGTGAATCCTCGTGCACGCTGGCTTCATATCGGCATGGGTGCCGTGCAATTTTTCCAAGGAAACATTGACGAGGCCCTGCGTAGCTTTCAGCGAAGCGTCGAATGCGCCCCGCTCCTCGTCGGGCCGACGTTATTGGCTTATCGAGGCGAAGCGCTGCGTCTCGCGGGCAAGCCCCAAGAAGCCGTCCGTGACCTCAAAACCGCTTGCCGCGACAATCCTTCACGCATCAGCGCGTGGGTCAACCTTTGGCTGGCAAATGACGACCTTGGCCTCGCCGGCGAACGCGATGCGGTATTTGCCGAGCTCGTGACAAAATCTCGATTTCTGTTGGCGGATGCAGCCGAAGAGCAGTTTTCCAAGGCGGTTTACGACATCCAATCGCCCCCCGAACGTCGACTCTTGCTGGAGCATGTCCTCTGCATGATGCGCGGCAATCGTTCGTCGTCGTGCGTCACCTATTTCATGGCGGACGGCGAGTTACGTAGCGTGATGAGCGCCGTCTGAGGCGAAACTTCGAATCGACCAGGATTGTTCACTCGGCGCTTGACAATACGCCCGAGTGCTGTCTGAGTGCCCTCATGCAGCATTCGAATCGTCCGGGAATATCGCGCGAAGATACGGCGCCCGATTGGGCGGCCGTGCGACGCGACTTTGCCATTGTGGAACGAATCGTCCCGGTCCTCGGCGGCTCCCAGCGGCCGCTCGTGTATCTCGATCATGCAGCATCGACGCACGCGCCTCGGTCGGTCGTCTCGGCGTATGCGGACTTTTTGCAGCACGAGTATTCCAACGTGCATCGAGGCACGCATTTGCTGTCTCGCCGTGCAACCGTTCGATTCGAGGAAGCGTACGGCGAGGTCGCGAGCTTCATTGGTGCCGAAGTCGAAAAAGGTTGCATTTGTTTTGGCATGAACACGACGCAAGCCATTGATTTGGCGAGTCACGTGGTTGCGCATTTGCCCGGCAAGGTCGTGACGACCGAAATGGAGCACCATTCGAATGACTTACCGCATCGCAGGCGCGGGGACGTCCTTCACGCGCGCATTGCGAGCGACGGGATCGTGGACTTGAACCACCTCGACGAGCTACTTCGCAAAGAGCGTGTCAAGCTCGTCGCGGTCACGGGCGCGGCGAATGTCACGGGGCTCTTGCCGGATTTGCGGGCCATTGCGCGATTGGCCCACGACCGAGGTGCATTGTTGCTCGTGGATGCAGCGCAGCTCTTGGCGCATCACGCCATTGATGTGCAGCCATTCGATCATCCCGAGCACATCGATTTTTTGGCGTGCGCGGGTCACAAAGCCTACGCGCCCTTCGGGGCTGGGTTTCTCTATGGCCCGCGCGCGCTTTTCGACGCCGCGCCGCCGTATTTGCCTGGAGGTGGAAATGCCGCGCGCGTGACGGAGAGCTCCGTGGAATTCCTTCCTGCGCCTGATCGGCATCACGGAGGCACCCCGAACATCGCCGGCGTCGTGGGCCTCATGAGCGCGCTATCGTTTTTGCGTGCAATCGGAATGGATGCCGTACGAAAGCACGAGCTCGAGCTGACTCGAAAGGCCATTGCTGGCATGCAAGCGCTCGGCGGCATTACCATTTATGGCAATCCCTCTCCCGAAGCTCGATTGGGTGTCATTTCGTTCAACGTCGAGGGCGTGTCGGAATTGATGACGGCCGCCGTGCTTTCCGAAGAGGGAGGTATCGCGGTTCGTAATGGTCGCTTCTGCGCGCACATCTACATGGATAAGCTCTTGCGCATTCATCATGGCGAGACCGGCGAGCTCCCGACGGGTGCGGTACGCGCCTCGTTCGGCATCTACAACGACGAATCCGATGTCGATCGATTTCTGGAGGAATTGAAACGAGTGCGTGATCGTGCGTGGGTTGGTCGTTACCACGTCAAGGGAGGCGCAATGATGGCCGAATTTGCGAGCCGCTGCGCGGACCAGTGGATGGAACCGGCGCACGAAGCGTAGTCTCGGGAAGGCAAGCTCCGCGGGGTTTCAGAGACCGTCTCATGACTCGAAACCCCCATCCTCAATGCACGCACGCGCGGGGTTGAAACCCCGCGCTACACATTCAAAAGTCCCTCACTTCCGTTCGGGACTGGCGTTGTGCGATCTCGGATCGTTATCGAGAATCTCTGTCGATTTCGCAATAGATTGCATTTCTCGCAATGCGGCGTGAGGCTAGTCCGAGCGCGGTAGCGCGAGGACTTCTTGTAATGTAGCGCGGGGTTTTAACCCCGCGCTAGCGTGCGGTGACGCACTTTGGCTCGAGTTATGAGACGATCTCTTCAACCCGCGGCGGGGGTGAGGTGCGAATTGCGCGCTAGTCCCAAATCTGCCTGGCACCTTCTGCCCCGAAGCGCGATACATTCCCCATGGCCATGGCACACATCCTCATTGTCGAGGACGAACCGGCAATCGCCGAATCGCTCGCGTATGCCCTGCGTCGTGACGGGTTTGCCACCACGCTCGCCCCCACCCTCGCAGATGCGCGGCGCGCCCTTCCTTCCGCATCCCTCGTCATCCTCGACCTCATGCTCCCCGATGGCAGCGGCTTCGACCTCATCGGCGACGTCCGTCGAAGCAGCACCGCCGTCCCCATCATCGTCCTCACCAGCCGCGACGACGAAGCCGATCGCGTCGCAGCGCTCGAAACAGGCGCCGACGATTACGTCACCAAACCCTTCTCCACGCGCGAAATGACCGCACGCGTCCGCGCCGTTCTTCGTCGCTCCACCGCCACCGCGTCCGCTACGCCTCCACCAACCACCCCTCCACCCCCCGCAGCCCGCGAAGAGCCCCTCCCCATCGCCATCGACGAACCCAGCCGCAGAGCACACGTGCACGGCCAAGAGCTCGACTTGACACGCGTCGAGTTCGACTTGCTCGCCTGTTTGCTCGCAGCTCCTGGTCGCGTCTTCACCCGTGCCGAGCTCATCGATCGCGTCTGGGGCGACGGCTTTGCCATCACCGATCGCACCGTCGATTCCCACGTCAAAGGCCTCCGCCGCAAAGTCGAAACAGCGGGCGGCAACCCTGGCATCATCGAAACCGTGCGTGGCGTCGGCTATCGTGTCACGGACAAACCCGTCCCGCCCTCGCGTGATGGTAGCTCGGAAACCCCGTGATTCGCCTCATCATCGCCACCATCTCCGCCGTCGGCCTCATCCTCCTCGTTGCCTACGTCGTCTCGCGCATCGTTCGAGCTCGAACGGCTGGCACCAGCATCCGCCTCCAAGTCTTCATCGCCCTCGCAAGCATCGTCGGCGCATTCTCCTTCGGCCTCGGCCTTCTCGTCCTCGATCGCATCCAAGCTCGCGCAACGCTGCTCGCCGACGACGCCGCGCGCGACGAAGCCGCCGCCATTGCCGCCGTCGTCGCAGGTGAAATCGCCGAACGCTCCTCCTCGCTCGAAGACGTCGGCGGACGTATCGCTCGTTCCTCCAACCCTGCAACCCTGCACTTCTCGCTGCTCGATACCACTGGACGCACGGTCTTTGCCAGCGGTCCAGCGCAAGGCGAACCCGGCACCGTTTTCGCCACTGCGCCCATCCTCATTGACGGACATGTTTCCGGACAAGTTCGCGTCGTCAAACCCACCATCGTCATTCGTCGCGTTCTTGCGGACTTTGCGCCCACAGTCGTTACCATCAGCGCATTGCTCGGTGCCGCCGCTGCCGCTGCCGCAATGCTCATTGGTCGAGCCATCGCGACGCCCATCGAAGCGCTCACCGAATTCGCCGTACGCGTCAGTGAAGGCGAACGTCGCGCGCCGCCGCCACCTGCATTTGGCCGCGAAGTTGCGCGCCTGTCACGTGCCATTGATTCCATGCGCAGGCAGCTCGAAGGTCGCCCTTTCGTCGAAACTTTTGCTGCGGATCTCTCGCACGAGCTCAAGAATCCCGTCGCGGCCATTCGAGCGAGCGCCGAAGTCCTTGCCGACGGGGCGCTCGAGGAACCTGCCGAAGCCGAAAAGTTCGTCGCTCGTATTCGCGAGGCCACCGAGCGTATCGAAGCGTTGCTTGGCGACTTGCTCAACCTCGCTCGAATCGAAGCGCGTGGCGTCGAAGAAGCCGCTGTCGTGGACCTCGACAAACTCGCGCGGGAGGTCGTCGCTCGAGGTCGTGAGCGAGGTGCCGTCATCGACGTCTCCATTGTCGGCGCGCCGCTCGTTCGAGGCAGTGCGCCATGGTTATCCCGCGCGCTCGAGAACCTGCTCGACAATGCGCATACGCACGGCGCCGCAGACGAGCCCATTCGGTTATCGATTGACCGTGAGTCGAACAAGGTACGAATTACCGTGCGCAATCGAGGCAGCATTCATTCGCACGTGGCTGGGCGGCTATTTCGTCGATTCGTGACCACGCGAAGTGGTCATGGCGGAACGGGATTGGGGCTCGCCATCGTCCGCGCCATTGCGGAGGCTCACAGTGGATCGGTCGAATGCATCGACGGCGGCCCGCCCGAGGTCGCGTTTCGCATAACGTTGCCACCGGCGACGATGCTTTAGGTGGAACGAATCTAGTTTCCTAGGTCCCTCCCTGATTCGCTTAGAGCTTTATCGGCTTTGACGTCCACACGTTCGGCTGCGCTTCGGGGGGCAACTCCGAATCCCATGCGAGAATGAAATCCAGACCTTTCAGTTTGGCTTGCTTCCAGCGCTGAACGAAGCGACCGGACAGGTAGATCGACCCAGCGCGATGACATTTTCCGTCCGAAAATCGAAATACACACCGGGACCAAGCTCCGGCGGCTTCAAGCATCGTCGGCGCATTCACGTGGGCTGGGGGTCGACCCCATAAGCGCTAACATAACGCAATTGTCGCCCCGCCCCGGGTTGAAGAGATCGTCTCATAACTCGAGCCAAATTGCGTCATTGCACGTCCGCGCGGGGTTTCAACCCCACGCGGGGGTGCATTCGAGGACTGGGGAAGGAAAGAAAAATCGTCCCACGGGTACGTGGGCAATCCTCAGCTCAGGGCGTCGTCTGCTTCTTCTTCGTCGCCCGCGTCTTCGCCTGGGTCCGTAACTGCCGCACCGCATTCGTGAGCGGTGCAATCAGCCGCTTTCCTTCCTCGACCACGTCGACATCCGCACCCGTCGAGCGCAATGCAATGGCATGACTCAATCTGCGTGCCCATTGCACCCAATCGTCTTCGGCATCGCGTCCCATCGCCACGGCCGACGAAGCTTGACCCACGGCCGCTCGATACTTCGCAAACGATGCATCGCTCTTCTGTACCGCCGTTTCCAACAAATCGACCCATTGCAGCGGAAACCCAATGGCCCCGAGAATCCCTGCATACTCGGGATTGCGGAGTGCCGTCATGGTTTTTCGGACCTCTTCGTTTTGATCCGGAATACGATCATCCACATGCGCAAGGCCATTGGGATACGTTGCCATCAGCAGTGCGTCGATGGCGGCATGTTCCGGCGCATGGCGCCGCAAGGATTCCACTTCGATATATCGGTAGCCGTGGCGATACCAGCGATCGACTTCGTCGTCGTGTACGTCGCATTCGGCGAGCAATGCGGATCGCTCGGCAAGGGCAGCGCTCTTGTCGTCGACTTGCGTGGCAAGCGCATCGCGCACGGTGGCGCTCGTGGGAATCAACGGATCGAGAATGGGATCGGGCGGACCATTGGTGGATCGAGCCACGAGATTGTCGTGGATTTCCCCCGCAATGCGTCGCTTCTCGTCCCGCGAAACATGAGAAAGACTAGACATGCGACCTCCTGTAAGCGTCGCACACTACGTGGTTTCGAGGGGAAAGCCAAGAAAAGTGTGAGCGTTCCGCGTGTTCCGCTGATCATAGGAGGCGGCAAGCAAGGCAGACAGGCGTCGAGCGTGATCAAGGAGCACCGGGAGCGAAGCGGACCGACGTCGAGCGCGATCAACGCGCACCGGGAGCGAAGCGGACGGGCATCGACCGAGGTAAACGCTCACCGGGAGCAAGGCGGATGGGCGTCGAGCGCGGCAGACGAGCACCAGGAGCGAAGCGGACCGGCGTCGAGCGAGGTAAACGCGCACCGGGAGCAAGGCGGATGCACGTCGAGCGTGGCCGATGAGCAACGGGAGCAAGGCGGATGCACGTCGACCGAGGTAAACGCGCGCCAGCCGCTCGTGGCGCCGCGCCCCCACCCCTCGAGCCCTACGCATACACCATTGATCTTGTTTTACCGGCTCACTTTGGCTTACCATGACCGCGCGATGATCCTACGCAGCGATTTTCCTTGGGCCTTGCTCGGACTCGTCGCATGCGCTTGTTCTTCGCCCGCTGCTGCGCCCTCACCTGCGCCCACGCGCCAAACGCAACCGAAACCCGCTGTGTCAGCCGTCTCGTCGAGCGCCCCTGTGGCTTCGTCTGCGCCGCCGGCTGCATCGTCGAGTGCTGCGCCAGTTGCATCCGCGAGCGCGCCGTCGCCCGCGCCTACGTTTTCGTTGCAAGCGCCTTCGGCAGCTCTGTCGTTTTCCGTGCAATGCATTGGACGTTCTCCGGCGCGGCACATGACCGGCCCGCCGCGAGCTTGCATTCTGCGCGGTCGCATACGCGCCGTCAAAGTCGTGGAGACCATTCCCGAGGCTTCGTGGCTCATTGACGGTTTTGCACCGTCGGCCCCCGATCGAGCCATCGATATCGACATAACGCCAGACAATGGTTTTCCATGTACGACGCCGCTCGATACGACGGCCAAAGACATGCGATTGCCCGAAGCGAATTTTCCGGACCTCACGCGTGCCGGGTCGGTGCGAATCCTGGGCGGAGAACGTATCGCGTCCGAGCTTGCCGTCGGAAAAACCATTTGTGGTTGGTCTCGATTCATTGGCCGACCAGGCCTCGGGAATCCGGCAGGCTGGGAAGGTGAATTGAGCGGCGGGTATTCGAAAGAGAGTGGATGGAAGCTGCTGGGGGCATATTCGATTTATTTGAGCCCTGCGACGAACAAGCACCTATCTCGTTCGTGGTCCTTCCATCGAGAAGGTGCGGCGCGCAGAGTTCCGCTCGATGAAGGCGGAGCGTTCATCGTCCACGACGCGGTTCGCATTCGATACAAAAATCAAAGTGCCGTGTCCAAAGACGGGGCAGAGGTGCTACTAAAAACGGGAAGTGGGACGTTCGCCGTGCAAGCGACATCGGATCTGACGGCGGGAAACGTCCCCGTCTTCGTGGGCCAGCGCGACGGTTTTGCGTTCTCGGCCGTGCGCTCGGAACCGTGATTCTTGGCTGACGACGTCTGCGCCAAACTTATCGCTTGACACGAAATTCGACGCGATCCAGTGCTCGTCGCCTGGAGTGACGCTCATCGTTTACGCTGTTTTCCGCCACCCGTACGCAGACGCGTTAGTTCCGCTTCGAGCTCCGCGGCGCGGCGAATCGCTTCCTCGGCGCGTCGCGTTTCTTCTTGACGCCGCCGGGCCTCTTCGTCCGCGCGTCGCGTTTCGTCTTCTACCCGCTGCGCCAACTCTACGCGCATACGCGCTTCTTCCTCGGCGCGTCGCGAGGTCATTTCGATGAGCTCCGAATCGAAAGGCAATAGCGTTTCCCCTGTGGGACCTACGCCGATTCGCAGCCGAGACGATTGGTTATCGCCTTCGGCCACGAGGAACGCTTCGAGCACCTCCGAATAGACCCGACGATCGTTCGTGTGCAGCACCGGCATGAGCTTTCCGGCATCGTCGCGCCGGTACACCACGAACCGTTTTCGAGCTTTCCGCCGCCGCTTGATGAGAAACGGATCGAAAACGATCAATTCGCGCGTTCCCAAGGCGTCATGGCGAAGCGGCGATTGCAGCTCGTCCTTTCGAGGGTTTCTCCACGCCTTGACCTCCACGGCCAAACTCGGCGCCACATCGTGAACCCACGTCTTCCAACACCCCTCGAACTTGCTGCGCGCAAAGTTTCTTGGATCCGCATCCGGCGGGAGCCCGGGCAAAATGTAGACGTCGGGCGAAACACTGCGCTTGTTGTCGCCCTTGTGCCAATAAAGGAAGTTGTCCGACCCCGTAAAACACACGATGCCCCGCGAAGCCTGATAACGCTCGATGACCGCCTGAAGCTTGGTCGCGACGTAGGTTTCGACCAAATCGCGGCTCATGGGCTCCCCAGCAGGGTATTCGGTCGGATCGTCGTCATCGGCATAAAACGCGTCAGCCTCGATGTCCGATTCGTCCGATTCGAACGCATCGCCGTCGTCGCTCTCGACGATGACGTCGACGATGACCTTCTTCGTCTGCACCGGCGCCTGCGCCGAACGTGATCGATTCGACCTTCGCTTTGCCTGGAACAATTCGACCGCGTGCAGCCCCGGAGCGATGGTGGTCATACGCCATGTCTACCACGCTTCGACATGCGTGGGAAGCAGGAAAAGCGCCCCTTTCTGCACAAAAGTTTGCGACTGCGACGAACCGCACGGCCGGACGTTACCACGGACGAACCATTCATCAAGGAAAACGTTCGTCAAGACGATTTTTTGACACGGCGTGGGCAAACCCACGGAACCGCGGGAAACGCGAGGCCGGAAGGTTTTTCGCGGGGTCCCGAGGTCGAGCATTACGATGCCAATGCCAGGCACGAAAACACGATCAGTGCATTTCCGTTGCTTGACGCCGCGCGACGTTGAAGATGCCAACTTGGAACCGTGTGCCAGCACCGCATCGAGATGCCCACGGCTCGGTTGGGCAACCGAGTCGACGCCTGCGCCAAACTTTTCGCTTGACACATCCTCGCACACCCATCGGTCGAGCTCATGTGGTGCGTCCCGGATACGTCGATGGCGGAGCACGCGTCAGTCTGCATGGGCTCGCTGCGCGTCGCGAGACGGCCTTCTTCTCCACACTCGAGCTCGTCCGTGTGGAGGTTTCTCCACGAAGCCTCCACGAACGCATCACGACTCCTCCGTGGACCGCGGGCGTTCCATGGTTCATCCTGGGCTCGCAGCACGAGGCACTTTCATGAACAACCGTTCGCTTCCTGAGCACATCGCCATCATTCTCGACGGCAACGGCCGCTGGGCAACATCGCGTGGTCTTGCACGTACGCAAGGACACGAAGCAGGGGCCGCCAAGGCGCGCCTTGCGGTTCGAGTTTGCCATGAGCGGCGGATTCCGGTGCTCACGCTCTACGCATGGAGTGCCGCCAATTGGTCGCGCCCCGCCGATGAAATCGACAACTTGATGCGCATCTGCCGAACGTTTGCCGAGGAAGTGTGCGACGAGTACATCGAACGAGGCATTCGGGTCGTCGTCATCGGCGACATCGACGATGAAGTGCCTTCGGCGACGCGCAAGGCGACCGAGCGGCTGGTCGAGCGAACGGCGGGTGGTCGTTCGATGACGCTTGCCTTGGCGCTCAACTATGGCGGGCGTCGAGACATGGTGTCAGCGATGCGGGCTGTCGCGGCGCAAGCTCGAGCTGGCCTGCTTTTGCCCGAGGACATCGATCCGGGCACGGTGCGTCGTTTCCTGAGCACGAGTGAGCTTCCCGATGCAGATCTTGTGATTCGCACGGGCGGCGAGCGGCGTCTCAGCGACTTTTTGCCGTACGAAGCTGCGTTTGCAGAGCTATTTTTCACCGACACACTCTGGCCGGACTTCACCGAAGCGACGCTCGACGAGGCGCTTGCTTCGTTTGGCCATCGTCAGCGCCGGTTTGGGCGCACGAGTGAGCAGGTCATCCCCGTTTCGATCTGAAGACGATCGAACCTCTTGGCACGACGGCCCAGTTCCGATTATCCTGGCGCGCATCCGAGCGCCCGTAGCTCAGTTGGATAGAGCAGCGGCCTTCTAAGCCGCGGGTCGCAGGTTCGAGTCCTGCCGGGCGTGCCTCGCTTCGCTACTTGCCCCTCACCCCCTACCCCCCTCTCCCGGTGGGAGAGGGGGGAATTTCCAAGAGGGAGCAGAGAGAGAGCGGGGATGGGCCGAGTGTGATCAGCTCCAGGGAACGAGGCACGATGAATCTGAATCTTCTTTGCGCGACGATCGCCATCGGCGCGCTGGGCATCGCAGGCTGCGCGGGCAATTCGACGGACACGTACAAGGGTGAGGCCGTCGAGTCGGGCACGATCAAGATTGCCGTGACGGGCACCGACAACGTGGCGAAGAACGAATCGCCGCCACGCAAGCTCGAAAATCAGACGGTGACGGTGACGCGAAACGGCGGCAAGTACACGGCGAAGTTCGGCAATTGCGAGCTGTCGGGCGAATCGAGCACGTCGAACATGGCCGTCGTCAAGAATAGCTGCGAAGTCAAGGTAGCCAACTGGGAAGGCAAGCTCCCTCTTTCGGCGACTTTGTCTTTTGGTGAAGGCGGAGCGCTGAAGATGGAGGTCCTTGGTACGACCAAGAACGACAACGCGGTCGTCACGTACGAGTGGACCTTCACGGGCAAGAAGTAGCGCCGACCGGGGACGCGTGAATCGCGACGAGCGACGGAGGCGCGGCGTTCACTACACGACCGAGCCGCACATTCTTCGCGTCCTGCGACCTTTGTTTCTCGAACAGCTCGAAAGTCAACTGCAAGCTGCATCGACGGCGAATGCAGTTTGCGCGTTCCTCGAGCGCCTTGGTTCCCTGACGTTTTTCGATCCGGCCTGCGGGACGGGTAATTTTCTCGTCGTGGCCTATCGGCTTGTCCGTGGGCTCGAGACGCGAGCGCTTCGGCGGCTAATGGATGGCGGCGCATCCTTGGCGCAGGTCGTCGAGCGGGCTGGGCGTGTGGGGTTGCATCAGTTTCACGGCATCGAGATAGACGGCCGAGCGGCATCGATAGCGCGGGAGGCATTGCGCAGGGCGGAGCTCGAGGAGGACGAGCTTGCAGGGGAATTGCGGCGGCGCACCATTTCGGGAGGGGGGCCGAACGTGGTCGTTGCGAATGCATTACGGATCGATTGGAACGACGTGCTCGCTGCGGATCGGGCGGCGTATGTATTTGGGAATCCGCCGTTCGTCGGGATGGCGTGGATGACGCCCGAGCAGCAGGAGGATCGGCGACTGGCTTTTGCATTTGCGGGCGGTCGAGGGCTTCGCGTGGGGCGGCTCGATTATGCGGCGAGCTGGCTTGCGAAGAGCATTTCGTACGGCATGGGAAGGCCCTTGCGTTTTGCGTATGTCGTGACGAATTCGATGAGCCAAGGGGAGCATCCGCGAAGTTTGGGGCCGATCTTTTTGCAGCACGGATACCACGTGGATTTTGCGTATCGAACGTTTCCTTGGAGGTCGAGCGAATCGCAGAGGGCCAATGTGCACGTCGTCATCGTTGGGTTTTCACAGGTGGACGGCATAACGAAACGGATTTTTGATTGCGAGAGGTCGGATGAGCAGCCGACCGTGAAATATGCCAAAAACATCAATTTGTATTTGACCGACGGTCCCGATGTATTTCCGGAGAAGCGAAGAGCGCCGCTACGTGCGGGTTATCCTGTTGCGACGAAGGGTAGTCAGCCGACGGATGGCGGGTTTTTGATTGTGGAGCCGGGGGAGCTCGACGAGGTGCTAGCCGATCCCATTGCGAGGGGTTACGTGCGCAGGTACATGCAGGCCAAGGAATTTCTTTGGGACAGGCCGAGGTATTGTTTGTGGCTCGAGGGGGCGACATTGGCGGAGATCGAAGGGTCGGCTCTATTGCGGCGGCGCACGGAGGCGGTGCGTCGATTGCGGGAAGGCTCGCGGACGGCGGCGGTGCGCGAGCATGCGGCGACGCCGGGGCTGTTTACGCAAATAAGGCAGCCGAAAGAGCGTTACTTGGCGCTGCCCGAGGTATCGTCGGAGAAGCGAAAATGGATTCCGGCGGCATTTTTGGGGCCCGAGGTGATAGCGGGGAACAAATTGATCACGTTGCGAGGTGCGGACATGTGGCATTTTGGCATGTTGCAATCGAGCATGTTCATGGCGTGGGTGCGCGTGATGGCGGGGCGGATGAAGAGTGACATCAGCATATCGCCGGACCTGACGTATTCGACGTTTCCGTTTCCGGATGCGGAAGATGCGGCACGAGAGCGCGTGATGCGGGCGGCAGAGGGCGTGCTGAGAACGAGGAAAACGTTTGCGGGCAAGAGTTTGGGGGAGCTTTACGATGCGCGGGGCATGCCGGGCGAATTGGATGCGGCGCATGGGGCGCTCGACGGGGAAGTGGATGCGCTGTTTGCGGAGGGGCGGGTGTTTGGCGGGGATGCGGAGCGGGTGGAGGTGCTTCTGGAGAAGTATTCAGCCGAGCACGAACGGAGCCATCGATAATGTTACCACATCACGTTCTACCCTTGAGCACCCTCACTCCGAAAAACCCCACAATCGCTGCGGCGAGCGGCATCGGCCCCGATTTCCCGATGAGCCCAAATGCCACGCACACGAGCACCAAGCGAATTGCAAACAATACCGCTGGACGTGCTCGTTCGCCTGTCTCGCGATGAATCCGTTCACCCTCCGCGACCGCGCGAGCATGCACCACGCCCAGCGCCACGCCTACCGCCAGGAACACCACGATGCGAAGGATGAACCCGATCATTTCGCTTCGATGCTAACCGATTGCGGCCCAAACGACAAACGGAAACGAGCCTTGGAGAAAGGTCGTAGCGCGATTTTTTCCGGCGCTTGCGGGGGGTCCCACTGTTCGAGCCCGCGTAGCGGGCGAGTTTGGGGGGAACCGCGAGTGCCGGAAAAAATCCGCGCTACGACCGGGGTCACACAACCCATCGAGCGAGTTTGGGGGGAATTGCAAGTGCCAGAGAAAAATCGCGCTACGACCGGGGTCACACAACCCAAACGTCGTCCGCTGTCCTTCTATCGCAGGTGTCCATATACCTGTTTACCGCCCACCACGACTGCCACGATCTTCGTATCCAGTAGCTCCCGGCCCGCCGTGAGCTCTTTCTCGAACACCGTCAAATCCGCCACGTAACCCGGCGCAATTTTGCCGCGGCTGTTTTCCGCAAACGCCGCATACGCCGGCCCCGTCGTAAACCCTGCAATCGCTTCGTCCAGCGTCACCCGCTGCTCCGGCAGAAACCCTCCCGGCGGATTCCCCGCTGGATCCTGACGACTCACCGCAGCCCAAATCCCCAGCAGCGGCGACGGCTCCTCCACCGGAAAGTCCGATCCGAATACCAAAAATGCCCCCGCTTTCTCCAGCGACCGCCATGCATACGCGCCCGCCAATCGATCCGGTCCCAGCCGCGCCGGCGCCCACGGCATGTCGCTCGTCGCGTGCGTCGGCTGCATCGATGCGATTACCCCAATCTGCGCAAACCGACCCATGTCCTCAGGCGACACCACCTGCGCATGCTCGACACGAAATCGCAATGCCTTCGCGCGCCCTTCACCAATGGATGAAAACGCATCCAGCACTTCACGATTGGCCTTGTCTCCAATCGCGTGCACCGCAAGCTGAAAACCTGCATCCGCCGCAACCTTCGCCGCTCGGCCCAGCGCTTCGCCATTCATGATGGATAACCCCGACGAGCTCGGTTCGTCCTCGTACGGCTGAAGCAGCGATGCCCCGCGCGAGCCAAGCGCTCCATCGGCAAACAGTTTTACCCCGCGCAGCACGAACATCGCCGTGCCCGATTCGTCTTGGTCCGGCTTGCGCCCTGAGAGCAGCCCGAGCTGCGCGTCCCCCGCAAGATACCCATACACGCGAATCGGCAGCCGCCCTTCCGCCGCGAGCTTGCGATATGCCGCAATCGTCGCGTCGTCGATCCCCATCTCGTGCACCCCGGACAAACCGAGCGACAATGCCGTGTCCGCCGCTCGCAGAATGCGTCGTTCGCGAGCATCTTGCGATTCTGCAGGCATTTTGTTTTGCACGAGGTCCATCGCATTGTCGATGAATACCCCCGTTGGCTCCCCCTTTTCATCGCGCATGATACGCCCGCCCGGAGGGTCCACCGCCTTTTGATCGATCCCCGCCGCACGCATCGCTGCCTGGTTTGCCCATAATGCGTGACCATCGATGCGCGTCAGCACCACCGGCCGATCCGGAACGGCCGCATCGAGCGGCACGTGCGTCGGAAAAACTGCCGGCGTGAACAAATTCTGATCCCACCCTCGCCCCGTGATCCATTCACCACTCGGACGCCCCTTTGCCGCGTCTGCAACACTTCGAGCGACCTCCTCGGGGCTCTTCTTCCCACGCACGTCGAGCGATTCCTGTGCAACGCCCAGCCCGTGCAAATGGCAATGCCCATCCACCAATCCCGGTACAATGGCGCTCCCCGCAAGCCGCACCGTGCGCGTGTTCGGACCGACAAACGCCGATACCTCGGCTTCCGTGCCGACGGCAACGATACGATCGCCCGCGACCGCGAGCGCCTCCGCCCGAGGTTTCCCCGGGTCCATCGTGCGAATGGATGCTCCGACAATCACGAAATCGGCCGCCGTGCCGGATTTCGGCGCCGCCGCGGGAGCCGACGCACAACCAGCGGCGAAAAGTCCAATGCCGAGGGCAATCGCTTTGCTCATGACCACCCTATACAATGAATTGGTAACGTTGGGAAGCGCCGGACGAAGGCTAGAAAGAAAAACCGCTCAGGTCGCGGGTACGGTCGTCTTCAGACTATCGACCGCATGCACGGGCGCATCGTTTCCCTGCATCAAGTGCGCAATCGCTGAAAGCACCAAACGGTGCTTTTCGAGCGTGTTCTTGCCCGCGAATGCTCGGCTTACGACATCGATTTCATAATGTCCACCGCCGCCGCGTACGGAAACGACCGCATCGGTCAGCTTTTCTTTCACCGCACGCTCGATGGCGTCCGGTATCGAACCTTGAAACGTCGTCGGATGATGAGACATCGATCTTGCTCCTCGTTACGCTATTCTCAATATCGCGGCACGCTAGGATCGACCTTCACCGACCACGCATCGATCCCGCCCTCGACATTGTAAATCTTGGAAAAACCCTGCGAGATGAAATGCTCTGCCGCCGAACGGCTACGCACGCCGTGATGGCAAAGAAACGCAATCGGCGTGTCTTTCGGAAGCCCCTCGAGACGCGAAAGCTCCTCCCGGTCGAGCGGCCTTGCTGCTTCAATGCTCGCAATGTCTCGCTCCCGCTCGGTACGCACGTCGATGAGCAACAAATTCTTGTCGTTATCGAGCATTTCCTTCAGCTTCGGCGCCGTGATGGTCCGGACGCGCGGAGGTTCATTGGGATTCTCAATCTTGAACCCTCCCCCCTCCGGCCCCTCGATGAACTCAATCGATACGCCATTCGCCCGCCGAGCGCTCGAACGATCGACCAGCATCACGAGCCCATCGCCCACGTCCAGCTCGAAATCACCCGCCATCCGCTGGCTCATGTACAGCCCATATTCGAAACGCGGACTCACCTCGAATCGCAAAAGCTCGCCCGGAGACTCCTTCGCCGCTTCGAGGAATTCCCGCCGAGCAGGCTCGCTCACCGTGATGGCTGGCGCGCGAAGTTCCTTTGCAGCCGAAACGCCCAGCTTCTCCAATAGCTCCCCGTTTTGCCGCATCTCTCGCACGATGTCCGCTCCGCCGACGAACTCGCCCGCGATGTAAAGCTGCGGAATCGTTGGCCAGTTCGAGTATGCTTTGATGCCATCACGAATCTCGGCATCCTCGAGCACGTTCACCGTCGCGTACTGTTCGATGAGGTCGTCGAGGATCTCCACGACGCTTCCCGAAAAACCGCACTGCGGAACCTGTCGGTTCCCCTTCATGAACAACACAACCCGATCCGACTGGATCAACGCCTCGATTCGCGCTTTGATCGGCTCACTCACGTTCATCGCTCTTCCCTTCGCGTGGTCGCGCGCCACTCTTCCACATTCCTCAAGGTTCCGCTACGTTATTTTTGCACGTTGAAACCACGCCAGTGTTTGAGGTAGGGTTTCAATTCCGATCCGGGGGGTATGGGGGGCAGAGCAGTCGGCTCGTCTTTTGGGCGTAGCCCAAAAGACTCAAAGAGCCGCCTGCGAGCCCCCCATCGTGACTGGCCTCGCGAAGCGCGCGTCCCACGCGCGCGGAGCGAGCGTTCAAATCCAGGCCCGGTTCCAAAAAATTTCTGGTAGGCTCCCGGCCCGCCGCACATGGAACGTCTTACACTTCCGCGTCGTATCGCGGGACTCCTCGAAAAGCGACCGCTGAAGTTCGCGCTCGCGCTCTTGATCATCGTGTCGCTCTTGCCGGTCCCGTCGCTCGAACGAGCACTACGGCCGGTCTTCATTCTCGTGTTCGGCGCCGAGATCATCCTGCGCACGATCGCACTCACACGACCTCGCACCGAGATCCGGCGATTCGAATGGTTTTTCCTGTTCATCGACTTTTTGGCATTCGCAAGTTTCCTTCCACTCGAAAACGTCGTTGGTGCAAGCTACACGGATGCCTTCGTCGCGCTGCGTCTGACGCGACTTGCCCTGCTCCTGCGATTCGCCCGCGAGCTTGCGGCGGACGTGTATTCGATCATCACTCGTCGCGAGCAGCTCCAGCAATTCGGGCTCGTGACGATTGGCGTCTTTTCGCTCGCCTTCGGCTCGGCCGTGGTGCTGCAGCACCTGCCGCTTCGCTATGATTACAGCGGGCTTGGTGAAAATCCGGGGTTTCTCGATCGGTTGTGGTGGGCATTTCGGCAATTGCAGAGCGCCGACAACTTGGTGCCCAATTTGCACGTTCCGGTTCCCATCGCGATTTTATCGCTTGCGCTCACCATCATCGGCGTCTTCGTCGTATCGTTCATCATCGGTATAGGAACGAACGTCGTCGATCAAGTCGTGCGCGCCGAACGACGGCGCCCCGTTGATTATCATGATCATTCCGTCGTCATTGGTCCCGTGCATCAAGCAGAAATGCTCGTCGCTGAATTCGTTCGTCTGTACGAACGTAACCGAATCTTGCGCAGGTGGTTTCGGCCAGCCGAGGTGTACCAATGGCTCCTGCGCCGAGGTCCGAAGCCCAATCGTCACGCTTTGCCGCGGATGGCCCTGCTTGGAACGACGCAGGATCCGCCGTCGTATTTGTACGACCCCGAAATGCGCTGGGTCGTGTATCGCGAAGGCGACGGGTGGGATCCAGAAGCGCTCGAACGCATTTCCGCCCAAATGGCAAAACGCGCGCTCATCTTGTCGCGTTTCGACGCCGGCCCGGATGCAGACGCCGTCACTTCGATGGCCTTGGCTTCATTTCGCGCGCAAAACACAAGCGCTCAGGTATTCGTCGAAGTCACGGAAAGCTCCAATCGAAGCCTCATGGAAGCGATTGGTGGTCCGCATACGTTTCCGCTCGACATGCCACGATTTTTGGGATTATTTCTGTGCCAACACTTGGTGACGCCCGGTGTCGAGGCACTTTATACGGATCTCATGACGGCTGACGGATCCGAATTCTATACGCATATCTTCACCGAAAAGCGCGAACTCGAAGCGGTCAGCAACATGAGCGCAGATGGCTTCATTTCGTTCGAGCACTTGGCACGGCACGCCTACCGAGAACGATCCGTGCTCCTCGTGGGCGTTTTTTTGGGCGATGAATTGCCGAAACGCATGCGAGGTCTCGTGCCCATTGCGTCGCTCGAACAATGGCTCAATCCGCTGCACGATCCGCCCGAAGAATCCGGTGCATGGAAGCTCGGAGCGCGTGCCGGCCAAATTCCCGTGGACAAACTTCGCGGTTTGATTGGCGTCACGGCCACATACGCGCCATTGCGCCGATATGGCCGCGATCTCGTCATGGGCAGCGGCATTGGCCCAAGCGATACGAACGCCGCCCTCGACCCCAAAATCATGGCTTGGGCGAACCGAGCTACCATGGCGCGCGGGCTGCTCTCCCGCGTCGTCATCGTGGGGTACAGCGCGGCATTGCCATCGATGCTCCACGAGCTTGCGCATTTCATGCCGGGCGTCGACGCAACGCTCATTCTGGGCGAACGCGGCGATGAGCGTCTGCCTCTCGGCGAGCGCATTGCCTCCCTTGGCATGGGCATTGCCAGCGATGCGCCATTGCCGGGCCGCCTGGGCAATACGTTACCCCTCGCGCATGGCGGAAACGTCACCGTGTTCACGCATCACGGCCAAGATCTTGCTTCTTTCGCGGTCGAATGCGCCCAAAAAGGCGGCCCCGTCGGCGCCGTCGTGTTCCTCAGCGAACCGGACGCAATCGACAGGGACGCTCGAACGACCATGCGTCTCTTGCGTTTTGCCCGTGCGCTCGAACGAGGCGATGTTCCTCGCGGCGACAAACTCCACATCTTGGCCGAGTTTGCCTCGGTTCAAAAAGGCGAGCACGTCCGGCGCCTATTGGACGGCAAACGATGCGGTTTTGCCTCGAGCGCCGACTTGCGCTTGTCCCTCGTCAGCACCGAGCGTATCAAGAATTATTTCATGGTGCACAGCGCTTTCGTGCCTGGTGTGACGGGCCTCTACGACGAAATTCTGAGCGAATACGGCCAAGAAATCGTGCGCTTCGACCTGGATCAGGCGCTTGCCGAACGCTTGTCCGGACACGTGCACTTCGAACAAATTCGCGAAGCCTTCGGCGCACGCAAAGTCCTCCCCATTGCGCTCGAGCAGCTTGCGAGCGAAGATTCCAACGGACACCTGACGCCGGACGGATTCGAAATCGTGCTCAATCCAGAACCCGACCAAATCTTCGACCTTTCGGGCATTCGAGGCATCTATGGAGTTGCCGAAAGCCGCGACTTCGAAGGAATCGCCACCATTTCGATACGCCAGCGCTTGCTCGCCGGCAAGGCCCCCGAATCGCGACGCGCAATCGAAACGCCGAGACCATAGGCCCATGCCTCGAATCGCCGTCATTGGAGCTGGATCCTGGGGACGCCACCTCGTGCGCAATTTCGCCGCCGAGGGCGCGCTCGCCTGCGTTTGCGACAATCATCCCGACCGGCTCGACGAAGTCCGCGCCCAATATCCTCACGTGCAAACGACGCCCCATGTGGAGCGACTTCTCACAGACTCGTCCATCGACGCCGTCGTCATCGCAACGCCTGCGGAAACGCACGGCAAGCTTGCGCGCCGCGCGCTCGAAGCAGGCAAAGACGTGTTCGTGGAAAAACCTCTTTGTTTGTCGCTCTCGGAAGCGCAATCGCTCGTGGAATTGGCGACGTCGAAAGATCGCTTGTTGATGGTTGGACATCTCTTGTGGTATCACCCGGCAATTTTGGCGCTCGATGAATTGGTGACGGGTGGAAAACTCGGCCGGATTCAATACGTCTATTCAAATCGATTGAATTTGGGTCGCGTGCGCCGAGAAGAAAATATATTATGGTCGTTCGCTCCGCACGACATCTCCGTCATCCTGGGCCTCGTGAAGGAAATGCCGACCGAAATCGTAGCTCGAGGTGCATCTTATCTACAAAAACAAATCGCCGACGTGACGGTGAGCATGTTGTCGTTTGCGAGCGGAGTTCGAGCTCATATTTTCGTATCGTGGCTGCATCCCTTCAAAGAACAAAAGCTCGTGGTCGTCGGGGATCGTCAAATGGCCGTATTCGACGACATGGAAGCGCACGACAAGCTCGTCTTGTATCCCCACACCATCGATTTTCAGCAGGACACGCCGCTCACGATCAAAGCCGCAGCAATACGCGTACCCGTTGCGCAGCTCGAACCCTTGCGCGCCGAATGCCAGCATTTCATCGATTGCGTGAAAAACCGAAAAACGCCGCGCACCGATGGTCGCGAAGCCATTCGCGTGCTCACCGTGCTTCAGCGTTGCGAAGAGAGCCTACGCGGGGCGGGATCGATCTAAGGACACGTCTCCAGCGACGGTACGCTGTTCGGGGACGTCGATCCGGTCGGCGTCGAGCGCCATTGCCGGTAATATTGGCAAGCGTATTTGCGGTCCCCTTGCCTCTCGGCACAAACCGCAATGTTGTACAAAATCGCGTCACGCGGCTCCAAGTTGTATGCGTCCTCGAAATGCTTCCGCGCCTTTACGTAGTCCCCTTGCGCAAATGCCGTCGCCCCTTCATGGAAAGCACGTTTGGCCCGATCGATGTTCGCATCGGGGCAACCATCGTCGTCCGCGAAGCCATTGATCGTTTCCGGAACGTTGGGACACCTGTCGTCCTTATCGGCCACGCCGTCACCATCGTTGTCCGGCTCCGGGCACCCGTCACCGTCCTCGAAATCGTCGCGGTCCTCGGGCACGCTCGGACACTTGTCGACGTCCTCCAAAATGCCATCGCCATCGCTATCGAGATCGCGGTCGAAAATCCTGGCGACGAGGCCCGGCCCATCGTCGTCCTCGTCGTGAACGCTCGCGCCCGCTCGTTCATGGCTGGCGGTTTGTCTCGCCGATACATCCACGATCGGCCCGCGCGCCGGCGCCCCCGATCCGCAGCCGAACGCAACCATCGATGCCGTCGCGACAAGCCAAACGCCCGCGGAGAATCGGTTCTTGCAGCGCATCACCGGTCGAAACGGTCCCACAGCGCCGCTTCCTTGTCGAGCGCGTTCGTGCATGCCTACGCAACACCCAGCCCACCTCCACCTTTGGCATGTTCGATCCGAGCCGCTGGTGTTATCGTGTCGCCCGGACACGCCTCCATCGTCCGAAGTCGCTCACGTTCGAAGGATCGGTTTTGCGATGAAAAACAAGCTAAAGGCATTGCTTTCACATCGGCACATGCCCCTCTTCGCAACGCTCGCCGCCATCGTCCTGCTCCTCCCGACGCTCGGCTCGGGCCTCATGATGGACGACCACGTCCACAAGGCGATGTTCACGTCACCGTCGTTGCGCCACCCTGGAGGTCCACGCGGCGATTGGGACATTTTCCGTTTCCTCGATGACGACCCGGCCGCGCTGAAACACGTCATGGACCGAGGCATGTGGCCCTGGTGGACCGTCCCCGGCTTTCGCCTCGCGTTTTTCCGCCCCTTGGCATCGCTTTGGCATTCGCTCGACTACCGCATTTTCCCCGACGCACATTGGTTTCTGCATGCCGAAAGTATTTTGATATTTGCCGTCACTGCGTTTTTCGCCGCCCTCTTTTATCGACGCCTCATGGGAGCCACCGTGTGCGCGGGCCTCGCGGCCTTCATGTTCGCCGTCGATGATGCGCATTCCATGGTCATTGTGTGGATTGCCAATCGCCATTCGATCATCGCCGCTGCATTCGGCATCGCCGCGCTCGTGGCCCACGACAAAGCCAGGCGGGATCAATGGAAGCCCGGCATGGTGCTCGGCCCTCTTGCGCTCGCACTCTCCCTACTTGCCGGCGAAAATGGCACCAGCACCCTCGCGTATCTCTTCTCCTATGCCCTCATCCTCGATCGCGCACCCATTCGTTCCCGCATCCTATCGCTCGCCCCGTACGCCGGCGTATCAATGATATGGGCCGCCATTTACAAGCTCGGAGGGTATGGGGCCGCGGGCGGCGCCTTTTACATCGATCCGCTGCGCCAAATGGGCGACTATCTCCAAGCCGTCGTGCAGCGCCTTCCCGTGCTGCTCGCGGGGCAACTTGCAGCACCTCCGGCCGATGCATGGATGATGTTTCCCCCAGGCGAAACCGCAAAGCTCGTGGGCATTTGTGCGGGCATTCTCGTGATCGTCGCAGCAGGGCTCTTCGTCGTATTACGAGGCAACCGGACGGCGGCGTTTTTTGCGCTCGGCATGACGCTCTCCGTATTGCCCGCATGCGCCACCTGGCCCGGAGATCGCAACCTGATCTTTGCAGGTCTCGGCGGATTCGGCCTCGTCGCGCAGCTCCTCTCCGCATCGCGCGAACATCTCGCAAAGCCCGCGCGAATGCTCGGAGGATTGGTCGCGGGCATTTTCATTTTTCTGCACCTCGTCGTCGCTCCCCTTCTCCTGCCTCTCCGCGCGTATACCATGGGCGCCATGCTCCACGGTTACACCGACCGCGCCATCGCAAGTTTCCCCGGCGATGCCGAATTGAAGGGCAAATCGGTCGTCGTCGTGTACGCCCCCGATAGCGTCATTTCGAATACCGTCATTGCGTCGCGCATGAACGAAAAGCGACCTCTTCCGGAAACGTTCCGAGTGCTCATGCCGGCCGTGGAAGGCTCGATCACCGTTCGTCGCGTCGACGATCACACGTTGTCGATGATCATGTCAGCGGGGCATTTGCACGAGCCGACGAGCATTCTCTTTCGCGATCCCAAGCGATATCCCGTGCACGTCGGTGATCGCTTCGTCGTGACCGGAATGGTCGCAGAGATCGTTATGATGATGCCGGATGGGCAATTGCCCGAGCGAATCGATTTTCGCTTCGACAAGCCGCTCGATGATCCATCGTTCACGTGGGTCTTCTGGGACAAGCGGCAGTATTCGCTGCTGAGCTTGCCGCGCGTCGGCGAAGAACGTGTGCTCCCCGTCGTGCCTTATGGCAAGGCGCTTGGGGGGTGATGGGTCGAGGCGTGTAGCATTTTTGCTCGACGGGGTGCACATTTCTCTTGCCATTCGCCCCCTGGTCAGGCGATCCTTGCTCCCATGGCCGATCCTTATATCGATCAATACGAAACCATCGCCTACGGCAAGTTCGCCGTCGGCCAAATCCTCGCGCTCGTCGTGGGGCTCGATTCGGACGCCGATTCATTCATCAAGACCGCTGCTGCGCGTCTGCTCTCGGATACCGAAGCGATGTGGACCGCGCTGTCCAAAGTCGGGTCACTCGAAGTCGTCACCTACACGGCCCAAGAAAGCGCCGCCGTGCTCGCAAACAGCCGGCAGACCTTGCGCCGCCTCGTCGCATACGCTGAATCTCGCGTCAATGGCGATGCC
The DNA here is from genome assembly GCA_016715885.1 of Polyangiaceae bacterium. NCBI lineage: Bacteria > Pseudomonadati > Myxococcota > Polyangiales > Polyangiaceae > Polyangiaceae bacterium. Next base: position 84,720 of record JADJXL010000025.1, read on the forward strand.
ATCGTGCGCGACATTCTCAATGGCGAGACGCTCAGCGTCACCCTTCGCCGGCGCCCCGTGAAGCTCGCGGCCGCCTTGGAACATGCGCTCGCGGCCATCAAAAAGCACGCGGCCAGCTTGCCCGAACACGCGCAGTGGACGCAAGACGTCACCGCCGCCCACAATGCCCTCGCGGACCTCAATGGCAGCGTTCGTCAAGCGCGCACCGACAGGCGCAGCATGACGCCCGAAGTCGAAGTCGCGCGAAATACGTGGATGCGCCGTTATGCGGCGACGAAACTCATCATTCGCGGCATCCTGGAACCGCTCGGCAAAGCCGACATGATGCCGGAAATCTTCGACGATTTGGCCGAAGTGCATCGCGCCCAAGGCGTTCGCGACGAAGAAGCGCCCGAAGCGCCGCCGGCTTGATTGCCGTTACTTTCGCGTCGCTCGTTTTTTGGCCGTCACCTTTTTTGCCGCTTTGCGAATGGCTTGTCCCGCCTTGCGCAGCACGCTCGACTTTTTCGAGGGCGCCTTGGCCAACTCCACCTTCACCTGCTTGCCGTCGAATGCAATGACCATCGCATGCACTTGCTCGACGCCCGCAGCGCGCAGCTCCGCGGCGTAATCGCTTTTGCGGAATTGGTCGTGCCCTTCCTTCAGCGCTTGTTTCAGCGTTTTTTTGGCCCGCGCCGCTTTCAATTCCAGCACGACACCCGGTTTCCCAGGACTCCGCGGCTTGATCATCACATCCGGACGCCCTTCGCCCGATTCCCGATTCGATCGCACTTCATACCCCGGCTCGAGGCTCGCGAGCAGGCCGATCATCAAGCCTTGATAAAACCGTTCTGGATCTCTGGCGTCGACGTCATGAAACGACACGCAATAGAGCGCAAATGCTCCGAGCTGTGCCTCGAATTCAGTCACATTGCCCGCGAGAAGCGCATCGAGCAACTTTTCGATGGCGCCACCTTGGGCGCGCATCCCTTCGTCCATCCACGATTGAAATGTCGTGCGATAGACGTAGCTAACCTCGGTGTTCGGAATTGACAGACGAAACACTGGCCATGTTTGACCGGGACCACGAGGCTGCCTGACCGCTTTCAAATAGCCGGTGAACACGAGGATGTTCCAGAGCGCCCGCGAGCTCCTTTTCAGCTCGACAAACACGATGTTTTCATCGAGCTCCCTGTCGATGCTCCCCCTTTCGAGGAGCGTTCGAATGTCCTTTTCGACGACGAATGCATGAAGCCGGAGCAACTCCTTCACGAGCGTATTGGCGCTCGTGTTGATCCAATACGGCATCAATTCTTTGATTTCATTCGCCAGGTACGTGAGGATCGACCACGGGTTGTAAATAGCCTCCCCGCCGAAGTCGTAACCATTGTAATAGCCTCGCAAAGCGTCCATCGTGTGCGAAATGCCGGCCCTTTGCACGAGGTCCTCGACTTCGCTCTCCGTAAAGCCGAAACACGTATTGAATTCTTTCGCGAGCAACGTGTACACACCGACATTGTTGAGCTCGGAGAAGATGCTCTCCCTCGAAACGCGCAGAATCCCCGTCATGACCGCTCGTTCGAGGTGCGGGTTGTCCTTCAATCCAGCCAAATAAAAAGCCCCGAAAAAATCGACCGCTTCGGTGTAAAAGCCATTCGTATACCCTGCAACGATCCCAGCGTCGTATTCGTCGATGAGGACGATTGGAGCTTTGCCGTGCACCTGGTGCAGAAAACGCGTCAGGTTCTTGAGCGACCGGCGGTAAAGCCCGATGTCGGCACTGCCATCGACGATGGCCCTGAATTCAGCTTCGGCCCACGGTTCGAGGCGACCTTCGAGCGAAGCCGCATGGTGCACGTACATGTCCCGAATCAAGCGCTTGGCTTCGCTCACGCATCCGTCGAAATGCAGAGCCTTGGTTTCCTTGAAGCTGATGTGAACGACAGGATATTGCCCAAAGTGCGCCCGGTACTTTTCCCCCGCGCGGGCAACATGGAGTCCTTCGAAGAGGTGCCAGAGGTCTTCGTTGTTTTTTTCGAAAAACCATCGAAGTAAGGAAATGTTCAGGGACTTGCCGAATCTGCGCGGGCGAGGAACCAGGATGACCTTGATGCCCCTTCGGTCAATCAGCTCCGTGATGAAGTGCGTCTTGTCGACGTACTCGAAGCCACCTTCACGCAGTGCGCGGAAATCATCGATACCGAGGGAGATTTGCATGTCCATGATGCTCGCTCGCGTGACGTTGTGCGGAGCGCAGCATGGCCGAGCCTCCCCAAGGTGCCAACCCCCTTTCGTCAACCTGCTCAGCGCCTCCTCGACCGCCAGTCGTCCCTCCGCAGCGTTGCAAAGTGCATCTGGGTCGCCAAGCTCACCTTCAGCAGCTTTGCAAAGTGCTCCTCGACCGCCAGCAGCCCTTCAGCAGCGTTGCGAAACGCACCTGGGTCACCAAGTTGACCTTCATCGTAATTGCAAAACCCTCCTCCCCCGCCAAGTTCACCTTCATCGGAATTGCAAAGCGCGCCTCGGTCGCCAAGTCCGTCTTCATCGTAATTGCAAAGCGCTCCTCGGCCGCCAAGCTCACCTTCGCAGTTCTGCGAAGTGCATCGGAGTCGTCAAGCTCACCTTCAGCAGCTCTGCGAAGCACGCCTCGGTCGCACAGATGCCTTTGAGCAGCCCGCTTGCCGCCGTCTCGTCTTGGCGCTGACCCTCGAGCAAGCTACAAACGGCAATCCATGAGCACCGAGGCGATGACCGAGGCCGCATTCGAACGAGTTGCCGACGACACGCTGCGAGACATCGAACGAGCGCTCAGCGATGTCGACTCCATCGAGGTGGACCTGCAAATGGGCGTGCTCACCATCGAATTCAGCGATGGCACTCGATACGTCGTGAACAGTCACCGCGCTGCCAAGCAGATTTGGATGGCCGCGGAACGTACCGCTTGGCACTTCGACCCGCGATCCGAAGGTCGCGAGTGGCGTGCGAACAAAGACGGCTCGGAATTGTGGTCGACGCTCGAAGCGACACTTTCGCGTAAACTCGGCACCACCGTCACGCTCGCTCGTCGCAACGCCTGAGCCGCGCGGCGAGTCGCGAAAGGACTCGGGATGCGCGTTTCGACTTGCTTGGTCTTGGCAGCTCTCGTCGGGCTCGTCGCATCGAGCGCACGCACGGCAGAGGGAGCTTGTCGCACGTCGACGTGCCGTGACGTTCCCATTTGCGACGGCGTAGAACAGCTCGACCCGAGTTGCATTCCGCTTGCGTGGAAGCGCCCGTGCGTGGGCGTGAGCTTGCAAGTGAACGGGTCGGAGCAGGTGCCGTTCGAGGTGGCCAATGCGCTCGTGACGAAGGCATTTCAAACGTGGGAAGAGCCTGCTTGCGACGAGCTTTCGGGGGGCAAACCGAACATCCACGTGGAGAACATGGGGCCGATCGAATGTGACCTCGTGCAATACAACTCGCGTGCGGCAAACGCGAACGTGGTCGTGTTTCGCGACTTGAACTGGCCGCACCCATCGGGTCCGCACAACATCGCGCTGACGACGGTCACGTACGATACGCGGACGGGTGAAATCTACGACGCGGACATGGAGCTGAACACGGCGGAGTTTGGCTTTTCGACATCCGACGGGGACGTGCAAACGGACTTGCTTTCGGTGCTGACGCACGAGGCGGGGCACTTTTTGGGGCTCACGCATTCGCTCGATTCGAGCGCGACGATGTGGGCGAATTACACGACGGGAAACCTCGGGCCGCGCACGCTGGCGGTCGATGACATCGCGGGGATTTGTTCGGTGTATCCGGCGGTGGATCCGCCGGTGGACAAGGCGACGTGCAACCCGATTCCGAGGCATGGGTTTTCGCCGGCGTGTTTGTCGAAGCAGACCGAGGGGGACTGTTCGGTGAGCGGTCCTTTGGGGACATCGCGCGACGGCGCGGGGGCGATGGTGATGGTGATGGTTGTGACTTGGCTACGTCTACGCAGACAAACCGGGGGACCGGCGCAGGGTCAATGAGCCCCGCGCGGGGTTGAAGAGGCTGTCTCATAACTCGAAACCCCGTCCTCAATGCACGCACGCGCGGGGTTGAAACCCCGCGCTACACATTCAAAAGTCCCTCACTACCGTTCGGGACTGACCTTATGGAATGTCGGATCGTCATCGAGAATCCTCGACGATTTCGACTAGATTGTAGGCCTCGCCATGCAGCCATGACGTTAGTCCGAGCGCGGCAGCGCGAGGACTTCTTGTCGTGTAGCGCGGGGTTTTAACCCCGCGCGGGGCTGGGGCGAGGGGCCGCAAGTCTGGAGAATCGGTTTCAAAAGCCCACGCGTACGCCAGCGCTCGTGAAGAGGCCCGCGATCGATGGGGCAATGTCGACGTCGATGGCGACACGCGGCGTCGGTCGGAAGCTCATGCCGACGATGGGTAGCGCGATCCATGGGTAAACGAGCGGCCGTACGCCTCCGGCAAACCAGGAAGGTTCGGTGTATCCGCCGTAGTGATCGGCATCTTTGTCGAGCTGATTGCAGTAGCGGTAGGAGCCGCCAGGGTCGTTCGGACCGCGACAAGGCAAGTAGGTGTAGGGATCGCCGGGCACGAAAGACTGCGGATAAGCCTGCGTGCGGTAGAGGTCGCCGAAGGGCATGAAGCCGATGCCAACGCCGGCGCCGATGCGGAATCGCACGCGTTTTTTGGCATCGAGGGGGATGTTCCACCGCACGTCGAACGTGGCGTGTAGAGCGGAAAGATCGCTCTCGATGATCTCGTATTCGGTATCGGGTGTGCCGTTCGGTTTGAACGGCGTGGCCGATAAAAAGAACGCTGCGAAGTCGAGGGAAAAGGTGAGGTCGAGTTGTCCCGATGCGCGGGTGATGGAGATGCCGGTACCGGGCGCGACGAAGGATCGGCCGCCTTCGCCAAAGATGTTCGTGAGAAACTTGGGGATGACGTAGCCGCGATACGCAGCGCCGAAATACGTGCGGGGCTCGGTAGGTGCTGGGGCTTGGACACCTTTGGCAACATCGAGCTCGACTTTGATCACGCGGCGTTCTTTTTCGGCGAGCGTGATGGTCTCTTTGCGTGTCTTGCGATCCTTGGCGGAGATGGTGACGACGATATCGTCGTTCGGATCGAAAGCTCGCGGTTCGCTCGGTTTTTCCAGGGTTTCGTCGTTCACCTTGATGACGACATCGCGGTAGTCAGCGGGCACTTCGAAAGCGAGCGTGGGGATGCGAGCTTCGAGGTCCTTCAGCTTTTTGCGAACGCTCGCCAAGGCGGCTCTGTCGGCGCGCGAGTGGGATCGCTCGGGCGTTTCGACGGCGACGACGTCGTAGAGGACTTTGGCGTTGAGGAGAGCGCCGAGCTCGACGTAACAATCGGCGAGTCCGACGGCGGTTTCGGGCTTGTGGCGAGCGCCCTCGGCGGATTCGAGGAGCGGGAGAGCTTCGACGCAGTTGCCTTTGCGGGCGAGGGCCATGCCTTGTCGCGCATCGGATTCGGGTGATGCGGAAGCTTCGGATGACGTGGAAAATAGGCTCGCGGCGATGGCGAGGGCTGCCCATGTGCGGAGGCAGGAGCGAACGCTGCGTTCGATCGCGCTGGTGCCTTTGGGGCCAATTCCTAGAGCGTTGACAACGCCTTGGGGCATTCTCGAACCGTCGTGCGAGAAGCGGTGCTCGCGTTGCGGATGGTACGCGGCCTTGGTCGCGCGTGCGGATAAAGTTGCCGTTATTGGGCGGTGAGCGGGCATTGGTGGGCGCGGGTAGCGCTCGAAGACAAAACGCTCGCTCATTCGTTTTCAAGATTCGACCTTGTACGAGGACCGCTGTAACCTGGGCGCGATGGATTCTGGCGCAGGGAACAACGGCCCGAAGGGTCCCGGCAATCCCCCCACTCCGGCGGCTCCTGGCGTGCGCGCAGCGATGCCAAGCTCGGCGCGACGAACGTTGCGTGCAGGTGAGATACCGTCGGCAAAGATCGAGTGTGTTCACGCGGAGCAATGCGGGGGTTGTCCGCTGATAGGGATCGATCACGCGCAGCAACTCACGACGAAACGAGCTCGTGTCGTGAGCTCCATCGTGCACTACCCGGCGCTGGAGCTGCTCTACACGCGGCAGGTGATCCCGGCGGATCTCATCGTGGCGTACCGCGGTCGAGCGAAGCTGATCGTATCGCCGACGGGGGGCATTGGGCTGTACGGGCGGTCGGGCAATCACGAGGTGGTGGACATTCCGTCGTGCCGCGTGCTCGCACCGCCGCTGTCCGAAGTTACTGCAACGCTTCGTGCGCTGCTTGCGTCGCCGCCCGCGGGAACCGAAGCACTTTTGACGCCGTTCGATCCGCAGAAAGGCGGAGTGCTTCGGGCGATCGATCTGCGTGAAGTGCACATGCCGGCAGCGGTGGCGACGTCGTTTCCGGAGACGACGCCGGGGCCGCAAGGAAGCCGAGTAGGCGTGCTTTTGACGTTCGTGCTGCAGCGCGATCGCGCGTCGTCGCGCGACGCGTTGATGGCGGCCGGCAAGCTGGTGCGGCCGCTGTTGCCTCGCGTCATTGGCGTTGCGGCGAACCTGCACGAAGCCGATGCGCCGCAGATTTTGGGCCCCGAGACGATCGTGCTGGATGGGGCTGCTCACGCGGAGGATCGCATCGGACGCACGTATCACATGGCGTCGTACGGGTCGTTCGTCCAGGTACATCGAGGGCAAGCGGCGCGCGTGCATGCGCTCATCGCGCGTGAGATCGCGTCGCTCGACATGCAGCTCTTGCTCGACGAAACGGGGACGAAGCGACGGCAGCCTCGAGTGCTGGATCTGTACGGAGGTTCGGGCGCGATCTCGGTCGCGCTCGCGCAAGAGCAGAACATCGTGACGATGATCGAGTCGTTCGCGCCGGCGGTCGCGAACGCTCGAGCAGCCGCTGCGTCGCAAGGATTGGGGGAGCTCGATGCGCGCGTGGGTGATGCAGCGGAGCTCGTGACGCAGCTCGTTTCGAAGCACGAGAAGTTCGACACGGTGGTGATGAATCCGCCGCGTCGAGGTGTATCGCCGGCGGCGCGCGAAGCGATTGCGCGCATCGGCGCGCCGCTTTGCATCTACGTTTCATGCGATCCCGACACGCTCGCGCGGGACCTCGATCACTTCAGCCGCGTTGGATACACGTCGAGTGAATTGATTCCGCTCGACATGATTCCGCTGACGGAAGAGGTCGAGACGATTGCAGTGCTGAAGAAGGCGCCGCCGGTTGCGCCGCGTGTGATCTACGAGGACGACGACGTGATCGTCGTGGAGAAGGGGCCGCACGAGCCTGTGGAGAACCAGCCCGAATACGTGACGTCGCTGATGCAGCGGTGTTTGCGTTTGCCCGGCGTATCGAGCTTGAAAGTGGTGAACAAGCTCGACACGGGGACGAGCGGTCTGTGCATCTTCGCGCGTAACGAGGTTGCACGGCAGCTTTGGGCGACGGCGCTGGCGACGAGCGGACGGCTCATCTACTTGGTTGCGGCCAAAGGCGTGACGCCGACGAAGGGTGCGATTGCGCGCGACTTGCGAGAAGCGGGTCGAAGCTACATGGCGCGGACGCGTTATCGAAGGCTCGCGGTTGCATCGGGGCATTCGATTTTGCGTGTGATTCCGGATGGACATCGACCGCATCAGATACGGCGTCACTTGGCGGCGATTGGGCACCCGGTTCTTGGGGACGAACGTTACGGACACGTAGCGACGAATCGGTACTTCGAGGAAAAACACGGACTCGATCGATCATTCGTGCATCTCATTCGCATCGAGATCGCGCATCCGCGCACGGGTGCGAAGCTGCTCATCGAGTCGACGTTGCCGGGCGATCTGCGCGGCACGCTGGAGCGTTCCACCGGGTCGAACGTGCTGAAGTTCCTCGAGCAAAAGCACGCGCTTGGTGAGCAGCGGGCATCGTCGATGTTGCCGCCGGATCCATCGGGCGCGAGGACGTCGCAGCCGCGCCTGACCCCACTGAGTGATCCGCCTCCGTCGCATGCGCCCGACTCGCTGGTCGAGCCTACGTCACAAGGAACGCCGGATTCGCTTGCTCTGCCGCCTCCTTCGCGACCGTCCTATGCGCCGACGATTACCGAGCGTCCACCTGCGAGTGAGTCGGCGCTTTCACCGGTGCCGGATCTGGACGAAGCGCCGCAGACCAATCGTCACGCCATCGTGTCGGATGACGACTTCTAAGCGACGAGGTTTGCTCGTCTCGTGCATGCAGTCTCGATCGGCCTTTCGGCAAGATCTGGTAACGTGACCTGGTGCCTCCTGCCGTGACGGATGATTGCCCGCGCATTCTCGTCGTCGACGACGAGAAGGTGATCCGCGACATGCTTGCGGATTTTCTGAGCATGGAGGGGTACATGGTGCGCACGGCGGAAGACGGCGCCGCGGCGCTCGGGGAGCTCGCGCGGGGGTCTTACGACCTGGTCATCAGCGACCTGAAGATGCCGAAGATGGGCGGCATCACGTTGCTCGATGAGATTGGCAAGACGGCGCCGGATGCGCTGACGGTCATCATGACTGGGTTTGGCACGGTGGAAACTGCGATCGACGCGATGAAGCGTGGGGCATACGACTACGTGCTGAAGCCATTCAAGGTGGATGAAGTGATGCACGTGGTGCATCGGGGCATCGAGAAGCGGCGGATGGCGGCGGAGAACCTGCGGCTGCGGGAAGCGCTGAGCTTGTACAAGGTGAGCGAAGCGATTCAGGCGAGTTTGTCGCTCGATCAGGTGTTGGAGACGGTTGCGGACAGTTGTTTGTCCGAGGTGCAGAGCGATCTGGTGTCGACGTGGCTCGACAATGGCGAGGGAGGGTTCTTCGAGCGGCAGCACATCCGTTCGTCTACGATTCCCGAGGACACGAAGCTCGGAGCGCTCGACCACGAGAAGGTCATCGAGCATTTCCGCACGGAGCAGACGCTGCTCGAGCAATCCACGCGAGGTCTGCGGTTTTTCCACGCGCCCCCCGACATACCGTTGTCGTCGCTGATGGCGGTGCCGTTGCGTATTGGCCCGCGTTTCATGGGCTTCATCGCGCTGGTGTCGTTCACGAAGAGCCGGCGATTCGAGGAGGGGCAGCGCAAGCTGCTCAGCATCATCGCGTCACGGGCTGCGGCGGCGATCGAGAACGCGCGGCTCTACCAGGATCTGCAGGACACGTTTCAGCAGACGATCCAGGGATTGGCGAAGGCGATCGACAAGATGGATCGCTACACGTCGGGGCATTCGGATCGCGTTGCGCTCTATGCCGTGTACTTGGCCAAACAGCTAGGTTTGTCCCCGGAGCAGATCGAGATAGTCCGGCAAAGCGCGCTGATGCACGACATCGGCAAGATCGGCTGCGTGCTCAACTTGAACAAGCCGGGCAAACTCACGAACGACGAGTACGAGGTCTTCAAGAAGCATCCGATCTTCGGGCGCGACATCTTGGATCCGATCAAGTTCTTGCATCCGCTCATTCCGGGCGTGCACTTGCATCACGAGCGGTGGGATGGGCGCGGGTATCCGCTCAAGTTGAAGGGCAACGACATCCCGCTCATCGCGCGCATCATTTCGATTGCCGACACGTACGACGCGATGACGAGCGACCGGTCGTATCGGCGTGCGCTTCCGCATGAAGTGGCGCTGGCGGAGATCGAGCGATGTGCGGCGACGCAGTTCGATCCGGACCTTGCGGCAAACTTCACGGAGAACATCGAAAACTACCGTGACGAATGTCGCGCCTCTGGCGTCAAGGTGCCAGAGTAGCCCGCGTGGCGAGCCACCGAGATCCCATTCGCACCTGTTACATAGGCCGACAGCGATATGCGCCGGTGCACGAGCTTCAGCAGCGGCTCGTAGCGCTTCGAGCGGAAGGGCAAACGCCGGACTTGGTGCTGCTCGTCGAACACGAGCCGGTCGTGACGCTTGGTCGATCGGCCAAAGAGACAAACCTTTTGCTTGGGCAGGCGGCGTTTGGCGACATCGGCGTGGACGTCGTGCAAACGGCTCGAGGTGGAGACGTCACGTATCACGGGCCTGGGCAGCTTGTTTGTTATCCGATCGTCAACCTTGCACCGGATCGGTGTGACGTTCGGAAGTACGTCCGATCGCTTGCGGAAGTGATGATCCTGATGGCGCGCGAGTTTGGTGTGGAGGCTGGTGTCGTCGATGGATTGATTGGCGTGTGGGTCGACCGCGCCAAACCATCGGAGTGGGCTGGAGCTCCGTGGGCGGAGGACTTGGCGAAGGTGGGCGCGATAGGCGTGCGTTTGTCGCGTTGGGTGACGATGCACGGTTTTGCGCTGAACCTTTCGGTCAACCTTGCAGCGTTTCAGTGGATCATCCCGTGTGGGATTCGCGAGCATGGGGTGACGTCGATTCAGGACCTCGTGGGGCACGCGCCTTCAGTGCGAGATGCAGCGTTTGGAGCGCGTGATGCGCTTGCCAAGGGGCTCGACCTGCCCATCGGGGCAGTGGAAGACGTTTCGGATGCGCCGGATCTGCTGAGCGCGCTGGTTGGCGCGGAGAAAGCGGCACTTGCGCGCACGATGGAGCTGCCGACATAGGCCGTGGCACGATTGCGCAACCGTGTGCTACGGTGCGCCCGATGTCGGTGTTGACGGCAAGCGTGCTTGGCTTGGGACTTGGGCTCAAGCATGCGCTCGAAGCGGATCACGTGGCGGCCGTGTGCACGTTCGTTGCGCGCGGGGGCACGGTTGCACGCGCGGCGAAGTCGGGTGCGTTGTGGGGGCTCGGGCATGCGGTCGTGTTGATGCTCGCCACAGGGACGCTCGTTTTGGCTGGCGTTTCCGTACCAGAGCGCATTGCGACGCTGCTGGATGTCGCCGTGGCCGTGATGCTCATTGGACTCGGCGTGCATGCTCTTGCCGTGCGTCACAAGTTCCACCAGGACGAACCCGCGGCTACGCCAAACCGGCGGCCTTTCGCAGTCGGTGTCGTGCATGGCGCTTCGGGTACGGCGGCTCTCACGTTGCTCGTGGCGAGCACGATGAGCACGCCTGGTGCAGCGCTCGTGTTCGTCGGAGTGTTCAGTTTCGCTGCGGTCATCGGGATGGCCCTTGCAGCAGCCTTGGTAGCGCTACCGATGCGCTCGCTTGCACGCTTGTCGCCGGCCGTCATGCCGTATGTGCAGACGCTGACTGCGCTCGTTTCCATCGCGGCTGGGATCGCGATCGTCATGTAGTTCAGTGCAGCATTCGTGCAGCATGCGCGGAAAATCAGCTAAGAAGGCCCCGTGACTGGCGGAGCACGAGGGCGAACGACCGTACGGCGGCGAAGGATCATGCGCCTCGTGCTGGGCGGAGCCGCGCTGAGCATCATGACGGCTGTCGCGGTCGCCGTGCCTGAATCCTTGCTTCATCGCGGCACGCGAGAAGCCCGAGAATGCCTTGCCAAGTACGCCGAGCCCCGCGGCCCTGAAACGCCGTCGTGCGGCGCCGCGTTCGACTCGTTCTATTGGCCTGCAAAGTTTCCGTGGACGGCGTCCCGCGCGCGTTACCGAATCGAAGAGCTCGGCGTTCGCATGGCGCGATTCGAGTACGTCGAAGCGGCCGTGGGCAAACCGAATCGAGAGGCACTCGCGCACGCTGCGGAAGCGATCGAACACCAAGCCGTCATCGTGCAAAACGGAACGACGCGCGTGTCGATGAAGGAGCTCGGTCCTTTGGCGGGTGCGCCGGATCCTGGTCGCGATGCCGACGAGCTGGGTGACCGTCGGACGCTCGTCGAGCGCGGTGAGTCGTGGTTCAACTGGCGCGTGCGGCTTTCGACGCTTCGTGCCGCGCTGCTTTCGGGCGACATGGCGAAAACCGAAGCGCTCGCGAAGCGGTACGCGGTCGACGATCCGCGAGATCCGGACCTGCGTTCGGCGGTTGCATCGGTGCTTTGCATGGGGCCCGATCCGGAGAAGGGCGCGGACATGCTGGCGTACATCCAGGATGACCGCGCGAGTCGTCGCTACGAAGGGCTTTCACGCGATTATGGCGAGGTTCGTGCGCTGCTCGTCGCGTGCTTGGCGAAGCGCAACCTGCCGCCGCCCCCGTTGCCCACGCGGTCAGACGCGGGCACCGCTGACGCCGTGGAGCAGCGTGCGCTCTTGCGTTTGCGGCTCGCGGATACGCCTGCGGCCGAGGCATCGCGCAACGCAGCCATCGCGACCATCGTAAGGCTTCTCGAAGGCGGGCCACGTGGCCCGGGAGGGCGTCTTTCGCTGCTCGCTGCGCTTCTGACGTCGGGCACGGATCTCGATACCGCGCGGATTGTTCGTCTGTCCAAACCCAAGTTCGACGAGCTACCGCTTGCCCCGTCGCTTTCCCTGACGGCGCTCGAATGGGTCGCCGATCATCGTCCGGCCATCGGGGATGCCGAGCCCGCAGCCATTCTGCCTGGAAAGGTGTTTCTTGCAGCGTCGCACGAGCTTTTCGCGCTGCAGACGAAGCTCGAGGAAGCCGCGGACAAACCCGTTGGAAAGGACGAACCAAACGAGGGCGACCAGCCTGGGACGAGCGATGCCGATGTGCTTGCGGGCATCGTTGCCTTGCGCGGTGCACTTCTTCTGGAGGCCGCAGCGTCCCTTGCGAGGGACGGCCACCCGGAAGTGGCCACCGCCGCAGCCGATGACGCCGCGGCCGTTCTGAAGTTGCCCACGGCAGCTCGCAGCCTTTTGAGGTCCAACGTTTACTGGGTATCGGGCGAGCGTGACAAAGCGTTCGCCGAATCGGCGTTCGACACCACAGCGGCTCGAGCTGATGACGCTACCGAAAACCGGATCCTTGCGGCGTTATCGTTACAGCGGTCCGAGCTCGCCATGTCCTTGGGCAAACGGGATGAGGCGCGGTACGCGGCGCTTCGTGCGGAACGATTTGCTTCGGCTGCAAACGAATCGAACCTCCTTGCGCGATCGAAGTGGATGCTTGCGGCGCTCGGTGAAGCGAAGGCCGAGCCTCCACCGAAGGAAACGCTTGCAACGCCGGCACCATTTCCACCCGTGGGGTTTGCGAGTCCGCTCGAGCCTTGGCGTACGGATGACCCGGACAAACAGCGAACGCTGCTCGATCGAGCGCTTGCACCGTGGGTTGGCCTGGCCACGGCGGATCCCGCAGTGCGTCGAGCAGGCCGATGGGCAACGCTTCGATCGCGCGGCGATGCGCCCCCGTGGTTGTCGGTGCATTTGCTTCTCGCGAGCCGGTTGCTCGATCCGACCGAAGGTGATCACGAAGTTTTTTTCGATGCGCTGCTCGCGTTCGATCAGCGTCGGTTTTCGCTGCGGTCGTATGCGTTTGCCCGAGCCGAAGCGGCACGCATGCGAGGCGATGGTGCGGCCGCTTCAACGTGGGACGATCGCTACCGTGCTCTTCGCAAGCTCGCCGCAGATCACGCGCACATCGAGCTGACTCGGCATCTCGACATCTGAATGCATGGCGTAAAACGTGCTACAGGCTCCGTCATGCGAGCTTTCCGCGCGCTTTTTACGCTGCTTGCGTCATGCGTCGTCATGGCTGCTTCGTCGTCCGAGGCCGGCGCATACGAACGCCAGTGGCAAGTCGGCTTGGGCGTGGGTTACGCGCAGCTCATCAACGAAGGTGGCACACCTGTAACGCCAGCGTCCCTTCATGGCATTGGGTCGAGTCTCACCATCACGTATGGCCTCACGGATGCGATCAACATCATTGGTCACGCCGACTTCAATGCTCACCCTGGCGATGCACCAACGCTGCTTTACGGAGGTTCGGTGGGCGTCGCCTACGTGATCGACGTGTTGCGGTGGGTACCTTGGGCGGGCGTAACGGCGGGCGGTTATGGCGTTTCGGCGCTCGAACCATGCGTCGCGACAAACGACGTTCCGTGCACGAACGCGCGTCTCGGATTCTCCTTGCTGGGTGGAATCGACTACCAAGTCTCCCGAAGCTTTTCGATTGGCGCGATGGGGCGTTATGGCGTGCTGCTTTTCGGCAACCAAAACGCAGTTGATCACACGATCGGTGGGTTCATACGAGCCCAATATATATGGGGTTATTGAAGTAGAGGGAGCTTGCAGGCTGCTGCGCGCCGCGAATCGTCGGTCGGACCTGCTCAGCGTGCAAAGATTTGAGCTAGCCCGGGGAGTGGTTCAATTCTGCGGCGTTGCGGGGGGCCCCACTGTTCGAGCCCGCGAAGCGGGCGAGTTTGGGGGGTACCGCGACGCCGCAGAATTGAACCCTCCCTGGGCGGACAAACCCTGTTCACCCCCCTAGGACCCCTTCCCCTTACTCGCTGGCCCTTGTCCGCTGTTCGACCGTTTCCTCGTCGACGGCGGAACGACCACGGTGATCTTCGGCGAGTCGTTGACGTTCGTACTGATGATCGATGCAGGAGCGCGCGCGGGTGCTGCAGCCGAATACGCCAGCGGCACGCGTTCGGTCGACGCGTACATGTCCACTTCCGAGACCGGCGGCGGTTCATCGAACGCAGGGAGCGTTTGTGCGCGTGCTCGGCTCGGCCGCAACGACCCACCGCTCACCGAGCCTGGCAGCGTATCGGGAAGCTGGACTGCGGGCATGGCATCGAGCGTCGGAGCGTTCATGCGCGCCCGTTTGGAGGATGTCGGCCCTGAACGCGCTCGCTTCGACGAAGGCGGTGACGCCGATGCCGGCAGCGTCACGCGCACCAGCATGCCGCCCAAGTCCGAGCGCGCTGCTTCGAGCGTGCCTCCATGCGATGCGGCGATGTTGCGTGCGAGCATCAGGCCGAGCGGTTCTCTCGCGAGCAGCGGGTGAATCGACGTCGCCCGCCGGTGTTCCGTCGTCGCGGCTTTTCCCGAATGCTCGATGGTCACGACGATTTTGTTTTTCTCACGAGCAACGGATACCGACACGATCTGCATCCGCGGCGCCTGAATCGTTGGCTTTCCGGGTTTGTCCGCGCGACCGCAAGCGTCGATGCCATCCGCGAGCAGTCCATGCACCAGTTGCCACAAGTGACTGCGTTTGCAGCGAACGAGTGATTCCGCGCCCGGCTGAATTGCGACGAGGATGTCGACGTTTCGAGCACGCGCAGCGGATTCGACGAGGCCAACCGCATCGTGAACGACCGAACCCACATCGACGAGCTCCGGGGCCGTCTCCTCGAGCGCAGCAAGCAGCCGTCCACCGCTCGTACGCGCGAGCATGAGCGTGTTTGCAGCTTCTTCTTGCGCGGACTCGAGCTCGCGGAGCACGGCTGCCGCGCTCGGGTGACGCATGCGCAATTGTTCGAGCCACTTTTCTTGGTGGCTGCTGTAGGACGCGAGTTGCGACGACACCGCGCGCAGGTCGTCGACGAATCCAGCCGCAAGCGCGCCGAGCGTCGCAAGGCGCATCAATTTCTCGTCGACATCCGTGACGGACGCAGGTCGTTCCGTACGCGGCACTTCGCCTGCAAGCGCTTTTTCGCGTGCGAGAAACAGCGCGAGCATATTTGCTGCAGTTTCCAGCACCGTCAGCACTTGAGACGTGAACAGCTCGGCCGATGACGCTGCGAGCGAAATGACCCCGACAACATCACGACCGATGACGATGGGCGCAGCGGCGACCGCGTTCCAACCGGCACTTCGGAGGACCGACGGAGACACGCGAGCTGCAAGAATCGATGCTGCATCGTCGTCGACGGTCAGCCGGCGTCGTTTAGCGGCTTCTTGGATGACGAACCAGGGCGCAACAGCGGCTGGAAATGATCCAACGTGAGGGCGCAGCGCTGCGGGCAAACCTTCTTCGGCCACGAGCTCCAGGCCCGAGGGCGTCGCTTCATGCACCATGCCCGCATGAAGCTTGGTGCCTTCGAAGACGCACGTGAGGGCCTCGGCGAACACGCCGCCAGGTTTGGTGCGCGTGAGTGATCCGGACAGACTGAGTAGAGCGCTCAGCGCAGGATGAGATGGTTGTGACTCGGCAGTCGTGCGGCGCGCCGCCATGACGAGGCAGCGTAGCGCTCTACATCCGTGTGGGTCTACGTCTCGTCGGGAATGAACTCGACCACGATGCGCCACGAGCCTTTTCGTTCTCGGGCTTGGTCGGGCACGAGGTCGGTGATGCCCAGGACTTTTCCGCCGTCGCTTTCATCAGGGCGCGTGGCGAAGCCGTCCCACTGTGGCGAGACGACATGCCAATGACTTGGCAACGTGGTGGTCTTGGTCAGCGGCATCTATTACTGGCAGACGACGCCGCTACAATCCTCGCTGGCGGGATTGAAGTCGGCGCACTTGTTGTTCGGCTGAAGGCCCCAAGTGCAGTAATTCAAATAACCAAAGCCGTCGATCGCCGTCCATTTGATGTTGATGTCGGAGAACATCGGGCCGGTGTAACAGGTTTGTTTGTCGTAGCCGCGATAATAGAGTTTATCGCCGACTTCGAGGTTGCTGCCGGAGAGCTTGATGATGCCGAAGTCGCCGACGACGACATCGCCGCTGCCGCCGCCCGGATCGGGTTGAGGCACGGGGGAGACGTCCCCAACGCGCACTTTCACGCCGCCCCATTGGTCATGGAAATCCTTGTCCGTGGACGAAGCGAGCTTGGCGATCTCGTCAGCCGTCGTGAAAGCGTGCGGCGTCGGAGGCGTCGCGGTGCCGGTCTTTTCGACTTTGCATGCGAATGCAATTTGCCGCTGCGCCACTTGGCTGCCATTCATTTCGTTTGCACACGCATTGAGCAGGAAGTAATCGGCGACGCCTATCACGTCGACCACGTCGCCCGGTTTGATATCGTCCGGAATCGAATCGCCGGGAAGCGGATCGTCGGCGAAACGATTGCTGATTTTGCCGCAGTATGAAGTCTGCTGACCTGGTGGAATCACGGCATTGTTGCCTTTGCTCACGACCATGATGCCCGAATACGGTGCAGTTTCCGTGAGGCCAGGCGCCGAAACGAATACACCATAAAGGCACGTGCCGCTCGACGAGCTCTTCGACACGAGGAACTTTTGGCTCATCACCACCGCGCCCTTGACCGACACGGGCGAACCCTTGCCGACGGCTCCTGCCGCCTTCTCGTTGGTGATCTGCTCGATGGTCACCTCAGATCCGGAGCACGCCTCGCCGCCGCCGCTACCGCCTCCGCCGCCAGCACCGCCACCGCCAGTGCCACCAGCTCCTCCGGCCATGCCCGACGACGAGCTCGCAACGGTCGTTGCACCCTCGCCACCCGTGCCATCGCCACCCGCTCCGCCGGATCCCGTTTGCGGCTCGGCCCGACAACCCACCGCCGATGCGGAAAGCCCAAGCAAAAGCGCCGCGCCCGCACTGAACAAACACCACTGCTTCTCGATGGACATCGGCAAAACCTCCTCACTAGCTGATTGGGAACGAAGAAAGACGTCCCGAGCCTACCACGTCCTGCACGCCCTTTCCCTGACGGTTTGGCGTCATGGTCGACAACGTAAAATCCCCTGAACTTCGAATTTCGACGCAACGCATCAGGATCCACCGAAAAAGTGTGACGGATCACGCGTGGATGTTTTGAAGTCAGCGGGAATAAAATTCGACAAATGCGGTTTTGGGCGCGCGAGTCGACGTCGAGACGTTGACACGGATCACTCTGCCGCTAGGATGCGCGCCGCTGCGCCCGGGAAAACGTTCGCAATACCGGGCCGAGCGCGCCGCCGTGCGGCTCTGGCGGATAACGCGTTTTACTATTTTCAGCGAACCAAGGGGGGCGCGAACCAGGGCGCCCCATCGTTCAAGGAGGTCGGATTGTCTACCGACGTGATGATCGAGGCCAATGGGCTCACCAAGCGATACGGGGCGTTTCGCGCGCTGGACAAGGTGAGCTTCGAAGTCCACCGGGGAGAGGTGGTGGGCTTTCTCGGCCCGAACGGCGCCGGCAAGTCCACGACGATGCGCATCCTCACCTGCTTCATCTCCGCATCGGGCGGGATGGCGAAGGTGCATGGGCACGATGTCTTCGACGAACCGCTCGAGGTTCGAAGGAAAGTCGGTTACTTGCCGCAGCGAGCGCCTCTCTACGGCGAAATGAACGTCTGGGAATACCTGACGTTCGTCGCCGACATGCGCGGGCTCGACCACGGAACGTTCCGTAAGCGCATGAAGAACATCGTCGAGATCTGCGGCCTGGCCACGAGCTTGGGCAAAGACATTCGGGACTTGTCACACGGCTATCGCCAGCGCGTAGGTCTCGCGCAAGCGCTCGTGCACAACCCCCCGATCCTCATCCTCGACGAACCCACGAGCGATTTGGACCCCAACGAAAAAGCGGAGGTCATTCGCTACATCCAAGAGATCGGCAAAGAGCGCACGATCTTGCTCTCGACGCACAACTTGAACGAAGTCGAGCAAGCGTGTGCGCGCGCGATCATCGTTTCGAAAGGTCGCATCGTCGCCGACGGCGCGCTCGACGACATCCGCTCCCGAACGGGCAAAGTGCGGTACGTCGTGACCGTCCACGAAAAACGCGTCTTCGAAGGTGGATCGGCGAAGAAGCCGCCGAGCGCCGAAGAGGTCCAGGCTGCCCTGGAAAAACTCCCCGGCGTAACGAGCGTCGTGGAGCTGCCGACGGACGACAAGGCGCACAGCTTCCAGATCATGGGCGTGCAGGATGGCGACATCCGGCCCGAGATCTTCCAGCTCGTCGTGGCCAAAGGCTGGCTTTTGCTCGAAATGCGCCGCGAAGCGCAGAAGCTCGAGGACGTCTTCAAAGCGCTCACGCGCAGCGACGAACGCAAAGATCGCGGTCGTCCCATCGTCGACGAACCCGAAGAAGACGCCGCAGCGGCTGAGGAAGAGGATGAGGACGAAGACGCGTCCGATGAAGACGAGTCCGACGAGGACGAGTCGAAAGAGGACGAGGACGAGTCCGAGGATGAAGACGAAGACGAGTCCGACGACGAGGACGAGTCCGACGACAAGAAGAAGAAGGGCTGAACGTCGATGGGCACCACATTCATCATCGCGAAGCGCGAGTTCCGCTCGAACTTCGACTCACCACTGGCTTACGTGGTGATCTGTATTGGACTCCTCCTCGTGGGCTTCCTGTTTTTCTCTTGGTGGAACGGGGGCTTCTGGCAGGCGGATCGCACGAGTTTGGCGGGGCTGTTTGCCCTGGCACCGTGGCTCTTGCTCGTCGTGGCATCGGTCGTGTCGATGCGCGTGATGGCTGAAGAGAAGCGCAGCGGGACGCTCGAGCTGCTCATTACTTTGCCGGTGAAGGATCACGAAGTGATCCTCGGCAAGTTCCTCGGCGCGTTCGGCCTCGTTGCCATGCTGATCCTCGCCACGGCGCTCTATCCGATCCTCATGTTCAAGTGGCCTTGGAACCTCGGGCCGCTCGACATGGGACCCGTCATGACGGGTTACCTCGGGCTCGTTCTCTACAGCGCAGCGGCGGTTGCCGTCGGCCTTCTCGTGTCGTCTCTGACCGAGAGCCAACCGATCGCGTTTTTCCTGACCGCCGTGATCCTGTTTTTCCTCCACGTCGTTGGCAACGTCGCGGACAGTTTGCCCTGGCCGTGGGCTCGCGAGGCCGTGGCGTTCATCAGTTTCAACTCGAGGCTCATGCCGTTCGCGAAGGGCATGATCAACACCCGTGACATCGTCTACTTCCTCTCGATCACCATCGGCTGCCTGATGATTGCATTCCGGGCGCTCGAACGAAGGAAGTGGGCGTAGGAGAATGGCGATGGAACGCAAAAACAAAGCACGAGCGCAGACTGGGTTTTACCTCGCGCTCGTCGCCGTGATCCTCGTCATGGCGAACGTCATCTCGTTTGGTGCTTACAAGCGTTTCGACATGACGAAGAGCGAGCGGTTCACCCTGTCGAAGGGTTCGGCTCGGCTCGTCAGCGAAAAGCTGAAGCAAGACTTGCAGATCGACATCTACGTGACGCGGGGTTTGCCCAAGCACGAGGCCTTCATTCAGGACCTCACCGACTTGATGGGCGAGTACGAGCGAGCCTCGAACGGCAAACTCCGTTACACGATCATCGAGCCGAAGACCGAAGAGCAGAAGACGGCAGCCAAAGAAGCTGGCTTGCAAGAAGCCGCGTTCGGTGAAGGCAGCGAAACGGGCCGCGATCAAGCGACGATCTCGCGCGGCTTCATGGGCATGGCCTTCAAGTACGGAAGCGAGAAGGAATCGATTCCGATACTTTCGCCCGATTCGTCCCAGGGCCTCGAATTTTGGATCACCAACAAGATTCGCGAGATCCGCGATCGCGCCGAGAACGACAGCCAGAAGTTCGGCGTCATCACGGGCAAGGACGAGATCAAGCTGACCGACACGAACCTCGTGGCGAGCCAAGGTGGCCGCGGTGGTCCCTCGATGAAGGGGATCATCGATCAGGCGCTTCCGTTCTACAAAATCGAAGACGTCGATCTGCAGAACGGCGATGCCGAGATCAACAAGGAGCTCGCGGGCATCATCATCACGCAGCCGGGCAAGGACTTCACCGAGAAGGAGCTGCGTCGCATCGATCAGTTCCTGATGGAGGGCAACAAGGCGCTCGTGGTGTTTGCCGGCGCCGTGAACCTCAAGGCTTCCGATGCAGCGATGAAGGCCGAGCTGAACACGCATGGCCTGGAAAAACTTCTCGATGGCTACGGCGTCGAGATGAAGAAAGAAGCGATTTTGGATTGGGGCCGCACGATGCGAATCCCCTACCAAACGCAGTCGGGCGGCATCGGCTGGGTTCGTATGCACGGCGTGGTGCAGCTCCAGCACGAAGGTGGGCTCGAGGAGAACGAGCAGATGCTCGACTCGTCGTTCGCCGGCTTCTTCCGCATCGACGAGCTTTCGTTCCCCTTCCCTTCGACGCTCGTTCCGCATCCCGAGAAGCAACCGGGAGCGCAAATGAAGGTCGTCGCGCGATCGACGCCGAACACCACTGTCGACTCGTCGGACACGATCGACATGAAGTTCACCAACGACCTGAAGCCCAAGGGGGACTACGGGCAGCGGGCGATGGCGGTCGTGGTCGAGGGCAAACTCAAGAGTGCGTTCACGGGCGACAACCAAGGCGTCGAGGCGCCGGCGGAGTCGAAAGACAAGAGCCGCATCTTGGTGGTGAGCGCGTCGCAGTTCTTGGCGAACCCGTTCGCGCGTGCAGGCAACGCGCCTCCGATGCCCCCGCAGATGATGATGATGGGCGGCATGGGCGGCGACGAAGACCTGCTGATGCTCAGCATGCCGTACGCGCAGAAGTACCTCACGGCGACGATCCTGGCGTTCAAGAACACGCTCGACTGGATGGGCGGCGACAGCGACCTCATTGCTGCAAGCGCCAAGCTCCTCCAGGAGCCCAACTTGACGTACTCGGACATCCGCAAGCCCAAGCAAGAGGCGACGGACGACGAGGCCGCCATGACCAAGAAGGCCGAGGAATATCGCCTCGAGCGTGAACGAGTTCAGACGCGCGTGAAGTGGACGCTGACGCTCCTCGGCCCGATCCTCTTCGCAGGGTTCGGCCTGTTCCGATGGCGTCGGCGTGAGAGCGCACGAGAAGCCATCCGACTCGACTGAGGACGAAGAACCATGAAGACCGAACTCAAGATCTACGTGGCGATCGCCATCCTCCTCGCCCTCGGCGGCGGCTGGTACGCCACGAATCAAAAGAAGCAAAAGGACATTGCTGCGCACTCGGCCCCGGCAGCCATGGCCGACCTTCCGACCATCGCGGTGAGCAAAGACGACGTCGAAGCCATCACGAAGCTCGAGGTCAAGAACGCGGACAAATCGAGCGTTACCCTCGAAAAGAAGGGGGACGCTTGGGAAGTCACCGCTCCCGTATCCGCCAAGGCCAATGCGGCCAACGTCCGGTCGCTGCTCGACAACTTGAAGGATCTCAAGGTCAAGGAGAGCATCGATCGCGGCACGACGACGTACGCGCAGTACGAGCTGAACGACGAGAAGGGGGTGCATGTCGTGGCCTACAAGGGCGACGGCAAGGTCTTCGACGCGTACTTCGGCAAGAGCGGCTCACGCGGACAGCTTGCACGCGTGGGCGGCAAAGACGGCGTGTGGATCGTCAACGGGTACTCGCCGTTCCTGTACACGCGCGAGGTCAAGAACTGGCGCGAGACGTCCATCCTCAAGTTCGAGGATGCGAACGTGATTCAAGCGTCCGTGACAAACCCGAACGGTCAGTTCAGCTTCTCGCAGAACGATGGGAAGTGGTCCGGGTCGTTCACGAAGCGCGACAAGGACGGCAAGCTCCAGGACAAACCCGAGAAGAAGTGGGAGAAGTTCGACGAAGGCAAGGTCAAGGAGATGCTGCGTGCATTCAAGTCCTTGACGGCGGAAGACTTCGGCGACGACAAGTCCGACGCGGGTCTCGATGCTGCCGAGACGAACGGTGGTGTCGTTCAGATCAAGCTGAAGGACAACGCGGGCGACATCACGGTCAAGGTTGGAAAGACAAACAAGGGCACGAGCCGTTTCGCCTTGAAGGAAGGCGGCGACGGGACGCTCTACGTGATCTCGTCGTGGTCGGCCGATTGGGCGACCGCGAACCGCGAGAAGTTCGAGAAGTCCGACGACAAGAAGGACGAGCCGCACGGTGCCGACGATGGCCACGGCCACGGCGACATCCCTGGTCTTCCGCCCGATTTGCAATGATAGCTTGTTTGCGATGGGGGGCCCGAGGCTCGGGCACCCCCCATACCCCCCCGATTTGTCCCTCTTCAAATCTTGGAAGCTAGTGGCAAAATGCCTTGATTTTGGCGGTCATGCGGTCTAGGCCCGCCGTGATATGAAGGCTTCCTGCCGCTGGCTGCGCGAACTGGTCCCAGGTCTCGATGCTTCCGTCGATGAAATTGCACGGAGGCTCACTCATGCAGGAATCGAGGTCGAGGGGATCAACGAGTTCGGCGAAGGGACGAAGTCGCTGGTCGTCGCAGAGGTCGTGGCGTTCGAGCCGCATCCGGCGCGCGCCAAGCTGCGGCTCGTGACGGTGAAGCTCGGCGCAGACACGACGCAGAAGGTCGTTTGCGGTGCCCCGAACGTGCCCGATCCGGGGGGCCTCGTGGCGTTCGCGCCGCTCGGTTCACATCTGCCCGCGGTGGGCCTGACGCTGACACCTCGCGAGATTGGCGGGGTCGTGAGCGAAGGCATGCTCTGCTCGGAGCGGGAACTGGGGCTGAACGCCGTTGCCAGCAAGGACGAAGACCACGGCATCTTGATCCTGCCCAAGGGCGTTGCTGCGCCCGGCACGCCGCTGCGTGAAGCGATGCCCGAGGTGCACGACCACATCCTGCATCTTGGTTTGACCCCCAACCGACCGGATTGTCTGGGCCACATCGGCTTGGCGCGTGAAGTCGCAGCGCTGTTTGGTTTGCCGTTCCAACTGCCCACGATTCACGCAGCGAAGCGCGTTGCCGAAGGTGAAGACGTCGGACGGCACGTGTCGGTCGCGATCGAGGACCTCGAGCGATGCCCGCGATACGGCGCAGGCTTGGTTCTCGACGTGGCGGTGGGTCCTTCGCCGTCGTGGCTGAAGTACCGCCTCGAGAGCTTGGGAATTCGTTCCATCTCCAACATTGTGGACGTGACAAACCTTCTGCTGCTCGAGTACGGGCAACCGATGCACGCGTTCGATTTGGACGATGTGCGAGGCGGAAAGATCATCGTTCGTCGCGCCAAACTGGGCGAGAAGCTCACGACGCTGGATGGCGTCGATCGCGCGCTCGACGCGGATGACCTCGTGATTGCGGATGCCGAAGGACCGACAGCGCTTGCGGGCATCATGGGTGGTGCGCACAGCGAGATTCGGCAAACCACGCGGCGGGTGCTCCTCGAATGCGCGTACTTCGCGCCGCGAGGGGTTCGTCGAGCGGCTCGGCGACACGGCATGCACACGGAATCGAGTCATCGGTTCGAGCGAGGCGTGAACCACGGGACGATGGATGCGGCGCTCGCTAGGGCGACGGCGCTACTCGCGGATTTGTCGGGTGGACAGGCGGCTCCAGCGCCGCTCTTTGCGGGTGCACCCCTTCCACCACGCGAGCCCGTGCGCCTGCGTGCGTCACGCATGCACTCGCTGCTGGGCGTCGCAGTCCCCATGCCGGAAGCAACGGACATCCTTCAGCGGCTCGGCTTCGACGTGACGGAAACGCATGGCGAAGACGACGCGGCTTACGCGCTGGTGGTGCCTCCGCCGCATCGTCCGGACATCGCCGGAGAAGCGGACCTCATGGAAGAGGTCATCCGCGTGCGAGGCCTTGGCACGGTGCCCACGGTGCTTCCAGCGCTGCGCCCGCAACCACCTCGCACGGCGTTCGACCTGCAGAACCGCGTGCGTGCAGCAGCCGTCGCGCTGGGTTTGTCCGAGGCGATCACGTACGGGTTCGTATCACCGCAAGAGCTCGAAGCGCTCGGTTTACCACCGGCACCGTTCAAGCTTCTGAACCCGCTCGTCGAAACGCGTTCGGTGATGCGCACGTCGCTGCTTCCTGGCCTCCTCGAAGCGCTTGGTCGAGCGCGCCGTCATGGTGTGCACGACGTCCGGCTCTTCACGTCGGGCGCGCGATTTCTCGCGAGCGAGCAAACCGCGCCCCTTGCCGACGAGGTCCCGTCGTTTGCGGCGATCCTTGCAGGCTCGCGGCGCGCGGTGCTGCAAAAGCCCGTGGAGGTCGACGTGTACGACGCCAAGGGCATCGCCGTGGAGATTGTCGAGCGTGTCACGCAGCAGAGCGCGACGGTCGCGCATCAGCCTGAAAACGAGCGTGCGCCGTACTTGCATCCGCGCGGGGCGGCGTTTGTCTTGGTTGAAGGTCGCGTCGTCGGCAGCTTCGGCCCGCTGCATCCGGATGTGGTCGATGCGCTGGATCTGGGCGGTGGTTGCGTCGTGATGGAGCTCGACCTGCGAGCGCTCGCGCAGGTGGGCACGCGAAGGCCGCAATACAAGCCGATTCCGGTGCTTCCTGCAGCAACGCGGGACATCGCGCTGGTCGTATCGGACGAGATCGAGGCGGGCACCGTAGGGGCTTCAATCCAAGAAGCAGCCGGCGAATTGTGCGAATCGGTCGAGCTTTTCGACCTGTTCCGCGGCCAGGGCATTCCCGCCGGGCATCGGTCTCTCGCGTTCCACGTCGTGTACCGCGATCCGCGCGCAGCGACCGATCCTGAAAACGCAAAAACGCTCACGGACGAAGAAGTCGATCGCCGTCACAAGAGCGTCGTCGAAGCTGCGCACAAGAAGTTTGGCGCGACGCTTCGAGCGTGACTCTCTTCCCCCTCTCCGCCGCGCCGCAGGCGCGAGGGGAGAGGGGGCCAGGGGGTGAGGCTATTCCGCGAGCAGCCTTTTCCAGAACGCCTCGACATCATCGAGCTGCTCCGTCCGCGACGCCGAGGGCAAACCCGCGAGCAGCGTTTGTCCGTACCCTCGCGTGCGAACGCGTCGATCCAAGATCGCGACGACTCCGCGATCCTTACGCGTTCGTATCAATCGCCCAAACCCTTGCTTCAACGTGATCGCGGCTTGCGGCACCGAGTACTCGGCGAACGGCTTGCCGCCCGCTTGTTCGATGGCCTGAGACCTGGCCACCACGATCGGATCGGTCGGCACGGCAAACGGAATCTTGTCGATGATGACCAGCCTGAGCGCATCTCCAGGCACGTCGACGCCTTCCCAAAAGCTCATCGTCGCCACGAGCACCGCGTTCCTCGATGCACGGAAACGCTCGAGAAGCAGCCCTTTCGGCGCTTGCCCCTGCACCATCAGCGGCCCGGGAACTCGACCAGCAAGTGCCCTGCCAAACCCCACCATCGCGCGACTCGATGTGCACAAGACAAACGCGCCGCCACCAACGACGCCCACGAGCGCCGCGATGCGATCGGCCGCTGCCGCGCCAAAGGCCGCGTCAGCGACGTCCGGCAAGTCCAGCGGCGTGTACAAAAGCGCGCGTGACGCGTAATCGAATGGCGAAGGCACGACGAGCTCGTCCACGGGTACCGTGACGTTCTCATCGATCCCCAAACGTGAACGCAGATAGCGGTAATCCCCCGGCTTCGGCGTGAGCGTCGCGCTCGTGAGCACGACCGATCCGATGCGCTCGAACACCGACTCGCGAAAGATGTGCCCCACGTCGACCGCGGAAGCTCCAATCGCGATCGACCGCGGACGAACCTCGGCCCACGTGACGTGGTTGTGGTGCTTGTCCACGATCTTGGCGAGGTCGTCGCGCAACATGCTCGAACGCATGCCCACCAGCGCTACCGCCTCGGCTTTCGCGTTGTTGCCCGCGTAATTCATGAGCCCATCGAGGCAGTTGTCGACCCGATGGTATGCGTTCAAAAGATCGCCCGACCACGCATCGTGCGCAAGCTCGACCCGTCCTTCGTTCGACCGCGGATCCTTCGCTACGACCTGAGCAACCTGCGCAAAAAATTGATCGGCTGCTTCGCGCGTGAGCGACGTGATGACCGCGCCCTCGCCTTTCCCGAGCACTCGGTCGGACAAACCCGTCGCGATGAAAGCGCGATCGGCGTCGCGCAGCATCGTGTCGAACCGAGTTTGCGACACGCGCGTGCCGAAAAAGTCCGTCGCGATGTCTTCGAGCTCGTGGGCTTCATCGAAGATCACTGCATCGTACGGGGGCAATGCGCCTGCGCCAGGAACGTCTCCGCGGCCCACCTTCAGCGCCAAGTCCGCAAAGAAGAGGTGATGGTTGACCACGATGATGCGCGCCGCTTCCGCTTCTCGCTTCATGCGCGTGACGAAGCACCGTTCGTAGTACGTACAATTCGAACCGATGCGCGTTTCGCTGGACGAACAGACCTCGCGACGAATCGGATCGCCCTCCGGCAGCGACGCGATCTCTGCGAGATCTCCCGTCGCCGTGTAGCTCGCCCAATCTTCGACGATGGGGAGCGATCGCAAGAGTTTGTCATCCCGGTACGCTTCGGGGCTCTTGCGCAGCTCGTCGTAACGACGCAGGCACAAGTAGTTGCCGAGTCCCTTCACGAGCGCCGCCGAAACGGGCAAGCCAAGGAGCGTCGAAACGAGCGGCAAATCCTTACTAAAAATCTGTTCTTCGAGCGCCTTGGTGGCGGTCGAAATGACGACCTTCCGGCCGCTCAGGATGGCGGGAACCAGGTACGCGAGGGTTTTTCCCGTCCCTGTGCCCGCTTCGCAAAACAGCACGCGGCCTTCTTCGAGCGCTCGTTCGACGGCGTCGGCCATCGCGAGCTGCCCGTCGCGCTCTTCGTAGCCGGCGAACAAGTGCGCAAGCGGGCCGTTCGGACCAAGCAGCCTGCGAGCTCGACCGACGTGAGGTGACGCTGAAGAGGGCTGTTCGTACGCGACCACTACGTGCGGGAAGCAGCTTTCTCGATCGACAGCGCGAAAGCTACCTCGGTCATCGCCTGCTCGAGGTCCGCTACTCGTTTCTCGTAAGAAACCTCGAACCAGCTATCGAGCGTGTGCGATTCGTCGTTCGGATCGGGCAAAGGCGTGATTTGCGTACCCACTTCGACGTAGCCGCGCTCGATCGCTATTTTCGCGAGTTTCCGAGCGTGTTCGAACATCACGCCCTCGGGCTCGTGCGGGAAGTCGCTACGCTGCGCGCGTACCATGAGGATCACTGCGGGCTCGGACGCTCGCACGCGGATGCCTGCATCCATGATGAGGTTTTCCCGCGCGCGTTCGGCGACATGGACCAAGTCACCACGCGTGCGGTAAACGACGAATCCTGCGGAAACCAGGGCTTTTTTTACTTCGGCCGGTGTCGGCATCTTTCGATGGTGCGGGCCCCCGAGCCAAGAAACGTAGCAAGCGCAGCGTCGCAATTCCGCTGCACCACGTCAAGAATACGTGCGTTTTGGGTCGAGCTTTCGGGGGATGGGTGAGTGTGCGGGAGAAAAGTGGTCAGTGCGTCGCGTTGGGCGCGTGACCGCTCGAACCGTCATCGGGCTCTTGGAAGATGGGCGCGGGCTCGAGCACGTTGAGCTGGTCGCGCTTGATCTTCAGACCTTTGTCCGAGAAGAAGAGGTCGTTTTCCTCGAGGCGAGAGCGGACGCGACCGATGAAGAGAATCGGATCGGCTTCGCGCGTGTAGCCGAGTTGCACGATGGCGCCTTTGGGCCACGAGCCGCCGTCGAAGTTGAGCTCGCGACGAAGCGTGTAGAAGCCTTCCGGCGTCAGCTTCTTCAGCGAGTTTGCCCAGGACAGCCCACGAAACTCGATGCCCGGCCCGTGAAAGTGCCATCGGTTGTGGATGTTGTGGTCAGGCGTGATGACCTGCGGAAGACCGCTGTCCGAGTGGTTGTGGAAGTACACGATCGAGCCTGCGGGAACCCGCTGCTCGTTGCCCGGCAGGGGCTGCGAGGTCAGGTAGAGGCCGCAATCAGGAAGCATGGATTTCGGTGTCGTCGCCATTGGGCGCGCAGCATAGCTCGTGTTTGGCTGGTTGGGGATGTTGATCTCCTGGGGGGGCTCGCGCCTCACCCCCTAACCCCCTCTCCCCGTCGCGTCACTGCGTGACGCTCCGCGGAGAGGGGGAATTACATGATCGTGACCCTTTTTCCTCCTCCCCCTCTCCCTCGTAGGGAGAGGGGGCCGGGGGGTGAGGTGCGAAGTGCACGCAGATCGATGCCCCGAATTTGCCTAATTTCAGACTGAACGGCGTGCTGGAACTCAAACCCAAAACCCCCAAGGCGCGGCCCCAAAAAGATGGTATGCCCCGGGGCCGCGTTCTTCGGCCTAGTGACGAACGCTGCGGAGTTTCGACGCGTGAACAAGTTGACGAGCATCCTGGGTGGCCTGGCGGTCTTTGCGATCGCCATCGTTTTCATCGTGCAGTTCCGCCCCAACGCGGGACAGCAGGTGGCTACCGGCCCAACGTGCGCCATCGAAGTGCGAGGTTCGTGCATCCCCACCCTCCACTACTGGGCGTCCTTCCGAATGATGGTCCCGCGCGGCGCAGAAGCCGCGCTCTTGCGACAGCTCCGCATGCGCAAAATGACCGCCGAAGGCCTCGTCGAGCGCTACCTGCTCAACGAAGACGCCAAACGCCTCGGCATCACCGTCTCCGAAGACGACCTCAACACCGAGCTCAGGTCGGGGCGCATGCATCTTTCGGCGCCCGTCGCCCCCATCAAACTCGCCGACGGCACCGCAGTCGAGCCTGCGAAGCTCATGCCCTACTTGGGCCTCGGACCCGACATGGTTCGTTACTGGCCCGTCAAGGACAAGCAAACCGGAAAGTTTGACCTCAAAACGTACGAACGTGAAGTACGGGCCATGGCGAAGATGAGCCCGCAGGAGTTCCGCGCCTACCAAAAGGAAGAGCTCATCGCGGCGCGCATGCGCGACATCGTCCGATCACGCGTTCAAGTGGGCGAAGAAGAAGCTTTCGCGCGCTACGCGAAGGACAAGTCGCAAGCGGTCGTGTCGTACGTTCGCTTGGACAAACGCTTCTACGCCGATCTCGTTGCCGACACTTCGACAAAGTCCATCGATGCGTGGGTCGCGCTCAACAAGGAAGAAGAAGAGCGCGTGTGGAACGCTCGCAAAAGCCAGTACACGCCCGAATGTCGCGTGACGCGGCACATCCTGGCGAAGATCAACGAGGATGCCGCCGATCCCGATGCCGAGAAAGAAAAGGCGCGCAAGAAGATCAAGGAAGCACGTGAGCGCCTCGACAAAGGTGAAAGCTTTGCCGACGTAGCAAAGTCGCTCAGCGACGATGGCAGCGCCGAACAAGGCGGCCTGCTCGGATGCGTGGGCAAGGGCAAGATGGTCAAACCCTTCGAAGACGCGACGTTCGGCGCTGAACTTGGCAAAGTCGTCGAAACGGAATCTCAGTTCGGCATCCACCTCATCGTCATCGACAAGATCGCCAAAGACTTGGAAGCCGAAGCGCTCGGACGCGCCGAAGTCGACAAAGAGATTTACCTCGCGCACGAGACGGAGCGCCTCGCAGCCGAAGCAGCAAAAGCGATCCTTGCAGCGGTGCAAGGCGGCAAGAAGATCGACGAGGCCGTCACGGCACACATCGCGGATCTGGAAGCGAAGGCAGCACAAGCGGCCGAGGAAGCTCAAGGCGGCAAAGACAAGAAGAAGGACGACAAAAAGAAGGATGACAAGAAGGGTGAGGAAGCCGAAGCAGCTCCATCGCTCTTCGCCATGCATCCCGCGCGTCCGGTCGTCGAAACGAGCTTGCCGTTCAATGCGTCCGGTAGTCCCATCCCCGGGGCATCGCCCGCGAGCAATGCAGCCGCGATGGCCTTCAAGCTCGAAAAGCCCGGCGACGTGCCAAACGACATCGTCGAGCTGTTCAACGGTTACGCCGTCATGGTGCTGAAGGAGAAAACTCCGGCATCCAAAGAGGCGTGGGAGAAGGACAAGACGATGTTCATCGCGCGCCTTCGCGCGGAGAAGCAAAACGACGCGCTCACTGCGTACCTGGACCGCCTGCGCAACACGCTCGGAGCGGAAATCAAGTACGGCCCGGAGTTCGTGAACGAACCGAAAGAGTCGGACCCTTCGAGCGAAGAGCCGACCGAGTAGCATACGATGCTCGCATGCATCATTTTCGTGTAGGTGAATGCTGATCCACCACGATCTCGTCCTGTCGAGTGGGCTGCCGGTGGTCGTCGTACCGCAGCCCAACGTTCACCGCGCGGTGGCCGCGCTTTTTCTGCGCGTGGGTCCTCGCTTCGAAACGCCCGCGACAAACGGTTTGTCCCACTTCCTCGAACACATGTCGTTTCGAGGCACGCGCACGTACCCGTCCGCGCACACGCAAGCGCTCGCGTTCGAGCGGCTTGGGGGAACGCTGTTCGCCGCAACGTCGGTGGATCACGGCGTGATGAGCATCGCGGTGCCACCGCGAAACTTCGAGCGTATCATCGATCTGTTGGGTGAGGTGACGACGACGCCCAGGTTCACCGACGTCGAGATCGAACGCGGTATCGTGCGCGAGGAGATCCTCGAAGACCTGGACGACGATGGGCGTGTCATCGATGCCGACGACCTTTCACGGCAGCTCATTTTCGAGGCGCATCCGCTCGGATATCGCATCACGGGCGGGCTCGATACGCTGGCCCGTTTCGATGAAGCGATGCTCAGGGCGCATCACGCGCGTCATTACACGACCGCCAACGCCATGCTTTGCCTTGCGGGCAACTTCGACGTAACCGCAGCCGTTGCGGCAGCCGAGCGTGCGTTTGCAGCGATGCCTCGAGGCGCCCGCGTCGAGGCGACCGCGCCGCGCAATGGTCAAACGCACCCGCGGTTTTCCTTCGTGAAGAACCAATCCAGCCAGACCGACCTTCGCATCGTGTTTCGCGCGGTGAGCGAGCACGACGCGCACGAGCCGAGCGTCGAAATGCTGCTGCGCGTTCTCGACGACGGCATGTCGACGCGTCTCTACGAGCGCATATGTGATCGCCTTGGGCTTTGTTACGACGTGTCGGGGATGTTCGAGGCGTACGAGGACGACGGGGTGGTCGACATAGCGGCAGGTATGGCGCATGACCGGGCGACGATCGTGCTGACGGAGATTTTTGCGTTGGTGGACGAGCTTGCGTCGCATGGGCCGAGGCCGGAGGAGCTCGACAAGGCGAAGGATCGGCATTTGTGGTCGGTGGAGGCGATGGCGGATGACGCGGAGGAGGTGGCGAGCTTCTACGGATTATCCGCGTTTACAAATTCGGTACGGACGCCCCAGTTGCGTCATGAGCAGCTTGCGAGCGTGACGGTGGCCGACGTTCGTGACGCAGCGCAGCGCATTTTCCGTCCGGAACGGATGGGCGTGGTAGCGGTGGGGATGTTGAAGCGGTCGCAGGAGTCGAAGATGGACAAGATTGTTCAGGGGTTTGGTGGGGTGAGGTAGGTTCCGCGCCCGGTTTGGGGATCGAGTTGGATTTTTGTGAGAGGAAAGGGTTTGGCGAAGCCGCGCAAGCGAACTTGACTGGTTCGCCATTCGAACGGTTCCTGAGCACGCGCATTCATCACCGTTGACGCTTCTTCATTGTCCATGAACGGAACTGCGCCCAGGCGGGGTTCTGATGATTCCGTCACGTCGACTCGATCCTCACGAAAAGCTGCCCCGAGGTAGACGTGATTGATTTCGACTCCCAAAACGCCTGCAATCGCAAGAAGTTTCGATAATGAATCGTGCAATTGAAGTTTCGCATCACGCCATTTTGGTGCTTCCATTGTCTTCTTGCATTCGACGATATGGACATCGATGCGACCATCCTGGTGACACACAAAAACGCGCCGTCTGCACTCTTTTCACCTTTAAGAAATAAAAAATACCCGGTCGATTCGAGATGCCACGAGATGCAGTGTGTCTCCTCTGGAAGCTGGTACTCCACGTGGGCTTCTCCCGCTTCCTTGGTCTCGCGCACGACGACTGAATTCGGCGGATCGACGAATTCGAACAAGGGTTTGCCGTCGCTTCGCTTCTCCTTGATCCAACGTTGTATTCGCGTCTTCAGGTCACCCAATCGATCAATCATGACACCACTTCGTGTTCCGAGAGGAGCTCCGTAAGCTCAAAGATTTCATCGCTCAAGCTGGCAAGCGACGCGTTGAACGTAGGCATGACGAGCCCACTTGGCCTTTTCTTCATTTCGACGACGCTCGTGCGCGTTCCGGCATCATCTGACTTGAACTCGTACCCTGACACGTCATCCTGTTCGAGATAAACTTGCGGACCATAGCCTAGTTTCGCTTGGGCTTCCGCACGTTTGTCGGCGGCGAGCGAACCAAGCTTGATGAAGTTGTTGATCTGCTGGCAGAAATCCGGGCTGTGCGTCGTGACCACGACAAAAAGCCCTTTACGCACGAGTCGAACGATGACTTGAGCTACGAGTCGTTGTAGCTCGGGGTGGAGGTGGGCTTCGGGTTCTTCATAGACGAACAGCGGAAGACTTGATGCATACCGAAGCACAGCAATAACTGGTGTTAGTTCAGTAACGAGGGTTGACGAGAGATTCATAGGCAACGGTTTGGATATTCCCGCGGGATAGTACCAATACTCATTGACCGCAGAATTCCCAGAAACCAGTTCGACTCTCCCCATAAGCGCCCGTTCAAGCCAATCAGCTTCTTCTCCGAAGTCACGCCTTCCTACTCTGCTCCTTAGGCCGAATGCCATCATGTCGATGAAGTGAAAAGAAGGTGCGGTCAACTCAAGCCGATTATCGACATCGTCCTGATGCCATCGCTCCAAGCTACGGCGCGCTACCGCCTTGTAAAGCTGCATGAATCCTGTGCGAGATGCCAGTAAATAAACGGGATCAATTCTCGAATATGGACCATCAAATCGTCGAAATAACCGCGTCAATCGATAGAATACAATTCTTCTCACGAGCATGTCGAGCGCAGCAGCCCTGAGCTCGCGAATATCGTTCGTTTGCGGATGGGTCTTGATGCTCGTCGTCCCTGGCCCATCGGTCAAGGTTAGGACGTGCTTCTCCGGATCGTCTCGATCCGTTGACCATGCAAACGCCATTTCCGACGGACACGCTTCGTTCTCCCAAGCAATACGACGGGCAGTAATCTGCTCACTTTTGAAAATCCGCTGAATGAGTACAGCGCGGTTTTTCTCGAGCATTACGCGAAAGAGTCGCTCGAACAGCTCTATGTCTGCACGATGCATCGCTACCTGAACGGGCGTCGCGCCTTCCACAATGTGCTGAGCCACCCACGCTCTGCAAGCTTCCAGCTCCGGCCCCTCCGGCGGCTCGAGCTCCCCCTGCATCGCCACGACCCCCCAAATCAGCGACGCCACATAGCTCTTCCCCGTGTTGTTCGGTCCGACGAACAGCGTCAGCGGCCGTATATCCACCTCGGCATGCTCAATCTTGCCGAGCCCCTCAACCGTGAGCTTCCAGTGCGGTGTCATCGCCGTCCTTATGTCAGCTTTGCCGCGCAGGTTCAACCCTCATGAACCCCCTACCCCGCCTCCACCGCACCACGCCACGCAGCTCCGCTCGCGTAGCCCACACGCGCCAAGCGGGCTTCAGCGGCGTCGTAATCCAATACGCCTGCCCACCATGAGCGCCGCTGCCATGCCGAGAATCAACGCGGCCCCGACAGCAGGCTCGCCGGCCAGCGTGCACCCGCCCGAACCGCTCACGGCCTGCACATCGCAAACTCTCGCGGCGAGGTTGACGGGAAGAAGTGGACGCCCGAAGACAGTGGGGGCCATTTCGCGACGACGCAAGGCTCGCTCTCCGGATTGCTCAAAGGCGTGTTGCCGAAGGCAAATATATACAAATTCAAGTCGACGATGCCGCTGCGCGAAGTCATTGGGGATATCAATCGTTATTTCCGAATCTACAAAACGGCTTTCGCCTTCATGGGCATCACGGCCTGCGATGAATGGATGAAGCTCGAAGCGCTGAGTCAATCACCGTCGCAGCAAACACTGACGCGGTGGGCGCCGGTGCAAACGACGCCTCAGCCCAAATTCGAGCATTGGGTATGGTTGTCGGGCCCAATTCAGCAAGTCAGTATTGGCTACCAATTCGACTTCTGGACGTGGCGGGACAAGTACAGCGTGCAGGTGCGCACCAACGTAATGAAGGACTATATTTATGGCTTCATTGCGGGACACGTCGACATGACGTTCGTTTAGCATCACGAAAAGCTTGGGTCGATTTGATCGAAGGATGGACTCGCCCGGGAATTCGTGACCTCGCTGCTTGGCGGGGTGCGATGGTTTACGACGGAGAATCGTTTTCGGCAAAGACATCCTCGCACGACGTTGCATGCCGCAGCTTCTTGGTCCACGCCCGGATTTGCTCGATGCTGGCCGATTCGATTCGGGTTGTCACGGAAGGCGTGAGTGCCCCGAATTGCTCTTCCATGATTTCTCGGAGCATGGCGCGACGACCTTGCAGGTCACCTTGCTTGTAGCCTTCGTCGAGGCCCTTCTTGTGTCCTTCGTCGAGGCCCTTCTTGTGTCCTCTGTCTTCGGCGGCTCGTTTCAGTTTGACGATTTCCGGATTGTTTTTCTTGATGAGCGCTTTGGCGACGTCGATTTCTGCTTGCGCCCGATCCAACAAGGCCCGCACGGCAATGGGCCGAATCAAAGCTTCATCTTCAATGAAACTACCTGCGTCGAGCGGCACGAATTCGTTCTT
The DNA here is from genome assembly GCA_016715885.1 of Polyangiaceae bacterium. NCBI lineage: Bacteria > Pseudomonadati > Myxococcota > Polyangiales > Polyangiaceae > Polyangiaceae bacterium. The sequence goes on from JADJXL010000025.1 coordinate 119,783, forward strand.
CTCGCGCGACCACTCACCCACCGTCCCCGTCTTGACGAATATCCCAAATATCCGGCGAATCCCACGATACGCCAGATCCTCGGCCTTTTGTTTCGCCCGGCCCGGCGATTGCTCATTGACCACTTCGAACGACAGCTCTTCCAAATACCGCGCCCCGGTCGCCGGGTCGTTTCCAGACCTCCGCACACTGCCGTCGGTCGCAAAATCCGACCCTTGCGTGACGCGCGTCAACAAATCCGAGCTCGACGTGCGGTCATCTTTGACATGCGCCAAGAGAACGAAGTCCACACGAGCATGCGCATCCGCATGGTCCTTCTCCGCCGGCTGCGCCACCATCCGCTCGCCGCGAATCACGATGTCTCGCGTCACTTCCGGCTCGACCAAATGGTCGTCGACTCGCGGAAACGGCCCGGGAGCCGGCGTAGGCGTGCGCTCCCGACTCGGCAAAACATACGTCGAAACACTCGACACAGTCCCCGGAGCCAACATCGCTCGACCACCGTTGTACCCGTTGTGCTTCGGATCCATCGAGCACCGAGTTTACACGGCTGGATCCACAAGAGCAAGGGAAAGTTTGGAAAAAAGTTTGTCGAGAAGATTTGCACGATGTGCGTGCTCGTCGGCTGGCGGCTGGAACGCTGGCTTTGGCGGCGCTGCGGCAATGATGGCCGCCACCTCGGTCCTCGTTCGCCTCGCGCCTTGACGCGAAAACGGTCTCCGCCCCAAGCCGAGCCGAATAGCCAAGCCGCAATCTGCGTCGTTTTTCCGCGGTTCGAGCATTGGCGAGACGAACCGCTACCACCATCATTGCTCGGACGAAGCGCCGAGCTCGGCCAATGCATTGCGTATCGCTGTCTCTCGCTCCGGCGTATTTCTCCTGGAGGTTGGCACCGACCGGCAGAAAATTGGGTTCCGTCGGTGAACGCGCGAACATCCACCACGGCAACCGCAACGAAGGCACTTTCGAGCAACCACCAACTCGACGGCATAACGACGCCAGGAATACCCACGATGAAGAATCAAAGGCACATTGAACCTTCGAATTACGTCCTCACCAACATTCTTGCTTGCACGGTTTTGTCATTCATGATCGGGTGCGGCGCCGAGAATCCCGAAGGGCACGGGGGCGCCGGAGGCAGCTCGAACGGGTGGGCCGGCGCTGCGGACAGCAGTGAGAGCATTGCTACGAATGAATCCGATATTGTCCACGACCCTCGTTGGGACGCGCCCGCGGGGATCGAGCAAGCCATGGCGCCTCCATCGAATGCGACGGCATGCACGATGGGATCGCAATGTCCAACTGGGTATTGCGTCGACGGATTTTGTTGCGATAGCAAATGCGACAACAAGTGCATGGCGTGCGGCGCAGCGAAAAAAGGAAGCGGCGCCGATGGCATCTGCGGGTCGGTCAAATACGACACCGATCCCGACAACGACTGTCCTTACGGCGCGTGCGATGGGAAAAACATGTGCAAGAACTACAATGGTTTTACTTGCACGTCGTCGACGCAATGCTTGTCGAATTATTGCGTCGATGGATATTGCTGCGGCAACATTTGCATGGGCGAGTGTCAAGCGTGCAGCGCGGCGAAAAAAGGCAGCGGAATCAACGGGGTTTGCGGCAACATCGCCGCGGGTACGAACCCGGATGGCGAATGCAACGGTGGCGGCACGTGTAACGGTTCGACGTGTACCACACCACAGACGAAACAAGCGAATGGCACGGCATGCTCGACGTCGACACAATGCGCGTCCGGCTATTGCGCAGATGGCGTGTGCTGCGACAATTGGTGTTTGGGGACGTGTCAGGCGTGCACGGCAGCCAAGAAAAACCAGGGCGCCGATGGCGTGTGCGGACCGATTGCCAACGACAAAGACCCCGACGAAGAGTGCTGGGGTGGTGCATGCAATGGCGCCGGCGTGTGCAAGCAATACAACGGCGTGCCTTGCTCGGACAAGTCGCAGTGTTTGTCCGGGTATTGCGTCGACGGCTTCTGTTGCGGCAACATCTGCACGGGTATGTGTTACGCTTGCTCGGAAGCGAAAAAGGGCCAAGGGTACGACGGCGTGTGCGGTCCCATGGCGAGCGGCAAGGATCCGGAAAACGAATGCAATCCGGGAGAATGTAATGGCTCCGGGACATGCAATCAGCCTCAAACGCCGCAAGCCAATGGCACGACGTGCGTGTCGGGCGGACAGTGTGCTTCGGGCCAATGCGTCGACGGATACTGTTGCGACACCGCGTGTACGGGCATCTGTCAAGCATGCAGCACCGCCAAAAAGGGCAACGGGGCGAATGGGACATGTGGTCCGATTGCATCGGAGACCGATCCCGAGGGCGAATGCGGCGTCGGTGGACGGTGCGGAGGCAATGGGACGTGTCGCTATTACAATGGCGCGCCGTGTACGTCGACCGGGCAATGTTTTTCGAATTATTGCGTGGACGGGGTATGTTGCGGCAACGTTTGCACGAGCACATGCTATGCGTGCAGCGCCGCGAAAAAAGGTCAAGGGTACGACGGCTCGTGTGGGCCCATCGCCAACACCAAAGACCCCGACGACGAATGCAACCCTGGTGAATGCAATGGCTCGGGCGCGTGCAACCAATCGCAAACGCCGCAAGCCAACGGCGCCGCATGCTCGCTGGCAACGCAATGCGCTTCGGGATTCTGCGTCGACGGCGTATGCTGCGACTCGGCATGCTCGGACACGTGCACAGCGTGCACTACGGCGAAAAAGGGCAGTGGCGCGAACGGGACGTGTGGGAACATCAAATACGACACGGACCCGGACAATGAATGTCTTGCCGGTGCTTGCTCCGGAAGCGGCACCTGCCAATACTACAATGGTGCCACGTGCACGAGCACGGCGGAATGTTTGTCGAACTATTGCGTCGATGGGTATTGCTGCAACAATCATTGCGGCGGAACCTGTTACGCGTGCAGCGCAGACAAAAAGGGCGGTGGACTCAATGGATCCTGTGGCCTCGTCGCTGCCAACACCGATCCGGACAACGAGTGCGGAGTGACGTGTGATGGTGCCGGCGCGTGCATCAAAGCGCCCAATGGAACGACGTGCGCTACGGCAACCGATTGCGTGTCGGGCCTCTGCGTGGACGGCGTATGTTGCGACAATGCGTGCACGGGGACCTGCATGGCGTGCAGCGCGGCGAAAAAGAGCAGCGGCAGCGACGGTACGTGTGACGTCATTCTTGCGAATACCGATCCCGACGACGAATGCCCGCTCGGCAAATGCGACGGTGCAGCCGCGTGCTCGGTGCTGTTGGCGAATGGCAGCGCGTGCAGCACGGATGCAGAATGCGGCTCCAACCATTGTGTGGACGGTGTTTGTTGCAATACGGCGTGCACCGGAACCTGCTTCGCATGCGACGTGGCGGGGTCCGTGGGAGCGTGCACGCCCATCCCCGCGGGACAAAGCGACCCGACCGGGACCCCCGCGTGCAATGACATCTGCAATGGCGCAGGTCAATGCATCAAAGACACCGGCGGCGCCTGCACGTCGGGCAGCGAATGCGTGAGCCGCATCTGCAACAAGATGGTATGCGACTCGCCAAAGCCTGCCAATGGCCCACTCCAATGGATGACCATCCCTACGGGCTACAACCTCGATGTGAACGGAATCGCGGCGTTCAACAATGGGCAAGGTGTGGCCGTCGTCGGTTGGTGGACGGATAGTATGCTCAAAGGGTCCTTCAGCGCCGACGGTATGCCAAACCTTATGCATTATGGCTCCTCCAGCAATCAATGGTCGCAGTATAGCTCCATCCAAACGGCCCGAGGTGGCGTGGTGGCGTCGTACGAAATGACCGACAGATGGTGCACTGTCCCGTGGGAACCGTGCAACTACTCCTGCGACATTTCGCAACCATCGGGTCTCGGATTCGCTCCTCTACACCATCTCATCGGTAAGAACGACGCCGGGCAAGTCGGCGCCATCGTGCCGTCGAACTACAACAACTATTGCGCTCCCATCTCCTACGGAACAATTCTGCCAAACGACCAACTCCTACGCGCTTCCGCCGGTGGTGTTACGGAGTTGAGCATGCCAGTCCCCGCAGGCATTCAGACGCCGATCGTCCTTGGCCCGGCAGGAGAATTCCATTGGAGCTCCGGAGCGAGTCTCATCAAGACGAATGTGAACGGTACGCCGCTATGGACCAAGTCCCCGATAGGCTCCATTGCAAGCTCCCAATGGGATGTCGATGCGGCCGGCAATATCCTGATCGCTGTGAGTTTTTCCGGCACCATCAATTACGGCGCCGGTCCGATGACAGCCGCAGGACCGCAAGATCTCGGCCTGATCAAACTCGATCTGGCAGGCAACGTCGTGTGGCAAAAACAGTTCGGCAGCAGCATGTTCACAATGGGAGACGTCAATGGCTTGTCGCGCACGGCAACGGGCGATATGACGGTATGGGGCAATCATACAGGACCCATCGACTTTGGCACGGGCACGCTTTCAGGCGCGAAGTTCATCGTCAAGTTCGATGCCTCCGGAAACGCGCTATGGCATGTCGACCTCGTGAGTGCCGATATGCTGTTGGTAGCTGGAGATCTATCCGGTGCCGTGTACGTGGCTTCGCCCAACAACTACACCAACGTCGATTTCGGCTGGGGCGCGGTCAACGCGCTCTTCATGGCCAAGTACCAGTGAACGTGCAGTGCATGATGCGCCGACGTTTGTCGGCGCATCCGTTCGCATTTTCTTGACTTGCTCCGATCCGCTCGCTGTGCTGCGAACTCCTCGATGAGCCGATGCCCGAACGCAGCCCAAACAGGTCGTCAAAAAATGGTTGCGGCAAAGGGGCAATCGTTCGATGATCGCGCCCGGATTTTCCCAACGGCACGAGCGTCGTCGTACTCGTGAGCCGCAACAAAGCACGGCCCATGCGCGCCAAGTCGAAACAAGGCCACGCTCGCCACGAACAAAAGCATGAAGTCACCGTCGATGCGCGCCCGCCAAAGCGTGCCAACGAATGGGGTCATGGCGCTGCGACGCCGGAGAACAGCGAAGCTGAACGCGGCGAATCGCCCACGATGCCGTCGCCCGGCGACATTTTGCTCGGCAAATACTGCGTCGAGCGAGTGCTCGGGCAAGGCGGCATGGGCACGGTCGTGGCGGCGCGGCACATCGAGCTTGGGGAGCTTTATGCAATCAAGATCATGCTGCCCGATATCATGGACAAACACGATGCCGTGAATCGCTTTCTGCGTGAAGCGCGCGCGTCCGCACGACTGAAAAGCGACCATGTCGCACGCGTGCACGACATCAGCCGCCCAGATGATGGCCTCCTGTTCATGGTGATGGAGTACCTCGAAGGTACGGACCTAAAGACGCATCTCGCATCCCATGGCCGTCTTCCCGCAAAGGAAGCAATCACGTACGTGCTGCAAGCATGTGAGGCCATTGCCGAAGCGCACGAGAAAGAAATCGTGCATCGCGACATCAAACCGGCGAACTTGTTTCTCACGCGAAAACCAAAGACCGGCGCACCGATCGTGAAAGTGCTCGATTTTGGCATCTCCAAACAGCTCAATCCAGCGCCCGGCTCGGACCTCACCAAAACCGGCGCCATGCTCGGATCGCCGCTTTATATGTCTCCCGAGCAAATGACCCATGCCCGCAATGTCGACGCGCGAACGGATATCTGGTCGCTCGGCGTCGTGCTCTACGAGCTCGTGACCGGAAAAGTGCCATTCGAAGGTGAAACGCTGACGCAGGTGGTCCACAGCGTAATGAATGTCGCCCCAAAGCCCATACGCGCGCACGTGCCCGATGTTTCGCCTTCGCTCGAGGCGGTGATTCAGCACTGTCTGGCAAAGAATATAGAGGGCAGATATCCCAACGTCGAAGCGCTACAAAAAGCGCTCGAACAGGTGCTGGCGGGAGCGTTCGTCGAAGAATCGTTCGAGGACACGTCACGCGCGGGTTTGTCGCAACCAGACGACAAAACGCAGGGCAACGAGGTGCGGGCAAGCGCCGCAACGTCGCAAAATGATTCGGAAAATCGTCCACCGACAAAACGAACGCGCGCCGCGGTCGCGGCTGTCATCAGCGTGGTCACCGTCCTTCTTGGAGCTGGCACGTACGTGAGCATGCGTTCGCCCTCGCACACGGAGACAAACTCGAATGATCTCAGCGCAAGGGCGGAATCAGTCGACACAGTGCCCGTCGAGCAGCCACGGGCGCCTGTAGGATCGGCGTTGGCCGAGCCGGTCGTGACTGCGCAGGAAGCGAGCGCCGCTGCATTGCCGAGTGCGAGTGCCAAGGCCGCATCGAATCTGCACGGAGCGACGTTCGCATCGAGCACGACGACAGCACGTACGGGAGCGCCGAAGGGCTCGACGAAATCAGTTGATGATGCAGCGCCATCCGCGTCAGCGGCGCCGAAAGCCGAAAACTCCACGGTGGCGCCAGCGCCGACGGATGGCGGGGCACGCAAATGGAGGAAAGGGCCACTTTGATTTCGAGATTGCACGCAAGCAGCGGGGCTCGATGGACGTGTGCATGGGCATGTTCGAGCTTGGTGCTCGTAGCTTCGGCAATTTCGCTTGGACAAACGATTGACCCGCAAAGAGCAACGGATGCGCAAGCGCTGTATGAGCAAGCCGTCAGCGAGATGGACGCCGGAAAGTTCGCGAGCGCGTGCAAAAAGCTCGAGGAAGTGACGCGGCTCGTGCCCGAAGGTGTGGGCGGCAAGTATACGCTGGGGGAGTGTTACGAACAGCTCGGGAGATTGGCGAGTGCGTGGACGCAATTTGCATTTGCCGAACAAGTGGCGATGCGGCTCGGACAAACCGATCGGGCCGAGGATGCGAGCAAAAGAGCGGCAGCGCTGAAACCGAAGCTCGCTACGCTGTCGATCATCGTTCCTGCGGTGCTGAGTCAGGTGCCGGGCATATCGATCGTGCGCAATGGCGTGGAGTTACGTGAGCCGCAATGGGCAACGGCGCTCTACGTGGACGCTGGTCAACACGAGCTGGTGGTGACGGCGCCCGGGTATACGACGTGGAAAAAGCGCATCGAGGTGTTGACCGACGGTGTGAATGTGAAGTTTTCGGTGCCCGAAGGTGCCATCAAGCCGGACCCCAAGGCAAAGCCGCAAGGCGGGGAGCCAATCGTTCCGGTCGTGATTGCGCCGCCGGCTCCGGATCGGACGTGGCAAATGCCGTTGGGTATGGCAAGTGCGGGGGTGGGAGCCGTCGCCATCGTGGCGGGAGCGATTTTTGGAGGCGTGGCCATTGCGACGAAAAATGATTGCAACGCGGACGGCCATTGCGATGTGCAAACGAATCGTTGTGACGAATTCGGCCGACTCATGCGCGAAAAGGCCGTGGAGTGGGGCAATGTGTCGACAGGGCTCATCATTGCGGGAAGCGCGCTCGCTGCGGGCGGGGTCCTGTTGTGGGTGACCGCTCCGCCGCCGAAACAAGGCAAAACGGACGAACCGAAGCCGAATGCGCGCGGCGGCGAAGTGCGGGCGGGCATTGTCATGGCGCCGGGATGGCTCGGAGCGCGAGGAACGTTTTGATGCCTGGCCTTCAAAACAGAATGTGCGGCAATTGATTGCCCATTTCTCCCGCTTCATCACCTCGAGTTTCCTTATCGCCGAGCCCGAGCTGTCCATAATAATTCGGACCCCAGCATTTGAGGTCGCCGGTCGTCAGTAGGGCGCAGGCACAACCCCCCACCGCGACGCTTGCGACGGTCGCGCCGGTTCCAAGGTTCACGAAAGGCAGATTGTCTCCCATTTCATTGGGCTGGTCACCGCGATCGAACGCATCCCCAATGCCCAGCAATCCCAAATTGCGGCCCCAGCACTTCACGCCTCCGTCGAGCAATACCACACATGTCGATACGAACGTGCTAATGCTTTTGGCCTTCTGATCCAGTCCAAGGTCGACCGTTGGCAAGTTGTCTCCCATCTCCAGAGGCTCATCGCCTCGATTCATGACATCGCCCCGACCGAGCTGACCATACATGTTGCCTCCCCAACATTTGACGGTAGCGTCATTCAGGAGCGCACACGCATGTTCAAGACCGGCGACCACGGCAATGGCTGTTTTTCCTACCCCAAGATCGACAGCAGGAAGAGCATCGCCCATTTCATTGGATTCGTTACCTCGATGATTGGTATCGCCTAAACCAAGTTGACCCACACCATTATTGCCCCAGCACTTGACGTTGCCATCATTCAGGAGCGCACATGTAAAGCCGACGCCCAATGACAACTCGATGGCCGTTTTGCCCGTTCCCAAATCGACTGCGGGCAATGCGTCACCCATTTCATTCGGTCCATCACCACGCGGCAATGTATCGCCCAGACCAAGCTGTCCGACGTCGTTGGCTCCCCAGCACTTCACGGTGTCGTCGTTCAGAATGGCGCAGGTGTGGCCCCAGCCAGCCGTGATTGCCGTGGCCCATTTCATCGTTCCCAGTTCCACCGCAGGCAGATTGTCCCCCATTTGGCCCGGCATGACGCCTCGATGCGTGTTGTCACCCAATCCGAGCTGCCCGACTGCATTTCTCCCCCAGCATTTCACGCGTCCGGTCGTCGACAGCGCGCACGTATGTATTCCTCCAGCAGAAAGCGCGACGGGCACCATGTCCGTTCCCAAATCGACTGCGGGCAAGTTGTTGCCCATTTCGAATGGTGCATCTCCGCGGTGTTGCTGGTCCCCCAATCCTAACTCTCCGTAGTTGTTCTGGCCCCAGCACTTGACTCGCGCGTCGTCGAGGATGACGCAACTGTGCCCGAGATTGCGCCCAATGACGACCGTCGTCGCCAAATGCCGGCACATCGCAGGACAGCCATCGCCATTCACCGTATTGCCGTCATCGCATAACTCGCCCGTCTGCACGAAGCCATTTCCGCAAATATATTCCTGGCACGTTTCGGAACAACCGTCATTGGGCTCGACGTTTCCATCATCGCAGGCTTCGCCAAGCACGGATGACAGATAACCATCGCCGCAAAAGCAATCCGTTCCTTCCTCGTTCACCGAGCCGTCGCAATCTTCGTCCAATTGATCAGCGTCGCACGTTTCGGTGCTTGGTGTCCGTTCTCCTTCACAGGGCCCGAAACCGAGCCCGCCATGACAAACCATCGTGCCGCCATGACAAACACCCTGGTTCTCCGTGCCTGCGGGGCCGGAATAACACGGGAGCACCTGACTCGGTTCGCAGATGCATCCGAGTCCCCCTTCATTCGTTTGCCCATTACAATCATCGTCTTCGGGCGTGTAGCAGGTTTCCTCGATGGGCAAGACTTGTCCAACACATCCGCCAATGGGTTTTCCCTGCGGATCACATGCCTGCACACCTTCTACGCACGCGCCTTTGCCCTTCGTACCGGGTGGACCATCATAACAAGGGAAGTTGGACTTTGGCATATGCACTGGCGTGGGTCCGTCGCACGCGTCTTCGGTACACGGGTCGCCGTCGTCGAAGTCGGTGGGTACGACAATGGTGCGCGTTTTTCCGAGGCCGTCACATTGCACCTGGACGCAGTCGCCCGGGGTTTGCTGCGCAAGCGCCGTTCCTTCGATAGCATCGACGAAAACGCATGTGCGCTGCTCACAAGCGACCGCCTCACGGCAATCAGGAAATTCGACCGTGCAGTCGTCGATGGTCGAGTAAGTCGCGCCATGCACGCGAGGGAGTCCTTCGAGGATGTGCGCGATCGCATTGCAGCTAGGATTGCCACCCAGCACGAGCGTCGTGAACAGCGCAATGCACGACGAACGAAATCGTTTCATCGGGCCAAACCTCGTCATGGGGCCACGAATGGCAATAGGTCTCCTTGCTCGTCGACATCGTCGCCGATGCGCAGCGTATGACCCAATCCGAGCTGACCCAATTGATTCCATCCCCAGCACTTGATGCGGCCGCCCGTCACGATCGCGCAATCGTGATCGGCTCCGGACGCAATGACCGTTGCCATTTTACCGGTTCCAAGATTGACGGTATCCAACGACCTGTTCCAGCATTCGACATGACCATCGTCCACTAGAGCGCACGAGCTCGTCATGGCTACCGCCGTTTTTCCCGGTCCCAGATCCACCGCCGGAAGATTGTCACCCATCTCGTTCGGTTCGTCGCCGATTGGGGGATTGAGCTGCCCCCAGCACTTGATGCTGCCATCGTTCAACAATGCGCAGATGTGATTGTAATTCGCTGCAATCTGTACGGCCGTTTTTCCCGTGCCCAGATTGACCACAGGCAAAGCATCACCCATGTGCTCAGGCAGAAACCCACGAGACACGTTATCGCCAAGCCCGAGTTGTCCATCGTCATTGCGTCCCCAACACTTCACGCTGCCATCATTCAGGATTGCACACGTGTATTGATGACCGCATGTAACGGCGACGGCTTTTTTTCCGGTTCCCAAGTTCACGGCCGGCAGCATATTGCCCATTTCCAAAGGCTCATCGCCGCGAGTCGCATTGTCCCCCAATCCAAGCTCACCCGCACCACCAGATCCCCAGCATTTGAGCTGCCCGTCGGACAGAATGGCACACGTATGCATGGTTCCTGCGCCGATGGCAATGGCAGGTTTGCCCAAACTCACAGCAGGAAGCTTGTCGCCCATTTCATTGGGATTGTCGCCTCGGTACAATTGATCACCTAGGCCCAATCGTCCATGTCCGTTGCTACCCCAGCATTTGACCGTACCTCCCAATAAAATCACACAGACATGACTTTCTCCGGCAACGATGTCGACGGCATCGTTACCGCTACCCAGACTGGCAGGCGGCAAATTGTCGCCCATTTCATCAGGGTCGTCGCCACGCACTTTCGTATCGCCAACACCAAGCTGTCCGGTAAAGTTCGTTCCCCAGCACTTCACCGGGCTATCCATGAGAATCGCGCACGTGAACTTGTTCCCGGCCGCGATTTTCACCGCGGATCGCAAACATAGTGCAGGACACGCGTCATCGCTCCTCGTGTTGCCATCATCACAACTTTCCCCCTGTTGAAGGCAACCATCACCACATCTAGCGCCGAGGCATCCGTTCGTGCAGGCATCCGTGTTGGATGCATTACCGTCATCACATGGTTCACCCGCCTGGATCACGCCGTCGCCACAGGTTGCAAGCACGCAATCGTTCCGGCACTCGTCCGTATCGTTCGAGTTACCGTCATCGCAGGTTTCGCCGCGCGCAGGCGACACGAAGCCATCTCCACAGATGCAATCGAATCCCTCTTCGTTGGACGTACCATCACAATCTTCATCCAAATTGGCGATATCGCACGTTTCTGCAATGGGAATCTGCTGGCCCTCGCACGGCCCATATCCTAGGCCGTTCGATTTACATGTCTGCAATCCAATCTTGCAAATGCCCGTACCAGCCGTACCGGGCGGCCCCGTATAACATTCCGTCGTTTCACCGGGGAGGCAGTTGCAATTCGCGCCCTCTTCGTTCGTTTCTCCATCGCAGTCGTCGTCGTCGGTCGTCGAACACGTCTCCTCGGCGGGCAGCACTTCACCCTGACAATTGCCAAATGGTTTTCCAGTAGAATCACATAATTGAATGCCATCCCGGCAGATCCCCTTCCCTCGCGCTTCGGTTGGTCCGCTGAAACAATGATAAAATGGCTCGACGCTGTGGACCGGGACCGTACCTTCGCAATGGTCGAACGTGCAGGGATTGCCGTCGTCCCCTGGATCCGATGGGTCGGGGACCCACTTAACGCGACCTGTACCGTCGCAGACCTTCTTCACGCAATCTCCCTGAGTTTGCTGGGCGAGCGGTGAATCTTGGGGCATTGGGACGAAGATGCAGCCCAAATCGACTTCGGGTAAGGCATTGCCCATTTCACCCGGCACGTCACCGCGATGATTGGTATCGCCGAGGCCGAGCTGCCCATGACCATTGTCTCCCCAGCACTTGATTCGGCCGCCCGCGAGAAGCGCACACGAGTAACTCCATCCGGCAGCGATTGCGGTCGCCACTTCGTTCGTTCCCAAATCGACGGGGGGAAGATTGGCTCCCATTTCACCAGATTGGTCTCCTCGGTGGTTCGCGTCTCCCAGTCCAAGCGCTCCGTTCCCATTGTAGCCCCAGCATTTGACGGTTCCATCCTCGATGAGCGCGCAAACGTGGTACATTCTCGTCGAAATGGCCACGGCCTTCTTCGAGCCATCGATGTCCACCGCGGGCAATTTGTCGCCCATATCCGTCGGATTGCCCCCGCGCCACACCTCGTCGCCGAGGCCGAGCAGTCCATAATAATTGCCGCCCCAGCATTTGACGGTACCATCATTCAGCAGGGCGCAGGTGTGACCGTATCCAGCGGCAATCGCAACGGCCGTCTTGTCGGTTCCCAGGTTGACGGCGGCAAGCGCATCCCCCATTTCATCAGGCTCATCGCCTCGATGAAGCGTGTCACCCAAACCCAATTGCCCCGAGTCGTTCCTACCCCAACATTTGACATTTCCGTCAAGTAGCAGAGCGCACGAGTGTTCGAAGCCCGCGGCAACGGCGATTGCGTGTTTATCCGTGCCGAGGTCGACGGCGGGCACATACCCTGGCCTCGTTTCAGGCGTCGCGCCACGCCGCTCGGTGTCACCCAATCCGAGCTGACCATAATCATTGTCTCCCCAGCACTTGACGCGTCCGTCAATGAGCACGGCGCAGGTATGGTCATGTCCTGCTGCAACATCGACGACGGGGAAAAAGCACGTGGAGGGGCAACCGTCACCATCCAGAACATTGCCGTCGTCGCAGCTCTCTTCGAACTGATGAATGCCATCGCCGCATGGGGCATTCTTGCAATCCGGCAAGCAGCGATCCGTCGGATCGAGGTTCTGGTCGTCGCATTCTTCGCCAAGCAAGGATGCTACGAATCCGTCGCCGCACGTAGAAATTTGACACAGCGGATTGCACGCATCCGCCGCATCGATATTTCCGTCGTCGCACATTTCTCCGTGCGAAACGACATTATCACCACATGTACAATCCAAACCGTCTTCGTTCACCTCGCCGTCGCAATCCTCGTCGACGAATCCCGGATCGCAATGTTCGACGCCGGGGACGACTTCGCCTTCGCACGGGCCATACGCGATGCCATCGGCGGAGCAGGTCATGAAGCCGTGGCGGCATACTCCAATCCCATCCGTACCGTCCGGCCCCGAATAGCACGGCAGGGCAAACCCCGGCGTGCACGCGCACCCGTCGCCCTCTTCATTGACGAATCCGTCGCAATCGTCATCCTGCGGCGTGTAACACGTCTCCAACCTTGGAACCACCTGTCCTTCACAAATTCCGACGGGTTTGCCGGTCGCATCGCATGCTTGAAACCCCGCTTTGCAGAGCCCTTGGTTCTGCGTGCCCAGTGGGCCGGTATAACATGAAAAACCATTTTGCAGTGTATGTGTTGGAGCAAAACCATCGCACGCATCGAGAGTGCAAGGATTGCCGTCATCCGCGTCGTCGGGAAGTGGAATCTGTTTCGTGCCGCCCTTGCCGTCGCATTGCGTCTGCATGCAATCACCTGAAACCTGCATCGGCAGCGGGTTGCCTTCGATGGCATGTTCGAAGATGCATCGGTTCTCCGTGCAAGCCACCGCCGTTCGACATGCCGGTTCCGCCACGGTGCAATCCGCCAAGGAAATACATCCATCAGCATCGAGCGCATTGCCGGGCCAAATATCGGCGAACGCATTACATCCACAAAAGCTGCCCACGAACGCAAGCGATACGAACCGGAACGTTTTGCTGAGCAAGTTCAGGTTCGTCGTTCGCACGGTCATTGTTCAACGGTATAGGCGAATGATTCTTCACGTCAAGTCTCTGCGGACGACCCGCCTTGCTTTCCGTGTGTGAAACATTTAGGGTCGGCACGTCGCCTTGTCGTCGCGCTCGAGGTACCCATGCGAGAAGCCCTTCCACTCGTCATTGTCATGTTGGCAATTTTCATTCCGAGCTGTAATTGGCTCGCAGCCATCGAGTATGCCACGGATGGCGAATGCGCCATTGCCGAGGAATGTCCGGTCGAAGTCGCCGAATGTCGCAAGGCCATTGCGTGTGACGCGGGACGATGCGTGTACGACGATATGCTTGCTGGCACGCTGATCCCAGGCCAGAAGCTGGGGGATTGTGTGGACGTCGTGTGTAATGGATCCGGTGGTAAAAAGGTCATTCCCGCGCCACTCGATGTGGAAAACGATGGCGATCCGTGCACCATCGATTCGTGCGAAGGAACGTTGCCCAAACACGTACCGGGGCGTGAAATTCCGTGCTTCAGCGGCCCTGCAGAATTGATCGGCATTGGCGCGTGCCGCTCGGGCACGTTGTATTGCGATGCGTTTGGCGTGCCCATCTCCGGGTGTTTGGATGAAGTCGCTCCGCGGCCAGAAACATGTCTCTCTCCGCTCGATGACGATTGCGACGGCGAGGTGAACGAAGAAGGTGAAGGCTGCATTTGCACGCCTGGCGAGGTCGGCGAATGTTACACGGGAGCAATGGGGACCGCGGGCACCGGCGAATGCAAAAAGGGCCTGCAAGCATGCGCCGATTCCGGCAGCGGATTCGAGGAGTGCAAGGGCGAAGTGGTTCCGCGGGACGAGGTTTGCGATGCCGCCATGATCGACGAAGATTGTGACGGAGAAGTGAACGAAGAGGGCGCGGATTGTTTTTGCGGAGACGGCTACGTATCGGTAGGCGAAGAATGCGACGATGCGAATCAAGACAATGCCGACGCGTGCTCGAGCACCTGCAAAGCGGCCGTGTATGGCGACGGCATCGTGCAAAGCGGCCTTGGAGAGACTTGCGACGACGGCAATGTCATTTCTACCGACTTCTGCACCGCACAATGCCAACCTGCAGCCTGCGGTGATGGAATCGTTCAAATCGGCGAACGCTGCGATGATGGCAATACAATCGATGGAGACGATTGTCCGAGCATTTGTTCGACACCGGTGGTACGAGTCGTCATGGGTGAATACCACACCTGTGCATTGCTCGCGGACGGTCGCGTCAAGTGTTGGGGCTTCAATCAACGCGGGCAGCTTGGGCTGGGAGACGTGGTGGATCGGGGCAATGCACCGAATCAAATGGGCGAGAATCTACCAGCAGTGAATTTGGGTGCGGGAAAAACAGCAATGGACATTGCTGCGGGCAAATCGCATAACTGCGCAATCCTGAACGACGGGCAAGTGAAGTGCTGGGGCTCCAATGATTGCGACTCGAGCTCGTATGGGAAGCTCGGTCTCGGCGAGATCACGCTTGCACGGGGCGTCAACATGGGACAGATGGGCGATGCACTTCCGGCCGTGGATCTCGGCACGGGCAGGACCGCGATCAGCATTGCTGCGGGGCACGAGCACACCTGCGCGCTGCTCGACGATGGCAGCGTCAAGTGTTGGGGGTGCAATCCTTATGGGGCACTCGGACTGGGAGATGAAGAATTACGGGGCGATTCTCCTGCGGACATGGGTGATCTTTTACCCGCGGTCGATCTGGGGACGGCCAAAGTGGCGACGGCCATTGCCGCCGGAGTGGCTCGCACATGCGTTCTTTTTGCCGATGCGACGCTGAAGTGCTGGGGCGCCAATTATCATGGTGCGCTCGGATTGGGTGACAAGAATCATCGTGGCGACGGTCCGAATGAAATGGGCAACAATTTGCCCACGATCGACCTGGGCACGGGGAAACACGCAATCGCCGTTTCCGGCATGTATCATAGCTGCGCGCAGCTCGATGATGGCAGCGTCAAGTGTTGGGGATACAATGACTATGGAACGCTTGGCCTCGGTGATACGTGGCTTCGCGGCGATGCGCCGGGGGAAATGGGAAATGCCTTGCCGGCAGTCGATCTAGGCACGGGCGTGACGGCCGTTTCGCTTGCCGGAGGCTACGACCATACCTGCGCGGTCACCAGTGATGGGCGCGTGAAATGCTGGGGAAATGGGCATTCGGGCGGGCTTGGTTTGGGCTCGACGACGAGTCGTGGCGGATTACCTGGTCAAATGGGCAATGCGTTGCCATTCGTCGACCTGGGATCGGCCAAGTTTGCGGTGGGCATTGCTGCGGGACGCAATTCGACATGCGTCGTCTTCCACGATGGGCGCCTCAAGTGCTGGGGACGCAATACCTATGGCCAACTCGGCTTGGGCGACGAGGCCAATCGCGGCGACGAACCAACCGACATGGGCGACAACCTCGCACACGTGCCGCTTTGATCCGTCCCGCAGCCGAATGGGACGAAAGTCGTCGGTCGACAATGCTCGAAATATTGCAGTATTCCTCGCTCAGTCGCCCTAGCTTTCAGGCGCTCGCGACGATGATTCAATGGGCTGCTACTAACGTCCGCGCGCGAGCAATTCCGTGAACAGCAATCGCTGCATCGGCTGACCGATATCCTTCATCAAGAGCACGCCCCACGCGCCGACGAGCCCATCGGTCCCGTCCCATTTCACGGCCCCCGATGCATCCGTCACCTTCACTTTTGGCCCCTCGGTCTGCACCTTTCCAATGACGTCGTTTCCGGCTTTGACTTCGATTGCATCGCCGACCTTGCTCAACGAAAACTTCTTGTCGTCCGCCGTGAAAACGACGTTATCCGTGGATAGCGCGACGCTCCAGGTGGGTTTGTCTTTCGTCCGAAGCTCGAATCCATCAGCCGTGGGAACGACGAGGTATTCATTCGCTGCGGTTTTATAGCGACGTCCTCCTTCGTGTGCGGAGCCTTCGAATATCGTCCCGCCCATATTCAAGGTGACCACATCGCCCTTCGATTCGACTGTATACGCAACGCCGCGCCCCGGAGAATGGGCTTCCCATTTCCCATCGCGCACTTTCGATTCCGGCTTTGCAACAGCCGCATTCGACGCAGGTGCCGTCGTCGCTCCCGCCTCCGGCGAAGCCGCCGGTGCCGTCGGTTTCGTGACCGCGGGCGCCTGGGCCGATTTGTCTTCGCAACCAGGCATCGCCGCGAACATCATCACGAGCAACGCGGAAAAAAGCACTGTGTTTACGCGTGAATGCAACATGGTCATCCTTTCCCGGGCGGAACCTGACCACGTATCGACATTGATGTCAACCCCAGAAGAAGTCACCGCTTCCGTAGGTGAAAATGGCCTTGGGACTGTATCCTCGGCTCGATTTTCCTGAGCGCCTCCTAAAATCTCCCTCGTTCGAGCGAAAGCATTGCAAAAGCCCCCAGAGTCGTTCTACACTCTACACTCGCCCCTCAATGGAGGTTCCATGCCGCGCTTTTTTCGCTTTTCCGCCCTTCTTGCCGCAATCTCGTCCGCCCTCGTCGCTTTCACGGGTCTGTCTTCCCCAGCGCACGCCACATGCCTCACGTCGTGCAAAGCCGAGCTCACCTTCGAGGATTGCACCAAGCCTCCGATGGCCACTTGGCCCCTCGGTACACCGCTCGCCTTTACCTCCAGTTGCGAAACCTGCTGCAGCGCGCCCGGCGGACCATTGAACTGTAGCCCCTCCCCCGTCGATACATCCACCTTCAGCATTCGCGACGGAAGCTTCAATCCCGTGGCCGGCACGTTCGCCCCCATAAACAAGAAATGCGCCGACACGGACCTGTTTGGTTTCAATGGCACGCTCGAGCTCGGACCACACGAGCTCATCTCGGACAACCTCATTCTCGTGCAATTCGACGTCGTCGAACCTGCAATGGGCTCCGGCGGAGCTGGCGGAACCGGGGGAATGGGCGGCGGCTCGGGAGCAATGGGCGGCAGCAGCTCGTCGACCAGCAGCGGTTCGGGCGGAGCGGCGCCCGGACAAGGCGGTGGCGATGACGAATCCGATACGGGATGCGCTATTGGAGGGTTTTCGTCCGAGAGAGGTGCCGGAGGTTTTGCCGTCGTCGCATTCGCATTACTTGGCCTGGTTGCGGGGCGGCGATTGTCTCGTTCAAGCTAGCGCCAGGTGACCGAAAGGCTCGCGGGCGAGATTTCGTACGGATGGACGTCGACGCCACCTTCATTCGGTCGAGCGCGCGCGACGCGTCGAGCAAACAGCGCGCACGTGCGCTCGAGCTGCAAGCTACGCGCAGCGATCTCTCGCTAACCAATTTCGGGCTCTGCGGGCGTCAATGCCTTTGCATGGCTCACGACAGAGAATCGTTTTCGGCAAAGACATCCTCGCACGACGTTGCATGCCGGAGCTTTTTGGTCCACGCGCGGATTTGCTCGATGCTGGCCATTTCGATGCGGGTTGTGACGGAAGGCGTGAGCGCGCCGAATTGCTCTTCCATGATTTCTCGGAGCATGGCGCGGCGGCCTTGCAGGTCACCTTGTTTGTGTCCTTCGTCGAGGCCTTTCTTGTGTCCTTCGTCGAGGCCTTTCTTGTGTCCTTCGTCGAGGCCTTTCTTGTGTCCTTCGTCGAGGCCCTTCTTGTGACCTTCGTCGAGGCCCTTCTTGTGACCTTCGTCGAGGCCCTTCTTGTGACCTTCGTCGAGGCCCTTCTTGTGACCTCTGTCTTCGGCGGCTCGTTTCAGTTTGACGATTTCCGGATTATTTTTCTTGATGAGCGCTTTGGCGACATCGATTTCTGCTTGCGCCCGATCCAACAAGGCCCGCACCGCAATGGGCCGAATCAAAGCTTCATCTTCAATGAAGCTCTCTGCGTCGAGCGGCACGAATTCGTTTTTCTCGCGCGACCACTCACCTACCGTCCCCGTCTTGACGAATATCCCAAATATCCGCCGAATCCCACGATACGCCAGATCCTCGGCCTTTTGTTTCGCTCGGCCCGGGGCTTGCTCATTGACCACTTCGAACGAGAGTTCTTCCAAATACCGCGCTCCGGTCGCCGGGTCGTTTCCAGACCTCCGCACACTGCCGTCGGTCGCAAAATCCGACCCTCGAGTGACGCGCGTCAACAAATCCGAGCTCGATGTGCGGTCATCTTTGACATGCGCCAAGAGCACGAAATCCACACGAGCATGCGCATCCGCATGGTCCTTCTCCGCCGGCTGCGCCACCATCCGCTCGCCGCGAATCACGATGTCTCGCGTCACTTCCGGCTCGACCAAATGGTCGTCGACTCGCGGAAACGGCCCGGGAGCCGGCGTAGGCGTGCGCTCCCGACTCGGCAAAACATACGTCGAAACACTCGACACAGTCCCCGGAGCCAACATCGCTCGACCACCGTTGTAACCGTTGTGTTTCGGATCCATCGAGCACCCAGTTTACACGGCTGGATCCACAAAAGCAAGGGAAAGTTTGGAAAAAGTTTGTCCAAAAGATTTACACAATGTGCGTGTTAATCGAGAACACGACGATCCCGTATCCAGGTTCAGTGGGCCCCGAGGCAAGCGTGCACGAGTCGGTCCTCCGCGCCACCTGAAGCGAAAACGGTCTTCACCACAGGTGCCGGAGGCAAACACTGTCACAGCGGCGTTACAATCGCCCGCTTCGACGTGTCACGACGCCGTTACAGTGTAACGATAGCATGACAATCCAACCCACAGACGCACGGACCATATTCGCGCACCAACGCCCCAGCAGCTCACGAGCACAGCGCTCGAGATAAGCCGCATGTGATGGCAAGATCCTTGCTATGATGCCGCTCGACAGGGACTCGATCGTCAACGCCCACAGGTTGTCGCACCGCACACTCACGTGCGCCGATTTGAAAAGAACGCGCCGTCTCTGGTTTGTCCTGACCGCGGACATGGAAGACGTCTGAATGAAAATTTTGGTATCCGCATTGTTGAAATCCGTCGTGGCACTCGCCTGCTTGGCCGTCGGAGTCAAATTGACCGGCCTCTACAAGAGCCACGTTTCGACGGCAACGCTATTCGTGATCATCGGCCTGTTCATCTGGGCAGACGCGCTCAGAAATTGGTTCCGCGACGAACGCGAAATTGACCTGAAGCTCCCCGTTGCGGTTGTCATGGTCGTTTACGGCATTCTGGGCGGTCTTTTCTTCCGCTGGTGGGGAGAATGGCTTCACGACAAAAAGCAGCAAATAACGCATTTTAACGTCGACGATCACATGGCCGCGTACACGAAAACGTATTTTAAACAGTACGTTGGAAAACGGCCAAACGTCAGCAAAGTACTCATTGTGGACGTCCGCAACCGCCAGGTCCATCCCGCTACCTTCGCACTTCCAGACGAAATGAAACCCTCGAGAGCAGAAGAGGTCGATACGGTCGTGCAAGTCGACTGCACATCGTCCTCGACGTACAATTGCACCGTGACGGCCGTCAGCCTAACGGATCAAACGGTGCTGACGAAAAGCAGTTATCGAGGTTCCAAATCCGCGCCCGTTCGTGAAGGACAAACGTTGGCGGGGATCGATCAGGACATCCTGACGTTTGCGAAGTTATTGAAGTGATTCACGAACGACTTCGGCTCGATGAACACGGCAGCGGCTTCGTATTGGCGCAACATGCGGTCCAAGACGGCATCGAGCATTTGAACGTGCATGAAGATTGGGGAAGCGAGGAGCAATGCGGGGCGATAGAGACGAAAAGAACGGCACTCACGCAACACGAATGCTGGTACGGAACGTGCCATCGATTCGCAGGGAGGAGCCATGAACGCGCCTACGACGAATGACGTACCGGCCGAGGGGGCCGCGGAGCAGATTGCGGAGGCCATGCTTCAGGCCGGGAGATCCAAGGCGGAAACCTGGCAGGCGCTGGTCGACAAGAAGTTTGACGCGGCAACGGCGACGGCGACGGTCAATGCGGTCGCGAAGCGGTACGAGGTTCGATGTTCTGCGTGCGGCACTTCCGTGCTGAGCTCGGACACGACCTTATCCAATAAAGGCGAACCGATATGCCCGTCGTGTGTTCAGGGGCAAAAGACAGCGGAGATGTACCAGCGCGCCAAGGAGTCTGCGAACACCAACAACCAGCTCCGTAGATGCCGTCGTTGCGGGAAATCAATGGATTGCGTCGATTACTTCACTTGGTATTACCGCTGGCAATCCATCACGACGTTTACATTTCAATGCAGATCGTGCTTCCACCGCTTCACGGGCTACGAGGGCACCCTGCCCCTCACGTTCATCGCGATAGCTGTCGGCGTGATGGTATTCGCCCTGAATGATGCGCGTTCGGACGTTGGCAGTCTTGTCCAGCTCGTGGCGGCCGCGTTGGTGATCCTGTTTTTCGTATACCGATATGTCGTTTGGTTTTTCTACCCCGTGACCGCTTGGGCTGGCGCGGAGTGACGGAGCATGATTCGCTCGCACGTGATGCGACGTTTCAAGGTCCGCACCGCAATGGGAATACGGACGTCGAGCCAACCCGTGAGGAATGGCCCCCGAACTCGTGAAGCGAAGGGGCGATGGATGAATCGCCCCCTGCAATAGGCGGGGCTCAGGAGGGTTCGTCAGAATGGCAGGACGTAGACCAGAATGTCGCCCATTCCGCCGGCATTGCCGCGCGTGATCGTGTCGCCCAAACCGAGCTCACCATCGAAATTCAATCCCCAGCACTTGAGCTTGCCGTCGTTGAGGATTGCGCAGGTATGACTGCCACCTGCAGCGATGGCCGCCACGGTTTTTCCGGTCCCGAGATTGATGGGTAAGAGGTTGTCGCCCATTTGGCCAGGGGCACCGCCGCGATAAAGTGTGTCGCCCTGACCGAGCTGCCCGTCGAAGTTTTGTCCCCAGCATTTTGCCGAGCCATCGTTGAGCAAGGCACACGAATGGTAGATACCCACGGCAATCGCCATGGCCGTTTTACCCGTGCCAAGGTCGACGGTTGGGAGGTTGTCGCCCATTTCGCCCGCAGCGTCGCCGCGGTTTTCCTGGTCGCCCAACCCGAGTCTCCCACTACTACCACCGCCCCAGCATTTGACGCTGCCGTCGTTGAGCAACGCGCACGTATGCTCCCAACCTAGAGCAATTGCAGTAACGGTTTTTCCCGTACCAACATCGACGACAGGCAAATTATCGCCCATTTCACCCGGTTCATCGCCGCGTGTCGAGGTATCGCCCAAACCACATCGTCCGTGGAATGGATTCCCCCAACACTTGAGGCTACCGTTGTCGAGGATGGCACACGCATGCTGGTATCCGACCGCAACTGCCGTGGCCGTTCGTCCCGTGCCAAGGTCGATGGGAAGCAAGTTGTCGCCCATGTGATTGGGATTGTCGCCACGCGGGATCGTATCGCCTTGGCCGAGCTGGCCGTAGTTATTCTCGCCCCAGCACTTGACGGTGCCGTCGTTCAACAAGGCACACGTCGAGCCCAACCCGGCAGCAACTTGGATGGCCGTTTTCCCTGTACCAAGATTGACCGCCGGTAAGTTGTTGCCCATTTCGCCAGGCCCGTCGCCACGGGATAGATTATCGCCAACGCCGAGATAGGCGCCAGCTCCCCAGCACTTGAGGTCGCCATTGTCGAGAATGGCGCACCCATGAGCTCCACCCATCGACATTTGAACGACGAACCTTCCAGCGCCGAGATCGAGAAATGGCAAATACGCTCCCATTTCGTTCGGATTGTCACCACGGTTGTTCGTGTCGCCAACGCCGAGCTGCCCGCTGATGTTGTAGCCCCAGCACTTGACTTTGTCGTCGTTGGATTGCGCGCACGTGGAGGCATATCCGGCGAGGATCTTCACGATTTGTCCGGAGAACGTGCAGGTGATGCCATCTCCTGAATAACCCATGTTGCACGCACACGTGCGTGATCCCGGTGTATTCGTGCAAGTCGCATTGATGTCGCACCCGCCGTTGTTCGTCATGCATTCATCGATGTCCGTGCAGGTAATGCCGTCACCCGTAAAACCCGCATTGCATGCGCATGTCCTGGATCCTGGCGTATTCGTGCACGTCGCGTTGACGTCACAGCCGCCATTGCTCATTTGACATTCGTCGACGTCCGCGCACATCGTATAGGCATCGCCCGCATAGCCCGCATTGCACACACAAGCCATGTTCGTACACGTCGCATTCGACGCGCAATCGGCGTTCGTGCTGCACGAGGGGGCTACGCAAACGCCCGATCCATTGCACACGTTGGTCCCGGAGCAATCATTGTCGGGATCGCTGTTTTTCTTGATGAATCCGCACACGCCGTCGGATCCGCCGCCCTTCTTCGCAGCCGTGCAAGCGTAACAAGTTCCGCCGCAATGGTTTCCGCAGCATACGCCGTCGACACAATAATTCGACAAGCACTGCGAAGCCTGGGTGCACGGAGCGCTGTTGTAGTATTGGCACACGCCGATTCCATTGCAGGCGCCATCGACGCATTCCGCTTCGGGATCGAAGTCGTACTTGATCGGGCCGCAAATACCGTCGGTACCTTGACCTTGCTTCGCTGCCGTGCAGGCGACGCAAACGCCGGTGCACGCCGTATTGCAACAGACGCCGTCGACACATTGACCCGAGAGACATTGCGATGCAGTGCTGCACGTCGAACCATTGGGCAAGTTCGAGGATGCGACGCAGGCGCCGGCACCATTGCAATCGCCGTTCGTGCATTCATTGTCGGGGTCCGTCAAGTTCGCGATATAGGCACACGTGCCGTTCGCCTGGCCTGTCTTTGCTGTGGTGCAGGCGAGGCACGTCGTGGCACAGGGAGCGTTGCAGCAAACCCCATCCACGCACCAACCCGAGGTGCATTGCGTGGCCAGGGTACATGCTGCACCATTGGGGCCTTGCGCTTGAGGCTGAGTACAACCGCTGGCGCCATTGCATGCACCGGGATTGCATTCGTTATCCGGATCGTAACTTGCGGGAATCTGCCCACATACGCCGTCGGCGCTGGCGCCGCCTTTTTTCGCCGCCGAACATGCTTGGCAAGGCCCGGAACAGACGTTGCCGCAGCAGAAGCCGTCGACGCAGTATTTGGAAAAGCATTGCCCGGCCGAAGTACAGGGCGCGCCATTGTAGTAACGACAAACGCCACTGCCATCGCACCGCCCGCCATTGCACTCGCTGTCGGGGTCGAGCTCGGAAGCAATCACTCCGCACGTCCCGTCCACTCCTTGGCCTTTCTTGGCGGCGGTGCAGGCATAGCAGGTGCCTAGACATGCGTTTTCGCAACAGACGCCATCGACGCAATTGCCCGAGGCGCATTGTGCGCCGGCAACGCACACCGTACCATTGGGCAACGGAGTTTGCGGCTCGCTGCATGCACCTCCACCATTGCACTCGCCCGGAGAGCATTCGTTGTCCACATCGCGGCCATATTTAATGGGCCCACAGACGCCATCGTAACCTTGACCCTTTTTGGCCTCGGAACAGGCAGAACACCAACCGGTGCAGACGTTGCCACAACAAACGCCATCGACGCAATACCCGGACAAACACTGCGTCTTGTTCGTGCATGGCACGCCGTTGTATTGCTTGCAAACACCTGCGCCATTACACGCGCCACCCCAACACTCTTCGTCGGGGTCTTTGTCGTTGGCAATGAAACCACAGACACCATCGGCGCCGCCACCCTTTTTCGCACCCGTGCACGCTTGGCAATTACCGAGACACCAGCTATCGCAGCACACGCCATCGGCGCAAAATCCCGATTGGCACATTGCCGACGACGCACAGGGCGATCCATTGGGAGCTTGCGGCTGCGGGCTCGCATTGCACGCGCCAGAACCATTACATTCACCAGGATTGCATTCACTATCGAGATCCAGCCCGGCTTTGATCGGGCCACAAGCCCCGTCGGCTCCTTGCCCCTTTTTCGCAGCGCTGCACGCGTTACAAGCACCCATGCAGATGTTGTTGCAGCAGAATCCGTCGACGCAATACTTGGACAAACACTGCGCAGAGGATGTGCAAGAAAAACCATTGTAGTTCTTGCACATGTTTTTCCCGTCGCACGCGCCGAAGGGGCAATCGTTGTCCGGATCCGTGTCATACGCAACCGATCCGCAAATGCCGTCGACTCCACTACCCTTTTTCGCAGCGCTGCACGCCATGCATTTGTTATCGCATTTTTGGTCGCAGCAAAACCCATCGACACAATACCCCGTCGGGCATTGAGATCCCATGGTGCACGCGGTCGCCGAAGGCGGCGTACCCACGATCGCCGCTTGATCGGGCGATCCAGGCTCCGCACTTTCCCAATCGTCGTTCACGACGACATCGTCCAAACGCTCTCTCGATGAACCGCCATCTCCACCGGCTCCACCAAAACCTCCGGTCCCGTCATCCGAGACCCCCGAGCTACATCCAACGACGAGGACTGCCGCGATGGCAACCCATAAACTTTTGGCAAACCCCAACGAGGTGCCATAATCGATTGATTTCATGCAGATATGCTCCTTGCGACGAATATCACAGAGCAAGCGCTCGACAGTCGAGCGCGTTCTGCTTCGTTGCCACAGGGCTGTACGAAATTCAAGACGCTGTTCGAAAGCTTCGTCTGACATGCCAATGCATGTTGGATCGCCGCTTCCTGGAGCGGTCGATTACACGCGTAAATCCTCGAACGCAGCGTCTTGTAAAAATGTACGCCGAACATGTGAAATGCCTTGCGTACAAGGTGACTGAGATGCCGGGGACGAACACTGTCGAAATTGCGCCTCGGCGTGAATTCGGACTTGGAATGGCTTCGTCGCTCACCTATAGCGCTGGCTCATGAGTACCGACGTCGAGCTTCGATGCGCGTGTGGAGCGGTGCAAGGATTCGTTTCGGAAGCGTCGCCCGCGACCATCAATCGCGCCGTGTGTTATTGCGACGATTGCCAAGCCTTTGCGCGATTTTTGGGGCGTTACGACATCATGAATGACCGAGGAGGCACGGACATCGTTCAAGTGGCTCCTTCGCGCGTTCGTATCGTGGCGGGGGCGGACAAACTGCGTGCGATGCGTCTTTCCCAGAAAGGCGTGTTCCGCGCATACACGGATTGCTGCAAAACCCCGGCAGGCAATAGCTTGTATTCACCGCGCACGCCCTTCGTCGGATTTGCCACGCGGTTTTTCGTACTTCAAGGCAGCGAGCTCGATGCGGCCGTCGGGGCATCTTTGGGAGGAATTCATGGGCGGCTTGCCATTGGTGGCTGTCCGCCGGGAGTGCACGAAAGAGCGGCGTTGGGCTTGATCCTGCGCAGTGTCGGGTGGCTTTTGGGAAATGCCTTCCACGGGCGGCACAAGCCATCACCATTTTGGACGGCGTCCGGCGAACCCACCGTCGCAGTACACGTGCTTTCACGGTAAGAACGATTGCGATTTGGTTTGAAGGGCTAACCGCACGGCAATTCGTGCAAGGCAACGGTCAGCGAATCTTGCGCATGGCTTCGAATAACGGCCGGAACTTGGATCCTTCGCGGAAAAATACGGGCGGTTTCCCTATCGGTGCGGGAACGACGTGCCAACCAGCGTCATACCCGCGGCCCGTCCAGAGATGCACCCACGAATCCTTGGGCAAATAGACGCGCCATTCGTTTTGACCGGGTTTCAACACCGGCGCGACCATGAGGTCCGGGCCATAAAGATATTGGTATTGCAGCGAATGCAATGTTTCGTCCGCGAGATCGTGCAAACATGGGTGGCGCATCGGCGGCAGGCCCGTTTGTGCGTATTGTTTGCCGACCTCGCGATGGTACGGGCCGAGCCGCACGTACATTTGCGTCATGTGCGCAAAGTGCGCGAGCGTCTCCGCATCCGAATCGAATTGCCAATTGCGGCCGGGCTGATTCCCTTCGTGCGTGCGCATGATGGGCGAAAACGCCGCCTGCTCGCACCAGCGCAAAAGTAGCTCTTTCGACCGCTTGATCCACGCGACGGTCGCGTACCCGCCAATGTCGGCATGGTGATGGCCAATGCCGCAAAACCCGAGGCTCAATGCAGCAGGGATGACCGTGGCAAACCCGTCATCGTAGCTCCAATTGACCAATTGATTGCCAGCCCAATGACCCGTGGCATGACGCGAGCTTCCCGAATAACCCGCACGCATGAAAAACGCGATTTCACCAAGTGCGTTGGCTTCCTCCACGGCTTCTCGATTCACGCGCGCCCACATCATCGGATAATCGTTGTGCGCGTCGATTCCCTTACGCCCGGTCGCGAGCACCGCATCGAGCGGCAATGCTTCACCAAATTCGGCCATCCAGCCGCTCATGCCGATGTCGATCATGTTTTGCCGAATGACGCTCTTGAACCAGCGGCGCGCATCCGGATTGTCGAAATCGATGATTCCTGCAGGAAACGTGGTAAAATCGGCGTGCAGCACGTTTCCTTGGGCGTCCTTCACCAAATACCCTTTGGCGCGCCCATATTGATACATGTCACCCTCGGGCACGAGCATCGGGTTGATGTATCCCAGAAAACGCACGTTGGTTTCGCGCAACCGTTCGATGTATGCCGGCAAATCTGGATACAAGATGGCGTCGTAATGATAATTCCAGAATACATGCGAGCCGAAATCCGTCGGGCGACCGCCCTCCCAATCGCGAGCCCAAATGGCAGCCACCTTGATCCCCGCCTCGCGCGCGCGACGCAACTTCGTCGAAACGGCCTCCCGCCCACCTTGCAAACCCAGCCACAATCCATCGTAACTCCACGATGGCAGCTCGGGTTGCCTTCCAAGGTACGCGGACAAACGCGACAATAGGTCGGGCATGTCCCCTACGTCGATTCGAATGCGCGTGGGAATACCCCATACGTAAATGCCATGGCGGTCAGGAAATCGAAAATCCAGCTCTTGATAAGCGCCCGATTCGACATGACACGACAAACCGCCGGCCGTGACGAACGTCGGCTGCGCAAAATAGGTCGTATCCCAACTGCCGCCGGATTTCGAATGCAAATTGGCCAAGACCGAAATGAGGTCCTTGCCCCGCCCGATGCCCTTTTCTTGCACCCAAATGGGCAGCTTCTTGCCACGCAAATCCAGCGTTGAAAATTGCTCGCCGCCGCCGTAGATGTGTTCGTTTTGGGTTGCCACGAGCGACATGCGCAATCGATTGTATCGCTTCAGCGTGCCCGATAACTCGATGAAAAGAGCGCCGTCATTTTGAAGAAAAATGCGCACGCGAGCGATGTTCGGAAACTCGATGAGCACATCGTCGGTCGTGGCCGCGTGCAGAACCCATGGCCCGGCTGCTATGGGATTTTGCACCGTCTCGGCAATGTTGTAATTGCCACGGTGCATCTGCACCGCCGGCGTACCTTCGGCCAGCATGAGGAACGGCCGCGCGACCGAATGCTCGAGAATCAGCTTTCCTCGAAGCGAAATCCGTAGCGTGTCCGTTCCGACTTCGATCCCAATCATGGCCCACCTTCGGACGCGTCCGATGCATGCAACCTATAGATGAACGTGCGCTCTGTCATCAGAAACCTGCGCCCAAGCTCGGTCGTTCGTTGCCTATCATCACCTCCAAAAGGTGCCAACCTCATTTTTCAAATGAGAGCCGTCCAACTTCCAAAAGGCCCCAACCTCTTTTACGTAACGCAATGCAACCAACAAAAATTTGCCCAACTTTCTTCTTGCATTCATGCAGATGAACGCATACATAGAGCGT
The DNA here is from genome assembly GCA_016715885.1 of Polyangiaceae bacterium. Taxonomy (NCBI): domain Bacteria; kingdom Pseudomonadati; phylum Myxococcota; order Polyangiales; family Polyangiaceae; species Polyangiaceae bacterium. The sequence goes on from JADJXL010000025.1 coordinate 148,215, forward strand.
CGTGCAAGACGCGTCGGGTTCGAGTGGTCGTTTTTCGACGGATGCGACCAATCGGTGGGAGCTGTACCGGCTCTTGGCGGATCCCGTGCGGCCGCGTCTTTTGGCGCTTGCGGCGTCCGAGGAGCTTGGAGTTGGCGAGCTTTCCGAGCTCTTGCACGAAGGACAGCCGAAGATTTCGCGGCACGCGGCGGCCCTTCGGGACGCAGGTCTTTTGTCAGCTCGAAAACAGGGGACGTGGACGCTGCTTCGGCTTACGCCTGGGGTGATGGCGGATCCAGTGGTAGCGGATGCGGTACGTTCGGGCACGGCTGCATGTTCGGCCGATGGCACGCTTGGTCGCATTGCGGAGGTCATATCGACGCGTGATGCGGCGACGCGCGAGTTTTTTGCGCGTGGCGGACGTCCTTTGAGGGCTGGTCCGCCGCTTGAATTTGGCGCGTATTTGGCCGCACTTGCGCCGCTATTGCCTCATCGAGCGTTGGCGGTCGACGTGGGCACGGGGGACGGCGCGCTGCTCGAGCTATTGTCGCCTTTATTCGATGTGGTGATGGGTATCGATCGGGCTGAAGCGCAGATATCGCTGGCCGAGGAACGTGTTCGTCGCCGGGAGCTCGACAATGTAAAGCTTTTTCTCGGTGAATACGACGGGCCGGACGTCTTGCGAGCCGTCGCCGAACATGGCGGAGCGGATGTCGTGGTGGCGGCGCGAGTCCTTCACCATGCGCCGAAGCCGGCGCGCGCGATGAATGCACTGTTCCATTTGGCCAAACCGAATGGTGGTTCGGTGTGCGTCATCGACTACGAGGCGCACGACGACTTGGCGCTTTGCGAGAAGGAAGCAGATTTGTGGCAGGGTTTCGACCCTGAAACGTTACGCAATTTGGCCGAGGCATCGGGGCTCTCGGGCATTACGATTCGCCGTTTACCTCGCGCTTGGCAAGGAGACGGCCCGGATAGAAACCTCGTCTGGCAGCTTTTGGTAGGCCGGCGCGACGAGGCACAATTGGCCTGCAACGAAAAAGAAACGAGGAAACGATGAGCGCAGCACCCCGCTACAAAGTCGCTGACATGAGCCTTGCCGACTGGGGTCGGAAAGAAATCCGCATTGCCGAAAAGGAAATGCCGGGTCTCATGGCACTTCGCGCCGAATATGGTCAACAAAAGCCCCTGAAGGGCGCTCGAATTGCCGGCTGTTTGCACATGACCATTCAGACGGCGGTGCTCATCGAAACGCTTCGAGAGCTTGGCGCCGAGGTCACCTGGACGAGCTGCAACATTTATTCGACGCAGGATCACGCGGCTGCCGCCATTGCGGCCGCGGGTGTTCCCGTGTTCGCGTGGAAAGGCGAAACGCTCGAAGAGTACGATTGGTGCATCGAGCAGCAGATTTATGCATTCGAGGGCGGCAAAGGCCCGAACATGCTGCTCGACGACGGCGGCGACTTGACCGTCATGGTGCACGACAAATACCAAAAACTTTTCGAGGGCGACGACCCGATTCGGGGCCTGAGCGAAGAAACGACGACGGGTGTCAATCGCCTGTACGAAATGCATCGCAAAGGGCTGCTCCGCGTGCCCGCGTTCAACGTGAACAATTCCGTCACGAAGTCGAAATTCGACAACCTCTATGGCTGCCGCGAATCGCTCGGCGACGGCATCAAGCGCGCGACGGACGTGATGTTCGCCGGCAAAGTCGCCGTCGTGTGTGGTTATGGCGATGTCGGCAAGGGCTGCGCGCAATCGCTCCGCGGCCTCGGCGCGCGCGTCATCATTACGGAAGTCGATCCCATCTGCGCATTGCAAGCCGCAATGGAAGGCTACGAAGTGCGCACGATGGAAGCCGTTGCGTCCGTTGGTGACATTTTCGTCACCGCCACGGGATGCAAGGACGTCATCCGTGGCGAACACATGCTCGCGATGAAGGACGAGGCCATTCTCTGCAACATCGGCCATTTCGATTCCGAGATCCAGTTGAGCTGGCTCGAGAAGAACCCTGAAATCCGCGAAGAGAACATCAAGCCGCAGGTCGACCATTTCATCTTCCCCGATGGCAAGCGGCTCATCGTTCTTGCGCGCGGGCGCCTGGTGAACCTCGGTTGCGCAACGGGCCATCCGTCGTTCGTCATGTCCACGTCGTTCTCGAACCAGGTTCTCGCGCAACTTGCGCTCTGGACCGAGAAATACCCCATTGGCGTGTACCTGCTTCCGAAGAAGCTCGACGAAAAAGTCGCCGCATTGCACCTCGGCAAACTCGGCGTCGAGCTGACCAAGCTCACGCAGGACCAAGCCGATTACATTGGCGTGCCCGTCGACGGTCCCTTCAAGCCCGAAAACTACCGGTACTGACCGAAACCGGGTCCTCGCCAACGCATAATTAGGCCAACTCGGGGGGTTTGGGGGGGCCGAGCCTCGCCGTGCGCGCGTCCCACGCGCGCGCAGCGAGCGTTCAACTTTAGGCTCGGTTCCAATCCGAAATACCCCGCCTTCGACCTCACATCAATCTATCATCAATTCCATTCTTGTCTTGACACGGTCGCGTTCTTCTGGCATCACGCGCGGCCAGCATGTCCAACATCGTCGAACGAATCCTCAGCGAGAACAACGAGTTCGAAGGTGCAAAACACCTCGTCGAGATCGAGGGGTTATCCGATCCCAAAGTCTGCAACTTCCTGAACCGCCTCGTCGCGGCCATGCCCGCCGATCAAAAATATCTCGAGATCGGCACGTTCAAAGGTTTGACGCTTTGCTCCGCTGCCTACGGCAACAAAGGAAAGCATTGCATTGCGTGTGACAAATTTCGCTTTTGGAACAAGTACACAGGCTGGGGCTTTGCCGCTCGAGCTGCCTTTTATCGTAATGTCGAACGGTACAAGGAGAATTCCGCCACCGTCGAATTTCACGATATGAAATCGCTCACCATGTTCCGTAAAGGGTTGGTGCGCGGTCCCATTGGAGTGTATTTTTACGATGGGGATCATAGCTACGCCGCAACGCGCGACAACATTCTTGCCGCTGCGCCGTTGCTCGCGAATCCCGCAATTTTGCTCGTCGATGATTGGAGAGATCCGATCATTCAGAAGAGTACGCGCGACGCCATTCAACAAGCCGGATTGCGTATCGACTGGGAACGATGGCTCGGCCAAGGCACGACGTCGGGACGCAATTTCTGGAATGGCCTTGGCGTATTCATCTTGTCGAAGCCTTGAGTCACAAGCCGTCCATCTGCTTTTTCCGCTCGGCTGCGCGGTGCGCATCGAACCACGCAAAAAGCTCTGCGAGTGAACAACCGGCGCGTTCGGCAATGACGCGTGGGGCTTCGTTGCCTTCGAGCAATGCCTGCACGGCCGCCGTTTTCGTGTCTTGCGAAATGGGTATCGACGTTGGGGTTCGTGCCGCAGTTTGGACTTCCACGACGGGCGGCTCCGGAGCTTCCGCGGGCGTGCGGCCATTCAGCTCGGCCTGAGGCAATCGCGCGGCTGGATCACCCAAGAGGATGTACCCGCGCAAGTCATTGCGAAGCATCCATATTCGCGCCTTCGCTTTGGGATCCGTCGGATCGGGTCGACCAGCGATTCGAGCATCTTCGGCTGTGTCGTACATCGAGCTCAGCTCGAAGTTTGCTTCGCGAAACTGTTCCATCATTTCGTCATGAGCGCATCCGACACGCGCTCCTCGCGTCATGGTGTGCAAAACGCGCGTGAACTTGGAGCTACGACTTTTTGAAGGGCTATTCGGATCGACGTACGAATAATTCCACGCCAGATCGACATGCCCAATCACTGCGAGCGGTCCATTGGGATTTCGCAGCGCCGCTTGAGGCAATGCGGCGATGAAGCCTCTGCCCGACATCGCGAGAGAGCTCAGCACGGCCTTTGCGGAATTTTGATATGTGCCAGTCTTCGCTAGCACATCGAGCCATTTGTAATATTCGCTCGTGGACGGCGTTGCGGCTCCGAAACACGCGAAGAATAGCCACAATCCACCCGGTAGAAACGTTTTTCCGGTCATGGCTTCCGCATCGAGGACTTCTTTGCGCCCGACCACGAGCGCCCCTTGGCGCATTCGCTGTTCGTCGGCGGAATTGTAATCATCGGGCGACCCGCCGAGGCCATGACTCACGGAGAGAAGCACGGAGGGTCGAGGGCTCGCATTGGCGGTCAAAAATGAATCGACCGAATCCACCTCGAGCTGCCGGATCGACGCGTTGAGACGGCCATTCGCGACCGACCGCTCCGACGCTTCGATGCTTGGCGAAACCAATTTCGGAATGGCGTTTCTCGTCGCACGCGAGCCATCTGGCGCTACGTAATAGGTGAGGTCTGGACGTTCCGAGGTAACGCCTTCTCGCGCATAGCGCACGACTTTCTTCGCATACGCGGCATACGCGTCGAGGTCGACCTCGCCATTGCTTTTCTCGAAATGAACCCGTCCAATGTACGCGCGGTGCCCGACAGTATGTTGCAGCTCGAAAGAAGTTTGTTCGGGGCTGCCTAGCAAGCACAAATAGAGTGGCCTTTCCGCCTCGTCGATATCTTCGTCCTCATATTTATCGAAAATCCATTCTCTGGATTCTTTCCGATTCAACCCAGGTGGCACTTCGAAGACCATCGGGTGTGCACCTTGTTCTTCGCTGCGCAATGCGACGAGGGGCTTGATCGCTTCGAGCAACGCTTCACCGGTTTTTCCTTCCGGCACGATCACGCCCCAGCGCTGCAATCGAAGATCACTACGCTCGGCATCTCGACGCGCGCGAAGCTGAGACTCGTCCTTCTTGGGCTTCGGCGCCAAGATCACCGAATCGGCCGCCAATCCATCTTCGAGCACTGCCTTGTGGTCGCGCGCGCTCGCAAGCAAAAGATCGATTTGGTCAGCCTGCGATTCCATCATTTCCTCGGATGAGCGAAGCAATCAGCGCAAGTCGAATCCGAGTTTGCCCATGCGGCGTCCAATCCCTCCGAATTTGACTTTCTTGATGATTTTGATCATGCAATCGACGACGTCTTCGCCTTTTTCATTGGGTGGCGCGACACCCACGGAGACCGGTAATCCATCGTAACGCAGGTATGCGGTTACGCGAAATACGGTTCCCCACGTACCCCTTTTGCGACACTTCGCCGTTTCTTTTTGCACGAGCGACACGGCGACCTTGAATTTTTTCGCGTCGAGCTCCTTGACGGGCGATGGCGGGTCGACGTCGTACGATCGCTCCGCCAAACCATCGCCTCCAATGGGCAGGGGCCACGATTTGGCTCGCGCTGCGTCGAGCAAGCACTTTTCAGTGTCGCGATCGCCCAGCGTCGATTCGCTCATGTAAGCCCACTTGAGCGCTCCTTTTTGATCGATTCGCAGCTTCATCTTGACGTGCCCGCCGAGAGAGCTCACTTTCGTGGTCCCTTTGGCGAAGCAGTTCTGCACGTCGTCGTTCATTCGTTCGAACGCGCGAGCCACGGCGTCTTCGTTGAGACCTCCGATTTCCGAGCGCGCCGCGGGCGTCGCCTGAGCTTCATCCGTGGCTGCTGCTGCCGGTTTCGGAGCTTCTCGTGCGGGAGGCGGGGCGTTGCCTCCGCAGCCCAGAATGAAGACGGCAAAAAGCCCTGCGACGAGGAAAGACCACACGTATTGCCGTCTACCATGGTCGAGACTTGGTGCATAGCCCCTGCTCTTTGGGTTGACAGATGCCCACCGCCGCGGTCATTTTGCGCGCATGTCGAAGCCGCTGCTCCTTGCCATTGCTACCTGCGTCTTGACCCTCGGTTGCGGATCCGCCATGCCCGTGTACCCTTCGCGGCCCGCAGATTCCGCTGCAAAGCCCATCGCCGATCCGACCCCTTCACGCGTGGTTCTTCACGCGACGATCACCGGCGCGTCCCTTCGCGAGTCGCTCGAACAAGCCATTCCTCGCACCGGCCAAGGCACCTTCCCCATGCTCGGCACCGAACGCCAGTACACGTGGCGCCGCGGAGACTTGTCCGTGCGATTTCATCAAGGCCGCATCGGCATCGATGTTCATGTTGACGCCAATGCCGACATGCCCGTCAGCAGCCTCGACGTACCGCTCGATGTCACCATTTACGCCGAGCCCATCGTTTCAAGCGAATATTCGGCGAAGCTGCAATCCATCGACGTCACGGTGCAAAGCGAGGATCGCGTCATCCGAGCCGCCGACGCGGCCGCGGACATTCTGCCCAAAATCAAATCGGCCATCAAATCCAAGCTGCAAGACTTTTCGCATGACCTTCTTCCCACGATTGCCGAAGCGCACGATCGCATTCGTCGCCCCATGGAATTGCCCCTTGGCGACGCGACGGGTTGCGCATCGCTCGATGTCGTCGGCGTCGAAGCTGGACCGACGGTGCTTGCCGATGGCTTCGAAAAGGACCTCGCGCTCGTCGTGATGCCTTCGGTCACCATTCCCTGCTCGCCGCCCGACATGACCCGCGAATTGCCGCGCCTGGCAAACGTCGCGTCGCTGCCCACGGGTCCGTTTACGGTGGTCACCCCCATTGCCGCTCGTCACGACGAGCTCGCCAAAGCAATGAGTATGGTTTTCACGGACGGAAAACTCTTTTTCTCCAAAGATCACCCGAAGATATACTTGGAAAAACCCGAGCTGTATTCTTCGGGTGAAAAAATCATCCTCAAAATGCACATCGGCGGACCCGTTGAAAAATACGGCATCAGCGCCAACCTCGATGGCGACTTGTACCTCACGGGCACACCCGCGGTCGTCGACAACGAGCTCAGCATTCCCGATCTGGAGCCTACGATCGAGACGTCGAATTTTTTGTTGGGGCTCAAAGCAACGAAGGATGCCGACGAAATCAAGCGACAAGCACGAGCAGCTCTTCGACTGGACATCAGCGAACGCCTCAAGGCCGTCAAAGACAAACTGTCCACGGATCTATCGTTTGCCGGCGGCGCGGGGTGTGTCAAAGCGCAAGTGCACAAGATCGAGGTCAGCTCGGTCTTCGTACACAACAGCTACATGCGCGTTTACGTGACCACGAACGCGAGCGCATCCATGTACATGCCTTGTCCATGACATCATCGCATCCAAGACAAACCCCGCCGTCGTCGATTCGAGGAAGGACGTCATCGTGAAGGACCAACCGGGCATTTGGTTCGTGTATCGATCACACTATGAAGGGCCGCTTTCGCGCCGCATCCGGCGCCTCGAGGCACCCTCGGTGCTCGCGTGGTTCACTCGTATGATCAACGAAGCGCGCACGGCCGATGATCCGAACGAGCTCTACCAGAACGAGCTCGGGGGCTACGTTTACGGTTTCGGCACGCTGTTCGAGGCTGCCAAGGAACACTCGCTGCGCGCTCCGAAGAGCATCGCGGACTTGGAAAAACTCCTGAAGAAACACTTGTATGTCGAGGGCGAGTTTCGCATCGACGAACACTCGTTGCGCGTCTTGACGGACGATGACGAAGTGGCGCTCGCGTATTACTTCTTCGACGATGAAGCGGCCAAAGCGCATCCCGAACGGCTCGCGTGGCTTCTGCACGATGAACCTCGATTGCCCGATGGTGAAGCGGAGAGCGTGTACAATCCGCCGTTCAAATTCGAGGAAATCGTGCCGGCGGGTGACGGTGAAGGATGCACGTACGCGTGTCTTTTCACGTTCTACGATGGTGACTCGTTGCCTGGAAACCCGGTTGTGATTCCAGGTGCGAGGCTGCCGGATCTCGCTTCGCACTTGCGAAACGTCATGCCGACGAAGAAGCCGGCATCGTGGTCCAAGGAGTGGCTCGAAACGTGGCCGATCGAGCTTCGGCTTTTGCGAGCGATGATCGAGCCGGGGCAGATTTCAATCGCGCCTGCGCTCACGCGTTGCGCGGCGTATCCGCTGCGCGCGGTTGCTTCGGGAACGAATCATTCGCACCTCGGCGTGGGCTCGCATGCGAATGCGCGAGGCGAGTTCGAGAAGGTTTCGGGAGCGTTCGAGCTCGACGGTGATCCGTCGAAAAGCGTCATTCACTTGGGCAAACATGCGGCGTTTTTCTCGCCGCACACGTCGAGTTTCTTTGGGCACGAACAATGGGTGTTGTTCGACGACGTGTGGGCCGCAGCGCATCCCGATCTGGCGACTTCGATTTTGCGTTATGCATCGCATTGGGATCCATTTCGGGATCCGAAACGCGCACGAAAAGAGCCGACGGAAGCAGAGCTTGCCGAGCAAGCGTGGAAAAAGGCGATGGCTTCGCACGAGGGCAAACCTGCGACGCTGTATCGGAGCTCGGAGAGGTTTGTCGTGGACCAGGTCCTCGAGCATTCGAAGTTTGGCCGGGGCGTGGTGAGGCGAGTGGATGGGACGAAGGTCGAGGTATTGTTTGAATCGGGAGCAAAGCTGCTCGCACACGATATGAAGGGGTAATGGCGACCGTTTACGAATTCGCCGTCTGGAAATTCGCGAAGAACTTCATTGTACGAATCAATCGAACGTTCTCGCAAGCAGCAGACTCGCGATCGTCACGCCACGTCTCGACACGTAACAGCCCATAGCCATCTGCTGGCCCGCTCGCTAGCATCTTCCTTCCGAGTCGAAACGAACGATGAAGAAGGAGCAGGGGTCCAAGTCCGATGCAGTGAGCGTCGTGGCGAGCTCGCCTCAGGTCGCTGCTGCCATGCGTGCGGCGCGCGTGAAGCGCACGGACGCTCGAGGACTGCTTCCGTCTGCTGAAGCGCGGCGATTTCTCGCGTCCGTCGATGTGTTTCGTCGAGGCAAAGCGAAGTTCGTCGGAGGCTCGCGCGTGTTCGAAAGCGATCGCGTCTGGGCTGCCCTCCTGTCGCTCGACAACGCTGAAGAATTCGTTCGTCATGCCAAACGCATGGAGTGGGCATTCGGTGGACGCGGTCGCGGCAACACCGCCGCCGTCGAACGTTTCGGAATGGGCATCCTGCCGTGGATCGAAAGCCGCCTGCGCGACGACGGCGTGCTCGTCAACGTGCCCTCGTGCGTCGTGCCCTGCCTGCTCGCCATCGGAACGACCGGCGCCCTCGAGCTCGCATTGCGCGTCCACGCAGTGACGGATGCCGCTTCCGCGCACGTAGAGCCGCGAGCACGTCCATCCGCCGTGCAGACACGCGCCGACGTCAACGAGCATGACATCGACGACGACGAGGACGACGACGAGGAGAGCGATGACGGCGACGACGTTGCGGACGACGAAGAGGACGACGAAGAGCCTTCATCGGACGATCCGAAACGCCCCGATGATCTCGACATCGCTCGCCGCTTCATGACGCTGCATCCGACGTTCTACGGGCAACTTGCAAAACTCGCCTACGACGGCCATGCGCGCGCCGACGCACTCCTACGTGACCGAGCCACCGTGCTCGGAGGTGCCGTGCGCGAAGCGCTGGAGCAATCGCTCGGGTTCGCCGAAGCAGAACGATACACCGAAAAGTTCGACTTGCCGCGAACGCGCTTGCCCGACGAGCTGGAAAAACTCTTGGCGGAGGCAGACGTACATGACGAACCCCGAGGCCCGGTGTGGACCATCGCCGAGCTCGACGATGCAGCTCGTCGCGACGAGATCCCGCTCTGGGACAGCCCCACGTACACCACGGCTGCGATGCGTGTATCGGGGTATGCGTCTCGGCACGGAGACGCGCTGGTCATTGAGCAGATCGTGCACCGACAAAACGGCAAATCGCCGATCACGTGGGAAATGTTCGCGTATGGTCCGGGCGCGGGCAAACGGCGGGCAAGCGACGATCTCGTAGACCCGACAGCCGACGGGCTGGACAACATCGAGATTGGCGAGGGCGACTTCGTCGACGGGATCACGGGGCAGATCGTGCTGCTCGGCGAACGCGACGAAAACGGCCGTCCCATCGCGAATTCCGACGCCCCGCGGATCGTGCCTCTGCCGCTTCCGGCCGACGAGATCAGCGTACACGTCAAACGTCCCACCGCGCGCGTGAAGGGCGAAGAGCTGCGCGTACACGCTCGGCTGCCGCGTTCGTTCGCTCCGACAAACCACGCGGACGAATCCCACTTGCGGCTCGTGACGCCCGCAGAAGCGCTGGTCGTCGACCTTTGTCAGCGTCACAAACGCCTTCTCTTTGCGACCGATCGTGACCTTCGCACGGCGGCGGGAATTGCTTCCTCCGCCCATCGCCTGTTTTCGTTCGACGCTTTCGAGTACTTCCGGACAGACCAATTTCCTTCGGCTTCGAAAGACCTCGTGCTGATGGTCGAGGCGCTACGTGCCCGGCGAAAAATTACGCGTCTGCCGGGCGAAGCGAACTCGAGCCCCGAACGGTGGATTCCGAATCTCGCCGAAACGCGAAGCTATGCGGGAGGTGATGCGTGGGCCGACAACGATAGTCCGCTCGAGCTCGAAGCGTCGCCCGGAGGGATGGGCATCACGCCTTACTGGAGCTTCGCGTTGTCGCGCGGTTATCCGCATGGCGTGTGGCTCTTGCACGGGGCGTCGCAGAACAAAAAAGGCCAAGCGGAACAAGCGATCTTGTACCTCGTAGGCGCCGATCATCCAGGGCAGCGATCGTTCTGGCCACGCCGCACGGCCTGCATGTGGACGCGGGTGTGTGGTTTGGCCGAGCGTAAGTGGGCGACGATGGATCGCGGCATCGCCGCGGCCATGAAAATCGATCGCATGCTGCATACAGCCGAAGCGAAGCGTCTCGTCGAAGGATTCGTTTTGCGCACGTGGAACGTCCCAGCCCGAACGGGTCCCGACATGGTTCTGCTGCTCGAAGCGCTCGTGGGAAGCGCAGAGGTCGTGGATGCTTTCACCGAGGCACTCGCGAAGCTTTCGCCCGAGGCGTGGGCTTTCGACAGACCGGCACTTGCGCGCGCCGTGTTCGAGCTTGGGTACGTGCTACGTCGTACGGACGGATTCGTTGGACCAGCAACGAATCGCCTGCGGGCGCTCGCGACTCGCGCCCATGATGGTGAAACTGCCCGAATGCTCGACCTCGCGGTGAACGGTCGTGCAGCAGCCGAACGCGGCGCGAGATGCGAGGGTGATTATGCGCATGTTGCGGATGCGCCCGAATGGCTCCGCGACAAACTGCTCGATCCGGACACGCCGCCCTCCCCGCTCGATGTGTTTCTCGTATCGCTCGCTGGCGACGGGATGCTCGCGAAATACGAAAAACGTCTATCGCAAGTGACGCACGCGGCTGCGATTGGCGGTCAACTTGCGCGTCTCGCTTCGCCCAGAGTGATTCCGATGGTGCTCACGCTTTACGGCACGCATTCCGATGCGAGGGCCGTGATATCGCAGGCATTGTTCGATCGGCCAAACATTCGCGCGGAGATCTCGGCATGCTGCCGAGGTGCGAATGCAAAGGTTGCGCGAGCGCTCCTGTCGGCGCTCGATGAAGCCGAGGAGCGGGCTCGCGTTCGCGGCCACAGGCTCGATTCATTGGATGACTACGCCGACGATGACGAGCTCGACGACGAATTCGACGACGATGACGATTGATGCCGCAAGATTCGTCGTTCAGCGCGGAAATTCGCGGCTGAGCAAGCCATAAATGGCGCTGTCGGTAAAACGCCCGCCGTGAAACCAATTCTCCCGAAACAACGCCTCCCGGGTAAAACCCAGCTTTTCAAGGACGCGACGTGACCCCGTATTGGCCGGATCGATGTTCGCTTCGACGCGGTGCAACTCCATGTGGTCGAATCCAAATCGCAGAGCGGCACCGACCGCTTCGGTCATGTACCCTTTGTTCCAATACGCGGGATTGAGCTCATAGCCGATTTCCGAGTAGAAGTGGGGCTTGTTCCATTTCCAAAACCCCACCGTGCCCATGAGCGTCGGATCCCCGCGCAACGTGATGCCCCAGCGAATCCCCGTGTGCTCGCGAATGGCCTCGAAGACTTGCTCCAGGCGCCGCAACGTCGGCTCCATGTCCACATCGGGATCACGACCGAGATACCGTGCAACCGCAGGATCCGAGTGCGTACGAAACATCGTTTCCGCATCGGACGGCACGAGCTGACGCAAAACGAGGCGAGGTGTTTCCAGTATGGGAAACGGATCGAACGAAATCATGCGCGCATGGTGTCACAAATCGGCGCGCGGGTCATTGCTCAATTGGCCCGCGGCATAGTCGCACGACCGTTAGCGTTTGAAGCTACGAACTTTGGCACGGAGCGCTTTCACGACGGCGTCTTTGCCTGCAAGGTCGGGATTCGGAGGCATCGCGGCGCTCTTGCCAACGCCCGTACCGCCCACTTTGATGATGTTTTCGATGTGCTCATCGGTCACGGACGCTTGCCACGCGGGGTCTTGGAAGTTCCGCGGCTTCGGGTTCAGAGCGGCTGCTCCCGCGCCGTCTCCTGTACCGTTGTTCCCGTGACAGGTCGCGCAACGCTCCATGAATATTTTGGCAGCTTCCGCTTGCGCTGCAGGATCGACGGCATCGCCTCCGCCGTCCGATTTGCTGCAGCCGCTGGTCCAAACGAGCGATGCTGCAACGAGAAAAAGTCCGATGGTTTTCATGGCGCGCACGATAGCAACGTCTGCCCGAAGGGCAAACTCTCATCATGCACGTCCCTCGCAGCGCACGCCTCGAAGAAATCGAAACGCAGTTCCCAAAACGCGTCACACATTCCTTCGCTCGGGCGATGAACAGGTCATGACGGACTTCTTGGGAACGTGGAGCAAGCGCCTCGGCACTGCCATCGTCGTATCGATCCTCGTGGCATGCAAGATGGCGCCATCGGCAGGTGCCGAGCCGAGCCACGATGGTGCTCCGGCTCCAAAACGCGTGGAAGATCGCAGCGTTACGTCACCCGCGGCCGGCGCGAAACCAAGGCCTGCTGGCGCATCGCATGCGCGCGACATCACGACCGGGTACCCATGGTTCGACAAGGTCACCAAGGGAATTCCCGCGGCCGACTCGACGCTGGAAGAACGTTTTCCCACGGAGCCTGGGTTTTCGCGCGTGAAGCTCGAGCCGCGAAGTTTCGGCGCATTCCTGCGCACCTTGCCGCTGGCAGCACCGAACACCCCCGTGCTGTCGTATCGCGGTGACATCATTCGCAGCGCCAATCATCCCAACGTTGCAGCCGTGGTCGCGATCGACGTGGGCACGCGTGACTTGCAGCAATGCGCCGACGCCATCATTCGTTTGCATGCCGAATGGCGTTATGCGCGCGGGCATCGTGATCACGTGTATCGAGCAGCAAACGGAACGAAGCTTTCGTTTGCTCGATACGCGGCCGGTGAGCGATTACGCGTCGACGGAAACAATCTATCATTCGTCGCGAGCGCGAAGCCGGCCGAGCCGTCGCACGCATTGCTTCGCAAATGGCTCGATGACGTGTTTGGTTGGGCAAACACGGGCGCATTGTCGCGGGATGGCGCACGCGTGAAGATGGCCGATCTTCGCCCGGGAGATTTTTTCGTGCTTACGGGCGTGCCGTACGGCCACGCCGTGCTCGTGCTCGACATGGCAAAGGATGCAGAGGGGCGGCGCGCGCTCTTGCTCGGACAAAGTTTCGTGCCGGCGCAGAACGTTCATGTGCTCAGGCCCAATGCGACGAGCGTTTGGTTTGTCGTGGATGAAGACGAAAAAGCCGTGACGACACCTTTTTGGGAACCATTTCCCTTCGATGCACTGAGACGCCTGCCCGAATGATGCTCTCAATGTCGAGCGGCTTCCCCCGACAGAGGAAGTACGACGGTGAAGGTGGCCCCCTGCCCCAGCTTGCTTTCCGCTTGAATGGTGCCTCCATGTGCTTCGACGATTTGCCGCGCGATAAAAAGGCCGAGGCCAAGCCCTCCCTGATAACCGGGTATCACAGCTCGCTCGAATCGCTCGAAAATGCGGCCGATGTCCTCGGGCGCAATGCCCGGTCCTTCGTCGCGCATGACGAGGATTGCCGTGGCATTTTTGGCAGACAGTGAAATGTGCACGGGTTTGCCGGGAGCATACTTGATGGCATTGGTCACGAGGTTCGTGACGACTTGTTCGATTCGCAGGCGATCAAAGGTTCCAACGACCGGTTCGGGTGCTTTCAACTTCGCCACGGTTGCGGTCGATTGAAGCTCCTTGCGATGCCGATCGAGCACGTCGATGAGCAATTGTTTGAGGTCCACGGTTTGTCGTTCTAAAACCATTCGTCCAGCACTGATCCGCGATGCATCGAGCAGGTCGTCGACGAGTCGCCCCAGACGATCGACTTGACCGTCGATGGCTCGAAGACTTTTCGTGACCCGCTCGTGCGTTCCGGCGGCAGGGTCCTCCCTCGCGAGCAACCGAAGAACGGATTGAAGCTGCAGTTTCAGCGGCGTGAGCGGAGTTCGGAGCTCGTGCGATGCAATCGACAGAAATTCTTCGCGGGCCTTGACCGCTTCATGCAATTTCGCATTGGTTGCTTCAAGCTCCACGGTGCGACTATCGAGAATGAGCAGAAACGCGCCTAGCAGAGCGGCAAATGCAAGGCCCAAGGCACCGACCATCCACGACTGCCAGCTAATGAGGTTGGCCATGTATTCTGGTGATGCATAGATGCGCAAGATCCACCGACGCCCGGCGACGTCGTCAACGATATCCCTGATGAGCGGCGATTGCGCATCGGCAACCGAGGCCGCAAAACGCCCCGTGTAGAGATCACGTTCGATACCGGGCTCGGTTGCGTCCAATACACGGACGTCGAGCTTGAACGCGCTGGAAGCGGATCGGTGCAGCACGTCGTCGACCATGCTGTCGATGCGGAATATGCCGGCAGCATAGCCGCGCAGGTGCGTGCGCCGCTCTTCCACCGTGTCGAACGGGCCGGCTTGCGCATACACCGGAACGAAAATCAGGACACCGCATTGCGTACCGGTTTCCTGAACGAGATGAATGCACTCCGTCGCAGAAGCTTCATTACGCACGAGCGCCCGCTCGAGAGCTTCCGCGCGCGAAGGATCGGACGATACATCGTACCCGATTGCTTTGCCATTGCCACGCATTGGCGCGATATAAAGCACGGGGAAATATTCACTTCGCTCAGATACTCGAACGTGACGGCCTTTCGCGTCGCGTTGAGTGACGTAAAAATCATTGAATCCATTTTGACGAACGTATGTCTCGAAATTTTCGAGCGCACTGCTCGAAACCCTGGGGTTCCAACTGAGTCCTCTGATACCGGGAAGGCGCTCGAGCGTGGGCTCGGTAAAACGCTGAAATTCATCACGAGTCACTGCCTCGGACCCTTCGAAGTACCTGGCGATGGACCACATGACCTCGTGATAGCGATGAAACTGGTCGGTCAAGTCATCCGCGAGGATTCGGCTACGCTCTTCGAACACGAGCTCCTGGTGCTGGCGTTCTCGAATATTTGCATAAACGAAAAGCACCGTGACGCCTGCCAAGGCAATGAGCAGTGGAAGCGCCACGGTCGTCTTGCGCCGCGCCCACACCCCGCCCGGCGCGGCAAGCGCAATGAGAACGAGCGGCGTGAAAATGAGCACGCCAATGGAATCACCCACCCACCACGTCCACCAATTGAAATTGACATTCGCTGGCGGAATCAGACCCAATGTCCAGAGCACGCCCGCAGCTACCGTCGACGAAACCAAACATGCGACCGGGCCACCCAACGCAAAAAAGAGAAAAATATCTCGCTGCCGTACGAGCGGACTTGGAAACCCAACGAATCGTCGAATCAAAAAGGCTCCCACCACGGCTTGCGCCGTACACCCCAAAGCGATGCCCGCGGCAGCTAGAGCCGGTCTGCTATCGACGTTCATACTGAGGAGAAACATGCTGAGCAGCACGCCCGGCACGATGCGGTAGCCCCAGAGCAGCACCACGCCAAGCGCTATCCCGGAAGGAGGCCACAATGCCGTTGCATGTCCAGGTGAGACGGTGAGGAGCAGCGCGAGCTTCGCTGTGACAACGCTCACCGCGACCAGGACGGTAACTCGCGCGATCCACGTCAGCATCGCCCATCAATGTAACCCATGTCACATTGATGGCACCTCTTTTCTCCGTGTATTTATGCGTAGTTGCGCGAAGTTACAGCGCCAACGGCTCGGTTGGCGAGCGAATGCCGCCTGAACACGAACGTCAGTATGGCGAGGACGAACCACCACAAAGAGGTCGCTGTCGCCGCTCGCCCGACCATGTTGCATCCACAATGCATGGCCGGCGGGTTCGTGACGGGAGCTTTCGTGACGATGGACGACGGCGCGTCTCGCTGCAAGGGGCGCTTTTCCTGAATTGCGTCTGTCGAAGCCGAACTGGTAGGCACGACGGCGGACGGCGGTGGCGATGGCGCTTCGACCGCTCCGGGGCAATTGCGTGGGTGTTTGGCAAGCCAATCGAGTAATGTGCTCACGTTGCCCTTCGCATTGAGCGCTCGCCATTCTCCAGCGTGATCTTTTCCAGGAAGGAGGTCCCAAGTGACGTCCTTGGTGCACGCTTGCACGTCGTCCCTCAGACCTCGAGCAAGGTGGTGCAGCGGGTTCTTGTCACCCACGAGAAAGTACGCGGGCGGCGAGCAAGACGAACATGCGCTCGTCGCGGGCGGCATGCCGCCTCCCACGAAAATCACGGCTGCGTAACGTTCTCCAAGCCGCCCATAGTGATACCCCAGAAACGACGCTCCGCCTGACCAGCCCGCAATCCAAATGCGATCGGGATCGATGGACACATCCTGCCGAACGGCGTCGATTTGCGCTTCAATCCAGGCAGGAGGATCGCCCTTCGACCATTGCCAAAAACTTCCGACGAGACACCCCTCTTCTTTTGGGCACATCGGCGCAAGAACTGCAATGCCTCGCTCGGACGCCGCCGCCACGAAGGGTTCGGAATCACGAGTTACGAGTGGGGTTTTGCCGCCAGGGGCGTCTCCGTGCAGAACCACGAGCAGCGGCGACTTCGTGGCGCCTTCGGGTGGCGGAACGAACAGGCAGCCTTTACAGGGAAAACCAATGCGACGTTCTGGAGCGGCCGCGACGGATATCGTCACGCACGTAGCAACGAGAAACGCCGCAACTTTTGCGATAAAGCGAGAAAATGCCCGAGGGGCCACAGGCATGCGAGCTTCATTCCCCATCGAGCGTGTACAGGTATGCCGCGATGTCCTTCGCTTCTTGCTCGCTGACGCCCATGATGGGCATGCGGGTGCGAGGCCTGATGTCGGTCGGTTTGCGGATCCATCGCACGAGGTTTTCGGGCGTATTGACGACGGTTTGCGCAATGTCACCGCGATTGGCAAAGCCGTAAAGCGGGTGGGATTCGCGCCCGACGGCCCCTTCGATGCCGGGAATGATGTGGCACGCGCCGCATGCATATTTCTTGATGGCCACTTTCCCCTGCTCGGGATCACCACCAACCACTTCACGCTTTGCTTTCGGCGAACCGCACGCTGCGAGCACGAGAAGCGCGAAACCCATCACCACCACGAGACGTCGATGTATGAAGTGCACCTGAATTCCCGTATCCACTCTTGTCGTCGTTTCCAGCAGCGTCGGTCAAGGCCATGCGCCACGGGCGGAGGCTAGCACATCGCACGTGCTCGCAAGCCACCGTCGCAGCTTCATGCCCCAAACGCTTCCAAAACGGACGCGCACGTTTCTTCGCGACGATGTCTGTTTGAGCACAAACATTACGTCCCCAAAGAAATGGGCATGCCGCGCCGCAACTCGACGACGCGGCATGCTTCATCGCCTTTCAGTTGGGCCCGTACAACCAATCCGCAGGATTGTCGTAACAAACCAATCGAGCGTAGTACGCGCCCCCATCGTCGAGGTCCGGATAGAGCCCCACGACGCCGAGATGAATGTCCTCGAAATACAGCGCAACTCCCATGTAACCGGCGATCGCAACCGATCCGTGGATCAGATCGAGCTCGGGAACCGCCATGAGCTGCACGATCGACTCTCCGGTCGGTTCATCCAAGATGCTCTCGCAACTGCGAGCAATCGCATCACGGAGCCACATCGTGTCGTCGTGATGCTCGAGGGGAAATGCAGGTTCACTCGTCACGCCTTCGAGGAAGTCCTCGACGATTTCGTGCAAGGGTGCTTCAGCGACGAGCTTGCGTTTGATGCGAGCGACGCGCTGTGCAACGAGCGCGAGCGACTCGAAGTACGGAGCCGGTGAGGGACGGCGTTTCGGATTCGGTTTCTGCCGGCGCTTCTTTGCCGGGGAGCGCGGCTTTTTTCCACACGCGTGGCAAGAAACCGTGGAGGATGACGAGGAACGGGAAGTGCGGGTATTTGCCATGGTACACGTCGACCTTGTTCGAGGTTGGAAGGACAATCCCGGCCCCGCTCTCACCACGTGGACGCACGCACGCGCACGGCGCAAATCGTGGCGTGCGACATCGCGGCCAATCCCGCAATGACTCGCTCGGTCGCCCGATCTCCGCGCGCTCGCGACGATACTCCCACGCGCTTCGAGGTGAAGCCGCGGCCTATACACATCCATCGAACGAGCGCGGCGCGAGTTGCGTGGTTCGCGAACTTTTTTTTCGGTGCGCGACGCTGCGCATGATCGTTCACCAAAGGCGGCAAGTCTGGTACGGTCCGCGGTGATGAGCAGTCCCGGCAGCAGCATGGCCTCGCAGGCCGCATACGAACGCGTAGGTCGTGTGCTGCGGGACAAGTGGCATCTCGATGAAGTGATTGGCACAGGTGGTTTCAGCGCCGTCTACGCAGCAACGCATCGCAACGGCAAGCGCGTTGCCATCAAAATTCTTCATCCCGAGCTGAGCGCGATCGAGACGGCACGAAGCCGGTTCTTGCGCGAAGCGTATGCCGTCAACGCCGTCGAGCATCCGGGCATGGTGTCCGTCGTCGATGACGACGTCGACGAGCACGGATGCGTCTTTCTCGTGATGGATCTGCTCGAAGGCGAAACGCTGGAAGAGCGGCGTGCGCGCGCCGGAGGCAGCCTCGACTTCGACGACGTGCTCACCATGGCCGACGAAGTGCTCGACGTGCTCGCGGCCGCGCACGAGAAAGGCGTCATTCATCGCGATCTGAAGCCCGAGAACGTGTTTCTCTGCAAGTCGGGACAGATCAAGTTGCTCGACTTCGGCGTGGCCAAGCTGCGCGAGACGCATCATGCCAAAGCGCTCACGGTCAACGGCATCGTGATCGGAACCCCCGCGTTCATGCCGCCTGAACAGGCCAAGGGACAGTGGGATCAGGTCGACGAACGATCCGACCTTTGGTCGATGGGCGCCACGATGTTCACCCTGCTGACGGGGCAGCTGGTGCACGGTCAGTTGAATCCGCACCAAGCGCTCGTCGCGAGCGTGTCGAAACCTGCTCCGTCGCTCGATGACGTCTCGCCTGGTGCGCCGAAGAGTCTCGTGGCGTTCATGGCTCGCGCGCTAGCGTTTGACCGGGCAAACCGTTTCCAAAGTGCCCGAGAAATGCAGCGTGCGGTACGCGCCGTGCTCAGCGAGCTGTCGAGCCGCGCGTCGGTGCCAACGGGTCACCTCGACGACGACCCAATGGCTGAAGCCTTTCGCAAGAGCGTGCCCGACGATTCGTCGTCGGTCACCGTGCCTCGCGCGGGACTCGTGCCCAAAGAAGCGATGCAAGCAGCGGCGAACGACTTGCGTCCCTCGGCGCCTCCCGAGCGCGAGCTTCAATCGTTATTCGATCCGCAAGCGTCCCATTCCGGATTGAAAAAGGTTCCGCGTAGCGAACGCGAGCTTCAGTCGCTGTTCGACGCTCAAGGGTCGATCTCGACGCAGAAGAAGGTTTCGCCGGAAGAACTTCAGCGACCAGCGCCAGTCGCAAACGATGGGCCCAAGGACGACGAAGTGAAGACGCTCGTTCGTTCCAGCAAGCCCCCTGCGTCGAAGGATGCCAAGGCCAAGCCGGCGCCGCCCGACGAGCAAAAATCGCGACCGAAAGAAAAATTGCCCCCCGCAGCTCAAAGCAAGGTTCCGCTGTGGGGTTGGGTGGCGCTCGTATTGCTTTCGGTTTTCATCGTTTTGATGGCATTGCTGCTCGTACGTGAAATGAGGCGCCCCAAAGCGGAGCTTTTTCATCATAGCCACACCGAATTCTTCATTTCCGTCTAATCCATGCTGTGGGTTGCCCTGATTGGCCTTGTTGCGTTCGTTTTTGCAGTGATTGCCGGCGTTGATGCATCACGGCGACTGCTCGAGATTCGGGTCGAATCGGGGCGAGTGGTGAAGCTCGAGGGGCGAGCTCCCGGGGATCTCGTGCATGATGTCGAGGATGTTCTGACGCGGTCGCGTGCGTCGGGCACGATCATCGTGCGGCTCGAAGGGGATCGAGCTGCGGTGCGTGTTCAAGGGCAGTTCGATGAAGGGACGACGCAGCGGCTGCGCAATGTGGTGGGACGATTTTCGACGGCGCGACTGCGGGCTGCCCGGCGCGTCAAGCGATGAGCGCCGTCGGCTGGTCGGCCATCAGGTTCCGTCGTTGGCGATGAACTTGCGGACCTGAGCTTCGATGGCGCCGCCGGGAAGCACGAAAGGTTTGTCCGTGATGTCGATCGCGAACTTTTGCGCCGTAATGGTGTAGATGCCCTTCACGGTGCCAGCGGGCGTCGGCACGGAGAAGTCGCCCTTCTTTTCGTCACCGAGGAACTTGCCACCGACCTTTTCGATGGCGCCTTTGGCTTTTGCGACGATGTCTTGCGCCGCGCCGGGAAAGTCGATCGAAAAACTATGCTTTGCCATGTTTCCTACCTTTTGTCGCAAACGACATCGATTCTTGTCGAGGCTCGGCCTCGAACGACGGGGCCGACCATAATCCGACTCTTTCGCGAAAGCCAGCACGAACGCACGCCGACAAAACTGCACATTTCCGTTACGAACGGCTCATTTTTGCGTCTTGTGCGGGCATGGTTTCTTCGAGGCGCCCTGGAGCAGTATCGACGACCTTGTTCATGTACCACGGCCGCGTCGCTTTTTCGTTGTGCCTGTATGCGAACCACGCGCTCAGCACGAGAGGTATGAACATGAAAGCGCCCGTGGAGACCGTGACGTCGGGACCGATGGTCGATCGGCTCGAAAGAATGCCTGGAACGAGTCGCACGGGTACCACATCCCCCTCGCGCAGCTGGTCGCACTTGAGCGCATCGACGTCGTCCGAGAAGATGGGGCCATTGGCGGGGTTCAGCCAAACGCGGCAATGCCGAGTGATGTCGCCTTCGCCGTCTCTCGTCGTGAAATCATGGAGCATCGTGATGTTGGCATCGACGGTTTGTCCCAGGTATCGACGGGCGTGAAAGCCGAAGAAAAATGCATGGCATAGGATGGCAACTATCGCAGTCAATACAACCACTACCCCATGAAAACTGGCCCGTTCGCGAAATCGCGCTCCAAGCGGTTCGGTGGAGAGGAGCATGGGCTGTTTTGGCATGGGCCGAAGCACGAGCGCTTCGCGAGATGATCGATAACCGCCTTCCGTGGGCGATTCGGGATCGTGGGCGCGGACGAGCTCGCCGCATGCATAGATTTTTTCGCCTGGCGTGAGCTCGGCGTACCGCGTGCGTTTGGTCAACTCGACACGAATGATGCCATCCATCGAATCGACCAGAAACACCTCTCGCGTGCTTTCGATGCGAATACGTTTGTCCTCAGCAACTCGAAGATAAAATGGTGCGATGTCGACGCGGCGATTCTTTTCGGTCCATTTGTGCGACCAGACGCCCGAGCTTTCGGTTTCTTCGCCGTCCTGGTCGACATCGACGCGAACGGCAACCGAAGCGCCCTGGGCATATTCGACTTCTCCGAACAAAACGGCAGGTCCGGGTACGAATTTTTGGTTGACGTCGGAGGCAGTGGCATCTGCGGCTCGAGCTTGTCGCAAGTGGCGCGCCCGCTCGACGAGGGCGACGCCCATGATGAACAAGAAGCCAAGCGTGCCGAAGACGTCGACGAACAGGGAGGAGAGGATTGGACCCACGTGGCCCGACGATATGAGGTCGTGCATTCGAGCGACGAGAGTAACACGATGAGGCTTGACAGCGGAAGAGCTTCGGTTTCTCCTATGCGCCCTTGATCGGGCTGGAGCCCACGTGGGGCTTTTCCGAAGCAAGGGTTCACGCGCGGAGGATGTCGCAATGGTGTACGTGCCGCCTGGTAAAGAGGGTTCCAAAGTCACCTACAAAACTCGCTACGCGAATTTCATCGGGGGGGAGTGGGTAGCGCCGGTCAAGGGGGAATATTTCGAAAACATCACGCCGGTGACGGGCCGTCCTTTCTGTGAGATTCCGCGTTCGACCGCCGAGGACATCGAAAAAGCGCTCGACGCAGCGCACGGTGCGAAAGCAGCTTGGGGGAAAACGTCGCTGACGGATCGCTCGAATATTTTGAACAAGATTGCGGATCGGATGGAGCAGAACCTGGAAAAGCTCGCCGTGTCCGAAACGTGGGACAACGGCAAGCCGGTGCGCGAAACGCTCGCCGCGGACTTGCCGCTCGCAATCGATCATTTCCGATATTTTGCGGGTTGCATCAGGGCGCAGGAAGGATCGATTGCGCAGGTCGACGACACGACGGTGGCTTATCATTTCCAGGAGCCGCTCGGCGTCGTCGGTCAAATCATTCCGTGGAACTTCCCGCTGCTCATGGCCGCATGGAAGCTCGCACCTGCGCTCGCGGCGGGCAACTGCGTCGTCCTCAAGCCGGCGGAACAGACGCCTGCAACGATTTTGCTTTTCGCCGAATTGATTGGGGACCTCTTGCCCGCAGGTGTCCTCAACGTCGTCAATGGTTTCGGGTTCGAGGCTGGCAAGCCGCTCGCATCGAATCCGCGCATTGCGAAGATTGCCTTCACGGGTGAAACAACGACGGGCCGGCTCATCATGCAATACGCATCGGAAAACCTCATTCCGGTGACGCTCGAGCTGGGTGGCAAATCGCCCAACATTTTCTTCGAAGACGTGATGGCGGCCGACGACGATTACTTCGACAAGGCGATGGAAGGCTTTGCGATGTTCGCCTTGAATCAGGGCGAAGTGTGCACGTGTCCTTCGCGTGCGCTCGTGAGCGACAAGATCTATGGGCGATTCATGGAACGCGCCATCGAACGCACGAAGAAGGTCAAGCAAGGCAATCCGCTCGATCCGACGACGATGATCGGGGCGCAGGCATCGAACGATCAGCTCGAAAAAATCATGTCGTACATCGACATTGGCAAGAAAGAAGGCGCGAAGCTGCTTTTGGGTGGCGAGCGCGTGCGGCTCGGCGGTGACCTCGAGAATGGGTACTACGTGGCTCCGACGATTTTCGAGGGGCACAACAGATTGCGCATTTTCCAGGAAGAGATCTTCGGGCCGGTCGTGAGCGTGTGTTCGTTCAAGGACGAGTCTGATGCGCTATCGATTGCCAATGACACGCTGTACGGCCTTGGCGCAGGCGTGTGGACGCGTGACGGCAATCGCGCATATCGCATGGGCCGCGCGATTCAAGCGGGTCGAGTGTGGACGAATTGTTACCACCTCTATCCGGCGCATGCGGCATTCGGTGGATACAAGCAATCGGGTGTGGGTCGCGAAACGCACAAGATGATGCTTTCGCATTACCAGCAAACGAAGAACCTGCTCGTCAGCTACAGCCCCAAGGCGCTCGGGTTCTTCTGATGGACTCGCATCCGCCGCGTGTGGTCGCGACCGAGGCGGCAGCCGCATTGATCAAGCGGCTCGTCGCTCGGCACGGTCCGCTCATGTTTCACCAATCGGGGGGCTGCTGTGACGGCAGCTCGCCGATGTGTTACCCGCGCGGCGAATTCAAGGTCGGTGCACAGGACGTCTTGCTCGGTGAAATCGAGGGATGTCCTGTGTACATCGGCGCCGCGCAATTCGAGTTGTGGAAGCACACGCAGCTCGTGATCGACGCAGTCCCGGGGCGCGGAGGCGGTTTTTCCGTCGAGGCGCCCGAGGGAATGCGGTTTCTCACGCGGTCCAACGTATTCGGGAGCGACGAAATGTGCGCGCTCGATGCGGCAGGCGTCAAGCGTGGCGATCAAACCTAGAGTTCCGTTCACTGTGGAATAAGGCCAAATCGGGGGGTATGGGGGGGCCGAGCCTCGCCGTGCTTTTGCGCAAGCAAAAGCACCGGGAGGCGAGCCTCGGCCCCCCCATCGTAAACTAGCCTCGCGAAGCGCGCGTTCCACGCGCGCGAAGCGAGCGACCAAATCTTGGCCTGGATTCAACACGCAAGCGAAATCGTCGCAATGACGCCGGAGACGGGCATATCGGCATTGCCCACGGGGGCGGCGGCCACGAGCACGGGGACGCGAGTACCATTCCGATGAAGGAAAAACGCGCGCACGCGATCGGCGTCCGCTGGTGGCGCGGGTAAATCGAGCAAATGCGTGGCCCTTCCATCGTCGCGCGAAAGAAACCGCGTCATCGACTCACCCACGACCTCGTCCCGCGAGTATCCAAACAATCGCTCGGCGGCTCCCGTCCATTCGGTAATGGTTCCATCGACCGATCCCACGACAATCGCATCTCGCGATTGCTCGCAAATCACATCGAGCATGTTCCTTCGTTCGTCTGCTTCCTGCTCTTTGCTGACTTCGCGCGCCACGGTGTAATAGCGCTGCGAATCCGCCGACGTGAATCCACGCCAGAGAATCGGGCGGTACGTGCCATCTTTGCAGAGGTACCGATTTTGGAACAAGAATTGCGGCACGCCGGGCAAAAGCCGGTTGACCATGTAAACCGTCTTGTCCCGATCGTCGGGATGTACGAAGTCCATGAACGGTTTGCTGCGCAATTCGTCGCGGGAGTAACCGAGCGTAGTCTCCCACGCCATGTTCAAAAGCTTAAAGTAGCCGTCATAACCAGTAATTGCGACGAGGTCCGATGATAGCTCGACGAGTGTTCGCAGCTCGTCCGCGCTTACTTCGGTTCCTGCCTCCAACTTCGAGCGACGCGCAAGCTCTATCTCGCGCGGCAGTTGTGCAGCTTGCCCGTCGGGCTTGTCGCGCTCTCGCATGATGCCTGAAATAGCATCACCGATTGCAAAGGTGGTAGAAATTCTTCGTCAGCAGACACAATTGTGACAGGCGCGTCATTTCTGATTGCTCGTTGCGTTACTCAATCGAGCTGTTTTGCGGCGAGCGCTTCTTGGGCCATTTCGTCGTAGGTCATGCGCTTTGCTCGAGCAAGCTCTTCTTCATTGAAGAGGGTTTGCATGAACCCTTTTTCGACGCCTGCGATGCGACTGAAGACATTGCCGACGTATTGCCCGGCGACGGGATGATTGACTCCATCTTGCAGGAACCGCAAAAACTTCGTGAATGGCCGGCGTGCCCTCGCTTCTCGGCGTCCGAGCAATTGCATTCGCTTGAATGCTTCGCGAAAACGTTTGCCCTGGGGATCGACGACCCTCATGGGAACGAAAAAAACATCGTGAATGAACGGCTGCGCGCGATAAATCATTTTTGCAAATGTCCATGCCGCCCGCATTTGCGTCTCCATGGACGCGTCTTCGTGCCGCGACTCCATCTTTCGCTCGTAGACGTCCGACGAATAATATTCCGACATGTGATAATCGATTGCGATGTGTCGCGATTCGTCCCGATTGATGAGCTCCATGGCCTCGGCGCTCATCTCATCGTGCACGTAGTCGTTGATCGACCGGAGGAGCGCGATGTCCAAAATGAGCTCTCCCATGGTAATGTATGCGTTTGCCACGTCGTCGGATAGATACCGTATCGCATCGATGAATTGAGGTGCAAAAGCCGTCAGCGTGGGGCTTTGTCGATATACTTTGTAATGGTGCACGTCATAATAATCCGCGAGCATTTGCGCGGCTTGCGAATGACGCACCTCATCCTTCACGAAGGTCGCAAATATCGCCTGCAGCGTAGGATTTTCGACGCGACGCTGTTGCTCGAGAAATAACGCCCCCGCAAGTCGCTCGATGCCCGACATGTCCGTAAAGAGCTGCACGATGGCCATCTCGTCTTCGCGCGACATGGGACGAGGTTTACGGCTCCAGTCGAGATCCCGCACGCTCCACTGGTCCCGTTCGCATCGCTCGAGCATCTTGTCGAGGTCCATGGCGTAAGATTACGAGCACCCGTCGCGACTGTAAACCCGACCCAAAGCGCGAAGTGAATACGCTCATGGGGCCGTCGGGACGCACGACGAGCGCCTCGGACACGCTCGACATCTGCGTATGCGCGCAGCCTCGTGCGTCACACGACGAGCACACTTGCTGATCGAAGGGTAATTCGTGCATCATCGAGCCATGCGCACAGGAGACGTCGTCGATGGCCGCTACGCCATTTTAGAGCGTGCTGGCATTGGCGGAGTCGGCTCCGTCTACCGCGCCTTTGATCGCCAGACATCGTCGCTCGTCGCCGTCAAAGTTCTGCACGTTCCGCACGCGACGGCGCAGGCACGCTTTCTCACGGAGGCCCGCGCGCTCGCGGGGCTCGAACATCCACACATCGTCCGCTATGTGACGCATGGAATCCACGACGAAGAACCGTATCTCGTCATGGAGTGGCTCGAAGGCGAAAGCCTCGACAGACGCCTCGCACGCGAACGCCTGACCATCGACGAGAGCGTGGATCTCGCGCGGCGCATCGCTTCCGCCCTGGGCGCTGCGCATGCACGCGGCATCGTGCATCGCGACGTCAAGCCGAGCAACGTGCTCTTGGTGGATAACACTCTGGACAAAGTGCGCCTTCTGGATTTTGGAATCGCGCGTTTGGACGACGCGGGCGGGAGCCTCACGCGAACGGGCAACGTGCTCGGAACCCCCGGCTACATGTCGCCCGAACAGGCGCGCGGGGACAAGCGCTACATCGACGCGAGGGCAGACGTGTTTTCGCTTGGGTGCATGCTTTACGAGTGTTTGACAGGACAAACTCCGTTTCATGGCCCGCACGCAATGGCCGTGATCATGAAGCTTTTGTCGGAGGAAGCGCCGCGCTTGCGGTCGGTGCGTCCGGACGCACCCGACGCGCTCGAGGCTCTCGTGGCACGCATGCTCGCGCGCGAACCGCTTGGACGTTTCGCCGATGGTATTGCCGTCGTCAATGCGATCGATGCGCTCGGATCACTGAAGAACATCGAGCCGCAGCCGATGTCGGTGCGTCGCCGTTTGCCGTCGAACGCGGACATGTTCCCGGCGATTCCGGCGGCGCCAGTGCCGGCGGTCGACCCGTCGCTGGCCATGGCGCCCACGATGATGGGCGTGTCCTCCTTGCGCGAAATGACCGAACGCTACGCGGATCGACCGTCGCCGGAGCGCTACAACGACCGTCCATCGCAGCCGCCGATACCGGATGGTCGCCCTTCGCGACGAGACAGCGTGCCTCCTCCGCCGCCGAGCGTGCCGCCGCCTGCAAGCCGAGCGCCTTCGAGCCCGACGCTTCTGGGAAAGGCATCGGGAAGCTTTCCGCCGTCGAGTGTCTCGTCGCCCGGCACGGTGCCGCCGCCGAGTGATCGTCGATGGTACGAGCGCCTTCCGCGTGCACCTGGACGAAGTCCGTTTCACGTCAAAGGACTTGCGTACAAGGGGCTGCTCCACTTCGTCACGACGAAGATCGAAGGCGGTGTTGGCGTGCTTGCCGCAAGCATGCGTGACGCGGGGCTGCGCGACTACATCACGCAGACGTTTCTCGCATCGACGTTTTACGACGCGTTGCCGCTCGTCGCAGCGAGTGCAGCGGCGGCAAACCTCGTCAACGTTCCGCTCGACACGTTCGCGCAAAATCAAGGACGCGCGCAAGCCAAGTACGACGCCGAGCACGCTTATCGCGCGTTCGTGCAAGGTCGATCGATCGAGGACTTTCCGTCACGCTGCAAGCTCATCGCCACGCGGTACTACGACTTCGGCGACTGGGAAGCGAACTCGTTCTCGCCTGGCACGATAACGTTCGTGGCCAAAGGAATTCCCGCGTGGGCTTCGCCGTGGTTCGGGCCGCTGCTCGGTGGATACGTGTCCACGATGGTGCAGATGGTCGCGCGGAAAAACGCATCGTGCACGGTGTACCCAACGCGCCGCGACAGCGCGACGGACGGGATCCAGACGATCATCGTGGAGATGGATATTTCGTACTGATCGGGAATTAGCGCATCACGCGGCCCACGAAAAACAGGCCCATTTGCGTGATGAATTCGCTCGTCTGCCGCGTCTTGCGCATCGACTGAACGACATGCGACAGCGGATGCAACGACGATCCAACGAGACCGATCACGAAGTCGTTGTCGTGCGTGTCGAGCCCTTGGCATGCAAGACGAATGTCGTGCGCGAGATCCTGCGATCCGTACGCGCGCCCAATCGTTCCATGCTCGCGCAAAATTGCACCTTGCTCGCGCGGTTCGAGCTTCGCGAACGCTCCACTACGGCGCAGCGGATACCAAATGGCCCACGGCCACGCCGGGTTTGTCACGGTCTCGACAGGACGCTTCAGCATCCAGTACTCGAGATCCTGTTCGTAGCCAGTCGAGTAAGTTCGTCCGAGCATCGTCATCTCGGATCGCAACCGAAACGAGCGTTGTTCGACCATCGCGGGACGCACGACGTCCGTGAAAGCCGCCGGATCCTCACTCCACGTGAGCACGCCGAAACTCCACGGATCGTTCACGTCCTCGTAGAGCACCACGCCAACACCACGTCGCTCGATCGACTCGCGCACCCGCCCCGGTCCAACACTGCCCGGTCCAGTGGTGCGATCTTCGATCACGAGCAGTTGCATGAACAAGCGTCGATTCAGCACCTGAGGCTGCCCGTCTTTGGGTGCTCCGCGTTCGAGCACATCCACCGAGGGCAGCGCTGCTTCACCGTGACCGTGACTCGCTCCAGGCTTCGATTCGCTCATGATCCGAGGGCTACTCGTCCCGACGACGAGCGGCAACCCCGATGAACGATGTCCCCTCCCCTGCGCCGAAGGCGGACCATGGTATACGATCGCTCCCGGCATCCGTATGACCACAACCGATCTCTTCTTCGCCCTCACACCACACAAAGTGCTCGAGGCTGTCGAGAGGGCAGGATTCGCCTGCAATCCTCTCTGCTATCCGCTCAATTCGTTCGAAAACCGAGTGTACGAAGTGGAGCTCGAGGACCGCACGCGTGTCGTCGCCAAGTTCTACCGTCCAGGCCGCTGGACAAACGCACAGATCCTCGAAGAACACGAATTCCTGGCCGATCTCGTGGAAGCCGAGGTGCCCGTGTGTCCTCCCATGCGCCTTCCAACCGGCAGCACTCTGGACGAAATTGATGGCATTTCGTATTGCCTTTTTCCTCGAAAAGGAGGTCGCGCGCCGGACGAGCCGGACGATGAGCTTTTGATGCGCCTCGGAATGCTAACGGCGCGCCTGCACAACGTCGGAGCGGCTCGAAAATCCGCACATCGACTGCGTCTCGACGGCAGCGAGTTCGTTAGGAAAAACGTAGCCGCATTTCGTGAACGAAATGCCATTCCCCCGAAGCTCGTGGCCCGTTACGAACGATCTGCCGATTACATTGCAAATTGCATCGACGACGCGTTGAAGTCCATTGACGTACATCGCATACATGGCGACTTGCATCATGGGAATTTGCTTTTGCGCGACGATGTCTTGTGCGTCATCGATTTCGACGACATGGTCGTAGGGCCAGCGGTGCAAGACATTTGGCTGCTCGTCGGAGGCCGCGATGTCGAATCACGCATGCGTCGGGAAGTCTTTTTGGAGGGTTACGAGCAATTTCGGCGTTTCGATAGGCGAACGCTGTCGCTCATCGAGCCGCTGCGCGGTTTGCGACGCATTCATTATGCAGCCTGGATAGCTCGGCGCTGGCACGATCCCATTTTTCCGCGCACATTTCCCCAATTCGGATCCGATTCGTATTGGGAAGAAGAAACCCGCGATCTCGAAGAAATCGTACGGATTCACCAAAACGAATCGAGCAGGACGCTTTTATCATGACGGCCTATGTCGTTTACGACTTCGAAGCGGTCATCGACCAGCACAATCCTCCGCCCGAAGGGTCGGATCCGGACAAAGTGCCTTCCGTTGCGCATTTGGAAATTGTTTCCGGCGCCATCGTCGCTCTGGTCCTGGATGGCTCGAGAACGCGCGTGCAAACGCCGAGGCTCTTGGGCGGACCGGAGTTTGGTGAAATGGCCATTTTGCGCGACTTTACCGGCATGGTGGGAAAACACCGTCCGGTGCTCGTGTCGTGGAATGGTCGAGGGTTCGATTTGCCGCTCGTCATTGCGCGATGCGTGCGTCACGGAATCGTGGCGCCGTGGCTTTGGGACCGGGATTTCGAAGATCGTTATCGAGGCACGAATCACTTCGACTTGCAGGACGCCGTGAGCCTTCGTGGAGCGGGTCGCCCATGCCGGATGGCTGCATTTGCGTGCCTTGCGGGATGGCCCGGAAAGGTCGGCGTCGATGGGTCGGACGTCGAAGGGCTTTGGAATGGCGGCGAGGCGGGACGAAGTGCCGTGCGCGATTACAATCTTTCGGACGTAGCCTGCGAAGCAGCCATTTTGCTCCGCGTGCTCATGTGCCGCGCGGACATCACGATGGACGAATATCGAGTCGCAGCGCACGCGCTTTTGGATTACGTCGACGCCGACGCGCGCCTTCATGCGTTACGGGACAGGATTGATCGGAAGCGATTTTTGCTGGAGAGTTAGCTCTTCCGGTAGTGATCGACCATCTTGTAGCTGCGCGCGACCATTCCGAACGCAGCCGCCGCGAGCAGCCCAAAGCCCACGAAGAAGAACATTTGAAACGCGGTCGAGCGCAGCCCCGTGTGCGCCGTAATGGCCGCGAGCACCGATTCTCTTTTTACGGCGGCATTCACGAGCAATACCCATAGGCCGCCGATGGTCACCGTGAGCGACCAGAAGCTCATGAGCGTGCCCTTCATTTTTGCAGGCGCTTGACTGTAGGCGAATTCGAGCCCCGTGGCACTCACGAGCACCTCGCCGAACGTCAGGATCGCATACGGCACGACTTGCCACAATATCGGCACCGTTGCGCCTCGATCGATCATGACTTGCAAAATGCCCACGGGAATCCAGGACAAACCGGCCAAAGCAATGCCCACCGTCATGCGCCGGAGAGGCGTCGGGTTGATGCCGATTTTACGTAAAAATGGGTACAGCACCACGTTGTTCAGCGGAATGAAGATCATCACGAGCGCCGGATTGAGCGCCTGCATTTGTGATGCTTCCTGAAAAAATCCCCACCCCGGAAGCGACATCGCCTTCGCCTGTAGAATCCACGTCGATGCTTTTTGATCGAATAACGACCAAAACGGCGTCAAGAGGAAATACAGCACGAGCACGCGCAGCACCGTTCGAACGGCGTCGACATCTTCATCGGGATGGTCTTCTCGAGCGGCATCGAGCGACAGGTAAACCGCAGGGCCCGCCAGCGCAAACAATACGACAATGGCCAAGCACACCGTCGCGACGAATCCAATGCTTGGCAGGAGGGCAAACGACGCCGCGAATCCAATGACGCCAATAGCCGTCAAAATTCGCCCCGTCCCCGATCCTCGACGAAGCGCCGTCCACGCAACATTACCAAATGAATGAGGATCTCCCGGGGATGGCGGAACGACGACATATCGCTTGCGCCCAGCCCAGAAGACAATCGTTGCAATGAACATGAGGATGCCGGGAATGCCAAAGGCAATGCTCGGCCCCCACTTTTTCAGCGTCACGGGGATCAAGAGCGACGCGAAAAACGAACCGAAATTGACGATCCAGTAAAACGCGTCGAACACGACCCGCGCCAGATGTTTGTTCGATTGATCGAACTGATCGCCCACGAAGGACGACACACACGGCTTGATGCCGCCCGAGCCGAGCGCAATGAGGAAGAGGCCCGTGTAAAACCCGAGCTTGTTCGATTCGAACATCGCCAAACATGCGTGTCCGACGCAGTAAAAAAGCGAAAGATAGAGTATCGTGCGGTATTTTCCCAAGAACCTGTCGGCGAGCCACCCCCCGAGGAGCGGGAAAAAGTAGACCCCCATCACGAAAATGTGAAAGACGTCCTTCGCCGCGCCCGCGCGATCCGCCTCGATCACGTCCTTGAGCAACCACCCCACGAGAAAGCTCGTGAGGATGTTGCGCATGCCGTAGAAACTGAAGCGCTCACACGCCTCGTTGCCGATGATGTACGGGATCTGTCGCGGATACTTCGCATCCGCCGCGACCGTCGAGTTTGTCCCTGCGCTGCTCGTCGTCATGGCCTGCGCGAGCGTCGCCGCAAAGTGCGCTCGTGGCAAGTCACCTTTTGTGCCCCAACGAATGTGACATCACTCACCACGATCGCCGGCACGCGTTCAGAAAGGCCAACCGTGGTCACGAAGGGTGTGGACGTGAACCCGGCAGCAATGCGAAGCTTTGGACCGATACGAGAGGAAAAAATGCGAACAGTCATCGTCAGTGATCTGCACTTGGGCAACGGTGGCCCATACGATGTTTTCGAGGGTGGGACGGCGCTACCGGAGCTGCTCGATCATTTGAGCTCCAAGCAATCGCTGCACGTGATCGTGAACGGCGACGCGGTCGACTTCTTGATGAACGACGATCCGCTGGAGCTCGACAAGGCGCGCGCGGTGCGGCAAGCCGAGGCGATAGCGTCGTATCCGGCGAGCGCGGCGGTGCTTCGAGCATTCGGCCGGGTGCTGGAACGCGACGGAGCGGTGACGATTCGCATGGGAAACCATGATGTGGAGTTATTCTTGCCCGAGGTGCAAGCGGTATTTCGCAAGGCGCTCGGGCAATCTGCCGACGTCTCCGCGCGTCTCGTATTTGCCAATGGTGACGAACCGGAAATCTTGAATGTGGGTGGAACGCGGGTGCTCGTGACGCATGGCGAGCAAAACGACGATTGGAATCGAGTCGAGTACGACAAACTGCGGGCGGGTGAATCGACGTACAAGTATGCGCCTGGTTCGGTATTGGTGAAAAAAATCCTCAATCCGGGCGTTTCCGAAGCAGGAATGCGTTTTTTGAGTTTGCTCAAGCCGGATTTCCAAGGCGCAGCCTTGACGGCGCTCGCGGTGGATCCTTCGGCCGCGAAGCTCGCGTGGCAACAAGCATCGCTCAGCATGCTGTGGCAATTGTATCGCCGCGCGGACATGCCATTTACGTTTGCCGAGGGAGTCGAGGCGGAGCCCGATTTTGGCCTCGACAAACGCCTCGAAGCGGCGGGGCTCGATCAAGCGGAGCTCGATGCGCTCGAAGGGCAGCTTGGTGAAGTCCACGCGTACCCATTGGACGACGGCACGCTTCGCAAGGCGATGATCAAATTGGGCAAGAGTGCGCTTTCGCATTATGCGCGGATGCAAAAGAAGCTCGCTGGAGACGAAGCCGACAACTATTTCCAGCTCGATCCGGCCGAAGACGAATGGAACGAAGCTCGGCGGCTTTCGGAGAAGTTTTCGTCCAACGCGATCATCATTGGGCATAGCCATGCGGCGCGATTCCGGCACGATTCGGGGATTTTGTACGCCAATAGCGGCACGTGGATCGGGCTCATGAAATTGCCGAGCCAGCAAGCAACCGATGATGAATGGGTCGCCTTCTTGGAAGAGCTTCGGGACAACAAGGGATTGGATCCGGCAAAGCAAAAATTAGCAAAGGTGATGAGTCGGTTTACCGCGGTATTGGTGGCGTCGCATGATCGGGGAGGTGCCACCATTTCGCTGGTCGAATGGAGCGATGGAGACTTGACGACATTGCGTTCGGGTTGGGTGCCAGCGCAACGAAAAGCGTAATCGCGGGAGGATAATCCGATGGATATCGATTTGCTCCTCGCGGACGGCAATGGCGAGCCGGTCCTTGCCAAAGGATTACCATATGGTGTCGCAGCCGTGTCGGCCAGGGCAGAAGAGCCCGAACCAGAACAATTCGGTCTGCTCGATTATCGCCAGGACGACAAGGATCCGAATGATCTCGTGCGTCAACGGTGGGGCGTCATCGTTCCGGCAGGTACGGACGGCAAGCGGCTCGCGGAAGCCATTGCACCACTTCGGGCAGCTCGGAAAGAGGAGCAAAATGGGAAGGAGCCCATCGTATTCGAGGCGCCTGCGGGAATGTCGGCAGAAGAGGCGGGCATATGGTGGGGGACAGTCTACAATTCGAAAGATATCGAGGCGGTTGATAGACCTCGGTATTTGCTCATTCTGGGCGACGCGGACCAGATTTCGTGGGAATCGCAGCAGCGGTGGGCGTCGAGCGCTTTCGTGGGGCGATTGGCATTTGCCAATGACGCCGGCTACGAATCATACGTGCACAAAATCCTGGCATGCGAACGTGCTGCGCGCGCGGGATTCAAGAAACCGCGAGCGGCTTTCCATACGGTAAAAGATGGGACGGCCGCGACTTCGACGGGGCATCGAGGCTTGATGTCGCCCACGATCGATGCGGCGCAGGTGGGATTGAAGAAGAACGACTTTCCGGCAAGCGCAATCGTCGATTTGAACGAAGAAGGCGTGGCGTCTCTCGACGACTTCATGCGGGCCGTGGCATTGCATGATCCGACGCTGCTTTTCTCCATCAGCCATGGACTGGGATCCACGGCGGAAACGCCCAAGGACGAGCAGCGGCGCATGCAAGGTGCAATGAGCTTTGGTCGAGGCGTGAAACTGACGGCGGAGGACGTTGCGAACAAGCCATTTTTGCCGGGTGGCGCATGGTTTTTCTTTGCATGCTTCAGCGCGGGAACGCCGTCGTACAGCGCATATCAGCATTGGCTCGCGAGCCTGAAAACGCGGGGATGAACATACCGCCAAGCCAAATCGACGGCGTGCTCGCCGCACTTGCTCGAGAATCATCGTTCGTGGCAGCCCTGCCTCAGGCGCTTTTGGCCAATCCCGATGGTCCTCTCGCGGTGATGGGGCACGTGGACTTGGCATGGACGTTCAGCTTCCAAGACCTTGGAAACATGAGGAGTTTCGCCGGCCCGATTCGAGAATGTATTTCGCGGTATCGTGGATCATTCGCGTATTGGTGGCAGCTTTTTCGATTTGCAACGCTACTTCATCGATGCGAATACCGATTTGACGGACATGCTCGACAAAGAAGAGCGTGCGCGCCGGCGCAACGAGCCGCTCGCCGATGAAAAGACGCGCCCATTGAAGAAAGGCGCATTGTGGATGCTGCGGCAAGATTTGACTGCATACGTGCTGCTCGGGGATCCGGCGGCACGCGTAACGGCGTCGGCGTCGCCCGAGGAAGTGCGAAAAGTGCCGTCGATCGTGACGAGCAGCGTGGATACGGCTCCGTCGGCCGATACGGCGATAACGACGAATGCAGCGGCCGATGGAGCCAAAACATTCGGCGACGGCGCGCAGAGTGCAACGAATACGCTCACCGCGATGGATCCGGCTCGCATTGAAGCGGCGGTGTTTGCTGCAGTTGGGGACGAAGCCATGGATGCGATTGCAACGCATTTCGGCGCGACGCGTGCGGAGCTCGACGCGTGGGTAAAAGCGTACAAAGAAGGCGGGCGCGCGGCGGCGCGGGGCAAACCAAGCGCGTGAGATTGTCCTCGCCTCACATCGCGCAGCACCGAACAACCCCGCCGCGCAGCCGTATCCCTCACCTTCCCATGGTATAACCCCGCCGTGCAATCCCACTATCGCGCCGCTGATGCCGCACAGTTCGTCGAAAAATACGCGCCTCGATGGGGCGAAGACCTCGCCATGCGCGTCTATACCTCGCGCCTCCTCGGACAATGCCCCGAGCTCGTCCTGCACGGCGGAGGCAACACGTCCGTCAAGACCGTCGTCACGGAGCTCGTTGGTGATGCAACGGAAGTCCTCCACGTGAAAGGCAGCGGCTGGGACCTCGGCAAGATCGAACCCGAAGGATTCCCCGCATGTCGCATCGCGCCGCTACGTCGCTTGTGCGAACTGCCAACGATGACGGACGAGCAGATGACGGCGCAGCTCCGCAGCCAAATGCTCGATCCAAACTCGCCAGCTCCTTCGATCGAAACGCTTTTGCACGCCTTCCTGCCGGCCAAGTTCGTCGATCACACCCACGCCGATGCAGTGCTCGCGGTGGTCGATCAACCCGATTCCGCAACGCTCGTGCGCGAAGTCTTCGGCGAACGCGCGCTGTTTGTCCCGTACGTCATGCCCGGCTTCGTGCTCGCGCGCAAAGTCGTGGACCTTTGGCGCGCTTACAAGCAACGAACGGGGCGCGAACCAAGCGCCATCATCCTCGACAAACACGGCATCTTCACGTGGGGCGAAACCGCGATGGACAGCTACGAACGCATGATCGCGTTCGTGACACGCGCCGAACGATGGCTCGTCGAAAGAGCCCCGGATTCGCGGCGCACCATCGCAAGTCCTTCGCCCGATGCATGCGAGCGTCTCGCACCCGTCCTTCGCGGAGCCCTGATGCGAGCTTCCGGTGAGCCTTGGATCGGCACGTTTCGCATGAGCCCTCAAACGCTGTCGTTCTGCGATCGCGACGACTTGGAGGTCATTTCGCAACGCGGGTGCGCGACGCCCGATCACGTTTTGCGGACGAAACCCAAGCCGCTCCTTTTGAACCTGCCGAACATCGACGACAAACCGGCAACCAAAGCTGCCATCGACGCCGGCATTGCCGCGTACGCGAATGAGTACCGCAGTTATTTCCAGCGGTGTTCCGCCGCGCGTCCGGGCGAACGCAAAGAGCTCGATCCGTGGCCTCGCGTGATTCTCATTTCTGGCCTAGGCGCATTTACCATTGGCAAAACGCGCAAAGATGCTGAAATCGCCGCAGACATCTATGAACACACGACGGTGGTGATCGAGCTGGCGACGGCGTTCAATGGTTATGAACCCGCAACCGAGCTCGACATATTCGACGTCGAGTATTGGAGCTTGGAGCAAGCGAAGCTCGGCAAGAAAGGCCCTGCAAAACAGCTCGAAAGTCGCGTGGCTTTCGTGACGGGCGGAGCGTCGGGCATTGGGCTTGCAGTCGCTCGCGCGCTGCTTGCTGCGGGCGCACACGTGACGCTGACGGACAAGAATGAGGATGCGATCGATCGCGTGGGAGAAAAGCTTTCCGAAACGTATGGCGACCGGGTCTTCGCTTTGCCTTGCGATGTGACGATTGCGGACGAAGTGCGCAGTGCGATTCGTAAAACCTCGCTTCGTTATGGAGGTCTCGACATCGTCATTTCGAATGCGGGCAGGCCCTTCGAAGGAGCGCTGCAAGACGAAAAGGGTGATGCTGCATTACGTTCGTCGCTCGAGGTCAATTTGCTGGGGCATCAAAACGTCGCTCGTTTTGCGTCGGAGCTTTTGATTCAGCAGGGATCGGGTGGCGTACTCCTTTTCAACGCGTCGAAGAGCGCATTCAATCAGGGGCCGAACTTCGGCCCGTATGCCATTCCGAAGGCGGCGCTCATTGCGCTCATGCGGCAATACGCGGTCGATCTTGCGCCGCATGGAATCCGATCGAATGCCGTCAATGCGGACAGAATTCGCACGGCGCTATTCGATGGCGGGATGCTGGAGACGCGAGCGCGGGCGCGAGGGGTTGGCGTGGACGAGTATTTCCGCGCCAATCTTTTGCGACGTGAAACGACTGCGAACGACGTGGCCCAGGCGTTCGTGTATCTCGCTACGGCCGAAGCTACGACGGGGTGCGTCATCACGGTCGATGGCGGAAACGCGTCGGCATTTCCACGGTGAAACGCAGATTGCTTGAACGGTGCGTCTCGGCCTGCGGTAACATGTCCGCGTGCGACCCCTACAAACCTATCTGATGCCTGCGCTATGCGCGCTGATGTTGTCCACGACTGGCTGTATCAAGAAGATGATTCTGGACGGCCAGATCGCCAGCACGCGCCAAGCTTCTGCCGCAATCGACACACTCCATGACTATGAAGTCGCCCGAGTCACGGCATTCAACGGCGTGTCTCAGTTCGAGGGCATGCATTACTTGGCCCCCGAAAACACCGACGCACTCTTCATGCTCGCGAAAGGCTGGACGGGAGCGACGTTTGGCTGGACCGAGGACGAAGCGGAGCAAGCCGAGGACGAAGAGGGGCTCGAAGGGCCGACGTATCTGCACCTCAAGCAGCGCGCAATCGCCGGATACGACCGCGGTGCGCGTTATGGAATCGAGCTGCTCGAGCATTATTACCCGGGCTCTGAAGCGGCGAAGAAAAACGACGAATCAATCCGCAAATACTTGGCGCAATTCACCGACCCGGAAGAGCACGCTCTGCCGCTTTTCTGGACCGGCTACGCGTGGATCAGCAAGACGAACATGGGCAAGGACGACCCGGCGCTCGTATCCGAGCTGTACATCGGTGTCGCCATGATGGAACGCGTCGTCGAGCTGGATGAAAAGGTCATGTACGGCAGCGCGCACACGATCCTCGGCGCATACCACGCTCGATCGGCAATGGCCGAGCTCGACGAATCCAAAAAACACTTCGACCGAGCGATAGAGATCAGCGATGGCAAACTGCTGCTCGCGAAGGTGCAATACGCGGCGAAATATCACTGCCTCAAGGGCAACAAGGACGAGTACGTCAAGCTGCTGACGGAGGTGATGGAGGCGGAGGATCCGCTTCCCGCACAGCGATTGCAGAACGTGATCGCCAAGCGCCGCGCACAGCGTTACCTCGGCAAGGCACGCATGAAGGAATGCGCGTTCGAGTGATTCGAAAGAGAGCGCAACACCGTCAGCGCCTCACCCCCTAGCCCCCTCTCCAACTCCGCTTCGCTCCGTGGAGAGGGGGAATTGACTTCGGTTTTTCCGGCTCCCCCTCTCCACGAAGCGGCGAAGCCGCGAAGTTGGAGAGGGGGTCGGGGGGTGAGGTGCGAGCAAACCCTGTCGTCAGGCCTCAACCACCGTCTTTGCCAGCGTTGAGCATTTCCTGCAGCAGGTCGTCCATGTCGTCGCCGCTCTTTGCGCCTTCGCCAGCGTCGGGAGCACCTGCATCGGCGGCATCGGATCCGCCCCCCATCATTTCCCTCATGAGAGCATCTTCGTCGAACGCGTCCGAGTCCGCCGTGCCCGCGTCTGCACCGGAATCCGATGCCGGGATGACGTCTCCCGTGGGTTTGTCCGCGGCTGGTTTGTCCTCGACCGTGGCAACGCCCTGCCCGTCTTTACCCCATCGTGCGATGTCCGCTTGCGAGCACGGCTTGAGGTTGTTCGTGTCCTCTTGCACGCATTCGAGCAGCCACGCTTCGCGTGGTGGCAAGCCATCTTTTTCCGCTCGAGCACGCGCGCGGGCGATGTCGGATCGGATCGTGAACTCGCTGATCGATGGGAACACGATGATGGCGACGAGACCTATCGCGAGCAGCGCGACGAAGGGCAGAACGACGCGATAAACGCCGACGATGGGTTTGGAGAACCGGAAGCTCGAGATGAACAGGTTCAAGCCGACGGGCGGCGTGACGTAGGCGATCTCGAGGTTCAACAGGAACATGACGGCGAGGTGGAACGGGTTGATCTGGAACGTTGCTGCGAGCGGAATGAGCAGAGGCAACGCGACCAAGAGCGCGCTGAACGCGTCCATCAACATGCCGAGGATGAACAAGAAGACGTTCAGCACGATGATGAACTGCCATGCAGCGTTCATCCCACGCTCGATGAACCACTGAAGGATCGCCTGCGGGATCTGATCCTGAATGATGTAGTTCGTCATGGCCGTCGCCATGGCGAGGATGAGGATGATCGCGCCGGACAGCGTCATCGCATCCTTGGCGACCTTGACGACTTTGCGGAAGTTCAGGTCCTTGTAGATGAAGACTTCGACGATGAGCGTATAGATCGCAGCCGCCGCCGCGCTCTCGTCGAGCTCCATGAGGCCGCTGCCGAGACCGATACCGACGAGCAGCGGCGTGAAGAGCTCCCACTTCACGCTCCACGTAGCAGCCGCAACTTCTTTGAGGTCAAACTTGGCGCGGGGGATGTCCGATCGCAGCCCGGTGTAGAACGCGTAGCCGCAGATGAGCGCCATCAGGAGCAGTCCCGGAGGGAGCGTCGCCTTGTAGGCGAACGTCACATCCACGCCGGCGATGAAGGCGTAGATCATGACGAGAGGGCTCGGGAAAAACAGAAGCCCCATCGCACCTGCGGTGGTGACGAGACCGAGGGTGAACTTGTCCGAATAACCCTGCTGTCGAAGCGCCGGATAGAGCAGGCCACCGATGGCAACGATCGTGACGCCGCTGCCACCGGTGAGCGTCGTGAAAAACGCGCTCGCGAAGACGCACACGATCGCAAGTCCGCCGGGGAGCCAACCAAGTACGGCCGTCGCAGCGCGCACGATGCGATCGGGCGTCTTCGATTCGGCCATCAAGTAGCCGACGAACGTGAAGAGCGGAATCGTGACGAGGATCGGCGAATTTTGAAATTTTTCTTCGAGAACGTTTGCCGCGATGAACCGTACGAAACGTTGTTCGGCTTGGTCGGTCCCGAGCCATGAGAGGATCGAGATGGCGCCCATGACCGCGAAGAGCGGCATGCCGACGAGCGCGAGGAATGCGAGAAGGACGCCGGGGATTTTCATCGAGCCGCCTCCGTCGCCGCGACTCGGTCGGCAGTTGGCTGCTCGTCTTCATCGGGTTCGTCGGCGTCGGGTTCGACCGATGCGTGTCCGGAAATCACGAGCAATGCGCGCAGAATCACGCGCAGACCGATCCACAGGAGGCCGAGTGGCCAGATGAGATTCAGGTCATGCACGAGCGCGTTTTTTGCGCCCTCACCCGGCAACGTGGCCATCGGCACGCGCGGCTCGTTTTCGAACGCTGCCGGGGCTTTCATGCTTTCGATTTCTTCGGGCGTGAAGTGTTCGGAATAACCTGATTCGGCGAGCCACGCGTTCCACTGTTTGCCGTTCATCCGCGTTGGTGCGTCCCAACGAACGCCGCTGAAAACGACGTCGGGCATCGTGCGGAGATCGAGGCCGATTTGTTTGTAAAAGACGAACCGATGCTGCGCCGACAAACGACGGATGCCCTCGATCTTCGCGGACATCGTGGTGTCCTTGTTTTGGCCGAAGCCTTCGATCGACGTGTAGTCGAGAAAGCCGTAGGCCGCGATGAAACACACGGCAGCCGTGGCCGCGGCTCCGACGACGTGGACGGGCATGCGCCACGACGGACGCATGAAGCGCAGAACGACATCGATGTTGATGTGCTTGGATCGCGCCGCAGCAAGCGATGCGCCAAGGAGCGCCACGAGGATGGTCAAACGAGTCGCAACGCCACGAAGCCCACCGACGAGCGTCAGCGACGACCCCTCTTGCAACCAGTTGAGAATCGCATCGAAACGAGCAATACCAACGGCCCGCCACATCGGTGCGACAGCAATGCCGATGGCGACGCCCAAGATGGTCAATCCCGCACTCTTCACTTCATCGAGCTTCAACACACGCGAAGCGGACACGCGCGCGATCGCCCCCAGAAGGCCGGCCCCGACAAACATGCGGAAGACAGTGCCCGCAGCGCTCCCCGACTCGACGGGCGACGCCATGCCACGCAGCGAAATCCAAAAAACAAGCCCCACGACGAGGCCGAGCAACGCCACGAAAAGCAAACGCGACTCGAACCAAGTCAGCGCTCGCTCCACGCGCACGAGGCCATTGGCCCATGCAGCGCCAGGCGGATGCACGACGGCACCCGGCGCCTTCTCGGCAGCTTGCGCCTCGCCAACGTCGGAACCTTCTGCTTCAGCCTCGTCTTCGGAAGGCCCCGCTTCGGAAGCTCCTTCGTCAGCCTCGGCTCCTGAAGATTCCTCGTCAGCGTTTGCTTCGGAAGGTGAATCGTTCCCCTTGGCGTCCTTCTCAGGCTCCCCTACGTCACCTTCGCCCGAAGCCCTCTGCTGCTCGACGGCACCATCACCGTCGTTTTTTTCCTCGTCCGCTGCCATGGGCACGACATTAGCGGTTTCATCGCGGTTGGGTAAACCGGCCAAACGCTTGGCCATCGTCTGGGACGGCCAATTTCGTCGTTCGTCGTTACGACGCGTCGCGACGAAGCCGAACGACGCAGGCCATGTGCGCCTAGTGTCCCAGTGTCGACCGAAACGTAGTATCAGGGAGGCTCGTGATGTCGGCGCATAAGCCCACTGCACATCCGTCCTCGGAAACGGGTCACCCAGCCACGTTGCTCGACGGCACGCCGTATCGTTTCATCGCGCCGCTCGGGCATGGAGCCATGGGCGATGTGGTCGAGGCTGAACACGTTGCCCTCGGCAAACGAGTGGTGGTCAAACTATTGCAAGAGCGCCACGCGAATCGGCCCGACTTCATCGACAGGATGCGCATCGAAGCGCAAGCACTGGCGAAGATCACGCACCCGAACTTGGTTCAAGTCACCGACTTCGGGCAGACGGCGCAGGGGCGAACGTTTCTCGTGATGGAACGGCTGCGCGGGCGCAATCTGCGCGAAGAGCTGGAGGAACGAAAGTTTCTTCCGGTGCTCGAAGCGATGAACATCGTGCGGCAGTCGCTGCAGGGGCTCGCGGCTGCTCACGACGCGGGCATCGTTCATCGCGACGTGAAGCTCGAAAATTTGTTTCTGTGCGAAGCGAGCTCGAATCGGCGCGCGGTCAAAGTGCTCGACTTCGGCGTGGCCAAAGTCATCGGCGTCGCGGGAGACAACACTCCCCTGCCCCTCGCGTTTCCGACCGCAGAAGGCGTCGCCATGGGCACGCCGCGGTACTTCTCGCCCGAACAAGCTCGCGGACGAGAAGTCGATTGGCGTACCGACGTCTACGCAGCGGGCATCGTGCTCTACACGCTCGTCACGGGACGTGGACCCTTTGATCACCACACGACGTTGCTCGAACTGACACGAGCGCACGCGTTCGAACAGCCCGAGCTTCCATCACGCATCGCGCCCCAACCCATCCCTCCAGAGCTCGATGCGGCGATCCTGAAAGCGCTTGCCAAAGAGCCGCTCGATCGCTTTCCGACGGCCCTGGCGTTTGCCGTCGAGCTCGAACGAGTCTCGGCCAAGCTGACTGCGGAGACCCGACAGCAGCAGCAACAAGCATCGGTTCCGCCGCCTTCGGAGGCCCCGCAGCTCGAGCCACCGACGCGACCGACAGCGCAACTTCCTGGCATTTCGGACGACGAGCTCGAAGCGACGCTGCAGAAGATTCCCGCACGAGCAGCGGCTGCCACGCACGTCGTGAGCCCGCCGAGC
Organism: Polyangiaceae bacterium; assembly: GCA_016715885.1. Classification (NCBI taxonomy): domain Bacteria; kingdom Pseudomonadati; phylum Myxococcota; order Polyangiales; family Polyangiaceae; species Polyangiaceae bacterium. The sequence continues at coordinate 191,300 of JADJXL010000025.1, forward strand.
GAAGAACCTACGCTGATGAAGTTTCCTCAGGGGCCGTCGCCGATCGAGGAAGCTACGTTGCTCAAGTTTCCCAAAGGCGCGCTTGCTGCAGCAGCACGGCAGACGCCTGGATACGGTGAGGTAGCTGCGCCGACGCAGTCCGAACCGGAGCCACCGACGGTGCGCGTGGATGGAGACGCAGCCGTAGCAGCAGCGGTCGCGTCCGTTACCGCCATCGATGAAGAAAGCGGTGCGCCGACGCAACGCATCGCTGCACCAGTGCTCATGAAGTTGCGGCAGTCGACTGCCGAACCGGCGCAATCGCAACCAGCACCCACGACGAAACCGACGGCGCATGCGCCCGGGAAATCGCACGCTGAAATAGATGATTCGCGGCCAAAGGACTCGTCGTCGTTCGAGGACGTCGATGGCCCGGTGCCGACGGATCCATCGGCAGGACAAACCTCGGTCGATACGTTCGCGAAAACGCCGGCAGTAGCGGCCGTCGACAATTCCGAGCGCCCGACGGATCCGATATCGCTTCCGCTCGTTGCACCAGGGTCGCTCGTGAAGAGCGAGAGCGCTCCATCGGACGATTCGGCGGGATTGAGCGAAAGCGGCGAGCGGCCAGTGACGTTTGCTGGTCGCGCTGCGGAGCACGCATCGGGAGCAGCGACGCGCGGGGATCGCATTTCAGCGTTGCCTGGACGAAGGGCGGATCGAATTTCCGCGTTGCCTGGGCGCAGTGGCGAACGAGTGTCGGCGCTGCCTGGGCGCAAGGATCGCATTTCAGCGTTGCCTGGGCGGCCTATCGTTGCGACCGAACGGCCTGCGGATGACGGGCCTGCGGCGGAGCCGGTCGCGCCGAAAAAACGAAGTGCGCAGGCCCAAACGCCTGCACAGGTGCACATCCCGGGTCCAGCCAAAGAAAAGGACGACGCGGCGAGCACAGGGGTTCGTCCCATGAAGGCGCCCGTGCCGTGGCGCGTGCGGCGAACGGCACCAGGAGCCGCGCGCGCACCGACGGTGCAACCCGGCGGTCGGCCGCTCGACGCAAAGCCCGACAACACGCGGCTCTACTACATCATCATCGCGATGATCGCGGTGATCGCTGCGGGTACGTTTCTGCTCTTGAAGCTCGCGAAGTAAGCGCCGCGGGCAGGTCAAAAGGTGCCCGTCAGGAGCGCACCGTTTGGCCCGACGAACACCTGAAGGGCTGACGTGTCCTCGGGCTTTTTCGCTGCACGACCAGAGAGCACGAGGCCCGTTACGCCAAGACCAACTCCAACGACGCCCAAGGCAATCGCGACGTTGGACACGTTCGCGAGAGCGAAAGCCGAATCGTTCGTGGGCGTAGCTTTGTCGAGCGCATCTTGCGACGGGCACGTTCCGCCAGGACAAAGCGCTTCGACATCACCGGCGCGCGAGAGCGACAACGCGCCCGTCACGGCGCCGGCGATGAGTCCTGCGCCACCGAGACCAAAACCAATGAAGACGAGGGGCGAAGTGCGTCGCGTTGGTTTGTCCGAACCGGTGGGAGTCGCTACGCCGTCGAACGTGACCGTGAGCTTTTCCGATTCGGCGATCATGATGGTCTTGATCTCGGCCTCCGAACCTTGCTTCGCAACCGACACGAGGTGTTTGCCGGGATCGACGTCACGCGGCGCGAGTGCCTCGTCGTGAGGAATCAATCGGCCATCGATCTTGACCTCGAGCTGCGTCGTTTCCGGCACACCTTTCACGACGATCGTGAGCTGCGGAATTCTCACGCCGAGCTCGACGGCAAGTTGTTGCGCATCTGCACGTGCCTCTACGAACGGCTTTGGCTCGCGCGGCTTCGCGGGCAGGTTGACGATGGCGAGCGCAACCTTGCGCGCTTCGATGAGGCTGCCGAGTTTGGCCTCCGTGCGCGCGACTTCGATGCCCGTCGTTGGCACGTTCATGATGGTGTGCGCGGCGCGGTACGACCGGAGCGCGCCGCGAAAGTCGCCCTTCTCGGCTTGCGCGTCGCCTTCGTCCATGAGGTTGCGCGCCATTTCGATTTCCGCTTTCGACTGAGCGAAAGCCAAAGATGGCGATGCGATCGCCGCGGCAACGATGAAAAGGGCGCCAAGACAGATGCGGTTTGTCAATCGAAACACCACGTCAGAACCCTCGATCTCGCCGCGGCTTCACCGTGGGGTTCGGTTTGACGACGGCGGGAGCGGTATTTGGAGGAGGCGGCGCTGTAGTGGAAACAGCGACGACCGGAGTTGCCGAGGCAGTGGGCGCCGACGGCGGTGCTGGCTCCGCGGTTGCGACCGGAGGAGCGGGCGCTGACGCGGTTGGAGCGGGCGGCTGAGACGCCACCGCGATCGGCGTTGCAGTCGGAGCGTCGTCCATGACGAGCGCAACGAGCAAACCGACGACGAGCAACAAGAGAGACGATGCGCCCACGGCAATTGCGATCAGGGTTTTTCGCGACGAATCTCTTCGTTCGGCATGGGTAACCGAAGAGCCCGGAAATGTCTGCAAATGCGGACCTTGCTGCGCATCGTCCCATGATGGCCACGACGTGGCAGAGGCTTGCGGCGCAGACGAACCCGCGACGAGAGGCGGCGTTGGTGCTGGGAGATTCGCCGACGACACTCGATGAGCATTCTCGACGGGTACCGAGAGGTTTGTCTGGTTCGTACCCCACGGATTGGATGGTGCGACGGCCGGGGGCGGCGCGGAAAAACCCGCAGGCACTCCCGACGGCATGGGCCCACCCTGAAAGCTCGTGTCTGGCCGGTAAAACGCAGCCGTGGCATGACCGCCCGCTTCTGCGGCCGCAACGAACGCTTCGGCCATCTCCTTGGCCGATTGAAAGCGCTGCGCTGGTTCACGTGCGAGCGCGCGGGCAAACCACACGTCGAGCGTGGGCGGCAAATCCGGACGCCTTTGCGTCGCCGGTATGAACTCGGCACGCTCGATCGCGACGCACACGGCACCGAGCGTTTCACCCTGAAACGGAACACTGCCCGTCAGCGCGCGGTACATCACGACACCCACGGACCACAAGTCCGCGCGATGGTCCACTCGACGTGCACTCAAGATCTGCTCGGGGCTCATATAGTGCGGCGTCCCGACCATCGCCCCCGTGCCCGTCATGTCGTGCTCGGCGTCTTGCGCGGCATGTTTGGCGACGCCGAAGTCGAGCACTTTGATGAAGGGCTCGCCATCGTGCTCCATCAAGAAGATGTTGTCGGGCTTGATGTCGCGATGAACGATGCCCGCAGCGTGCGCTTTGGTGAGAGCTCGAGAAAGCTGCACGAGGATGTGCCCTGCTTCCGCAACGGAAATCGGCCCCGCGCGAGCGATGCGCGTACGCATGTCCTCGCCGTCGAGCAGCTCCATGACGATGAACGGCGTACCGTCGAAGACGCCGTGATCGAAAACCTGCACGACATGCGGGCTTTTGATCTGCGCGCTCGACATGGCTTCCCGCGCGAATCGCTCGACGTACTCGTGATCCTGCACGAGCCGCTCCGCCATGAACTTGACGGCGACCTGCATGCGTAGCGTTTGGTGCTCCGCGACCCACACGCTGCCCATGCCGCCACGTTTGAGCGGGCGGATGATGCGGATCTTGTTACCGACGACAACGCCGGCCTGCAGGTTCACGACCAGACGATATCACGCGGCCTTTTGAATCGGTTCTTTTGTGGGACGACCAGGCCTCAAGACTTGCGGTTCTGCGCCTCGTCGTCCGCATGGATCTCGCGCAAAAGCTCCTCGACACGATGCGCACTGTCCTGTCCCGCGTCGTAAATGAAGCGTAGTTCCGGTACGCGGCGTAGAGCCAAGGCACGGGCGACCTCTTTGCGAAGACGTCCACTCGCCGACTCGAATCCCTTGAGCAGCGCGCGCCTTGCAGCAGTTGGCAGCTCTCCTGCCTGTTCGTGTCGGACGTACACCTTCGCCGTCTGCAGATCGTCGGTCATCTCGACACGCGAAATGAAAACGCCTTGCAAACGCGGGTCCGCGAGCGAACGAAGCAACACGGCCAGCTCTTCTTGCACTCGCGCCGCCACTCGAGCCGATCGCATACCGCTCATGATTGCCCTCCGTCGTTGTCGTCGTCTTCGTCGCCCATACGGTCGAACATCTGCTCGATACCGCCCTGGACCCCGCGTCCGCCTTCACCGAAGCTGACGATCTCGGTAGCACGGTCGGTCAGCACCGCATCGGGCAGCGTCGACGCGATGCTCATGACGCTCGACATGAGCTGGTCGCAAACCGTGGAAGAGTTGGACACGACCGCGACGCCGAGGGTGGCGCGTCGTGGATCGTCGAGCACGCCGATTTCAGCGATCGAGACTTTGAGCCGGCTTTGGATGCGTTCTTTGAGGGACCGGACGACGCTGCGTTTGTCCTTTAGGGACCTCGCGCCCGGAACATCCAGACTGAATCTCAAGACTCCGACGAACATAAACGCCGACGGCGAGGCGACCGATGAGCATCGGTCGCCGACTCATGGGTTGGTTGCGTAGGGCAAACCAGCGTTGCTGGCCCGGTTTCAGTTGAGTTTCGTCTTGATCTCTTCGATCTCGAACGACTCGACGATGTCGTTTTCCTTGATGTCCTGGAAGTTCTCGAGCGAAATGCCGCACTCGAATCCTTCGGCGACTTCCTTTGCGTCGTCCTTGAAGCGTCGCAGACCGGAGAGTTTGCCCGTCCAAACGACGACGCTGTCGCGAATGAGGCGAGCTTCTGCGGTGCGCTTCAGCATGCCGCTGATGACCATGCATCCGGCCACCGTGCCGCTCTTGGCGATACGGAAGACCTGCCTGACCTCCGCACGACCAAGGAGCTTTTCGATCTTGGTTGCGGGCAAGAGGCCCTCCATCGCCGAGCGGATGTCGTCGATGGCGTTGTAGATGATGTTGTAGAGGCGAATTTCGATGTTTTCGGATTCGGCGTGCGCGGCTGCTTTGCCGGCAGGACGAACGTTGAAACCAACGATGATCGCCTTGGACGCGACGGCGAGATTGACGTCGCCTTCCGTGATGCCACCGACGCCCGCGTGAACGATGGTGACCTTGACCTTTTGGGTCGTGAGTTTCGACAGCGCATGCGTGATGGCTTCGACAGACCCCTGCACGTCACCCTTCACGATGAGCTTCAGCTCGAACTGATCGCTTTCCGCGAGTCGTTCCTTGAGCGCCTCGAGTGAAACTGCCGAGCTTTGCGGGATGAGGGACTTAGATGCCTTCTTCCTGCGGCCTTCGGCGATCTCTTCGGCGGTCTTCGCGTCCTTGACGGCATGCACGGGATCGCCAGCGCTTGGTACTTCGGCCAAGCCGAGCACTTCGACGGGGGTGGCGGGACCTGCTTGCCCGACGGAGCGACCAAGCTCATCGGTCATCGCACGGACCTTACCCCAAGCACCACCGGCGATGATGATGTCGCCCGTGCGGAGATGACCGTCCTGGATCATGACGCGAGCAACGGGGCCGCGACCGCGATCGAGGAGTGCTTCGATGACCGTGCCGCTCGCTCGGCGCTTCGGGTACGCCTTGAGCTCGAGGATTTCGGACTGGAGAATGATCGATTCGAGGAGCTGATCGATGTTCGTGCCTGCTTTGGCCGACACGTGAACGAACATCGTGTCACCGCCCCACTCTTCCGGTTGCAGCCCGAGGTTCGCGAGGTCGCGCTTGATTTTCTCGGGGTCCGCTCCGGGTTTGTCGATCTTGTTGACGGCCACGATGATCGGCACTTTCGCCGCTTGTGCGTGCGCAATGGCTTCGCGCGTCTGCGGCATGACGCCGTCATCGGCAGCGACGACGAGCACGACGATGTCGGTGAGCGATGCACCGCGAGCACGCATGGCCGTGAATGCCTCGTGACCAGGCGTATCGAGGAACGCGATGGTGCCGCGCGGCGTTTCGACGCGATACGCGCCGATGTGCTGCGTGATGCCACCCGCTTCGCCCTCTGCAACGCTCGCCTTGCGAATGCGGTCGAGCAGCGACGTCTTGCCATGGTCGACGTGGCCCATGACCGTGACGATCGGCGGACGTGTCACGAAGTCCATGTCGGTCGCAGCTTCGATGCGCGTCGCGTCTTCGAGCGTTTGCGTCTCGCTGACGGCCACGTCTTCGACGCTCCAACCAAACTCGCTCGCGATGATCTTCGCGGTGTCGGCATCGAGCGTCGAGTTGATGTTCACGCCCGTCATGCCCATGCTGAGCAGCTTCATCAGCACGTCGGTGGCCTTGACGCTCATCTTGGCGGCGAGCTGCTGCAAGGAGACCTGCTCCTCGATTTTGATAACCTTCTTGTGCGAGGCCATCTCTTGCGTGGAGACCTGTGCAGGACCGCGACGCTGCATCATCGGTGCCGAACCAGGGCGCTGGCGGAATCCACCGGGCCCCGATGCACCACCTCGCTGCTGTCCACCCGGACCTCGCTGCGCACCGCCTTGAGCGGGACGTGCGGTTTGTCCGAACCCGCCGGCTCCCGGACGCGCCTGCGCGGCTTGTGCGCGCGGGTCGTACGTCGTTCGGCGCGGTGCGCCCGTCCGCTGTTGTGCAGCGGGCATGGGTACGCCTGGGCGTCCTTGCCAAACATCGATGCCGGTCTTCGGCGCCGACGTGGATCGCGGTGGAATCGTCGACGGCGTATCCGACGGTTTGCGCGGAGGCGGGGCAGATGACGGTGACGAAGCCGCTTGCTGCGCAGGTCGAGCCGACGCGCCGCCGCCCGTCTGCTGGCGTGACGCAGGCGTGCCCGGCGCACCACCAGGTTTGCCCTGCGCCGCCGCAGCGGGGCGCCCGCCTTGTTGCTGACCTGGGCGCGCTGCTCCAGAAGCGCCTCCCTTGGACGCATCATGGCTTGCCGGTCGCGTGTGCACATCCGTGCGCTTTTGATGGTCGCCGCCCTGCTTCGCATGCGGCCCGCGCTGTTCCACGGGCTTCGACGGCGGCGGAGGCGGCTGGGCCAACCGCGGTGCCGGCACGGGCACCTCGGCCGGAGGCGGAGGCTCGGACGCAACGACCTTGGACGCTTCGACCGCAGCAGCCGGCTGAGCAGCGAGCGCCGGCGGCGATGGCTCGGCCGCGGCTGGCGGCGGAGGCGTTGGCGTAGCCGCAGCGGGAACCGGCGTCGGAGATGGCTTTGCCACAGGCTCCTCGGCAGGCGCAGCCGCCGCGGCTGGGGCCGAAGGAGCCGGCATCGGCGCAACCTCTTGCGGTTTGGGCGCCGAGACGATCGCCTCGGGCTCGCGCGCCGGCGGCGGAGCAGCAACCTCAGCCGCAGCAGGCTGCGAAGGTTGCTCGGGCACCTTGGGCTGAGCGGTCTCGACAATCGGCGCAGCTTGCGGCGGTGGAGCCGCTTCGCGCACTTGCTCGTGTACCGGCTCGACAGGCACCGCCGCGGGAGGCGTCGGCGCAGCTTGCGGCTTCGGTTGCTCCTGAGCAGCCGCCTCGGGCGGAGCAGCCACGACAACCGGCTTCGGAGGAGCGACAGGCGCGGAAACGACAGGAGCAGGCGCAGCAGCAGGCGAAGACGAACGTGCAGCAGGAACCGGAGCGGCAGTCGGCGAGGACGAGCGTGCAGCGGGAACCGGCGCAGCCGATACCGATGACGACCGAGCCGGCGGCACGGGCGCTCGCACAGGCTCAGCGCTCTCCGCGCGACCCACGGGTTGCTCTGCATCGGCGCCACGCGCACGACGCTTGACGACCGTTGGGCGAATCCTCTCTTCAACCACCTCGGGGCCCTTCTGTTGTCGCTCGAGGTGACGCTTGACGCGCTCGACGGCATCCGTTTCGACGGTGCTCATGTAATTCTTCACATCGCCGATACCCATGGACTGGAAGAGCGCAACCAGCGCCTTCTGATCCATGTTGAGCTGTTTAGCGACTTCGTACACCCGGACTTTGCTCATGCACCTCGCTCCAGTATCGACAATTCCGATTCATTCGCCGCATCGACGACGCCGTCGCCCACGTCAGCATCGCCTGCTTTCTGGCGGCGAATGTGCACGCCAGAAACCCGCTTCGTAGTTCCCGAAGACAAACTTGAAAGTGCTGCAGCCGCATGGGCTGCCGCGCGAAACGCCGCAGCGATTCGATCATCGAGCATCGCAACCACCCCGAGCCCCTCGATTCGTTTCGAGGAAGCCGCGGAAGAACACGATGCGGCGAGGATTTGCTTGCTGCCCCATGCAACCCCGCGCCCGTCGGCGACGGCGCGACGAACCGCAGACAATTCGGCCGCCGCTGCCGCATCCGTCGCCACGATGACGAGCGCCGCGTCACCGCGTTCGACCGCCCCCGTCACCGCATCCGCACCGAGCGCAACCTTGTGCGCGCGAGCCGCTGCGAGAAGGAGCCCGTGCGCTCGACGTTCGAGCGACCGGATGATCGCCCGTGCAAGCGACGCTGGTTCGAGCGGAACGAGACCAGATTTGGTAGACCCGGACAAACTAGCGTCTGCCTCGGACATGGCAGGTTCGTCTTGCCAAACCAGTGCGACCTTCGCTTTGGCCGCACGAGCAATGCCGCGAAGCGCGGCACGTTCCACGCATTGCGGCCTCGGATGAACGTGCACACCGCGTCCAAATCCACCCGAGCTCGCATCGACCGCCACCTCGCCACCAGGACCGAGAACGAGACGAACGAGCGTCACGGCTGCAGCGTCCGATCGCTGAAGCTCGACACGCTCGCCGCAGCCAACACACGTACGCACTCGGGACGTCGTCGGTTGACGAGCGCCCACCTGCGTCGCTTGTTCGTGCTGCATTTCTCGAGACCTCATATCCTGATGAAACATCCTCCGTTCAGCGTTTCACCGCGTGCGTTTTCACGCCCGCGGTGAAAAACCCCGCTCCCTCTTACGCCTGCTTTGCCGAAATCGCCACCGCAGCACGCCGAGCATCCGCCCGGCCTGCTTCGAGGACCTTCTGCTCACTGTCGACGAAGTCCCGCGCTCCCTGACGAATCGCGCGAGCCTTCTTGATGCCAAGCCCGCTGCGAATCGCAAGCCGATCCTCGTCTTCACGCAAAATGTCTTCCACCGTCTTGTATCCAGCCTCTTCGAGAAGGCCGACGGTTCGCTCTCCAACGCCCCGAATGAACATCAATCGCTCTCGATCACTGAGCGGCTCGGTGCGCGTGCTCGCCGCACGAATGCGCTCCTGACGCAACCGCTCCATCGTCGTGTCCGCCTGAGCCTTGATGCGTTCAGCCATGTCGGCACCACCAAGCCCTGGAATTGCCGCAAGCTCCTCGACAGATGCCTCGCTGACCTCTTCGAGTGCGCGGAATCCAAGACGATACATCGACTTGGCAATCGATTCCGATACGCCATCAATTTGATGCAGCGCGTGAATCGCCTCTTCCTCCATCTGCTTGAACTTGGACTCGCTGATGATGTCGAGCTTCCAGTTCGTGAGCTGAGCTGCGAGACGCACGTTCTGCCCCTTGCGACCAATCGCGAGCGACAACTTCTCGTCCGGAACGACGAGCTCCATCCGCCCATCGGCTTCATCAACGATGACCTTGTGCACCTCGGCCGGTTGAATGGCCGCGATGACGTACCGCGCCGGATCACGATCGAACGGCACGATGTCAATCTTCTCGCCACGAAGCTCCTGCACGACGGCCTGCACACGCGAACCTTTCATGCCTACGCATGCACCCACCGGATCGACATCCGCATCGCGCGACGTGACCGCGATCTTCGATCGCGCCCCCGGCTCGCGCGCAACGGAAACGATGCGCACGATGCCTTCATAAATCTCGGGTACTTCAGCCTCGAACAACTTCTCCACGAGACGTGGATCGGCACGCGAAAGAATGACCTGCGGCCCGCGAGCTTCGCGGTCGATGTCCTTGACGTAGGCAACGATGCGATCACCCGGCCGGTACGTCTCACGCGGCGTTTGCTCGCGGAACGGCAAAATCCCTTCGGTCTTGCCAATGTCGACGATGATGTTGTTGCCCTTCTCGAATCGTCGGACAATGCCGCGAATCAGCTCGCCCTTGCGATCCTTGTATTCGTTGAAGATGAGGTCGCGTTCGGCGTCTCGCACGCGCTGAAGCAACACTTGCTTGGCCGTCTGAGCCGCAATGCGACCAAACGTCGTGCGACCTTGCTTGAGCTTCAAAATGTCGCTGAACTCGCGGTCCTGCTCGCGTGCTTTGTCCGTGTCTTCAGGTCGCCAAAAGACCTGGAAACCAAGCTCCTCGCCAAGCGTCGCATCGAGCTTGTGCTTCTCGACATCGGCGAGAGAAATCTCGCGTTCGGGTTCCACGACCTCTTCGACGACCGTCATGTACTGGAACAGGTCGACTTGACCCGTTTCCTCGTTGAACCGCGCCTCGAGCTCCCGCGTCGGACCGAAAACGCTCTGGCCTGCCTTCAAAATTGCAGCCTCGATCGTCTCCACCAGGATTTTCCGATCGATGCCCTTTTCCTTGGCGACCTGGTCGAGGATTGTTCCGAGGCTCATGTCCCCGGCCGGCGACGCTCCCATCGTTGCCATGCTGCTCTAGTCTCCTGATCTCCGGCTAACGGTTCTGCCCTTTGGGCTTTGCACGCTGACTCTTACTCGCCACCGAGCCCTTGCTTTTCTTGGGCTTTGGCGCGAGCTCGAACACGAGGCGCGCCTCCACGACATCGTCGTAAGGCGCTTCAATCCGCTTGCCGTCCACGACGACGGCAACCTTGTCCTCCGGCGCTTCCACGAGCTCGCCACGCAACAGACGCTGACCGTCCGGAGCGGGCCGCGCGAGCTTGACGCGCGCCGACTTACCACGAAATCGCCGAAAATCCGCCGGCGAACAAAGCTTCCGATCAAGCCCAGGCGAGGACACCTCGAGGCTGTACGCATGAGCAACCACATCCACCTCGTCGAGCACCGACGAAATGTCTCGCGACACGTCGGCACAATCCTCGAGAGATACCCCTCCTGCCGGATCCGACGACATCGACGCGGCCGCCTCGTTGCTCTCGATGGTGAACCGCAGCGTCCACATGCCGTGATCGGTGCCCCATTCGAGGTCCACGAGCGACACGCCATGCGAAGCCAGCACCGGACCTACGGCCGTACGAATACGGTCGAGATCGATGACGGCCTTGCTGGATTGTTCGTTCGGAGCTTGCTGCATGCGTAAAAAACGACGACGAGACGTTGCTTGGAAGATCCACCACTCGCGCGAGTCACGTTGCGACCCGGATGGCTCGCGCGAAAAAAAAGAGCCGATTCCCAAAACGGGAATCCGGCTCCGCGGATCCGCCTAGTTTTGTCGAGCGTACGTTAGACGAATGCAGACGAACATGCAAGGGGACATGGGCCAAACCTTGCAGGAAAGCAGGCAGCCCAGGTCAGACGCCGCCCGTGTTCACAAAACCACGCTCAAGCGAGGTTCGGCAGCGACACGACATCGACGTGAAGCACTTCGTCGAATGCGGCAATTTCCTTCAAACACGCGTCGCTCGGCCGCCCCGAGACCCGCATCTTCGTACACGTCGCCAACGCCCCGTCGAACACCGTGTTCGAGATCTCCTCGATGTTGATCCCGTGGCGCTTCAACACACTCAGCGTATTGGCTAGCACGCCCACCTTGTCGAGCATGCGCAAAACAATCGCGTAACGCGCCGGCGACGTCGCACAAATGTTCACGACATTCGGCACGTCCTCTTCCGTCAAGAACGCTCGCACGATGCGCGCCGTCTCCATCGCAATCGCTCGCTGCGCCTGCTCGGTCGATGCCGCAATGTGCGGCGTTCCGTAAACGATTCCCCGACCAAGAATTCGCGGCTCGTACGAAGCAGAAAGCGAATCGGGTTCGCCCGGAAATACATCGAGCCCCACCCGGAGCCCCTTCGTCACCACCGCATCTTCGAGCGCTTCGTGATCAACCAGATCACTCGATGCCGTGTTGATGAACGTCGCCCCTTCGGGAAGCGCATCGATCACCCTGCGACTCACGATGCCGCGCGTCTGCGCCGTGAGCGGCAAGTGCACCGTGAAAATGTCACTCCGCGCCGCGAGATCCTCGAGCGTTCGCGCATACCCCACATCCATCCGCTGCGCCCTTGCTTGCGTGAGCGACCGTGACCAGGCCACGACATCGAGCCCAAACACACGCGCTCGCGCCACGAGCTCCCGACCCACCGCTCCAAGCCCAGCGATGCCCATGCGCCGGCCAAAAATGCCGCGCGCATTCGCGTACTTGCTCTTCTCCCAACGTCCCGCACGAAGATCATTCGTCGCATCGACCACGCGCCGATCGAGCGCGAGGATCATACCCATCGCCAGCTCGGCCACCGCAATCGCATTCTTGCCGGGACACGTCGCCACGTAGATGCCTCGCGCACTCGCAGCAGCAACATCGATGTTGCTCACGCCCGCACCAGCCCGGATGATCAAGTTCAAGTGACGCCCAGCTTCGATGGCTTGCGCCGTCACTTCCGTCGATCGCACGACCAAAATACCGATGCCATCGAGCGCCGACGGCAGCGTGGCACTCGTCAAATCCGGACGAGAAATGATCTCGACACCCAGCACTCGAAGCTCCTCGAGCGCACGAGCGTCCATCTTGTCAGCGAGCAGAAGGCGCATGGGGACGGACAAGGTAGCAGCGAGGACGTCAAAAGTCGCGTAGCGGGACCACGGGCATCGGAAACGCGTGCAGAAACGTCAAGACGAACTCGCCCGGAAATGGGCCGTTCGGAGCCGCAGAACGCGTGAGAGGAATACCCCAGTCGATTCGCCAAACATCACGCGAAAATTGCGGAAAAACAGCACGTAACCCCACGCCGACACCGTGCTTGATCCGCATCTCGTCCCACCCATCGAACGCATCGCCCACATCCCAAAACGCAACTGCCCCCGTTTGTACCGACAAGATGTCGATCGACCGCGTGCGAAATTCGACGTTCAACGAGACCACATCCGCTCCGAAGTACGCCTGCGTCGAATACCCACGCAGACGCGTGTCTCCACCAAGCACCGTTCGACGGTTCATGTAGTTGCGGATCCGATGAAGCACACGCGCGTCGAACACGAGCCGCCCAATTGGAGTGCGCGGACTGTGCACCCGAGCGCCCACATCGATCGAGGCATCGGCCACGCGCTCCGGCTCGACCTCCATGATCGCCTCGGCATACGCGCGCGCCATGCCATCCCCAAGCGGCACCGTGTAGCTCCCACTGACCATCGACCCGAAAAAGTTTCTGCTCGAACCAATCGCGCGAAAGACCGGATATACGCGAACGTAGATGTCGTGCCCGACGCGTATGTCTTCCTGCAAGCCGAGCGTGTTGAGATCGAGCACGCGCATGAAGCGCGTCGAATACGCGCGCATCTGAGCAAACGGCCCAATCTGCGTGTCGCTCCGGGGAAGAAATGATTCGAACTCACGAGCTGCGAGCGGATCGTATGAGGACAAATCAAATGGACGATACACTCGACGATTCGCTTCGATGCCCAGCGTAAAGTCGTGCTTGGTGAGCGTGCCGAAAGAACGTACGACACGGTAGGAACCGCTGAGCACATCGGCGCGATACCGAAACGGAATGTCGTCTGCGGCTTCGGTCGACTTCGCATCGAAGAGCGCCACTTGCCCACGCACGTAACGCCGATCGATCTCGTATCGCCAACCGACCTCCGCCATGTACGACCACGGCGCGCGCGTCGAGAAGAGCGGCTGCCCATACGTGAGCGTTCCGAACGATCCTTCGGGCTGCGCGGATTCTCGGTTGAGCACGAAGTTCGCCTCGGCGCGAAGGCGCAAACGACTGCCCCCGACTCGCGGGATCGTGTAGCGCGCACCAAACGCGAACGTTTCCGGCTGAAGGTACAGATTGACCGACGCCGCGTGATGCGTGCCGAATAAATTTTCTTCACTCGGTTGGACCAGCAAGTATTCGAACCGGCCCGAGGCAAAGCGAAAGTTCGAATTGAGCCGCAAGCTCCATACGTCCTTGGTCGCCACGACGAGACGCACTCGATCCGGGGCACTGCCTCGCACCGCAAACACGATCACCAACGAGAACTGCGGAATCGCCCGTAAGTTGCGCGCTGTTTCGTCCGCCAAGTCCTGTCGGAATCGCTGCCCTTGTTCGAGCAAGATTTCGCGGCGAATGACGTAGCTGCGCGTGCGCGCGTGAAAGATGTTCAGAAAGTTCGGCGCAGGATCGCGCTGCTCGATCACATCGAGCGCCACGACGTCGATGCCTTCGATGATCTTGCCGTCGGCCTCTTCATCCGCCGTGGCTTTATGCTCACGGAGATAGTCCGACATCGTCTGCCGCTCGTACGGCGAATACACGGGCCGCGGCAGCGCGTCGGCGTCAGTGCCTTGCGCTCGAGCATTCGAGGTGGCGACGAGAAGGATTAGAGCGAGGGTTTGTCCGAGACCGGCGGGTACGTTGCGGTGACGTTGATTTTGTACTTCACGTACTGATGCGGAATCGCAGGCCAGTCTGGCTTGGGCATCGCGCGCGTCACGCAGCGGAGGAGCCCCTTGAGCTTTTCTTTCTTGACCGATGACGACTTGCCGGAAAAGAGGTTTGTCCTTTTCCTCCTGAAGTCGAACTCGAAGACGAAGCTGACAGTTATCGGATTCTTTCCCGTTGGCGCGCACGCTGTGTTTTCTCGGATGGCGCGGGCGAGGCTATCTTCGAAGAACGTCACGTGATCACATCGCTCGGGCGCCGTCTTTCCTGGACCTGGATTCTGGCAGCGAATCGTCTTGAAGGGAGACAAGGAGACGGGCGGCGGACCTGCATCGATCACGAACACGGGAGGCGGAGCGGCGGCGTCTGGGACACCTGCATCGGAAGCGACGGCAGCGTCTGCAGACGGAATCGATTCGGGCTTGGGCCTACGCCAGAGGTAGAGAGGCACGGCAACGAGGATCATGCCCGCGACGAGCGCGATGATAATCTGCACTCGGACGGGACGATCCCCACCACCGCGACCGAGATACCGGTACGGAGACGGTTGGGACGGAGGGCTCGACGATAGCGGGGAGCGATTCATCGTCGCCCGTACGTGGGGTTAATCGAGCAGGGTATGAGCCGGTCGTCCCGGCTCGCCCTTCACGATGGTGGCACTTAGTTCCAGCGACTCGGGCAAAGTTCCTTGAACCTGCGAGAGGACTTGCTCGACCACATGCCTGGATTCTTCGAGTGAATGGCCGACCATGGAGACGACGAACTTCAGCGGCCCCGTCCGGCCCGCAACGACCGGTGTGAGGCTGAGCATGAGCATCTCCGTCAGGTCGACGACGCGCTGAGCGGCCTTTCGCAGCGCGAGCATTTCGAGGATCGTGGGCCGCTCGCTGACTTGGCGGTTCGGGCCACGAAGCTCGTAGCGCGCAACTTGCAAACTCACCTCGGCCCACTCGGCAAACAGACCATCTTCGTCGATGGCCTTCATGAGGTGTTCGCGCACGAGCAAGCCGGTGAGGCCATCGCGTTTGGCAAGATACTGCCGGGCGCGTTTGTGCGCGGGTGATTCGGGCGCGAAGCTGACGAGCTTCAAACGGCACTCGCCAACTTGAATTTCACCTCCGTGCATGAAGGTGATCTGGTTTTTCCGCTCGAACCCGTATTCGGAATAGCTGCCGTTGGTGCTGCCCAGGTCTTCGACCGTCCACGATCCGCCGTTGCAACGCAGGAGCGCGTGCTGTCCGCTGACCGTCGCTTCGGGCATCACCAAGTCTTGATCGGCACGGCGTCCGAGGTTCAAGACGGGTTTGTCCAAAGGAAGCAGTTGACCAACGATCTCGGGCGCGTTCGTCGCGTAGGTGAGCAGCAGCGACTGCGCGCCGGGCGTGAAGTTCGACGTCTGCGCGCGACCTGGGGGCGGGCCTGGTTCGAGGCGTTCGCGCGGGAGCGTAATGGGGCTCGTCGTGAGCTGAGTCGGATTGAAGAACCGCATGTGGCGCGCTTGCGGCCGCATGCTGGGATCTTCGTTCATTCCGCGGAAGATCTGCTTGGTCTCATCCGGCGACAAACCCGACGGCACGTCGAACATGATCTGCTGACGCATCGGACGAGCGCGCGGTTTGTATCCAGGCTCGGGAACGCGGCACGTCCACATTTCCCAAAGCGTCAACACCATCGCGTAGACATCGTCGAGGTCGCTTGCGCCACCGTTTCGAAGACGCTCGGGCGACATGTAGTTCGGCGTTCCGCCATCGGGCGGAGCACCGGGACGACGCGCGGACGTACGAGCACGTTCCTGCGCGAAGCCGAAGTCCAGGATCACGGCGCGCCCTTCGCTGACCATGACGTTGCCCGGTTTGAGATCGCCATGCACGAGGTTCTGGGCATGAATCGCGGCGAGGCCACTACACACCTCGAACGCGATCTTGCGGAACTCGTCGGCGCTGTAGCCACCCTGTGCTTTCTTCTTTCGAATGTGCGTGTGCAGGGTTTGTCCAGGGATTTTCTCCATCACGAGGATGGGACCCCAAGGGCTCGGCGCGAGATCGTGCACGCGGCAAACATTTGGATGGCTGACCGATCGCGCGAGGAGTAGCTCCTGACGAAGCGCTTCGTCATCGCCGGGCATGCGCGACTCTTCGCGAACGACCTTCAGCGCGACCTCTTGCTGCGTCGACCGGTCGAAGGCGAGGAAGACCTCGCCCATGCCACCCTTGCCGAGGCTTTGTCGGATTTCGTAACGATCGTTGACAATCGTTCCGGGAGTGATCGGGGGGGGAGGAGTTCTTGTGGTCACGACGAGGAATGGTCGACCGACTCGTTACCGAAAGGGCCCCGAGTGCAGTGCTGGTTTGGCACAAGCGTCGTCCACTTTCGAGACGAGCGCAACGAGGTCTTTTCATGATCGACCCCTCCAAGGCAAACGATTGCTGTTGCCCCGAGAGATTTTAGCTACTGCCGGGATACTTCCTCACACATTCACCTCATGTCCCAACCTCGTTCTCCACCTATGCCAACCCCAAACGTAGTGAGTCATGCATCGACGTCATGAGGCCTTGACGGCACGCTCGGTCACAGCCTACGGCCATTCATGGGTGCCGGTGTGACGCCCGCAGCGGAAAACATCATGAAGCACACATCGAACACTTTGGAACGCGGCTTTGTACTCGGGTTTGTCATGGCCACTTGCGCGAGCGTAGCCGTGCTCGGATGCGGACCCGACGACAACGGAGGCACGACCAGCTCGAGCTCCAGCGGCAGCGGAGGTGGGGGTGGAGGGGGCGCGGGCAGTTGTCTCGACCCGTCGACACACGCAGATGTTTTGAGCATCAACGATTCGGGGTTCTGCGTCGTCGCCGCGTTCGACGCGGAATATGATCCCAACCATTTCATTGGGAACATCACGTGGGGGCGTCACGGGGGACTTTTGTTCACCCGCGCTGGCATGAACGGGCTCATCACCACGACTCGGTTTTTCGCTGCGCCCTCGGCCACGACGGGCAAACTCACAGGTGACTCGCTCGACATCCAAGTAGGACTCCCGAACGGGAGCTTCTTCGGCGGCTCGGCACTTGATCTGCCCTTCTTCAATTGGACGCTCGTCAGCTACACCAATCCTGATCCGTTGGTCACCGGCGAGATCATTCTGATCCAAGGCACCAGCGTCGTGCTGCGCTACCCCATCAACGGGTTTTACTCGGCCGCTGCCGTGGGTGGAGGCATGGATCCACTTGGACGGCTCGTTTACTCGGGTTTGTCCCCGATCTTCAAGAACGCGACGAGCACGAACGCGCTTTATGCTGCCGATGCATGCGGCGCCATCGGCAACATGCCGCGCCTCGTTTCCGACGGCGACATGACGTGCAAAGATTCGTTTGCGATCGAAACATTTGGATCGGGATCGGGTCCCGTCGCAGCCGATCTGGCGGGCAACGTGTTCACCGTCATGCTGGGCGACATGGGACAAGAAGCACGCGGCTACGCGGCCGACATGGTCAAGCGTGGGACCGATGCAGCCATGGGCACGTCCCTCTTCACGATTCCAGGCTTCGGCGGAAGCCTCGCCGCCGTCGCCCCCGATGACACCGGTAGTGGCGTAGTCGTCTTCCAGCCGTCGGACCCGACGACGTTCGAGTGGCTCGACGCCGTCGCACAGCGATACGCGATCGAGGGTGGCAAGGTCGTGGCTCAAGGCACCGTTGGACCGTTCATGACGAGTCCGACCAAGAACACGCAGTTCAACTTCACGACCGACGACCAAGGCCGCATCTGGATCGCCATCAAGCGATCCTCGGACTACGCCGTGCTCGTCGTGGCCCGAAAAGCGTGACGTCCTCCTGCTGCAAGGCCGCCATTGGATCGTCGACCGTCGCGGCGTTGGGGTGCTCGTCGCCGAGCGCCTGTCCTGAGATCCGCGACTGCATCGTGATCTGCCTGCCCTGATTCCGGTCCCGCCGCGGTAACGAAGGGGCCGCGTCCCCTGCCCCTTCGCCCGGACGAACCTCGATCCGGAAACAAATCGCCGCGGATCCACGAAATCTCTGTTCAGGTTAATTGACACCCGCGCGCTCGATCGGCAGACTTTTTGTCGAGCTTCGAGCACACCTTGGTGGGGGCCGATGCTCGTAGCGCGTTCCGAATCCGATCGGTCAGGTTCCCATATGTCCGAAATGGCCGAAAATCAGCCCGAAGCGATCGAAGAGCCGAAGGGCGGCGCCAATCAGCCCGATCCCCTCATCGGCAAGACGGTCGATGGTCGGTTCAAGATCATTGGCGTCATCGCTCGCGGAGGGATGGGGAAAGTTTATCGCGCCGAACAAGCGCCCCTCGGCCGCATTTGCGCGCTCAAAGTTTTGAGCCCCAAGTACGAAGGCGATCGCGATCCCGAGTTCCACAAGCGCTTCTTCCTCGAAGCTTCGATCGCCGCAAAGCTCACCCACCCGAACACGGTGACCGTGTTCGACTACGGGCAAAGCGACGAAATTTATTACATCGCGATGGAGTTCGTCGACGGCAAGACGCTCCATCGTGTGCTTCGTCAGGAAGGACCGTTCAGCGAAGCGCGCACGTGTCACATCGCCCGGCAGATATGTCGTTCGCTTCGCGAAGCGCACGGCATGGGCGTCGTGCATCGCGATCTCAAGCCCGGCAACGTGCTGCTCGCGCAGCACGGCGACGAAGGCGACAACGTCAAAGTGCTCGACTTCGGCCTCGTCAAAGACGTGACGGGTGAAGCCGAAGAGCTCACGCAACAAGGGCTGTTCATGGGTTCGCCCAAGTACATGGCCCCGGAGCAAATCGTTGGAGCCGACGTATCGGCACGCACCGACATCTACTCGCTCGGCGTCATGCTCTACGAGATGCTTTGCGGCAAAGTCCCTTTCGACAAAGGCCCCGGCGTCGGAACGCTCATGTCGCACGTGAACGATCCGCCGCCGCCGATGGAGCAATACAATCCAAACCTCGCCATCTCGGAAGAGATGGCATCCATCGTGTACAAGTGCCTCGAGAAGGATCCGCAAAACCGTTTCGGCAGCATGGATGAGCTGCTCGGCGCACTGAAACGTTGCGGAGGTGGCGCAGACGAGCTCGGCATGACGGGCGCGTACACGTCGGGTGGGTATCCGTCACGGCGTCCACCGAGCGTCGATGGGGATTCGCTGCCACCTGGACGGCGTCCATCGGGCATTCCTTCGGCGAACGACAGCGGGCCTTCCGCGTCTTTGTCGCTTTCCGGCTCTCGCCCCGCGGCCCTTGGGTTCAGCGGTCCAAACACGATCACCGACCCGCTCGCCGGGTCGCAGTCGATCGTCATGGCTCCTCCGCCTGCGGACAAGAAACGATTTTTCCTGATCGTCGGAGTCCTCGTTCTGGGTTTCGCAGGCGTGATCTTCACGCTCAATCAATCGCGCGGACCTACGGGCGAAAATCCAACGCCCACGCCGCCTCCGCCCACGCCATCCGTCGCGCCGGTCGTCAAGAGCGCCGCGCCCACCACACCCGCCAAAGTCGTGGATCGCGTGGTGCACATCGAGACGGATCCCGCAGGCGCGACAGTCTCCGTGAAAGACGGCCAAAATCTTTGCGAAAGCACGCCGTGCGAGGTTCCGTTCCACGGCGCCGAAGCAGCCGCCGACAAGATCCACAAGCTCACCGTGTCGAAGAAGGGCTACAAGTCGAAGGACATCAAGGTCTCGCCCGTCGACGACAAGGTCAAAGTCACCCTCGATGCCGTCGTGGTCCGCACCGCCCCTGCAAACACCGCGAAAACGACGACGCCCGGGTGGGCTCCCGATCCTTATAAGTAGCCGCACTCATCGATCCGCGTCGTCCCGTCGCAATTGACGAGCAGCCACGACACACGCTCGTGTAGAGTGGGGTTTGCCCGAGGAAATTGCCATGTCGTCGCATTCACTCGCGCGTCGCGACGCGCCCTCCATGCTTACCTCGCTACGCCGCTCGCTTGCCCGTTCACTCACGGCACTTGCGCTCGTCGGCGTCACACTCACCGCGTCTCAGCCAGCCTTCGCCGACGCACGTACCGAAGCCAGGCGGCACTTCAAGACAGGCATGGAACTGCTCAACAAGGGCAAGTTCCTCGAAGGTGCCAAGGAGCTCGAGCTGGCCCAGGAGATCCTTCCGCACCCAAACGTTCAATTCAACATCGCGCGCGCCTACGCCGAAGCCGGTCAACTCGAGAGAGCCATCGAGGAGTACAAGAAGTACCTCGCTGGTGACCCTGCCGATCGCGGCGGCGCCGCGCGCATCATCAAGCTGCTCGAAGACAAACTCGCGCTCAAGCGTGTCGAGCAAGCCAAAGCCGGCGGCACGGGCAAACCTGGTGATGACAAACCCGCTGACGGAAAACCGGGTGACGACAAACCCGCCGACGGAAAACCTGGTGATGGAAAACCAGGCGATGGAAAGCCAGGCGATGGAACACCTGGCGACGGAAAACCGGGCGATGGGAAACCCGGCGACGGGAAGCCCGGCGACGGGAAACCGGGCGACGGGAAACCTGGCGACGACAAACCCACGGATGGGAAACCTGGCGACGGAAAACCTGGTGATGGAAAACCAGGCGATGACAAAATAGGTGGGGACAGCGTCACGAACATCGTCGGCGCAGCGCGCGACGAGGACGTCTATCGCGAGACCGTCATCACCGCTTCCCGCGGCGCGCAAAGCCCGCTCGATTCGCCCAATTCGACCACCATCATCACGCGACAAGACATCCGTTTGTCCGGTATCACGCGCATCCCCGAGCTTCTGCGCCGTGTGCCTGGAATGGACGTCATGCAAATCACGGGTGGTGACACGAACGTATCGATGCGCGGATTCAATAGCCGCCTATCGAACAAGCTCCTGGTCCTCATCAACGGCCAGCGTCCTGCCTACAACGACATTCTCGGTTCGACCTTCTGGGAAACGCTCAGCATCGACGTCGATCAGATCGAACGCATCGAGGTCGTGCGAGGTCCCGGCTCCGCGCTCTACGGCGCCAACGCGTTCGCCGCGGTCGTCAACATCATCACGATTGCGCCTGGTGAAGGCCGCACGGGCTTTCGCCTCGGCGTTGGTGACCAAGGCGCGGGCTACGGCTCTGCGTGGGCATCGGGACGCGATGGCGACTTCGGGTATCGCGCATCCGTTGGGTACACGCGGCATCCGCGATGGACGCGCGAAGTGGGTGACGGCCGCGTAGACATCACGACATTCGACAGGACGCAGAACCTCGGCGCAGAAAACCTACGCGTCGACATCCGTTTGGCGCAGCGTCTCAAGGGCAACCGCGAATTTCAAATTGGCGGCGGGTTTGCCCGCTCGGACTTGGATGTCTACGGCATCGGTCCGTTCAACGACTACCGCGCCAAGTTCGACACATCCGACGTGACGGCGATGTTCCGCGGCGAAAACTTCAGCGCCCGCGTTTACTACGCACGCTTCGCAGCCACGACCAGCGCCAACCACGACTACCACGGCCACACGCTCTTCCCGAGCGTCGCGAACCAAAACAGCGTGGATGCCGAGGTGCAGTTCTACAAGGACTTCACGTGGCCCAAGAACGTCGACCACAGCATTCGCGCCGGCGCCGCATACAGGCTGAAAGTCATTGATTGGACGTACCTGTCGCGCAACACGCCCGTCGAGAACTGGGGCTCGGCCTTCCTTCAAGACGCGATCCACTTCGGCAGCCGCGTGCAGCTCGTGCTCTCGGGCCGCGCCGACTACGTCCCCTACCTGAACGACGTCGTCGCTTCACCACGTGGCTCGCTCATCATCAAGCCAACCGATACGCAATCGATCCGCTTGAGCGGCTCGACCGCGTTCCGTAACACGACGTTTCTCGAGTCGTACCTCGATCTGCCCATCCAGCTTCAGGTTCCGGGTGTCGAGCTCATTTCGTCGTCACTGCGTCGCGAAGATCCGGAGTTCAAAGTTCGACCCGAGAGCATCATCACGGCAGAGGCGAGCTACCTGAACCAGTCGAGCGATCGTTTCGAGTTCGAAGTAACTGCGTACTACAACCGCATCGACGACCTCATTCGTCTCGCAGGGGAACGTCCCCTTTCGCTCGCGAACCGTGCCGAAGGGCTTGGTGGACTCAATCCCGAAACAGGCCGCTACACCGTTGCTTTCGGCGGATGGCAGAACAGATGCGACATCCTGCACGTCGTTGGTGGCGAGGTCGGTACTCGTGTCTACCCCGTCGAGGGTCTCGACATCTTCGCCAACTACGCACTCAACATCACGAACCAGGAATTGCCCGCCGGATGTACCGAGGTTGGTGATCAACGCACGAGCAGGCACAAGATCAATGCTGGCATCCAGCTCCGCACGAAGGCTCGCGTCGATGGCGAAATCAGCTTCCACTATCAATCGGCGCAGCAGTGGGGCGAGCAGGTCGCGACGCTTTCGGGCGTCAGGATTCTGCCGTTCGATTTGCCTGCCTACTTCCTCTTGAATGGCCGCGTCGGCTATCGCTTCCCGATCGCGAGCACGATGGGCGAAGTGTCGCTCGTCGTCTTCAATGCGCTCGCGGGAGTTTTCGAAGACGCACCGGCGCAGCAGCATCCCTTCGGCAACCAGGTTGGCCGCCGAGTCATGGGCTACTTCAGCCATTCCCTCTGAGCGTCACGAACGCTTCGAAGCATCGTCGATCGCGACGACGAGCGCTTGGTCTTCACCCGGAAGAATCGTGCGCACGTCGAACAAGAGGCGACCTTCTTGCACGCGCGGCAGGACTGGCACCGCGCCTGTCCGCAAGCAGTGCGCGAGATGTTCCGGGCGCGGATGATCCAAGACGAGTCCCCACGATTCGAGCGGTTCTTCCGCGCATGAACCACCTCCCACCGCGCTGTGCAGCTCGACGACGGATGCTGCGATGCCACGGCGCTGCAAGTCGTCTCGGATGCGCTCGGCTCGTTCACGAATTGCGTGCGTTGGTGCTCGAAGGGCCGCGAGCGCTGGAATCGCATCGAGGTCACCTTCGAGGTAACAAGCGAGCGTTGCTTCGAGCGCGACGAGCGGCAGGCGGCCGAGGCGAAGTGCGCGAGCGAGCGGGTCGCGACGACATCGCTCCACGAGGTCGCGCTTGCCGACGATTGCGCCACCTTGGGGCCCCCCGAGAACCTTGTCGGTGCTGAAACAAACGACGTCCGAACCCCTCGAAATCGAACTTTTGACCGTAGGTTCATGCGACAAACCGAGCGGTTCGAGATCGACGAGGGCACCACCTCCGAGGTCTTCGAACAGCAAGACGCGTTTGTCTTTCGCGAACTTCGCCAGCTCCTCGTGATCGGGTCGTTCGACGAAGCCAACTTGTCTGAAGTTGCCTTGATGCACGCGAAGAATCGCCACGGCATCGGGCGCTTCGTCGAGCGCTCGAGCGTAGTCCGAGATGCGCGTCTTGTTTGTCGTGCCAACCTCCACGAGGCGCGCGCCGGAGCGGGCCATCACGTCGGGCACACGAAACCCGCCGCCAATTTCCACGAGCTCGCCACGCGAAACGATCACGGATCGACCTGCGGCAAGCGTTCCGAGCATCAGCAGCACGGCGGCCGCGTTGTTGTTCACCACGAGCGCCGCTTCGGCTCCCGTCAATGCTCGCAAAGCATCTTCGGCGAACGCACCTCGCCGGCCACGCTTGCCCGTCTCGAGATCGATTTCGATCGAGGTGTACCCAGCAGCGGATGTCGTCAGAGCATTGACGGCACGTGTACCCAGAGGCGCTCGCCCGAGGTTCGTGTGCAGCACGACGCCCGTTGCATTGATCACTCGTTCAGCACGCGACCGCAGCAAGCGCATCGCGCGCGTGGCGACATCCGATGCGACGTCGTCGACGGATGGCGGCTGCGCGCCTTCACGCAGGGATTGTCGTGCAGTCTGTATCGCTTCCCTTGCGAGACGAGTCACGGCGTGTTGACCGAGCTGCTTGCATGCGTCGGCGAGGGACGGATGCCCCACAACGTGATCGACGCGTGGCAGTCCTCTCCGATGATCGGTCCCCATGCCTCCCGTTTCCTCCTCGCTCGCTGGCTGCTACATCTCTAACTGCTCTCCGCCTGCTCTTCTCGTTCATTTTTGCCGAGCACGCTCGTGTGTTGCCGAGATCGGCCGGAGAGAGTCGTGAGGAAACGATGCGAACGTACGGCACAAGGTCGCGCGGAAGCCTCTTTGCCGTCGTCGTTCTGGCAAACGCGCTCGCGGGTCATGAAGCTCGAGCGAGCTGGCCGCCTCCAGCCGAAGCGACCTCGAAGGATGTCGCCGATCCGAAGTACTGGCCGAACGACCCGGACTACGGCGCTTCCGCGGAAAGCGACGGTCAGTGGACGCACTACGGATTTCTGCCGAATGCGGCCGCGGGCATCGTTCGCCGCAAAGACGAAATCGCTGCCGGAATGAGCATCGATCTTGCGTGGCGCATCTCGATTGGCGATCCACGCGTCATCATCGCCGTCACCGACACCGGCGTTTTGTGGGACAAACCCGATCTCCTCGACAAGATCTTCATCAACCACCGCGAGCTCTCCACACACAAACCGCTCCATGCGGATCAATCCGCTTGCGGCGGTGTGGGCGAATTCGCTGGATTCGACTGCAACGGCGACGGCGCATTCACCATCTCCGACTACGCCGAGTCCCTGAGCGTGCCTGCGGATGATCGCAACGGCAACGGCGTGATCGATGCGGGCGATCTGCTGCTCGCCTTCTCCGACGGCATCGATGACGACGGCAATGGCTACGCCGACGACATTGCCGGTTGGGACTTCGCGAAGGATGACAACAATCCTTTCGACGACACACGCGCAGGGCATGGAACGGTCGATGCCGCCGTAGCGGCCGCATCGACGAACAACGGGATCGCGGGAGCTGGGGTTTGTCCGCGCTGCAGAGTTTTACCCTTGCGCGTGGCCGATGGCCTATCCGCCGATGCGCAGGACTTCGCGCAAGCCGTCACGTACGCGACCGACACTGGCGCGAAGGTCGTTCAGTCGGCCCTGCAATTGCCCAACATGACGCGCTTCGCGGAAGCGGCGCTCGCATACGCCCATGCGAAAAACGTTCTCGTCGTCACGGCCACGTCGCACGTTGGATCGCGCCAAAACGACATGCCTGCCACGAGCAACCACACGCTTGTGGTGCATGCTCTGGGTTACGATGGGACAAACGCCGCGTCGTCCCAGAGCTTCCTCGATGCGCGAGCGTGCGCGCACTACGGCGGCCAGGGTTTCTTGTCGGCATCGAGCCCGAGCTGCACGAGCGGCGTCGCCGGAGCGGTCGCGGGCATCGCTGGGCTCATGGCGTCCACGGCGCTCGAACACGGGCCCACGCCGGGTCTGACGGCGGGCGAGATGCAAGCGCTGCTTTTGAACACGGCTGACGACGTCGACGTGGCGGAATCGCGCGTTGCAGGATCGCCCTACCAGTATTCGCAATACGGGTTCGATGAACGTTTTGGGTACGGACGAATCAACGCGAGCCGCGTGCTCGAAGCCATCGTCGCGAAGAAAATCCCTGCGGAAGTGAACATTACGTCGCCACGTTGGTTCGAGGCGCTGTACGCGGACGCGGTGGGGAGCCCGATTGCGATCGACGGGTTGATCGCTGCGCCGCGGGCAAACGCCTATGACTACGTCGTCGAATGGGCGAGTGGTGTCGAGCCGAGCGAGAAAGACTTCGAGGGTCACATCATCGCCGCACAAGACAACATCGACCCCACGACGAAAGTCGGTGACGCGACGCCGCTCGCGCTGCTCGACGTGCGCCATGTAGCTGCGCTCATCGAGGGCAGCTCGGAAGCGCTGCATCCGCCGAGTGATCACGCCATCACGGTTCGCGTGCGAGCCACTGCGCATTACGGAGGCACGGTCGGAGACGTCGCCAGCGAGACGCGTCGCACCTACTTCGTGCACACCGATCCCGATCTTGCGCCAGGATTCCCGGTCGCACTTGGGGACAGCATCGAATCGAGCCCCAAGATGGCGGACATCGACGGCGATGGCGTGCGCGATCTCGTCGTGCTCACGAGTGGCGGCTTCGTCCATGCCTTTGCGCTCACGAAGGTTGGTCCTACCCCTCTGCCTGGTTTTCCTTTCCAAACCAACATCGTCGATGGCCTCGCTTCCTCGAGCCCTCCCGGCATTCCGAGCTATACGACAGCGCCGGGATATACATCGGGAGCGGTGAGCGTCGACGTCGCGCGTGAAGGGTTCATCAACGCCCCCGCCATTGCGGACCTCGATGGTGACGGCACCGTCGAGATCGTTGCGTCGTCGTTTGCCGGGACAATCTACGTCATCCAGAGCGACGGTTCGTCTCGGCCTGGTTTTCCCAAGGCGTTGCCGCGCGTTCCATCGTGTCCCGAGAGTCCTTCCATGGGTCCACCTCTGGCTCTTTGCATGGACGAGACAAACCGTATCGCTCGCGGCGCATTTGCGTCCCCTGTGCTCGTCGATCTCGATGGCGACGACAAACTCGACATCGTCCAAGCTGCTTTCGATGGGCACGTGTACGCCTTCGACGAAGCAGGCAATGACGTGCCTGGTTTTCCGGTGGCCGTGAACTTCGCAGGCGCCGGACAAAAGCCCGTGCACAGCCGCATCATGACGACACCGGCCGTGGCGGACATGAACGATGATGGAATCGTCGACATCGCCGTCGGCTCGAGCGAGCGCGTTGGGCAAGCGGGACACTTCGGGGCGCTCTACGTCATCGATGGTCGGGGCATGACCGCTCCATTCGGCCCCGTGCTCGCAGGCTGGCCCGTGACGGTGACGTCGTCGAACATCGCACCGCTGTTTGCCGAAGGCTTGACGAGCTCGCCCGTGATCGCCCGTTTCGGGGCAGCAGCGGCGGTGGTTGCTCATGGCAACGGCGGCATTCCTTTTGTTTTACCTTCCAAACCTGGCCCACAAGCCACGTTCGGAGCGCTTCCCGAGTTTGCCCTTCCGGAACATCCCGATCCGATGGATGGGGCCAAAACGATTCGCGGTTTCGATCCAGCCGACCGCTTTGGTCCGTTTTCGCGCGTACCGCAGCCGAACACGATGCTTGGACTGCTCTCGAGCCCTGCGGTTGGCGACATCGATCAAGATGGCGAGAACGACGTCGTCACGGCCGGTGGTTCGGCGTCGCTCGTCGATCGCTTGCGTGGCGACGAACCCGACGATCGAGGTGATCATCAGGTTGCAGCATGGAGCGGCGCAACCGGCGCCATGCTTCCAGGATCGCCCTTTTTGTCCGAAGGTTGGAGCTCTCTCCAAGATCACGCCATCGCGGACCTCGATGGCGACGACTACCCTGAAATCATCGGCGGCAGCAGCGGATATCTTTTGCATGCATACGATGGCTGCGGGCGCGAGCCTTCGGGTTTTCCCAAGTTCACGGGGCAGTGGATTGCCGGCACGCCTGCCGTTGGCGACCTCGACGACGATGGTTCGTTGGAGTTGGCCGTCGGTACGCGCAGCGGTTTCCTATACGTGTGGCGCACGCGCGGCCGCACCGACGGCGTGATTGCTTGGGAAAGCTTCCATCACGACAACCGCAACACGGGCAACCTCGCAACTCCGCTCGAGCAGGGCGTCCTGCGCAAAGCCGCCGCTCCGCTGTCGGAGGATGCTTGCCGGGAACCTCCACCTCCGCCTGCGTTTCGAGCTTTGGGTGGGTGTGCTTGTCGCACGGCAAGCAGTGACGAGCCTGTCCCGCCGCTCGCGCTGCTGCTCGGGGGCGCTTGCGTAGCCTTCGTACGACGTCGTGCACGGCGATGAGCATTTGAGCCAGCTCGATGTACAGTCGAAGCACATGGCGTCATCAGTGCACATCTACCTCTCGCCCGGCATGTTTGGCTTCGCGCGCCTCGCTTCGTTCGAGTACTTCGAGCACCTCGTCGTGGCGCTGGAAGAGCGCTTTCGCAGTCGTGGCAGGTCGGTGTCGGTTCACATTTGCGACGTGCATCCGACCGCGAGTGTTTGTCGGCGTGCAGCGAAACTCGCGCGGATGATTGCCACGACGGCCGGGAACGACGCATCGCCGATTCACATCGTTGGTCATTCGACAGGCGGGCTCGATGCACGTCTCGTTGCTTCGCCAACCGCACGGCTTCCCGGTGTCAGCGCGAGCGACCTATCGTGGCTCCCGCGCCTTGCGTCCGTCACGACGATGAACACGCCGCATTACGGCACTCCGCTCGCCGCGTTCTTCGCGACCGTCAGCGGACAACGCATGCTTTATGCGATTTCGGCGCTCACCGTCACCGCCCTGAAGCTCGGTGCACCGCCCTTGGCTGCAACGTCTGCGCTCGTTGCGGCGTTTGGGCGTTTGTCGATCGGGAACTTCGAGCTCGACCTCATCAATCGATCGGTCGATGCGGTTGCGAAGGTCCTCGACGAGGCATCGAGCCGCGAGCTGCGCATGTGGTTGGATCTCTTGCGCGAGGATCAGGGCGCGATCGTGCAGCTCATGCCCGAAGCGATGGACATGTTCCAAGCGGGTGTCGAGGATCGGCCTGGCGTTCGTTATCAATCGGTCGCGACGTACGCGCCGCAGAATGCCGTGAAGGATTGGCTGTCAGCGCTGCGTTCGCCGTGGGCCGCGATGAGCGCCGCCATCTTCACGGCACTTTACAACCTCACGGCGCGCATCGATCAGCGTTATCCCTGTGCGCCTGCCGATGGAGTTGCGCAGGCCAAACTCAAAGCGATGCTGGGCGAGGTGATCGAGCCGTGCGCGAACGACGGTGTCGTCCCGTTGAGCTCACAGATTTGGGGCGATCTCATCTGGGTCGGCAAAGCCGACCATCTCGACATCGTGGGTCACTTTCCAGGCCCTGGCGGTCACACGGACTGGCTTGCGAGCGGCGCTCGATTTCAGCGGGTTCGTTTCGATGTCGTCATGGACCGCATCGTCGCCGGCATGATGGTCGGCGAGCAATTGCGGGAAACGAAAGTCCCCGTGTCGGAACGTGCACCCGTGAGTTCGTCGTTGCAAACTAGCGCATGAGTGTCGAGCGCCCATCGCTTCAGGTTCTTCATGACGAGCTCGTCGAATGCCGACGGTGCGAGCGTCTGGTCGAGTGGCGCGAAAGCGTAGCGGCGACGAAACGTCGCGCGTACCGTGACGAAGTCTACTGGGGTCGTCCTGTCCCAGGGTTTGGCGATCCAAACGCGACGCTCGTCCTGGTGGGTCTTGCGCCGGGAGCTCACGGTGCCAATCGCACGGGACGCATGTTCACTGGAGATCGCTCGGGCGACTTTCTTTACGCCGCGTTGCACCGAGCGGGCGTGGCGTCGCAGGCTTCGAGTGTCGCGCGAGACGACGGACTCGAGCTCCGCGGCGTTTTCATTACGGCTCCCTGTCATTGCGCGCCGCCGGACAACAAGCCGACGCCGAGCGAGCTCCAGGCTTGTCGACACTGGTTGTTGGCCGAGCTTCGGCTGCTGGCACGAGCGCGAGTTTTCTTGGCTCTTGGAAAAATTGGCTACGATGCGATCGTCGGTTTGTCCAAGCAAGCAGCGCTGGATCGTGCGGCTGTGGTCGCCAAGGTTCCGCCGTTTGCCCATGGAGGGTCGGCGCAGATTCCGGATCCTCGCGGAACTGCTGCAAAGGCTTGGCTATTTGGCAGTTATCACGTCAGTCAGCAGAACACGCAGACGGGTCGGCTGACGGAGGCCATGTTCGATGCGGTCTTGACGAGAGCACTCGAGCAGGCGCGTCGCTGAATCGAGCGTCACTTGGTGAGCATTTTTTGGAGCTCGCCGGACTGGTGCATCTCCGCGAGAATGTCGCTGCCGCCGACGAATTTTCCGTCGATGTAGACTTGCGGAATCGTGGGCCAGTTGGAGAATTCCTTGATTCCTTGGCGGATGTCCGGGTCTTTGAGGACGTTGACGTCCTTGAAGTCGGCGCCGGCGGCTTGGAGAATTTTCACGGCGCGGTCGGAGAATCCGCACTGGGGGAACGTTTTGGTGCCCTTCATGAAGAGCACTACGCGGTTTTGATCGACGATTTCTTGGATTCTTCGATTGACGTCACTCATGTCGCACCTTCGGCGGTCCCTAACGTAGCGTAACTTCGCGACGATGCACGAAGGGATCGTCGAGCCGTGTGCGCTTGACCCGTGACCGTTCGTGCCAAACCATTTTTTGAGCTTTGGGCGAAGTCGTTATTGGGTGTGCGATTGCATTCACATATGGAAATTGCGGCCTTTGTCGTACGTCGTGGTCACTGCGACTGGTCAATCGATTGACCAGTCGTGCAGGACAGAAATCGTGAGCGACGAATGATCGGCGCATGAAAAAGGCATGAATGAAGCCCACCAATGGCTCGAATTGTGCGATTACATTTGTTCGACACGCCCTTCGAAGCTTATTGCAGGTTTGTCGCTGGCGCGTGGCCAACCTGATTCCAAGGAGACCTCTGATGCTGTCGTTCTCGAAAAGTGCTTTGTGCCTGCTCCTTGCAAGTCCCCTGATCGCGGCGGTGATTGCTGCGGGTTGCAGCGATACTGCCAACACGAGCGACACGTCGAGCAGCGGCACGACGCAATCGGGAAGCAGCAGTGGCGATGGCGGGGCCGGAGGTAGTGGCGGCGCAGGCGGTGCGGCCGGCGACGCGGGCACCGATGGAGCTGGAGCGTGGAGCGGTATGGATGGAGGGTTTGTCCAGTCCACATGCGTCAACCAGACGTACCAATGCGGTGACACGATCGACAATGACATGGACGGTCTTACGGATTGGCAGGATCCGGATTGCCTCGGCCCGTGCGACAACACCGAGAGCGGCTTGAACCTCGGCATCCCCGGCGGCGACGGTCCTGATTGCACGGTCGATTGTTACTGGGATTCGAACTCCGGCTCAGGCAACGACGGCTGCTACTGGAATCACCAATGTGATCCGCTATCTGTCCCTCCGAACTACTATCCGGAACCCTGGGCTGGCTCCAAGTGCGCATACAACGAGAATGCGAAGACGCCGGGGACAAACCTGACGTGCGACGAGCTGCTGAACAAGCAACCGGATACTTGCCTATCGATCTGTCCCAGCCTCACGCCAAACGGTTGCGACTGTTTCGGTTGCTGCCTCCTTTACAAGGACGGCAAGGAATACGGGCCGGTTTGGCTCGGTACCGAAGACGGCAACGGCAACTTTAGCTGCACCATCGACAAGCTCGGCACGGCCGATCAAGACAAAGCGTGCGCACCGTGTACGCCGGTCAAAAACGAGTGTTACAACGGGTGCGGCAAGTGCGAGCTTTGCATTGGCAAGGACGTGAGTGACCTGCCGCCCGAGTGTTTCCCGCCCCCGCCGCCCGATGGCGGAACCGACAGCGGCACGCCTGATAGCGGGACGGACGCGGGCATGCCACCTCCGCAATGCCCCGAGGGCGTGCAGCCCTGCGGTTTGCCCGGCCAGGACCTCTGTGAAATTGGCTGGTCCTGCATCACGGGCTGCTGCGTCCAAAACCCGAAATAATTCCACGTAACGCGCGACGGCGCTCAACAAACGACGAACTCCTTTCACCCCCAAGCACGAATTCGGTGTAAGTACATCGTCAACTCATACGTCTTCAGCGCGAGCGCCGGACACGCACGCGGCCGTGCGCTCGAACGATGTGCGGCCTTGTGCCGCGGACTTCGAATCTCGCAAGGAGCCCATAGAATGCGCCACTTCCTCATCGTCCCCGCAGCCACGCTCGCCCTTGTTTGTGGCTGCGGTGAATCCACGCCGGACCCGAACGACCCGTCCAGCCAAAACATGTACGGGCAGTACACGCCCCCCGCCAACACGGCAGCGCCGCCGCCAGGCGGGTACACGCAGCCCACGACGACGGC
The DNA here is from genome assembly GCA_016715885.1 of Polyangiaceae bacterium. NCBI lineage: Bacteria > Pseudomonadati > Myxococcota > Polyangiales > Polyangiaceae > Polyangiaceae bacterium. The sequence goes on from JADJXL010000025.1 coordinate 223,543, forward strand.
CACGACGACGGCCCCGACAAACCCGGGCATGCCCGGCACGACCGGAGCGGCAACTGGCAGCCCCGCAACGCCCATCGCCGTCCCTGCAGCCGCCGCGCTCCAGCCTCTCCTCACGCAGCTCGCAGCGGGCGAAGTCCAAGGCATGCAGCCCGATGGCGCCCCGTTCGCCGGCAATTTCCAAGAAGGTCAAGTGCTCGAGCAGCAATTCACCATTCAGGCAGGCAAGTGCTACTCCGTCGTCGGCGCAAGCATGGGCGTCCAGGAGCTCGACGTTCAGCTCGTCTTCCACCCGGCACCGCTTCCGCCTCAAGTTCTCGCCCAAGACAATACGCAGGGCGGCACGGCCGTGTTGGGCGGCAAGTCGAGCGGTTGCTTCAAGAACGCGCTCCCGGTCGGTGGCCCGGGCAAAATCATCATGAAGGCGACGCGCGGCGCCGGCCTGGCCATGGCGCAGATCTACATCAAGTAGTCTTCACGCTGCTCGATCCCCTCCCCCAGGCGTGCACGAAGTGCGCACGCCGCTCGGCCCGAACTTCGCAAGCGTTTTTCCGCAAACACCGTAGGCAAGCCGGGTGGGGCGCGGAAAATGCAATTTCACGGGTTTACCACGTCTACCCCCGGCCCGTCGCACCAGGGACGCAACGACGGCCCGTCCGCGCTCGATTGGAGACGCGATAGCACGTTTCGCATCGAAGGTTTGGTGTGTCGCCACTGCGCTCGGCGCGCCGTGGAAACGCTGCGAGGGTTGCCCGGTGTGCTCGCAGCAGCCGTGCGTTTGTCGCGCGAAACTGCAAGCGTGCGTTACGACGAGCGCGTCACGCACGAGCGCGAGATTGTCTTGGCCATGGCGCTGCGAGGTTATTGGCTCTCGCCGGCATCGGGCGCGCCGCCTGCCGAGCGCGCGTGGTTCGATGCTCCGCGGCTCGGCGTCGTCCTCGCACTGGTAGGAAATCTCGTTGCTCTTTCGTTGTGGAAGCCCGCTCGAGTCGCACCAAAGCTCGTGTGGATCGAGCTCGTATTTGCGCTCTTGCTCATTTTGGTCGCCGCGCCCCCGCTCATGACTAGAGCCGCTGCGTTTGCACGCAAGGGAATCGTCAGCAGCGAGCTCGTCGCACTCGGGGCAGCACTCGTCGCGCTCATGGTGGGTTTGTCCGGGTTCGTGCTCGGCAACGGAACCACTGTGATGACGCCGAATTTCCTCGCTCGTTTCGGCGATAGGCCCGATGCCACCATCCTGGTCGCCCTCGAAACCGCTGGTGCCATCGTCGGGTTTGCCTTTCTCGGTCATTACGTGCACCAAGCATTCGCTCGTCGCGCATTCGCCGACATCGATCGCGCGGTGCGCGGCCGATACGCACGCGTTCGCCGTGTCACGCCGCGTGAAGGTGACGTGGTCGTCCCCTGCGCGGTGCTTGCACCGGGTGATCGCATCAGGCTCGTTGCCGGAGAAGTTGCGCCTCTCGACATGCGCCTCGATGTCCCCGCGCGCGTTGCCGTGCCCGGAGGGACCATCGTCGATCGCGCTTCGGGCCAGATGCTCGCGCGCGGCGAGCGGCTCGCGTCACCATCCGTGACGGGTCGCATCGAGCACTTGGGGGGCATGGAGTCGTCGGCGGCCGTGGATGCGGTCGTTCAAAACACGGCGGCGCGGATCGAGCATGATGCGTTGCGCGGCGAAGGGGGACGATTCGAGAGCGTCGCGGCGCTCGCGCTCTTCGTTGCGGCAATCTGGTTCGCGCTTTTTTCGTGCATCGTGCACGCATTGCTTTTGCGAGGGCCGATTCAGCCTGGGGTTCTCCTTGCAGGCGTGGCGGTACTCGCAGGCGCATCGTCGGCTGGGTTCGTCGTTGGCCTTCCTCTCGCACGCATCATCGCCGTCATGCGAGCGCGCAGCGCAGGCGTCGTCATCAAGGATGCCGCTGCTTTGGAAACGCTCGCCGGGGTCGACTTCGCCTATTTCGACAAGACGGGCACGCTCACGGCCGGCGCGCCGTACGTCGTCCGTTTGTCCTGGTTACGTTCCGCTGAACCATCGATGCTGTCCGACGTGGCTGCGCTCGAAGCAGCGGCGACGCACCCCGTGGGACGGGCGATCGCGCGGCATCTCGCTGCCATCTGCGTCGAGCCCGCGGTGCTCGACGAACCGCCCGTCGTTCGCCCGAACGGCGTTTTCGGCATGGTGCGTGGCGTGCTCGTCGAAGTTTCCGCCGCAGAACCAGGCGAAAGCGTGCCACACGACATTCGAGCCGACACGAGCGTCGTGTGCTTCCGTCGCGAAGGACAAACCATGGGCATCTTCGAGCTTTCCGACCCAGTTCGTCTCGACGCACTCCAAGCACTTCGGGCCATGTGGCATCGTGGTATCGCTTGTCGCATCCTCAGCGGCGACAGCGCGGCGTCAACCATCGCGCTCGGACATCGCCTTGGTGTGCCCGCGGCGGGCAACATGGGCGTCGCGGACAAGGCTCGTGCGGTGCGGGCCCTACGAGAAGCGGGCGGACGTGTTCTTCACGTGAGTGATGGTCGCCCCGAGACTGCACGAGTCATTGCGGCCGATGTCATTGTCGCCGTGGCGCCCAACGCCCTGCCGGACAGCGTGGCGGCTCCCATCGTTTTGCGTGATCCGAGCTTGCACTCGCTCGTGTGGCTCGTCGATCTCGCGCGTGCGCTGCGTTCACGCACGCGCCTGCTTTTGACGTTCGCGCTGGCGTACAACGCCGTGATCGTTCCGCTCTGCGCGACGGGTTTCGTCTCGCCGATCGCAGCGGCTGCCCTTTCGTTCGGTGCGCTCTTGCTCATCTGCCTTCTGGCATCGCGGCTCATGACGAACCCCCGACGGTGGTACGTACACGACAAACTCGTACGACACCCCCCCGCGCCCTTTCCGACGAGCACACACGGTCATTCTTCCGCGGGCAAAAGGCAGGAATTCGCCAATTCGAGCCGGCAGTGAAGTGATTTGTCGCCATGACGACGGCATGTTCTCGACGAACGGCGGCGATGACGAACCCCAAAACGCGCGCAATGACTCGCCGCGACCCGAAATCAGCGTTAAGCTCGCAGCGATGCGCTTTGCTTCTTTGGTTTGTTCTTGTCTGCTCGTGATGGGAGTCTGCCCCATGTTGGGATGCAGCTCCGAGAGCAGCGAAGAGCCCGTGCGTTGGACGCCGCCGCCTCCATCGACGCCGGAAGTGTCCATCGCGTTCGATCAAATGCCCGAGCTGCTCGCGTTGGGCCTTCGCGAAGAACGCGCACTGCATGTCGTCGTGGATCCCCCGGGCTCCCACGAAGTGAACTTCGTGCTGCTCGGCGGTTCGCTCGATGCGAGGCTCGACCGCGCAACGGTCGAGACAAACGACGAAGGGCGCGCCAGCGTCCTGCTTCGCGCGCCGAACAAAGCCACCACGTTCCGCGTGCGCACATGGATCATGGGCGGCCCCGCGGCTGAAATCAACGTGTCGACCAGCGGCGATGGGTTTGCCCCCGTCGAGATCATTCCCATCTACAAAGGCAACCGTCCGATCACCGATTGGACTGCGAGCATCGTCGCTCGCGCCACGTGTGCGGACGTTGCACCGCTGCTACCTGCCGAAGTTGCCGGCGCACTTCCCGGTCACGCGCTCGTTGGCGAGCCCCTCGTCGTACAAGACGCACCCGTTGGTCCGAGCCTCGCGGTCACCGTGCGTGCTGGTGAGTTTGCTTGGGGCTGTTCGGATGCCAGCGGTCTCGTCGCGGGAGAAATGACGACCGTCAAGGTGAACGTCATCGACAAACCCATCGACCTCCGCGGGACAAACCTCGAAGTGACGCTCGTTCTGAAGCCCGATCCGACGGCGTACACATCCCTGTTGAAAGCCACGTCGACATTGGTCCTCGACAATCTCGTTCCCAAAGAGGGAACTCCGGCGACGGCGCTGCTCGATGCGATGGCTTCGCGCGTGCCCGAACCGATGGCCGCTGCATTCGACGACGCACGGACGCTTGGCGCATGGGATACGCTCGCCTCGGACCACCTCTCGCTTCAGCCGGCCTCGTTGAAGAGCGCGCTCGAAGCGTGGTTCTTGCTTGGCGTGGTGAACGAGCCGTCCGAGATCGTCGCAACATTGACGGCGCTGCCCAATGTTCCCGGCGCGGCAACGTTGTCTCCTTTGCGTTTTGGTTCGGTCGCAGCACAAGACGCAGGCATGCCCGGCACGCACCTCGCCAAACTCACCGTCGATGTGGGCGACGTGCTTCACCTCGGCGGAAGTTTGTATTGGCTCCCGTCGCGTTACTTTGGCGGAGTCATCGCGCGCGGCGCACTGCAAGATGCTCCCGAAGGCACGACGATGGCAGACATGCTCTCGTCGCTCGCAGCATGTGATGTTCTCGGACAAACCCTTGGCGGCTTCGACACGTGCGACGGTGCTTGCCTGGCTGGGCTCTGTCACGAAGCTCTCGTCAGCCTTTGGGAAAACGCGATCGATGCGTCGGCGCTCTCCGGAAACATCGGCCACATCAACATCGCCGCAGCCGTCACCGCGTCGGTCGACGACACCGCTGTTCCTGTTGCTTTCCAAGGTTCATGGCTCGGCAGCATCTCCGACGGAAACCTCGTGGCGAAGATCAGCAAGGCCGAGATCAGCGCCAAGCTCCCTGAAGTCCCACCCGTGCCGTAAAAACGTTCGAGCACCAGCCGATCCGCTCACGCCGAGCACGAGCGTCGTGCGATATCCTCGCGGTCCATGACGACAAGAGCTTCACGCCTTAGGCTTCGATCTGCCCGTTTTGCGTTCTTTCCGCTCCTTGGCATCACGCTTGCGGCGATTGCTCCAAGCTGCACCACGGACACGTCATCGTCGTCGACGACGGGCACGATCGGTCCGCAGCTCTTGCCTGGTGACGTGTGCTTCGCGCCTTCACCTGACGTCGTCAAACTGCGCGTCGACACGCCGCAAATGTTCCTCGCAAGGTGCACCGACACCGCCGAAATCTGCGCGAGTCGCAAGGTGCGTTTCGTTCTCGATCCAGACGTTTGCACCAGGACGCCGATCACGTTCACGAGCTCGAACGAAGCGATCGTTGCAGCTCCAACGACTGATGCATTCAACCTCTACGATGCTGCGGCGACGGTGGAAGTCGTCGCGGGCAAGACGGCAGGTTCGGCAACCATCGAAGCAGCCGTGCCTCGCGGTGACGGAACGAACGTCACGGTCACGGTGAACGTCGACGTACTCGATGTGGATCCCGCACAGGCCGACATTGCTTGTTCCGGTACCGCGGCGATGAACGACTTTGGCGGAGGCAAGACACTTGCGGGCGCGGATGGGCTCGTGGGAGCGAGCATTTCGCTACCCGAGGGTGCGAGCAAGCCGAATAGCGGGAGTTATTTGTGGAGCGTTGCTTCCTTCGATGCGGACATCAAGTGCGGCGACATGACGCCGCCAACCGATTATTTGCCGCTCGGTCCAGCCATTACGTTTGGTCCGACAAACAAGAAATTCCAGCGTGACGTGCCGCTCACGATTCCCATCAATCCAGCGCGTATGCCGGACGCGGCACGACTTCGGCATTTGTCGGTCGCTTATTCGGGCCCTGCATTCGTGACGCCACGAATCGTCCCCGTCGCGGATATGCGTATTGAAAAAATCGATGGCCATTGGGCCTTGTCATTCAAAGCTCCGCGCCTCGGGACCTACCAGGCGGTCGTTCCCAAGGATGCGGGCACCAAATCTTATCCTCGCCGTTTGAGCCATCGAGGCATTTTGGGCGTTTCGATGGGTGGTGGCGGAACGGCAGCGTTCGGCATGCGATATCATCACTTATTCGACGCGCTTGCGCCCATGGGAGGTCCGGTCGATCTGACGTGGATGCTCCAGCACATCGAATCGAACATCATGGGCGGCTTTCGGGCCATTCCCAAAGGCACGACGATCGACCAAATTCAGCAAACCGCGACGCCGTGCATGACCGGATCGGAATGCGCATTCGACGAGACGTGCGTGGGGGTTTTGCCTGGTGCGCCAGGGAAATGCGCTTGGATTCCGCAACCCAAGGATCCGTACGAGCACAATTCGGCGTTCAATCATTGGTGGTACGAATACCCCAACAAAGGCAGCGGTGGATCGTTCAATCGCAAAGCGTACATTCAGATCTTCCGCGATTTCGCCATCATGTTTGGCAATCCAAACGGAGAAAACCTCACGCCGGGCGCCGAAAATCTCCCCGCTGGCGTTCGTCCTGACGATCCGAGCGTCACGGGCGGGCGTCCGACGGACGAATGCCGCATTTGGGTGGATCCGCTCGATGGTCCTGACAAACAAAAGCAACAGGAGCTCGATAACAATTGTCCCATCGAGCGCTGCGCCAACACGCTGACACTCGACAATTACTTCGACGACGAATTCAACCCCGACGGCACGTTCCCGGTGATTACGTTCTGTGACGGTTCGCCGCAGCTCGAATCCCATTCGCCGTGGGCAAACACGTGGACGCCGCAAGGAAATAATTTTCCGATGGAATTGGCTCTTGCCGTCGATTACAATGGCAACGGTGTGCGCGACGAAATGGAGCCCATCATTCGTGCAGGCCGCGAACCTTGGTCGGACGTGGGAACGGACGGCGTTGCGAGTGTCAATGAACCTGGATATGCGCCGGGCGTGAACGAAGACCCTGCTGGTGACGATTACGATCCGCAATTCAATCCCACGGGCACCGAAGGCAATTATCGATACGAGCAGGGTGAGCCATTTCAGGACGTGGGTCTCGACGGCGTCGCAGGAACGAAGCAACAACCTCCTGGCGGGTGGGAAAAGCCGGGGGATGGATACGACGTTGGCGAGGGGGACGGCAAATTCACGGTTGCCCGAGGGCTTCAGCGTTTTTGGGATCGCGACGCGCATTCGATTGCGGCGCGCATGGCCAAGGACGTACCCGGCGGCGAATTGGACGATGCCGCCTTGCGACGAATCGATGTATTCACCGATGGCGGCACGCGCGACTTGTTCAATTTCGTCGTCGATGCGCAACACCTCGCCGGTGCTTTCGTCGGACGCAAGCGACACGTCACCTACTTCTCCGACTTCAATCAGCAACCGGGGCTCGATCCGACGAACTTTTCCGGATTCAATCCTGCCATCGTGCCCTTCGACGAAATGCCGGGAATCATTTTGCAGCGATATGGCAAGATCGATCCCACGCAAGCCGACATCGACAGCGGCAGCGGGCAACACGTCGGCACGGCGACCGAAGTCATCGATCGCATTCGCGCGGGGCTCAGCTTCATTCTATCGCGCTGGCGCGAGCCTGAATTGCGCACGCTGGTGCTCGAAAGTGCCGACGATCCCGTCGACGGGGCCTCACAATGCGAGATCCTCGGAACGTGCGAAGTCGAATTCACGACCAAAGCGGGACGAAAGGGTCCGGTCATCATTTCGTTGCCTCCCGGATACGCCCACAAAGCTCAGCAGGATAGGCGTTATCCCGTCGTGTATGCACTACATGGTTACGGCCAAGAGCCCGATGGTTTGTCCGCTGCCACCGGCATCATCCGCACGTTCATGAATCAATCGGCCGATAGCATGGAAACCCGCATGCCCAAGGCGATTCTCGTATTCGTCGATGGTCGCTGTCGCGTTGGCCCGAGCGGCAAGGCGGAATGTATTCGCGGCACGTTCTTCGGCCAGAGCCCAATGGAACAGGGCGCAAAGATGGAAGATTTCTGGCTCGAGCTGATGGAGTACATGGAAAAGAACTATCGCACGATGCCCGATAGCGAAGTTATCTGGACGGAGTAAGTTACGCGCTTGCACGACGACGAACCTCCGAATCTCACCCTGACGCCCATCGGAATTCTGCATACGCCATTTCCCGATCGCGTGAGCACGCCCAGGCAACCTCACGCGGCGGGCGGTGCGGAAGGTAGAATCGAATTGTTTCCAGGCCGAGGTCTGGAGCATGCGGTGATGGACCTGGAAGAATGGGAATACATCTGGGTCCTCTTCTGGTTTCACCTGAATTCGTCCTGGCGTCCCAAAGTCCTTCCGCCTCGAAGCTCGGGTAAACGGCGCGGCGTGTTCGGAACGCGTTCGCCGCATCGGCCAAACCCGATTGGTTTGTCCCTCGTGCGCCTCGTGTCCGTCGACGGGCTCGTTTTGCACGTGCGCGACGTGGACATGATCGACAAGTCGCCCGTTTTCGACATCAAACCGTATTTGCCTTATGCCGAGGCGCGGACTTCGGCGCGTACGGGTTGGATTGAAAATCTGGCCCCGACAAACGATGCTCCGCCCGCCGATCCCGAGCCGGGTTTTACCGTGTCATGGTCGGCCGAAGCAATGCAGCGCGCTGCGTTTTTACGGGACGAACTGCACATCGACATCACTTCGCCCATCGAGCGAACGTTGCAGCTCGGACCGCAGCCGCATCCGTATCGGCGCATTCGTATCGAACCTGATGGAACGCGGCGACTTGCGCACAAGGATTGGCGCGCGTGGTTTTCCGTAGATGGACGACACGTGACAATTATTACAATCGACACAGGGTATCGCGAGAAGGATTTGGCTACGTCATGTGATGTAGCAATCGAGCCTCATCGCGTGTTCGTCGAAAAATTTGGTCGCGCCAAACAGCCAGGCGGGTGCTAAAGCAGCTTCATGAAACAAGCAATATTGGTGGGTGCGCTCGCAGCGGTCTTGGGTTGCGGAGGCGCTGCTGGTCAAGATGCGGCTGGGAAAACGGCGCATTCGGCGCATGGAAAGCAAGGTTGCGCTTGCCCGCACTGCAAGGGTTGTGAACACTGCAAGCAACCTGGCATGGCACATCAAGACGGAATGGCTTGTCCGCACTGCGCGCAGGGCGGAATGCATCACGGCGGTGGACAACACGGAATGCATCACGGCGGCGAGCACGGGATGCATCACGGAGGGCATGGCGGTCACGGCGGGCCGCTCGTGCACCGATTCGAGAAGGCCGAGGAGTGGGCGAAGCAGTTCGACGATCCGGCGCGGGATGCTTGGCAAAAGCCGACGGAGGTCGTTGCGGCAATGACCATTTCCCCCGGAATGACGGTGGCTGACATTGGGGCGGGTACGGGATATTTCGAGCCGCATTTGTCGCGGGCCGTGGGGCCGACGGGCAAAGTGTTGGCGGTCGACATCGAGCCGGACATGGTGCGGTATTTGCGCGAGCGTGCGGCAAAAGAAAAACTCGTCAATGTCACGGCGGTGCAAGCGACGCCGGGTGAAACGGGTCTTGCACCGGAATCCGTGGACCGCATTCTCGTCGTGGACACGTGGCATCACATTCCGGATCGAGCTGCGTATGCGCAGAAGCTGCGTGCGGCACTACGTCCGGGAGGGCTCGTGATCATCGTGGATTTCACGCTCGAAGCGACGAAAGGCCCGCCGAAAGAGCACCGTCTCGCGCCGGAAAAAGTGATTGCCGAGCTCGATGCGGGCGGTTTGTCCGGGAAAGCCATCGACGAGAGTTTGCCCGAGCAATACATTGTCGTAGCAAAAGCTCGGTAAATCGACGCGACGCGTCACATTTTCCCTGCTACCTGTTCGGCATACGTTCGGTAACCCAAACCTCGACGGCGCCGTGCTGCTTCTCCGCGGGCGGTTTGCCTCGGTGGCGTGGTAAAACTCACAAAAACCGGTTTGTCACAAAAGCATTGCGCTTGCGTTTTGCATGGGTTTACCCTTCAAAACCGTGCCGTTCACGCAGACGGGCGTGACGAATACGAGAGGGGGCGCCATGCTGGTTGCCGATCTAGCATTCCAATCGGGGGAGCAATCGCTGACGGTTCGCGAGTTCGTCGTACGCGATGCGATCTCGACTCTGTTCGACATCTCGGTACACGCGTGCTCGCCGAATGAGGACCTCGACCTGGAAGCCATCGTCGGAAGGCCGGTGGCCTTCAGGATTGGCGGGACAAGCGAGAATGCGCGCAGGTGGACCGGCATCGTTCTCCGCATGAAACAGATCGGCGCGGAGGAGAAAGGTTTGTCCACGTATCATCTCTCGATCGTGCCAAACCTCTGGCTGCTCTCCCAACGTCGCAACCACCGGATTTTCCAGCATCAAAGCGTCGTTGAAATTGTCGGGACAATCCTTTCCGAGTGGGGACTGGAACCTGTTTGGCGGGTGGATCGGGAGCGCTTGGCGAAGCTCGAAATACGCGTGCAGTACGGTGAGAGTGATCTTGCGTTCGTATGTCGGCTGCTCGAGGAAGCCGGGATCTCGTTTGTCATGGCGGATGGTGGTGAAAAAGGAAGCGTGCCGATGTTCGTCGATGCGCCCGGAAGCGCGGAGCCGCGACGCGCGTATCCGATCGTTTATTTGCCGGCGGCTCCGGCATCGTTCGACCGAGCGTACGTGACGAACGTGGAGATCTCGCGTGAGGTTCGTCCGGGCAAGATCATGCTCGGTGATACGGACTTTCGGCGCAAGTCGGATGTACGGCTGTTTGGCGAGGCGTCCTCGGCCGGTTTGGAGGGGCGTTACGAGCAGTTTCACTACGAGCCTGGAGGGTTTGTCGTGGCTGATGGGCGTCTGTCCGATACGCCGATCGCGGACCAGCGGGGTGTGGTGCGTACGGATGAGAAAGTGGGCAAGCTGCGGGCCGAGCAGCGTTTGGCGAGCGCGCGTGCAGGACGCGTAGCGATGAATTTTCACACGAACGTGGCCGATCTATCGCCGGGGACGGTGTTTTCGATCGATCGGCATCCGCGCAGCGATCTTGCGAAGACGCGTCGGCTGCTCGTGATCGAGATGTCGATCACGGGGACGCAGGATCGAAGTTTTTCCGCTATGGGTGTGGCGCTGTTCGCGGACGAACCTTTTGCACCCCAACGAAAAACGCCGAAGCCGCGCATCGAAGGTGTGCAGAGTGCGATCGTGGTGGGACCTCGTGCGGGTGCGACTGCCGACGAGATACACACGGACGAGTTTGGCCGGGTGCGGGTGCAATTTCCGTGGGATCGTGAAGGCACATTCGATGAACGCAGTTCGTGCTGGATGCGTGTGAGCCAAGGATGGGCCGGTGGTGGGTTTGGCATAATGGCGCTGCCGCGTGTCGGGCAGGAAGTATTGGTGGGGTTTTTCGAGGGCGACCCGGACCAACCCATCGTCGTGGGACGCGTGTACAACAACACGACGCGCGTTCCGTACAAATTGCCGGAGCACAAGACGAAGAGCACGTGGAAGAGCGATTCGACGCCTGGATCCGGTGGGTTCAACGAGATCATGTTCGACGATGCGAGAGGCGCGGAGCTCGTGTACGTGCAAGCCGAGCGTAACCTGGACAAACTCGTGAAGGTCGACGAGTCGGTGACGATTGGGCGCATGCGAAGCAAGCGTGTGGGTGCGAGTGAAACGATTGCGATCGGGGCAAACCGGACGACGACGATCGGGGCGGTGGATGCGACGTGGGTAGGCGATCGGCATGCGGTTACGATGCGACAAACGCGCGGGGGGGCGACGTTGCCGACGGGCACGGAGATGGTGGATGGGCGGATATCGGTGACGACGGGAGAAGCGACGATCACGCTGGAGGGGCCGAACATCACGTTCGACGCGGCGGCGCGGATATTGATGAAGGCGGGAGCGGACATTGCGCTTGCGGCGGGGTCGCACGTGACGGTGGACGCGACGGTGAACATGACGCTGAAGAGCGGCGCGAAGCTGGTGGTGCAGGCGGACGACGGGGATGTGGTGATCCAGGGTGGGCCGAACGTGCAGATCAATCCGGAGGACCTCAGGTGGAGGCGGGCGGGCAAAAAGCGGGCGGGGGCCGCTCGGCCAGCGCGGGGATGCGCGAAAAAGGGGGCTTGGACCGGAGGGGGGGGGGGGCATGGCGGGGGGGGGGGATCCTGGCAATGGGCTATGGGGCGGCAAAGCCCCATTCGGAATCGAGCCGCACGAGTATGAAACGATGAAGAAGGGCTTCGAGTTTTTCGATAAGACTCGCGGGTAGCCGGAGGAGCGTATGAAACAGACGAACATGGTCGTCGTGGAGCGAATGACGAACCTCGGGGCATGGGAGCTCTACCGATTTGCCGACGAAGGAACGGACGAGGTCATTTGTAAAATGGCACTGCGCCATGACGACCAGACGGACGCCGTCGAATACGGCGTGTGGCGGAGAGACGACACAGAGCCCAGCGCGACAGGAAGGCTCGATCTGGAGGTGGAGGATGGGTGGAGCGACGAAGCGCGTGAGCTGGCTCTTGGGGAAATCGCCAGGATTTATTCGCAGGGGTTACCGGAAACTGCAAATGGATTGCTCTACAAGATTGGCGAGGAGGAGGACGAGGAGGACGATGATGCAGAGGATGACGACAGCGACGTGGAGGATGACGGGGACGACGAAGAGGATGACGCGTACGAGGATGGGGACGACGAATACGAGGATGGGGACGACGAAGAGGAGACATGAACGAAATGGATGCGCTCATGGCAGCTCCGGACAATTCTTCCGAAAAGATCGCTCGTCCTATCAGGCGCCGTCGGCCGCGAGCCGCCCGGAGCGCTGGGGCGGCCAATGTCACGATAGGTGGCTTGCCTGTCGCATTCGACGACGTACCGGGGGATGATTTTGGCACCGGCGCGTCCGACGTGTTCGTCGGCACCACCAAACGGCATATTGCGCGGCGGGGTGTTCAGATGCTGGTCACGGCGAGCGGCAATGCGAACAAGCCTGCGCGAACCGCCACGGCAAGAGGCGCAAGCTCGCGGCCGAAGGTAACCTTGACGCTGCGCGTGAAGAAGGCCGGATCTTGGCCCGTGACACGATGCGGTGCGGGATTTCTGCATGGCTTTGTGAAGAAGCCCAAGCATATCAGAGCACAAGTAAATAAACTCAAGGAGCAGTCGAAGAATAAGAAAATCCAAAAAGGAACTGAGGGCCCTCGTATTAGACGAGGAAATGCGGGACTTCAATAGACGACTGAAAACAAAAATCAAAACGCTGAAGCCAATTTTGTTCCGGGTGAGCCCTTATGATGCCGGAGTGTTCCCTGCGTCGTCGAAAGTCGGAGACAATCGGCTCGCGTATTACAAGGATCAGGTTTTCAAAGCATTTTATGTGGGGATAGCGAAGAAAGTCCTGTCCCTGCCTGTGAAGCCCAAGTTTCAGATAATCGTGTCGAACGCGTGGGGGCCACCCAAGGAGGGCGCGGTGTCACCCACGGGGACGGGCAGAAAGCTTTGGCGGGAAACGGTAACGGCGGTCGTCGAAGCAACGAAGAAGTTCGCCGATGACATAGGCGTCGATATCAGCCAATTCGAATTCGACATCTGGAACGAACCCAATCATCACAAATTCGGCTTCTTCTCCAAGAGAGTCGACCGCTTCTTCCCTATCTGGCGCGACGCGTTCCGCCGGATTCGCAGGACGCTGCCGAAAGCGATGATCGTGGGCCCGAGCCTTGCAGGAGGGTGGGGCAAAAAAGAAGGGGGAAAATCGTGGCTCGCGCGGTTCCTTTTGCGCTGCATCAAAGAGCAAAAGAAAAGCAACAAGCGTGTTTTTCCCGACATTATTTCATGGCACAATCTTGGCACCAAACCGAAGATCAAGCAGTTAGTCCGAGAGACGATTCGATTTTCGAGACGACGAGGACCCATTCCGCGTATCGACATCAACGAGACCGTGGGTTGGCGGTCGTGGAGGTCCCCGGGAACCGCAGTCCATTTCCTCGCAGCCGTGGAGCGCGCCAATTATACGATTAAAAAGGCACGCAAACGTAAGACAAAGCTGCCATGGGTACGCATGTGTCGGTCGCGTTTCGGGCCCAAGCCAACGCAGAAACCAGGCCACCCAAAGCCCGAGCGCAAGTATGACTTGGACACGGTCGATGATTTGAAAGCGGCATGGCATGTCTTCAAGTTTTACGCATCAATGACGGGCAGGATGCGACGCACCGCGCCTCGACACGGAGTTGACTGGCTCGTCAGCGAAAACAAGAAAGGGAAGCATATCCAAGTTCTTCTCGCCCCCAATGGCAGTGGGAAGAGGGCGACACTGCATTTGACGGACCTGCCTGGTTACCTCCGAAAACCGAAGGTCAAGGTGACCATCGTGCATATTGATAAAAGGCGGAACAAGACGACGACGGTGACGAAGACGAAACGCGTTCGCCGAGCATCCTTGATCATCCGCTTGCGCGGAATGGGAGGGCAGGACGCCTATTTCGTGACAATCAATCGCGGGGGCGAGAGGAAACCGAAAAAGAATACGGCCCGTGCCTAATTTTGCTCCAATCGCCCCACGCCTTTCGGGTCATGCAAGGCGCGGCATCATGAGGGCGAAACTCGTACGTATTGGAAATTCGCGCGGCGTACGTCTCCCGTGCTGCTCGATACCGCAACGACCACTCGGTTCGACGAGCATGAATGGCGCTGGTAATCACCTCCCCACCCTTCTCCCCATCGCCACCACCTTCAGCGCCACATCATTCGCCTCCGATTGCTCCACGCGCGCGCGCACTTCCGCTATGAGACGCGCCGGAAACCGCCGAATCATCGGCAGCTCGCTCGATAAGTCCGTCGCAATGTACACCGGAATCGCGGCCTTCTTGTCGTCGCCCAATACCAGCAGCGACGCTCGAATCCATTCCTTGCCAAATGCCACACGCTTCTGATACGCTCGCGCCTCGAGCAACATCGGCTCCGTCTGCGATTCAATGTACGTCGCAGGAACTCCCCGGTTCTTCTCGCCAAACGCATCGCGCACGCGCCCACAAAGTTTGTCCACAACCGTTCGCGCTCGGTCAATCCCCGGCGTCGCCATCACGTCGCGTACCGCATCGAGGGCTTCCTTCAGTTTCTTGTCCGCACCGACAAACGGCGAAATGACCGCGAGCGCCGCCTTCAATGTCTCCATTTCATCGAAGCAAAGCTCGATTTCCCCAGATACCAGCACGAGCGGCGGCGGCAAAAGGTTTTCCATCGCCTCCCACACCACCGCTCGAAGGTCGTCGAGCGCCGTCGATTCCCCTCGCATTAAAATAGCCAAAACATCACGACGATCCCTTGTCTCCTTCTGTTTGTCTCGGCCATCGTCATCCGCATCGTCATCCCTCCCCTTCGCCTTCGGGTTGAGCTCCGAAAGAAGCTTTTTCCACGGAGCATGCTTGCGCATGCGCGGGAGCATTGCCGCATCGAACCCAATGATTTCAACCCCCTCGCCTCGATGTGCACGAGCCGCATCTTCACGCGGAAACGTCGTTGGGTTTTCCTCGATGCGCGGCGCTGCTCCGGCCGCAGCATTCGAAAACGCAAGCGCCGTGCCTTGCGTCGCACTCGAAGCTGCTACTTTGACATCATCCCCCGACGAGCTCCCTGGCGCTCGCCATGCACCGATGGCATTCCCTCGTTTGTCTGGAACGACCATCGGCGGCGCGCTCGAATGCGCGGGCTTGCGCATTGGCGGCGCTGGCTGCGGAGGTGGCGGAGGCGTAGGACGCGAGGGTGGCGGCGGGAGCGGCGGAATCGTCATGCGCGAGACATCAGGCGACGCTGGCGTCTGTGCAGGTTGCGGGGCCGGCGTTGCCTGAGGAGCCGCTGACGCATTGAATGGCATCACGGGCCGATTCTTTATGCCGAGATCGACATTCAGCGTCGACGGCTTCAACAAGGTCCGCACGTTCGGAAGCTTTTGGGTCGCTGCGTCGAGCCGTGGCGGCTTGGGCTTGTCGTCGCTACTCATTCCCACCGTCCTCGATCGCAGCGTAAACGAACCCGTCCCAGAAAGAAAAACCTTTTTTGTCATAGGACAACATTTCGTTTGTCCCGCTCGTCACGTACGGCGGTTTGTCAAATGTGGCAGGCCGTTTGCCCGTGAGCTCAGGCACGCCACGCGCGGCCGATGCTTCGCAGCGTGCGAAGGATCGCGCGGAGCCTCTTGCCCCGAGGGCGGCATCCGGGATAAAAACGCTTCATGGCCAAGACTCCTGCAACCGTCGAAGCGTTCCTAGCGAACCTAGAGCACCCTTTGAAGGATGGAATCGTCGCCCTGCGCAAAACCATCCTCGGAACGAATCCCGAAATCACCGAGCACATCAAGTGGAACGCGCCGAGTTTTTGTCATGGTGGAGATGACCGCATTACTTTTCGCATACCGCCCAACGGCAAAACAGAAGTACAACTGATTTTTCACCGCGGAGCCAAATCCAAAGACGCGACTTATTTCACATTCGTCGATCCGTCGGGTCTCGTGCAATGGGCGGCGGCTGATCGCGGCATCGTGACGTTCAAAAAAGTCGACGAAATTGCCGCAAACATGCCAAAATTCGTTGAACTGGTCCAAGCATGGCTGAAAGCGACCGATACGCGCGGCTCGTCGTAGGACAAACCATGAGGGCGAGCCTCGTCCGCACGTTACGCGATAACCGGAAAAAATGCTCGCGACGTCTTCAATGCTGCCGTGCGCGGCCGTCCGTCATGGGTTGGCGCGGCACGGACTGTGCCTTTGGTCATGGCTCGACTCACGAAAGACGCCACGCGCGCGTTTCACGCCCTTGCTGCGCCCGAGGTCGCTCGGGAATTCGATACCGATCTTCGCGCAGGGCTATCGCCGGACGAGGCTGCGCGAAGGCTCGCTCAATACGGGCAGAATGCGCTCACGCCGCGGCGCAAGCAAAGCCCGCTCGTACGATTCGCTCTGCAATTTCACCAGCCGCTCATTTATGTCCTCCTCGCGGCTGCCGCCGTGACGTTTTTCCTGAATGAACCCGTCGATGCATCGGTCATTCTCGGCGTCGTCTTGATCAATGCGATCGTCGGCTTCGTACAAGAAAGCAAAGCTGTTTCCGCCATTGAAGCATTATCGAAAACGATGCAAGCGGAGGCAACCGTATTACGCAGCGGCGAGACGCATCGATTGTCACAAGCGGTGATTGTGCCGGGCGATGTGGTGCTGCTCCAATCCGGGGACAAAGTTCCCGCCGATTTGCGCCTCGTGCATGCGCGTGAATTGCAAGTGGATGAATCGGCGCTCACGGGCGAATCGATGCCCGTGTCGAAAAAAACGGAGCCCCTCGATGCAGGCGTGCTCCTCTCGGATCGCCACAACATGGCTTATGCATCGACGCTCGTCACGCACGGGCAAGCCAAAGGTGTCGTGGTCGCGACGGGGGATCGGACGCAAATTGGCGCCATTTCGGAATTGATTTCCGACGCCGAAGAGCTCGACACGCCGCTGACCCGAAAGATCGCCGAATTCAGCCGCGTGCTGACGATTGTCATTTTGGCCTTCGCCGTCGCGGCGCTCGTGGTGGCGGTTTATGTTCGGGGACATGCCTGGGGCGATGCATTCGTCGCGGTCGTGGCGCTCGTCGTTGGAGCCATTCCGGAGGGACTTCCCGCGGCGATGACCATCATTTTGGCGATTGGTGTGTCGCGAATGGCAAGGCGTCGAGCCATCATTCGTAAATTGCCCGCCGTGGAAACGCTCGGCAGCACGACCATCATTTGTTCGGACAAGACGGGGACGCTCACGGAAAACCAAATGACCGTTCGTCAAATCACGACGAGCGACATGATATTCGAAGTAAGCGGCGGAGGGTATGCTCCGGAGGGTAATGTTCTCCATGACAAACATCCCATCAGGCCGGAGGCGGCACCGGGGCCGCTCGTCGAATTGTTTCGTTCGGCTGTTTCGTGCAATGATGCGCTCGTGGTCGAGAAGGAAAACCGCTGGATGGTCATGGGTGATCCCACCGAAGGGGCGCTCGTCGTCGCCGCGCAAAAGCTGGGACAAACCCGAGACGTCGTGAATGCAGAATTGCCGCGCCTCGACGTGATTCCATTCGAATCCGAACGCGGTTACATGGCGACGCTACACGATGCTGGAGCTGGAAAACCGCGCATCGCGTATCTCAAGGGCGGCGTGGAAAAAACGCTCGAACGGTGTGTCAATGTCCTGGGATCGGGGGGACAAACCGAAACGCTCGATCGGGAAGCCATTTTGACAGCCGCAGCGGAGGCATCGCGCACGGGAATGCGCGTCCTTGCATTTGCGCGCAGGGACTTGCCGGCAGAAACGCACGAGCTCGAACACATGCACGTGGCCGAGGGGATGACGTTTTTGGGATTGCAGGCGATGATCGATCCTCCACGACAGGAGGCGATCGAGGCTGTGAGGGCGTGTAAAGCGGCTGGAATTCACGTAAAAATGATTACCGGTGACCATGCGCTGACGGCATCGGCGATTGCGCGAGAAATTGGTTTCGAAGGTGAAATGACGCAGGATGGAATGCTTCGCGCACTGACGGGCCAGGACCTCGAAGAGATCGCCGAAGAGCGGCTTTCGGATGTTGCCGAGCGGGTGGCGGTGTTTGCCCGAGTGACTCCGGAGCAGAAATTGCGGCTCGTTCGCGCATTGCAGAAGCGCGAACACGTCGTCGCGATGACGGGTGATGGCGTCAACGACGCGCCGGCGCTGCGTCAGGCGAATATCGGCATTGCAATGGGTTTGGCCGGTACGGATGTCGCAAAAGAAGCTGCGGACATGGTGCTGACGGACGACAACTTTGCTTCGATTCGCGCGGCAGTGGAGGAAGGTCGGGGCATTTTCGACAATTTGACGAAGTTTCTCGTTTGGACTTTGCCCGTGAACTTGGGCGAAGGGCTCGTCATCTTGACCGCAATTGCCATCGGCACGGATCTCCCAATTTTGCCGGTACAAATCTTGTGGATCAACATGACGACGGGCGTACTCTTGGGCATCATGCTCGCGTTCGAGCCGATGGAGCCGAATACGATGCAGCGTCCCCCGCGAGATCCGAACGCGCCCATTCTGGGCATGCGGCTCGTGCTGCGCATGAATTTGGTTGCCATTTTGATGCTCGTGGGCGCGTTTGGGCTTTTCGAGTGGATGACGGAGATTCGCGAGGCAGATATGCGGGCCGCGACCACCGTCGCGGTAAACGTGTTCGTGTTCATCCAGATCTTTTACATGTTCAATTGCCGTTCCCTCACGGAGTCGTCATTTCGGATAGGCTTTTTCTCGAACAAGCCGCTACTGCTCGGAGCCGTCGGGATGGCATTATTGCAACTCGCGTTTACGTATTTGCCGGTGATGAATCGGCTTTTTCATACAGCGCCAATTGGATGGCGGGAATGGTTGCTGATTGTCTCGTCCGGCTTGGTCGCGTCGCTTGTCGTCGGGATTGAAAAGGCGATCCGGGCGCGAGGGACACCGACGCGACGGTCGGGAAGTCGGCACGCGGTCGGCAGGAAAAAATTGCAACGCGCTCGATGAAGTGGGGATTTCCATGGAGTGTTCAGGCTCGAAATATCGCCGAAAACGTGGTAGATGGATTGCATGAGCACCGTCGATACGAACCAAGCGCTCCGCGATGACGTTCGCCTGCTCGGGGCAATTCTCGGTGATGTCATTCGCCAGCAGGTGGGCGAGCACGCTTTCGACACCGTGGAAAAGGTACGGTCGCTCTCCAAACGCGCCCGAGGAGGCGATGAGGCCGCTTTCGATGAATTGCGCGATGTATTGGCTGCGATGCCCGTTCACGAGGCTGTCCCCATTGCGCGTGCATTCTCGAGGTTTCTCACATTGGCAAACATCGCCGAGCAACACCATCGCGTGCGCCGCCGCCGCGAATACCTGCGCGATCCGGCTGCCGCGCCCCAGCGAGGCACGCTGAAAGACACGATTCCACCGCTTCTCGAGCAAGGAATCTCACCCGACACGATCGTCGAAACATTGGCGAGCCTCGACATCGAGCTCGTGCTCACGGCGCATCCCACCGAAGTCAAACGGCGCACGCTCGTACAAAAGTACCAACGCATCGCAGAAACGTTGGCTCGGCGCGACGTGCCGAACTTGACGGCCCACGAATCGCGCGACGCCCGCGAAGCGCTCGAACGCGAGATCCTTTCGGTGTGGAAAACCGACGAGATCCGCAGAAAGCGCCCCACCCCAGTCGACGAAGCGCTCGGCGGATTCGTCGTCATCGAGCAAATATTGTGGAATGCAGTGCCCGAGTTTTTGCGCGAGCTCGATCGCGACCTTCAGGATATCCTCGGGCGGCGGCTTCCCGCGAATTGCGGGATCATTCGTTTTGGTTCGTGGATGGGCGGCGATCGCGACGGCAATCCAAACGTTACCCCCGATGTCACTCAGCGTGTGTGTCGAATTGCCCGGTGGACGGCCGCTGACCTATTTCTTCAAGAAATCAGCTCATTGCGATACGAGCTCTCGATGATCGATTGCAGCGAAGAATTGCGAAAGCATGTCGGAGATGCCCGCGAGCCATATCGAGCGCTCTTGTCGAAAGTGCGCGACAAGCTAATCGCCACGCGCGCCCACCATGCCGCGATCCTCGATGGACGCCCCGCGGAATCGAGCGATATTTATATCGAAACCGAACAGCTCGCCGAACCATTGTGGCTTTGTTTCCGATCGCTCGTCGATACCGGAGCGCGTTCGATCGCCGAAGGCCGCCTGCTCGACAATCTTCGCCGATTGGCGACGTTTGGCCTCACTTTGGTGCGACTCGATTTGCGACAAGAATCGTCGCGACATACCGATGTCCTGGACGCCGTGACGCGCCATCTTGGACTCGGGTCGTATGCCGAATGGAACGAGGAGCAGCGACAAACCTTTTTGCTTCGCGAGCTCGAAGGCCGAAGGCCACTGATTCCGCACGATCTGCCGGCAAGCACCGAGGTTCGTGACGTCCTCGAGACCTTCCGCGCGGCAGCGCAAATCGGCCCGAGCTCTCTTGGCGCCTATGTGATTTCCATGGCGACCGACCCTTCCGATGTATTGGCGGTCGCGCTCCTTCAGCGCGAAGCGCACATGACTTCACCCATGCGCATCGTGCCGCTTTTCGAAACGCTCGATGATCTTCGCCAAGCTGCAAAGACCATGGACGCGCTCTTTTCGATACCTTGGTACAAAAAACATATTCAGCAAAAACAAGAGGTGATGCTCGGTTATTCGGATTCGGCGAAAGATGCAGGTCGGTTGACCGCGGCGTGGGAGCTTTACAAAGCGCAAGAACAGCTCGTCGAAACCTGCCGAAAGCATGACGTTCATTTGACGTTGTTTCACGGACGTGGCGGCACCGTTGGTCGCGGCGGAGGTCCCACGCATCTCGCAATCTTGTCGCAAGCACCGGGTTCCACGGAAAGGCGCCTGCGAGTCACCGAGCAAGGTGAAATGATCGAGGCCAAGTTTGGCTTGCCAGGCATTGCCATTCGGACGCTCGAGCTGTACACGAACGCCACATTGCAAGCGACGCTCGCGCCTCCAATGAAGCCTTCGGACTCATGGCGCAAGCGTATGGAAGAGCTTTCCGATCACGCATGCGGTGCATATCGCGGCCTCATTCGCGGCGATCATCGATTCGTGCGTTATTTCAGAGAAGTGACGCCCGAAGTCGAGCTCGGTGATTTGAACATCGGCAGTCGCCCGGCGCGACGTAAACCTGGTGGCGGTATCGAGACCTTACGCGCAATTCCTTGGGTCTTCGCATGGACGCAAAGCCGCATGATGCTTCCCGCGTGGTATGGCGTGGGCCAGGCATTGCAAAGCATCGCCGATTCGGGCGGCATGGACGACCTCGTCGAGATGTGCGCCAAGTGGCCGTTTTTCCGGTCCACCATCGACCTCGTGGCAATGGTCCTCGCCAAGGCGGACCCTCGTATCGCACAGCAATACGACGAGCGTCTCGCGGCCGAAGATTTACACGACTTCGGCGCCAATCTTCGAAAGAGCCTCGGCGACACCATCGACATCATGCTCGAAGTGATGAAGCAACGAGATCTGCTCGAAAACAACCACGTGCTGCGCCGTTCGATCGATGTCCGCAATCCCTATGTCGATCCCATCAACCTCTTGCAAGTCGAGCTGCTGCGCCGCATTCGCACGCAAAACGAAACATCTCCGGAGATCCGCGATGCTCTGCTGATCACGATCAACGGTATTGCCGCAGGACTGCGCAATACGGGTTGACACCCATCAATTTTCCAATTTGACCAGATACGTCGACGGAGCTTTGGGATCCTTGACGATATCGAGCTCGACCAATTGCTTCGTAAGCGTCTCCCAGCGTTCGAGCGTCATTTTGCCCAGATGATCTCGCTCGGCCTCGGACGGCTCGATGAAGCGTTTCTGCGCCGCGGCCACGAGGTTCCAGCTTTCCGCTGCGAGCGTCGTATTGAGTTTCGCCATGACTGCGTTTGCGGCGGTTGGATCATCGAGATAGGCGCGCCACCCTTCACGCGAAGCGCGGACGAACGCTCGAACGAGGTCCGGATTTTTTTCCCACAATGCCCGGCGAACGATCACGACGACGGTGTAAGGATTATATCCCTCATCGGCGATGAGAAACACCTGAGCTTTTTTGCCATTTCGCTCGATTTCAATCGGCTCCGACGTCGCAAAGCATTGTTGTGCATGATTTTCGTCAGCGAGAAATTTGGCCACACCGCCGTCGTAAGGCAGCAGGTTTGCTTTACCAAACCCATATTTTTTCTTGAGAAAAGTGGCGTACGGCGCACCGGGTTCGATGGCAATGGTTCCAGATGTCAGCACATCCGCGAGGTTTTTTGCTCCGCGAGAAGCATGAACCATGATGGCTTGCGGGAACGTCTGAAAGGTAGCAAAAACGGGCACGACGTCCGCGCCTCGGGCATTGCCATTGATGACCTCGTCAGCCCCGACGACGCCGAAATCCGCTTCGCCTGTGGCGACCATTTGCAGAACGGGTACACCGGCGCCACCACCACGTATCTCGATGTCGATGCCCGCCCGCTTGTAAGCACCGTTTTCTCTACCGGCGTAAAACCCACCAAATTCGGGCTCCGGAACCCAATTCAGCGCCAGCTTTACTTGACCAAAACGCCCATTACCTGCGGCTTTTTGGTCGTTCGAGCGCGAACAGCCGACGCTGGCGCACAAGACTCCTGCGGTGAAAGCACGAAGTACGTCTCTGCGTGATCGATACGGGAGAAACGCCATGGCCGGACGACCATGCCGACATCGCGCTTCGGTGACAAGTTATTTTGCACGCAAGGTGCCAACCATCTTTGGTGTAAGTGAGTTACCTTCCCGTTCGAAGGTGATTTCAGGGGTCGAAGACTTTGGCTGCATCGAACGTCGCGGCGTAATTCACGCGACTGTATTCCGAGCGCATCACGATTGCGCCATTTTCGTACGTTTCGGTCTTCAACACGACCGATCCGTCGCTCTTGACCCACATTTTCATGGGCAATTTGTCCGGCCCAGTATACTCCATGACCGCTTTGTCGCCTTCGAATGATACTTTGCCATTGTCCCAATGAGACAAGATGATCTTGACGTCATCCATGAACCCCGCCGAAGGCATGCCTTGGCCGCGAAGTCCCAAGACCGCACTGTCCTTGGGATCGTAGGTCATTTTGGCGAACGACAAGATACCCTTCAAAAAACCCGTGACCTTGCCATTCTTGAGAACCGCCACGCCACCCTTGCCATTGCCTTCGACGATGTCCATTCGAATGGTGGTTTGCCCCATCCAATAACAATCCGCTCGAAACGCAGATTCTTTTTTGCCCTTCTTCTCCCACGTCTTCTGCGAATAGCTGAGTTTCCTCGTGGTGGTCTGCATCTTTTGCAAACCGGCTTTCAGCTTGTCGATGTCCGCAGCATCCGCCGCAAACGTCTGCGACGCAAAAAACGACGGCAAAATCGCAAATGCGACGGCAGCGATACCAAGACGAACGCGTAACGGCTTCAGGGCGTGATGGGGCGGCATTGATTCTCCTCGTGAGGGCCGCCATAGATTATCCGGAACAACCGACCGAGCGCCAGAGAAAAAAGGGCCAGCGCGCATATTTTTTCGCGCCTTCGTGAATGTTTACATTGAAATTTTACTTCATGACTCAATCGTTGGCGTTTGGCGCAGACCGCGAAAGACGATGACAGGGCATTCGTCCTTGACGGTTGGCGAACGGGGCTTCATCCGCTGAATCGACGCCTCACCGCTTGCCGCACGTAAACGCCCACCGTCTGCCGGTCATGCGTTCAGTAGCCGAAAGCGTAACGGTGCCGGTGGGTTTGTCCGTAGATGATTTGGCGTCCTTGTCAGGGACGAACGCTCCATCGATTCGTGCCGCCATCGCCTCGACGCAAACCGCACCGGGATCCATTCGCAAGCGAAATTCAATGGTATCCAGCACCGCCCGGCCAGACGTGAGCTGCACGTTGGGATTCATGTCGAGCCCCGTGTCCAAGAGCCAGCCATCTTGCCCTTCGGCACAACGCGGTGGCAATTGCCCGGCCAAATCTCGCTTTCCAAGCAAAATGGGTTCCCCAAGCTCGCCCGTGTCGGGATCGATTGGCAGGACGAACATGCCCCCCGATCGTTCGCCCGGTGCTGCCAGCGCAGTAAAGAGGAGCCCGATGCCATTGCCAATGGCTCGCCGCACGATCCTCGGGGCTTCCGCATTCGTGTGCGACGAATAACGCGACCCGGGAGCTGCCACCGGACGATGATAAAGAGCCAATCGGCGAATCACGCCCAAATCGGCTCGGTAAACGGCAACCGTATCCGAGGAAGGCCCGGGCGTGACGAAAAACCAGCTTTCACCCACGCGCACGGCACCGTGCGGATAAGGGCGCGGTGCGACCGCAGTGCGTCCCACAACGTCGCGCAAATGCAGCGCCGGCTGCCCTTCGCTCGCAGCAAAATGCGAACACGCCCCGCCTTTGCAAAGCGTCACGAGAGCGTGGCGCCCGGATGCATCCAAATACGAGCCCCACGTAACAATCGGATACGAACCAATGCCCATCGCATCCATCGTCGCCACTTCGTCGGCCCATGGCGGCGGCGCTATGCCCGTCGACCTCATTCCGCCGAGAGGATCGAACCTGTCGTCGAATCGAATGATGAAATGCCCGAGTCGCGCCCAATCCGCGCCTTTTTTACCCCACGCATAGGCGCGCATCGATACGAGATCGTACGGAACGCCATTGTCAATCCCAACCTCGTCGGCCCCGAGCGTCGGTGGAGGAGAATTACGAAATGACTGCCAAGGCGATCGCGGCGCGACGGTCGGTGGTAACGGGAATCGGCCAAAGGGCCCCGATGGGTATCGTGGCATCGCCACGACGGGCGCCGGAGCAGGCTTCACGGGTTTGTCCGGTAATGGCTCCGTGACGGCCTTGCCCATGGGCGAGCAGCGCAAATTGACCGTGGGAGATACCGTGGAAGGAACATACATCGATGGAGGCGTCGGGGCGGGCGTGAGGTCTCCGGCCGTCGCGGGTTTGCCCCAACCAACCCGTACCCAACCTCCAAGCACGCAGCCCAAAGGCCCACATGCTCGCGTGTCGGCATCGCCCGGCGATATGTCGTGCTCGGGCATGTCGAATACTTTCCAGCTCACGCCACCGTCGGTCGATTCCGCAGCTCGCCCACCCTCCCCTTGCGACAATGCGAACCGGCCGGACATGATGACGCCATTTTCATTGTTTCTGGGCTCGCCGGCCTTCACTTTGCCGTCGATCGCGACGCGCACGCCAATGACGGGGCCGCCCGCTTCCACCCATCCGCCAATCACCCCAGCTTCGCGCTCCTCGAAACCTTCGAGCCACATGCCGCGCCGAAGCTCACGCACGACCGATCGCGGTTTCGTCGGAAGTGACAGCGCACTGGTCGCCACCTTCGAGCCGTCCACGACCGTGATTTGTCCCGTCCCGCCATTGCGCGGCGGCACGAGAATCGCCACGCGTCCGTCGCCGAGCGCTACGACACGTTCGACACCGAGGTCCCCCTTGACTCGAACTTCGCGCGTGTTTCCAAGGGCCGAGCGCACGCAATACACGCGCATGCCGTCGTCGTCCTCGGGCCCTTCCCCGCAAGGACCTCGAATGACGAGCGCTCCGTTGCCGCTCGCCGAGACAAACCTCGGCCCGCGAAACGAAAGCACCTTGTGCATCGAAAGGGGCGGGTCGAACGCATAGACGTTCGTCGCCCCGTCGTGTTCGCCGCAGACGAATCCGAACGAAGCTCCAAGGCGCACGCCGTGACACGTTGCATCTCGTTCGGGAAACGCCGACGTGGACATTTCGACAATCGCGCCCGTGCGCAGCGATATGCGGGCAAGCGCGCCGGACCTCGCCACGACCGCAGTCTCGTTCGAGTCGGGGTAACCGTCTTCGACCGCAGCGCGCAAAGGGCGCTTTCCAAAGGGCCCGCGCGGCGTGGGGAGCTTCGTGTCGACGCCTTCGTCGGTCTCGACCGCGGCATGGCCTCGGAACGTCAAGTTGCCACGCGCATCGAGCACGTATCTGCCTTTGGCAGCGTAGATGGTCGGGTCACCGTCGACGACAGTAATTGCCGTGGGCTTCTCGGAAAGGCCAAGCGGACGCCATGTCGCTCCCGCGTCGAACGTCGCGAGCACGCCGCGCATGTCGACATCGACGACGCCGCGAAAGCCGTCGGCAAAAGCCAAAGCACCGTACGCCGCAGCAGGAGGAAGCGGATCGACCGAGCGAGACTCGCCGGTCTCGGCATCGATCGCGAGCAGCTTATTGTTCCCGGACAAACGCACGTAGATGCGATCGAATCCAGGCACCAAATCGGTCGCCATGGAGCCGAACTGCACGAGAGGCTTGAGCCTACCGAGCCACGAAGAAGCTCGCCAAACTTGCGTACCGCCGCCGGTCGATGCGTGAAAGACAAACCCTCCACCAAGGCGGCTCGGCAAGGGCACGGCATGCACGTTGCCGAGCGGAAGCAGCTCGGCGGCGCGTTCGACGGTGCCGTCGTCGTAGATGACGATGCGCATGCGGTTGACGAGCGCTCGGCGCGCGCCGCTCTCGTACGCGACGACGCCTCGCTCGTTGCGAATGTCGGGCACGAGGCGTGAAGGAGAAATCATGCTGATCACGGCGCTTGGCACCGGCGCCGCTTTCGTTTGACCTCCAACTTTGACCGCGGTTCCTTTCGACGAACAGGCGGTCAGAGCGATGGCCATGGCGGCCGCGACGACGGCCCCAGGCGGGACGGTCGTAGACTCGGCGATGTAACGCGAGCGGCGGGATCGCATCGGGGAACATCGTAGCGCGCGAGCTGGCGGCACGCAGCGTTCTTGCACGGGCACGATCCCGAGCGCTATAGGCAGCGTATGTCGTGCGTCATAGCAGTCGTGGGCGCCACGGGCGTCGTCGGACGGGAAATGTTGCGAACCCTCGAGCAGCGTAGGTTTGACGCGCGAAAGGTTCTTGCGCTTGCGTCGCCGCGATCAGCCGGGCAGCGCGTACCGTTTCGCGACGGTGAGCTCGAGGTTTGCGTTGCAAACGCCGAAGCTTTCGCAGGTGTGGACATCGCGCTGTTCAGCGCTGGAGCTTCTGCATCACGCGAGCTTGGGCCGATCGCGGCCGCCAAAGGAGCGGTCGTCATCGACAATTCCAGCGCATGGCGAATGGATCCCGACGTGCCGCTGGTCGTGCCCGAGGTGAACATGGACGCGGCGAAAACGCGTCCCAAGGGCATCATCGCGAACCCGAATTGCAGCACGATTCAGATGGTCGTGGCGCTCAAGCCTTTGCACGATGCCGCGGGGCTCGAGCACGTCGTCGTGAGCACGTACCAAGCGGCGAGCGGCAAGGGACACGCGGCGATGGAGGAGCTCATCACGCAGACCGCGCAGGTTGCAGCGAGACAAACCCCACAGACGAACGTATTTCCGGCACCTCTGGCGATGAACGTGCTGATGGACTGGAAGACGGGCAGCTTGGAGGACTGGTCCGAGGAAGAGCTGAAGATGGTGCACGAGACGCGGAAGATCCTTGGTGATCAAACGATTGGCGTATCGCCGACGACGGTGCGCGTTCCGGTCGTGACGGGGCACAGTGAAGCGGTGCATGCGCGGTTTCGCCGGCCGCTGTCGGCGCGGGAAGCGCGCGATCTATTGCGTAATGCGCCGGGCGTGGTGCTCATGGATGAGCCGTATGCGCCGGGGCGTCATCCGCAGCCGCGAGATGCGGCGGGACAGGATGCCGTTTTCGTCGGGCGCGTGCGTGACGACCTCGCGGTGCCTGGGGCGATCGATATGTGGATTGTGTCGGACAACCTGCGCAAGGGTGCTGCATTGAATGCGGTGCAGATCGCGGAGCAGTTGGTCCGGTAAAACAACAACGAGCGTATCGAGCTCAGCCCGCTTCGGGCGGCTGCGCGGGCGATTCTGGTGCCGATTGCGTGGCGGCGGCACGTTCGAGCGACGCGAGCAGCGAGCGGCGGCCGAGCGAACGGCGGCGTCATCGCTGTCGACGCCAATGGCAATTCGATGAAATAGGCGCCGCTGGGCCGAATCCCAGGCGTTGTCCAGGGCAGCAATCGTGGGAGCGCCGAGCACTGCAACGACGCAAGGACGGTGCTAGCGGGGGGGGGGGGGGGGGGGGGGGGGGGGGAGGGGGGGGGGGGGGGGGGGGGGGGGGGGGGGGGGGGGGGGGGGGGGGGGGGGGGGGGGGGGGGGGGGGGGGGGGGGGGGGGGGGGGGGGAGGGGGGGGGGGGGGGGGGGGGGGAGGGGGGGAGGGGGGGGGGGGGGGGGGGGGGGGGGGGGAAGGGGGGGGGGGGGGGGGGGGGGGGGGGGGGGGGGGGGGGGGGGGGGAGGGGGGGGGGGGGGGGGGGGGGGGGGGGGAGGGGGGGGGACCGTGCGGGCTATTTGCCAAGATTGGCGACACGCGTTACACCGATCTCACATAACAATGCGACATCCCCGTCATCATGACCACGCATTGTCCTGCGTTGTCAAATATACCATTACAATGTGCCAACCAAGAATCGTGTTATTCAATGCACACGATTCGCCTGGACACGACGAGCGACGCAATGATAGAAAGCTCAATTGATGCATCATGCAACGTACGACGACGTTCTCGTGCGAATTTGTGATTACCTATCACAGAGTGTCGAACGGCCGCTACCGGAGTCATTATCCGCGACGACGCGCCTCGTGACCGACTTGCACCTCGATTCGATGGAAGGCGCACAAATGCTTTCGGAGCTCGAGGATCATTATGGAGTGACCATTGCCGTGAGTGTCCTTCAACGTGCGGAAACGCTTGGCGATATCGCGGCGGTCATCGTGTCGGCGCTCGAGGCGGGAAAGCGCGCATGAGCGCAAAGCAATCGCCGTCCACGCTCGTGGAGGCGCTCGAAGCCGTCGCGATGCGGCAGGACGTGGGGTTTTCCCACTTGACCGACGAAAAACGTCCGGTCGACTTTGTTTCGTACGCTGAATTGTCGAGTCGCGCACGACGCATCGCTGCGGCCTTGCTCGACATGGGACTCGTGCCGGGAGATCGCGTCGCGCTCATTCTTCCGGACTCGGCGCAATTCATCGAATCGATGTTCGGCTGCATGGTTGCCGGGATGATTGCAGTGCCAATCTATCCGCCCATGAATTTGGCGCAGCTCGGGACGTATCTCCCCAATACTGCGCACATTCTGCGTCGAGCGGGGTGTCGTCTGGTCATCACGGACGCGCAAGTTCGTGCGGTGCTCGGAACGCTCTTGATTGACGTTCCTTGTGTTCGCAGGATTGAAGAATTCACGGCGCTGAGCAAACGATTGGGTCCGAATGCGGAACCGCGCATTTCGCCGCCGACAGCGGATACGGTTGCGTTTTTGCAATTCACGTCGGGCAGCACGGCGCGACCCAAAGGCGTGACGCTCACGCATGCACAACTGCTTGCGAACATCAATGCCTTTGGCACGGCGCTCGGCGTTCATGAACGTGACGAGACGTCCGCGGTCACGTGGCTCCCGCTTTATCACGACATGGGCCTCATTGGCCTCGTGTTTGGTTCGGTGCGTTATGCGGTGCGTGTTTCGTTCATTGCGCCGCTGCTATTTTTGAAACGCCCGGCGATTTGGCTACGGCAAATCTCCGAGCGGCGCGCACAGTTCTCGTTTGCGCCGAATTTCGCGTATGGCCTTTGCACGACGCGGATCAAAGACAGCGAAATCCAAGGACTCGACCTATCTTCGCTCGAAGTGGCGGGTTGCGGAGCGGAACCCATTCAGCGCGCAACGCTGGAAGCATTCGCGAAACGTTTTGCCCCTCATGGGTTCCGGCCCGAAGCTCTGCTGCCTTGTTATGGTCTCGCCGAACACACGCTGGCTGCGACATTCACGCAACGAGGCACTCCGGTACGAAGCGATTCGGTGGATCCCGAGGGGCTTGCATCCGGTGAAGCGCGGCCGGCAACGACGAACAACGCCATTGATGTCGTGTGTTGCGGGCGGCCATTTCCGGGTCACGAATTGAAGATCGTGGACGACGCTGGAATCGAATTACCCGATGGCCATGTGGGACACATTCGATTGAAAGGTCCGAGCGTCATGCGCGATTATTGGGACGATCCAGAGATGACGGCAAGGGCGTTGCGCGATGGTTGGCTCGCGACGGGTGATCTTGGATATGTAAAAAATGGCGAGCTATATGTTTGCGGCCGTGAGAAAGACTTGATCATCATCCAAGGGCGGAATTATCATCCGAGCGACATTGAATGGCAGGTTGGGCAAGTGCCTGGCGTGCGTCGCGGTAACGTCGTGGCCTTCGGACTGTATGATTCGAGCCTGGGACGCGAACGGGTCGTCGTCGCTGCCGAAGTGCGTGATCCGAATACGGGACAAACCTTACGAGACGAAGCGATTGCCCGCGTATTCGAGGCCTTGTCGCTGCGTGTGGACGAAGTGATCACGTTGGCTCCCGGCAGTTTGCCCAAAACGTCGAGCGGCAAGCTGCAACGGGCCAAAACGGTCGAATGGTATCGGTCGGGGGAGCTGGGGCGAGGCAATACGGATTCAGGCAAATTGGGCGTGTTCAAACATTTGGCGGCTTCCCAATGGGGATTCGTCAAGGCCAAACTCACGAACGACCGCTGAGCGTATCATGGAACCGACGAACGATTGGAAGCAGTACGATTTGAGCCATTTTCGCACGACGACGGGGGATGACCTATTCGACGTGCACGATCATTTCGCAAGGTGGAGCAATGGCTCGCGACCTGGAGGTTATGATCTGTACTTGCAATCCTTGTCGACGGCGCCCCGCCCGCAAGTAAAAATGGGCGAAGACCGCCAAAGTCTGCTCAATCTGGCATCGTACAATTATTTGGGGTTGTCGTATCGTCCCGAAGTGATTGCGGCGGCAACGGAAGCGCTCGGTCGTTATGGGCTCGGTGCGGCAGGATCCCCTCATTTGAGTGGACTCCTCGAGCTGCACGAGGAATTCGCGAGAGAGTTGGCGGACTTCAAAGGGGTCGAAGCAGCGCTGCTTTTTCCGAGCGGATATTCGGCCAACATCGGCGCCATTTCTGCGCTCGTCGGGACGAACGATTGGGTCATTGCGGACATGAATGCGCATGCAAGCATCGTGGATGGGTGTGTGTTGGCGCAGGCGAAGCTGTCCTTGTTCCGGCACAACGACATGCATAGCTTGGAAAAACGTTTGTCTGGGGCATCCGGCCGCAAACTGGTGATCGTCGAAGGGGTGTATTCGATGGACGGTGACATCGCGCCTCTCGACGAGGTCGTTGCGCTTTGCAAACGGCACGGTGCACGCGTCATGGTCGACGAGGCGCATTCGGCTTTCGTGTACGGCGAGCACGGCAAGGGGCTGGTCGAGCATTTCGGTGTCGAGAACGACGTGGACGTCCATTTCGGCACGCTCTCGAAGAGCCTTGGAGGAATGGGCGGCTATGTGGCCG
Source organism: Polyangiaceae bacterium (assembly GCA_016715885.1). Taxonomy (NCBI): domain Bacteria; kingdom Pseudomonadati; phylum Myxococcota; order Polyangiales; family Polyangiaceae; species Polyangiaceae bacterium. The sequence continues at coordinate 255,251 of JADJXL010000025.1, forward strand.
GCTCTCGTTCGATGATCGATTACGTGCGAGCATACGCGCGTTCGCAGGTGTTTTCGTGTGCATTGTCGCCGCCGGTGGTGGGGGGCTTGCACGAGGCGCTTCGGATCGCGCGTCGGGAGCCCGAATTGCGCGCACGCCTGTGGGCAAACGTCGCGGCCATGCGTGAAGCATTGCTCGCGGAAGGCGTCGACATCGGCGAATCGACGTCGCAAGTGATTCCAATCATGGTGCGGCAAGACAATGGCATTTTTCCGATTGCGCGCGAATTGGAACGAGCAGGCGTGTACCTCAATCCCATTCTATACCCAGCGGTGAAACGACAACAATCGCGGTTTCGAGTGTCGATTTCGGCCGCACACGATCCGGCGGATCTTCGCAATGGGGCGCGGATCATCGGGCGGGTGCTGCGCGAAGCGGGGGTGACTCGATGACCCGGTATGGTTTTCGCCAAGCGCTGGGAGGGTTTTTCCTGGCGCGCTCTTCCACACTGCAATCATTGCTGCCAAGTGGCCTGCATCCGCACGACGTTCGTCCGGCGCACGGCGTGCTCGCAATCACCGCGTTCGACTTCGTGCATAGCGAGGTTGGACCCTACGGAGAGCTCGTCCTGTCCGTGCTGGTTCCGCCCTTTGCTCAGCGGGGCAATCCGTTGCCCCATGCAGCTTGGTTCCCCATTGCGCTGGCCACCACGACGCCCGCTTCGCGCGCGCATGCAACGGAGCGCTGGCTGCTTCCCAATTACGAACGATGCTTCGATATCGATTTTTTGCGGCAAGGATCTCGGCGCAGCGTCGTCCTTCGCGATAGCGGCCAAGATATCCTCAGACTCGATGTCGAGCGCCGTCGGCCTGCGCCCGCAACGCGGCTTTATCAGGCTTTTTCCGCCCAGCAAGGCCGGGTGTACCGCGTCAACTTGCACATTTCGGGAGAGCTCGACGAGCATCAAGACGAAACGGGGCGTCTCGAGCTGCACCATCACGAATTCACGACCCGCCTCGATGATATTTTGATCGATGATGCGCCCATCGCGGAGCAATCGATGGAGTCGGGTGAGCAACGATTTGCCGATCTCGAACCACACACGCTGGAGCAAACATGAGCACCGCGGCACCCATTGGTTTTCAAATCATGCCATTGCCTCGGTGGCTGCGTGTCGCCAACGGCGCGGCAGCGATCGTAAGTGGCGAGCGCTGGGAATTGACGCCCGAGCGATTCATGACGGCCGCGGGTCATGCTGCGGGGCTGCCGCCTGAATTTCCGGCGCACGTCCACGAAGCGCTCGAGGTATTATGCAAATCGCTGCGGGACGATGCGAAGTTGCATTGGTTTGGCACGGCCAATACCGAGGATCTGCTCGTCACGGGGCTGGCTGAAATGTTGCGCGTCGAAAAGATGTTTGCCGATGATCCATCGCTCGCCAAAACGCCGCTGTTGTCGCCGGTCATCGTGACGGGGCTGCCACGTTCGGGAACGACATTTCTTCACCGGCTATTGTCGGCATCGCCCGATGCGATAGGCGTGCCGATGTATCGACATGTCTACCCGACGCGACCTGAGCCCTTCGATTATCGTTTGAGACTGACGCAGGTCAAGTTTTTCCCTTGGCTTGCCGCGAGCAAGGTGTATGGCCTCGACGCCATTCATTACGTGCGCCCGGAGCTCCCCGACGAATGCAACTTCGGAATGCGTTTGGCCGGACGATCAATCATCTACTGGGCCACGAGTCCGGTACACACGTATTTGCGTTGGCTCTTGACGCAGGATCTACGCGAGGGTTACCAACTTTATCGAAAGGTGCTCATTTTGCACCAACGCGCCAATCCCGGGCGGCGCCTGACGCTCAAGTGCCCCCATCATCTTGCCTGGCTGCCGGCGCTCACGGAAACACTTCCCGAGGCAATCATTGTGCAGACCCATCGAGATCCTGTGGAGGTCGTGCCGTCGGAATGCAAACTGATCTTGTCACTGCAAGGTCTTTCGGTTCGTGAGATCGACGTGCAGCGAACCGTCGAATCGAATCACCTCAAGGTGGTCACGTATGCGGAGCGGTCTGCTGCTTTTGCCGATACGGACGCGGGGCGGCGGATCCTGCATCTCGATTACCGAACGCTCGTCCGAGATCCGGTAGGAGCAGCTGCCGATATCCACCAGCGGGCAAACCTGCCGTTCACGTCCGCGCATCGAAATACGCTCGGCAGGTTTGCTGCGGAAAATCGCCAGCACAAACACGGCAAACATGTGTACAGCTTGGGCGAGTTCGGCTTGGATGAAGCCAAAATCAAACGAGAATTCGCTGCCTATCGCGAGCGGTTTCTCCGTGCCTGACGTGCTCGTTACGGGCGGTACGGGACGCACCCAGCCGGTCATCCTGGCACGCAGTTTCCGGGGCTATCGGGCGCATCGCAATCGAAATTGCACGGACAAACGACGGCCCCTTGGCATTTCATTCCAGGTCCGCATTCGGCGTCCACCCAGCACGCACCGAATACCGGCTGCTTGCAGACGTGCTCGACGCACGGCACGTACATTTCGTCGCCGCAATCGATATCGGCAATGCAGCAGCCAGGCGCGAGCGAACAGCCGTAATTGCCTGAATCCGAGCACGAACACGAACACGCGCCAATTTGAAGCGCGCCGTTTGGCGCACCATTGCACGTTGCGCACACGAACGATTCACAATTACCAATACACGCTGCCTCGGGTTTACAGGTCCAGCCATTATCGCAAACTTCGCATTGCAGCGGAGGTCCCCAGCACGTGCCTGGTGGGCACGTATCCATGTCGACGGTGTCGGGCGGACACTTCCACGCGCCATTCTTGCATTCGGCCGCCGATGCCGCATCCGAACCGCAACCCCAGACGCAAGTGGGACCGTTTCCTGCGCAGGTGCCTCCGCCGCTGGATCCCGTAGAGCTACTGGCAGCGCCCGATCCGCCCGTACCCGCAATCTCCACGCTGCTACTGCATGCCGGCGCGCAGAAAAGAGTTGTGCCAAGAAAAACGATCGAAGTGGTTCGCATGTGCCAACCATATCATGCAAGGCCGTCGCGCAGTTACGCCTCATGCGCGGGTATACAAACGCTGGCCCGTTCTCGATCTGCAACCGGACAGATCGCGAACGGGCCAGTTTTTTGGACGGGGGGTTTGACGGCCTAAATTCGATTAGACCGGCGGATTGGGATTCACGAGTGACGTGATGTCCGGGCCTTTGTAGAATTCCTTGACCTTCTTCATGTCACCCTTGGCGACGGCATAAAGAACGGCCGCGCTTGCCGCATGCACCGACGATTGGCCATTGTAGGGAATTTCCGTTCCGTTCGTCGGGTCGATACCCATTGCCTTGTTATCGGTACGGGGATGACCATGCCAACCCGAAGGAATGTATCCATTGCCCATGACGTAGAGCCAATTCGAATTGCCAGGCGTGGAGTCTTTCCAGCCGGGCCGCGAGAGCGGATCGTGCGGATGATCCCCATGCACCGTGAGAATGACCGTCTTGTCGAGGGACTTCGTCGTGCAAGCTGGATCGACGGTCGTTGCGAGGTCTTTGTAGAACCTATCGAGCGCCATGCCCCAGTATTTGATGACGGTATGCGCCCCAGGCAGGTCGCTGAACGTGTCGTGCGGATCGGTGAAACCCGCGCCACCGCCGGCTTCGGGAATGGTGCCAATGAGGACCTGGTTCGTCAGGCCAAGCGCGAATGCTTTTTTCGTGATGATGAGCGCTTTGGCCATGTTGATGACGCGTTCTTTGGCCGGCGCGCCATTGTTGTTGATGCTGTACCAATCGGCAGCGGGCGTGGCCATCATTTGATCGACGCCGTAGAAGGCCAGGTCCGCAGCGCTCGGCATGAGCTCTTTGGAGAGGTTTTTGCCGATGAGGTTTGCGGCCTTCTTGGCAATGTCGAGCTCGCGCGCCCAGGTGGGTCGCCCAGCCGCTTCGCGCAAGCCCAAAATGGCCTTGTAATAGGTTTCGAAGGTCGCTTTGTCCTTTTCCGCCAAGAGAATGACTCGAGCGGCCGCGCTGTTGAACAAATCGACCATGGCATCGGCGCTCGGCACGACGGCGAGGGCCGGAGCGCCTGGAGCATTTCCCATCGATGCGGGTGCCACGCCAATCGAAGGCAAAATCGACGTCGTCGTTCGCTGAAGCGACGCAATGGCCGCAAAGAGGGTGACGCTGCCGCCGGCAATGCCGTCGTCTGCACCTTGCGCGTTACCCGGCAACGCACCGGCAATGGTGACTTGCCGCAATGGCTTTCGATGATGCACGACGGGATCGGCCACGAGGAACGCCGACATGGGGCGCGTAGGCGCTCCTGCTTCGATGAAGGGAGAGTCCGGGCCATAATAAAATGGTTTGTCCCCGGGACCGTTTTGGAAATAGGGTTTGTCCCCATTGTGCATGAACCCTTCGCCGATTTTGCTGTAAGCAAAGGTGGGGTTCATGGCCATGGCCACGTCGGGAAGTGGCCACATGAGTGTCCACTGGCAGAAGTTACCACCACCAGCGATGATACCGACGTGCCGGTTCGTCTCGGAACAGGAATCGGCGGCGAGGGCCGTGCCGCCTTCGTCCGCGAGGAAATTCAGGAACTTGGACCGCTCGAGGCCAAACCCCGCAGCGGCAATGGCCATGAATTTCAAAAAGTTACGGCGCTCCGGGCCGCGCAGGTCTTTCAGCTTGTAGTTCGCCATGGCCCGTCTCCTATTGGCACGTATGCGCCGCAGCCAGGAATGCCGCGACGGTGATCTTTTTGCGGTTTTCGAGTTCGGCCGGAGTGGCCTCCGAGATCATGAGATTGCACAGCGTCAGATCTTCATCGAGCGCCGGACGTCCCATGATGCAGCTCAGCGCATTGTAATCGCATTTGTCCGTGACAGGGTCGAACATGGGATTGCCGACGCCATTGATTTGGCATTCGGGCATGTTCTGGATGTTGGCGATGATTTGCGGAGCTGCCTGAACGAAGATGTCGAACATCTTCGTTGCCGACGAAATCGTATAGTAATACGATTCGCCCATACGCGCGTCGTAGTTGGCAAGACCGAGCGCGTCTTTGGTCGATGCCGCATTGTACAATTCGCCCGCCGAAGGCACTCCACCCTGTCCCGGAGTCGCCATGTTGACGCCGCGCGAAACGAGGAATTCGCCGAGGGCGGTGTAGCTGAGCTTGCTGCACGAATGCAAGCGCGTGCGCACGTCCGGAGGGCCCTCCGATGCGCGTTGCTTCAGGATCTCGAACGGATCTGCCTGCCCCGACTGTGTCGGTTCGTTGGGGTGATGGAAGTTGTTATCGGGGTTTTCGCTGGTTTCAGGATCGCCTGCCGATTGCGCTCCCGAGCCACCGGCACCCGTACCGCCACCTCCAGCGCCGCCATTTCCGCTGCTGCTCGAGCTCGCGCTGACAAGGCTCGGCTCGCAATCGTCACCCACCGGATCCGATGAGCCCACGCATGCGGAGAAGCCGAAGCCGACCGTAAAGAAGACGCCGGGCAGTGCCCAGCCAATCAATGTCCTCGCCATGATTAAAACCTCACGAAGTCGTCGTGGACGAACACGGCTCGGAGCGTGTTGCGTAGGATGTAGCCATTCGCCTTGAAGTCGTTGACGAGCGATCCGATGACGCTATCGGGTGCATCGCCGAGATCATAAACGGCATCGCCCTTCGAGAACGCGTAGTTCCACATGCGCAGCACGGCGCACCGGGCGATTTCGTCGTCGGCGGCCATTTGCTGCCCGAATTCGGCGACGTTCGCAGCGGGTTTGCCGAACTTCCACGCCGTCGTTTCACCCGGCACGAGGTAGTCGGACATTTTCGCCAGCGGATTGCCCTCGACGGGAACCGCGACGGAGAATTCCAAAATGCCATCCATGCCCACCGTGGGCTCGACGTATTTGCCCATGTCGTCGTAGCGCGCGAAAATCGGCGTGCGATGGTTCATCGTCGTATGGCAGTTGGCGCAGATGGCAGCCGTCGTGTCTTGGAAGGCGATGCGACCGCCATTGGACAGGTCGCCAATCGATTCGAACGGCCACGGTGACGTGTAGCTGCCAGCACCTTTTGGAACGGGCATCGAGCTCCATTCGGCCGGCAGCTTGCGACAGGTGAACGTTTCTTGAATGAATCGTGTGCGACGGAAAGCGAGCGCGCTGGCGTATTGGTACATGAGCCCCGCGTCGGAGAGCACGCCTGCCGTGAGCGGCCCATTGGGACAATCCGCTGGAGTAAACGTGCCTGCCATCGGGTCGAACGTGGGACACGTGCCGCTCGCCGCCGTGAACATGAGGCGGTAGTCGAGGCCTTCGGTGATGATCTGCGCGGCGAAATTCGGGGCGCCATCGCGATTTGGAACGCCGCCGGCCGCCGCTCCGCCGGAACGGAACGTGTTCTTCCAGAACTCGACCATCGCTGCTGCGAAACGCGGCGAATTCATGAATTCGTCGACGAGCTTTTCGTACGTGGCTTTCGGGTCCGGCGAGAGCCGCACGTCTTCCATCTGCGCAAGCGTCGGCAGCTTGCCAACGAGCTTGATGCTCGCCGTGCGCAACGCTTCGGTGTATGAAATCGCGCGCGCATCGAGGGTGGGATTGCCCGTAGCCGTGCCGGACGAACTGCTGCTGCTGCTGCCGCTCGCCACCGCACCACCCGTGCCCGCGCCTGCGCTACCCGTGCTACCGGCCGCTCCTCCCGTCGCGCCGCCACCCGTACCTCCTGCGCCGCCCGTATCGGGTGGACAGGGCTGGGCGCCGTTCGGGCCGCCGAGGAGCTTATTAGGATCCTCGTTGCCGCCGCACGCGAATAGGCCCAGCATCAGGCCCGCGAGCGCCGCTCCTTTCCACGCTATATTGCCAAGGTTCATCATCATTGCTCCGCCAGGATCCAAGGCGTCACTGCGTCCTTGAATGCGTTGTATTGGTTATAGTCCCCATCGAATTTGTATTTGTGCACGACGATCTGTGTCGGATCGGTCACGAGCAGAATCTGGCTATCCGCCGGAACGCCAGGCTTGATGCGCGCACGCACCTCGATACAAGCCGCCGTCGGTGTCGCCGCATTGAGCTCCGACAAGTTCATCGTGCCCTTGGCTTGCGGATCCGTTCCGCCATGACACTTCATCATGCACGTCTGCATTTTCGGCACGACGACCGTCTGGAACGTTGCAATGTCCTTGCAACCCGTTCCTCCGCCTGCATTACCCCCATAAACCTCGATGAGCTCGAAGGCCAAACCCAAATACGAACCTTTCTTCCAGTTCGTCAGGACGACCTCTCCCGTTCCCAACTTCGGATTGCCGTCGATCGTGAACGTCTGATCGATGTTCGAGAAACTATCGACCGGATCGGGATCCGCGGGAGCGCCAGGTGGATATACGGTGAACAAGGGGTGGACGATGTGCAGGGGTTTGTCCGCGACCGTGTGCACCGTGATGTTCGTGAGCCAAAGCATCGTCGGTTCGTCGCTCGTTCCGCCGATCGCCTTGGCATTGAACGATATCGATGCATATTCGAAGTCTGGCCCGAGCTCCGACAAGTAAAGGGTGTTGAATGCCCCACCACCAATCGGTTTGAAAGGTTTTACCGCGGGCCCAATCTCTTCGACTGCGTCGGGCGCGTTCTGTGATTCCGCCGTGAGCCAAATGATCGCGTCAGGCTTGATTTCGGCCGGAAACGGCGGAGCCTCGCCCCCACCATGTGTGGGCTGATCGGGATGCGTCAACAAGATGCTTTCAGCAGGCGTCGCCGTGATGATTCCCGGCCACGACGTAATGCTGTTGTACCGCTCCTCGGGCGTGCTTCCCGCAATGAATGGCGCATCGGCCGAACCGTTTTCCTTGTGGCAAATGTAGCAATTGCCCTTGAGCTCCGGTTCGATCTTCAAGAACAGCTCATAAGGTGTCGGCCCCGCAGGACCACCACCTCCCGCACCTCCTCCACCTCCTCCACCAGCCCCAGCCATACCAGCGGACCCGGTGGCACCCGTGCCCCCGTTCGATTCAGGACCACAAGCGCCAAGCAACGCGCCGGACACGCCGATCGCCAAGAGTGCACCAAGCAGAGATCCGCGCCGAGCTACTGCCGGTTTCTCGAAAGAAACCCGAGCAGCGTCCGAGCACGACGACGATTTCTCCGACGACGGTTCATTTCGAGCAGCCGAATTCGGTTCCATGAGCAAGTATCGCCAACGTCCGAGGGGGTCGATGCAAAACCACTCGGAAAAACCAGGTTCTCGAAACGGATGTTCACCGCTGCATCGAGCGACGTGAACATCATAAAACGTGCGACCCACCTTCCCGCTCGTCAACGGCAAGACAGGCCGAAGAGCCCATTATGAGTGATTCTTCACCCGATGGGAAGGAATTCTTGCTGCTCGAACGATTTCCTGTTACCGGAAGTCATGCTGCCCCGCGTCGCGGCGGTCGGCCCGAAGTCCGCCTTCGCCGCCGCATTCGCCGCTCTTTCTCTCGCCAACTGCGTTCTCATCGCCGAAGTCGACTACGGCCTCATCCCGGACGAAGCCGGCGGAAGCGGTGGCGCTCCCGCATGCGCCGTCGATAGCGATTGCTCCGACGACTCGTCCTGCACCGACGACCGATGCGAATCCGGCACGTGCTCACATACGCCGCTCGCCGAAGGAACCGCGTGCGATGGCGTAACGTGCGTTCAGACGGGCACGTGCAGCGCTGCCGGCGAGTGTGTCGTCGTGCCCATCGCGCTCGACGACGGCGATGGCTGCACGACGGATGCTTGCGATCCGCAATCGGGCGCGATCACCCACGTGCCCGTCGACATCGACGACGACGTCGCTTGCACGACCGATGCGTGCGATCCCGCGACAGGCGCGATCACGCACGATCCCACGAGCCCAGGGTGTTTGCCATGGCAAACGTTGCCCACGACCGGCGCTCCATCCGCTCGGCAGCAACACTCTGCCGTGTGGACTGGATCGAAAATGATCATCTGGGGCGGCAGTGGTCCCCCGGGCCAGCCCGTGCTCGATACGGGCGCCGTGTACGATCCGACAAACCGCTCGTGGTCCCCCGTGTCGCAGTCGGGCGCTCCCTCGGCAAGACACTCGCATCAAGCCGTATGGACCGGCTCCAGAATGCTCGTGTGGGGCGGCTTTGGCGATGGTGCGGTCGCCACGGGCGGCGGCATGTACGACCCCGAAACCGACACGTGGTCGTCCATGACGACGACGGGCGAACCCACGCCGCGCATCAGGCATTCGGCGATCTGGATCGACAGCCGCATGTTCGTATTCGGAGGCCTCGCGAACAACGTTCCCATCGCGCAAGGTGCCGCGTTCGATCCTATGACAAACACGTGGACAAACCTTCCCACCGCGGGGCAACCCATGGGGCGGTTCAACCACACGGCCATCTGGACCGGTGATCGAATGATCATCTGGGGCGGCCAAAACTACTCCGATTGGCTCTGGACCGGCTCGTCCTACAACCCGTCGACCAACGCCTGGATGGGACCAACCCCCGGGGCAAACGTTCCCGAAGCGCGCGAACAGCAATCCGCCGTGTGGACAGGATCAAGCATGCTCGTGTGGGGCGGCTGGAACGGCGGCGATTATCTCAATACCGGCGGCACGTTCGATCCGGCCACGTCCACTTGGAAAACCACGTCCACCACGGGAGCTCCCGTGGGCCGCGCCGAACAAAGCGGCGTGTGGACCGGGACGAGCTTGCTCGTTTGGGGCGGCTGCGGCACCGACCTCTGCGGCACGCTGTATGGCGATGGCGGCATCTACACGCCCGACGCCAGCGGCGGCTCGTGGGTGCTCATCCCCGAAGTCGGCGCGATGCCTCCACGGCGCAGACACACCACCGTGTGGACAGGATCCAGCATCATCGTGTGGGGTGGTCGCGACAAATCCGGCAGCGTCATCGCAACCGGCGGCGAAGCGAAGCTGTAGTGCCGAGACAAACCATGACCTGGTCACTCGTGTGACCAGGTCTCTACGGCACATCGAGACGGCGCGCCCGCACGAGCGTCGTGAGAAACACGCGCAGCGATCCCTTGTCGTATTCCGACAACGCCGCATACGCATCGCGCGCCGCCTGCGCCTCACCACCATGCGCAAGAATCGCAAGGCTCACCGTCTGCGCGCGTGCATCGTGTAAATACGGACGACTGCGCATGATGCCCCACAGCGGAGGCGTCACGAAAAACCGCTTCATGATGCCCTGTTCAGCACGCGCATCCGCAAGCACCGGACCCATGTCGTGTCGCTTGAGATCGCTGTACAGGTACACGCGCAAGGTCCCCGGAACACTCGTCGAGATCCGCGGCTCGACGCCGTCCTCGGCCAAGTCCACTTCGACGGGCGGCCCGCCCTCACGGTTCGTCAAGACATACTTCGTGTTTTCGAGCGGCAGCGATCGCACATGACAAGCATCGCAACCGAGTGATGTGAACAATTGATCACCCTTGGCGAGCATCGTGAAGTGGTCGGTGAGGATCGGCGGCGAAGCAATGGGCACTTCTTGCATCGCCACGAAAAGCGTCAGTGCAGTGACCTGCCCTTCGGTGATTTCGCTGGTGACTCCATCCCCATCCGGGTCTGTCCCTCCAAACGGTCCGATACGATCGGGCGAGCCATGCGCAACGACGAACGTCGATTGCATGCCGTGATGAATGAGCAGCTCTTCCTCGACGATGTCGCGTATCGAAGCAAACCGCCCCTTCCAGCCGAAAGGTTTGACGACGAGATCGGCATCGATGCCTTCGAGCTTCGTGCCATCGGTGCTTCCATCCGGCCGCGCCTCGATTTCGCCAAAAGAAACACCCTTGGCGACGAGTTTGTCGCGTACGGGTTTTCCGGATGCCTTTGCTTTTGCAAGCATGGCCGTTCGCGCTTCCACGAGCTCCGCCGTCATCTCGCGCCCGAGCAGCTCCACGATGCCCGCGCCTACCAGCGAGCGCGGATTGCGCACGAGCGCTGAAGCCTGCGTATCGCCATCGCCATCGATGTACGCATTGTCGGCGGCATCCCCCGCCCCGCCCGGACCACCTCGCCAATGACACGCCGCGCACTTGATGGCATCCGGTCCGCCGCGCTTCCCTTTATGAAACCGCCCGACACGCGGAAGATCCTTTGCGCCGTATCCAATCTCGGGCGTGAACGTGACGTTGAATAACTGCGCACCTATTTGAAAAAGCTCGGACGGTGCAAAGGAACGAGCGTCGATCGCCGATTGTTCGATACGCGTCGACCTCCAGAGAAAACCCGGATCGACGGCGTCTTGGAATCGATACTCGCGCCGCAAGGCATCACGTTCGAGCGACCGGTACGCTTGTTTCTCGAGGTCCGGATCGAGCTCGCTCGTATGCATGCCGAGCGGCTCTGCTGAACCTTTCGACGAGCTCGGTTTGGGCGACGGTTCGAGCGAGCAAGCAGATGCCGCGCCCACGGCTGCCGCAATGGTCAACGCGAAGAGGAGCGAGGTGCGCGCGGCCCTCATGGCAGCACCACCAATCTCGATTCACGTGTGAGTGACAAGAGAAAAACGTGTAGGTCTTTTTTCGCGTCTTCGCCCAGCGCGACGAATGCATCGCGGGCATCTCGAGCTTCGCCGCCATGCGCAACGATGGCTTCGGGAATCGTCGTCGCGCGACCGTCGTGCATGTAGGGCGCGGATTCGGCGAGGCCCCACAGCGGCCGCGTGAGAAAAACGCTCCGCGGAATGGTCGTTTCCGGATCATCGTGCGCATCGGCGAGCCCTTCGCCCATGTCGTGGCGTTTCAAGTCGCTGTAGAGCTGCACGGAAAAGCTTCCGCGAGGTTCGTCACCGACCGAAAATATGTTGAACTCGACCGGAGGCGCGCCCGTCGTATCGGGATATTCGCGAAACATGGCCGACTTGAGCAACAAATGCGGCCTATGGCAATCGGCGCACCCGATTTGCTCGAATACGGCCGATCCTTTGGCCCAACGCTCGCGCAGGCCCGGATCGAAGGGCGGCAATACGATGGGCACTTCGAGCATGGCCATGTACACGGCAAAGGCGGTGAGCGCACCTTCTTCGATTTCGCGTTGCACGCCGTCGTCGTCGGGATCCCACCAATCCGGGCCAGGCCCGAGTTTTTCGTGATCTGGTTTGTCTTTCCAACCGAGCGCGAGGACGTGGGATTGGACGCCGAAATGAATGCGCGCGGCGTCTTCGGCAAAACGTCGCAATTTGGCGACCGAGCCTTTCCATCCGAAGGGCTTGATCACGAGGTCCGGATCGACGCCATTTACGTTCGACATTTCGACTTTGCCATCCGGATGTGCCGTGATTTCCCCGAAGGAAACGTCTTTTGCGACGAGCGGCAGCGTGACGGCGCTTCCTTGGGCCGCGGCTTTGGCCAGTGCATTGTCGCGAATGGCGAGCAAATTCGCGCTCATTTCCTCCGCGAGCATTTGCACGAGGCCCAGGCCCAGGACGGCGGGCGCATTGCGAACGTTCGCGGAGGACAGGTGCGCGCCGTCCCCATTTACAAATGCATTTTGCGTAAGTGATCCGGCGCCGTCGGGCCCGCCCACGGAATGGCAACCGGCGCATGAATACGTATCGAAACCGCCTTTTACGCCCGTGTGTATGCGGCGAAGCGGCGGGAGCGAATCATTCCCAGCGCCATCGATTGGACGAAATTCGTGCGTAAAGAAGGCATCACCAAAACGAAACAAATCCTCGGGTTCGGAATAACTATCGTAATGGTCGTCAATCCATTGCTGAACGATGAAAATATGTTCGCGATCGTCGAATTCATTTTCCGCCGCGAGGAATTCTTCGAATCGATCTCGTTCGGAGAGCTCGAGGGCGCCTTCGACGGCTTCGGTGATGGCCGTGGGGGTGGGAGGTTCGCCGTGCGGCCAGGGAATGGGCGCATCGCCCCCGGCAGCAGCGAGGAGGCTGCTGCCGAGGATCGTGACTGCAAGTTGCAGACGAGGACGCGATGCATTCATGCGTGATCCGAAATGGTCACGGCGACATCGGAATGCACTTCTCGTAGCAACAGGGAATCGTGCGCTGGACGTTGCACGGCAGCGTCTGGTCCTGGTGCGGGCCAGGATTCATTGGATCGAAGACGGGGTCGCAATCGAGCTTGCAATCCCACGTGATCGTCCCGCCCATGTTGCAGATGTTGCACCATTCGCCGTCGGCAATGTGACCGGTGTTGTAGTTCCAGTCATTGCAACGTCCGCCGACGCCCGACGGACACATGGCCAGATCGGTCGTGCGCTGCAGCCATACGCCGGTACACGTGCCCGATGGGATCAGCATCCCGAGCTTCGTGAGATCGGGCTGGTGATTCATGGGATTGTTTTCGATCTCTTTCCACTGGTCATAGTCGCACATGCCGAAGCCACCGAGCGCTTGGCAAGCGGCCGCCGCGGCGTCGAGACCAATTTGGCCGTTGTACGCGAATGCGCCATTCTGCGGTGCCGCGAAACCAGCCACGATGAGCTTGCCGACGCAAGGATCGACCATACCGCTGCTGGAGCTGGAGCTCGAGCTGGCCGGAATGCCGCAATCGCCCGGACACATCTCGTCGCCGTCGCACATTTCGGGCGCTTGAACGATGCCATCGCCGCAATACGGCAATTTGCAATTGTTGTTGCAAGTATCGTTCGCGACGCAATTACCGTCGTCGCATTCTTCGCCCATGTCGACGTTACCATTGCCGCACGTGGGTGGCGTGTTCGCGGGTCTGTCGCAAACGCTGCCGCCACCGGAACCACCGCCGCCACCCATACCGCTGCTGCTGCTGCTCCCGCCACCGCAGGTGCACGTGTCGTACACGCCGCTCGCCTGGCACGTTTGCACACCCATGTTGCCATCCGTGCAGAGACACGACTGCGTCGAATTCGGTACGCAGGTGCCGCCGGATTGCTGGTCGCTGCCGCATGCCTGCAAGGCGAGTGCGGAAAAAGCAAACGTGATGGCGGGAATGAGAATGGATTTGATCAAGCTACGCATTGGTTGACTCCCGGTGCTTTGCCCCTGTGACGATACGAAAGGATGCGCCCGTTCAGGTAGTTAAACGGAACCGCTGCAAGGGGTCAACAGCTAATCTGGAGAAAAAGTAGCGTAGCGTGATGCGCACCGCGGAGGATGCATTTGCCCGACCAGGCGGCTTGACGCAACGCATGCAACAGCAGCGCGTAATGGGTCGCAATGGCGGCCGCGGAGGTATTCAGGCGCCAATAACCGAGGAATGGAGCGCAAGGCTTCTTTTATTGGAGCTTGAACATCGCCATCGCCGTTTCGCCGGGTTTTATGATGACGCTGCGCGATTTCTGAGCACCACTGGCGGGTTTGCAACTGACCGAATACGTTCCCGGCGGCATTGAAAGCTTGAGCTGCGAGCTCGTACCTTTCGACGCTCCATTGACCGAAAACGCACACGAGCCACCAACGGCAACGGCGACGAGCGTGCCATTGCCTCCTCCCGCCGGCGGCGGCGGAGGTGGCGGCGGAGGTGGTGGCGGCGGAGGTGGTGGCGGCGGCGGCGGCGACGTGCCCTTGTTCGTGGTCGCGGGCGGGTTTTTCGCAGTGGAACTGCCTCCACCCGTCGACGGAGGCGCAGCACCACCACCCGAAGGCGGTGGCTGATTTGCGGTGTCAGCCGTATCGGTCGCGGTCGGCAGCGCCGCAACGGGGTCCGCCGTCGTCGTGGGAGCGGTTTGTCCCGGCGTGGCAGCCGCCGACGGAGCATTCACCGCAATCGGGTCAGCACTGTCGCCCGTCGCCGTCGTGCCCTCGGGTTTGTCATCACCACCCCCCACGAAAACGATTGCCAAGAGCGTCGGAATGAGGACCGCCACGGCCGCAATGGCACCGATGACGATGCGTTTGTCGGTTTTCTTGGCAAACGGATTGTCCCCATCCGACGCCGAAAGCACCGACCCCGGCGGCGTCGCCGCATCGGGACCGCGAGAAGCCCACGCAGGAAGCGCAGGACGCGCAGCGTCTGCAGGCAATGCAGGCAATGCAGGCGATGGCGGAATCACCGGCATGGGCGCACCACCGAGCCCCGGGTTCGGCCCGGGAAACGCCGACGGCGAACCCGGCAGTGGCGTCGCCGCGGCCGCGGGCTTGGGCGGCGGCGGACCACCCGCTCCGGCCGCTGGACGCGGCGTCGGCAGCGGCGGTTTGCCCGGTGGCGCCGGCGAGCTTGGAACGAAATCCCCCGCGAGGAACATCGTGCGCTCCATGGGCGCATCACCACCACCGGGCGGCATGAGATCCGCGATGTTCAGCGACGCCGCATTCATCATGCGCGTCGCTTCCTCGCCATCGTCGTCCGCAGGCTTCGCAGCCGCCGGCGGCGGCGGAACCGACCCGGTCTTCTTCTTGTTCGCCGCAGCATGCGTAATCGCACCAATGCGATCGATGAGGACCTGGCCCTCCGCCGTGACGAACGGACGAAGCGCGTGGGCAAACGCGTGCACATTGGCAAACCGGCCCTCGGCTTCCTTGGCCATCGACCACGCGACGATCTGGTCGATCTCGCGCGGCAGGTCGGGCCGCAACTGCGTGATGGGCTGCGGATTGTCCTTCGCGATCTGCAAAAGAAGCGTGGCCATGTCGCCGTCGAATGGCGGCCGGCCCGTCAATACGAAGTAGAGCAATGCGCCAAGCGACCAAACGTCGGCACGCACGTCGATCGTCTTCGATTTGCGAAGCACTTCAGGGGATGCGTACGCGGACAAACCAACGACCGTCGTCGCCGTCATCTCGCCGCCACCAGGCCCCGCAACGTCGCGCATGAGCTTCGATGTGCCAAAGTCGATGAGCTTGACGAGAGGCGATCCTCCAGCACGTGTCGTCACAAACAAGTGCTGCGGCTGCATCTCCCGCAAAATGATGCCGTGCCCGTGCGTCTCGGCCACCGCTTCGGCCGCTTGAAGCACGAGCAGCGATGCCTCCTGCAAAGACAAACGGCCCCGCGTTCTCAGATACGCTGCAAGATCAGTCCCCTCGAGGAACTGGCGAACGAGGTAGAACGTGCCGTCGGGTTGCGTCCCGACATCGATGATGCGCGCCACGTGCTCGGATTCGAGCTTCGCCAAAGTGCGCGCTTCTCGTCGAAAACGTTCGAGCTCCTTGTCGTCGGTCTGCCCGGGTAGGAGCAAACGGATCGCAACACGCTGATCGAACTCGGTGTTGAATGCCTCGACGAGGACCCCATGTCCCCGACCGAGAATGGTCCGAATCCGGAATTTTCCGGCCACCAGGCCGCCGGGGCGAATTTCGTCAGGTCGCATGTTTCGCAGCGCAGCAGATGAGAAACCAGCCGCTCGTACATTGTTGCACGATCACGAGGCGAGTTGGTACTTCCGCGCAAAAGCTTCTTGGGGAGCCAACGATCTTCGAAAAAAATCAGCCTACTTCAAGCGCTCGACAGCAGCAGCGCAACTCGGGCCCACCACCGTTGCGTCCCTGAACTTGAGCCAATCGAGGATGCACTTGTCACCCTCGTCCTGCTCGTTGACGACCTTACCACCCTTGTGCCGTTCGAGTCCTCGAGCCTTGTTGACGAGCAAAAGCTTGTCGGCAGGTGCGCCGAGTTTCTCGACGACCTCCTGCATCGCTTCGGGGTCGAGATTGCACACGGCGGCAAAATTCGACTCCAGCTCGAGAGGCGTCGTCGCCGCACCACCGGCCAGGTTGTTCTCTTCAGGATGCCGCAAACCGAGCTGTCCGTAGAGGCGCATCGGTCGCGTAGGCTGACCATGACAATCGAGCATGCCGCATCGCCGTTCGAGATACGGCGACACGTGCTGGACGAAGACGTCGTGGTTCGGACAGGCAGCCCCTTCGAGCTCGCCCTCGCCCACGCAGCTCCATGCACCCACGCCCATGAGCACGAGCGTGCACGAAGCAAGCACCAATGCCTTGATCCGACGGGGAAAACCTTTCGAGCTCATCACGGCACCCCCGGACACAACTCGGGACTCTCTTCACCATCTTCGACGATGATCACACCGGGACTATCCCGACCAGCTCCGGTGAGGGTCGTGCCCGGACGATCGGCCGAGGGCAACTTGTGACAGTTGGCGCAGGATCCTTCACGGCCAATGATGGACTGCATGCGGCGAGGCGCGTTGCCGACGAAAGACTTGAGTGGAAACGTGATGTCCTCCCAATTGTCTTTCTCGATGTAGAAGTTGCCGGCCGCGTTGGAACAAGCAACGCGTGAATCGCCGCTCGAGTCGTACACGATGACTTTGATCCCCGGCGCAGGCTCGAGCGCCCCGCTCATGGTGTTTTCTTTGAACACCGTGCCACCGATGACGAGCGGCGGTTGCGCTTCGCCATACGTCGAGTGACACACGAGACAGGGTTGTCCGGGCCTGTGCGTCGCGCTCGGACCACCAGAGTCTTCGCCGGGCAAACCATCGATGATCGCTTGCGGGATCGGATCGGTTCCGCAACCGGAGAACGATGCAACCGATGCGCCCAGACAAACGGTGAGCGTCAACGTCGCTCGCACGATGCGCGCGGGCAAACTCGCTGCAATACCCATCAGTCGACCTCCAACTCGAGCGTCGCAGCCGTGAACAAGCCGAGCCGATTCACGACGTAGATGTGATCGAGGTAGCGGCTGTAGAGCCCTTCGACCTGAAGCTGCGCGGAAAGCACACTGGCGAGCGCATAACGCACGCTCACTCCCGCCATGCCGCCAATGAGTGGCCCGAGCTCCCGGTCGCTCGTTCGCAGTTGAGGAATGTTCCAGCCGCCCGTCGGCAAGAGCTCCGCCGTGTACGCGCGTTTCCAAAAACTCACGGGTCCCTGCGCGTTGAAACGAAGGTGCCCACCAAGGCGGAGATCGTCGTTCACGTCGTAGTAAATGCGCCCATCCGTCGTGCTCGCAAGCTGCCCCCAACTGTCGACGTAGAGGCGTTCGTCGCCGCGAATCGTCGCCTTTTCAAAACGCTTCGACGCGCGCCCGAAAAGGGCAAACCGACTGCGTTCCGTCGGGAGCTGTTCCAGAGGGGCAAACGGCAAGCGATTCGATGCGATGAGCTGCGGCGTGGCACCCGACGGGATCTGACCCGCGATCGCCGAAGCGAACATCGGGATGTGACGATACGGCTTCGACGTGTCGCCGAGGATGAACTCGGCCGTCGCGCCACCGACGACAATGGTGCTCGCATCGATGACGAACGACACGCCAGCATCGATCGTGTGCCGGTAGATGTCCTCGCGGAACACGTCGAGCGGCGTATCTGCGCGCCCGAGGATGTCGAAGCCGAAGTTGTACGCGAGCGTCGGAGTGATCATCTTGCTGTGAAGGTCAGTGCTGAAAGAAGCACCCACACCGCGCGCGATGTAGTCGGGCTCGATGGACACGGCGCCGTTTAGCCCAACGCGAGCCGACTTGATCTTGACGTCCCCCGACAAACTGCCCGCGTAACGAACCTCGTTCCACCGTCGAGATGCGGTCGCAACGATGTCCGGTGATGCCGCAGAAACGACGTCGACGACGAAACTCGCACCGACCGACCAACCCGCGGTGGGGTTTTCCCCGGACAAGAACACCGCCGGTGACACGACCGTGACGTCGAAGTTGTCCGAGTAGAACATCGTCTCGAGGCCGGCTTTGAGCGTGAAACCACGGCCTTTACCGCCGGTGTCGATGCAGCGCTGCATGTCGGCGGGCGTGCGAGCGGCCTGCATGCATTGAAAAACGGCGCTGTTGTTCCCTCCCGCACCGCCTTGATCGACGTTGACCGTGATCTGCTCGCCGCGATCGAACGCCTCGGTCGTCTTGTACGCCGCAGGAAACTTACCCCGTTTGCCTTTGGCTTCGATCGTCGCCTTGCCCGGATTGTGCGGGATGGGATTTTTGAGTTTGTCCTTTGGAATCGGTACGCCGTCGACCTTGACCTCGACGTCGGTCCAAGAGCTCGGGATCTGCAGCGTGATGGTCGGCGTATCGACCTTGAGCTGCTCGAGAAATGCCTTGGCCTCCTCGGCGATCTCGAAGGTGCCCTCTTCATTCGCGTATTTCAGCGCGAGCTCGGCATCGTTCTTCGCTTCGAGAAGTTGACCGAGCCCGTCTTCGCACCTGGCGAGCATGAGTTTGCCCGCGGCAAACTCGGAGTCGGCGATGAGCTCGGCCATGCACCCAGCAAAGTCTTTGCTCGCAAACGATGCCTTCGCCGCTTCGACCGCTGCGAGCTGCGCTTTCGTCGCCGGAGGACGCGTGGGCTTCGCCGTCGCTTGTCGTGCTTCGACAAACGCCTGCTCGAGCTCCTTCGTGGCCCACTCTTTGTCGAGCGTGATCTTCGGATCTTCCGTCAGCGCTTTCTCGAATGCCGCTTTCGCATCAGGCAGCTTCTTTTTCCCTGCGCCCTGAATGACACCGATGGCCATGAGGATCTGGGCGCGAACGTTGGGCTCACAAGCCTTGCCCTTGCAGGCATTCAGCGCCGCATTGAGCCGATTGATGGCTTTGTCGTATTTGGCTTCGACAAACTCGTTGTATGCCTCGGTGACTGCAGCAAGCCCCTCGGAGTCCTTGGGTCCGGCAAACGCAGTCGATGGCACGAGCGCCGAGCATGCGAGACCGAGCGCGAGGGCACTCGCCAAAAGCGAATTGGTCAGTTGTCGGGAGCGCCGCACGAGATCCACTCCGCAATCGTGTTGAGTTCCATCAGGCTGAGGGGCGCATCGTCAACCGCGTCGAGCGCACTCACTTTCGGCATCGTCGGGGCACACTTGCCGTACATGTTCATCCCTTCCGCTGGGTCGAGCTTCAGGTTGCACATCATCTTCGACGCCATCGGGTCGCAAGGGACGATGTAGGCATCAGCTTCTTCTTCCAAAAACTTGTGCGCGAGCAGCACTTGCAGCGTCGCCGCAGCATCGCTGGGCGTCATCGCTGGAGGTTGAGCCGCCGCAGGCGCGTGGCATGCCGCGTCCGAACACTTCGCTTTGGTCTCGAGAATTGGAAAGACGTTGTTCGCGAAGCTGACCGCGCAGCCAGCATCCGGCATGCACATGCCAGACGAGGACGACGAGGACGACGACGCGCCAGACCCAGAAGTGCCCCCCACGCTTCCGACGACCTTCGATGGATCGCCGTACTGAGGTATCTCCTCAGTGGCACATCCAGCGAACATCGCCGCAGGAACAGCTCCGGCAACAATTAGAAAGCGAGTGAGGTGATGCATCGGTTTTCGCTATGAGCCGCATCATAACCGCGCACGGCAAACCGGTACAAGCTATCGATCTTCGAGATCACGTTCGAGATTGCGCAATGCCGAAAGCACCTCATCAACCGACCGTGCACCTTCGAGACGCATCGCTTCTCCGCCATCGGCGTCGACGAGGATCGTCGTGGGAATGGCCTGCACCCGAAACTCGTCCGCCAAAAGCTCGGCATCCGGACCACCCGTGACATCGAGACGTAGCGGCACGAGCGCGAGCGGATGAAAAAGGATGCGCGGATCGGACCAAACGTCGCGATCCATCGCCAGCGCTCCAGCGGACCAATCGGCGCGCACGTAAACGACCAGCGGCAAACGTTCGCGCCGCGCACGTTCACGCGCATCGCGCGCGTTCGTTTCCCACGTCCAAACGCGACGTCTCGGTCGGTCCGTATCACCTTCGCCCGCGGGAGGAGCAGGCTGTCCGTACTCCGCAGCTGGCTCCTGTGGAACCGCCACGATCGGTGTCACGACGAGCGGTTCGGCTGGAGCGCACGAGGGAGCCCAGACAAACCCGAAGGTCGTCAGGACAATTCGTGGTGAAAGGGGACGATTGCGCGAGCGGCTCAAGTGACGCCGAAGCAGCGCGAGGTCACTTTTTCTTGGCCGAGCAACGCATGTTGCACATGAGGTCGGAGGGAGCGCAGCCGCATCCGCCCGACTTCGGAGCAGGCGCGGGCGCAGGCTTGGGGCCGGGCGCAGGACCCGTCGAAGGACCCGTCTTCTTCGTCGTCGTTCCGCCACCGGCAGTCTTGACAGGCGCCTTCGTCGCCTGAGCGACGGCCGATGCGCTTGCCTCGGGAGCGGCACTTTCCACTGGAGGCGGCGTAGCGGCGGGAGGCGCCGTGTCGAGCGGAGGGGGCGTCGCGGCTGCCACGGGCGTGGACGATGCCGCTGGGTCGACAGGCGGTGGACCGCTCGAAGCAATCATGAACACGCCAACCATCGCGCCGATCGCGACGACAGCACCGATGCCGATGAACAGCGGCGTGCGGTTTTTCTGAGGTTTGGCTGGTTCAGCCGTCGATACCGTCGGCGCGGCGGTCGCTGTCGTGAGTCCCGGGGCCGCCATCTGGAACAAGCCACCGGGATCATCGAGCAAGTTCGGCGTCGCTGGCGCCGCCGACTCTTTCGTTGCCGCAACACTTGCCGCGAGAGCTTTGAGGTCGATGAGACCCGAGTCTTCGGTGTTGAGCGGTTTCGACGAGCTCGATGACGAAGCGAGCGCACTCAAGCTCGGAGCACCGCTTCCACCCGAAGATGAAGCGACGCGTGAGGTGAGTGCACTGAGTGAGAACAGCGCCGATTGCTCTTCGTTGCCCGCTCCGATACGCGCAGGTGCCGGTGCTTTCGGTGCGGAAAACAGCGGTGCATCTGCTTGTGCGTCGGCACCGAACAAATCGCGTGACGCTCCTCGTCCACCTTCACGTTTTGCTGCTGGACGAGCTGGTTCTGGCGCTGCCGCCGCCGCTCCACCCCCTGCGGCATTGAGCGCCTCGGAAATCGCCTGGACCTGACCTAGAGGCTGCCAATCGGCCATGCCGTCGGCCCAGACGTACGTATCGCTTGAAATGGTCGAAGTTGTCACGGCTTGGACGAGCTCTTGCAGCGACATTGATCGCTGATCGCCCTCGGCAACGTTGACGAGATACGTCGGACCTTCGCCCGCGGCAGCGGCATCGGCTGCGGCGACGGCGGGATCCGAGGCGTTCGTCGTGGTCGCCCCGCTGCTGTTGACCAAGATCGTCGCGCCACACTTGCGGCACTTGATCTTGACGGTCTTCCCTTGGACTTTTTCGTCCGAAACCGTGTACTTCGACTGGCAAGAGTTGCAGGTGATCTTCATGTCGCGTGTAGCTCGGCGAGTCGACGGAGGTTCATATCAAGGATGGGGCAACCGAGTGTATCTCGATTGCGTCCGATTTCGGACACTTCCTGACGCATGAACATTGAAGAAGTTCGGATCTAGCGAAAAGAAGGGCCGAGGGGAAAATTCTTCGCTCTTCGGCCCAAGAACACACGATGCCGTGTGTTCGAATCCGATCACGTCGGCAAAACGCGCATGTTCAGCTCGCGAGGTGTTCGGGGCTCGATATCGCAGCAGGTGCAGCATCGGAGGGCGGTTGCACGTCACCCGATGCAGGCGGCGGTTGCTCGTCACATGCGTCGTTCGATGGCTCGGCCTCGGCAGCGTCCGGGGCTTCTTGCGCGCCCACATGCTCGCCGTACGCCTGCAGCTTGGAGTAAAGGCCTCGACGGCTGATTCCAAGCACCCGTGCGGCCCGCTGCTTGTTGCCTCGCACCGCTTCGAGCGTGAGCAAGATGAGCTTGCGTTCGGCATCCGCGAGGCGCGTTCCGACGGGCAATCGAAGCACCAGAGGGTGCTCCGCCGCATCGCGAGGTTCGACATCGGACGACGATGCCAACGTCACGCGCGACGGCACGGCAGGCAATGCGGATGAAGGTTGCGATATGGGCTCCGCGACGACATGCGAGCTCTCGATGCCCTCGTGTTCCACGGGTACGGATGGCGGAACCGCGGAAGACGCAGCCGGCTCCGCAACCGATTGCGGCTGCGGCTCTTGCTCCGCCGGCACGTGCACGACCGCTGCGTGCTCGATGTGCGGCGAGCTCGATCGACGCCCCGTTCGACGTTCGATGCGCCCTTGGCCAATCTGAACCTCTTCGGGCGCAACGACTTCACCGGCCGCGAAAAGCGCCGTCTGCTCGACGACGTTGCGCAACTCTCGAACGTTGCCCGGCCAGTCGTGCGCGTAGAGGCGCTGCACCGCTCCTTCGGAAAACTTCTTCGCAAACGTGCCGTAGCGCCGTGAATACTTCACGAGGAAACGTTCGGCGATCGGCAAGATGTCTTCGACGCGTTCACGCAGCGGAGGCAGCGTGATCGTGAAGACGTTGAGTCGATAGTAGAGATCTTCGCGAAAAACGTTCTCGTCGACGAGATCGAGCAAGTCCTTGTTCGTCGCCGCGACGATACGCACGTCGGCCTCGATCTCCTTTCGGCCGCCCACCCGCGTAAAACGGTACGTCTCGAGAACCCGGAGCAGGCTCACCTGAACAGCGGCATCCATGGTGCCGACTTCGTCGAGAAAAACCGTGCCCGTCGCGGCTGCCTCGAACTTGCCTTCGGCGGACGCGAATGCGCCGGTGAACGAGCCTTTCTCGTGCCCGAAGAGCTCGCTGCCAATGAGCTCGCGCGGAATCGCGCCCGTGTGCACTGGGACAAACGGCCCCGACTTGCGCGGACTGCGGTTGTGAATGGCGCGCGCAACGAGCTCTTTGCCCGTTCCGCTTTCGCCAACGATGAGCACGGGTGCCATCGTCGATGCAACGCGATCGATGCGGGCAAACACGTCGCGCATCGCCCGCGAACCACCCACCATCCCCTCGAACACGAGCGGGCTCGTGAGCGCGTCGTCGTCCTCACCCTCAGCCTCGCGAACGTTGTCCGAATGGAGCAACTCGCGCACGAGCGAGACGAGGCGTGCAGGATCGAGCGGCTTTTGCATGTAGTCCGCTGCGCCGAGCTTCAGCGCGTCGACGGCATTCGCAACCGAGCCCGACCCGGTCACGACGATGACGGCAGGCGCTGGATGCCGATGCGTTTCCTCATCCATCATCGGCGGAGCCAAACGACGCATGAGGTCCATGCCGGTCATCCCAGGCAAGTTCAGGTCGGTCACGAGTACGTCGGCCGGCGTGCGATGTTGAATCTCGAGCGCCTGTTCGCCGCTCGATGCGACGAACACATCGAGCCCTTCGTGACGCAATACGGCTTCGAGAATCGCGGCTTGATCCGGCTCATCCTCGACGAGTAGGACGCGACCAGGACCAGGGTGATGTCCCGTCGTCATCCGATGGGATCGATGCCCCACCCCCCTCGCTTGCACTGTCGCGCTCGCAGCCAAACGTCCCCCTCCTCAGCGTCGCCACCGCGCAGTGTCGCGCGGCGTCACCTACGATGAATCACTCTAGCGAAGCGGATCGCGCACGCCACCTCGCATGAGCAATTCGGAGCAGGCTCGAGTGCACAAGTGACATTCGAGGTGAGAACGATACGACCACCGACGACCCGAACGTGAAATGACGTCCACGACGGTCAACAGTGAAGATTCAAGTCTGCAGGAAGAGAAGAATGCCGACGGAGTTTTCTCGTTTTCGGAGGTCTCGCAAATATCGCGACCCTAGTTCGTTTGAGATGCAACCATCGCGTGGCCACGTGATGGCAACGCGCGACTTGCGGGCAAACCCCGGTGAACACGCGCTAGGTCACTTGCTTTTCGGGATGCGCATGCCGATGCGTGCCACGCGGGCGAGCACGTCGACATAGTCACGCCAACGCACACTCGAAAGATCCTGATGCTCCCACGTGACGCCAATCTCTGCGATGTCTGCGTGAAACACGCGCTGCGCCAAACAGAGAAGCTCGATGTCGATCGCGAAGCGGTTCTCGCGGCCCATCGCAAAAAGCTTACGCGCCAGATCGCCACGGAAGAGCTTGAAGCCGCACTGCGTGTCGTAGATCCCTGCGACGGCGAAGAAGCGAATCCAGAGGTTTCCCGCACTGCCAAGCAGGACGCGAGGAAGCGACTGAGGGCGTGTGATGTTCGACGTCGGAAGAGCTCGAGAACCAATGGCGACGTCTGCGCCGCGATCGATCGCTCTCCAAAGCGGTTCGAGCTCTTCGATGGGCGTTGCCAGATCGGCGTCCATCAGCAGCACTCGTTCGCCGCGGCTATGCGCAACGCCCTCGCGCTGCGCACCGCCCTTCCCTTGGTTGCGCGCTAGCCTCAGTACAGTCAGCCGCGGCTCGTCGAGCTCGCGCGACAGCTCTTCGACGATGTCGGCCGTGCGGTCACGCGATCCATCATCGACGACGATCACTTCCCACGTCTCGGGCCGCTCGCGCATGTACTCGACGACGCGTCGCAACGTTCGTGGCAAGCGCCGCTCTTCGTTCATCGCTGGGATGACGATCGACAATTGAGGTGCGGGGACGTCCTGCGCTCCCATGAGGTCTTCGATCGACGCGCACGAAGCGACATCGAAGGCCGGGACTTCACACGCCTAGCGACGATAATGCAAGAGGGATCCCGGCTGAAAACGCGCGTGGCTCGAGCTGCGGCGGCATACCCACCGACAAATGCGTTGCGGCGCCGAAATGACCGGCGCCGCAAACCAACGACTCACTGCAAAGGATGCGTCAGGGTTTCTTTGCACCCTTCTTCGTCTTTTTCTTCGTGCTCTTCTTGGACGCCTTCTTGCTCTTCGCAGCGCCCGCCTTCGCCACCTTCTTGGCATCGGTACCAAGCGCGATGTCGAGCCGGTTGCCCTTGGCCTTGGCCATGTATGCCGGTACGCCGTCCTTGAACTGAATGCTGATCTCGGTGCCCGTCGGGTTGTTGATGATGTTGAGCGACGCGATGCGTTTGTCTTTACGCATCAGCTCCGACGTCGCGAGTGTCTTTGCGCGCCTGCCCGGTAGTGAAATCGTGAAGCCCATCGCGCCAGCCGCACCGTTGACCGTCTCGATGTCGCCGTCGGTCTTGATCTTCAGGACGATCGGGCTGCGCACGCTGCCTTGACCGAATTGCTTACCATCTCCCTGCGTACCACCAGCGCTCTCGTCGTCGTCATCATCGTTCGATGCTGCAGCCGCTCCGGGTGCATTCGGATCCTCGTTCGCCGCACTATCAGGAGTCGGGGCGATCGTGCCATCCGGCTGCGTCGGCATCGCCGGAACAGGTTCGGTCGTCGACAAGGGCGTCGCGCCAAACAGCGGCACGTTGGCCACCGGCGTCGCGGTGCCGTCTGCTGCAGGTGCGGTGTCCGCTAGCGCCGGCAGTGCTGCCACCGCGCTCGCATTCGCCTCGGGTGATTGCGATGTCGCCGATGGCCCACCCGTCAGACCGAGCAGACGAGCACCACCGACGACCGCGAGAACCGAAGCCAAACCAAGCGCTCCGCCAATCAGCGCAGCCTTGCGCCGCGAGGCAACCTTCGCCGGCGATCCACCAGTTTCCCCTTCGTCGCGATCTCGCACGAGCTTGCGTCCTGCCGCCCGCAGCACGCCCGTCGGCGGCATCGACGTCGTTCGTCGAAACGTTTGCGCCTCCTGTTGCTCCGCCCCAGCTTCGCGCCGTTTGCGAATCGCTGCGAGAAGCCCCGTCACCGCGCTCTTGGCACGTGTTCCAAAGCGTCCCACTGCTGGCCCCACGACACCCATCGCAGCTCGCGCCGATCCCGACGCCTTGGCCGCTGCGCTTCGCACCGCCGCTCCCACGTCCTTCTTGGCCGCCGCCGGAACCTCGGCATCCGCCTGCGACGAAGACTCCTCGGCGCCCGCCTCTTTCGCTTCGACCGCCGGTTCTTCTCGCGACGCTTTGTCGTCTTCGGAGCGCGGGGGCACCGAGGGAAGCGACGCTCGAGCCGACGACGGACGAGGACGCAGCGTCGCCGCAGCGGATGCAAGCGTCGAAGGAAGACGCGAACCCTTCGGCTCTGCGTCTCCCGAACCATTTGACTCCGTACGATCTTCCGACGGCTTCGTCACGCGACGCGCAAGCGATCCCAGCGTGTGGAGAGCATCTTTCGCCGTTTCTTTGACGTCCAACTTTTTGGCTTCGTGCCCATCGAATCGAAGAGACACGACGAGCTGCGGAATGCGCGTCTGCGGATCGACCTCGACCTTCACCGCATCCACCATCGCCGCTCGCTTGTCGCCGTGATCCATGTCCTCGAGCTCGACCGAGCGACCCACTTTGAGAAACTCGAGGTTCGATCCGACCTGGATCTCGCCTCCGAGCGAGTCGCGCACGCGGGCCTTCATGGGCGACCCCAGCCCCTCGATGTGCAAGCGCACGCGTGTGCCTGGAATCGCGATCGGCCCAGCGCTGGGATCGGCCGTGCCATTGATGCGTGCACACATCGCACGCAGCACAGCCTCGGCATCCGCCGTCTCGAACTTCGTGAAACGCAAGCCGAACTCGCCCCCACGTGACGCTTCGCGCCTCCACGTCACTTCGCCCTCGGCGACGACCTCGCCTACGTCACCTTCGAACTTGCAGAGCAACCGCTCGCCGACGTCGGGCAGATAAGCCGTACGCAGACGCATGCCGGCTTGAGACACGTCGACCGACTCGGCCTCGAATCCACCGGCGCCATTGGTACCGCCGACGGCGACGAGGGCTTCGAAGCTGACGCGGCTCTTACCTGCCCGCCGATCGGCTGCGGACGTGGTTGCTTTGGCATTCTGACCGAGGCCCTCGCCGACGGTATCCTCTGCGCCTGGCATGCTCATGACAAACCTCCAAGGGGTGCGAGAGGGGCTCGCACCGCTGCCGCTTCGTGCGGCTCCTTCGCTAAGGACCCCGATATGTCAGGTGAAAGAGGACGGCCAAGTTTCGTGAAAATTGGACGAGTGGGCAGGCGGAAAGTCCCGAGCACTGAAGGCTTGTGAACTTGTTGGCGATGGTGCCGCGCGAGCCCTTACGGACAGCGCCCGAAGATGCCAAGCTGTCATTCGTGAGCGACGAGCGAGAGCCACGCGAAGTCAACGAGCCCGCGTCGCAGACGTCGGAAACACCGGCGGATGCGACGGATGCGCCGGCGAATGCGAAGGATGTGGTGATGATCCACAGCCCGCATGACGACGGGCAAGGCTACAACGTGCTTCGCATGCGCGACGGTTCGGTCGAGCTTGGAGCCATCCGCAACATTCGCGAAGGTGCTCCCATCCACGGCGACATCGTGAGTTTGACCCAACGCAAGGAACACGAGCGCCTCTACAACGTCGAAACGCTCGTCAAGTCGCCGCGCCCTCAACTGCCTGCCCGACACGGTCCAGCGCAAGTTGCGACCGATGCGTACCGGACAAACTGGGACAACATCTTCGGCAAGACGAGCTCCTCCGAAGGTAACGGCGCGCCAAACTAGCTCACGCGCTGCGTTCGACGGAGCGCTCCCAGGCCCGCGAGCATCGCGACCACGTGAAACCCTACTTGCGCCACGTAAAGCAAAAACACGAACGCTGCGCCGCTCGCACGTAAAGGTGCCTCCGGCACGTACATCGCCAGCGCCGCATACGCCGAAAGCTGAAACGCACCGAAGTATCCCGGGCCCGATGGCACGAGAATCCCAATGCCCACACACGCCATCGTGACGCACGCTTCTGCAAGCGTCGTGCTTCCGAGGCCAGTGCCCCACGCGAGCAGCCAGACGCCCGTCGCATTCATGATCCAATACACGGCGGTCTCGCCAAGAAAGGGAACGAGGTGCTTCGGTGATGGCAAAAAACGCATACCTTCGGCAACTCGTTCGACGATTCCCGCCAATGCTTCGGCAAAACGTATCGACACGAGCCCCACGATTTTGAATGTCATTCGCCGCGCGAAATCACGCGCGAAAAAGAACAATCCCATCGCTGCAAAGGCGCCGACGAATAGAACCAGCGCTCCTGTCGCCGCAGCCGGCACCGCCGCGACCGGCACGGGTAAGTCTCCAATGTGATCGGGCAATGGATCGAGCGGCGTTGCCAATCTGAGCGCAAAAAAAAGTATGCCGCTCACCGCCAATCCATCAATGATCCTTTCTGCACCAACGGTTCCCGTCGCTTCCCAAAGTCGCACCGAACCGTGACGCGTAATCAGGTATGGCCGGACAATCTCACCGCTTCGTAGCGGCGACAGCAATATCGCACCAAACCCAACCCACGCCACGGCGACGACGTCGCGTAATCGCACGTCCCCAACGGGGCGCAAAAGGTGCCGCCATCGCGCAGCTCGAAACCAATGCACGACGACGAGCGACAACACGTAAACCCCGACGGTCCACCATTTCACCGAGCTGAATGCTGCGGCGGGCGGAACGAGCGGCAAACCGCCTCGCAAAGCAATCCACACGAATCCCGCCGCAAAAAGCAGCGACAGGGCCAGCCGTTCGAGCCACCTTCGTTTGTTCGAGGCGACGGGCAATCGTTCAGGTTCGTCGGGAGGGTTTTTCACGGCAATACGTCGAGCGGCACCCGCAAGGCGCGCTCAAAGGCGTACGACTTTGGATTGATCACCGGCTACGCCTCGAAGCACATCACGCGTATCCACGACGATTCTGGCTTCGTCGAGCACACGCGCGTAATCGATGCCCTTGTGATCCGTCACGATGACGACGGCATCGTAATCGGCGTACGACACCGGATCGGATTCGGACTTCATCACAATCCCCGCCTCCTCGACCTCCGGCACATGAGGATCGTAATAATGGACGTCGGCTCCCAGGCTCTTCAGCGAATGAATGATGTCGAACGCCGGTGATTCCCGATAATCCGCCACGTCTCGCTTGTACGCGACGCCAAGAATGAGCAGCCGTGACCCGTTCGGCGCCTTCTTGATGCTATTGAGCGCATGCTGGACGAGCATCACGACGTAGTCGGGCATTGCGCTGTTGATCGAATCCGCGAGCTCGATGAAACGCGCCTGATACTTCAGCGTGCGCATTCGCCACGACAAATAGAGCGGGTCGATCGGAATGCAATGCCCGCCGAGTCCCGGTCCCGGGTAAAACGGCATGAACCCAAATGGTTTCGTCGCTGCCGCGCGAATGACTTCCCAAACATCGATGCCAAGCTTGCGGCTCATCAAAGCAACTTCGTTCACGAGCCCGATGTTCACCGCGCGGAACGTATTTTCGAGCAATTTGACCATTTCGGCCGCGTCGGTGCTCGATACCGGAACGACTTTTTCGATGATTTTGCCATAGAGCGCAACCGCCACCTCGAGACACGCTGGTGTTGCACCACCCAGCACTTTCGGCGTATTGCGCGTGCCGTACACCATGTTCCCCGGATCCACTCGCTCGGGGCTGAATGCGACGAATACGTCCTTGCCAAGCTCGAACCGGCCGCCCGTCAACTTGGGCACGAGCACTTCGCGCGTCGTGCCGGGATACGTCGTCGACTCGAGCACGATCAGCATGTTCGCGTGCTGATGCGCGGCAATCTCGTCGCTCGCTGACAAGATGAACCGCATGTCGGGATCTTTGGTCTTGTTGAGCGGCGTCGGAACACAGACGACGATCGCATCGGCCGTGCCGAGCACTTTTGGATCGGTCGACGCAGCGAGCCGCCCTTCGGCTACGTGCGGAGCAAGCGCCGACGAAGGGATGTCGCCGATGTACGACTCACCCTTGGCAAGGAGTCGGACTTTTTCCGGATCCTTGTCGTAACCCGTGACGCGAAATCCTGCCCGCGCAAATTCGACGACCAGGGGCAGACCGACGTACCCGATGCCCACGACGACCACGTGCGCCGTGCGATCTTCGATCTTCTTCAGCAGCTCCTGCACGATGCGTTTGTCCTTTCCGTACGATTCGACAACGACAATAAATTCTTCATTCGAGACGACCTTCCAGAATGTCCCGAGGTCCGTCGACCAACATGGCTCGAGCCTCTTCGGCTCCGATGGCGCTGCGCATCTTTTCGATGCCGGCCGCGACATCGTCGACGTCACGCGGCGCATGCGCGTCGCTGCACGCCGCATCGTAGTAGCCCTCGTCGAGCAGCTTCTCGGCACAACTTCGCACCGAGCGACCGTATTTGCCTGCAAGAGCAGCGACATCGAGCAACATGACCCCGCCTGCATCGATGAGCGCATCGAGCACGGTCGGATCGTCCCAGACCCACTCGTAACGTTCTGGATGCGCAACCACGGGCCGCAGACGCTTGCGCCGCAAGTCGAAGAACCTCGCAGTAAGCTGAATCGGGATGGCCCGCGGGTAGAACTCGACGAGGATCGCGCGCGCTCCTGGATACGGCAAACCTTCACCGCGCATGATCCGTCCGAAAACGACGTCGTCGAAGTAATGTTCCGAGGACAAACCGCGCGCGGGCAAACCCGCTGCACCTTCGAGCGCTCGCTCGGTGGCTTCGTACGCACGGACGAGATCGCTCTTCGCGTTGTCGAACATGCCCGGACGCATGTGCGGCGTCGCGACGACCTTGGAAAAACCGATCTTCCCCAGCCCCTCGAGCAAGGCGCGGCTGTCTTCTACGGTCTTGACTCCGTCGTCGATGCCAACAACCCAGTGGCAGTGCAAGTCGATGTAGCCGCCCATCGTGCGCGCGGCAAAAGCTAGCAGCTTGCCGGAGGAAGCGTAGTCAGTCTGCGTGGCTTGAAAATCCGCACTGACGGAGCTTTGTCCGGCGCCGATCGTCCCGCTCGAGACGCATCCTGGACGCTCTGCGAGCTTGCTCCCATAGCCGTATCCGAGAAACGTGATATGAGGGCGAGCGCGTGACGGCATCTGAAGCACAACGTCGATCCTCGCCGAGCGGGCTCGGCTCGCTGCTCATGTCTCGCCGCGTCCTGCTCGTCGTCGGTTGTGGTGGCGTCGGAAAAACGACGACGACCGCTGCCCTTGGACTCGCAGCAGCACGTCGAGGCAAGCGCGTTCTTTGCCTGACCATCGATCCCGCACGGCGTTTGTCCCAAAGCCTCGGCATCGAAGAGATGAAGACGGAGGCGCAAACGATCGATCCCGCGCTCTTCGAGCGCGCCGGGCTCGACGTCCCCGGTTCGATGACCGTCATGATGCTCGATACGAAGAGCACCTTCGACGGGCTCATCCGCGAGCTCGCGCCATCGCCCGAACAGCGCGACCGCATCCTCAACAACGTTCTCTACAAGTACATCTCCACGTCACTTGCAGGCACGCAAGAGTACATGGCGATGGAGAAGCTTCACGCGACGAAGGCTGATCCTCGCTACGATCTCATCCTGCTCGACACGCCTCCCACAGCCAATGCGCTCGACTTCCTCGATGCGCCGGAGCGTCTCGTCGGAGCCATCGACAGTGCTGCAACGAGGTGGCTGGTGCAGGCCGTGCAGACGTCGGGATCGTTTTCCCTGAACGTCCTTGCCAAGAGCGCAGCGGCCATCGTGCGCGGCATCGGCAAGGTGAGCGGCAGCGGATTTCTCGAGCAGATGGCGGCCTTCATCGCCGAAATCAACACGCTTTTCGGGGGCTGGAAGAAACGTGCCGACGCCGTGAGCGCAGCCCTCCGCGGACCCGATGTCGCCTACGTCCTCGTCACGACGCCCGATCCGCTCGCCGTTCGTGAAGTGCTCTTTTTCGCGGATCGATTGCGCGAGCAAAACATGCGTCGCGATGCCTTCGTCGTGAACCGCGTGCATCCCGTCTACGAGCGCGTGCCCGATGTTGCCGAAGTGCAAGAAGCGCTCGGAAAGCGCCCCGTCGATCTGGGCCCCGATGCAGCTCGGCGTCTTCGACAAGCCACCGAAGACGAACGACGCATGGGCAAACTCGATGCACTGCACCTCATCGGGCTCGAAGCGGCACTCGAGGACGAAGCACTCGGTGGAAGCCTGCTCGCTCACGTTCCGGCCTTCCCGTACGACATTCACGATCTCGATCGACTTGCCCGTATTGCCGACGTCCTAGCGCCCCTCTGACATCGCCATTCCGGCTGGGGCGCTGTCGTGGCATCTTCGGGCGCATGGAAACACGCCGAAAGTCCCACCATGCCGGCCCCCTTCGTCGCGCACACTGGGCCCGCATTGCGCTCGTCGCTTTGCCGATTCTCATGCTCGCGGGAGCGTTCCTTTCGGCGTGCGAAAGCGACGAGGACGCGTTTCGGCGAGGTTTTACCGGGGACAGTTGCTCGAAGACGGATGATTGTGCAGAGCCCTTGCGATGCTTGGAAAACGTCTGCACGGAACCTCCGTCGAGCATCGCCGACGCTGGAGGAAATCCGGATGCGTTTGGTCCTGGTCCTGGTCCGAGCGCCAAGGATGGCCCGTGGAGCGCCTGCGACGAATGCCTCGAAATGGAATGCGCTGCTGCGGAAACAGCCTGCGGGCCGGATTGCCACAGTGTCGAAGCGTGTATCGAAACGACGTGCGTGCACCTCAGCGAGATCGGATCGCCCGATGAGAGCGACTGCTTTCTGCACTGTCAGGGCAAGAGCTCCGCAGGCAAAGACCAGCACCTGGCGGTGGTCAACTGCGCGTACGACACGAAGTGTCAGCCGCCGTGTGCGTTTTACCCGCAGGACTACGACCTCTGCCGCACGTTCATGAACAACGGGGATTGCTACGGTTACAACGCTGCATGTGAAGCCAACTTGAACTGCAAGAACTTCCGCGACTGCATCAAGTTCTGCAGCAGCTTGCCGGACTGTCTGGCTTGCGACGACACACCGGAAGGTGTCGAAGGTCGTGCGATCCTCGAAGCTTACGAAGCGTGCGTTGCTTCGGAGTGTTTGACGGAAAGTTGGATTCCGTAAAGTTTGTCCTGATGCATGAGGACAAACTTCCACTGTTCACGGTGGGCACATCGATTCGCCGCCGGGCGCGATGACCTTGCAATAGTCGCCAGGGTCGAGATCCGGTTCGCACAAGTCTTTGCACGTCATGCAGAAGACGCAGGTATCGAGCGCATAGAACAGGTCCCACGCAGCCATCGGCGTGTTCAAATCTTTCGCACACGTGCGCGAGCAGCATCCGCCGTCGGTATTGAGCGAGCAGTTGTCGTACGAGCACTTCGCAAGTGCTGCGCAATCAGCGTTTGCCAAGCATGCATCGCGTTGCGCTTTGCACTCCTTCGTGTACGCGCCGGACGCGTCGCTCGTGCATTCGCTGCAGATTGTGTACATGCCGTTTCCGCTGGACGAGCTTGCCGAAGAGCTCGAACTGCCACCGCCCGAGCTGCTCGACGACGAGCTCGACGACATCCCCGATGAAGACGAAGACGAGCCGGAGCTACCTGACGAGCTCGATGCGCCGCTGGAACTCGACGAGCTACTCGTGGTGGCCGTACCGGTATCGTCCGAGCATGCACCAAGTGTCATGAGTGCACACGTGGCGCCAAACACCCCCCATACGCCAAGATGAAGCTTCATTCGTTCGTCTCCCTTCCGCGCTCGCATCGTTGCGCGACTGACTTAATGCTCGTCATTCTATGCGGGACGATCGGCGCACAAGAAGTTTTGGTGAACAGGCACCAGTTGCTCCGACGTCACTCGCGACGCCCGCGTCGTGCACTGCTAGACATCCTCGCCGGTCTCTGACGAAAGGCGCATGCCCGATGAGCAACATCACCGTGAGTGGTCTGTTCGTGTATCCCATCAAGGGGACGCGAGGCATCGAACTGAGTCGCGCGCACATCACTCCCCTCGGCTTGCAATACGATCGCAGATTTCTGCTGGTCGATCCTCAGGGCGAGTTCCTCACGCAGCGCGAACACCCATCACTCGCGCTCGTCGAAACGTCCATCGAAGCCGACTCGCTCGTCGTGCGAGCCCCGGGCCAGGATCCACTTCGCCTACCGATTCGCCCGGAAGGCGCGCCCGATCGCACCGTGCGCGTGTGGAATGATCAGTGCCGCGCCAGCTTCGTCGGCAAGACTGCTGCGGAGTACTTCAGCACGTATTTGCAGCGGCCCGTCGAGCTTGTCTTCATGCCCGATACCGAAGGTCGCACGGTCGATACGCAGTACGCCAAACGCGGCGAAAAAGTGAACTTTGCGGATGGGTTCCCGTTCCTGCTCACGACGGAAGAATCCCTTGCGGATCTCAATGCACGACTCATCGACGGCGTGCCGATGAACCGCTTTCGCCCGAACATCGTCGTCCGCGGTGCACCGCCATGGGCCGAAGACACGTGGACCCATATGTCGATTGGCAATGTGGTGTTCCAGTCCTGCAAACCTTGCCAGCGCTGCCAGGTCATCACGATTGACCAAGCCACGGGAATTCGCGGCAAAGACCCGCTCGCAACGCTGTCCACGTTTCGCGCTCGCTCGAACAAGGTCTACTTCGGCTGGAATCTGGTGGCCGAAGGTGAGGGTGAGCTGCATGTGGGTGATCGAGTGAATTTGATCGGCCATTCATGAAACGGCGTAAAATGAACGCCACGTGAAGGGCCTCATCAAAGTCGGCTACGCGTGCAACGAGAACTGCACGTTCTGCCACACGGCCGACATTCGCCACATGGACGACACGGCCGATCGCATCGACTGGAAGATCGATCGCGCCAAGCGCCTCGGCTACTCGATGGTCGTGCTCAGCGGCGGCGAACCGACGATGCGCCCAGAGCTGCTTCGCTGGGCCCGCCGCATCGCATCGCGCGGGCTGGATCTAGGCCTCGTCACGAACGGTTTGATGCTCGCGTACCCCAACGTCACGGACGAGCTCATCAGCGAATGCCGCTTGAAGTACGTGTACATGTCGCTGCACGGAGGCGACGCGAAAGTACATGGATCGGTCGTTCGAGCCGACACGTTCAGCAAGGCCATGCAAGCCATCGGCAACCTGCACGGACGCGTCGATGATTTGACCATCAACTGTGTCGTTACGACCGCGAACGTTCGTCATCTGCGCGGCGTCGTGGACAAACTCCTCGGTTTCCCCAAGCTGTGCATCAAATTTTCCATGACGCAGCCCAAGGGCGGCGGCAGTCGAGCATTCGACATCATCGTCCCCGACGTCGAGGAATGCGCCGAGCGCGTGAAGGATGCCATCGAGTACGGTCAGGACAAACGCGTCGGAGACGAACCTCGATTTGCCCACGATGGCATTCCATTTTGCCTCCTGCCGGGCCTCGAACACCTCTACGACGACCTCAAGACCCACGGCTACGCGACGATGATCGAAGCGGACGAAGACGATTTCGTTCCGGTCGACGACGTCGCGAAGATTCAGCCATCGGAAATATGCGGCGACTGTGCGCTCGCGGGCGCGTGTCCAGGGCTTTACCGAGGTTACTTCGAGACCCGTGGAGCATCCGCGCTGCGTCCCGTCTTGGGAAAACCTCGCGCCAATTCGTACAACTTCGTACCCGAGCGTGACATCGCTCGTGCCCCAGGCGCCCCCTGCCCCATCCGCACAGATGGTACGACCCCGTATGATCGCGGGCGTACGCTGTTCGTGCGCATGAAGGATCGGATGCGCCTCTTTCGCACGGAAACGCGCGACTTCTCCGACGAAGAACTGTTCGGCATCAAAGACAAGTACGGGCAGCTCTACATCGACATTTCCACGAAGCTCGCGCCCGACGACTTTTCAAAGGACCTGCGCAAGCTGCGGCTCTCCGCGGAATGCGGCCCATGTCCCGAGCGCTCCAAGTGCACAGGCTGCTACGAAGCAACGAGCGCCGACGTCTTCTCGCACGATGACCGGTTCGTGCTCGATGTCCTCGCAGGTTTGTCCGGGCGAGTTCTCGATCTTGGATGCGGCGAAGGACGCTACTTGGAGACGCTCGCCAAACGCGCCGAGACAAACGCCATCGACTACGTTGGTCTCGACCCGGATCCTGCGAGTTTGTCCGTGCTCGGATCACGCTACCCGTTTGCAAGGTTCGTCACGGCAAATGCGGAAGAGCTCCCCGACGATATCGGCACGTTCGATCACGTCTTGGCCCTGCGCAGCGTCAACCACTTCAAGGATCCCGCACGCGTCTTCGATGGTGCGATCGCGCGATTGCGCCCGGGCGGCACGCTACTGCTCGTGGACAACGTTGCCTTTGGGCTCGTACGAAGCCGCAAACATGCTTCGCGTGCCGAGTCCTCCACGACGAACCGGCTGGAACACTTTCGCAACGACGACGCTGAAAAGTGCGCCCGAAGACTCGAAGGAAAGCCCCTCAGGCTCATCCTTCGCCACGATGTAACTCCTTTGACCAGCAACCAATGGGTTTTGCGTTACGAACGTTTGGAACAGGTGTCTCAGTGACTGCTACCGCTCCTCGAAGGCTTCCCATCGCCCCCCCAGCCGAAACGAACTTCGCCGACTTTCAAAACGAGGCGCTCTTGGGCGAGACGAAAACGCTCCAGCACGAGGCTGCCGCGCACGAGAAGCGCAACTGGGTTCGCTTGTCGTACGACTGCAACAACCACTGCACGTTCTGCCTCGATTCGAACGCGCACGATGGAACGATGCGCGCGACGCAGGACATCAAGGTGCAGATCGTCGAAGGGCGAAAGCGCGGATCGAATCGACTGATTCTCTCGGGCGGCGAACCGACGATGCACCCGAACTTCCTCGACTTCGTCAAGCTCGGCCAAATGGCCGGCTACCCGAAGATCCAAACCGTGACGAACGGGCGGATGTTTCGGTATCCAGATTTTTTGAACAAGGCCGCGGACAACGGCCTGCACGAGATCACGTTCTCGCTGCATGGCCACACGGCCAAACTGCATGACGCGCTCGTTGGTACGCCAGGCGCGTTCGTCGAAGAAGTCGCAGGGCTTCGCGCAGCGCTCGATTCGGGCCGCTTCATCGTCAACGTCGACATCGTCATCAACAAGCAGAACGTGAAGCACCTGCCCGAGATGCTCGAAACGTTCATCGGCTGGGGCGTGAAGGAGTTCGACCTTCTCCACGTGATCCCCTTCGGCAACGCATGGAGCGACGCGCGACATCACCTGTTCTACGACCTCGACGGGAACCTCGAGTATCTACAAAAGGCGTTCACATACGCACGCCGGCCCGACGTGCACATCTGGCTCAATCGCTTTCCGCCGCCTTACGCCGAAGGATTCGAAGACCTCATCCAGGATCCCTACAAGCTCAACGATGAAGTTCGAGGGCGTCGCGAAGAGTTCGATCGTTACCTCTCGCTCGGGCAGAAACTGTCGTGCCGCGAGCCCGAGCGTTGCAAGTACTGCTACCTGCAGAGCCTGTGCGACACGCTCGACGAAGTGCTCGATGTGCGTCGTTCCGAACGCGTCGACGTGATTCGTTACGCGGGTGCCCCACCGCTCACGGGCAAACTCCCTGAAGCGCCGATCGCGAGGATTGTCGCGACGAACGTGGAAGAAGCGGCAGCGCTCGTGACGAAAGTGCCGCAAGAAACCATCGAGCTGGAGCTAGATTCCTACGCGGGTTTGTCGGAAGCGATGGACGCCCAAGACAAACTCGCAGGCAAATACGTTGCAGCGTGTTACACGGGCGACCCGCACGCAGTGAAGACGCTGCTCGATTTGGGCCGTTCGTTCGAGGTGCGGGTATTCCTCACGAAGACGACCGAGGAGATGATTCGAGCGCTGGGAAAGCCTCCGACAAACCTCGTGATCGTCCAGAAGAACTACGATCTCGTGTCGGATGCGCAGGCGAATGACATCGACACGAAGGCATTTTTCCAGGCGTACGCCCATGAAGTGTCCGTGGAAAACGTCCCTGCATGCATCGTGGGGCGACCCGTTCGCAAGGCGCCCAAAACGTTGGACCTCGCGATGCTCGGACCCGACGCGCGTGTGGACATGGTCGCGTTCACGAAGCGGTACGTCGCGGACGGCTTCTACACAAAAGCTTTGAGGTGCAAGGATTGTCGCGAGACGCAGTCGTGTCGCGGCGTGCACGTGAACTGGGTACGCGCGCACGGGTTTGGCACGCTGGAACCGATTGCGCCGTGACGTGACGGAGTGGACGCGCCGAGCACGACGAGCGCTCGGCGCATTGGACAGCGTTCTCGTCAGGGTTTGAGCGAGCAGCTACTGAGCAGCCCCGCGAACATCTCGCCGCGAGGTTGTCCTTCCCAACCGCTTTCCCAGTGGAACGTGGGGTTCTTGAGTTTGCCCTCGACCGCGTACTTGCACTTCACAGTGAAGCGCGACGCGGGGAGATTGCCGGCGAGCGCCGGTTCGCTCCAAAGACCTGCGCCGACGAATTGAACGTTGTCGGTGCTCGTGTAGGGCCGGAACGTCTTCTTGTCGTCCTGCGCGGGATCCTTCGACCACGGCTTGTTCGGCGCCTCGAATGCGCAGTGACGTCCTGCGACCTCTTCGGCCGATGCGCAGCTCAACTCGCGTTTGTCGCTTGCAACGAGCGTGATCTCGAGGTCGACGGTTTGTCCTACCTTCCAACTCGGTCCACGCGGCCCGCCGCCTCCGCGCTCTTGGCCGAGCAGCGCGAAACCAACGGCGAGCACGCCGACGACCACGACGAACAGCGTGATGCTCTTTCCGAGCGATGCTGTCGTGGGCGGCGGTGCGCGTCGAGCTGCGGGTTTGTCGCCTTTCGGTTGCTTCTTGCCCTCGTCGGTCGACTTCTTCGCGCCCGTTTTCGCTTTTGCGGGCGAAGCGGCCTTGGCTTCAGCCGAACCCTTTGCAGCGGGCTTGTCCTTCTTTGCAGGCGCTTCTTCGGCAGCACCAGCGTCTTTCTCGTCGTTCTCAGCGTTATCGGCCATGGCGGCGGGACTCTACCCGCATGTGCCGATTCATGGAAGGTTCGAGTGCTCTCTCGTTGCGAATCCGCCGCAATTTCAGCCGCGGCGCCGTCGCGCCCCAAAGGCCAAGCAGCCAAACGCGACCGCCACGAGCGCCCCCGCGCCGCCATCACCCATCGGCACCGCCGCACAACTCGACGAATCTTCCGCGACCGGATTGACCGCAGGCGGCGGCGGTTCCTCTTCCTCCTCTTCGGGCATCGGACGCATCGAATAAAGCGCATCCAATTTCGGACAAGGCGACGCCGGCGTAGGACCCGAGATTTCCGGACAATCCCCTCCGGGCGACGTCGGCGTGCATGTCGTGAAAGAAATGGAGAATGGTTTCGTTGGAGAAACACTCTGCAACGTGCGAATGGTGTTGTTCAGCACGACAGTGTATTTCGTGGACGGTTTCCAAGCTTCTTGTGCCGCGATTTGAATGACGTTCGGCCAATTGTCTCCACGGAAAAAATTCCATTTCGTCGGAACGACATTTCCGGCTTCGTCCTGCACGACGATGGACGTATCGTCGACCGACGTACGCTCGAGCCCCTCGCCGAAGAAGAAATGAATTTTGCCATCGGGACGCGTATTGTCGAGCGTCACGAGCGGGTATTCGGGATCGGGATACGTACCAATGACGACTTGATCAGCCGAAGGATTATTATCGAGTCTCCGAAGGAGCTCTCGGTAATATCCCGTGACGACTTTGGCGCCGAACGGATAAGCCCCGGGTACGCGCGGATCGAGCAAGTGCTTACGCGCCCACGGATATTTCCCGCCCCATTCATCGGCACCAACGTAAAGGAGATTTGCGACCACGGCAATGCCCGATCGCGCCGTGCTCATCGCATCCGCAATGGATTCTGCCGTGACTGGATGTTTCATTCGATTCGTGAACACGTTGGAATGCGTATTCGTATCGACGACGATGTCGGGGATGTAATACCTTGGCAAATCGTGCACGAGAAAAATTTCGTTTGCCATGTCGAGGCTATTGATGTCCGTAGGCTCGACTTGCGCTGCGCGATCACCAAAAATGGCGTCGTACGTCGAATCTGTGATTCCATGCGCGGCCATTCCCATCAAAAATGCGATGTGTTCACCTGCTTCGGGTGAATCGTACTTCGGCCCGTAGGTTTCTCGGATCAATTCGACATACGCTTGCACGTATCCTTCCCAATGCGGAATTTCGCCCTGGTCGTGATCTTTTGCCGTGTAACCCGAATCCGGGAAGAATCCACCATTGGCCAAATGCGTCGGATGCGCCTCGAAGATGGCTCGAAGCCGCGCGTCCTGAATTTGTTCCGCCGCACATTGCGCCATGTACACGTGCCCTTGCATGCCCGTTGCAAACGCCTCCGGCGCAAGTGTCGATGTCGCAACACAAGCCGCCGCCGCGCTCACGAATACCTTGAGAAAGGTCGAAGTCCCACTTTTTCGGCGCTCGCTAGGGGCCCCACTGTTCGAGCCCGCGCAGCGGGCGAGTTTGGGGAACGCGAGAGTCGAAAAAATGGGCTTCGACCGGGCTTGCACTTGCATCGATAATTTCATGTTACCTCCAAGGCCGTCGCGTATTTCGAACAGTTTCGCCGATTGGGCACAAGCTGTCTACCCACTCCTGCGCGAAGAAAAGAAATTCCGTAGCAAAAGATCTTGACCTTACGCCCGAGCGGTGGTGTTTGAGTTCTCGTGAGCATCAAGAGCGCAGCGGAGC
Source organism: Polyangiaceae bacterium (assembly GCA_016715885.1). Classification (NCBI taxonomy): domain Bacteria; kingdom Pseudomonadati; phylum Myxococcota; order Polyangiales; family Polyangiaceae; species Polyangiaceae bacterium. The sequence continues at coordinate 296,428 of JADJXL010000025.1, forward strand.
GACGTTTCGACGTCATCGTCATTGGCAGTGGCATCGGTGGACTTACCGCTGCCCTTACCGTCGCAACCCGCGGGCGGCGCGTCCTGCTCCTCGAAGCAGGTAAACAATTCGGCGGTTACTTGAACCCGTTTCAGCGTCGTGCCTACAGTTTTGATCCCGGCCTTCATTACATTGGCGAATGCGGCCCCCATGGGGCCTTCACGAAAATCCTCGAATCGCTAGGCATTGCAGACGACGTTCGTTTCCGCGAACTGACCCCGGACGGTTTCGATCGCATCGTCTTTCCCGGATATGAAGTCTACATGCCCAAAGGCGCCGATCGTTATCATCAGCGCCTGCTCGCCGACTTTCCCCACGAACGCCGGGGACTCGAAAAATTTTTCGACCTGCTTCACCGCATGCGTGAAGCATTGCCCGCCATCAATTCCATCCGCGGTCTGCGATCGGCCATCGCCGCGAGCCGTCACTTACCCTTCCTGTTGCGGTACGTTCGCTCGACATTCGGCGAAATGCTCGATTCCATCATTTCGGATCCGCTGCTCAAGGGCGTTCTCGCTGCACAAGGTGGCGACGTTGGTTTGCCGCCGGGGAAAGCGTCCGCGCTGCTCAGCTTGGGTCTGCTCAACCATTACCTCGATGGCGCGTACTTTCCCATTGGTGGGTCGCGTGCGGTGCGGGATGCTTTCGTCAAGGGAATCGAGAAAAAGGGCGGTACTGCCCTTCGGAATTCGCCCGTTTCGCGAATTCTTCTCAGCGGCGACCGAGTTTCCGGTGTTCGATGCAAAAATGGTGATGAATATCAGGCGCCCATCGTCATTTCGAATGCGGATGCCGTCGTCACCTATCGCGACTTGATTGGCACGGCAAACCTGCCGTCCAGTCTGCGCAAAAAGACACAATCAACGCGGCATTCGATTGCGTCGATGTGCATGTTCGTCGGGACGGACATCGACGTAGCAAAAGCCGGCATGACGGACGCGAACATTTGGAATTACCCTCACGTCGACATCGATCGAGCCTACGCCCATGTTCTCCGCGGCGAAATGCCGCCGAACGACTTCTTCTTCTTGTCGTCGCCATCCTTGAAGGATCCCATTTCCGGCGTCAAGGCACCTCCGGGTCATCACACGCTCGAATTCGTCACACTCGCGCCTTTCGAGCCATTTGCACGCTGGGAGGATACGAAAACGAAAAAACGCGGCGATGACTACGAAAAGATGAAACGTGAGCTCGAAACGCGATACCTCACCGCAATCGAAAAGTACGTTCCCGGCTTGCGCGAGCACATCACGGTTCTCGAATTGGGCACGCCCGTGACGAACGTCACGTATGCGGCCGCGCCTTACGGCAGCATTTACGGTCCCGAGCAATCGCCGAATCAAATGACGCCTTTCCGATTCGGCACACGCGGAGCCATCGATGGGCTTTACATGTGCGGTTCGTCGGTACTCGGCGCGGGCATCGTACCGTGCGCCGTTTCGGGGAACGTCGCGGGGAAAATGGCCGTGCGAGACGCTCAATCGAAACGATGAACGCTTTATTTGGCGTCCTTCAAACAGCCCGCCAATTCGCTCAGTAGCTTGTCCGTCGCTTCGAGGCCGCTCGAAAATGGCTCTGTCTCTTTGGTTTTTCTTGACAACCGCATATCTGGCGCGAGCTTGTACGGCGACCCCTTTTGCTGCACGAGCTTCAGCACTTTCGCCGAATCGAGCGGCGTGTCGTCGGCCAAATGCAACGTCACGCCCTTGTGGCTCGCTTCGCACGCGAGCACCCGAAGCTTGCGCAATTCGGTCTTCAAGCTCATCAAGTGAACCAATCGCCGCGCCTCCACCGGCGGCGGACCGAATCGATCCTCCATTTCATTCGCCAAGTCCGTGACTTCGTCCGGACCATGCGCACTCGCCAAGCGCTTGTACAGCGACAAACGCACGCCGACGTCGGACACGTAATCTTCCGGCAAGAGTGCATCCGCGTCGAATGCAAGCTCCGGATCGACGTCGTGCACGACCACTTCGCCCCGCAATTCGTGCACGGCTTCATCGAGCATCTGACAGAATAGTTCAAAGCCCACGAGCGCCACGTTGCCGCTTTGCTCCGCACCCAGAATATCGCCGGATCCACGCAATTCGAGGTCCAGCGAGGCAATTTGAAAACCCGACCCGAGCTCGGTATGACGTTCGAGCGCTTCGATGCGTGCCCGCGCTTCGTCGGACATGGCGTTTGCCGGCGGCACGACCAAATAACAATATGCCCGCTCCTTGGACCGGCCCACGCGACCTCGAAGCTGATAAAGCTGCGACAAACCGAACATGTCCGCTCGGTCCACGATCATCGTGTTTGCCCGTGGAATGTCGAGTCCGCTTTCGATGATCGCCGTCGAACAGAGAATGTCGTATTTGCCCGACACGAAATCGATCATCGCCTGCTCGAGTGCGCTTTCGCTCATTTGCCCGTGCGCGACGGCAATACGCGCGCTCGGCACGATTTCTTGCAGCCGTGCGGCCCTTTCGTAGAGCCCCTCGACACGATTGTACACGAAAAACACCTGCCCCCCTCGCCCAATTTCACGCTCGATGGCTTCACGCACCACGTTTTCGTCGTGCCGCGTCACGATCGTACGAATGGCTCGGCGATCGACCGGAGGCGTATTGATGATCGACATGTCCCGCAGGCCCGAAATCGCCATTTGCAGCGTGCGAGGAATGGGCGTCGCCGACAACGTGAGCACATCGACGTTCGTCTTCAATGACTTGATGCGCTCCTTGTGCGTCACGCCAAACCGCTGTTCTTCATCGACGACGAGCAAACCCAGCTTCTTGAAGTGAATGTCCTTGGAGAGCAACCGGTGCGTACCGACCACGACATCCACGTTGCCCGCTCGAAGACCGCGAATGCAATCGTCTTGCTCGGCATTCGTCTGAAACCGCGACATCGCTCGAACTTCAATCGCATGCGGGCTCATACGCGCCTTGAAGTTCAGGTAATGCTGCTGCGCGAGCACCGTCGTCGGGCAAAGAACGGCAACCTGCCTGCCGGCAAGGGCCACGCGAAATGCCGCGCGAAGCGCAACTTCGGTTTTACCGAATCCAACGTCTCCACACACCAGCCGATCCATCGGGCGCGAGCTTTCCAAGTCACCCGACACTTCTATGATGGCGCGTGATTGATCGGGCGTTTCCTCGAATGGAAACGCAGCTTCGAACGACGCGTATTCGTCCCCCGCGGCTGGAATGCTTTCGCCCTCGGCCGCGCGACGTTCGGCATAAAGCCGCAATAGCTCGTCGGCCATTTTGCGTACGCTTTTTTCGACGCGTGCTCGCGTTTTGGCAAAGGTTTGTCCGCCGAGTTTGTCTATCTTCGGCGTACCTTCTCCCCCGGAAAATTTTTGTATTTGATTGAGGCGATAGACGGGCAAGTACAGTTTGTCGCCGCCCGCATATTCGACCGTCATGAGGTCGATGACGCTGGTGCCCACCTGTTTGTGCACGAGGCCCAGGTAGCGACCAACGCCGTGGCTTTCGTGAACGACGTAATCGCCGACGGACAAACTGCGCAAGTCTTCGAGAAATGGCCGCGCCGACGCCGTCGCGCTCTTCTCTGCTCGCGCCGCGCGACGATGCGCCCGCGCCCCGAATACTTCTTCTTCGGTGACGAGCACGAGGCGCTCGGTCATTGCAATGACGCCCCGAGCCAGCGCACCTCGCACCACGAGCGCCGCGGAAGCATCCGATTCTTCCAGAATGCTCGGATCGAATGTGCCCAATCGAGCGCGCACGTTTACGTCGCGATGCCGCAGCAGCGTCACCAGACGTTCGACCTGCGTCTCCGCTCGCGCCGCAATGACGATGCGATATCCTTGCTCTTGCCAGGCGAACATGCGCCGCACGAGAGGATCGAGCGCGCCGGTTTTCCCGCGAGATGCCCGGGCCGCTTTGATGGCTCGTTCGAGGTCGCTCTGATCGAAAGTGCCGAGCGACGGCGCATCTTCGGGAGCGACTTCGTACCGTTCGAGCGATTCCGGGTCGGCGGTTTGTCCTGCAATACCCGTACGATGCAATGCGAGAATGGTTTTGTCATCGAGCCATTTCGTAATGGCATTCTCGTCCTCGTGAAACGACGCGACGGGAAAGCGGACTTCACGCGTGCCGCGAGCGAAGTCTTCTTCGGCTCGCGTAATTTCTTCACGCAATGCACGTGTAATCGCGGCGGGATCTTCCAGCACCACGAGCGCGTCGTCCGGCAAATACGACGATAGAGGCGCAGGATCGATGTATGCGGGCAAAAAGCCTTCCGCTCCGAAGAACGCGCGACCCGTGAGCACGTCGTCGAGCAGCGCGCGTGCTTTGGTCGACGGCAAATCGATCGCGTCACATAGGGCGCGGACACGTTCTTTTGCGCGATCGAGATTGCCGGGCGACAGGACAGCCTCGCGCGCCTGCGGCAGCCATACTTCTTTGATTTCCGTGAGCGTTTTTTGCGTTTCGGGATCGAACGATTTGACGCTCATCACGAGATCGCCATAAAGCTCGATGCGCGCAGGAAATCCAGCATTCGGCGGCCATACGTCGAGCAGTGCTCCGCGTACGGCGAACGTTCCCGGATCTTCCACGATGGGGCTACGCACGTATCCCGCCGCGGCGAGGCGCCCGACGAGCGCGTCGCGATCGACTTCTTGTTCCGCTACGACGAGCTCGGCATGTTCCAGGATTTCGTCGCGCGGAACGATTTTTCGCGACAATGCTTGGATGGGACAAACCAATACGCGCCACGGCAAGTCGACGGCCAAATGAAAGAGCGCCGCAATACGAGCTTCGGCGCCGCGACGATCCGGCGCGACATCGGCATAGGGACTCGATTCATTGGGCGGAAAGAGCAACACGTCGCCGAGCGTGGGTTGTCCGGCATCGGGTTCGTCCGCGTCTTTACCCGCGAGCAAAAACGATGCATCGGCAAATAAGGCGCGAGCTGCATCGATATCGGCTGTAATGGCAATGATTTTGCGTTTCGTGGACTTCGCGAGCGCTCGAAGAACGAGCGCCGGAGCCGAGCCGACGGCCGAAACGACGTGATGCGGGCCAGGGGACGCGAGCGCCGCTGCCGCGGTGTCTCGGGCGGTCGTGATGGGCCGATCGCTCGGAAGTTCGTACGAAGGCAAAATTTCTTCGGGAACGATCGGGGCGTCAGAACGCGGCAACTCGAGCGATTCGAGGCCGGCGATCTCAGCAAACGAAGCGCGTAAGGGAGCGTCCGGAGAAGGTTTTACCTTGGTGGCCATGCAGTGGCGGGGGATTTAGCACTGAAACGAGTGGCTGTGCCAGCTTCACCCCTCGTCGCCCGCGACGTTCTCCCCGTCATCTTCGTCAGGCTCGGTGACTGTATCGACTGCGACCCAGAGCTGGTCGACGTCGAGGGTTCATGCCCCGAGCATACCACACGAACGACGGCATTGTAAAGTCTCCGCTACGTGGCGCACTTGGCATATCGCAGTAAAACTAGCCTCAAATGACCGACATTCCCTCGCCGTACGAGACAGGATGGTTCGTCGACGAAGAAGCGCTCGGACGCTTGGTCGTCGGGAAAAACGATGCGGAGCTCGTTGCGATATACCGGAGCCTCATTCGCGCCGATTTCGCAGGATTGCGCGCTGGAGCGGTCGCTACGTCCATCGAAATGACACCCGAGCCCGAACGCCCGAAAGCCCTGCTCGCCGTCATCGACGCAATGAAGGACGACGATCTCGTGGAATGGGTCGAAGCAGATTCTGCGCGTCGAGCGCGGGCGGAAGCATTGGCCTCGCACATTGCACCGGAAGATCCCTCCGAAAAGCACAATCACACGGCCATCGATGCAATCAAAAAGTTCGACGAATGGAAAGCTTACCCGCACCACGTCATCATCGTCCCGGGTTATACGCCGCGGGACATTCAAGTGGCCAACCCCGGCGTGCATCCTATTTGCCGAAGACGACTCGAACAAGCCTACGCTGATTTCCGCGCAAAGAAAGCTCCCTTTGTACTCGTCAGCGGAGCCAATGTGTATCCGCGAGAAACCCCCTATTACGAAGCGCTCGAAATGAAAGCGACGCTCGTGAAAATGGGTTTGCCCGAGGATCGCGTGCTCGTGGACGCTCGTGCAAGGCATTCCACGACCAACCTGCGTAATGCGGGAAGGATCATGCTTTCGCATGGTTTGTCCCGTGCGCTCGTCGTATGCCAAGGAGGTGGCGTGAGTGGAACGGACCTTTTCGATCAAGATTTTTATCTTTCGAACCCGACCATGTCCACATTTCACGCTCGTTGTGAAAAGGAGCTCGGATACCGCGTCGGCGACTTGAAAGATGGAGGGGACGATCATGCCATCTTCGAGCCTTCCCCGGCCGTTCGACGCATCAACTGGCGCGATCCCCTGGATCCCTGAGCTTGCACTTCCGACCACGATTTCGCCTTCCCTGCGCGCGCCCATTCTGTTAGCATTCGTGGCGATCCTCATGCGCTCGCTCCTACCCACGATTTGCCTTCCACAACTTCTTCTCACTGCGTCGATCGCCTTGATCGCTTGCGATCGCACGCCAGATCCCGTGCTCACGGCCGCATCGGCTGCTTCCAAAGTGGAGGCTGTCAAGGAATCCGTCGTCGCCGCGCCAAGCAATGACAAGGACAAGGAAGAGCAACCCTATGCCGACATGGGGCATACCCTTGGAACCGTCACGTCCGTGCCCATTCGCGGGCGCCTGGTCGAAGAAGAAGGACAACCCGATTTGCGCGAGGCCACGCCCACGCGCGACATGTCCCAGGACGAATTGAAAGAAACGGATTTCGAGGCAATCCTTCTTGGAATGGACGGAAAGGAAATCACCAAGCTCGGCGTGGGCAAGAGCGACGGGGAAGGCTACATCGACGCAGCATTTCCGCTGAAAGAGGGCACGGCCAATCCGGGGCGCTATCGAGTCGACATTCGCGTCAAAGGTGTATCGGCAGGAAAAACCAATGTCCTGCTCCTCGCGAACGATTTCAAGGGCTCCGTCGTGCGCTCGGATATCGACCTCACGTACCTCGATACCCATTTCATTCACAAGCGCGACATGCTCAAATTGCTGACGCAGAAAGCGGCCGACCGTAAAACGTTGCCTGCCATGGAAAAGGTCTATGCAGCCCTCCGCGCAGGATTGACCGGTAAGGAAAACCGGCCGCTTGTCTTCATCAGCGGAAGCCCTCGTTTCTTCAAGCGAATCCTCGAAGCCAAAATGCAGCTCGACGGCGTGGAGCATGACGGCATCATGCTCAAACCTTTCGAGGAAATCGCGGGCAATCAAGTCGCGAATCTGAACCCCGATCGCATCGTGCCAGCATTGAAAGAACAAGTTGGATACAAGCTCGGGCACCTTTTGCGCGGGCGCTTGGATTTACCAAAGAAAGCGGAAGAAATCCTCTTGGGTGACGATTCCGAAGCCGATTTCGTCGTGTATTCGATTTACCATCGCCTCATGTCGGGGGAGCTCGAAGGAGAAGCCGCGAACAAGGAATTGCTGCGTGGTGGCGTCGACCCGAGCCAAGTCGGAGAATTGATTGCTTTGGCGTCAAAGGTTCGCGCAACGCTCGGCGGCTTCAAACCCGTCAAGGCGATTTACATCAACCTCACCGGGTCGCCGAACGAAAAATTCAAGGTGAAGGATTGGCCCGTCCCAGGATTACTTCGCGAGCATCAGGGTGCGTGGCCCCTCATCTTGGATTTGTACGAAGAATCTTTGGTCTCAAAGGATTCCGTCAGCGCCGTCAAGGCGCGCCTGATCGAGCTCGGTGCGGCGCCGAAGACGCTCGAAGAAGCCGCCAAAGCTGCCGTCAAGGCCGGATTTCTCGACGCTAAGTCCGCATCGCTGTAGACATCGGCATCGATATCCACTTCAATAAGCACTGGCAAGGTTCGCTGATTTGTGGGCCGACCGCCGGAGGTTGCGCTATGCCGAGGGACATGCGCCGAAGCATCTGCTCCACGCTCGTTGGCATCGCTCTGTGCGTGTCGGTCGTTTCTGGCCCGGTGCTGGTCAATGTGGGCCAGCATGAAGCGCTCGCTGCAACATCGTACGAGTCGCCGTACTCGTTCGATCAAACGTGGGGCACTGCGGTGCGGCTGCTCCGGGTCGACATGGGGCTCGAGATTACCGAGAAGGATCAGGCGCACGGTTATTTATTATTCAAATACACGACATCCGGTGCCGGGCAGAAGGTGCATACGGGTTCGATGGAAATGGTCAAAGGAGCGCGGGATATCGTGCGTGTGACGGTGCAGCTCAATTCGCTGCCGAGTTATCATGAGCAATTGATCATCGACAAATTGGCGAAAAAATTGTTCACCGAATATGGTGATCCGCCGAAACGTCCCGATCCGCCGGCGCCAGTGCCAGGTGACGGTGGCCCGGATGGCGAAGGTTCTGGAAACTGAGGGTTGATGATGCTTACGGTCTATGGTTTTGGTCCTGCCTTTGGTTTGCCCGATACGAGCCCATTCGTCGTGAAGGTCCAAACGTGGCTTCAAATGGCGCAAGTCGCGTACCGCAACGAACGGGGTGATTTGCGCAAAGCTCCGAAGAAAAAATTGCCCTATGTGTCCGTTGGCAATCGCATCATTGCCGATTCGAATCACATCATCGATTACCTCGAAGAAAGACACGGCGATCCGCTGAACGAAAGAAGGTTTGGAACGCGTGAGCGAGCGCAAAGGCAAGCGCTGAAGTCGCTTTTCGAGTCGGATTTGTATTTTATCGCGTCCTACCTGCGCTGGTGGAACGACGATGATTTCGAGATTCTGAAGCCGGTGCTCATGGAAATGTTTGCAGCATCGAGTTTGCCGAAGTTTGCCGTTCCGGCCGTGGTAGCGCTCGTTCGACGACAAGTTCGCAATCAGCTCGATGCGCAAGGCACGGGACGTCATGCGCGCGAGGAAGTGTATGCAATGGGACGCGCGCTCGTCGAAGCAGCATCCGACATGCTGGGGGACAAACGGTTTTTCCTGGACGACAAGCCGAGCAAAATCGACGCGACGGCGTATGCGATGCTTGCTGGCCTGACGGCTGCACCGTTCGACAATCCGGTCAAGGCATGTGCCCTTGAGCGACCGAACATCGTCGACTATTGCAATCGCATGCGGGACACGTATTGGGCGATGGGTTAAGGAGAGTAGTAGACGAGGTCGATCGTCGGGAGGAAATCATTGGATCTCACCCGCACATTTTGGGCGAATCCGTTCTCCCCTATTTCGACGTCGATCTTCCCACTGTCATAGTTGTACCAGACAGCCCCGAGCGCCAAGCGGAACCGTTTACCGAGCCGCGCTTCGAGCGCCGCGTCGACGCCCAGGTAAAAGAGCGATCGATCAGGCGATGCGGATTTGCCGACGACGTACCCGTGCAGGCCTCCGCGTACGCGAAGCCAATCGAGAATTGCGTAATCGTACGTTCCGCCAACGTGCCATCGAGACCACGATGTCGCCGGGGCAAACCACAAATCGAACGGTGCGTAGCTTTCGATGGGTTGGAAAGCGGCGTCATTGCCCAATCCAATGGTCACGTCGGCGCGCGCGGTCCAAACGCCGCGAGTGCCACCAGATAGCCAAAACCCGGCATGCTGCTGCAAAATGAACGGCGGAGTCGTGCCGCTCACCGCATACGATGGAAACAAATACCCTTGCAGCATCCACATGGCGCCCGAGGGAACGCCGAGGCCATATTCGCTCGTCAATACGATGCCGCTTCGACTCTTGACCAGCTCGGCGCGAATCGACACGTTCGGCGAAAGGAGAAACCACGGGACGAGCATCGTCGTGACTTCGACGCCATGGCCGAGGCCTATTGCCGTGGGCGACATGAGTCCGACGGACACGCCTTTTTTGGGGAGCACTCGAGCCGTTTCACGCGCGGGCATGGGCTCGGCCGATGCAGTCGAAACGGCCAGCGACAATGCGGCGCCCATTCCAAGACCCATTGCTTTGCAAATCGGTCGCTTCACGGAGCACCTCCGCCGAGCACCCACGTACCCACGACTGGCGCATGATCACTGAGCCACAATGGATTGCTGGTAATTCCCAATCTGCCACTTTCCTGAAGCACGTCCGTGGTTCCGTCCTTCCACGCATCCGCCTTGGTCACGAAGAGGTAATCGAGCGTGCGATTCCAAAACTGAGGCTTTCCGTTTTCGTCGAGATGCCCGGGACCCGCCACGGTGTGCGTGAAGAATGCGCGCTGCTCGTCTTCGGTGTCGCCATAACGTTCGAGCGTGACCCACGGAACGTAATCGTCGTAGAACTTTTGCATGATTTGAGGTGTGTAGGGCGGCTGTTCGAAGTCGGTGCCTTCAGCAATGGCGAGCTCGTCCGGAAAGTCCTGAAGTCGAATGGCCGTCGGCGGTAGTTCATTGAAATCACCGCCAAGAACGAAGGGACGGGTTTCTTTCTTTATTTCGTCGTAAATCTGCTGAACTTGTTTCGCTTTCGTACCATCCTGATCGTACGCTTCGGTGTGCACGACATAGGCCGCGATTTCGCGATTGTTGCCAGCGTCGATGATCGTTCGTCCGATCATGCGATGTAGGTAGAACGTGGCCGTGACCGCATCTTGATCCGTGCGATCGACTTGTCTGATGCGTTCGGCAAACGTGATGGGGTATTTCGAGAAAATGGCATTGCCGAGATCGATGCGCCCGACGCCTTCGGAAGGAACGTAGCGGCTATTCCACGTTTGAAAGTACGCACCATAATTGAGGCGAGTATTCTCGAGAATGCCCGTGACCATGTCGTAATGCGCGCTGCGACGCGAATTGACCTCGATCTCCGTCGTCATGAGGATATCGGGGTTGTATTCGTTCAAGAGCTTGTAAATGTTGTCCATGTTGGCTTCGACTTCGGAGATCGTCATGTGCGTGCGATCTCCCCAATAATCGAACCAAAAATCGATACGACCCGCGCCGTATTTGATGTTCCACGCCATCACTCGCAGCTCGGTCGGCGCCGGACTGGTCGGAGTCACGATCGTGCTTGCCGCGAAAACCGGAACCTCTTCACGATCGATGTTCATGTCGTCAGCGAGCGGTTCGCACGCGCAAACGCTCGAGAGAAATACGCCGAGAATCGAAGTCGCGAGCCGATTTCGGAGGGTCATGGCGTCGCATGATACGCGCATCGCACGAAGGTCCAAACAATTTGGTTTCGTACGATTTTCTGGCGCGCTACGTCTGCTTTCGCCTTGGTGGTTTGCCGCCCTCCACGACCGGATCATGCCGTATTTCGCGCCAAATGCTGGTCGACTTCACGCCGCTCTTCCGTCCGCCCCGCTAGCTCGTCTAGCATGCGCACAGTCGATTCCTCTGCATGGAGAACGGAAAGGTACGCGCACAGATGCCCCTCGAGACCATCGCGCAAGCAGCCACGCACGTCGGACGCAAGCGGCGGCGTAACGAGGACAGTCACCTCATCGATGCCGATCTCTGCCTTTACGTCGTTGCCGACGGCATGGGCGGGCAAGCTGCAGGTGATGTCGCGTCGCAAAAAGCCGTTACGACGGTTCGAAACTTCGTGGCCGAACGCAAGAGCGTGATCGACAAGTTGCGCGACGACATGACTCAGGAGAACCGCGTGGCTGCGCAGGAGCTCGTGACAGGAGCGATCCAAGCGGCATGTGCCGAGCTTTGGACGATGGCCGAAGCCGACGAGAAGTTACGCGGGATGGGCACGACGATGGTCTGCTGCATCGTAGCGGGCGAACACGCCATCTTGGGGCATGTCGGAGACAGCCGCGCGTACCTCATCCGCCAAGGCTCCGCCCACGCGCTCACCGAAGATCACACACTCGTTGCAGCTCAAATCAAACACGGCACGATGACCAAGGAGCAGGCCAAAAAGAGCGCGCTCCGCAGCGTCCTCACGCGTGCCGTGGGCACGCAACAGTCCGTCCAAGTCGACACGTTGCTCGTGGACCTCATGCCCGGCGACGTGATGCTCATCTGCAGCGACGGCTTGCACGGATATTTCGACGATGAACAAGAGCTTGCGACGCTTTGTTCGAACGTGAACGATTCGCTCGCCGAAAAACTCGTCGATATGGCGAACGAGCGCGGTGGACGCGACAACATCACGGCGATGCTGGTGTCCGTCAGAAGCGAAGAGACGGCGGATGGTCCGGAGAGCGTCATGTACGAATCGCTGCGCAAGCACGAAGCATTGCGCAGTATCCCGCTCTTCATGCACCTGACCTACCGCGAGCAAGCCGAGATCGTCGCGATTTCCAGCGTCAAGTCGTATCCGGAAGGCGAAGCGATCGTCATCGAGGGGGACGTGGGCGAGGACCTGTACGTCATCCTGCGAGGTCGGGTCGCGGTCGAGAAGAATGGGACGGCCATCACGACGATACCGGCGGGCGGCTATTTTGGCGAAATGGGGCTCATCGACGATTCGAAGCGATCGGCGACGGTGCGGGCACTCGAACCGGTGCGCACGATGATCATCAAGCGCGCGGACATGATGAACGTCATGCGCCGCGAGCCGGTTTTGGCGGTCAAGCTATTGTGGAGTTTTGTCCAGGGTTTGTCGCAGCGACTCCGCACGGTCAACACGGAATTGACCGAAGCGCGGGCGGAGCTATTTGCCGCACAAGGCGTGACGCCATATACGTGAGATCGGTGCTACGAGAAATTTGAGCGAGCGTGCCCCCCGCACGCTCGCCCAATCGTGTTTATGTGCGCTTGACGTATTCGAACTCCACCGGGCGGCCTTTGATGCCGTGTTTCGGTGGAGCAATCCAATGCGCCATCATTTTCGGATCGTACACGGGCTTCTGCATGAGGCTTTGCAGGTACGTCTCGTCCGCTTCGCTCGGGAGCCATTCATCATGACGACGCTCCCATTCTTCTTTCGTCACCGGCTGACCTTCGGGCGTGAAATAGAGCCCGCCGTAGATGCCTCCGCGACGATGGAACCTTCGGCTCGGCAAAGTGAGCTTGAATTGAATTCCTGCCTCGGCGAGCGCTCGGTTCCATTTGTCCACGCCACGTTGCGCGTCTTCGATGTATTCGTCGCGCAATACCTCGTTCATGGCATTACGCATGGGGACTTCTTCCTTTTTGAAACCCGTCACGACGCCCGGTTGTGATTGCAGCGGGACGTCCATTGCATACGCCCCATCGATGGCGCGATGGTCTTCGTAGCTTTCTTCCTTGGCGCGCCCCTTGAGGCTCGATGCGAAGAAGTTTGCCGCATTGGACGATATTTCGCCGCCGAACAAATCGAGCGACACGGAATACCAGAAGTTGATGTACTTCTGAATCGTCGGCAAATCGACTCCGCCTTCCGCTCGAGCGTCTTCGTTGCTGTTTTTCTTCATGAGCTCGGCCGTTCGTTGGACGACTCGAAGCACGCCGGTTTCACCGACGAACATGTGATGCGCTTCTTCCGTCAGCATGAATCGCGTCGTTCGGGAAAGCGGGTCGAATCCGCTCTCGGCGAGCGCCAGAAGCTGATACTTGCCGTCGCGATCGGTGAAGTACGTGAACATGAAGAACGAGAGCCAATTGGTGCAAGGCTCGTTGAAGGCGCCCAAAATGCGCGGTTTGTCCGGATTACCGCTGCGCCGTTCGAGCAATGCTTCCGCTTCTTCGCGGCCGTCGCGCGCAAAGTAGCTTTGAAGCAAATACACCATGGCCCACAGGTGCCGCCCTTCTTCGACGTTCACCTGAAAGAGATTGCGCAAGTCGTAGACGCTCGGGCAAATCTTTCCAAGCAGCCGCTGCTGCTCGACGCTGGCCGGTTCGGTATCGCCTTGCGTGACGATGAGCCGGCGCAAGACATTGCGGAATTCTCCGGGCACTGTTTGCCAAACCGGCTGGCCGATGTGGTCACCAAAAGCGATTTTCCGTTCCGGCACGGGGTCCGAGAGGAAAATGCCCCAGCGATAATCGGGCATCTTGACGTAATCGAAATGCGCCCAGCCTTCGTGATCGACGCTCACGGCCGTACGCAGGTAAATGAGGTCCTCTTGGAATCCTTCGGGCCCCATTTCTTTCCACCAATCGACGAACTTCGGCTGCCACGCCTCGAGCGCCCGTTGCAGCTTCTTGTCCGAACCGAGATCGACGTTGTTGGGGATACGTTCGGAATTGACGACAGCACTCACGTTCGCCTCCAATCGAATTCGGGCCGCTCGGGCCGTCCGTACATCGTAAGCGCGCCCCGTTCACCCACGGCATTGGGACGCTGGAAAATCCAGTTTTGCCAGGCCGTCAATCGGCCGAAGATTTTCGTTTCCATGGTTTCTGGACCCGCAAACCGCAGGCTCGCTTCCATGCCCGTCAATGCATCCGGCGACAAACTCGCACGCTCTTCGATGGCAATGCGCACTTCGTCGTCCCAATCCATTTCATCGGGCGTGAACGTTACGAGATTGAGTTTACGTGCCGATTCCGCATCGAAGAGGTCCTTTTTCGATTGCAGCGCTTTCGCGGCTTCCGGATCGTGCAGGAACCGCGTCTCCAAGCGCGTCAGGCCATTCGACATCGGAAAAGCCCCGAAATTGAGCTCGTCCAGGCCAATCACGGCGGGTTCGTCACCGCCATCGAGCATGTACGTGCGATCGGCTGCCAGCGCCAATTCGAACAAACTGCCCGCAAAGCATGATCCCGGTTCGACGAGCGCAAAGAAACTCTTGGCCGTCAAATCGAGCCGCTTCAATACTCGCTTCATCTTGAGCCGAATCTCGCCCGCCAGCCAATCTCCGCGGAGATTGTGCAGCGCACGATCATGCGCGCGCACGGCTTCCGGATCACCTTTCGTGCGCAGAAGCACGAGACCCACTGGCGCGTGATTGAATCGCAAATCGAGCAGCGCGTCGTCGAGCTCGCGGAATGCCTGCAACACCCATAGCGACGATCCTTGCTCGCGAAGCGCTTCCGACGTCGTCGGCGGCTCGCCTTCCGGACCTCGCACCATGATTTCGGCGACGCGCGTCGCATTGTCGACGGACAACGTCACGTACCGATATTCGGCAATGGTCTTTTGACCTTCTTCGCTTCGTTTCACCTCGAGCGGCGCGAGCGTCAACGGCGCGCCGACTTTGTCCTTCGAGCGCGATACGAGCGCTTGCGCTTCTTCGGCCACGACCTGATCGAATCGGCTCTTGGGAATCGATCGATCCACGAGGCGCCATTCTTCGGCTCGTTTTCCGCGGACACCTTCCGCAAGCGTCGAAAACACGTCCGCCAAGTCGCGACGAACCTTTCGTTTGTCGACGAGCCGCGTGAGGCCTCCCGTGCCAGGTAAAACCGCGAGGAGCGGCGTTTCGGGGAACGAAACGGCGCTCGACCCATCGTCGCAAAGCAGAATACGTTCGCACGCGAGCGCCAATTCGTAACCGCCACCCGAAGCGACGCCATTGAGCGCCGCGACATAGTGTTGATCACTCGCCGTGCACGCTTCCTCGAGCGACAATCGCGTTTCATTCGTGAATTTACAAAAATTCACTTTGAATGCGTGCGTCGACGAGCCGAGCATATAAATGTTCGCTCCCGCGCAGAAGATGCGCTGCTGCCCGCTCGTCACGAGCACAACCTTGACTTCGGGATGTTCGAATCGCAGCCGTTCCACGGCGTCTGCCAATTCGATGTCCACCCCAAGGTCATAGCTATTGAGCTTGAGCGCATACCCAGGACGCATCCCCGCGTCCTCGACCACATCCATCACGAGCTTCGCCACGGGCCCCTCGAACGAGAGCTTCCAATGCGTGTACCGCTCGGGATGCGTTTCGAAACGTATGGGACGCGCCTGCGCCCCGTTTCCAGAAGTCTCTGTCGCCATCGCCAGGCACTCCACCACCGTTTGCGTTCGGACGCAAGCACTATAATGCGTGTTCGTCTCGACACGTGCAGTATACTGCACGCATGACCGCACAGCGGAAGGTACGGAAGGCGAAGCCGGCGGAGAAAGCGCTGGAGGATGATGGGGCGTCGTTGCTACGCGCGGTGGGTGGTCGGGTTCGGGCGGCGAGGCAGACGGCGTCGATGACGCTGCGGGACTTGGCGAAGGCGTCGTCGGTGAGCGAGCGGTTCTTGGTGGCGGTCGAGTCTGGAAAGACAAACGTTTCGATCTTGCGGCTGCACGAGATCGCGACGGCGCTCGGGACAAACCTTACGGAGCTCGTGGGTGACGCTCCGCGGACAAACCGTATGTCCTCAAAGGGTCCCATCGTGGCGCTGCTCGGTTTGCGTGGAGCGGGCAAGACGACGCTGGGGGGACTTGCGGCGTCGCGTCTGGGGATGCCGTTCGTGGAAGTGGATGCGCGCATCGTGACGCGGACGGGGATGAGTTTGTCGGAGATCTTCGAGATGCAGGGGGCGGCATATTTTCGGCGGCTGGAGCGCGAGGAGCTCGAGCGGATCGTGGGAGAAGGCAAGCCGGCGATCGTTGCGACGAGCGGGGGGCTCGTGACGGATCACGACGCGTTCGAGCTGCTACGTCGAGAGGCCGTGACGGTGTGGCTTCGAGCGCGGCCGGAGGATCACTTTCAGCGGGTCATCGATCAGGGTGACGCTCGACCGATGGCGAGCCGTCCGGACGCGATGGGGGAGCTCGAAGCGATCCTGCGAGCGCGACGTGCGCTGTACGAGCGATCGCGGCACGTGATCGACACGTCGGCGCTTGGCATCGACGGTTCGGTCGAACGTTTGGTGAAGATTGTGGACGATGCGGGTCAGAACGGTTGACGGTTTTGTGCGTTGCGCGGCACAAGGCGTATCGTCTGTCAAGCGGGTCGGGAATCAAATAAATCAATCAATCCCCACCAATCATCAATCCCACCCACATTGGCATCATCACACACACACACAATCCCACCCACGTTGGCGGCCGCCAGGCGCCCACAGGCGCTCACGCTCAAATTCCCCGAGTAACACCGCTGTTCTCAATCGCCACGAGGCGCGGCAATTGCTCCGCACCCATGCTCAGCATAATGCAGGCCACCGACCGCCCGTCCTCGCTCCCAAAGTCGACCTCGCCGTCGCGGACCAAAACCGGATGCAAGATCACGTGCGGCATCGCTTCACAACGCGCACGGCACGTGCTCCGCACTTTGCAGTATCAATAATTACGCTTTATTGAAATGATCATCAATCAATCAATCAATCAATCAATCAATCAATCAATCAATCAATCCCACCCACGTTGGCGGCCGCCAGGCGCCCACAGGCGCTCACGCTCAAATTTCCCGAGTAACACCGCTGTTCTCAATCGCCAACGAGGCGCGGCAATTGCTCCGCACCCATGCTCAGCATAATGCAGGCCACCGACCGCCCGGCCTCGCTCCCAAAGTCGACCTCGCCGTCGCGGACCAAAACCGGATGCAAGATCACGTGCGGCATCGCTTCACAACGCGCACGGCACGTGCTCCGCACTTTGCAGTATCAATAATTACGCTTTATTGAAATGATCGCCGCCGCAGGACACACGTCTGCATTGGCTGAATACCGATTCGTTCAGCTCATCGCGCAATGCCGTTCAATACTCGCCAATCAACTGCTGCCGCCGATGTTCACCGAATGGAACACGCGCATCCACCACGTTCCCGCAGGAAACGCTACGTCGCGGTCGCCCATCCGCCACTGCTCCAGCGCCTCACGATACGCCGCTCGAAATGCGGTCACCGCACGCGCCGCGGCAGCCGCAATGGCGCCGCAACCTCGACCGGCAGCGAATGTCGGATTCAGCTTGCGCGTCGGCTCGGGCGTCTTCGATCGCGTTTCTGGCGAAATCGTTGCTGCTCGATTTGCCCCAAGAACGTTTTCCGGCGCAATCGTTTTCCGAGCCTCCTCCACTTCACGCGCCAATGCCTCCGCAACATCGTCCCGAAATGCTCCAGCATCAGCTTCTGCGATCGTAGGCGGCAACGTGATTGGCAAATTTAAAACATCCCGCCATTTACTGGGATCGAAATACACCCTCGGACGGCTCGTTTTCAGCACCATTTGCCCAATATCACAAACCCGCGTTTTCGCGCCCGGCCATTCTTCCGGGTCGAGCACCGCCCCCGCCGCAACGGGGTTTGCCAGCACATACGCGATTTTTTCGACAAGCGCTTTTCGTGTCAACAATTCCACGACGCTCGGTTGCTCGGAATCCCAAATCGAACCTTCCCAACGGCGGAGCACCTTCGTTCCCATTGCGACGAGTCGATTGAAGTAGGCCAAGAAATACGAAAGCACCCCTCGCGTATCCGTCAACACGACGTGAATGTGCGTCGACATTGCGCAAAATGCATGCACGTCCATCCCATAAATACGCGCCGACACCGCCAATGAGTACTCGATGAGTTCCTTCATTTCGTCATCGGGACGAAGCAAAAAATATCGACGCATCGTACGACGCGTCAACAAATAGGTCTTTCCAGGAACAATCTTTCGTGCGTATGACATGGTCGCTCCAGTTTGGTCCGGTTCGCACACTGCGAGTTCCGTGCCACGACTGGAACTGAATAATTTCAATGTGTTACACTTGTCCCACGTTGGCGGATTCGCCCCACCGCCACCCCCCGCCATGGCGGCCGCCAGGCAACGTGACGACTCTTACAGCACCAATTGCGTCGTCATTGCTGCGGTGAAAGCTCCACTCGCAAGCACGGTCGAGATTGAAATCGACTACCGGGTGCTCGGGCCGGTGCTGGTGACGGATCCGAATGGCAATCGCAGCGCCGTGAAGGTCGAACACAATCTGATGATCGGGCGGAAATGCCGACCTCCGCAGGGCCGACGTGTGTCACCCGGCACAGCACCGCGCCGCCTTCGCGACGAGCCCTCCAGTCCGGCGCACGGAAGCCGCCAAGCGTCGAATGAGCCCCGACGCCCAGGCGACGTAGAGCGGTGACGTTTTGAAGAGAGCCACCGACCGATCGCAGCAACTGCCAGGTGACGAAAAGGTGCCCCCAATCCACCCTCGGAGGCTCACTCCGATCGGCGAGCACGTCGCGCACCGAGCGGCGCAAGCCGCCGACCACGACGCGGACGCCACCGACCAGTCCCCGAGGGCCATCGACCGGTCCAAGGCCCCCGCGCACCGGTTTCCGAACGTCATCGACCGGTTCCGGAAGCCGTCGACCGGTTTTTCGACCCCCGGCAGGAGTCCCGATTACCTTTCGGAAGCTCGCCCTCCTTCACCATGGCGGCGCGCCCTCCTCGGGGTCGTCCTCTTCGTCCTTTTGAGATGCACGTTCCACGCGCAGCTTCTGAAAGTCCTTGTCGTTACGACCCGCGACGTGACTCAAGCTGCGACGAAACGTCTGTAATTCCAAGTCGAACACGGCAGCCGTCGCGCGAACCTCGCTCAGGAGCTTCTGGTACTTCGAATCAGCCGCCTCGGCTTCGCTCCATTCTTTGTTCCCCGCTGCAAGCGCTTCCGTGAGCGCTGCGTTTGCAGCCGCCGCATAATCGAGCGGCTTTCCTTCCGCATCGGTCGCTTCGTCGAGCACTTCGAGCAGACGGTTGCCGTCTTCGAGAATGTCGTCCGGCACATCCGGCTTATCGGCAAAACTCGACGTGTCGAATTGCGGCACGTCACGCGCGAGCAACGGCAACCAGCTTCGGATTTGCGCAACCAGCTTGGCAACGGCGCCTTTGCCTTCTTTCATTTCGCGACGCCAGGTGTTCTCGTACTTTGCCGCGGCATCGTACGCGGCGATGAATGCATTGGCCTTGGTAGGCAGCGTTTTCGAATAGGCCGCGAGCACCGGAGCTTCGCTGCTTCGACGAGCCTGCACTCGCTTGGCCCGCGCGGCCAAACGGCGCAACTTCCAATTGGATGTGGTAGCCATAAGAACCTCCTCACAGGTGACGATTCGCAATGATGAGAACATGAGAGAAAAATTGAATCAAGAACTATGTGCCGTCGAACGAATCGGACTCACCGACGCGAACCATCGGCAAACCGTATGACCTCAAAAATTTCAGTCATTTTGCCCCAAAGGCCTATTGTTTTTCCAGCCAATTGGCGATCAGTTCTGCAACCACGGGTTCCATCGGTTTTCGGATGAGCTGGATAGAACGAAGCAGAGCTGGTTCGCCTTCCTCGAAGCGCAGTAGGTGGGTGAGATTCTTGACGACATGTGCCTCGACCGGCCCTTTGATCAGCGCGACGATCTTATCTACGTCGGCGGGGTCGCATTGGAGGTCCTTTTCGCCGCCGATGATCAACGTAGGTCGTTCCACCTGGGCCATGATGGTGGGAGGATCCAGCTCCAGCAATTCTCGGATCGACTTGGCCGGTACCTTCTGCAGATTCACGCGAATGGTGTCTTTGTTTTCGGATTTGATTCGGTCGATGAGCTCTTGCTGACTCTCGACGCTGGTGCCGAGCATTTTGAAGAGCCATCGACGTAACATGCCGCCGCTCTCGAGTTCCTTTTGCACCTGCGCCGCTTGTTTCAATAATATGGCTTCTATGCGTTGAACGAACGGGCATATCAGAACGAGTTTCGAGACAGAGGTGCGTTTTCCACTCACCAGCGGAGCAATGATACATCCCTCGCTATGGCCGAGGAGGACGATGCTGTCGCAACATGGCTGGCGTTGTATCGCGTCGATGCAATGGACGGCATCGTCCACCATGTCGAAAAGCCCCGCCGTGTAGTAATTCCCTCCGCTCTTGCCGCAGCCGCGTTTGTCATAGCGAAAGCTGGCAAAGCCCCTGCCTGCAAGCTGGTGAGCAATGACGTTGAATATGTCGAGCGATTGTCGTTTCATGTTTTCGTTGCGGTCGAGTGGACCGCTGCCGTGAATCATGACGACAATGGGGTAGCGGCCATCTTCTCGTGGCAAGCAGAGCGTTCCCGCAAGGGTGATGCCGTTCGCATCGATCGTGATTTCTTTTTCAATCATGGGTCAACTCGAGCATCCCGTGTTCGTATTTGCATGACGCGCTAAAAAGCAGTAATGCCAATCCATTCTTGTATCAGAAACGGACGCGAATGATAGTTCGGGGGCGAGGGGCACGCAATGCACGTGTTTCACGGTGCAAGCGTCGCGACATCGTGAAGATTGAAAACATCGGCTGGTGACGCTCGTCCCATGGCAAGCCAACCGGACGCAATGGGCGAGGTCGAAGCGATCCTGCGAGCGCGTCGCGCACTCTACGAGCGATCGCGACACGTGATCGATGCGCCCGTGCTTGGCATCGACGGTTCGGTCGAACGTTTGGTGAAAATCGTGGACGATGCTACTCGTGCTACGTTCGCACCGCGCGAGACCTGAAGGATCATGCCACGTCTACGGATTCTCAATGTCGTGCCCGAATGCGTCCCATTTGCCAAAACGGGAGGCTTGGGGGACGTCGCCGGCGCGCTTCCAATGGCGCTCGCAGCTCGAGGGCACGACGTCCGCGTCGTGATGCCTCGTTACCGGGTCACGAAAAAGCACCCCGCGGAAAAGCTGCCGCTGTCGATCGGCGTTCCCGTCGGGCACGGTGAAGCGTGGGGCGCTGCGTACGAAACCAAGCTCGGCGAAAGCGGCGCACGCGTGTACCTGCTCGAACACGACGAACTGTTCGATAGGCCCGGCGTCTACAACGATTCGAGCGGCGACTATCGCGACAACCTCGCGCGCTTCACATTCTTGTCTCGAGGTGCCTTGCGCCTGGCGAACGCGATCGACTTTGCCCCGGACATCGTGCACGTGCACGACTGGCCAACGTGCCTCGTGCCCATCTACATGAAGACGCTCGAGGCGCACACGCCCGTGGGTCGAGCGGCGTCTGTCTTGACAATCCACAACATGGGCTACCAAGGGTGGTTCGACAAAAACGAGCTTTACCAAACGAAGCTCGGTTGGGAGTACTTCCACCAGCGGCTGCTCGAAGCGCACGATCGGATCAACCTGCTCAAGGCCGGCATCTACGCTTCGTCGGTCATCTCGACGGTGTCGCCTCGTTACGCACGCGAGATCCAAACGCGTGATGGTGGTTATGGGCTGGAAGGAGTGCTCGCGGATCGCGGTAACGACGTGATCGGGATCCTCAACGGGATCGACGACGAGATTTGGAATCCGGCCACGGACAAACACGTCGCGGCACACTTCGATGTCGACGATCTTCGCGGCAAGGCGGTTTGCAAAGCGGAGCTTCAGAAAGAGATGGGCTTGCCCGTTCGTCCCGACGTACCGCTCGTGGGGCTCATCAGCCGGCTCGTCGAACAGAAGGGCATCGATGTCTTCGCCGGAGCGCTCGGCCACCTGCTTTCGAAGGACATCCAGTTTGTCGTACTGGGTTCGGGTGAACGCTGGGCGGAGGATGCGTTTTCCAAGCTGTCGCACCACAGTGATCGCTTCAAGGCGTACATCGGCATGAACGATGCGCTGGCTCATCGCATCGAAGCGGGCGCGGATCTGTTCGTGATGCCGTCGCGGTACGAGCCGTGTGGACTGAATCAGCTCTACAGCCAAAGGTACGGCACGCTGCCAGTCGTGCGCGCCGTCGGGGGGCTCGATGACACGGTCGAGCACATGGTGACGGGGTTCAAGTTCGACGAACTTTCGCCCGTGGCGCTTGCCATGACGGTGCTCGAAGCGACGTTCATTTATCGCTACCACGCCGAGCATTTCCAATCGATGCAGCGTCGATCGATGCAGAAGCCTTTCGGGTGGGATCACGCGAGCCGGCAATACGAAGCGCTCTACCGGCTCGCGATGTCGCGGCATCGCGGGGAGTGATTGGGAGCGAGTCTTGATTTGTGCGCTCGCTACGCGCGCGTGGGACGCGCGCTGCGCGAGGCCCCCATACCCCCCGGGGACAAACCGTGACCTGACGTCAGATCAATGCGGGTTGCTCGGTGGATGGTCCTTGTGGTCCCCATGAACCTCGGGTCGCAGCGACGGATGGGGAATGCGCCCACCAGGTCTGACCCCCGGATCGATCGTTTGTCCTTTCGCGATGAGCGACCGTGAGAGCGCGCGGTGTTTGGCCTCGATCACCGCCGTGAACGTATTGACGAGCTGCAAGAACGTCTCGGGAGGCAAGCCTTTGTCCGTGATCTTTGCCTCCGCGTCACGGACGCCCTTGAGGAACGCGTCGAAGGCAGGCGTTGTGATTTTCGCCCATGTTTCGCTCGTGTTCTTCGGATCTGGCGCGGCTTTCGCACCATCGCCAGCCTTCGTACCGAGGGTCTTCACGCCTTCGACCGACTTCTCGAGCGTACCGAGGGCCGTCTTGTACGCAGCGGCGTCGATCTTCTTCGCGACGAGCAGCCCGATGATCGCACGAGCATCCGTGTACGCCTGAAGCACCGCTTTCTCCCCTTCGTCGAGCTTGCTCATGTCGACGGGGTTCTTTTCCCGATGCGCGTTGATCGCGGCGCCGAGTTTTTCCGAGAGCTCATCAAGCTTGGCAAAGTCTGCGACGAGCTTCTTGTGCAGCTCTTTGCCCTTCTCGAATTTGTCTTTCTTGTACTCTTCGCGTTGGTAATAAACGCTTGCAGCAGCAACGTTTCTGCTCAGCTCGAGCGCGAACGGCGCGAAGTCTTTCAGCGCAGCGTCGACGTCGGGCATCGCCGGCTCTTTGAGTCCCGCGGCGACGGTGCATGCTCGCGCGTTACGCTCGTGCGGTGCACGAAGCCCCATGTCCGCGATGCGACGCCCCATGGCTGCGCTGCCCGGTGGAACCGGAACGGCAACGGCGGATGCCGCAGTTCGTGCAGAGCCGCCAGGCGAAGGCGCCAGCGCTGCCTTCGGCCCAGCGCTCGATGCGCCTGGTGCAGTTGGCGGAACGAGCGACGCGGACGGCGGCGACGGCATGCCAAAATTGGGGAGCTTCTTCTCGCTCGGCTCGTCTTTGCCCAGGCTGGCCAGGTACGCCTCACGCGCCTGACGCAACGTGAGCGTCCCGAAGTAGCAAACCTCGAGGCGGTAATCCTTCATCGCCTGAGGGTCGATCTTGGGTACGGGCGCCATCGTGTTGCGGAGCGGCAACTTTGGCTTTGCGCTCGCCGACGCCGCAGCGGAAGGCGCCGATTCGGGCTGCGTCTGAACGGGTTCATCCTTCTTGCAACCGGCCAGGACAGACGGGACAAGCACAAGCACGAAAGGCACGATGGATCCAAACCGCAACATGAAACAGTCCTCCTCACACGACCAGGACACGAGCAAAGCTTTGCCAGGCTGAGCCGGTCCGGCATCATGCCCCAGTGGATGCGACTTTCAAGCACCCCGACGGGCCTGTGTGCAATGGATATCGCTCCGTACCCACCGTGGGCGTAGCCTGGAGTCATCCCCGTGCGATTTGAACGCGTGCCGCTCGACAAGCTGAGAATCGAGGACGAGCGATCGTATCGCCACATCGGGCTTTACGACGCGCTGAAACGAGCACTGCTCCGCGACGACATCCTGTTTTGGGTCCCACGCAAAGGCTCGGGCAAAGCGCGATGGGATCGAGTGCTCTTTCTGAACCTGACGTTCTGGACACCTGGTGAACCAGGCGATGTACTCGAAAGCAATTCCATTCCCGCAGACGTGATGATGCACGCCGCTTGGCACCATCTGACTCGACGAGCTCTCGTGCAGAACGAGCAAGCATCGGCACCACCGAGTTACGACGCGCTCTTCTTGGGCGAGGCGATCGCGAGCGCGTTCGACCTGTATCTCGTGGGCCGCTTACTCGGACACGCGCCCGATGCGTCCTTTCTCGAGACGCAAGTTCCGGCCATGGCAGATGCGGCCGAGCAAGCAGGCATGCCCGCTGATGCGTTCGAGACGATGCTCGACGAAGTCGCAGACGATCCGGATCGAGCGTTCGAGGATCTGCGGCAGCTTCTGTTCGATGCATGCATGTCGTTGGTGAACAAACGATCCGTGGGAGAAGCGGCTGACGCGATCGCGGCGTTCGACGGGCACCGCTTTGGTCCCTTGCTTCATCACTACGAGCTGTCGACGTGGATCCTCTACGCACGCGCTTACGGGCAGCCAGCAGATGCTCGCGACGCCGATGTTCAGCGCATCGACGCGGCGCTGCGCAGCGCGCCTGTCGCACTGGATTGGCTCGAGCGAAATTGGCTGAATGGTTTGTCTTGAACGATTGACGATCGTCTGTTGAAACGGAGCACGATGAGCGACAAGGACACCAATGCGAAATCGGACACCATGACCGACTCCGCGGATGCCCCCAGAGCGTCGACGTTGTCGATCGCGCCGATGGACTTGTCGATCGATGCGGTCACGGTGCCGCCTCCTCCGACATCGGGAGCAGCAGGCCCAGGCTCGCTGAGCATTCCGCGTGCGCCTCGAGTCCCGCAGGAGAGCAAGCCTGCCAAGAAGAAGCGCAGCGAGGACGACATCTTTTCGATCTTCGACGTCGAAACGAACACGGCGTCGGACGACATCCCGATTTCGGTCCAGTTCGACAAGAAGCCCGAGCCTGCCCCGGAAAAACCCAAGTCGCAGCTTGGCTCGCGTTCGGAAGAACGTGAAATCACGCGGAGCCGGCAGATCCCGGTCGATGAAGATCTCTTCAACCTGTCGGTAGGGCTGTTTTCGACGCCGGACAGATCGCCGCTCGTCGCTCCCGACATGTCCGCGCTGGTGGGCCCCGGTTTGTCCGACAAGACGTCTTCCAAAGCTGCATCGACGTCCGCGCTCGATGACATTGCGCTGCTCAGTGCAGCCGCGGCAGCGCCACTCGCACCGCTCGAGCCAAAGGCGCTTGCTGCTCCGGTAAAAGCCGCGACGGATGCCCCGAAGCCGACGAGCACGGGGCCGAATCGCAAGGGAATCGTGCTCGGTGCCATCGCAGCAGTGCTCGTCATCGGAGGCGTTTTCTTCTTCATGCAGAAGTCGTCGACGCCGACCGAGCCGACAGCATCGGCGACGCCCGCGTCGACATCGACCGAAGCAGCGCTCGACACGCGGCCGGGTCAAACGCCGGAAGCGGTAGAACCGCGCGTAGCCAAGACAGAATCACCCGAGGACAAACCTGCGGTCGCGGACAAACCAGCATCGGCGACGGCAGCAGACAGCACGCCGAAGGACTCGTCCGACAAACCAGCGAAAGTCGCCGACTCGGACAAGCCGACCGCCCAAGGAAAACCGTCCGAACCTGAAACAAAGGACAAACCGGCGGAACCTGAACAACCTGCCGGGCCTTCCAAAGCGAAAAGTTTGGCTGAAGCCATGGCCGCGGCGACTGCCGGCGGTGCACCAGCGACCCCGCCCCCTACGGGAGGTTCCGAATTCAACAAGAGCGCCGCGTCCTCAGCGCTCAACGCCGCCGCGGGCGCTGCCGCAGGTTGCAAAGCTCCGGGCGATCCGAGCGGAGTGGCCCGTGTAAGCGTCACGTTTGCCCCATCGGGACGTGCCACGCGCGCGCTCGTGAACGGGCCGCCGTTCTCGGGCACCGCGACGGGCGGTTGCATCGCCAACGCGTTCAAACGCGCATCCGTCCCCCCCTTCGATGGCGGCCCCGTCACGGTGTCCAAGTCCGTGACGATCCGCTGATCGCAAAGAACGCATCGACGACGGGCAAACCTTTTCTTATGCTGCGCCCGCCCCCGTGCTCCTTGCTCTACACGTAAAAAACTTCGTCCTCATGGATTCGCTCGAGCTCCGTCTCGAGCCTGGCTTCAACGTCCTCACGGGCGAAACCGGAGCCGGCAAGTCCATCGTCGTCGGCGCCCTATCGCTCGTGCTCGGCGGTCGCAGCAATGCCGATCAAATTCGTCCTGGCTCGGACGAAGCCGAAATCGAAGCGCTGTTCGACGTGACAAACAACCAGCAGGTTGCCGCAGCGCTCGAAGCAGCAGGCGTGTCCGCGGGAGGCGAGCTCGTCATCCGCCGCGTCGTGCAGCAAAACGGCCGGTCGCGTGCCTACTTGAACGGGCGCCTATGCACCGCGGGTGAGCTTGCAGCGCTCGCATCGAACCTCGTCGACGTCGCATCGCAACACGAAAGCGTCGCGCTCACCGACCCATCGACGCACCTTGGATACCTCGATCGTTTCGGCCACCTTTCGGGCGCACGCGAGGAACTGACGGCCGACGTCGTGGAGCTCGAACGAGTCGTTGCGCAAATCCGCAGCGTACGTGAAGCCGAACGCGGTCGAGCCGAACGAGAAGCGTTTCTGCGTTTTCAGCTCCAAAGCATCGATGCGATCGCACCGAAGCCCGGCGAGCTCGACGAGCTTGCGTCCGAACGCCAACGCCTTCGCCACGCAGGCAAACTTCGTGAGCTCACCGAACGCGCCGTCGCACGGCTCGATCAAGGCGACCAAGCTATCTGTGACGAGCTTGCACGTTTGTCGCGGGACCTGAACACCGCCGCAGAGCTCGATCCGAGCCTCGACAAGACCGCCCGCGCGCTCGACAGTTGTTTTGCCGAACTACGCGAAATCACGCGTGAAATCGAGCGGTATACCGAACGTGCCGAGGCAAACCCTGCGCGTTTGTCCGAGGTCGAAGAGCGGATGTACCGCATCGAAGGGCTGTTGCGACAACACGGCGGGACGATCGAAACCGTGCTGGAGGCGCGTGCGCGCATCACGGCGGAGCTCGAATCGCTGGACAACGTCGAATCACGCATCGAAGAGCTCGAACGAGAACGCGATCGCCGTTTGCGCGATGCTTCGGAACGTGCGCGGCTCCTGTCGAACAAGCGACGCGAAGCGGGCAAACGGCTGGGCGAATCGATCAGCGCAGAGCTTGCAGAGCTGGGCATGGGCGGAGCGCGCGTGGTCGTCGATGTCGAAACGCTGTCTGGAGAACGGTCGGAGCTCGTCGTCGATGGAGCTCGTCTCGGGCGCGACGGAATCGATCGCGTGGAGTTCCTGATTGCGCCGAACAAAGGGATCGATCCGAAACCGCTGCGCAAGATCGCATCCGGCGGCGAGTTGTCCCGAGCTCTCTTGGCGCTCAAACGAACGCTCGCCGATTCGGGCCCAGCGGGGCTTTACGTATTCGATGAAGTGGACGCAGGCGTGGGTGGTGCCATCGCCGATCGCATCGGTCGCGCGATCGCGGACGTCGCGCGACATCATCAAGTTTTGTGCATCACGCACCTCGCGCCAATCGCAGCCTTCGCGAATAAACACTTCGTCGTCTCGAAGCAAGTGGAAGGTGGGATGACGAAGAGCACCGTGACCCCAGTCGCGGACAAACAGCGTGTCGCCGAGGTAGCGCGGATGCTTTCAGGCGCGAAGGTTACGCAAAGCGCGCTGGATGCTGCGGGCGAGCTGTTGCGTGAAGCGGCGCAAGTCGTGGAGCGACGCGCTACGGCCACGTCGACCGGGACAAACGCTCGCCCCGCGCGCGGAAAAACATCCAAACGCTGATCACGCGCGTGCGAGCGCGTAGTCTTCGAGGTCCACGCGTATGAGGCCCTCGAGCCACGGGTGCGCGTGGATCACGGTGCGGTACATCGCCTGAGCGATGCGCCGGTAACTCGCGTGCCCTTGCTTTGCCGACCGCAGCTCGATGACGTGCATGACTTCGCGCAGATTGAGCGTCCACAGCGTGCGAATGCGGAATCCAAGCGGCACGGCGTATTGCGCTTCGAGCGGGAACTCGGCCTCGAGCTGTTCCCACGCATCGATCGCGGTGGCCATGGTGCGCGTATACGAGTCCGCCAGGCCAAACTCGACAAGCTCTGCAGGCGTCTCGAATCCCAGCCTGCACGTGAGTCGTTGGGTTGTCGGCAAGAGCATTCGATGCCGCTGCAAGTCGCGATACGCGCCGTAGTCGAGCAAAAACTCGAACGTCATCGTCGTCGCCTCGAATGCGCGCGGCGCCGCATCATAAGGCCCTCGACGTTCGAGCGACGCACGCAGGATCCCTTCCCGCTCGGCTCTCGTCGCTTGCCTCAGTGCCTCGACGAGCCCCCGAAGGTGCACGTTCGGTTCGCTTCCGTCATAGGCCAGCGCGACGAGGATGCGGTCGAGAGCATCGGGATCGTGGCGCACGAGGCGCACGGGTTGCCCAATCACGCTGGTGACCGACGTATCCCAAGGTCCAGGAGAATAAATCGCGCTGAGTTTTTCTTGAACGCACTCGTGCAAAGTGGCGCGGTAAGGGTTTTCCCTGGCGTACTTGACGAGCGTCGGAGCGACGGTGAGCGACGCGCGATGCATCGCGGTCGCCAGTCCGCGCACTTCGCTCAAAGGATTCGACAACATCTTCGACAGAAGCCCTTCGAGCGCTCGTGCATTCGCGGACAAACCAATGTTCGTCCGCGTTCCTGCAGGCAGTAGCCCTCGAAGCAAGTCACACGCTTGGGCGCGAATCGCCGCAGCATACGCACCGTCCGTCATGCCCTCGGCGCGCGGCAAACGAGCCTTGAGCGCTTCCGTGACGACGGGCATCAGATCTAGATACGACGCGAAGAGCTGCTCGCATGTACTGCGGTAAAGCGCATGGAGTTTGTCTCCCAGAACGGGAAGATCGACGAAGCTATTGCGGTCGAACACCACGTAACGCGTGCTCTTTTCGGTGAACGATCCGAGCCTCAGATCTTCGATGACCTTCGACGCGACGATGCTGACGTTTTCGAGCGCCAGATGAACGACGGCGTGTTCCGCAACGGAGGCGTGGCCGTATCCGACGACCCACTTTTCGTGGAAGGCTCGGGCTTTTTCCGTGGCAAGGCCAAACGAAGGACGGGCAGCGACTCCTTCAACGACATCGATCTCTTGATCGGCAAGCAGTCGAGCGAGGTTTGTCCGGAGGTCATCGCGGCTGCGCGAGTAATACGCGAAAAGCACGGCGATGACTTCTTCTGGCAGCCCACTCAGGGCGAAAACGTCATCCGTCGTGCTGGAGACGTAGGGCGCGATTCTCGCGGAAGCGGCGTCGTCGAGAGGCATGTTGTTCTCGATGGATCAGGGGGAGATGGCAGCCGGAATGGACGCCGAGGAAAACACGTCTCCAAAGATCTCGCTGTTCGAAAGTTTTCGATTTCGACGCGTGAGAACCTCGCAACTCGTCTTCGTCACCACGATGGTGTGCTCGAACTGAGCCGACAACGAACGATCCAATGTCACGGCCGTCCACTTGTCGTCGAGCACTTCGACTTCGTGTGTGCCGACGTTGATCATGGGCTCGATCGTAAAGCACATCCCGGCTCGAAGGCGCATGCCTTGGCCGCGTTTGCCCACGTGGGAAACCTGCGGAGCTTCGTGGAATTGCCGGCCAATTCCGTGCCCGACGAACGCTCGAACGACGGAGCAACCTTCAGCTTCGGCAAACGCTTGAATGGCTGCGCCGATGTCACCAAGACGCGCGCCTTCACGAACCTCGGCGATCGCAAGCTCGAGAGTTCGTCGCGACACTTCCGTGACGTGTTTGGCCTCGGGCGATGGTTTGCCGATGTAGAACGTCGCCGACGTGTCACCGAAGAACCCTTTGTAGATCGTGGTGACATCGACATTGATGATGTCGCCCGGCTCGAGGACACGACGCCCGGGAATGCCATGGCAGACGACTTCGTTGACCGACGTGCACACGCTTTTCGGGAAGCCGTGGTAGTTGAGCGGCGCTGGCCAGCCGCCGCGGCGCACGGTGTCGTCGTGAACGAACCGGTTGATGTCCTCGGTGGTGATGCCCGGGCGGAGCATTTCGCCTACGCCCAAGAGGGTTTCGGCGGCCATTTGGCCGACGACGCGCATCGCCTCGACCTCTTTGAACGTCTTGACGCTGACACTGCTCACAGTCGGCTCCGCTCGAAGATCGTCACGTTTCGGCACGTTGGCCTAGCACGATGGGCATGCGCTGTCAGTGGTGGCGGGAAGCGTAGAGCGGAGTCGTTTACGAAACGCGTTGATTTTCTTTCCATCGATTCCCCAGCCGGCACGTCGAACGGCGCAAACTGACCGCGCTGGGCATTTTGGGCGCACTTGTTTCTCTTGCTAGCCTGCTCTTGCTAGCGTGCACTTGCCCGCAAACGGTCCATGGTTTGAAATTCCGAGGTTCGGCTGCGAGCCGACACGGCGGAGGGTTGAGGAGATGAAGGCGAACAAGATCTGGGGCGCGCTCCTGGCGACGACATTCGGCCTCGCGGCCATGAGTGCCGTGACAGACGCAGAAGCGCAAAAGAAGAAGAAAGCGACCGAGGCTCCTGCACTCACCGGCCCGGCGCAAGCCGTCAAGCCCATCCAGATCCCCCCCGCAACCGCACCGTTGAAATGGGGTTTGACGATAAAAGAGACTTGGAAGGCGATCGACACGATGCTCGACACCGAATACAAGCCCCTCTACCAAAAGGTGTCGCCGGGCGTGAAAATGAAGCAGCTCGATGCTGCGCTCAGGGAAGAGAAAAACGCCTTCCGCCGCAGCCGCATCGACTTCGGCAACCTTCCCGTCGCACTCGACTCCACGCCGCTCAAAGGCGAATACACCTACAAGAACAACGAGTCGATCCTGACGCTCAGCCGCAACGGCGAGATGCGGTATTTCTTCTTCATCCAGGACCGGCTCTGGAAAATCATCGACGAGGTCCAGCTCAGCGAAAAAAGCCCCTGGGGCAAGACGTTCCAGGACGCCGCGGTAAAACTGACGGCGCAGTACGGCGCAGTGGGCCGCGTGATTCAACCGAACCCGGACAAACAAATCTACGTCACGACGGTCGACTGGAAGGACGCAACGACGCATGTGCGGCTCGTCGAGCGCCACGAAACGGCAGTGGCGATCGTGTACGAAGACAACGCAACGCTCGCAAACATCGACACCCTCAGGGCAAACAAGCCCGTCGTGGAAGACGACATCGATCCGGCCGTTCGCGCAGCAGCTCGTGGCTCCGAACCACCGCCCGGACCCCCGCAAGCAGCGGAAAAAGACAAGAAGAAGTAAGTTTTTCTGGGCAGTACCAGAAAGAGAACGACGGCGAGTGCCTCATGCGCTCGCCGTCTTTTTTTTGAGGCCCAACGATTACGTTCGTGCGAACGCCCGACAGGGCATCCGTTCACGAAATGAGCGACGCGCCTTCGGGAATGCGGATGCCGCTCGAAACGACGACCCGCACCGTCGGCGCAACCGCGTGCACCGCAGGCTCGATGACGCCCTTCACCGTCAAGTTCACGCCCGGACAACCTGCGCACATACCCGCAAGGTGAAGCGTGAGCTGATCGGGCTCGAGCGCCACGAGGTAGACCTCACCTTGATCGGCTCGCACGAGCGGCGCGATGACCTCGCGACAAACCTTCATCATCTGGTCGATGTTTGCAGGCATCGTCTCCGACTATCTCCGCGCTCGACGCTAGCATGATCCGGCCCGCAAACGCATACCCTCATGCCGCCCCGAGCGAAACGTCGCGTCTTTCCGCTCTCCGCAGCGCGGATCAATTAAGCGACGCACAGTTGGCAGCACAACCGTCTCCGCCAGTCGTGTTGCCATCGTCGCAAACTTCACCGCCATCCAGAGTCCCGTCACCACATACGGGAACAGTACAATCGAGCCGACATGCAGACGGCGTCGAAAATGCGGTGATCTCAACGGTTTGCGTGAGGTTGAGTGAAGTCTGCACCTCGTCGCCGTTGATCCACACCCAGTTGTTGATGCCTCCGACGAACGTCGGCGCGATGCTCACCGTGAAGTTGCCAGGGAACGGGAACGTGCCGATGGCGCCGCCGTCCGAGTTGTTCTGAAGGCCCCACTTCGCCTGGATCGTCGTGGGTGAAGACTTCGCAAGCTCGTTGGGTCCGTCGTCTGCAACGAGCACGACCACGCTGCTGGGCAAACCCGACATCGACCAGGTGACCTGCGCTTGAGGTTGCGACTGGCCGCTCGAGTTGAAGTCGATGCCGTGGTGGAAAACGAGGTTCAAGTTGCCCGTCGTGATGTCGCGATAGAAGAAGATGCGGCTGCCTTGGAGAACCTCGTAGCCCGTGTGGCTGCTGGCGGAACCGTAGGCGTAAAACGTCACGACATTCGCGGAACGATCGACGGGACGAACGACAAACTGCTTGGATCCTTGCTTGACGAGCAGCGCGGGGCGATCGGCGTTTTGCGCGCCAAGATCGCACGATTCGTTCGGATCGACAAACCCATCGCCGCAGAACGAAAGCTTGCACGTGCTCGAGCAACCGTCGCCGTTCGTTTGATTGCCGTCGTCGCACTCTTCGACGCCGGTCCAGACAAACTTGTCGCCGCACTTGGCATTCGAGCAGAAGACACATGAATCGTTGGAGCTCGAATTACCGTCGTCGCATTGTTCACCCGGCTCGATGATCCCGTTGCCGCACCCGGTGACGGTGCACTTGCTCGAACATCCGTCACCGTCGACGATATTGCCGTCGTCGCATTGTTCGACGCCAAACCACACATTGCCGTCGCCGCATTTGGCGAAACCGCAATCGACGCAAGCGTCGTTGTCGTTGTCGTTGCCGTCGTCGCACTCTTCTTCGGGGCCGGGCAAGCCGTCGCCGCAAATGAAGCTGGGACCTCCACCGGGCCCGCTGCTGGAGCTCGACGAAATGCCGCCCGCGCCCCCGGTTGCGCCGGCATTTCCAGCTCCGCCTACGCCGCCGCCCACGCCACCAATCCCGCCAGTACCTCCCGACGCACCCTCACCTCCGGCCCCTGCACTGCCGCCCGAAGGATTCGCGGAGAAGTCGGTATCCTCGATGTTGGTACGACCGCAAGCAACGACGAAACAAGCTGCCGCGAGGCCAGCCACCCCAAAAAAGGAAGAACGCATGGCAAGCGTAATCCTAGAAGAAGTCGGTCACAGCGTAAAGCAGACGGGATATCGATAGAGCAAACATTGCAGTCGAAAGCTCGCGCGTTCGATCGCGAGCGCATCGGCAGGCGTGAAGACATGTGCGGGATCTGCCATCGCATCGAGGCGTGAGAGGTCGCCCAGAAAACGCATCGCCGTCATGGGGCTCGTGCCCGAAATGGACCGCCACGGTTTCACCGCTTCACGAATGGCCCACCGCAGAGAATCGCGTTCTGCTGCGTAGTCTTCGCCTTTGGGATCGAAAACGAAATCTTCGTTCGATTGCGAATACGTTTGTACGAGCTTGTGGATCCAGCGCGACGTACGTGCCATTCGATCGTAATACAACGTGTCGGGCAAATCGGATGCTCGATGATATCGCGGCGTGCGGCCGCTGGATAAAAACAAGAATGGAATGCGGTTGTCTCGAAAAATATCGTAATCGGAGAAAGCACTCGGGCGATAGCCGGGAATGTTTTCGACGGAATGAATTCCGAGGCGCCGGACATCGAGCCCTTCTTCGTGAACCGCATCGACGACAGCGGGCAATCCGCGCGTTTTTTCTGCGCCGCATGCATAAATCGAGTCGGCCGTGTGTTTCCAAACGACCCCACCGATGAGATCGAGCACGATGGCCAAACGAATCGACGTCACACTTGGAATTTCTCGCGGCAATTCCGCGACGAACCTGCGCGATCCCTGCTGCGCCGTACCGAAATAGGGCGCCTCTTCCGTATTGAAAAGCGCGATCGCAATGCCGTAAGGACGCGGCTTCATAGCCAAAATCGACCGTATCGCGCCAAGAACGACGGCTACAGCCGATGCATTGTCGTCCGCTCCGAGCAGCATGCCTTCGGACGTCGGCCCCACATGATCGAAATGCGCACCGAGAACGATGACCCCACGGGAAGAGCCAGGATCATCGGGGGGAATCCATCCCAAAACGTTGTGCCCCAATCGAGAATCGGCAAGCGGCGAAAGGTAGCCGCCTATTGACGGAAACGGTCCAACACCGGCGGCTCTCAATGCATCCTCGAGATAACGGGCCGCCTGAGCATTGCCGTCGGTCCCCGGAACTCGACCTTGCCACGCAGGTTTGGAAAGCTCGACCACGTGCGCCTTTTGCGAATGCGCAAGCGGTTCCGTCACCGAAAAATCGCGCCCGGACAATTCACGAACGCCAAGCTGATCGACGACGAGCAATAGAATGACGGCAAGTACCGCGACCAGAATCACACGGCGGCGACGCTTGGATTTTTTCGGAGGCGGCGGCGTCGTCACCCGAGGCCCGCTCAGACTTCCGATACCACGACCGAAAGCACGATCGATTCACCGATGTTGGGCGCTTTTTGAGCAGCTACGCCGAACGTGCGCCCCGTAATTTGAACGTGACCTCGAAAAGGACCATTTTGCGTCTTGGTCGGCAAATCAAGCGATTCGACCGCATGCGCATTGACATCCGGTGCCATGGGCCCGCCATACGCCTTGCCGTCCTTGATGAGAAATACATACACGAGCGGCACTTTGACCTTGCGCTCCCGCTCCACCGCCTTGACGAGCTCGTCCTTGGCCGCCAGGTCGATGTGCTGCGCAAAACGGCGCAATGACCAACCCGTCACGAACAAACCCTTCGTTTTGCCTTCCTTGTCTCGAACGGCGTGCGCCAAAACCCATTGATGTTCGGGTCCCTGTTTGGTGACACGCATTTCCTCCATGTCGCCCCACGCTTCGACGACACCCGCATTCGGTTCGAGGGCTTTTTTCAGTCCGGGAAAAACCGTAAAGAGCTGCTTTTGAGCAAGGTTGTCCGGATCGGTTTCGCTGCGATGAACGACGCCAGACGTGTCCGCGAACGAAAAGAACGTGCACTTGGACGTCCGAAGATCTTCGATGTTGACGCGTGAGCCTCGTACGACGCGCTGCAGAGCCACGAGGTTCGTTTCGGGCTCGTCATCGATGTGCTCGCCGAGCTTCTTGGCACCCTCGGGCAAACCTCGACGAACCTGCGCAACGTCGGCATCCGCGATGGGCGCGATCTTCTGGAGGACCGAAGCCGCCATCTGCTCCTGCTTCGCCGGATCAGCACAGCCAACAAGGCTTGCCACGAGCGCAGGCACCACGAAACAAGCTGCCGAATCAGGTCGCATCATGACGTCGTATCGCATCGGAGGAAGGACAACATCCTACTAAAATGTTTCCGGCGTGATGAAGACGATCTCGACGCGAGCATTCCGCTTGCGATCGCTGCCTGCGGGATCGACGACCGGGGCTGCAGCGCCCGCTTGCACGACGTTGATCGACGCGAT
Organism: Polyangiaceae bacterium; assembly: GCA_016715885.1. Taxonomy (NCBI): domain Bacteria; kingdom Pseudomonadati; phylum Myxococcota; order Polyangiales; family Polyangiaceae; species Polyangiaceae bacterium. The sequence continues at coordinate 332,427 of JADJXL010000025.1, forward strand.
TCCCGCTGAACGAAATGCGGCGGCAAGAGCATCAGCGCGAGCCTTGGATGCCGCGTCGTCTTTCGCCGTCGGCTCCTTTTCGACATGCACGACCGCCGCCAACGGAAACCCTGGGTGCGCCTTGGCGATCCGCCCAAGCGCTTCGATGCGCTGTGTTGCCGCGGGCGTGAGTTTGTCAAGGCTGAACACATCGCGAAGCGTGACGACCACGCCGCGTTCGTCCCGGAACGGTGAGAACTGCCGCGTCGCGGAAATTTCGCCGAGTAGCGCGTCGCCTTTGCCCGGAGCTCGAGCCGCCGGTGTCATGGACCGGCGCATGTTGGTCAGGACGGACAAACACCCGGCCCGAGCGCGCGTGGCGAGATCGATCGGCGCCCGCCCTCCGGCCGCCAGAGACTCGTGCGTCTTGGTCACGACGAGCTCGGCTTCGTCGAGTTGCAATGCGAGCGCCGAGCGTTCGGGGGCACCTACGGGAGGCGGCGATCCTTCGGGGATCGAGGGCAAGAGCAAGCGAGCGCCGGTGCAAAGCATCTTCGCTTCCAGCGCGAGAGATCGCGCCGCAGCCACGCGCGCAACCTCGCGCTCGGGACTGCCGTTGCCGGACGGCGTGATGGGTTGGGCATCACGCGACACGCGAATCCGGGCTTCGAGCGCGGTGACTTCAGCGGCAACGCGAGCTTGCTCGGTGTCGAGCGTGGCAATTTCAGTCTGCGATGCCGCAAGAGCTGCGTCGGCGTCTTTCGCTTCGGCTTCGGCGCGCGCAATGCGGGCCTGCACGAGCGCGTGTGCGTAGGCTGCGAGCGAGCGCTCTGCGAGAATTTGCGAGCCCGCGACATCGCCTGCATCGAACGCAGCCTGCGCTTCGGCGCGGAGTTTGTCCGCGTGAGCGTACGCGGTCGGCGCAAGCTCGCGAGGTGCAGCGTTGGCAGGGTTGTCCCGCACGGCTTCGACCTCGGCGAAAACCGGCGGTCGCGGAATCGGCGCGCAAGCCGCGAGGGACAGGACAAACGCAAGTGTGACGAGCCTTTTCATCACTTCCCCTTCTTCTGGTTCGTCACGGGCGCTTTCTTGGGAGCAGCGCCGGCCTTCGCCGCGGGTTTGTCTTTACCACCTGCCGGCGCACCCTTGGCCGCTCCAGGTTTGCCCACGGAGAGGCGCGTCTCTTCGGTTTTTGCCGCAGCCTCACGCGCCTCACGCTCGGCCGCGAGCGCTTTTTCGAGCTCCGCATCGGCACGACCCCGACGCGCCTGCGTTTCCTCGAGCAGCGCACGCGCGCGTTCGGCCCGCACGGAAGCTTCACGCGCCTTGTCCGCTGCGGAAGCGGCAGCTTGTTCCGCGGCTGCCGCTCGCAAGAGATCACGCGCCGTTTCAGCCCACTCGAGCGCCAAGCCATCGAGCATTCGAGCGTGGACGGCGTCGCCCGAAGCTCGCGCTCCATGCGCTCTTTCGAGCGACTTCTTGGCATGTTCGAGGGACGATTCGACGAGCTTTTTCGTCCGCGGATCGGTCGCTTTGGCCTCGACGTCCTTCACGATTCCATGCGCCGTCAAGCCATCACCGGCTGGAGGCGGCGGAACTTCGACCGGCGGGGCACCAGCTCCGGGACTATGAGCCAACGCCGGCGCTGCGGCGAAGGTGGACAGGACAAACACGTGGGGGACGAATCGTCGCACCCGAGGCGGACTAGCAAAGTGTAGGACGGCAAGCAAGCCGTGGCGTCGAGGAAGAACTACTCGGTCACGTAGTACACGCCGAGACACATTTCGTCGCCCGTGCCTTCGCCCCAATTGACCTCGCTCGACGTGGTGTTGTCATAGATGCACTTCATCGAGATCGCGTCACCCGGATCGAAAAGCTTCGGCTGAGAGAATCCATATTGACCCTGCCAGTGGAAATTCCATTGCGGGATGTCCACCATGCATTCCGTTTCGCCAGTGGAACGCTGGATCTCGAGGCCAATGCTCTTGCCAAATGTATGCATGTGCGCGCTGGCCGAATAAATGGTCAACGGTACATTCGAGGCAATCGTACCGCCCGTCATGAACGTCATCCATTTGGTTGGATCTGCGGCATAAGCATGCGTGACGTCGTTCGTGTGTGGCGGGATGTCCATCGTATGGTCTTGCACCCACTTTATGTTCGTGAACGGAATCGTTGCCGCCTTTTTTTCGACCGTCTTGTCTACCTTGAGGAGCAATGCCGTTTGATCCGGCATCGGCGCCGCAGTGCTCGTGTTGTAATGCAATTGAACGACCAGCTTCGAACCGGCCGGTATTTCAATGCCCGTGCCTTGCGGAAAGTCGGATCCCAATGCACCCGGCGCCCAGCCGCCCACCCAGCTCGTCCCAGCCGCATTCCCTCCAGGGCCACCATAACAAGTCCAACCCGGCTCGGCGTCTTCCGCTTCGAGCGCCTCGAAAGCCTCGAGCGTGTCTGGGCGCGCCAAATATGCAATGACGTGATGCACGACGGGCGCGTGGCCAGGCTTGACCCCGAATCCGGTCACGTATTTCGTTTCCTGCTCGGGCCAATCGATGAAGAAACAGCGATACTCGTCCGGAGACACCTTCGGCGTGTACGCCACGGGCATCGGCAATTCGAGGTCCACGCGCGAAAGTTTGAGCGCATTGCTATCGACCTTCACGGGTGCATCGGATGGATCACCCTCTGACATTCCATTGTCGATCCACTGGACCAGCCTATCGATTTGTTCATCCGTGAGCGAACGATTGCCAAGATAATCGGCACATTCGTTCGACGCCGGCCAAGGCGGCATCGTTTTCATGACCACCGACGCTCGGACGGCGGGCGCCAAGGCTTTCAAATGGTCGTAGTTCTCGAGCGCAAAAGGCGCAATGCCTCCTTCCACGTGGCAATTGTTGCATTTCGCCTCGACGAGCGGCGCAATGTCACGGTAATACGTGGGCTCGGGCAGGCTCCCGCTCGTCGTTTGACCCGAGCACCCAAGGAGTCCAAGAACGGAGGAAGCCATCGATACGAAAACGATTCCGCTATTGATTTTGCACGTGCTCATGTTCGTCCTCTTCGTAAGTCAACCGCCAGTTTCGTTTGAAGTCGTCAAATCTTACGGCGCACGTCGGAAACGAGCCCCTCGACGAACCGCATCACCACGCGTATCGCTTCGTCCGTGGCAAGCCCCTGATTGCGTCGTAATTCGTCCCATGTCGCAAAGCTCGTGGCCGCAGCCAAACCACGCAAAAGCCCATCGCGAACATGCTCGGGCGCATTCGCGATTTCTTCTGCGAATGCGGCGCTCGTCAATTCGCGATGACGACGCAACGCCATGTCCATGCGTTCCGCAACCACTTTCGAATCATACGAAGCAAGCAGCGCCGCTCGACGCACGTGGCTGACCTGATCGTGGAAATGCCCCACCGCGCTCACGAATGTCCGCGCGCGATCCTCGAAAGGTCCTTCCGTCGGCGCCGTCGGTAATCTCGCCGCAAGCTGCTCCAGTCGCCGCATCGAAGCGCGTGTGAGCAGCTCCTCCAGATCCGAGAAATGATGGAATAAAGCTCGCCGCGATACGCCCGCACGCTTCGCCACGCGCTCCGCCGACGGCCTGAGGTCCCCCTCCGCGAGCAACGCGAGCAACGCCGTAACGATGGCGTCACGCGTCCGCTCCGCGCGCTCATGACGCCCATCCACATCCGTTCGAGCTTCGCGCTCCACGGCAGCGATTCTACCTATCTGCACTCGGAGTGCAAGAACATTTTTGCACTGGCCGTGCACATTTATTAGAAATTTATACAACAGATTTGCACCACGTTTGTACAATGATGTGTCGAGAAAAACAGCGACGATTGAGGTAACCGCAATGTTTTCGCTTTGTGTTCGGCGCTCGAGAATCGCCCAGCGTGATCGCATTCGTCGGGCGCAATTTGATCGCGGGCCCCCGCGCGATTCGCGCAGGTTTTGCATCTCCATTCATGCATATGAATGCAAATACATCCAATGCTTGCAGGTTTGACCGATCCCGAAGCCGAGGGCGCGATTCTTGCTGCAGTCGAGCAACAGGATGCGTTGCATTCATTGGGGTCTCATCCTTCTTGCCCTTTCTGCCGTGAGTGCGTGTACGCCTCCATCGGGTCGTGATCGTTTCGAATCCGATGTCGTGCCCGTGCTCGAAGGACGTTGCACATCGGGTGTTTGTCATGGCGTCGGCCCCGATGCCGAAAAAAACGGTGAGATCATCGAATGGCAACATTTCAATGTACGAATCGACGCGCTCGGACGCATCGCCGACGTCGATCAAGCGTATGCCATCTCGAAAAGCCGCATCAACACGATCGAAAAGCCCGAGTTCTCGTCGCTCTTGCGAAAGCCACTGGCAATGGAAGCGGGAGGAACGTTCCACGCCGGGGGCGTCATTTTTCGCCAACGAGAAGATCCAGCGTATGACGCGATCAAGCATTGGATTGAAATGGAGGACGAAGGAGGCGAAGGAGGGCGCGTCGAAGATTTGACCGAGACGCAGCAGCTTTTTGCTCGCAATGTTTTACCTCGGCTCGCGGCCCGTCAATGTTCGACATTGGCTTGCCATGGACCGGTAGCACCATTTACGGCTTTCGATTTGCCTCTCATCATCGATGGTGAGCCCGTTTTTTCGCGAGAAAGCATTCTTCACAATTATGCATCCGCGCGCATGCATTTGTTCCTCGGCGGCGATCCCCTCCTGTCACGCCTCATACGCAAAGCGATCCCTCCGGAACAAGGAGGCATCGTGCATCGCGGTGGGAATGATATCTTTTTCAATCAAGGCAAACCGGGTGATCTACGGAAAGACGACGATGTCGACGCCATTGCTTCGTGGGCCGAGGCCGAGCGAGCTGCGACGCTAGGAGAAATGCCCGCTCTGCACGGAATCGTATTCGTACGAGGCCCCGTGGGCAATAGCTCGCCGCTCGATCACGACGTATTCGTCCCCGGTTCCGACCTGTTCATTCTCGACGCGGGAAGTCCGCCTTCGGCAGCGCGCAACATCACGGCTTTGGCGCATCCCGAGGGCCCAGCGGATGTTCGGGATCCGGCGGTGGGGCACGACGGCAATCGAATCGTATTTGCAATGCGAAAAAGTGTGCAATCGACACATGAGTTGTACGAGATTCGTCGCGACGGATCGGGCTTTCGCAAGCTCACGGAATCGGCGCCGAAACACCCCGGTGGCGGCCGGGAATCACACGTGCAACCAACGTATGGGCCCGATGGTCGAATTTATTTCGTATCGACACGCGCTGGGCAACTAGCAGAGCACCACGCGCGGCTCGATACGGAAATCTGGGCCGTCGACCCAGAAACCCGCGCACTCGAACGATTGACACATGATCCTGCTCCGGAATTGACGCCTTCGTTTTTCGGCGTGGGTAAATCTTATGGAACGCTGGCGTTCACGGTGGTGCGCGCGACGCCCGAGGGGGATCGGTCCGTCGTTTTCCGCATGCCGCTCGATCACAACAAAGTTCATCACGGTGACCCTGAATTGCACGTGCACCACGGTTTGACTGCAACGCGCGACTTGATTCTAGGCATGCGAGCGATGCCGGACGGCCGTTTTTCCACGGCGCTCGTGAAATTCGATTCAGTTTGGCAAGCAGGCACGATCGCAATCTTCGACCGTCAGATCGGTCCCGAATTGTCGCAAAGCGACGCACACTCGGCATCCGTCGGGGGGTTTCGTCATGCTTTCGTCCCGCTCACCTTTCCGTTCAATCCCAGCGGCGTTACCTTTTCAGCCGCGCGGCATCCCGTGCCCATGCCGGATGGGCGCCTCTTGGTGACTCTCGCAAAACCTCCCTTCGATCCATTGGATCCTTCGACAGAGCCCGATTTCGGACTTTTTTTGCTGACGCTCACGGAAGACCGTACGCTTGGTGGTCCACGCATTACGGCGGTCGACGTCGTCGCAGACGAGCCTGGCATTTCCGAATACGATGCCGAACCGCTCGTCGCCCGACCGCTCGAGGACGACCCGTCGCACGAGCCCGCTTGGGATCCAACGCTTTCAACCGGCAAGCTCGCGTATCGTCACGTCGAGACGCTCGAAGCAATCATGCGAAATGTATCGCCGGTCGGCGCAAAAACATTACGCAACGACCTCGTCGCCGTTCGTCTTATCGAATCGATACCAACGACGCCTGACGATTTGGCACACGGACCCATTTCGGCAAGCATGCATGGGCGAAGCCGCATTCTCGCTGAACTGCCGCTTCTTGGTGGTTCGTTGTACCTGGAAGTTCCGGCGGCCACGCCATTTCGTGTGCAGACGCTCGATGCCCACGGTTTGGCGATAGGCACGCAACACCGGCGGTGGATCGATGTTGCACCCGGCCAAACCTTTCCGGGAGGCGTGTCCCCTGCCCTGTATCCGACGCTATGCGCGACCTGTCATGGATCGCTTTCGGGACTCCCGCAAGATGCGGGCGGACCGATACCCGACACGATTACGCAAGCGTCGATGACACTCGCGACGCACGACGCGCTCGACCCTCGAAGACCCCGCGCACCAATGCCCGTCGGCGCCAACCCCATCGTCATTGATTTTCGTGCCGACGTATTGCCGCTCATCCAGCGATCGTGCGTAAAGGGATGTCATCAAGGCCCTGCGGCCGCTGGAGGGCTCGACCTGGAAGCCCACGCCACCGCGAAATTCGACACGGCGTACGAGGCTCTCGTCGCGCCGGGTGTCGGGTCGGGCAATGGCAGAAAATACGTGGACGACATTGGTTCGAGCGCCCGATCGAGCTATTTGGTGGAGCGACTTTTGGGCCGCGAATTGGACGCTCCGCGAAACGTGGACGGCGCATGCAAAGGCGATCCACCGCTCGATGAAAATGAACGGCTCGTCCTGACGCGCTGGATTGATCTCGGCGCAGTTTATCGAGGAGCCCCGCCATGAGAATCGCGCACGTCATTGCGGCAGCAGCTCTCGGATGCGGATGCGGCACGCCCGACGATGGCACGGTTCCATTGCGATGGCTCGATCGGGACAGGTTTGTCTCGGATGTACAGCCCATTCTCGCCGAACGATGTGCGAATCCAAGTTGTCATGGGAGGCCGGAACGACCCCTTTCGATTTATGCGCCCTTGCGTTTTCGCGGAGACGTTTCGCGCAGGTTCCTCGACGAACCGCTTTGGCCCGCGGAAATCGACCACAATTACCAGGCATGCGTGCTCTTTTCGACCGAAGCGGATCGACCGATCGATGCGCTGCTGATTGCCAAACCGCTTGCGACGCGGCGATATCATGGAGGAGGTGCGGTATTCGATTCCGAAGACGATCATGATTACCGAAGAATCCTCGAATGGATAACCGATGGGCATCACCCAGGAGACGTACCATGACAAACCGCGGTTGGGCGTGGTCGTTGTTCGCACTCTTGCCATTCACAAGCGCATGCGAGCCCGTTCGCGCGTGGGAACGAGGTCTGCTTTCACATCCCGCCATGCGGTCGGATACGCGGCCCGAAGAGACGCGGGCACGTAATCACATGCTCGGCGCGCGTGAGGCATCACAGGGTGCATCAGGGGAACGAGGTGGTGGATGCGGCTGCAAGTGATTGGCGCATTCGCCGCAATGATGCTTTGGACGGCGCCCGCTGTAGCAGAGGGTCGCGGCGCGACGTGGGTGTCATTTTTTTCGTCGAGCGACCATTTGACCGTGATTTCTCCGCAAGCGTCGGCGCGCGTCCCTTTGCGCGATTGGCTCACGATGGACGCGAGTTACGAGGCCGATGTCATTACTGCGGCGAGCGTCGATTTGGTCACCGCTGCGTCGCCTCGCGGTTACCAGGAAGAGCGCCATGGATTCAGCGCGGGCGCGACGTTCCGCCCCGCCGCAGCAACGGTCGTGGCGGCTCAATATACGCCCAGTTTCGAGCCCGACTACGTTTCGCACGGCGTCGCCCTTTCCGCCGAACGAGAATGGTGGGATCGCCGGCTCACGACGCAGGTTGGTTACCGGTTCAGCGCCGATCGAATCGGCCGGCGCGGCGATGCGCAGGACACGTGGCAAAAGCTCAACAGCCATTCCCTCACCGTGGGCCTTGGTTGGGTGTTCAGCCGCCGCATGGTTGGCGACGTCGTCTACGAATTGCAATTTCATGACGGTTTTCAATCGAGTCCTTATCGTTACGTGCCCATTTATCATCCGGGATCGAACTATGCCATTGGAGGGGTACCAGAATCGGTGCCCACGGAACGCACTCGTCACGCCATTGCGGCGGGCCTTCGGCGGGCATTTGGTTCCCATTGGTTTGGTAGCGCGAGGTTGCGTCTGTATGCCGACACGTGGGGAATCGCGAGTTTCACGAACGAATTCGAAGTTCAACGATCGTTATTTGGTTCGCGCATCTTATTGGGATTGCGCGGCCGCATCTACGGGCAGAGCTCGGCCACGTTTCACGCTTACCGATACGAGCTGCGCGACGACGCATTGCCCAAATTCCGTGACGCCGACAAAATGCTTTCGTCCGGATTTTCGTTCCTCGGCGGCCCGCGCATCGACGCAAGCTTCGGACGTATCGGCCCCATTTCAGACCTACGCGCAACGTGCATGTTCGAGTTTTACGCTCAACGATTCTTCAATTTTGCACCGCTTTCCGAACGATACGCCACCATCGTGTCGTTTGGCGTCGCGGCGGAGTTCGACCCATGAAAAAATGCCTTCTTGCTCTTGGCTTTTGGTCGCTCGCTGGCTGCACGGCACCGCCCGAGCGTCCCAATGGTGGCAAAGACGAGCCAGACGCCGGCGCGCCCTGTTTCATCGGACTCGAAATGGGTCAGGTTGCGGACGAAAGCTTTTTACCTTTTCAAGACGACCAGATGGTCGATGTCGTACTTGGTTTCCAAGGGTTTCGTTTCATCGAAGGCGCTGCCCGAATCACCGGAACCGATGCCGAATTCGTGTCCTTTCGCTTCCACGTCACGTTTCAGGACCATTCGCCCATCGTTCAGGATCGCATCGCATTCATGACTTCTCTACCGACGGGTGCCCGATTGGCTGAAAACGTGCAAATATTCTTCAATGACATTCCCATGACGGAACTGCTCGACGAGCACCCGCGTCTCGACGCCACCGCAACGGCCGGAAATTGCACGGGCAAACAGACATTGTCATTGCGGCTCGGCGATGGCGGAACTTGTGACGATTTGACAGAAGGGGGCACATTGTTTCCGGACGGAGGTGGACCATGCGCCGACGCTGGGCTCTGAATATCTGCTCCCCGATTGCAATTGTTGCCTTTGGTATTTGGGGAATCGCCGGATGTGGTCCGGTCGATAGCGAATTCCAAAGAATTTCTCTCGATCCCGGCCCCAATCCATTCGGTCCAGGTGATGTCCTTTGGTCGCCCCAACCCCGCAGAGATCATCCGCTCGCATTGGCCATTTTGCCAAGTGGTGACAAACTTTACGTAGCCCTGCAAGGCGTCGAGGACGAACCAGGCAAGCACGTGGCCATCGTCGATACCTCGAACGAACGAGTGGTTCGCCGAATCGAAGTCGGCTCGAGCCCCACGGCGATGGCGCTTCATCCATTGGGGCGATTTCTTGCCGTCGTCAATCGATTCTCCAATTTCGTTTCGATCATCGATACGCAAAAGGACGACGTGGTCGCCGAAGTGCCGGTTCCTTTTCATACGGTGGACATCAAATTCGCTCCTGATGGTTCCGAAGCTTATTTGGCCAATCGGTGGAAAGACAGCGTCTTGCATTGGGATATCGATGTGAGCGACCGATTTCGCGTCGTGGGGGACGATTATTCGGCAAAGCCCCCGGAGGCCCCGATGGGCATTGCCGTCGGTGACAACCCTCGATCGCTTTCGTTTTCCCCGGATGGATTGCGGCTATACGTCGTGAGTCCCACGGCATTGTCGCTATCGATCATCGACGTGACGATCCATCGGGAAATTCGCCGAGTGACGATCGGATCTCCGCCCGCCGATGTATTGGCGACGGAAGCATTCGTCTTCGTACCACACATCGGGCGAGGTACGCACCATCCGCCTGATTCGGGGTACGATACGGACGAAGATGGTATGCCCGGCGATGGAACTGCAAACGTGATGTTCCAGGACGTTCAAAACGAGATAGCGGTGCTCGACAGGGACGGCAATCTCTTGCGCGAATATACGTCGGATACCATATGCTGCCGCGATTTTCGCGATGTCGATCCGGACGATCCTGCCAAAGGAGCGGCGCTGCCCGCTCCCGACACGTGGCCCGCTTCGAGGCTCGCGTATCTACCGCCCAAAGCTCGATGGATCGTCGCCGGCGCATTGCCCGAACGGCTTGCATTTCACGACGATCGGTTGTTTGTCGTGTATTCCGGCTCGAACGAAGTTCAAAGCTTCGACGTGGGCCCCGGTGGCGAGCTCATTCCGCGACAAACGGGCGGGGCGCTATTTCGCACTGGAATGAATCCATTCGACATCGTGCTTTCTCCTGGCGGCACGCGTGCGTACGTGAGCGAGCGATTGGGTGAAGGCATCACGGTGCTGGATTTGGAATCGGGTCCGGGCTCGGAGCGAAGAATTGCCGTCGGATCGCTCGACGAACCTCCTTTTCCCGCCACGGACGCTGAAATGGGCGAAGCCGTCAATTTCGTGACCGCACCTCTCACGGTCGACGGCGATCAGACCTGTGTCCATTGTCATCGCGAAGGCGGCAGCGTGGCTCGCCCCATTGCAATGCCATTGCAACAGGACATCGTGTGGGGAACGCGCATGGTGATGGCATACCGCGGGGCAGCGGATACGCGTCCGTGGTTCATGGAAAGCGCCATGACGGACACGAACTTTTTTCCCGTCATCAATGAATTCGCCCGCAAGGAAAACTTCTGCTGCGAAGCGCTCGATCCACTCATTTGGTCCGCCTATCCTTCCCTGTCGGAATGCTCCAATGATTCGGGCAAACCCGGCTGCAACCACGTGCTCCATTGCAAGGACGATCCACCTCCTGAATGCGCGCAGCGCAATTACGGCAGTCCGCATTCGACACGGAATCAACACTTCAAAGAGGGAGCCAAGATGCTGTTCGGGCGCGACAAGACCATAGGGGACGTCTTGTTTCAAGAAAATCTCGACGGTGCAAAAGATGGCATTTCTCTCGATTTCGGTGGCGTGACGCGAGCTCTCGGCCTGTTTTTGCTCGTGCGACCTCGTTTTTTGCCCAACCCGAATGCGCGCGAACCATCGGCTGCAGCAAAACGCGGTCGCGTGCTTTACGAGTCGCCCGTCACGGGGTGCAATACGTGCCATCCGCTGCCGCTCACAACGATTACAGCCGATTTCAATCCATCTCGGCTACCGATCCGATTTCCCCCCGTCATCACACCCCGAAAGAACGATGCCGGGGAAAACGCCGACAATGTAATTCCGGGCTTTTTGCAGACATTTCCCGATGCCGAGCAAGATGCTGGAGGTGTTCGATTCGGCGTGCCGCAACTTCGAGGCATTTGGGATCGGGCGCAACGCTTTTATCACGACGGGAGGGCCAACAATTTGCGCGAAGCACTCGCGACACCGGGGCATCCTGCGCTTCTGCCGGGAGAAACTGGCTACAACGAGACGTTCGGAATGCCCGATACGCATGGCACGACATCGCAATTGACCCCGGACGAGCTCGAAGACCTCATTGCCTTTTTATTGACGCTCTAGACGGCCCGCAGAGCTAACCAAACGATACGTGAGTTTTCTCGTCGCACAGTTGAAAACAGCTTCCAAAGAAACGGCATAAAAAGCAGATGACCCCCTTGACTTTGTACCCAATACCCTCAAGCATCATCCAAACAACGAACGAACGTTCGTTCATTTTCTCCGACTGGAGGGACGGCGCATGAACACGACGGCGCGGGCTTGGTTTCTCGAACGCCCGGGGCAGCCGCTTCGCGAGGCGGATTTGGCTCTGCCGGACCCAGGTCCAGGCGAAGCGATCGTGGAAGTCTTAGCGTGTGGGATGTGTCACACAGACTTTGCGTATGCGTCTGGGACGGTGGCGCCGAACCATGCCCTGCCCTTGGTGCTCGGCCATGAAGTTGTAGGCACGGTGACTCGCTCTGGCGATCAATGGCTCGAGGGGCAGGTCGTGATCGTGCCGGCGGTCATGCCTTGCGGTCAATGTGCGCTTTGCAAAATGGGGCGCGGTAATGCATGCAATGCGCAGAAGATGCCTGGCAATGACATTCACGGGGGCTTTGCGTCGCATATTCGGGTTCCTTCGAATGCCCTCGTGGTGGTGCCCAGCGCTCCAGAGGGCGTGGATGTTCGAATGTTCGGCGTGGTGGCCGATGCCGTATCGACGGCGTATCAAGCAATTCGGCGAGCAGGGCTCGGCGCCGGAGACGTTGCATTCGTCGTGGGTACGGGGGGAGTCGGTGGATATGTCGTGCAGATAGCTCATGCGCTCGGGGCGCGCGTCATTGCATGCGACGTCGATGCGCATCGGCTAGCATTGATTGCCCGTCATGGTGCGGACGAAGTCGTCGATGTGAATGGCAAAGGTCCGAAGGACATACGCAAAGAGCTGCACGGAATGGCGCGCAGTTGGGGCATCCCGACGCATGCATATCGCATTTTCGAATGCAGTGGTGTCGCGCGAGGTCAAGAATTGGCCTACGCCCTTCTCGCGCGAGCTGCAACGATGGTCGTCGTGGGATATACGATGGATACCATCAACGTTCGTCTTGCCAATCTCATGGCATTCGACGCATCGGTGCATGGATCGTGGGGTTGTCCTCCGGAGCTCTATCCCGAAGTGCTTCGCATGATATTCGACGGGCGAATCGTCCTCGATCCATTCGTCGAATTCGCTCCACTCTCCGCCGTGAATTCGCTGCTCGATGCAATGGCCGCTCATACGCTGACCAAACGGATGGTGTTGGACCCGCGAGTTTCGTCCGCGGCCTCGAACACATGACCAAAGGAGTACTCCATGATCGCCCTAAAAAATCATGAAATCGTTCCCGATCACGTGATCAGGCACATTCGTTACGAAGCCCGTCCTGTCAAGCGGCAGGATGGTTCCGTCATCGAGGGGTTGCATCAAGTTTGGATTATTTTGGACAATGAAGCGCAACTCAATTCGTATACGACGGAGGCCGTCAAGGATGTGATCATCGCGTTTCAGCGCGCGAGCGCGGATCGTCGTGCGGTGGCCGTGGTGTTCACCGCGATGGGCAATCGCGCGTTTTGCAGTGGCGGGAATACGGAAGAATACGCGAACTATTACGCGCAGCGGCCGCTCGAATACCTCCAATACATGCGGCTCTTCAATGACATGGTGACGAACATCATGCTCTGCGACAAACCCGTCATCTGTCGCGTGAATGGACTGCGCATCGGCGGCGGACAAGAAATTGGAATGGCGTGCGATTTCAGCGTTGCCGGGGACCACGCGCGGTTTGGCCAAGCCGGCCCCGTGCACGGTTCTGCGCCGGATGGTGGGTCCACGGATTTCCTCGACCTTTATGTGGGCTATGCGAAGGCCGCGGAGTCGCTCGTTTTGTGTGAACCGTGGTCCGCCCACAAGGCGCTCGATTTGGGCGTCCTGAACGACATTGCGCCGGTCTACAAAAACGAAGGGCGGTTCATTGCGAATCCGTTCGTGGTTACCGATCGAACGTACGACGAATTCGGACGTCGCGTTTATGGTGAATGGAAAACGGGGGCCGAACAAGCGAATGCGAAGGCGCTTGCCGCCAAGTGCGAAATCGATCTATCGCTGCTCGACAAACTCGTCGATTCCTACGTGACGAAGCTCGTTTCGACCTTCCCCGACTGCACGCGCAAAACGCTACAAAGCCTTCGAAAGAAGAAGCTTGCGCATTGGATGGCCAACAGCGAAGCCAATCGTTCCTGGTTGGCGCTCAACATGAATACCGAAGCCGCGGCGGGATTCCCTGCGTTTCAATATGGCGAACGCGGCGCGAGGGAAATCGATTTCGTCAAATTGCGTCAGAAGCTCGCCGAAGGAGCGCCGTTCGATCGTGAGCTCATCCTTTCCGTCTTGCCGAATGCAGCGCGCGCGGAATTCGAAAAACAGCACGCCGGTTGAACGAGGTTTTGCCATGACGAACCATCGACGCATCACCGTGGAGCTCGACGAGGACGCAGGGATTCTAAGCATTGGGCTTTCCGGCGGCAAGGGCAACATCGTCGACATGGCGATGATGGACGAAATTCGCGCAGCACTCGACGCTCACATGGGCAAACAGACCTTGCGTATGGTGCTGCTCGAGGGCGGTGATGCGCACTTTTCGTTCGGTGCGGCGATCGAGGAGCATACGCAGGATCGCATTGGCACGATGCTCCCCGCATTTCATGCGCTCATTCGCCAAGTCGCGCTCTATCCCGTGCCAGTTGCGGCACTGGTACGCGGTCGATGCCTCGGTGGAGCATTCGAACTGGTGCTCGCGTGCCATTTCGTATTTGCCACCCAGAGCGCTCGATTTGCGTGCCCCGAAATCAAGCTGGGCGTGTTTCCCCCGGTGCTTGCAGCTCTCGGACCCGCGCGGTTGCCGCAAATTGTGGTGGAAAGGCTCTTGCTCACGGGCGCTGAAATGGACGTGACCGAAGCGGTGCGTTTGGGATTCGTGACGTCCATCGTGGGCGAAAGCGATGGCAATGGTCGAAGCGATGTTCTTGCCTGGTATCGATCGACGCTGGCGTCGCTTTCGGCCAGCTCACTGCGCCACGCGGTGCGGGTTTCGCGCCAAGCGGGAGGAATCGCAGACAGAATCGGCGCGCCGCTCGACATCGCCGAACGAATGTACATCGACGAGCTCTGCGCAACGCACGACGGTCACGAAGGAATCGCGGCATTCATGCAGCAGCGCAAGCCGGTTTGGAGGCACGCATGAGCGCCCGAATGCGTCGCCGGGAGCAAGCCAGCGAGCAAATCCTGGAAGCCGCCGCAGCGGCGATTGCGGAACATGGGTTTCACGGGATGTCCATGCGTGTTCTTGCTCAGTCGACGGGCATGTCGCTCGCCAACTTCTACAACTATTTCGATTCGAAGGAGGATCTGCTTTTTGCGCTGCATGCGCGATCGTTTTCGGCGCTTTTGTCGGCGGTCGACGCAGAATTGCAAAAGGCCACGGAAAGCGAGGAAAAACTCTATACGTTCATTGCCACTCACGTCGCCTACTTCATTCAGCACACGGCCGTCATGCACGTGCTCGTGCACGAAGCCGGCCGCCTCGCACCCAAACATCGCCCGACCGTCCGCAAGCTCAAGGATGACTACTTCGGTCGGGCGCGAGCCATCGTGGCTACGATCCTTGCGGAGCGAGGTGAACGACGTGGCGGCGAAATCGACCGTGCGACATATAACGTGTTTGGCATGATGAACTGGGTCTACGCGTGGTACGATCCGCATATGCATGGAAGCGCAAGCGATGTGGCACGAACGATTCACACGATGGCCATGAGGGGTTTGGCGGGATTGAACGAATCCGCGTGCATCCCCACGACGTCGGGAAAGCTCGATGCTGCAGCATTGCCTTCACCCATTCGACGAAAGGAGACACGTCCGATATGATTCGCGAACGATTGGATCCTGCTGCGGAGGTCTTGGCGCGCGCCGAAGTGCTCGCCGACGATCTGGAGATGCGGAGTGTTCGTGCTTTCAAGGAGGCGAATCCGACCGCGCTCGTCGTGGGACACATGCCCATCTATGCGCCGCGCCCGCTTTTCGAGGCGCTCGGGTGCCTGCCCGTCGCGATTTTCGGTGCCGGCGACCAACTCGACATCATTCGTGGCGACTCGTACTTTCAATCGTACATCTGCCACATTCCACGCAGCACCATCGAGCTCGGATTGTCGGGGCGTCTCGAATCGGTCGATGCGATGGTGTTTCCGTCGATATGCGACGTCATCCGGAACCTGGGAGGCATGTGGAAACTGCTGTTCCCGGATCGATTGAGCATTTATCTCGATCTTCCGCAGAACTTCGATTCCGCAATTGGGGGTCGGTTTTACGCGGGAGAGCTTCGTCGCATTGCGCGTGAGCTGGAAAAAAAGGGTGCAAAGCCGTTGCAAGCGGAGGCACTTCTGCTGGCCATTGCAGACGAAAATCGCCGCCGAGAGCTCATTACAGAATTGGACGCATTACGACGAGAAGACCCATCACGGGTGCGGGCATCCGAAGCGTACACGGTCGTGCGGGCAGGAGCCGCCCTTACGGCGCGTGCACACGCTGATTTGCTGGACGAATTCGTGACGGCCGCGAAGCAGCGCCACGTGCGCCATTTCGACAACGTACGTGTCGTGCTTTGCGGTTCATTCTGTGAGCAGCCCCCGCTCGCCCTCATCCGCTCGCTCGAAAAAGCCGGATGCGATATCGTCGACGACGATTTCCAGCTCGGTTGGCGAATGATCGAATCCGCGATCGAGGTTCGGGATGGCGAGGATCCCGTGGACGCGCTTGCTCGCGCATACATCGAACAGGGGCGCCCAACGGCCTCACGGTACATTGCGGATGAAATCAAAGGCGCCGACCTCGCTCGGCGTGTGCGTCGATTGCCCGCTGATGGAGTCATCTTTGCGGCGGCATCGTTTTGCGATCCTGCGCTTCTCGACCAACCCATGCTCGAAGCTGCGCTCAGGCAGCAAAACATTCCCTTCACGAGTTTCAAGTTTGCCGAAAATACTGGACAATTTCAGGTCATTCGCGAACAAGCGGGCGCTTTTTCGGATGCCGTGAAATTATGGGGAGCAAACGTATGACAACGACGACCCCTATGGCAATCGCCGCCACGGACGTTTCCAAGGATCGGAGCCAAGCGCGCCAGAAACGCATGATTGCCGATCACTTCGACAAACTCGAACATGCCAAAGAGACGGGCAAAAAAGTCGTCTATACGTTCGTCCCTGGGAACCTGACCGAGCTCATCGACGCGCTCGGGATGTTGCCCGTGCTGCCGGAAATCAATGCGCTTCAATCGGGCATGCGCAAGAAGTCCGCCGAATACATTGCCGAAGCAGAGAAAGCTGGGCATTCCGAAGACGTCTGCACCTACGTGAAGTGCGACATTGGTATGCTGAAGAGCGGCAACGTCAGTCCGACGGGTACGCGACTACCTCCGCCCGATTTGCTGCTGCTTTCGTACACGGGCTGCTTCACCTTCATGAAATGGTTCGAGCTTCTGAAGCAGGAATACAACTGCCCGGTCGTGATGCTGCACGTGCCTTATCAGGCCGACGGTATGATTACCGATGAAATGCGTCGGTACATCGTGGACCAGCTCGAGCAAGTCGTGATTCCGGCCATGGAGCAAGTGGCGGGAAAGAAGCTCGACATGCAAGAATTGGAAAAGCGTTTGGCATTGTCGGCCAAAGCCGAAGACGATCTCGTGGCCGTCTGGGAATCGGCTCGCCATAGGCCGTCACCGATAGACGGATATTTCGGGGGCGTCTATTACATCGGGCCAATCTTCTCCGCATTTCGCGGTACCGAGGATGCCGTGCACTATTATCGGGAGCTTCGGGAAGAAGTGACGGCGCGAATGGCTACGGGCGAAGGGCCCACGACGCCGGACGGCCCGACGACGAACGAGAAGTTTCGTATCGTCGTCGAAGGTCCCCCGAATTGGACGCACTTCTACGACTTTTGGCGAATGTTTTCGCGCGAAGGAGCGACCGTCGTCGCGAGCACGTACACACGCGTCGGCGGGCTTTACGACCTCGGGTTTCGTCACGATTCGCGCCGTCCCTTGGAAACACTCGCCGATTATTGCCTCGGCTGTTACACGAACATGAATCTACCGAGCCGCATCGATTTGATCGAGCAATACATCAAGCGTTACGACGCGGATGGGTTCTTGATCAACAGCGTCAAGTCGTGCAATTCGTTCAGCGTCGGACAGCTTCTGGTCTTGCGGGAGCTCGAAAAACGCACGGGCGTTCCAGGAGGGTTCGTCGAATCGGACCTCGTCGATCCGCGTTATTTCGGCAAAGCCAACATCGACAATCGTCTTCAGAGCTATTTTCAAATGCTCGAGGGGAAGAAAAGGAAGGGCGCGCAATGAAATGCGTCGTTGGCATCGATCTAGGCTCGACCACCACCAAGGCCGTGCTTCTCGACGAGCGCGGCAGCGTGCTCGGCCAAGGCATTACGAACAGCCGCAGCAATTACGCGGTCGCTTCGTCCGTCGCACGCGACGAAGCGCTGACAGCAGCGCGTTTCACCATGCTCGAGCGCGCATTCGAGAGCGACCAGCGTATGGGCAGCGTCGAAACGCAAACGCTTCTCGAGCGGCTCGCTGCATGTTTTCGCCTCGAGGTGTACCTCGCTCAACTCGAACAACTCGGTCGCGTCATGGAGCTGCTCCTGGCAGGTGATCAATATGGTCGCCATCGATCCGAAACGGAAGCACCGGCGCGAGACATCCTTGCGGAATGCATTCGAGACGCCCCGCAGCTCTTCGTTCCGGGAGCTCGACGCAAAAGTGACTTTTTTCGGGATCTCGCGGGAGCTGCTTTCATGGCAGGCGCCGAACGGCGGGCGCGCGAGGGCCAAGTCGTTTTCGAGCGCATCGTGGCGCTTTTCGATCGGGCGATATTCGACGTCGAAACGTGGCTCATGAACGTCGAATTCGCAACACTGCTTTCGCGGGCGCTCGATCGGGCACTGCCCGATGTCATTACCGATTCCGTACGGAGCGACGTGCGCGATGAAATCAAAGCCATCGTCGATCGCGTCGCAACCGTGCCCATCGAAGAATGCTCGTACGTTGGAACGGGGTATGGTCGGCAAACGTTGCCATTCCCCAAGGAAGCGGTGCGGAGCGAAATTCTATGCCACGGGCGCGGCGCGCATCGGGTTTTTCCCGGCACTCGTTCCGTGCTCGACATCGGTGGCCAAGACACCAAGGCGCTGCAAGTCGACGATTCCGGCATGGTCACGGCGTTTCAAATGAACGACCGCTGCGCCGCAGGTTGCGGTCGATACCTCGGGTACATCGCCGACGAGCTCAACATCGGCCTGCACGAGCTTGGGCCGCTGGCGCTTCAATCGACCAAGGTCGTGAAGATCAATTCCACGTGCACCGTTTTTGCCGGCGCGGAATTGCGCGAGCGTCTTTCGCTCGGACAGCGGCGCGAAGACATTCTCGCGGCGCTACACCGATCCATTTTGACCCGCGCCATGTCCCTCATTGCAAGGTCGGGTGGAATTCGCAATGAATTCACCTTCACGGGGGGCGTCTGCAAAAACCCGATGGCGACCAAAGTGCTCGGCGAGCTCGTGGCGGAGCATTATGGTTCGGACATCGTCATTCACACGCATCCCGATTCTATTTACATGGGCGCGCTCGGAGCGGCCTTGTTTGCGCTCGACGACCTCCAAGCAGGGCGAGCCCGGCTCATGCTCGCCCAGGAGAAAGGAATAGCGTCATGAATGATGGCACGCATCGGACGGCTGGAATCGACGTGGGCACGAGCTCCGTGAAAGTAGCCATTGCTCGCAGCAATGCAGGCGACGACGGCGTCATGGAAGCGCTCGTGCACCAGCGTATTCGCAGGCGCAACGTGGGCGACGTGATTTCGGCGAGCTTTCAGGAAGCATGTAGCGCGGCGCATTGTGGCCTCGACGATCTCGATTACGTGTGCACGACGGGGGACGCCGAGTCACTCGAATTTGCCACGGGCCATTTCTATGGCATGACCACGCACGCGCGAGGTGCCATTTTCTTGATTCCCGAAGCGCGCGCGGTCCTGGATTTGGGCGCGCTTCATTCTCGTGCCATTGCGATGGATGGGCGGGGCAAGGTGACGAATCATCGCATGACGAGCCAATGCGCGAGCGGCACGGGGCAATTTCTCGAAAGCATTGCCCGGTATCTCGGCGTGCCCCTCGAGGACGTGGGCATGTTGTCGCAGGCATCGAAAGCCGTCGAAGAAACGTCGAGTATTTGTTCGGTACTAGCCGAAACGGACGTGATCAATTTGGTCGCGCGCGGAGCCCCCACCGGCGACATCTTGAAAGGGATTCACGTGAGCATTGCGCGACGATTGTCGCAACTTCTCCGCGCCATTGGAGCTCGCGGAATCGTAGCGCTCACGGGCGGGCTGGCGCATGACGCGGGTATGCTCGGCGCACTCAACGATGTTCTCGCTTCCGATTCGAAGGTAAAACGGCCCGGAGCGCAGCGAATCGAAGTAAAAACCCATCCAGATGCCATTTATGCAGGCGCCATTGGAGCGGCGCTACTGGGAGCATTTCGGCACGAACAGCGACGAGGGCGCGCACATGCGTCCGCAACCACCGACGTCGATGAAGGAAACCGCAGCGTCGAGTATTGATGCCACGACATGGGCACTCGACAAGGAGACGAACCATGAATGCAACGGAATGGCTCAAACGCGATCACGAATTGATTCTCGAGGGGCTCGTCGCCCTGTATGCCGTTGCCGATTGCGTGCAGGCAGGAAGGGCCGTACCGGTCGACGACACGCGCCAGCTCTTGATGTTTTTCCGCGAATTCGCCGACGAATATCACCACCACAAGGAAGAAAATGCACTCTTCCCTGCCCTCGAAGCCGCTGGAATGCCGTCGCAGGGTCCCATTGGAGTCATGCTGCACGAACACGAAAAGGGCCGGAAGCTTCTCCAGCGAATGATCGACGGCTTGCCCGAACTACCTGCCGGGGACGCCTTCGATTACATCGATCTGCTCCGCTTGCACATCGAAAAAGAGAACGAAGTGCTCTTTTACATCGCCGACCGCATGTTGTCGGCGAGCACCGATCGGTCCATTTCGGCGATGTTTTCACAGGCTGAAGATACGATGCCTCACGTGCTGGATCACGAAGGCTACCGAAAACTTTTCGCAAGGTTGCGAATGAGGGCCGAGGAGGAATGAGCCGCGGGTGAAGCGCAACTTCTTCCGCACGAAACGAAAATGTTTCGCTCGACAATGCAGCCGAAATGGATCAATGATCGTGCATGTTCTGGGCGAAAATGACGAAAGACCAAATCGATCGTGCGGTCTTCGACGCGCTCTCCTCGAACCTGAGTTATTGCCGCGAGGATGTCATCGGCTTCCCGGGTTCCTATTTGGATCGCGAAGTTTTCCCCGATGCACCCTCCTTGCGCGAGCTACCCTATCTGAGCTGCGTGCGGGAAAACCCGAATCACATCGGATGTCACACGCTGACGCAAGCCGAAGTGGCATTCGCTGGAACGCAACGCATCGAGGTCGACTTGATTCGGATCTGCGCGGAAGAAATCATGGGCGCGCAGGATGCGGCATATGATGGTCACGTCTGCGGCGGAGGCACGGAGTGCAACATCGAGGGGCTATGGGTTCAGCGAAATAGGGCCCGGCGCGAAGGGCTCGTCGACGTCGCCGTGATCCATTCCGAAGATGCACACTATTCGATTCCCAAGGCTTGTGATTTGCTCGGCCTCGCAGCGTTCGCCATACCGGTCGACGAGCGGACGAGGCAAATGCATCGAGGCGCGCTTCGCGAAGTCGCGCTCATGGCCAAGGACCGTGGCGTGAAGCGCCTGTTTCTGGTGCTCACCATGGGCACCACTCTTTTTGGCAGCATTGATGACATCGATGCCGTCACGCAGGTGCTGGACGACGTGCGCATCGACTACCGCATTCACGTCGACGCCGCATTCGGGGGATTCATTTATCCCTTCACGGCAGCGCACAATCGCCTCGACTTCCGACATCCAAAGGTGGATTCAATCACGATGGATGGGCACAAGATGCTGCAAGCTCCGTATGGCACCGGCATCTTTTTGGCTCGCAAGGGGCTCGTCGAATTCATATGCACGGAGCAAGCTCGGTACGTGCACGGCAAAGATTACACGCTTTGCGGAAGCCGCTCGGGAGCCAATGCGGTGGCCTTGTGGATGATTCTGCAATCGTATGGGTCGGCCGGGGGCAAGGAATTCTTGCAGGATCTCGTCATGCGCACGGACAAACTTTGCGAGGGCCTCGATCGACTCGGTGCAACGTATTTCCGCGATCCAGCGATGAACATCGTCGCCATTGCAACATCCAGCATGCCGATCGATGTGGCTAATCATTACATGCTCGTTCCGGATAGGTACGACGAGCCTCGATGGTGGAAAGCGGTCGTCATGGATCACGTCAATGAAGCGATGATCATGCGATTTTTGGATGACTTGCACCGGTCGAGTAAAACGCCACCCCAATGACGGGAAAACGCGTCCCTGGGCGCCTTCTCGACAGCCTCTTGAATTGATCCGTCACATACCCGGATACCCGGCGAAACAAGACCCGCCGGACATCGTCATGGCGGCCTCATCGCACGAGGGCCCGGGGATCATGGGATCCATGTTCACGCAAATGCCCACCGCATTGCCCGCGGGAAGGTCGGTGCCGAGCGCCAGCATCTGATTGAGCTCGCAACGACCCGTGCCGCAATCGCTGTCATTGCAGCAATATTTGCCACATCTATTCGTGGCCGGATGACAACGCAAGCCGGAGCCACAATAAGGTTGTACGTGAAAATTGCACGGTTGACACAAGGCTGCCGGCATACCCACGGGCGAATAACACGCAAAATAACCCGGATACGCAATGTCACACGACGATCCGTCGTTCGGGCACCCATTGTGCGTGACCGGATTACACTTATCGGGTAGAACACACTTGTCGGCACATTTCGTCTTGATGCATTGGGTCGATGCTTCGAATCGGTTCCTCAAATCACCATCGATCGACGTGCACTGGTCCGGGCTGGGCAGCACGTTCAAAGTGCAATACTCGAGGCAATCATCGCTCGCAAGACACGCCGCCATTTCAGCACAACACGACGTTTGAATGCATGCGTCGCAGTCGCCAGGAAAAATGACCTTGCTGCAATTTGGTTTTTCGACGACGACCGCAGGGCAATTCAAATTGAGCTGACAATCATCGGAGAGATTGGAGCATCCGGATGCCCACAGGAAAAACCCGAGCATCGAAGCGGAAGCCACGGCCATGGCGACTGACGACATTCGCATGATGCACCTAAAACGTCCCCGAAACCGTCAAACCAGTTTGTCCTGGCGTAACGGTCGGAAACCACCGGAGTTTTACGCTGCCCGATTGCTGAACCGTCGGCTGAGGCCAGAGCAAGTACGCTCCCATGGCTCCAAGCGCACCGGCGCCGACGACGAAACTGATGATGGACGACGTGCCGAGCGCATCGCCCGTGGACGTGGCCGACGAAAGCGCATCGCAATTGCCGGCATACTCGGCAGGCCTGTCGGGTCGGCAATGCCCACCAGCCGCTTGAATGGTATCCCGCAACCCTTCGGCTTCGGAAATCTTGGCGGCACGAATTCCCAGAAACGTCGCGCCCAAAATGATGCCGAGTCCCCCACCCGCGCCCATTGCAATCGCAGGCACTTTGCTGCGTGGAGGCGCGGCCGGAGGAGGCGGTTTTTCGAGCGACGTGATGTTCACGACGAGACGAGCCGCACCTTCCGCCCACAGTTTGCTTTCGAGCGGCAATCGCCCCGTGGCCTTGATGGTTACGACGTGATCACCTGGATCGATGTAAATGGGCGTTCCCCATAGCTCCTTGGGAACCACGGCCCCATCCCGCACGACTTCCAGCCCTGGCACATCGACAAGCGCCGCGCCAATGACGATCGTCAACCTCGCAACACGCGGTTCGAGCGCGTCGGCACGTTTGCGCGCCACGAGCTCGCGATCCTTTTTCTGCGCTTCTTTTGCGGCATCGGCGACGGCCAAATATTGTTCGTATGCGCTCGCCAGCCGCCCGAGCTTTTCATAACATTCGGCAAGACGAAATTGAGTCCCCATGCCGGGATCCAATTCGAGCGATCGGGCAAACTTTTCACAGGCGTCCGCATAACGTTTCGCGGACATCATTTTCATTGCATCCACGAAAAATTCCTGCGCAGCCTTTTCCCGAGATGCGTCGGACGCATGAACGAACGAACCGGAAAATGAAATCGCCGTCGCGAGGAGCAATGATATCGGTCTTCTGGGGTGATGCCGATTCATTTACGGTCCATCCCGAATGGATCAGAAGTGGGCGCAGGCGCGGTTTTTCGCACAGGTAAACGACGAGTGGGCGTCGATGCCGTTGCCGATGCCGTCACGACGGCGCTCGGCGCCGCGGATGCAGGCGCTTCCGGCGCGGCTGAAGCATCCGGCACGGATTCTACCGGCGGCGACGGCGGCGTCGATGCCATTGCAATGACGGACGATACGGGCGGTTCGGCGGGCCTTGGAGGTTCACGCATGACGATTGCAATGGCAACGGCCACGCCGAGAAGCATCGCGCCGCAAGCAAGCAAAATGGCGGCCGCAGGAATGCGCCGGCGCTTCGTCCCCGAAGCCGTACCGCCCCAAGCCCCCGTGACGGAACCCGGCTGCTGAAGGGTCACGTCGTTCATGCGCTCGGAAAAACCCGACGCAACAGGTATCCCTGCAGGCGGCGACGATGCGACCGGAGACGGTGTCGAACGCCCACTCGGAAGCGGTGTTCGTTGCTCCATCGGCACGGCGCCAGGAAGTGGTGTTCGCGTCGCCTGCAAATTCTCGAATTGCGAAGCGATCGCCGGATTCGACGCGGACAAACGAAGCCCCACGGGCGCTTGAAGAAGCCTCCAAATGCGTTCGACCACGTGCGATGCCGAAGGCCCACCAAAGGGAGCAAGAGCCGTTGCCAATTCACCCACGTTTTGCGGCCTTGCATTCACATCGTGCTTCAAACAAGCCAAAATGATGCTTTCCAGCTCGGGAGGATACCCTTCCACGAGTTTCGTCGGTGGTATCGGCGGCTTGGAAAATACGACCGCCACGACTTCGGTCATCGTTTTACCCTTGAAAGGAAGCTCGCCCGTCGTGAGCTGATACAAAATGATTCCCAGTGACCAAATATCGCTACGTACGTCGACGTCGCGACTCGATTCCATTTGTTCGGGCGACATGTAATGGGGCGATCCCAATACCGCATGCGTCTTCGTGACGTCGATGTCTTCCCCGGACTTGATCTTTGAAATGCCAAAATCGAGCACTTTCACGCAATGCGTACCATCCGGGCGATATGTCAAAAACAAATTCGCCGGCTTCAAATCCCGGTGCACGATTCCCATCGCATGCGCTTCGGCCAGCCCCTCCATCGCCTGCAGCATGTAATCGACTGCAACGTCAGTGGATATTCGACCGGTCGTCTTGAGCATCCCTCCAAGGTCGGTCCCCTCGAGATACTCCATCACCATGAACGGAATACCCGTCGGCAAACGCCCGACATCGTACACGTGCGTCACATGCTCGCTCTTGAGGCGCGACGCAGCCCGAGCCTCGCGCAAAAACCGCTCCACCGACTCGGCGTCTTCGAGCGCCGCGTCCGAAAGAAACTTGAGCGCACGCGGTTCGAGCAGATCCAGATGCGTCGCTGCAAGTACGACACCCATCCCTCCCGCGCCGAGTTGTCGCTCGACGCGGTACTTGCCGGCTACAACGTCACCGGGCAAAAAAGGGGATTGAACAGGGGGCATGGTCGTCGATAACTCGCTTCCGCAAGGCTACTAGAACCTCGACGGAAAGCCAAGCAAACGGCACTCGAGATCGCCCTCGCTTCATGTAGCGACGACCACCATCCGATGCAGCACTCCACGCTTACCACGAAATGACCAAACCGGTTTGGCAAAGCGCGACAGCCATAACGAGTCGCGCAATCGTTCATCGACGTACGATGTCGTCGCGAGCGCCCTACCGCCGAGAAATCATCGCTGCAAGAAGTTCTTGATCGACCAATCGATCTGCTGCGCTTGCCGTTCCATCTGAGGCTTCGATCCGCCGGCTTCCACGATGAACACGCGATCGTCGGTAACGAATACCGTCAATCGATAGAGATAGGGTTCGTCCCCTTCATCATGGCCAAACACCATCTCCGTTCCGGTCAAACCACCGCGATTTTTCACGTCGCGCTTTTCGATGAGTGCATAAGCTCCGACGTCACGCATCCGATTTTCGATCGCGCGTACCCAGAACGCTCGCTCGCCTTTCGGTTCGTTCTTGAAGGCGCGAATGCCGATGACCACACCATCGGCCGTGGTCGCTCGGTACTCGTTCCAAGCGTACCGATCTTCCAATTCGACAAACCCTGGAGGTGTTGCCGGGACGAACGGACGGCACGACGCAAACGCTCCAAGAGCTGCGGAGAGCGCCAATACGCGAGCAGCGACAAACAAGTTTGAGGTCCAACGATGCTTCACGGCGATCTCCTTCAAAGGCTCAAGAGGCGTCCAAGGCCCAACCCGTACAGCCAAGGAACGGGCAGGTTGAAGGGCCGCTTGCCAAGCTCGGCAGCGGATCGCGGCTGAAATGTCACCGTGATCGTCGAGAACGTCGCGCGGTCTTTCAAGAACTTCATGCGCCCTTCGAGCCGTTCGATGGTCAAAGCCACGCGCTCGAGCTCCCGCTCGATCTGAATCGATTCCTCGACCTTCGTCGCCTTGGAGAGGAGCTGTTCGAGTCTGTCTCGTACGGCGCGCGCATTCTTCAAACGAATCTCCACATCGTTGAACTCTTCGGTCACGTCTTCGACCTGCACGTCGCGGCTGATCATGTCGCCGAGCTTTTCGATGCGACGCATGGCTTCGTCGAAGCGCGACGCGGGCACGCGAATCGTGATCGAATGGTCGTCACGCTTGGCGAGAAACCCTCCGAGCGCTCGAGCGAGCGTTTCGACTTCACCGAGTGAGTTTCGGACTTCGTACACCGCCATCTGCACGCGACCGGTGTAGACGAGCATGGGCGCGCGAATGACGCTCACAGTGCCGCTGTCTGCCTGCTTGTCCTTGGCGTGCGCAGGCGTCGATGCAGGAGCTTGCTCGGCTGGAGCTTCGGTTTGTCGCGTGGAAGGCGTTGCAGGAGCTTGCGCAGCAAAGCCCGGCGCAGGAGGTGGCGGCGGCGCAGGAGAAGCCTCTTCGCGCGCAGGTGCTTCTTTCTTGAGCGGCAAATCGACCTCACCACCGCTCCACAAGTCACCACCATCGGCCGAGACTTGTGCACCATCGATTTCGTACGATTCGAAGTCGCGCGACTCTTTCCCAACAGCCTGGATGTTTGCCCCCGTGGCTGCAGTATCCGCGCTACGGTAGGCGTATTTCGCTTGGGCTCCTCCGGCCGAAGCACAGCCCGAAGGCACCATGAGAAGAACGCACGCAAGTGCGACAAACTTTTTGATCTGCAACATGTTCGCTGATCCCGCTGCCGTCACGACGCGAAGACGACGCGCACCTACGGTACACGGATCAACGTGGCAAACGAAAGTCGATCGGTACGCGCGACGAGCATTTCACTCGTCGGTCGGGCGCTCGCCAGCCTGAGCTACGCGTGCGAGCCGTGCACGATGTAGCTCGCGATGCCAGTAGGAAATGCCTGCGAGCGAGCCTGCGACGGCGGCCCCCACGAGCGTGACTTCGACGAGATCCGGCGCTGCGATGGCGGAAAGTACCGCGACAAACTGCACCGTGGTGGCGAGTTTTCCCGGGAGGTTCGCGCGCGCCGCGGCTTTGCGAGTGCCGCGGAATTTGCGGCTCACGAGCACCCACACGACGAGCGGTGCTTCCAGAATTTCACGCGACAGGAGCGCCGGAAGCGCCCACACGGGCATCTTCTGCTGATAGAGCAGCGTGAGGACGACCGTCGTCGCAAAGACTTTGTCTGCGATGGGATCCACGACCGCGCCGACCGCCGTCACCTGTCCCGAACGACGCGCGAGCCAACCATCGAAGATGTCGGTGAGCGCCGCCGCGAGCAGCACGGCCAACGCTGCCCGCGCATCTGCCGCGACGAACGGAAAAACCACGGCGAGCGGCAAGCGAAGCGCGCTCAGGATGTTCGGCAGCAATGCGAGGTCCGCAAGTCGATATCGCGCCATCGCGCGCCCCCCCGTGGCGCTCAGGCGACCCGCACCGACATCACTGGAACGTTGGCCTTACGCAGAACCTTTTCGGCAACGCTCCCGAGAAACAAATGCGCCAAACCTTTGCGCCCATGCGTTCCCATCACAATCATCGACACCTTGAGCTCTGCGGCGGCAGCAAGAATTTCCGTCGCCGGATCACCTTCCCGAAGCACCGCTCGGATGCCTCCTTCCTGCTGCGCAAGCGAACTGACGGCGCGTTCTGCCGCCGCTGTGACTTCAGCGTGGAAACCAGGCATCAGCGAAGGCTCGAGGCCGGGATACGTGTACACGGGGAGTTGGTATACGTGCACAACGACGACTTCGCCGCCCATGCGAGAAGCGAGATCTTTGGCAATGCCGAGCGCTTTCATCGATGCAGGTTCGAAGTCGATCGGCACGAGAATCACGTTGTTCACGGTGGCCATGGCGGCTCCTTTTTTCCGATATTGCGGCTTTGAGACGGGACGCTCGATGCGGTCCGAAATGGTCGAAGTTCCGTACGAGAAACCGGAAGATGCAGGGGCGTCGATGTTGGCGCAAGAATCCTTTGTTCGCCACCTCCGCGAAACGTGATCTCGAATACGGCTTACGCCGCGGCAAGCGTGGTGCGTCACCGCCGGACCCATTATGCTCCGGGCATGCACGATTCGTATTGGGACCGGCTCGTCACGAGCGACGACCGCATAAAGCAGATTGTTCGACGTGCCCGCCGAGTGACCGTGCTCGGCGTCAAAACGGAGGCGCGAGCCCAGCAGCCTGCGGTTTACATGCCGAAATACTTGGCTGACTGTTGACGCCGCCGCCGCGGCGCTCGAACATGCGTCAGATCAGGAAGGCCTATCCTTTCGCTTCGCTTGGAGCAGCATGAAAAACTTTCACATGATTTCGGGGCTCGTTCTACCGATTGCCGGCTGCGTGTCGACATTTATCGGGTGCAATTACGAACTGCCGCAGGCGGGGACGACGGGCAGCACTGGAACCGGTCAAGGGGGTGCTGGAGCCACCGGGGCAGGTGGGTTTGGCGGTGAAGCGGGCTCCGGTGGACAAGGTGGTGCGGCGGGACAAGGCGGCTCGGCGCAGGGCGGTGCGGCGGGACAAGGCGGCGGCAGTAGCGTGTGTGAGCCGGGCACAGCCGAGACATGTGCGTACACCGGCCCAGCGGGAACCGAAGGCGAGGGCACGTGCAAACCGGGCACGAGGAATTGCACGCCAAAAGGAACCTGGGGCGCATGCAGCAAGCAAGTCGTACCCATGCCGGAAGGTTGTAGCGGAGCCGAAGACACGAATTGCGACAAGTTCCCTCCGTGCAGCGGCGCGCCCATCAAGGCGTTTCCCCCGATAATGCAAACATCGGGAGATGACCTCGTTCTCGCAGTCGCGACCGCAAAAGGCGAAGGCGGCAAAGATGGCGCAACGTACGCGGCCGGATTCCAGGCTGCGTATTCTTTCAATCAGATGCCACTCAGTAACCACCGCGTGCTGCTTTGGCAGCGAGACTCCAACGGAGTGTTTCACGATTGGTCGAATCAATTTTCATTCATCAGTGGCGGCGGACCCAATGCTGCGGTTGCCACCGGCGTGGCCGTCCTGCCGACGGGCGACGTCGTGGTCGTTGGCTCCTTTGCCGGCGGTTCGCTCACCATTGGCGGCACAAATCTCGGAGATAGCGCCACCACAAATACGTTCGCTGCTCGATTTTCCCCCGCGGGCGCCGTCCTCGACGCCTTCAGCATCGGCGGCAATCATTACGTCGAAACGCTCGCCGTCGCCACGGATGCTGCTGGCAATGTCTTCATTGGTGGAAGTTACATGGGATCACCCAAAATTGGAACGACGACTCTCCCCATGACGGGGGACAAAAACGGTTTCGTCGCGGCATTCAAGAGCAATGGTACGAGCTGGGCTCAGCCTCTGGAGGGCATCTTCGATCAATCCGTTCGCGCCATGGTGACGGTCGATGACAACGACGTGGTGATTGCCACTTCAATCGTCGGAAGCATGAGCATCAACACCACGGAAGGGCCAAAAACGTATGTTGGCAACAGCAACGCCGATATTTTGCTGAGCCGACTCAGCGGCACGGATGGAGTCGCCACGTGGAATGTGCAGGTGAAAGGGGCCGATGTCGTAGGCAACGAGCTCGATGCCGGAGGTATTGCGGCGAATTCGACGACAGTCGTGCTCAGCGGCAACTTCCGTGGCAGCGTAGATCTCCATGACCAAACGCTGATAGCCAATGACGCTGGTGATGCATTCGTTGCCACGTTTGCCGCGGACAATGGCGGGTTCCAAAAATACACCGTGCTCGGTGGAAATGGCGCGCAGCAAGTCCGCGCGGTGGCCATTGATGCATTCGATGACATTGTCATTGCGGGCGGATTTAGCATAACATTACCACTCGGGAATCCGCCGCCCAGCGCGAACGGTGGATTCGATGCCTTCGTTGGCAAACTCGATGCCAATCTCCTTGGACGATGGAGTAGAAAATACGGCAACGACCTCGATCAAGTCTCGCTCGCCGTCGCCATCGGAAATGCCACGGGCCATATTTTCGCAGGCGGCGGCTTCCAAGGCCAACTCACCGGCATTCAACCCCTCCTCACGGCGACTGGCCCCGCCGATGCCTTCCTCATCGAGCTTACGAATTGATTCGCGGTCGAGCACTTGCCAACCGGAGCACTTTCATGAAATGCAACGCAACTTGGATTACGCTAACCATCAGCAGCTATTTCGTACTCTCGATAGGCTGCTCCTACACGCCTCCGCAGTCGAATGGTAGCGGCGGACAAGGCGGCAATGCGGCATCGAGCTCGTCCGGAACGGGTGGCGACGGTGGCACGGCTGGTGCCGGCGGTACGGGCGGGATTGCCGGCGCGGGCGGTCAAGCAGGTGGTGGTGGAAGCCCACCGTGCGTCGACAAGGAAGTTCGGTCCTGTTATGGCGGGCCATTCCCCGCCAAAGGAAAAGGCTTGTGCCAGCCGGTCGAACAGACCTGCGAAGATGGCGTGTGGCCAGAATGCAAAGGGTTTGTTGTGCCAACCTCCGAGGCGTGCGCGTCGCAAGACGATACGAATTGCGACGGCTTCGTCGGATGCACCGGCACTGCCATCAAGGCACAAAGTGAGCTCACGCCTGGCGACGACATGATCCTCGCGATGGTGACGACGCCGGCCGAAGGGGGATTCGACGGGGTCTCGTACGCCGTTGGCATACGAAATGCCTTAATTCAGAATTTATTGGCGGACGTTCCGCCCACGTCGAGTCAAGTGCTTTTTTGGCGCCGTCAACGTTTGGGAGGCGTCAACGACTGGTCTGGGCAATTCAGCTTCATGCCGTTTCAACCCGGAGCGGGCACCGCCTATGGCACGGGCGTCGCTTATAACACGACAACGGATGAGATCATCGTCGTTGGTGTAACCAACAATGGCTTGCTGGCTGCGATGGGCCAGGCTCCACTCGCTCTGACGCTGAAGAATGGCTTTCTTACGGTTTTCAGCATCAATGGCACCGCCAAATTCATCAAAGCCATCGGCAATCCGGCGGAAGCAGGAGACACGGTCGAAGCGCGCGCCGTCGCGGTCGACAGCAGCGGCAATATCTATGTGGTTGGTCATTACACGGGTTCGATCAACTTCGGTGGCCAGATGGACGCGCCGACCGGCGCAGGCCGAGACGGATTCATCGTTTCTTATACATCGACCGGCATGTTCCGCTGGCAAACATTCTTCACTGGCGCCGGAGATCAATCCGTCGATGCCATTCGGATCAACGAAAACAATGAAATCTTCATCGCGGCACGGTTTGCCGACACCGTGGCGTTCAATGCAGGCGTTGTCACGGCTTCCGGAGCCAACGACATCCTCCTTGCACGGATTCTCGATTCGAATAATCCCTCCGAAGCCGGCAGTGCGCTGTGGAGCGTGACCGTAGGTGGCGACCAGGACGACCTCGTCGGCGGACTCGCCGCAAGCACCCATGCCGTGTATTTGTCTGGCATGTTCCGTGGCAATATCGTGCTCGGACCCTCGAGCGTGCAAAGTACGGATACCTCTCCCTTTTGGGACACGTACGTCGCACAGTTTTCGACCGCAAAGGGTGAAGCGAGCAATGCCTTCCCCATGGTGCACGCCGGTACGCAGGCCATACGCTCGATTGCAATCGATTCGTTCGGCGATGTCGTCGTTGCGGGCGCGTTTTCATCCAGTTTGCCAACGAACGTAGGTGCACTCTTCACGACGGGCGCCAACGATTTCGATGCATTCGCCATGAAACTCGACGGCAAGCTCACGCCACGATGGGCCACCGATTTTGGCGACACCTTGCTCCAGGTCGCTCCAGCGGTCGTCATCGGCTCGACCACGGGCCATGTCATCATTGGTGGCGGATTTCAAAGCACGCTGACTGGCATCCCGAACCCACCGAGCAATACCGGCGATTTCGACGCATTCACCGCGGAGCTCGCGAACTGACACGCCTCCGCACCCCCATGCAAACCGCATTCGATCATCGCGCATGGCGATACGCGTTGAGACTCGCCTTCATTCTCGCGTGTGCTGCCACGATTCCTCGATG
This sequence comes from Polyangiaceae bacterium, assembly GCA_016715885.1. Taxonomy (NCBI): domain Bacteria; kingdom Pseudomonadati; phylum Myxococcota; order Polyangiales; family Polyangiaceae; species Polyangiaceae bacterium. Next base: position 364,931 of record JADJXL010000025.1, read on the forward strand.
CATCAGCGGCTACCCCGCAAGCGCACTTTACAACGACGATGAGCGTGCCCAAGTCGCCCTTGCGACGGAAGTGCAGGCGTTCGTCGAATCCGGTGTTGCCGCATCGGCATTTCATACGGGAAGTCCCCGATTCGACGGAGAATGGGCGTTCGGCACGTTCGCGATGGCAGCCATTGGCCTCGGACACGTTGCGCTCCATCATCCGGCGCAAATGGCAGCTTACGTGCCAACCCTGGAAAAATGCGCGGACGAGCTCACGTCGGCCGAAACGAATTCCTTTGGTGCAGAAGCTTGGGGGCGCTCCGGATTCGAGGGGTTGCCTGGTGGAACGGGGCATGCCTATCTCGGCTATTCGAACCTCGCGCTTTCGATGCTGCGTCTCTTGAAGCCCGATACGCGATTTGCCCGCTTGCACGACGACTTGACGGAAGCTTTCGCCATTCGTTTGTCCGCGGCCCCCCATGCTCTATTCGAAACGTATCCGGGCGAAGCGTACGCAGCGGACGTAGCGATGGTCGCGGCATCGATTGCGCTTCACGATTGCGCAACCGGCAGTCCGACGAGGTCCTTTTGGCCCGCATGGCAAAAGTCGTTTTCTCACTGGATCGATCCGTCCTCGGGCCTGCTTCATCAAAGCGGGGATGCAGCTACCGGACGACCGCTCGGGCCTCCACGGGCATCCGGCACGGCGCTCGCGGCGTTTGCCCTGTCCTTTGTGGACAAACAACTTTCGCAAAAGCTTTTTGGTGCTCTACAGGGCAACAGTGAGAATTTTATAGGATTTGGGGCAGTTCGTGAATATCCTGCCAGATTCGACGGCGGCGGGGACATCGATTCGGGGCCCGTCGTATTGGGCGTCAGCGTTTCAGCGACGGGTTTTTCGCTGGCCAGTGCCAAACTTCATGGCGATTCGCTATTTTTTACGCAGCTTTACCGCACGGCTGATTTTTGGGGCGTTCCCATTCATCGCACACGCGGCATGCGCTACATGAGCGGTGGACCGCTTGGAAACGCCATCTTGCTCGCGATGACGACGGCCACCTGGAAATGGGAAAACCATTGCAAGAAAGCAGGTGGGTCGTGAACGACGCGACCGCTCCTGCGTCAGGACAAACGCTTCGTTTTCCCCGACGAACGCTGACGTTTGCCGCACTCGTCGTGGTTCTCCATGTCGCCTTCGCCTACGGGCTCGACGCCGCGGGTCTCGTCGAAGCCCTCTTGTCGCCGAGCGGCGCGGACCTTCTTTGGCTCCTGCCTCTTGCCGCACTGTTCTACGCAGTGCGGCTCGCGTCATTCTTCCTCGTTCCTGGCCTCGTCGCGAGTGCCGCAATCCTTTGGCTCGTGGATACGGTACGCGCCCGCCGCAGCTAATCCTTTACAAATTGCGCTGCTTTTTCGCAGTCCACAAGCGGTTCGCGGTACACTCTATGTTGCCGTGAAATCGAAATCGAAGCTGCGCACGACGACGACGGTGCAGGCATACTCCGTGACCGTCGATCGCCCGGACAACGGAGAACGCATCGACGAAACGACGCCGGCTCCGGCGTCTACGTCGAACGCTGCCCTTCCTGGCGTCGGTGACGTGGTGGGCAACGTCTATCGCCTCACGCGGCTGCTCGGCGCCGGCATGTTCGGCAAAGTCTACGTCGCTCAGCGCGAGGACGTGCCCGAGCATCAGGTTGCGCTGAAGATCTTGCCCAAGTCCCACTACGCTGGGCGCAACGTCGAACGTGAGCTCGTGATGCTCGCGACCGTGGGCCATCCGCACGTCGTGCAGCTCAAAGATCACGGCATGACAAACGACTACGTGTGGCTCACGATGCCCGTGTACGAAGGGGAAACCCTCGACGCGCGCCTTGCTCGCAAGCCCCTCGACCTGCGTGAGGCGTACGAGATCTTCACGGCCGTCGCGCGTGGTCTCGAAGCCCTGCACGCGGCCGGTTTGCGCCATCAAGACATCAAACCGGAAAACATTTTCCTCGCCGTATTCGGCGGCCAAGTGCACCCCATCCTGCTCGATCTCGGCGCTGCCGCTGAACGCGAAGCGCATTTCGTCGCCGGAACCGCGCTCTATGCGTCACCCGAACAACTGTCGATGCTGCGCGGCGAAATTGACGTACCGCTCAGCGAAAAAATGGACACGTACTGCCTCGGCGCGACCATCCTGGTGTCGCTCATCGGCGAGGCGCGGTTTCCTGGTACCGAGGCAAACTCGCTCGAAGAGCTGATGAAGGCGCTCGATGTGCGAGCAACGAGGCCCCTTCCCGAGGACATGCTCCCGGATGCAGAAGGGGAACCTCGCGAGCTCATCGAGGATGCATTTCGTCGCTGGCTCGCGAAAGACCCGGCCAAACGCCCCACGATGAAGGCGCTCGCCGCGCAGCTCGACGTGCTGCTCGAACCCGAGCGCGAGGTCGATCGGGCGGAGGCACGCGCCCGCGACAAACAGCGAGCATCCCTGCAGCGCTTTCGTGTTGCCGTTGCCGTGCTGATGCTCGGCGCTGGAGCCACCGCGCTGTGGTTCTTCACCAAGCGCGAAAAGTTGCGCCTCATGAACGAAGTCGAAAACGCCCGAGCCTTGGGCCAAGAAACGCTCGGCAACCTCGACACCTGCATCGCGTCGTACGTCAAAGCGCAGAGCGACACCGACAAGTGCAAACAAGGCCGCAAGACCGACAAAAAGGACTACGAAGAGCGCCTCGAAGTGCAAAACAAGGTGTGCAAATCCGGTGAGCAGAAGGAATGCGTCAGCGAGATGAACAAGCTGCGGGATCAGCACCGAGACGCGTTGAAGACCTGTCGTGACGACACCGACGAAGTGAAGAACCTGTACGACAAACTCAGCGAGACGTGCAGCCAAGACAAACAGCGGCTCACGACGGAGCGAGACGATCAAAAGGCACTCGTCGAACAAAAACAGAACGAGCTGAAGACGCTCGCGGACGAACGCGATCGCGCGCACGCGGATGCAACGAGTTGCAACACCGACCGTGAAGACCTGCGCAAGCAGCTCGATGCCGCAAAACGCGCCGCAGCACAGGTATCGTACCCAACGCCGGCTGGAGGCAGCACGGGCGCGCCCTCGGGCACCGCTGCACCTCCGCCGTCGGATCCTCCGCCTGCTCCAGAGCCATCGCCATCACCTGCCGGCGGTGCTGACGACGACCCCTACAACTGACGGCATTCGAAGCACAAACGCCGCTTGTCGCTGCGTGAAGGTCTTGCTAAGAACCAGATCTTCCGATGCGTAACATTTCACGCCGAGAAATGCTGCAGCGTTTGAGTGCAGCGGGGCTCGTTCTGGGTGGAGCCGCGGCGGCCGCACGTGTGCGCTACGATCGAGGCGACGTAGGCGTCGCCGCGCCCCGCGAACGCCCGCAGACGCGTGATCATCGGGTGCCGGATGCATCGGATTTGCCTGCGCTTTCCGTCGCAAAGAACGAATCCGAACCGGAAGCGCTGGTGCGCAAAGCCATCACGGCGCTCGGAGGGATGAAGCGATTCGTGTCGCGAGGTGACATCGTCGTCGTCAAGCCGAACATTGGATGGGACAGGACGCCGATTCACGCAGCCAATACGAATCCTCGGGTCGTCGCGGAAGTGGTGAAGCTGGCGTACGACGCGGGTGCCAAACGAGTCGTCGTGACCGATGCCTCGTGCAATGAGCCGAATCGATGTTTTCAGCGGTCGGGTATTTGGAAAGCGGCGTACGACGTGGGAGCGGAAGTCGTATTGCCGGCGGAGCATCGATTCCGCGGCATGCGTTTGAAGGGCGAAGTGCTGGATGAATGGCCGGTCTACACGCCGCTCATTCAGGCGGACAAGGTGATCAATGTACCGGTGGCAAAACATCACAATTTGTCGCGGTACACGGCGGCCATGAAAAACTGGTACGGGTCGCTCGGGGGAAGGCGCAATCGGCTGCATCAAAACATCGACGTATCGATTGCGGATTTGGCGACGTTCATGCAACCGACGCTGACGGTGGTCGATGCATGGCGGGTGCTCATGCGTAATGGTCCGCAAGGGGGCAACATCGCAGACGCGAAGGAAATCCGCACGATCGTGGCTTCGATCGATCAGGTTGCGGCAGACGCGTACGGGTGTCAGCTCATAGGCCGATCCGCGGAAGAAATTCCCTACATTCGCATGGGACACGAACGAGGCCTCGGGACGATGCATTGGAAAGACTTGCGCTGGGTGGAGGTGTAAACGTGGCCAGCGCAACGACCGCAGGCAGCGCGGCAGCGAAGGCGCCGAGCGTCGCACCTGTAAAGCAAAAGGGTCGCGCGGGTTCGGGCATTCCCGCTCGCATGAGCATTCGCGTGCTCGTGTGGGTGCGCCGCGTATCGCAAGCGGGTTTTTTGGCGCTCTTTTTATATTTCTTATTTCAGACCGGCTTTCGAGGTTCTTTTGCTTCTGCGGAGACGGCAGTCCGTCTTCCCCTTCCCGTCGAAGCATTTTTATTGGCCGATCCATTCGTCGCGGCCATGACGCTTCTTTCGACGCATACCGTCTACCGCGGTCTCGTGTGGTCGCTGGGCTTATTGGCGCTCACGCTCGTTTTTGGTCGCGTATTTTGCGGTTGGATTTGCCCATTTGGCACCCTTCATCATTTTTTTGGATGGATTTTTCCATCGAGATACCTGCGCGGAAACAAGCGCGTCGAATCCAACAAGACCGCTCCGCGGCAACGCATCAAGTATTACTTGATGTACGCGTTTCTCGCCGCGAGCGTTGCGGGCAGCGCGATTGGAGGGCTCTTCGATCCCATTTGTATCGCCGTTCGTGCCATTGGTCTCGCGGTCATCCCGGCCGTTCAGTACGTGTTTGGCGTGGCGAGCTTCGTGACGGGCCAGGCGGGCGTGAGGCCCCTGCAATCCGCGACGGATGTCGCTCAAGACTTTCTAGCGCAAACGGTTTGGCAATCGAAACAATTTTATTTTCATCACACGTGGTTCATCGGCATTTTGCTCGTCGCGGTCCTTTTCATGAACCGAGTCATCCCTCGGTTCTGGTGCCGCGTGCTCTGCCCGCTCGGAGCGTTCCTCGGCGTTTTTGCGCGCTTTGCACTGTTCGGCATGGAAAAGGACCATGCGAAGTGCACCGATTGCAACTTGTGTCTCGTCAATTGCCAGGGCGCCGATTCGCCTCAAGGCGGCGTGAAGTGGCGACAAGACGAATGCCACATGTGCCTCAATTGCGAAAGCGCCTGCCCAGAAGACGTCATCAAGTTTCGCTTTCTGCCGAACCGCAAGGGCACCATTACGAAACCCGACACCGGTCGGCGCACCGCCATAGCTTCCGCCGCTGCCGGAGCAGCCATCGTTCCAGCAGCGCGCATCGCCGATGTCATCGATGCCAACTACGATCATCGCGTCATTCGCCCGCCGGGGTCCGTCGAAGAGCGTGAATTCCTCGAGCGCTGCATTCGCTGCGCCGAGTGCATGAAGGTTTGTCCGAACAATGCTCTTCACCCGGCGTTTTTCGAGGCGGGTGTCGAGGGCATCTGGACTCCGATCCTCATTCCGCGAATTGGTTATTGCGAGCATTCGTGTGTGCTCTGCGGGCAGGTTTGTCCCACCGGAGCCATTCAAAAAATTACCGAAGATCAAAAGCTCGGGCTCGGACAAAAGCCTGTTTCCATCGGCACGGCATTTTATGATCAAGGCCGCTGCTTGCCGTGGGCCATGGCGACTCCGTGCATCGTTTGCGAAGAGTTCTGCCCAACGTCTCCCAAAGCCATTTGGGTCGAGGAAGTCACCATTCCTCGACGCCTACCGATCGCATCCGAAGATGGCAAAGAACCCGAAATGACCACGGTCCACGTGCAGCGACCTCACGTGGATCCATCGCTCTGCATCGGCTGCGGGGCATGCGAAAAGGTTTGCCCCGTCCAGGACAAACCCGCGGTCTACGTGACGAACGTGGGCGAAACGCGTTCGAAGACCAACGTCATTTTGCTCGAAGATACGAACTACAATCGGCCTGGCTGACCGAGATTCCCCTGCGCGAACACTTCGTCGAGCGTTCGCGAAAGGAGCGTGACCGGGGAGCGGAGCGGCGCCAAGGACCGGCGATCGTTTGCGGCGGCGATTGTTTATGCTGCGCGCGCATCACTGCGCGCGGAATCCCTCGGCAGGACGTAGCCGTGCGGCATACGCGCTCGGAATGATCGTCGCCACGAGACAGATGAAGATCGCAATGGCTCCGGTGATCGCGAATTCCAGCGGCCTCACCTGCACCGGCAATCGGGAGATGAAGTACACCTTTGGATCGAGCGGGAAACCGTAGACGAGAAGCCCCTTGCAGACGACGACGCCAAGCAAGAGACCGAGCGACGTGCCCGCGAAACCGATGATGCCGCCTTGGTAGAGGAAGATGCGCAGGATCTGTCCGTTCGTTGCGCCCATCGCCTTCAGCACGGAGATCTCTTTCGTCTTGTCGAGCACCACCATGATGAGCGTCGCAACGACGGTAAACGCTGCGACGACGATGATGAGCGCCAAGACGCCGCTCATGAGGATCTGCTGGATGAGAAGCGCGGTGAACAGCCCGTGGTTCAGCTCTTCCCAGTCCATCGTGTGATACAGGCCGCTCGCGAGCTGCACGCTGATCTGCTTGGCGATCTGCTTGGCGTCGTCGATGTCGTCGACCTTCATCTCGACGCCGGTCACCGTATCGCCCTGATCGTAAAACGCCTGAGCTTCGTACAAATCCGTGTAGACGAGCTTCGAGTCGTACTGGTCAAACCCTGCCTCGAACACCGCAATCACGCGGAATCGTTTGGCAACGGGGGGCTTCAGCGATCCGCCCGAATACGAATAACCGATGGTCGGAGACGTGACCGTGACGCAGTCTCCCAGGTCGAGTTTCAGCGTCTTTGCGAGCGACGTTCCAACGACGATACCGGGCAGCTTCGCAACGAGATCAGGATCGGCGCAGATGTCCGGATCCACGTCCGCGGGAACCTCGTCTTCATCCGGCAGCACGCTTGCGTAGCCGCCATCAGGCTCGACCTCACCCGACGGGCCTGCTTCTTCCGCAACGCCTGCATCGAGCTCGTCGACGACGTCGTTGACTTGGGGTTCGGGCTTGGCGTCTTTGTAGAGTTTGTCCGCAGGCGTCGCTTCGAGCGCTGCGATCGCGTCGATGCTCGGAGCCTCGTCGTCCTTCGTGTCGTCTTTCTTGTCGTCCTTGCGAAGGCGCGCTGCTTCTTCCTGCCGCTTGATGTCCTCTTCGATCGCTTGAAGCAGTCCGAAGGTTCCGCCACCGTCCTGGGGCAAACCTCCATCGAGCGAATCGTTTAGTTTGGGCACGGGGGGCAAAGAAGGCGACTTGCGTTCCGGCGGTTTTGCGCCGGCGATACGCAGCCCCTCGAGAGACCCGTCTTTGATCTGCTGTGGCAGGTCGAGTACGTACGGAGAGCCCTCGGGCAAACCCACGCCAAGGCTCGAAGACGGCTCGACGCCCTTCAGCAGCACGCCCGTTGCGGTGGCGGATCCATGCGTGAGCATCATCGGATTGATGCTGAATGGTGCGACGGCGCGAACGCCCGGCACTTTGGCCACCTGCTCCATGACAGTCCGGTATTCACGAAAGTCCGTCGAATACTTGAGGACGAGCACGTGAGCGTTGACCCCGAGGACTTTCTCGCGAAACTGCGCTTGAAAGCCGCCGGTTACGCTCATGACGGTAGCAAGAGCTGCGACACCGAGCGTGACGCCGAGAATGGCGAAGGCCGTGCCAACCGAAATGAACGCGCGTTTTTTGCTCCCCAGATACCGGAGCGCAACCTCGAGGGGGTAGCCCATCTGGCGGCAGGCTGTAGCAGAGTTGCCGTGCCCTGGCACGTAACGCTCGAAAGAGTTGCGTCGCCGCGCTCGAGAACGTGGGTCGCGAGGCAGCCGTGTTCAGAACTCTTCTCCGATGCGGCGTGTACTGCTACAATACCACTGCGTTTTTATCCCTCTCGGCAAAACGCCCTTCATGCCGCCCAACGATCCCCCCGCCCCGCCGAAACCACCTACGGCCCCAAGCGCCGCGGGCAAGAGCGTGCCTTCGCCTGCCGGCAAGGTAGCTCCGTCGGTGCTTCCTGCGCCCATTGCGCCGCGTCCTCCTGCGGGTTTGGCCAAGTTGGCCGGCTCGAGTGCGCCCAAGCCTGCGAGCGTTACGCCTTCTGCTGCTCCGACAAACTTGCTGCCCAAGGTCCCGGGGCCGCCGAAATTGCCCTCGATCGCGCCACCTGCGCCCGTGGCCGCACCGAGCGCGCCGCCTCCTCCACCACCTGCACCGAAGGCAGCAGCGCCGAAGGCGTCTGCGCCGCCGCCAGCGAATGCCGCGACAAACGCCGCTCCGAGCGTTCCGCCGAAGGCGCCATCGATCCCAGCGCCTCCGCCAGCGATCTCCGTCGAAGAGAAGTCGATGGATCTCGATCTCGCGACGCTCGGGCTCGGCGATCCCACAGAACGCGCAAAACTTGCAAGTTTTCCCGACGGCGATGGGACAAACCGCCCGAGTTTTACTGGAGACGGCGCGCCGAAATCTCGGCGCATCGGCGAAACCGACATTCCGCCTCCGGCTCACGTCGATGCAGAGCGAGCTCCTGGATCCAAGGATCCGTACATCGGCACCACCTTCGATCATCGCTACAAGATCGAAAAGCTGCTTGGCGAAGGCGGCATGGGGTTTGTCTATCTCGCACGGCACAAAGTCATCGACAAGAAGGTCGCGGTCAAAGTGCTGCGCGCCGAGATGGCCAAGGATCGCGAGATCCTCGAGCGCTTCCTGCAAGAAGCGCGAGCGGCATCGAGCATCGGCAATCCGCATATCATCGACATTTCGGACTTCGGCGATTTGCCCGATGGCTCCACGTACTTCGTGATGGAGTTCCTCGATGGCCAGAGCCTGGTGCAGTTCAACGACAAGAACAATCGCCAGCCGTTCGAAGTCATCGCCAAGATCGCGATTCAAATGGCCAATGGTCTCGCGGCAGCCCACGAAGCGGGCATCATTCACCGCGATCTCAAGCCGGAAAATATCTACATCGTCACACGTGGCCTGGACAAACACTTCGTCAAGATTCTGGATTTCGGCATCGCCAAAGTCGCCACGAGCGGTGAAAACAAGCTCACGCGCGCAGGCGCCGTCTTCGGCACCCCGCACTACATGTCTCCCGAGCAAGCTGCAGGCGCGCCGCTCGATCATCGCACCGACATCTATTCGCTCGGCGTCATGCTCTACGAAATGGTCAGCGGAATGCTTCCGTTCACCGCTGACAACTTCATGGGCATCCTCAGCCAGCACATGTACCAAGCGCCTCCGCCGCTGGGAAAGCTGAACCTGGATTCGCCGTGCCCAGCCGAGCTCGAAGCGATCATCTTCAAGTGTTTGTCCAAAGCCCCCGATGATCGCTACCCCGACATGCATGCACTTTCGGCCGACTTGCAGCGATTCCAGGACGGCATGGTTCCGGACGCCGTTGCTGAGATGGCATCGCGCCCCGAAGGGCTGTCGGTCGGCGTCACGCCGGACAAACCCAAGAAATCCCCTTGGATTCGCCTGGTCGCCGTGGGTGCGGTGGTCATGGGCGCGACGCTCGGCACGGTGCTCGTCATCATGCAATCGCCCACAGCCTCGACAAACGCTAGCCCAGGTGTGAGCGCGTCGGCTCCTGTAGCGACGACACCTGCGCCCGTGCAAAAGACACTCGTGCTCGTCGTCGTCGAGCCTCCGAGCGCCGAAGCAGCGGCAATGCTGGGTACGGAAAGAATCAAGTTTCCGAAGAACATCGAGGTTGAGCAGGGCAAACCCGTGACGCTTCAAATCGAAGCGAAGGGATTCGAACCGAAGAAAATCACGCTCGATGGGAGCGTGAAGGAATTCCGGGCCAAACTCACGCCTTTGCCGGTCGTTGCCCCGCAGGTCGCGGACACACCGGGCGGGCGTCCGACGGGCAAAGTCGGCGCACCGGCAGCTCCGACGACTTCCGCCACGACGACAACGAAGATTGGCGGCAGCGGCGGCGCGAGCGACATCGTCGATCCCTACGCTCACCAGGTAAAACCCAAGCCCTGAACATCGCCACGCGGCACCAAAAAGTGATAGACCCAGTCGGCGTGTCCGACGTCGCCCACCTCATCGACTACGTCCCCGAAGATGTCCTCGGCATCTGCCGCCGCCTCCGTGAACACGGCCGGCGCGGCTGGATCGTCGGCGGATGCGTTCGTGATCTCTTACGAGGGCAGCCCGCCAAAGACTGGGATGTCGCGACGGATGCCAGGCCGGACGAGGTCATGCGCATCTTTCACAAGGTCATCCCGACCGGCCTTCAGCACGGCACCGTGACCGTCGTTTTGCGCCACGTGCACTATGAAGTCACGACGCTTCGTGGTGAAGGTGCCTATTCCGACGGACGGCGCCCGGACAAGGTCGAGTTTGTCGAGGACATCGTCGCCGATCTTGCTCGCCGCGACTTCACGATCAACGCCATCGCCCTCGACCCCGTCGACGGACACCTCATCGATCCGTTCGACGGCCGCGCGGATCTCGCAGCTCGCGTCGTCCGCGCCGTGGGTGACCCTCGTGAGCGTTTTTCCGAGGATGGCTTGCGCATTCTTCGCGGCGCACGATTCGCCGCAACGCTCGAGTGCACCATCGAAAGCGACACCGAACGCGCCATGAGCGAGGAACGTTCGCACCAGACATTTCGTCGCGTGAGCGCTGAACGCGTTCGTGACGAGTGGCTGAAAGCCATGCGGGCACGACGTCCAAGCGTCGCATTCAACATCATGCGCCGCACCGGAATCATCGGAATCACGTGTCCCGAGCTCGCCGCCACCATCGGGTGCGGACAAGACAAACGGCACGCGCACGACGTCTGGGATCACACGATGGAGTGCCTCGACGCGTGCGAGCCCGATCCGATCTTGCGCACGGCCGCGTTGCTACACGACATCGGCAAACCCAAGGCGCGCATCGTTTCCCCGGATTCTGGAGAGCCCGCGTTTTTTCGAACATCAGCGAATCGGCGCCGAAATGGCCGAGGAAATCGCGACGCGCCTGAGGTTCTCGAATGACGAACGCTCGCACATTGCGGCATTGGTGCGGCATCATGTCATTCGATACGACGACACATGGACGGACGGCGACGTGCGGCGATGGATTCGTCGAATTGGTGTGCCCTTGATGAAAGATTTGTTCCGGTTGGCCATTGCGGACTTGCAAGGCAAGGGCGTCGACGTATCGGAGCAAGTCGCCGCGCTCGAACGACTGCGCGAGCGTTCAAACCAGCTTTTGGCGGCGGGTGCGGTCCTGAGTACGAAGGATCTTGCGCTTCGTGGTGGTGACTTGATGCGCGAGCTTTCCGTGCCGCCGGGTCCCATCGTGGGCGAAGTGCTCCAGGCGCTCGTGGAAGTCGTTACGGACGAGCCTGCGGACAATGAACGCGAGCGGCTCCTCGGTCACGCAAGACGCCTCTTGTCCGAACGCTCGGCAGCCCCGAGCTGACTTCATTCGCACGCTGGCTCATCACGCAACCGGCCTCATCTTGCCGCAATGAGGCGAATACATATTTGGGCATTGCATGAACGAGCGCTCGTTTTCGCCGTCACGCCGCAATGCATTTGTATGCAATGCAGAACGGCCATGTCCGAGCATACGACCGAACTGTTTTTTACGCCAAACCACGAAGGATCAGGGTCGCGAGCGACGCCGTGGTCGTGCCCGAATTACATTGTGGATCAAGACGATCCGGCGTGGCATGACGGAGCCATTCCGCATGATTTCCCTCGTCGCCGGCACTCGTCCAAACTTCATGAAAATCGCCCCCATTTGGCGAGCGCTTTCGAAACGGCACGTGCGCACGCGACTGCTCCATACGGGCCAGCACTTCGACGCGTCGATGAGCGAGGTGTTCTTTCGCGATCTGGGACTGCCTGCACCCGACCTGACACTGCACACCGGAGGGGGTTCTCCTGCGGAACAAACCGCCGCAGTCCTCGTGGGCGTCGAAGCGGATCTCGTTGCGCATCGCCCTCGCGCAGTGGTCGTCGTCGGAGATGTGACGAGCACCCTGGCCGCGGCGCTTGCCGCAGCGAAATTGGGGATTGCGGTCGTGCACGTGGAAGCGGGTTTACGTTCACGAGACTGGACGATGCCCGAAGAGATCAACCGAGTTTTGACGGACCAACTGTCGGACTTGCTGCTCATCCCCTCGCGCGATGCAGAGACAAACCTTCTGGCCGAGGGTATCGCGGCAGAGCGCATCGTGTTCGTCGGCAACGTGATGATCGATTCGCTCCTCCATACCGCTTCGCATCCGACGGATGTCGTCGCACGCTTCGATCTCGCGGACAAACCGTTTGCCCTCGTCACGCTGCATCGCCCTGCGAACGTGGACGAACGGGATGCGTTCGTTCGAGCGATCGACGCCGTCGAAGCGATCGCTCGGCGCATCAAGGTGCTCTTTCCGCTGCATCCGCGCACGGCGGCGCGCGCAAATGCTTTGGGTTTGTCCGGTCGTATTCGTGCGATGCAGAACTTGCGTCTCGCCGAGCCGCTTGGTCACGCCGACTTCGTGACGTTGATGACCCATGCCAAGTTCGTCGCGACAGACTCGGGCGGGCTTCAAGAGGAAACCACGGCGCTCGGGATCCCGTGCCTCACGATGCGCAAGGGCACTGAACGTCCCATCACGTTGACCGAAGGAACCAACACGATTGTTGGTCTCGACGCACCGCTGATTGGACGGGAAGTCGACGCGATCTTGGCCGGCAACGGCAAGCGGGGGCGCATTCCCGAAGGTTGGGACGGACAAACAGGCGAACGGATCGCCGATGCGCTCATCGCGTTCCTCGCCGGCACGCCGCCTCCCAAGACGGCCGTGCACCGAGCCTGATCTGCCTAACCCTTCAGTGCTCGAAGGAGCTCAGCGGCACCAAGGGCGTGCGCGATGCAGCCGCTCAGCAGGTTTGGATCGTCCCCGCCCGCAACTTGGGGGACATGCCCAACGGCGAGCTCGCGATCAGCCGCAGATGCGATGAGCGTCGGCAGCTCGAGCACGAGCGGATCGTCTGGCGGTAAAACGGCCCGCGCGGCCCTTGCGTACGGCCCGAGGAGCCACGGAAAAACCGACCCTTGGTGATGTGCCGCGTAACGCTCGTCGACGGTGCCCTCGCAGCGGCCCTTGTAAGCCGGCTCGTGAGGCGCGAGCGTCCGCAAGCCAGCCGGTGTGACGAGCTCGCTGCGCGCGCGATCTAGCGTCGAACGCGCACGATCAGGCGCAAAACATCGGGAATCGATCGCGAGCGCAAGCACCGCGTTGGGGCGGATGGTTTCGTCCTGAAAACTGTCTTCGCCCGTTTCGGCTTCGGAAATGACGTCGTAGGGATACGACGTGCGCTCGCACCAGAAGCGAGCTTGAAATGCCGATCGCGCTCGGTGACAAGCGGTATCGGCTCGATCCGCAAGCGCATCGAGTCCAGCGGCGCTCGCGAGTCTCGCAAGCGAGAAGCATGCGCGTGCCCAGAGTGCGGTGAGCTCTACGGGACAGCCCACACGCGACGTGACGACTTTGCCGTGAGCGCGAGCATCCATCCAGGTCAGCGCATCACCGGAACGTCCAGCGGCGAGCAGTCCATCACGTGTGACGTGCATGTCGTGAGGCGCGCCTCGTAACACCAGCTCGAACACGTTCGAGAGCACAGGGAGCAGTTCGTCTTTGACAAACGGATGGGTTTCTCCGAGCAGCTCGGCAAAACCCTGTGCAACATCGAAGAGCCAGAGCGTCGTGTCCGCCGCTGCGGTATCGAGTGCTCCGCCTTGATCGGGCAAGCGATTCGGCACGAGCCCCTCGTGCATCGACGCGATCATCGTCCGAACGGCGCCCATCGCTTCAGTGACGTTGCCGGTTGCAAAGTACAAACCGGGCACGGACATGATGGCTTCTCGCCCCCACGCATCGACCCACGGATATGCGGGTACGATCGCCGGCCGCTCCACGGCGTCTGCGCGGAAGAGTTTTGCTGCAAGCGACAAACGCCGCTCGAGGGCCGGACGTTCCGGGCCTGGATCCGCCGCCGCGATTGCATCGCACGCAGCAGCGACGAGCGCTTCGGGGCTGCCTTCGGGAGCCTTGTCGACGCCGACGAGCAAGTAGTTCGGTATGCCCGATGGATCCGGCCGAATTTCGAACACTCCAGGCGTCCAGAGGTCCTCGTGAAACTCCATTCCACGCGAACGCTCCTCGAAGTACTCGAAGCGGCGCCACCAATCGGGTGAGCCTACGAAAGTGCCTTCGTAGCGAAAACACAGCCTCGGCAGCGCGCGCATCGGACGTACGCGCATCTCACCGGCACGCAGTTCGACACGCTGTTCCATCGCTCCGTGCTCGCGCATCATCTCGTGCATGTGCCGCATCGCGAGCAGCGGGCGCAGCGTGCAGATGACAGGCTGCGGACCGCGCCAGGTGTATCGCAAGACGGCAGCGTTTTCCCCGGGCACGAGCGCCAGAAGGACTTCGAGCTCGCCGCCGGCGACGGCATACGTCCACCGCGGCAAGGGATCTTGATCGAATCGTTCGAGGTAAAACGAGCCGTGATCCGGATCGAGCCCTGGGAACTGGTGCTTGGCAAGGTCCCACAAGCCGCGAGGGGCTCCGGGTTTCGGCGGCACGATCACCGTCACGTCGACGTGCGACAACGTCACATGACGACCACGCGGCGGATCGAACGCAGCGACGAGCAAGCCATGGTAGCGGCGCGTGTGCAGGCAAGCGATCGTCGAGCTTGCGTACGCGCCTGCGCCGTTGCCGAGGATCCACTCGCGGCTACGCGCAAGGCCCAGGTCTCCGTGCACTTTCAGGTGCGGATAAACCAGTGCATCTTCGAAGCGGCTAACGCTCGTCATCCTGCTGGCCCTTGCCGATCGAAGGCTTGCTCGGCCGCACGCTGCATGACGTCGAGCGGCGGTGACTGGCCAATCCACAGCTCGATCGAGCGTGCAGCCTGCCGAACGAGCATGCCGAGACCACCTCGAGCAAGGAGCCCGTGCGCCATGGCAGCTCGCAAAAACGGAGTCACCGGCGGATTATAGACGACGTCATAGGCGAGTGTGTGCTGAGCAAGCTCGGCCCACGGAACGATTTCCGTCACGGCTTCTCCTGCGTCGGCTCCGGCCATCCCGGCGCTCGTCGCTTGCACGACGAGGGACGATGCGCGGACAAACTCGAACCATTCGCTCTGCAACCGTTGGACTGCCAAAGGACCTGACCCGGGATCGTTCGATGGCCATGGGAAAACCTCGGCCCCGAGCGCTCGCATGCGGCCCGTAACCGGCAAAGTCTCGAGATATTCCCGGCTCAGCCACGAGCGAGAGGTCACTCCGACGCGTTCGTAGCCGAGCTTTCGACAAGCTACGACCGCCGCAAATCCTGCGCCTCCGCCACCGATGACCACGGCATGCAAACGCGGCGCCTCGGGCAAATCGGTCTCGATGTCGCGTGCAAGAGCTTCGGCATCGGTGTTGTAGGCATGTATGCGGCCGTCGTCATCACGACACAGGACGTTCGCAACACCGGGCTCCACGGCACTCGCATCGACCACGTCGGCCATTTCGAGCGCCGCGCGTTTATGCGGCAACGTCACGTTTGCCCCGCCAAACTTGCCCGCGCGCAGGTCGTCGAATGCTCGAACGAGGTCGGCTTCGGTTGGAAGATCGATCGCTCGAAACGTGTACGCAAGCCCAAGTGCCGCATATGCCGCCCCGTGAATGACGGGCGAAAGCGAATGCGACACAGGGTGGCCAAAGAGTGCGAATACCCGCCCCTCACTCATCGGTTCCTGTGTCTCGCAAGGATGGTTGTCGTTCCGGTAAAACCTCGAGAACTTCCGCAACGAGCGCTCCATGATGGACACGCACGGAGATGCGATCGCCCGCGGCAACGTCGGTCGCGCTACGCACGGCACGGCCGCCTTCGGTCGTGGCGATGGCGTATCCGCGAGCAAGCACGGCAAGCGGCGACATCGCATCCATCCGCACGGCTTGGCTTCCGAGACGCGTGCGCAGACTTTCCATGCGACGATGCATGGCTGCACCGAGACGAACCTCGAGCGGTCCGATGGCCCCGCGCGCTGATGCAACGACCGCACGTGGATGCCTCGATCCCAGTCGCGTTTCCAGTTGCGAGAGCTCGGTTTGTCGTTTTGCAACCGCTCGACGCAGCGCCCGTTCGAGGCGCATTTCCGCTTCGTCGAGCTGCTGCTGTCGTTCGGCGACGAGCTGTGCAGGTGAACCAACACGAGACGTCAGCCGATCGAGGTTTGCCCGCCGCGTACTCACGTTGTGCTTCATCGCGCGGTACGTACGCTGGAAGAGTTGCTTGAGCACCGTGAGACGAGCTGCGCGATCGGGCACGAGCATCTCGGCCGCTTGCGAGGGCGTCGCGGCTCGCGCATCGGCGACGAGATCCGTGAGTGTCGTATCAATCTCGTGCCCCACAGCGCTGACGACCGGCACGGACAAACTCGCGACTTTCCGCACGAGGGCTTCGTCGTTGTACGCAAGGAGGTCTTCGGCAGATCCCCCTCCCCGACCAAGGATGATGACTTCGACTTCGGGCACACGCGCGAGCATGTCGAGCGCTCGGACCATGGATTGCGCCGCCCCGGCACCTTGAACCGTTGCACGTGCAAGCAAAATGCGCGGCGATGCGCGGCGGAACGAAACCGCGATGATGTCGTGAATCGCCGCTCCATCGCCACTCGTGACGACACCGATCACCTGCGGATCCTGCGGCAACGGTCGCTTGCGTTCCGGGGCAAACAGGCCTTCGGACGCGAGACGTTGTTTGAGTCGCTCGAGCGCTTCGAGCAGCGCTCCACGGCCAACCGGTCGAACGTCTGTCGCGACAAACTGAAGCTGGCCACGAGGGACATACACCGTGGCGCGCCCGATGAGCACGACGCGCGCACCGTCGGCAAGCATCTTTCGCGCTCGCGGAGGCGCTGTTTTGTACATGACGCAGTCCACGCACGCCTCTTCCGCTTCGTCCTTCAGCTTGAAGTACGCATGCCCGCTCGAGTGCAGCCGCATGCCGGCGACTTCGCCGACGACGCGAGCGTCTTGGGTGCCGCCTTCGACGAGGCGTTTCAGCCGATGGTCGAGCTCGGCGACGGAGATCACCGGCGGCTCTTCGGGCCTTCGCATGGTGGGGCGTTGCGCTTGCACGCCGTCCCCTCCGGGCCGAAATGCCGCGATGGGTTCCGAATCTCCTGGCCCTTCGTACGGGAAATCGGGGCCTAGATCACGCCTTTGCACGGGGCGCGTGGCGTAGCTCGTAAGCGACCCGAGGGAAAGTGAAACCGACGTTTAGCTGGTTCCTTCCTGGCAGGTGGGTGTGCTACGTCCTCGGCGTGATCCGTAAGGTTCTCATAGCCAACCGCGGCGAAATCGCCGTCCGCATCATCCGTACGTTGCGCGAGCTTGGAATCGCGTCCGTTGCTGTATACAGCGACGCCGATCGCCAATCGCTGCACGTCAGACTGGCCGACGAGGCCTACCCCATCGGTCCTGCTCCGGCTCGAGAGAGCTACCTGCTCATCGAGCGCATCCTTGGAGCCGCGCGAAAGTCCGGCGCGGACGCGATTCATCCAGGATATGGGTTCCTTTCGGAAAACCGCGAGTTCGCCGAAGCATGTGAAAACGCGGGCATCGTGTTCATTGGTCCGCCAGCGAGCGCCATGGCTGCGATGGGATCGAAAACGGCTGCACGCGCAAAGATGGCCGCAGCGGGCGTGCCGATCACGCCTGGAGGTGACGCTTCGACGGTCGAGGAAGCACGGGCAACGGCTGCGCGCGTGGGTTACCCCGTGCTGCTCAAGGCGGCGATGGGCGGAGGCGGCAAAGGCATGCGCTTGGTCCACGACGCAAGCGAAATGGAGAGCGCTTTCGACAGGGCTCGAAGCGAGGCTCTCCGCGCCTTTGGCGACGCGACGGTCTACATCGAAAAAGCGATCCTCGAGCCGCGTCACGTCGAGATCCAGGTGCTCGGCGACAAGCACGGCAACATGGTGCATCTATTCGAGCGCGATTGTTCGATTCAGCGCCGACATCAGAAAGTCGTGGAGGAGACCCCCTGCCCCGTCGCGACGCCCGAGCTCATTGCGCGTATGGGTGAAGTTGCGGTGAAGGGCGCCCTTTCGGTAGGGTACTTTTCCGCAGGCACGTTCGAGTTTTTGCTCGGGGAAGACGGAAATTTTTACTTCCTCGAAATGAATACGCGTCTGCAGGTCGAGCATCCGATCACGGAATGGATTACCGGGACGGACCTCGTGGCAGAAATGATTCGCGTTGCTGCTGGAGAAAAGCTTCCTTTCCGCCAGGAAAACATCACGCGGCGCGGAGCTGCCATCGAATGCCGCATTTACGCAGAAGATCCGATGGGATTTTTGCCAAGCCCCGGAAAAATCGAATGCTTGCGCGTTCCTTCCGGGCCGTGGCTTCGTGACGATGGAGGGTTTTACGAAGGCGCCATCGTGCCGAGCCATTACGATCCCTTGATCTCCAAAATCAGCACGTGGGGACCGGATCGGCCGACGGCGCTCCGACGCATGCGCCGCGCGCTTTCGGAATACGTCGTGACGGGGATCAAGACCAATATCGTTTTCCACGAAAAACTGCTGGCGCACCCGGCATTCGAATCGGGTCGTTACGCGACGAGCTTCATCGACAAGCACAAGGCCGAGCTGTGTTCATATTCTGAGCTTGGGCCGGAAGAAGAACTGCATTTTGCGGCGGCCATTGCTGCGGCGACCGCGCGTAACGAGCGCAAGGCGCAACCCGCAACGGGCGATGATGTATCGGGCAACCACTGCGGACTTTCGCCGTGGGTGCAGCAACATCGGGCAACCGTGCTCCGATAGTCGCCAAGTGCGACCGTCCATTTTACGCTCGGGCCCCTCGCGGTGTCTCACGCATCTCGAGGGCCTACACGATGCGCGTTACACGATGGAGCACATTCTTCGCATTGACCGGCGTTCTGCTCGCGGGCTGCAGCGACAACGGCAACTCCACGAGCACGACCACGAGCAGTTCGAGCAGCGGAAGCGGGGGCAGCGGAGGCACGGGCGGTAGCGGCGGATCCGGCGCTCGCTGCCAGGTGGAAGCGGCCAGCGAACCGGGCGTCGTTGCATTGGATAGCGGTCTCGTACGAGGCACGAAAGAAAGCGCATCCTGGGTATTTCGCGGAATTCCCTATGCGGCGCCACCTACCGGGGACAAACGATGGAAGCCGCCCGAGCTGGCCGCATGTTGGGATGACGTGCGCGATGCAAATGCGTTTGGCGCGGTATGCCCACAGCTCGACAAGACGAAGCAACCCATTGGCAATGAAGACTGCTTGACACTCAATGTCTGGGCACCCGACGGCGCAATGGCTGGAAGCGCCCCGCTGCCCGTGCTCTTTTTCATTCACGGGGGCGGTAACATCCAAGGCTCGAGCAGCGAAATACTCGCGGGTATGGCGCCTATTTACAATGGCATTTACCTGAGCGAAGCGAGCAAAGCCATTGTCGTTACCATCAATTACCGATTGGGACCGCTGGGATTCTTGACGCTGCCCGAGCTCAGCGCGGAATCAGCCTGGGGAGCTTCGGGCAATTATGGATTGCTGGATCAAATCGCCGCACTCGAATGGGTACAGAAAAACATTGCGGCATTTGGTGGGGATCCATCGAAAGTCATGGTCTTCGGTGAATCCGCAGGAGCCGTCGATACGATCACGCTCGTTGCATCGCCGCTTGCAAAAGGTCTCTTTTCCGCAGCGCTCGCACAAAGCGGCGGCGCCCCGTCGACTCCGCAGAAGGATGCGGAAACCGCAATGGCCGCTCGAGTGGACATGTCGTCGTGCGGGAATGCATCCGACCGCGTCATGTGTTTGCGTGGAAAAACCGCGAATGAATTGCTGGCCGAAATCCCGGGTTCCATCAGCGTCAGTGGCGTATCGCTCGGGAGCAACGCGGCCAATTACGGGCCCATCATCGATGGACATGTGCTGCCCAAAGCAACGTCGGCCATTTTCGCGGCTGGCGAACACAATCACATGCCATTCGCCATTGGCACGAATGCCGAAGAGCTCGCCGACATGCTCACCGTGAAGGTCGATACGGAAGCAGAATTTCAGGGGATCATCAATCTCAACTTCGGCACGCTCGCGCCCGACGTGCTGGCGGCATACCCCCTTGCCGATTACCCATCGCCGCAACACGCGCTCGTTGCCGTGTATTCGGACCTGCGTTTCACGTGCCCCACGCGAATCCTCGCGAGCAGCATTTCCAAAACGCAAACCGAACCCGTGTATCGATATTTCTTCACGCGCCAGGCAAAAACAGCGCAAGGAAACCAACCCGCCAAACACGGGATCGAGCTGCTCTACGTGTTCCGCACGATGACGGACATTCCGCTCTTCAATCCAGCGCCGGAGGACTTGGCATTGGCAGACTCAATCATGGGATATTGGAGCCGCTTTGGAGCAACGGGCAGCCCGAATGGAGCGGGCGCCGTCGAATGGCCCAAGTACGACATGCTCAAAGACCCGCACCTCGTGCTCGATAGCCCCATCACGACGGGCGAAGGCGTCCGCACGGCGCAATGTGATGCATGGGAAGCCATTCTCACGAAAGCGCCGTAGCGCTTACGCTCACTCCGCTGCTGGAACCGCGGCCGTATGCACCGGCTTGCGCGTCGAAAGCCCCGCATCGCGAATGAGCGCCGTGTCTTCGTTCTCGTCCGGATTGGGCGTCGTGAGCAGTTTGTCGCCGTAGAAGATCGAGTTTGCCCCGACGTACAAACACATCATCTGCGCTTCGCGCGTAAGCTCCGTCCGACCCGCGGACAAACGCACGCGGCTCTTCGGCATCACGACACGCGCCGTCGCGATCATCCGGACAAACTCGAGCGGATCCACCGGCGGAAGGTGTTCGAGCGGCGTGCCGGGTGCTCGCACGAGCGCGTTGATCGGCACGCTCTCCGGATGCGGATCGAGCCGTGCAAGCTCGACGAGCATCGCGCACCGATCGCGCACACTTTCACCCATCCCGATGATCCCACCCGAACACACCGTGATGCCAGCTTTGCGCACGTTGCGAAGGGTAACGAGTCGTTCGTCGTACGTACGCGTCGAGATGATCGAACGGTAGTGCTCACGCGATGTGTCGAGGTTGTGGTTGTACGCATCGAGCCCCGCGTCCTTGAGCTTGCAAGCCTGCTCTTCGGTCAACATCCCGAGCGTCACGCACGCTTCGAGGCCCATGCCCTTGACGCCGCGAACCATCGACAAGACGCGATCGAACGCCGGGCCGTCCTTCACTTCGCGCCACGCAGCGCCCATGCAAAACCGCGTCGAACCGGCTTCCTTCGCGCGCTCGGCCGAAGCGAGCACGTCATCGACGTCGAGCATCTTCTCTGGCGTGACTTTGGTCTCGTAATGCGACGACTGCGGACAATACGCGCAGTCTTCAGGACATGCGCCCGTCTTGACGCTGAGCAACGTGCAAAGCTCAACCTCGCCGTCGACATGGTGCGCGCGATGCACGGCTCGTGCGCGGTCCATGAGCGAAAGAAAGGGCATCTCGTGAATCGCGACGACTTCGTCGACGCTCCAATCACGGCGAATCGTAAACGCCTCGGTCATGGCTCGTCGATGTAGCCGACTCGGGGCGCGAGGAAAAGACGAAGCGAACAGAGGCGCGGAAGTAGCTGAAGCCGGCCGCCATCAAGACGGCACCGTTTTGGCTAGACGGCAGTCGTCCACCCATCGCCGAACGATCAGGAGCCCTCATGTCTCTCGAAAATTACCGACGCCCCAGGCTCGTCATTCTGCATCCTCGCTCGAGCACTCGTGAGGCCGCTCGCGCCATGGCGGACAACCACATCGGCGCAGTGCTCGTCACGGAAAACCAGAAGCTCGTCGGCATCGTCACCGACCGCGACCTCGCACTCGACGTGGTCGCCGGAGAGCTCGACTCGAATACGACGACCCTGCGCGATGTGATGAGCGACGAGATCGCATGCGTAGACGTCGACGACAGCGTGAAAGACGTGCTCGATACGATGCGCAAACACGCCTGCCGTCGCGTGCCGGTTCTTTCGGAGGGCCGGCCCGTCGGCATCGTCACGCTCGACGATTTGATCATCGAGGGCGCAGTCAGCCTCGACGATTTGCGTACGGTCGTTTGTGCGCAGCTCGAGATAGCCGCACGCTTCAAAGCCGAAGGAGAAACGCATCCACTGGTGCCAGCACGGCCCGACATGGACACGCGTTCACGTGCACGTCGCCGACGCGAGGCGCGCGCGGAGAACACCTACAATCGCCTGCTCGGCGCCGTCGAGCGACAAACCGGGCTCGAGTCACGCGAGCAAGCGGAACAAGCGCTGCGCATCGCGCTGTCGAACATCTGCCGCCGCCTCACGCCCGGCGAAGCACAACACTTGGTCGCTCAACTGCCGTCGAAACTCGCCATCTCGCTCGATCGCCCGTACGAAGGTCCCGACAAAACGATCACGACGGAGACCATTCAGTCGGACCTGCGACAAACCCTGCATCTGATTCCAGACCACGCCGCCGATATCTTGTATGCGGTGTGCGACGTCATCGCAGATTCGGTTTCGGCAGGAGAAATCGAAAGCGTTCGTGCCGAGTTACCGACGGCGATGAAAGATTTGTTTCCAACGATGCCGTACCGTCGAGCGGGGTGACATTTGTTGGATGTCAAACGTTCATGATTGCGTGACGTGAAGCGTCCGCGTCGACGAGACCCTCTTTCACGAGGCGCTGCACATCCATCGCGAGTGTGTGCATGCCGCTCGCCCCGCCGCGTTCCATGAGCTCCCGAAGCGACACGCTCTGCTCGGGACGCTTCAGCGCGAGCCGCACCGAGCTCGTCCCCAAGAGCACCTCGGTCGCCACGACGCGCCCATCGCCATCGGCACGCGGGAGAAGCCGCTGCACCACGATCGCCTGCAAGCACTCGGCCAAACGCTCACGCGTTTCATGCAAGTTCGAGCTCATCGAAAGGAGTCTGCCCACCGCGCGTTCGGGATCGGGCGCGTTCAGCGCCGAGAGCACCAAATGGCCCGTCTCGGCAGCTTGAAGCACCGCGTCCATCGTCGCCTCATCGCGGATGTCACTCACCATCAGCACGTTCGGGTCCTGCCTCAATGAAGACCGCACGCCGCTCGGAAACGAATCCGTGTCGACTCCAACTTCGCGCTGGCTGACGCTCGATCGACCATCTTCATGCATGAACTCGATCGGGTCCTCGATGGTGACGACATGCTTCGCGTGCGTCGCAACGATGTGCGCGATCATCGACGCGAGCGTCCACGACTTGCCATGCCCCGCATGCCCCACGACGAGCACGAGGCCGCGTTCACGGTCCGCCAATGCGCGCACCTGCTGAGGCAGCTTCAAGTCGTCGAAACTCGGGCACGCTTGCGGAATGACCCGCATGACGAGCGCCACCGAGCCGCGCTGCACGTACATGTTCACGCGAAACCGACCAAGCTGCGGAACCTCGTACGACACGTCCAACTCGCGGAACGAGGGCGCCGATGCGAGCGCTCCACTTCGTTGCGCAAGGATGAGCCGCGCAACCGCTTCGGTATCCTTGGGTTCGAGCGGTTCGGCGCGAAAATAAACGATTTCGCCACGTACGCGGGCACCAGGCGGTCGCCCCACCTTCAAGTGAACGTCGCTGGCATTGGCCGCATGCGCCTTCGCCAGAATTTGATGGAGAAATGCTTCACTCGCGTACGGCGTCGTCACGCTGACGAACCTAGCGCAGGCATCGGATACGGAAAAGAAATGCGCAAGCGCTTCGACGTAAGCATCACGGCGGATCCAAATCCGTTGGAATCTGCGAAGGATCCACGATTTTTTTCTCGGCCAAAGCTCGAGCGGCGGAAACGGCCAGCGCCCGATGCTCGCGTGGCAACGCTTCGTCTTTCGCGATCGCCAATACGGCTGCACCCGCTTCTGCAGCACCTTCGGGATCGACCCATTCTCGCGCTCGTGCGGGACGTCCAGCAATGCCGAGCAACGCGGAAAGCAGCAGCTCGCGTGATTCATTCGTCGCCGTGAGAGCTCGCTTGGCAAGAGGTCCAAGGGCCACGTCGGCGTCATCCGCGAGCGGCAATGAGGCGAGCGCCGTCGTCGTGATGTCTCCTCCGTCGTCGAGCGCGTCGAGCAATCCTGCCGCTCCGAGCGCATCCGCAAGCGCCTGTTTGTCCGCGAGATCCTCGCCCTTGGCGCGTTGCCATCGTTCATCCTCGAGGCGCGCACTCGGCGTCACGCCAGCCGCGGACGAAGGCGATGCAGCACTCGCAGAAAGAGGCACTCCGGCGGCCGAAGGCACGAGCGGCTGCGAATGCGCCTCGGGCGGCGTATGACCGCGACTGCATCCGAATAGCGCTGCGCCAAGGTACATTGCGGCCAGCCCAATTCGCCGTCGTTTCCGCACGCTCATGATCGCCCGCCTTAGCGCGGCATGCACGCGAAGCCAAGCTCCGCGACACAGGCATGCCGGCGAAGCTCACACATTTCCCATTCCCTGATGAAGTTACCGAATCGGCCTTCCAGAGATCGTGATGTCATTCTTTCGGAAATCCTACCATCTTCCCCGCCTGAGGATCCCACAACTTCAGCGACAAGCAGCGCCAGACGTCCCCCACGGACAAACTCGTCTGCGGCTCGATTTGAAGCTCGGGAATCGCCGCCATGGCTTCTCGCAGGCGGTAGAATGGAATGACCGCATTGAGATGGTGAACGTGGTGGTATCCAATATCGCCCGTGAAGAAGCTCATGATCGGCCCGCAACGCATGAAGCTCGACGACTCCACGGCAGCTCGAGCAAACGTCCACGATTGGCGAGGCTGCATGTGAATGCCGGGAAAGTTGTGCTGCGCGTAAAACAGATAAGAACCGAGCGCGCAAGCAATCAAGAGCGGTCCGACGAGCACGAGAAGCGTCGTTTCGATGCCAAAGAAATACGTAATCGAGACGAGGAGCGCGACGTGCACCACGAATGCGACCGCAGAGTCCCAGTTTTCGCGGGGATTGCGATAGAATGCACCCACGCACATTCCACCCAGAAAAATCGTCAAGTAGCCGAAGAGAATATTGAATGGATGGCGTGCAATGGCATAAGCAATGCGCTTGCTTCGCGGAGCCCTTCGCCACATTTCCACCGTCATCACGGGGTACGATCCGATTTGAGCCCCAACGATTTTCGCCGTGTGCGCGTGATGGTAATTGTGCGTCGCTCGCCAGACCCTCGGCGGCGTCAATACGAGCACGCCGTAAACGAAGAAAATCACCTGGCCAATCAAACTGCGACGAAGAATCGCCCCATGCTGAAAATCGTGCGCCAAAATGAACGCACGTACGATGAGCAGCCCTTCGAAGACACTCCCGACGACGCGTAATGCCCAATGCGGTGCGGCCGCCGCGACCACCGTCGCAACAGCCAAAAGGCCAAATGTCGACACCACATGCACCACACTGCGAAATCGGTCCTCACGAGCGAAAGGACGCGTAACCGCAACAAGCTCGTTTCCCTGCATAATCTCCAAAACGCCTTCAATGAATCAAGCTATGATGCGCCGCAGCACAGCCTGTATTTATCGAATTTTTGAAGCCGTGCAAGGTCCAAACACGATTTTTTGTTGCGCATTGACGTTCGCGCTGTTGCAAAAATACTTCAGCCGCCCCACGCCATCCGACAAGCGTCCACCGCAACGTCGCAAAACTCCCGCTGAATCTGCCCAAGCGTCGCGTCCTCGGCCAAAAGCTCCGATTCGAGCTCCGTGTAGAGTTTGTCCACGACAGGGGCCACCGCTTCGGCAGCCGCGAGCACCTTCGCCGACGCCTCCGCCCGAGGCTCCGTCAATTTGATGACGACTTCCCGCGCCGGCTCGATGAACACCTGATCCACGTGCGATACCGACTTTTCGAGCGTCCCGAGCACCTCGCCAATGTGCCGCTCGACCCCCGCTTTTCGCTCGAGCGCAAGCTGCCGCAATGCCTCCTCACGCCCTTGCGTCGCCGCAACTTCCGCGCTTTGCACCATCGCCGTCACGTGCTGCCGCTCGACACCAATCTGCTTCATGCGCGCCAATACCCGCACCGCTTCGTCCTTTTGATGACGCATCTCGATACGGCACTTCTCCAGGCGCTCGGCAAGCTCAACCCGCGCCTGTTGCAACGTCACGATGCCGTCGCGCGCCTTATCCGATGTGACATTGCGCGACGGCCGCGCAACGCCGAGCTTGTTGCCAATGTCGCGCCCAAGCGCCTCGAATTGGGAAAGCTTGCCCGAAAGCTCCGCTATCTGCCTCTCGAGGAGCGCCTGCTTCGCCTGCTCGGTCTGCAATTCCACCGAAATGCTCGAATACTCGATCTGCGCTTGATGCAACGCCGAAGTTCGTTGCGCCAGGATCCCTTGCTCCACCTGCCGCTTTTCTTCCAATGCCGAAACCCGCGCACGCCATTCGTCCTTGCCAAACAGCACCGGCTCGTCTTTTCGTAATGCAACGATTTCCGCTTCGAGCGCCGTCATCTCTTGCCCACGACGCCGCAATTCTTCTTCGAGCAACTTGCCCGCTGCTTCGATCTGCCGCTGCCTCGCTAACACCGCGCCCGTTGCATCCACCCGCAATGCACGCTGTCCCGATAATTCCTCGATTTGCTTGGACAAACTCTCTGCCTGCTCGCGCGCCAGACAAGCATCCAGCACCAAGTGCGCCGTATTGATTTTCTTGCCCAAGCTCGGCGTCTTTCATTTGCGCCGCTGCAAATTCCCCCTCGAGACGCGCCGCCATCGTCGCCACAGCATCGCGCGCACGCCCGAGCGAAAGCTCCTCCTCCGCCAGCGCCGTCACGCTCGCTCGCGCCTTCGTGAGCTCCTCCGAGCCCGCTGGAGGCACCGTCACGAGCTCGGGAGGCATATCCTTCGTCACAGGCAATGTATCCGGCCACGACGCGCCCGGCTCGCATTCGACGAACGCATACAGATTGCTGATGGCTTTGCGCAAAAACGGCAAGCAGGTTTGGTACACCTGATCGAGCCTCGTGGCATACTTGCGGTATTCCTCCGCAGCGGTTTCGGCCGCCGATAAATCCGGAAACGGCACCGCTTTTACAGCATCGAGCGTTTGCTTTGCTCGCGTCACGACCGTCTCCGCAATCGGCTCGAATTCAGCCAGCTTTTTGGCACGTTCGTCCGCTGCGCGCGCTTGTTCCGCGGCCAAAATGCGCGCCGCAGCAGCTTTTGACTTCGCCGGAAGCTCACGCAAATCCGATAGACGCGTCCTTTGGGTCACGATTTCATTTCGAGCCCCCGCGACGAGCCATTGCACGTGCTGCAAATTCTCGTTGTCGTCGCCCTGAAAACCGAATCGACCAACGACCTCGTAAATGTCGTTCAAGTCCGAAAGGTCCTTTTCGTCGACCGGCCACCACAACTGAGCAATCTCGTTGCGATATGCCCGCGGCGCGCCCATGGCCGCATCGAGCGCCGCGACTCCCACCGGCGAAAGCGGTTCGGCATAAGCTTCGAGCGCCGATTTCACCACACCATGCGTCCGCTCGATGTTTTGATAAGCCGCGCCAATTTGGGTGACCACGGTCTGGTAAAACCGCACGTAACTGGACAAGCGCGCGAGGTCGTGACCCACGGTTCATCCTCCCGTTTGTTTCGACGCCGAAACGCTCGATTGCGGCGAACCACCACCGAATAACTCTTCGAGCGCCGCGATGTCCGCTCGCGCCCGTTCCTTTTCCGCCTCGATCGCCGCAAACTTGTGCGGCCAAATGCGCGAGCATTCGCTACGCACCCAGCGCCTCAGCGATTGCTCTCCCTCACGATCGAGCCACGAATCGTGCACCGTCCGCACCGCTTCTTCGTGATATTTCTGCAAGCCCCGCGGGTGCTTTGCCAATGCTTCCAAAAAGTCGCAAATGCGATCGACGTCCGTGCGAACGCGCGTGAGCATCTTCGACCAATCGCGCCCCGTTGCCGCAGGTTGCGTCGGCTTCGTCGGCGCAGATCCAGCCGCCGGAGCCGCCGTAGGAGAAGGCTTTGCCACGGGCATGGCCGCCCCCGCCGTCGGAAACCCTCCAATGGCAGGTTTTTCCTGGCCGGGTTGCGCATTTTCTTCCGCGCCAAACCCAAGCTTTGCTTTCACCGTCCCCACGACGTTCGTCACGCCGCTCGTCGCCGATGCCTGCGCCTTGTCCGCAATTCCCATTCCAAAGAATTGCTCGAGCCCCCGCATTTCCCGCTCGCGCATTTCCCGGTCGCCCGGATCGGTCGCATCGAGGATGTCCACAATCTGACGCGCAAAATACCGCGACAATACCTCGAAAGCCACGTCCGCTTTCGCCATTTCGTTGTTCTGGTACCGCACGACGCTCTCCGATACGTGCCCCGACCTCCCAAGCGAATCGATTCGCTCGATGAGCCCCTTGCCGCCGGGCAAAAGCAATTCGAGACGCCCGCCTTCGAAGTTTGCCTCGACGAACATTTCATGCAGCATCCGCTCTACACTTTCACGCGCCGTGTTGCGGAAATCCTCGCCGAGCCCCGCAATGCGCGACGCCACGCGTTCACGCATCTGCTTGCGCATCTCAATCTCGACCGCCGTTTCGTTCATCAACCCCGGGCTCGGCATCTGACGACGCTTCGCTTCCGCTTCTTCCGGCGTGAGCCGCGCAATCAAGTCGCTACGAATCTGATCGATACGCGCATCCGCACGCAGCGCCCTCGAAGCTCGCTGCGATTCACTCATCTCGTGATCCATGAACGCCGACAAACGCTTGCGAATCTCCGGCAAAAGCCCGATCGGATCCTCGCCCGACTGGATGTGCTCGTAATGCATGTCGAACACTTGCTCCGCCCGCCGCTCGAACTCGCGATCGCTCAAGCCATCCTTGACCGTCACGAGCACCCCGCGCAAAAGCGCCTCGACCTCGCCGAACTCCGCGTTGATCGCGCCCGTCACCTTGCGATCGAGCGCCTCCACATCCGTCGACAAATACCTCTCGACGGCTTCCTTGAGTTTGTCGAGGCCGCTCACGGGCGTCGTCGACCCGAAGAAGTCCATGAGCTGCCGAGCCACCGGATGTTGCGTGTCGACGCCTTGATGCGCCCACACTTTCGAGTACGGGAAGATGCGATCGACGCCTTGTTCGCGGAAGTTTCGTGCCGCCAGCGACCAGTGCCAATTGCCGTTTTCGTCCGGATGATCGAACAAGTCCACCTTCGTCAGCACCACGAAGATGCGATCCTTCAGCGAGATGCTGCGATCCGACGTCTGCGCCATCCGCAGAAGCTCCACTTCGTTCCGCACGAGCGACGGGCGCGTGATGTCTTTGACGAAAATCGTCACGTCCACCTCGTTCGTCAGCGCATCTTCGGTGTCGCGTCGCGCCTTGTCCGAAGGCGCATCGATGCCCGGCAAGTCCATCAGCTCGACGCCTGGCATCGCGCCTTCGACGGGAATCGTCACCGTGACAATCTTCACCGCGCGCACGCCTGGATACGGCCGATTGCCGTTTTTCGTGTCCTTCAGTGCGATGAACGGACGAATTTTCTCCGCGAGCTCATCGATGTTTGTCGCGACAATTTTCTCCGGAGGTTTCCCCAGTCGCGCTTTGATCTCGGACAAACCTGCCGAGATGTCGACCAGTTCGGCAAGTGCCGTCTGTTCACGACGACCTGCGCGATCGGGATCATCGACCTCGTACCCTTCGCGGGACTTGAATGCGGCCTTGAGGCGCAGGATTTCGGACTGGTTGAGCCCCACCCAGCGCTCGACGCTTCCTGGTTCGAGCGCATCGAAGTAGCTTTGAATGCGCGCTTTGAAGTCGCTTTCGCCGTAATACGTGACCGTAGCTTCGTATTGATTTTCTTGCCCCGGTTCGATGACCGTGGTGCTCCATGTGCAGCGTTCGGCCTCGCTCGGCAGTAGCTTTTCGCTCTTCAACCAAGCCGAAAGAAACGCGCTCTTGCCTTGTTTCTCGAGACCAACCACGCCGATCTTGACGACGCCTTTGGCGAGGCGTTTTTCGCGGTCGTTTGCGCGAGCTCGCAGGTCTTCGAGCCTCGAACGAAGCTGTCTGAGCTGCCGTGCGCTGTCGCTATCCGGTTGGAAGTAGCTTGCGAAGCGATCGCAGAGCTGCCTGTATCGCAGCACTTTGTCGCCGATCCTTCGCAACTCTCTCGCGTTTTCCTTACGACCTTCCGGACTCCACATGGGCGCGTTTCCTCGCTGTCGTGCGCGCGGGTGTACCAGGCGCGAGCGACATGGCAAGCCAGTCGGGGCGGATGTGTCAATAGGGATGTGATGGGTGGGTGCGTTGGCGTGCTTGACGATGCGCGAGCAGCCGCGTAGGAAGCGGTGATCGTGATTGTCGTGCGCGCGGTCATCGAGCTCGATCGTTTATCCAGCGTTCCAGTTCCGAGCGCATCGACGACGTGAGGTCACCATGAACGAGCAGGATGTCGAGTTTTTGCAGCAGTTCTTCCGCCAAGTAGCGGCCGAACGTCCCCTCGACCCGGCATCCGACCGACGCTACGTTCCACTTTACGGCAAGGATGCTCATGGTCGCGCCATGCTCGCCGACGACGACGAAGATCCCATCGAGCGGTTCACACGTGGGATTCAATGGTCGTCCGGCGACAGCGTTCGGCTTTTGTGCGGCGCACGCGGCGTGGGAAAAAGTACGGAGCTCCGGCGGCTTCAAGACAAACTGCGCACGGCTGGTTATCACGTGCTGCTCATCGACATGGATGACTTCGTCAATATGACGACGCCAGTCGACATCAGCGACTTTCTCATCGTTATCGCTGGCAGCGTGGGCGAAGCTTTGTCGGCGCCCGAAATGCTGGGCAAGAACCCTATCAAAGAAGGCTACTGGGGCAGGTTTGTTCAATTCCTTCGTAAAACCAATGTAAGGCTCCCGAACGTCGACCTTGGCAAACTCTTGCCCACCGACGTCAAGATCGAGCTGAAAACCGATCCCTCATTTCGTCAAAACATTCAGCAACACCTCGCAGGGCATGTCGGCGCCCTCTATCGAGACGTTTGCACATTCTTCGGCGAGTGCGTCGCCGCGCTTCGCCGCGAGCACGGTGCTGCGGCCGAACTCGTCGTCCTCGTGGACTCGATCGACCATATTCGTGGTACGTCCCAGAATGCAGATGCCGTTCAGGCATCGGTGGAAACGTTGTTCGTGGGCCATCCGGGTAAACTGAAAATCCCGGGAGTGCATTTCGTGTATACCGTGCCGCCTTATCTCAAGGTGCGATCTCCCAAATTTGGTTCGCATTACGGCAAGGGAACCGTCGCCATGTTCCCTCTCGTGAAAGTCAGACACAAGGAAACGGGAGAGCCCCATGAAGACGGTATCCGTGCTCTCGCCCAAATTGTCCGCGCGCGCGGCAACGTCGATCGTCTTCTCGGCAAGGACCAAGGAGAGACGTTGCTTCGCGACGTGATTCTGGCCTCCGGTGGCCATGTGCGCGACCTCTTGCGTCTTTTTGCGGAAATTACGCTGCGCGCACACGCGGTCCCGGTCGAGCCCGAAGCCGTCCAAGGAGCAATCAATCAATTGCGCTGGGAGCTCGTTCCCATTTCGGACGAGAATGCACTATGGCTCGAGCGCATCGCCTTGACGCATGAAGCTTCGCTTGGTGACGATCACCTACTGCCCAAGCTCGCCCATTTTCTCGAAACCGGCCTCGTCCTTTGTTATCGCGATGGGTCAGAATGGTACGACGTCCACCCGCTCGTACGCGAAATTGTCATGGAACAAGCCGCGCGTATCAAACGCACCCGCGCCAATCCCGAGACACCTTCGTCATGACCCCCGAGCCCGATACCGCTCTCGACGACGCGTGGGCACGCCTCCAGCGCCTCGTCGATTGGACCACCGATTTCTATCTCGCTTTCATCTTTTCCTCATCCCCCGAAGCCGTCGGCATTCTTCGCGACCGTTCGCGCAGCGTCCTCGAAAAATCCGGCCGCCGCATGCGCGTTTTCCACCCGGAAAAACCCGCCGACGTGCTCGCCGTCGTCTCGGCCATCGCCCAGCCCGAATCCAAAAAATCGAATTGCTTTTGGCTCGATACCGTCGCCGTCGATGCGTCCGACCCGACGTACGAGCTTTGGCGTGAAGGCTACGACCAGCTCATTTTGCGCCTCAATGAAAGCCGCCAAGGCTTGCGCACGCATTTGGGCGGCGGCCTCGTGCTCGCGCTTCCGCATTGGTACAAATCGATCATTGCGCCTGCGGCCAGCGATTTATGGTCCATTCGCACGCTCACCATCGATTTGCCCGGCACGCCCGCAAAAGCGCCGCTTCCTTCGATCGACATCACCGATTTTGTAATGCCTCCCGTGCGCCTCGACGAAGGACCGACCCTGGATCCGGACATGTGCAAGGACCAAGCGCGAAGGCTTGCTCTGCGCGGTGAAGGTGCGCGACCGGCCATGATTGCGAATTTGTTGCGCGCGGCCGAAGGGTATCTCGACAGGGATCGCGCCCGAGAATCGCTTGGTTTGGCGGAGGAGGCCGAGGCATTGTTGCAAGGGGTCGCGCCCAATTTGCTCGGGCCCGATCATGCAATGGCGCTCGTCGCAATGGCCGCCGCGGAAGAAGCACTCGGCGATTTCAATGCGGCGACAATACACGTCACGCAGGCGATCGAATTGCGACAAGGCAACGTGGAGCGGGACATGCTTCACATGTATGGAATTGCCGAACGCATTGCATTGCGGCGCGAGGATGTGCGAGCTGCGCGGGAGGCTGCCGAAGGGGCGCTCGTCGTGGCGAAGGCGCGTCATGCGGAGAGTCCGCAGGACGTCGAGGCGAAGAATGATTTGCTTGCCATTTTGCAGCGCGTGGGCCCATTGCGTCGAGCGCTCGGGGATGCGCAGGGGGCGCGGCAAGCGGCCGACGAGGCGCTCGAATTGCGCGGCGGTGTCGAAGAAACGAGCATGACGCGGATTGAAGCGATTCGTCCGAGCGCGCAGTTGCCGCCGATTGTGGAGAGGTTGCCGGAGGGGGAAGAGGGGGAAAAGGAATTTGCGCAACCTGTGTGATGTTCTCTAGCGTGCCAAGCGCGGTAGGCCACGAAGGGTCCCCCTTCCCAAAACGATATCGCTATCGCCAATGGTTACCAGCCAATTTGGGGCCCTGCGCAATCGATCCCGACTATCGAGGACTGGGACTTTCGTGCACTGTGGTGCCCGCCAACCTACCGACGAAAGTTCACGGTCATCGCACGGACCAGCGCCCCGAGCGCTCGTAAAGCCGCCATCCGCAAGAACCAGAGGCAGTACACGTCCATTTTGATTTTCCCTCGCAACCTTAATGCTGACGAAATCGAATGGCTCCACGCCCAACCCAAATGGGAAGGCTATACGACCGTCGACGTCTGGGGCATGTCCCAATTAGAAAACCTCCTCCGCCCCGTCCCTGCCCTTTTTGCCCGCTATTACCCCGAGCTTGCCGCAGGCCATTTGCCCGGCTTCGTTCCTTTCGACTTCCGCACCTTTGCTCGCTCGTATTGCGCCGAAATCGTCCGCGACAAGCAATACGTCCACCTGCTCGGCTTTCCGCCCGACGCCCTGCGTGAAAAAGACGCCAAAGCCCACATTCGCCTCGCCGATCTCTTTGTTCCCACGGTTTTTCGCAAGCAACAGAATCGCGAAGAACGAACGGGACTGGCCGATTTATTGAACGCCGAACGCTCCGTCCTGGTCCTCGGCGATCCGGGCATGGGCAAAACCATGCTGCTGACGTTCTTGGCACTCCTGCATGCCGACGGTGTGGCAACGCTCGCCGAATACACCCCGCCGCCCAAACGTATTCCCCTCTTCGTTTCGCTGCGTGAATATGCCCTCGAGGACCAAGCGCACAACGTCTCGCTTTTGGAATACCTCGCCAAACGGTGCTCCCGCTTTTCCGAGCTGCGTCATGCGCATCCCGCTTTCTTCGAGGCATCCTTGCGTATGGGCGAAGCCATCGTGCTGCTGGATGGTCTCGACGAAGTGGGTTCGTCCGCGGCCCGTAAACGCATGGCCGATCGCGTGCGCGAATTGCGGCGCGAATATCCCGATTGCCCCGTCTGGGTCACGTCTCGCATTCACGGGTACACGCACGACATCGCATTGCCGCAGGACGAATTTCATCACGTGCTCATCGGCGCGCTCGACGACGCCCAAGTCGACGATTTTTTGACGCGCTGGTATCAAATTCAGCTCCCGGATGATCCGCAAAAGCAGGCCGAAAACAAAAATTCATTACGACAAGCCATTTTCCGGACGAAGCAAGTTCGAGCGCTCGCTTCCAATCCATTGCTGCTCACGCTGATGGCCTTCGTGCATCGCTTCTTGGGGCATTTGCCGCAAGACAGAGGCGAGCTTTACGAGCAATGCGTGAACATGCTCTTTCGCAGTTGGCTCGATGCGCGCGAGCGGCCCGAAAAGCATGCGTACGAGCATCTGGGACTGGCCACCGAATTGCCGCGCGGATATTTGGAGGCGCTTGCATTTCACGTGCAAGAGCACGGGTTGCTCGCAGATGACGAAGCGAGCGGCGCGCGGGGATTGTTCTCGAAAGACGATGCCCTCGCTTTTCTCACGACGCATCACTTGGAGACCGATCGGCGCGATCCTTCCATTTCGCCGCTCAAGGCGCGCGAGGAGATGCGCGAATTCGTCGATTATGCGTGTGATCGCGTGGGGCTCTTGGTCGATCGAGGTGGCGGGAAGTTATCGTTTTTGCACCTATCGTTTCAAGAATACTTGGCCGCTTCATTCGACACGGTCATGACGACCATTCGTGACCAAGAAGCGGTGTTCGTGAAGCATTTTCGCGATCCAACCTGGTCCGAAGTCTTCTTGCTGCGATTGTATTTGTTTGCGCGCAAACGCGACCGAGCTGGCCTCAACATGTTCGACGACCTCGTTCGAGCACTGCTGGACGAGCTAGAACGTTGCGACGACATCACGGGCTGGCTGCTCCTCGGGCGAGCGCTGCGCGATCGGCACGATATTCGTCAGAGCCAGCGTCGCGTCATTCTGGAGCGCCTCGTGCGCGCGTGGGCGACGAGCCCAGTGTTCGAGGGCGATGTTTACGTGGTGCTCGAAGACATCCGCGTGTTTGCGACGGACGTCGTGCAGGCTGAATTGCGGGCAGCGTGTGCGCAGGTGCAATCGAGCGGATTGCCTGCGGAAGCCGTGGCAGCGTTGCATTTGGAAGAAAAGCTATTTGGCGGGGTGGCGGGCTCGGCGAAGCGTTTCTTTGCCCGGGCGGATTTGCCGGCGTTGCTTCCGGACCTGGTCGTATTTTGGGACGTACCGGAGATTGCCACGCTCCTTGCGGAAAAATCGACGCCGGAGCATTGGGAAGCAGCGTTTGGGGCATTGAATGGAGAAGACGTTCATCGCTGCACGCTTGGCTGGGCAATAGGGGCCACCCAATGCCCCGTGAAATCAGATGCGACGATCGTAGCTGCGATCAGGTGGGTGCGACGAAAAATCAATGCGGAGGTCGAATCGCGGGAGGCGTTTGCCGCCCAATATCCGAATGCCGAATTTGCGCCAACGTTCGCTCAACCCGGAACGCTCGTGCTCGATGGAAAGTCTCATCAGATCGAGACACCGCTGGCGTTTGCAACGAGGAGTCTTCCACCAACGACTCCTTTACCTCATTGCGATGATGCACGTTTGGCGCAGGGGAACTTGGCAATTGAACGATTTTTCTCGGTACAATCACGCACTCCTTTTGCGGGACCGTTGACGACATTCTTGACGCGCTTCATTTCTGATAAGTTGCGCCAATCGCATTCCCACAATGCGACTCCCGGCGAACTGCCCGCACGCGTTGCCAACACGTTCGTGCAGGAGTTCGTTCGGGATTTTGGGCGCTATTTCGATTGCACCTTCGTTCGCGATTTCGTGCAGAATTTTGGCCGCGAGTACGGTCAGGGGTTGGCGGGCGATTTTGAAGGTCATTTTCGCGCTCGTTTCGCGCGCTCGTTCATTCGCATTTTCGTGCGTTCGTTCGTCGAACCGGTTGTTCGGAAGGCATTTGAACCCAACTTGATGACAGCAGATACACCTCAGTCTGCATTCGAGGACATACCGAATTTGGGCACGCGCCTCAAAATGCCTACAAATCGGTTCCGCTCCGAGCTTTCGGCTCCCCGGGCGCTTCCGGTGCTCCTGGCCGACATCGGATCGATTGCATCAATCGAATGGTTTTTGACTCTCGGCCGTCACCTGCATGCGTATTTCCCCGATGGCGTATTCCCGGACAACGCGTGGAAAATGTGGCTCGCGGCAAATCCGATGTGGGCCTTCTGGTCCGCCCTCGCATGGAACGAGCACGCCAAGCTCTTTCAGCAAAACCACGGTAAACTCGACGGCCCACTCGGCGCCCTCATGCTCGCCCACGCCGATTACGCCTCCCTCATGACCGGCCTCGATCTGGAAAATGCCGAGGATTATCCCATATGGAAATCCCTCGTCGAAGCCGCTGGCCCCGAGCAAATCGAAAAACTTCGCCGTTTCGTCAGCGCATCCGCCCCTGCGCAACCCCCCTCCCCTGCCCCCGTCCCCATTCCAAAACCCGCACCCGCGCCCGAACCAGCACCGCTTTTCACCTACCTCCATCTCTCCGATATGCATTTCGGTCTGCCCAAAGCCGGCGACAGGCACCATCAATCCACCGTGCTCGCCGCATTGCGCGACGAATTTTTGACGTGGTCCAGCAAATCCCTCCCACGCCCCGACGCCATTTTCATCACGGGCGACATTGCATGGGCCGGAAAAATCTCCGATTACGACGCCGCATCGAAATGGCTCGACGAAATACTCAAAATTCTCGGCCTCACGAGCGACCGCGTCTTCGTCGTCCCGGGCAACCATGACGCCGATCGATCGCTGACCAGCGATCGCATGTCGAAATTGCTGCTCGCCGCTCTCCGCGAAGGTACGGAAAACCTCGACGAGGTTCTCGAAGACGAAAACTCGCTCGACGTTCTGCTCCGCCGCAAAGACGCCTATCTACAATTTGCCAAACGTTTTGCTCCTGCATGCCATCACCCGGACATTGCTCCGCTCCAGCGACTCGCGTGGACACATCGCGAACAAGCCCGCGGAAACCTCGCCGTGCATATCGTCGGATTCGACACCGCGCTCCTGGCGGCCGGTAACGACGATGCAAAAAAACTGCGCCTCGGACAAGCCCAAAACGCATTACTCAACGATTGCGCACCCGAACGCGAATTCGTCGTCGTGCTCGGACATCACCCCTTCAATGGCGAATGGCTGCATCCCGACGAGGAACGTGACGCCGCAATGCTCGTGCGTCGCCGCGCGCACGTGTACCTGGCCGGGCACGTGCACGATCACGATAGCGCACAGGTCATCTCGGGCGGCGGAACCGAACTGCTACGCGTCGTCGCCGGCGCCATTTACGGCGGACGACAAAAGGACATTCCGCAAGGCCATAGCTACAGCGTGGGCGCCGTCATGCCCCCATTCGAAGGCAAGCCCGTGCGCCTGCGCATTCATCCGCGCAGGTTTTCGTTCAAGCAAGGCGACTTCCGCACGGATACCGACAACGTGCCCGATGGGAAACCATACGCCGATTTCGACTTGCACCGCTTGAAGCTTTAAATCGACCACGCGCGAGCCCTTCCACCCGGCCGAATTCCCATCGCTTGCGTGCCGCATCGCGTTTCGGCTCGTCGGCGCGCACATTGCACTACGACGTATCGCGCAGGTGTCGCGTCGCAACACGATTTGCACTCCGCCAGATCTCTCACCCCCGCTGTCGACAAGCTCGATGCCGCGCCACAAAGTGCTCGCAGACGCGTCGTCACGCCCTTCGCAAGTCATCGATAGGCTTCCCGTCGCCGCCGGAACGCCATGCATGGAGTGCCAAATCGCGGCACCGGACCGCCGGCAATCGATTGCGACGAACCCGCCTGCAGCCACACGTGCTCCGACATACATTTTTGGATTGAAGCAAGCCCTTTGAACGTGTGGATCCAACCGAACGTGGCGTCCCCTGCACGTGCGAGACGCGATTTCAACGCAGCATCTTTTCGCAAATGGCATGCAACTCGCGGATGACCTCCGGTACGAATTGGAGCGTGATCCGCTTTTTCTCGTCGCCCTCGACATAGCGGAACGTGAGCATCGCGACGGGTACGCCCAAATTCTCGCCGTCCTGCGACATGAGAATGCCGTCCAATCGCCAATCCACACCGGTCGCTAGCTTTCCGTGCGCTGCAAGCGCAGCCGAAACAAACTCCTGACGCAACATCGGCAAGGCTCGCTCGTACCAGCCAACCAGGTTGAGCTCGAACGGGGCGTCGTCGCCACACAAACTGCGCAGGTCGTCGCGAAAGTCATCCAATTTTAAATTTCGACGTGCCGCTTGCCGAATCAAATAACGACAGGCTTTGACGGGCGCCATGAGGTCCGTCGCGCGCAGCCTTCGCGCTTCACAAAACGCATTGACGGCGGCCGTTGCTTCTTCCGTGATTTGCGCTCCGAGGTTTGGACCGAGCACGTCCCATAACGATTCGCGTACCGGCGCTGGCAATGTGGCAAGCGCACGCAAGTCGCCAGCGAGCCCCGGAGGAGGCGCGGCGCCATCCAATGCCCGAAGTGCCGTCATGCGCACACCCCGAGCATTTGTCGCAGCTCAACGCACGCCAAAGCGATACTCGGATCCGTCAAGGGATCGCTCGTGCGATCGAAATGCGTTTCGACGTCCGGCGAAAGTCCCACCCCCTGAATGGCCTCGCCGCCAGGCAACGAACACATCGCCAAATCGACTTCGACAAACCCGTCATCGGTTGCCTTCACCCCGCGCAACATTCCTTTCCCAAACGTCCGCTGGCCAAGCAGCACGGCACGTCCATGCCATTGCAAACTCCCCGCAAACAATTCGGCAGCCGATGCGGTATTGGCATTGACGAGCAAGCACAATGCAATGGTTGTGTCACCATCGTGTCGAGCGCGTATATCGATTTCGTCTCCATCGGCGTCCGTACGGCGTCCGATGAGCTGACCTTGCGGCGAAAATTCCTCGGCCAGGCGCACAAAAGCATCGTATTCGCCGCCGGGATTGTCCCGCAAATCCAATACCAGTCCCCGCGCGCCGGCTCGCTGCAGCTTCCGCAACGCGCGACCTACCCGTGTGGGCATTGCTGCGCTGAATGCGGGAATGTCGACATAGCCAATGCATTCGTCGAGCATGATGGAAAACACGTGCTCGGGCGCTTCGGCAGAAAGGCTGGCGAACGATTCGATGTCCGTTGCGGAGAGAGGACGGGCTGCAATGGGATTGGGCTCGGCAGAAACGTCCGACGCACGGTATGTAAAAAAGACGTTCGTCAAGCTCGGCACGAGCACCGCACCGAGAAAGTTGTTCATGCCATTTCCCGCCGTCGGACAACAAAGATTGATACCAGGCAATAGATTGATGTGAACGACCGGATTGCCCGCCTTATAGGTTCCCGGGCCTTTGATGGTCGGATGTGCCACCCCACCTTCGTCACCCGTGGTCATGGGAATGATCGATGCCAAATTGAGCGCATTGACCATGGTCAGCCGCACGTTGGGTGAAAACGGCGTCGCCATTGCATTCATGCCCATGTTCGGATAAGGCAGCGGGGCGGTTGCCGGCCCGACGGGCGTATTGCATACGTCCGGAAAACCAAACATCATTCCAAGAGCTCGATTTGCAGCAATCAGCACGGCAATCCCTCCGCGATCATCCGAGATGAACTTGTTTGCCGTTGATGGCGACCGATTCTTCCGTCAATATCGTTGCGCTCTTCGATTTCTCGATGCTGGCGCCGTCGACGACCGTATGACGTTGTCCGGCGCGGACGCTCAGCATTTCGCGAACGCGTTGAAAAAGCGTATCGAATTTCTCGACCACGGCGCCCGCCAGAACGTGCAATCGGCTCGCCCGCATTTCCACCGACTCGCCTTCGACGACGACACCTTTGTCCGCCGCAAGGCGCAAGGATCCGCCCACTGCGTGTACATCGATATCGCCGGGCACCGCAATGGTCGTCCGCCCCGTGCCGTGCAGGACACCAATCGCGTAATGACCGTTTGGCCCGCCAATCACGAGCAGCACGTCATTTTCGACAGGCTGATACGGCACGGACAGCGCAAGACGCACGGCGACCTGTCGCCCCCCGTCGAGCTCCACTGTCACATCGGGACCCGATGCGTGGCGGACGGTTGCCGGGCCCAAATAGTCGACCACCGCGCCCGCCGCAAAGAGACCCAGTGGTCCCGAGCTGCGAGGTCGTTCATTTGCGGAAGAGGTCATGGCTACCATCGTCACATTCTCCTTGTCCTAACGCTCCGGCCGTACCCACGTTTCCGCTGCAAATCGCGCTTCGTCCGTTCGTTTGACGAAAAGCAAAATGGCTGCCGTATAATCAGCTCGTTCGTCGTCGAGCGCGTGCAAATTAGCGCGCGTGAGGTTTGCCCCTGAAAGATCCGCCCGCCGAAAGCGAGCGTGCGACAAATCTGCGTATTGCATGCGCGCATCGGCAAAACACGTCGCCATGGCTTTGGCCTCGACCCAAAGGCTCTCGCGCAAGTCCGCGCCGCGAAAATTGGCTTCGGATGCGTCGGCTGCCGTAAAGGTCGCGTACCGCAATCGAGCTCCGTCGAGTCGTGCCCGCCGGAGAATCGCCGCGCCAAAAAAAGCACCTTTCGCTACGACTCCAGAAAATTGCGTGCCCTCGAGGTTGGTCTCCATGAAGTTCGCATACGAGAGCGTGCATTCTCGAAAATCCGCGGCGCGCAAATCTGCCTTCGAAAAATCGCTGGACGTGAAATCACACCCCCGCAAATCCATGCCCTGCATCTTCGCTTCTGTAAAACAACAATTCCCCATCGACATACCACGAAAACGCAAGTGTGTCAGATCAATGCCCGAAAAATCGACGCTATGAAACGTCGTCCGCTCCAGAATCACGCCCTCCAGCGCCGCTTTGGTCATGCTCACTTGCTTGAACAGCGCCCGCGTGAGGTTCGCACCTTTCAAGTTGGCTTGATCGAAATTGCAAACTTCGAAACACGAACCCGAAAGGTTTGCCCCCTCGAGGTCTGCTTCCGAAAAAATCACGACCTTGAGGTCCTTGTCGCGTAGGTCGACACCTCGCAACGTGGCCCCAATGAAAATGCACCCTTGCAAATCGGCGCCTTCGAAGTCTGCATCCGTCAAGTCACAATTCATCAGATTCGCATTTCGCAGCGTAGCATTGCGCAGCCGCGCGCCCCGCAGCTTCGTTCCACGCAGCGATATGCCTTCGAGCTGCGCGTTTTCCAAATTCACACCCGACAAATCATGCCCTTCCAGCTCCGCCGCTTTTAGATCCGATCCTTCGAGATCGAGATTGGAAAGGAGCGCTTCGTCGAAGAGCGTAAAACGCATGATTTTGGGTAGCCGCGCACGCCGGAGGTCCGCTCGCATGAAAGTCACGTGCTCCAGATTCGCGCCTTCGAAGTCGACATGATCGAGCTTGGCCTCGACAAACGCCGTTTGCAAAATTCGACATTCGCGAAGGCTCGTGCGAGACAACTCCGCACGCGTAAACGCACACTGCTCAATCGATGCGCCATCGAGCCACGCGTCGCGCATGCGTGCCAGGTCGAAACGCGTTTCGACGAGCTTGGCCCGATGCAGCCGTGCGCCGTCCAAGAACGCAAGTTGCAATGCGGCTTTGGTCAAATCCGCAGCCGCGAGATGCGCTCCCTCGAGAATCGCTTGGCGCAAGTTTGCATTGCAAAGCCGAGCTTCAGCGAGGTCGGCACCACGCAAATCAGCGCCCACGAGCACAGCGTCGGACAAGTCCGCGCCGCGCAACTTGGCTCCGGCTAGGTTTTTACCGGAAAGGTTCATCCCGACAAGCGATTGACCATGAAGATCCCGCCCCTCGCGGACGAGACGTTCGAGCTCGAGCGGCGTCATCGGGCCTCCTGAAAGAGCGCTCGCGTGAGGTTGGCGCCATCGAATCGCGTCCCATTCCCTTTCGCGCCCAAAAGCTTGGCTTCGTACATGTTGGCACGAGTGAAATCGGCGCGATCAAGCTTCGTTTCGCACAAGTCGACGCCGAATAGGTTGCTTTGCACGAAGGAAGCGTCCTCCAGAATGGCCTTGTAAAAACGGCTGTCACGCACATCGGCCCCGCGGAAGATGGCACCTTTGGCCGATATGCCATCGAATTGCGACGACCGCAAAAAGCACCGACCAAAGTTGGCGCTGGCAAGCTTGGCGCGCATCCAAATCGTCCGTTTGCCCTGGGCCTCGCGTAGCCTGGCCCCTTCCAAGTCCGCGTCCATGAAGCTCGAATGGTCGAGCGTCGTGCTCTCGAAAATGGTCCCGCGTCCGTTTGTTTCCAAAAACTTGCACCGGGTCAAGAAACCGCGCGAAAAATCCGCATTGGATACATCGGCC
Organism: Polyangiaceae bacterium; assembly: GCA_016715885.1. Classification (NCBI taxonomy): domain Bacteria; kingdom Pseudomonadati; phylum Myxococcota; order Polyangiales; family Polyangiaceae; species Polyangiaceae bacterium. The sequence continues at coordinate 407,499 of JADJXL010000025.1, forward strand.
TGGGAGAATTCGGATTGGTCGAAGCGCACGCCCGATGCGCGAACGAATTGCATCTTGGCTTCTGTGAAGCTCGCGAACGTGCCAATGGCGCCTTCGAGGCGCGCACGAGACAGGTTTGCCTGGTGAAAGTAGGCATCGTCCAATTTGGCGCCGCGCAGGTCCGCATCTTCCGCGACGCAATTGGCAGCATTGCACAAAGATAGATCAGCGTCGCGCAAATCGGCCCCCGAAAGATCGGCCTTGAACAGCATGGCCTCCCCGCAAGCTCGCGCCCGTGAGCAATACGCCGCGCAGATTGGTCCCGATGAGCACGGCGCCTTCAAGCTTTGCGCCGCGCAAATCGATGCCTCGCAGATCCCGGCCGGAAAGGTCCTGCCCCGATAGATCCGCGCCCGGCCCTGGCAATGCATCCGTAGGCTCGCGCAATGTCGGATCGAGCGCTTGCAATTGCGGATCGTAAAGCTTTTGCTCGGCCGCTTGCACCTCCGGGGGAAGCGGTTTGCCCGCGTTCGCCGCTTGCTTTTTCGCCTCGGCAAGACGAGCGATCAGCTCTTTCCATTGCTCACGCAAATAAATGCGCGCCGTCCCTCCAGCGGCCGGCGGAATGGCCGGCGGCGGCGCCTCCGGCGCAGTATTCATGGAACTGACGATCTCGCGCAGCTTTCCGTAAACGTCCGCCTTCGGTCCGGCGGCTTCTGCGGCGGCGGCAATGGTCGCGCGCAATTGCGCTTGCTCCCCTTTGGCAACATTTCCAAGCTTTTTTTGGAGCAAAGCCGAAACCGGATCGAGCTCCTTTTCGTCGGTCGCATTGCCTCCTTGTTCGGCTTTCTCCAGCGCGCTTCGTAGCTCCTCCGGCAAAGCCTCGTTGATACCTATGGGATCCGCAGCGAATTGCTCCAGCATATCGAGGTAATGGGCGGCGTTTCTGGGCTTCTCGGCGACCGGTTCGGACACGACGAGCACGAAAGCCACGTCGGATAAGTCATGTTCGCGCACGGCATCGAGCCCGCGCCAGGTCAACGTGAGTTGCTTTTTGTCGGTATTGGCCAGGAGCGTATCGAGGCGCATGGGAATTTCACGCGATCGGCCTTCTCGATCCTTCACGAATACGCGCGGCCTCAAGCCCGGCAACCACGTTTGCACGCGCGAATCTTCGGGCAAAAGGTTATGAAACACCACTGACTCGTCCCCACGCAAATATCCTGAAAGTTGTTGATCGGCGGGGGCAGCGTGACAATATCGCCAATCGAAATCCTCGGCATAATAGGGTGCACGATTTTTTCGGTAATCGGCATCGTACTTCGTACCCATTTTGGACGCCCGCACAGGCCAAGCGGGCGAAATCGGCGCAAAGCTCGCGGGGATCGGCCGATCGTCCGGGTTGAGCATCAAACTGCGCGGGTGCTCGACGTTCGGCAAGACGCGCCGGTCGAGACCTTTGCCGACGGGGTTGTCGGGAAAATCGGCGCCGCCGAACGTATGCGCATAATCGAGCGGCATGGATGTAAAGGCTTCGGGCTCGGAAATACGATCATCGGTGAAAAAGCGATTGCCCGACACGCGTAGCGTTTTCGACCATGCTCCGACTTCGAACCGCACCAAACTTTCGACGATGCGTTTTCCTTTCGTGGAATGACAAGACCCCGTCAACATGACTTCGGCATTGAGTTTGAAATCGGCAAAATCACTGGGATACTGGCATTCCCCGGAGCGCTCCTCGTCATCGTCGCGAAAAACATCAGCAGTGAGCGCTCCTTGGGCAATTTCCGGAATGCCTTCCAGCGGGGCGGCGACAGAGCCGGGCACGATGGTGAAGGTCCCGCGAGCGACCGCGGTCATTTCCGGTCGCGGAGGCCGCGTCGATGTCACGGTTGCGCCAAAGAGCAGTGACGATTGATTCTTGATGCGCATGGCTCGACGTTTCCGGTGCTTAGCCGATGAATATCGCGAGAGCGACGCGTTTCCAACTGACCGACATATCTTGCCTGTTGCCGGGATTGATGTCGATGACCTCCGTGCAGAGGTCAAAATTGTTCTTTATCGACCCGTAGTAAATATCCGTCTTGTAACCGCTCACAGCGAGCGAGAAGAGGCCGAGCGGTGCGACATCGACTTGGGTCCGTGGCAAGACGAGAGAAAGGTTGTATTCGGCGAGCTTCGCGCCTATCCGAGTGTCGATGAAGTTTCCGATCTTGAACGATTCGGTTGCCCCGAGAAACATTTCGCCGAAATGGCCCATCCACAATTCGCGTTTGTCGATGCCATGAAACGTCGTGCTATGGTAATCCACGTAAACGTCCTCGATCACCTCGTCCGCGTGCAGCTCCGACGTGATTTTCCCGGCGCCGTCCGTCACGTGAATCTCTTCGTGAATTCGCTTGGCGTAGGTTTTTTCCTCGATGTAGTCGACTGGGCAACCCGACGATCCGTTATAATCGTAGATGTTTTTTGCCCAGGTCCGTTCGGTGATGGTTGGGTTTTCGCGGTTGAGCGAGGGATTTGCGCGATAGAGTTTGGGGATGCTCGTATTCGTCGCGTCATCCGCCGCGCGTGTAAGATCATCGGTTCCTCCGCCGCCGCTCCAGCCCGTGGTCGTCGTGACGGACGGTCCCAGGTATTGTTCGGTGACGATACCGTGATACGTCTCGTGGACATCGCCCTTGACGGTTTCTTCGGTGACCTTCCACGTATCGAACCCGAACGTATCCGTATGCTTGACCCAGCTAATCTCGGTGAACGCGCCGGGCGTGAAGCGCCAATCCATAATGTGGCCGCCGGAAGCGTCCCACGTCGTCACGGAATTGGACAAACTGTCCACGGGGTCGTTTACGGTTGGCTGACGCCCGAGGACCGCCATTTTGTAGTTGCCTCGAATGACCTCGACCTTGTCACCGAGCGTCGTCGTAATGCGATTGCCGTCGGAATGGTCGCGCCAACCGCCGCGATAATGCAGTTTTTTCGATTCTTGGATCCGCTTCGTCTGATCCGTCGTGACGCTGCCATTTCCGACGCCACTTGCATAGAAGGAAATCATTCGATCTTGGAGATCGGAAGCGATTGACCCGCCACCGGTGCCTTCGACGACTGTCGAGATGAGCGTGCTGGCAGCGGCGGTATCCACGTCGCGCGTGCGTGTATCGTCGATGAAACCCACCACCAATTTCGCCAAATCCCAGCCATGTTCCGTCGTCGGATCGTCGCTCGGCACGGCTCCGATCCGCAAGAACGACGTCATCGTGACCGTATTGCTGTCGTTGTTTTTAAAGTAAAACGTATCGGTTCCATGGCTAGGAACCTTCACGAGCGCATAGCTGCCGTCGCCCGAGCCAGCCTGTCCAATGAAATCATCGCCGAGATCCGTCGTGAAATTGCTCATGGGTTCATCCTATTGGGCTAAGAACGGACTCCGAATTCGAAGATGGCGCCCGAAGGCGATTTGATTTGATGCTTGGTAGCGTTGGCGCTGGCAACGGGCGATGGAGTGGTCGCATTGAACAAAGCGCCGACGATGATCGGTCGATCAGGATCACCATTCGTGAATGCAAGAAGCACCTCGGTGCCGGGCCGCAGAGGAAAATGCATTCCGTAGTTCGTCCCGGCAAAAGGCTGCGCCATTCGAATGCGGTGGGACGCTCTTTGTTCACCTGGCAGCACGGTGTCGAAGTGAATTTGCACGAGGTATCGTCCTTCGGCATCGAGTTGCGGCGTCACCTCGGTCGCTCCACCCGGCCCTGGTTGAATGATACCCGTCGCCGTGCCATCGATGCGCGGTTTTGGCGTCCTGAGCGGCGGTCGATACACAATGCTCGACGAAATGGCGCGGAACGTGTTCCGATACGAAGCGTCCTTGTTCTTTTGCTCCGAAAAACCAGGAAATGTCGCTTCGTGCTGCACGTCGACGAGCAAGAGTGGTTCGGCGCTCGAAAGCCGCGGATGATCCAAAAGCGTCGTTTTGCGACCCGCCGACAAACCTTCTCGCGTGCTTCGACCCTCGTATATGCGCTGCATCGCCTGCCGCGCTTGTGCGCGCAATTGCGCCAAATGCTTGGCTTCCTCGGGCGTCTTGACATGTGCGCCGTATTCGACGACTCCCCCACCACTGCCCGAATCGATATCGTGGTGCGCCGTCAGATCCACCTGCGGCGTTCGGTAATTGTAGTCTTGCACGATGTACGTCGTCGGGACCAAGTCGCTGCACAGCTCGAGCGAATACACGTCGCTTTTTTCACCTCGCGCACGAAAACCAATCTCTTCGACGCCTTCCGCTGGGCGAAATCCACCTTGGTGATCCGTGAAAACGAGTTTGTCGCAGCCGTCCTCGTGCTCGAAGAAAAAGCTGATGCCATAATGTTCGGCCAAACGACGGATGAAGGCCAGATCGCTTTCGCGGTATTGCACGACGAGCTCACGCACGGGGTACTCTTCGACGAGCCGCAGCTCGAAATCGACCTGTTCGAATCCATTTCGTTCGAGTTTGTCGCGCAGAATGTCCGGAATGCTGCGGTCGACGAAGACCTCCTGCGTTTCGACGAGCGTCATTCGGAAGGCACGCGGTAAAATGCGCAGCTTGTAGGTCGCATGCTCTTCAGGCGGTTCGAGGCGGCTGCGCATCGGTCCGAGAATTCCGTGGACACGACGAACCTCGAGCCCATCGTGCTCGAATATCAGACAAACCTCGCCACCGGGCAAAGCGTCTTCGGGCAATTCGTGCCCGATATCGCAGGCGACTTCGAGGTCGAAGGAAAAAAGCTCGCTGATGGTCTCTCGACCGGAGAGTTGATGAATTTGTACATGGTCCCATCGACCCAGTTTGGATTCGAGAAAGCAATTCAAGATCGGGTGGACGGCCATCGGTCATCTCCGGTGCAGGAGGGCTATCGCGGTTTGAGGCGGGCGCCATAGAGTTTGGCGCGGACATCGTACTTCTGTGGCGGTGGGGGACGCGGTCGTTTTTTGGGCGCAGGCAGGCGCGGCGGGTGGGGCGGGAGACGGCGCCCATACGGCGGCAACCGGAGCTGGTGGTTGCGCAGCCACGGGCGATGCCATGACGGGGGGCGGCGTAATCGGCTCGATCGGCGCTGCGACGAGCGGCGGCTGGGGCGGCGCGACAAACGCCGGCGCAGCGGGCGCCGGATCGCCCGCATCGATATCGATGCAGAGCGTATTTCCCGCATCCGGAGCGGGCGCTCGATGGCCCAATACGGGCAGCGATGCGGCCTCGTCTCCACGCGCTTTCGCAAAGGGCAACGCTTTGCCCGGCGCAATGCGTACGTGCGAATCCGAAAGAAACGACGTCTCGTCCGAGATTCCCGCGGGCTTTGGAGCAGCCGGTTCGTCATCGAGGAATTCGACATCCTCGTCGTCGAGCATCATCGTCGCGTCGTTCGAGAACAGCGGTACTGTCGTGCGTTTGGGCTTGGTCGAGCCGCTGCTTTGAAGAGCCGTGCTCGGATCGGGCCAAGCGATCGTTTCACCGGGCAGCTCGACACCCGCAAAGATCCGCAAGCTGCCGAGCGTTTGTTCGGACGCAACGGGAAACGACACGCGGAATGTCACCATGCAACGCTCTTCGTCGCCGCTGATGTGCAGCGTGGTGGCGTGCATTTGCAAGAGCGTTCCATCCGAACCACCGGCATGGGTCAAACCATGGATACGCGCGAAGCCGCGCACCCCTGGCAAACGCAGGTGCACCTTTGGAAGCCGCCCATGCAAGCCCTCGAGGATGATCTGTTCGTCGCCCCGCAACGCGTGGATGCGTTGATCTTCGGGCGCGACTTGAAAGTATTCCCAGTTGATGGTGGCAGGGAGCGTCGTGATGCCAGCGCCGAAATTCGGTGCAGGCGCCGAACCAAGCAGGCGCTTGCGCGTAATCAACGTTCGCGACAAGGGGCCAAAACCAACGGCTCGACGTGGATGAGCCGGGTCGATGATCGAGGGCGGTTCATCCTCGTCATCCATGCCTCGACCGAACGGATTTTCGGCATACCCGATGCCTCCAAACGCGTTCTCGTAGGTGAGCGACATCGTCCGGAAGCCACTGTTTTTCTTGACCAACAATGGTTTGTCTAGGAGCATGTTTTGCCCGTCGGACAAACCAAGCCGCACCTGCATCGATGTCACGGGGCTGTTCGATGGCGCATGCGCGTTTCCCGTAAAAAGCACGTCGACGCGCCGTTGTTGTGGCATCAGATCCGACGCAAACCGGACGCTTCGTGCGGGGTTTCTCCCGTGACGGACCTCTTCGGCAAAGATCTCCTGCGGCTCGGCCAGCGGCATGACGCCTTCGTGCGCGAATGCAAATGTGGCCTTGGCGATGGCAGTTACTTGAAGCTGCCCATCGTATCGCCAAGCAATGGCACTTGCCGCGACTTTCCCCACAGCCAGGATTTGAATTTCGTGTCCTGTGGCGGGCTTCATAGGCGTTGGCAGTATACGGGGACGATGTAATCGCTGTCAACGATGATTCTGTCGAACTTCGAAGAGCACGCCAGGATTTCACGACGCCACCAAATCACGAGATCGCGTCGAAAAGCTGCGGGTGCACGAAAACGTCGCGCGTTGACCTTCAATACGAGCCTTTCGGCCGAGTGCACGATTCTTCCCACACAGCATCTTGCTTTTCCGGCGGCTCGGCTGATATGCTGCGCCCGTGCTCGCAATCGGCAATCGTTGCGGCACGTCCGATACTCGAGGAGCGCTAAGATGTACGAGACGCTGCAGCCAGGCGACGTCGTGTTGGGCAAGTACCGCGTCGAACACGTGCTTGGCAAGGGCGGGATGGGGATCGTCGTTGCCGCGCGCCATGTGCAGCTCGGGGAATTGTTTGCAATCAAGCTCTTGCTTTCCGCAGGAATGGGTAGCCAAGAGGCCATCGAGCGGTTTTTGCGTGAAGCTCGAGCGTCGGCACGACTGAAGGGCGAGCATGTCGCACGCGTGCAAGACGTGGGAAACCTCGAGGACGGCGCTCCGTTCATGGTCATGGAGCACCTCGATGGGCAGGACCTGCGAAGCGTCCTGAAAAATAGTGGCCCACTACCGGTCGAAGATGTCGCGCTCTATTTGTATCAAGCGTGCGAGGCGGTGGCGGAAGCCCACGGGCACAAAATCATCCATCGTGATCTCAAGCCCGCCAACTTGTTTCTCACACGCCGCGCCAACGGGAGCCCTTGCGTCAAGGTGCTCGATTTTGGCATCTCGAAAGAGCTCGAACCCGCAAACGAACTGGCTTCGGACCTGACCAAAACGGGCTCGTTCATCGGTTCACCGAGGTACATGTCACCCGAGCAGATGCGATCGGCGAAGTCCGCCGACCTACGCAGCGACATCTGGTCACTCGGCGTCATCATGTACGAGCTCGTCACGGGTCGCGTACCTTTCAATGCGGATTCGGTGATGGAGCTGGTGAGCGAAGTGCTCACGACCGAGCCAACTCCGCCAAGCGAATTGCGCGCAGGCATTCCGTCCGAATTCGATAAGGTCGTGCTCCGATGCCTCGCAAAAAACCCCAAAGATCGGTATCAGACGGTTCGCGACTTGATGGCCGAGCTGCGCCCTTTCATTACAGCAGATCTCGTCACGACGGGTACGCGAAACATCATCGTGCCGAACGCCGATCCGCCGCCCAAAATGCCGACATCGCCCAAAACGGTACCGCTGCCGGCCTTCGATCTTCCGGACGTGGCGGTTTCGCCGGATGCGGTCCCCAAGCCGGATTTGGTTCCCAAGCCGGATTTGATCGCGAAACCGGACCTTTTCTCCAAACCGGATACGTCTTCATCGCAGTTTGTCGCAAAAAACGATCTGCCAATGGACGCCAGTCCGCCGTCTCGAACGCTGGCCTTGTGGGGTGGCGCCGAAGAAGTGGCGAGCGCCGCACCGGCCGTGAATTCGGGAGGGCATCGAGCTGAATCGGTTCCCAATCCCTGGATCCGTCCCGCTGCGGATGCAAACCCCAAAGTCACCGAAACCGGGGGCGCTTGGGGGGAAACGACGAAAACGACCGCGCCCGATCGTTCAAAGGCCCATTGGGTGATGGGGGCCATTCTCGCAGCGTGCGTACTTCTCGGTGGGGTCGCGTTTGGCGTGTCGAAATTGAGCGAACCGAATCCGGAAAAACCCATTGCAATGCCCACGAGTCCGCCACGACCCACGGTGACCGAGGCGCCCGCGACGCAGCCAGCGCCCAGCGCGACAGCAAGCATCGCAACGCCACAACCATTGCCGTCCGAATCGGCGAATTCGGAACAGCCCCCGACGGCTCCATCGTCATCGACCGTGGCGCTTCCCGCATCGAATGTCGCCAAGCAGCCGTCGGGACCGAAAACACCTTCCACCAAAACAACGGCCACGCCAAGCAACACATCGGATCTGACCCTCTACTGATGCTTGCGTAAAGAGGGGTTACACGAGTCTGGAGAAAGAGAATGGTTGGTCGACGAAATTGGGCAATCTTGAAAGCTACCGCGTTGTGCCTCGCCTTGGCCCCCGGCATGGCCTTGGCGCAACAGGTCGACCCCGCCGTCGAATTGGAGGCGCAAACGCTTCTCGATGCGGCACTCAAGCTGATGGCGGACAAGCAATACGCGCCTGCATGCCGAAAACTCGAGGTCGTCGTCACCAAGATTCCACATGCGTCCGGTGCAAGGCTCGGGCTCGCGAGATGTTATCGAGGCGAAGGGCGGCTCGCGAGCGCTTGGAGTCAGTACCGGCAGGCCGAAACGCTCGCTCGCACGGCCGGTCAGGCTGATCGTGTGACAGAAGCTTCGACGAGCGCTGCTGAATTGGCTCCGCTTTTGGGCAAACTTCAAATTGAAGTCCCCGACGATGTCCGATCAATTCCCGGCCTGACCGTCACGCTCAATGGGAAGGTTCAGGAGCCAGCAACATGGGGCATACCGTTTCCCGCAGATGCCATCGAGCACGAGATTGCGGCTTCGGCGCCAGGACGAAAGCGATGGCGCACGCTCATCCGAGTGTACGACAAGAAAAAACCAACCGATGGGGCTGAACCGTTTCGAGTCATCGTGCAGCCTCTCGAGGTCAATAAAACCATTTTGCGTATCGACAGTCCCCCGGACGTGCTGGACCTCCGAGGCATTACCATTCGTGTGAATGGCGAAGTCATCGATCCGCTGTATTGGCAAAAAGGTAGCGATGTGCAGCCGGGCGCGCACGAAATCGAAGTCATTGCGCCGGGACGTGAACGCTGGCAAACGCGCGTCGTCATCAAAGAAGGCGATAGCGCGACCGTCAAGCTCGAACCATTGAAGGAGATCAAATCGGTCAACGCGTCGAGCGTCTCGGCGCTGCGCGTCGGAGGGGTTGTCGCGATCGGCGTGGGCCTCGTGGGGGGTGGTATCGGTGCGACCCTCGGGGGGCTTTCGATATCGAAGAACAACGAGAGCAACGACGGTCATTGCGATGCGCAGAACCGCTGTGATCAGACGGGGTTCGACCTACGCAAAGACGCGCAAAGTCTTCAGCTCGGTGGATTGATTGCGGGCGTCGCGGGTGCGGTCATTCTCGCGGGCGGCGTGACGATGGTGGTGGCTTCTTCACCGTCGCGCAAACGAAACACGGGCGGACATTTCGCTCCGCAGGCCCAACTTTTCATCGGCCCGACGACGCTTGGTCTTCGTGGTACGTGGTAATGAGGTTGCCGGCGCATGGCCATGCGCCGGCACTTCGATCAGCCACTACAAATTGAATGCGGAGAGCGTGAACGTGTCGCACGACAAGGGGAACCCCTGTTTGCGATATACACGGACGAACACTTTTAGCACGCGCGGGTTCGCGTCGTCGTTGCAGCAGCCGGCACCGGTCGTGTATTGGTTGTAGTGCTGTTCCCAAGCCGTGACGCCATTGGCGGTTCCGCTGGGACACGTCGCAAAGGTATTGCAATCGGTCTTGACGTCGATGACGAATTGGGAGCCGGGGTTGCTGGTGAGCTCGATCTTCGGATGGTAAGCTTCGTTGGCTGCACGATTTGCGAATGAAATGGCGAACCAGTCGCCATCATTGACGCCCGACGTCTCGACTTTCCCTTGAAACGTCGTCGAGCCGTCGAGCGGAACGTTCGTCGTCGTCAAGTTGGTCGCGCACGTCGTGCTGTTGGTATCGAATTGGCATTCGCAACCATTGACGGCGCTGTTGTCGAAGTTTCCGAAGCCGCTGTTACATTGGGTGACGGTGCAATTGCCACCAGAGCATCCCCACGTCATGACCGTCGTCACCCCTGGATTTTGCGCTGTGCACGCAGTTTGCGGCGACATTTCGTCCGTCTGCCCATTGCAATCATTGTCAGCTCCATCGCAAATTTCGGCCTGCGACATCTGATTCTGACTACAGACCAGCGCCCCATTTTGGCAGACCTTCGTGCCCGGTTGGCAAATACCCACCAAACCGGTATCGCAAGAAACGCCAGCCCCCGGGTCATTGGTGTCATTCGAACACGTACCTACGTTACCTGCGAGATTGCACGACTTGCAGGCATCCGTGCACGCCACATTGCAACAAATACCGTCGGTACAAAACCCACTCAAGCAGGTGCCATTACTCGTGCACGTTTCGCCTTGCTTCTTCTTGCATTCGCCATTGCCGTTGCACGTGTTCGAGCCAAGGCATTGCAGCGAAGCGTTCGGATCCTCTTGCCCGATCGGGACATTCGTGCACGTACCGACACTTCCAGCCACGTTGCACGATTTGCACGTTTCCGTGCACGCGTTGTTGCAACACACTCCGTCGACGCAAGATCCGCTCAAACATTCGCCGTTTGCCGAGCACGCATTGCCGTTCTCTTTCTTGCACACGCCATTGCCATCACACGATACCGTGGACCCCGCGCAGGTCATTGGAGCATTGGCATCGTCCTGTCCAGGAGGCACATTGGAACATACGCCCGTGAGCCCAGGTACGTGGCATGACTTGCACGTCTCCGTGCATGCAGTGTCGCAACAATACCCATCGACGCAAAATCCGCTGGCGCATTGGCCGCTGCTCATGCACATCACGCCATTGTCGATGTTGCAAGCGTTCGCGCCATTGCACGCGCCATTGGCACACTCGTCTTGCGGATCCAGGCCGGTTGCAATGGGTCCGCATTCGCCTTCCGCACCTTGCCCATCGCCCTTGAGGGCAACCGAACAAGCTTCGCACGTGCCGGTACATTCCGAGTTGCAGCAAACGCCATCGACGCAGAACCCACTAAAACAATCCGCATTGGCCGCGCAGAGTTTTCCTCCGTCGATTTTGCAAATGCTAGCTCCGTCGCAGGCGCCGTCTTGGCATTCGTCTTCCGGGTCGGTGCCCGTGACGATGAGACCACACGTACCGTCGTCGCCTTCACCCTTGAGCGCCGCCGTACATGCCTCGCAATTGCCTGCGCATTCCGTATCGCAACAAACGCCGTCCACACAAAATCCGCTGAAACAATCCTCTTTTGCCGTGCAGCCCTTACCTCCGTCGATCTTGCATGCTCCCTGGCCATTGCATGCCCCATCGAGACACTCTTCGTCGGGATCCCCATTGATGACAATCGGCCCGCATTGCCCATCCAACGGCAATCCCGTAGCCACCGCCAAACATGCTTCGCATAGGCCGCCGCACGCCGAATCGCAACACACACCGTCCACACAGAATCCCGCCGTGCAATTCGAGTCGTCCGAGCACGCTTGCGCCAGTTCGCTCTTGCAAACACCTGCGCCATCGCACGAAACGGTATCGCCCACGCATGTGGAATTGGCGTCGTCTTGCCCGAGCGGCGTATTGGTACACACCCCTTCGGACCCCGCGACGTTGCATGATGTACACACGGCATCGCAAGCGGAATCGCAGCAGACGCCATCGACACAGAAACCGCTCAAACAATCCTGCACCGCTTCGCACGTCTTGCCAGGTCGGGTTTTGCATTCGCCCAACCCATCGCATTCTTTGGCTTGATCGACGTCGCAGGTGATGCCCGCGGCCACGTTTGTCGTGCCACACAGACCGCCGAGGCACACCGCACTGATACATGGACTGCCCGTCGATGGGCAATCGAGCGGAACCTCACAGGTCGCCGGACCGCCCCCTTGGCCGCCCATACCCCCGACCCCGCCGGCGCCGCCAAGTCCACCAGCGCCTCCGGTGGGCTCCACCAAGATCGGGTCCGCAATGCACGACATCACCGCACAAGACATCCATGCAAGCACGACGGCGCCCCCCAACAGCTCGCGATAACGAGTCGCTCGCGCCATATCCGTTTTTTTGCGCTTCGCGCTCGTCCCCGCACCTGCTGCTGCCATGACGTTCCTCCTTGCCGCGCACGACACTCGTTCCGCCAGCAGCCTACACCATGGTTGCGGTCGCTTACAACAATCCCTGTGCGCGGCAATGATGCAAGCAAGATCATTTTTTGCGTGTCGTCCCTTCGGACGCGTACGAGCAGACAGAGCTCTTGCGAGTGCAACACGGAGCCGTGCGGTCATCGCATTGGGGCAAGCGACATGAGGTCGACCGGTCACATCACACGTTAGGCCAACGGTTCGATTTTTGCAGCTCGCAAGGCGCCCCCTACTGGATGGCACGCATGCCTCCTCGAGGAATTTTGACGTGAATGCGCAAAAGCTCGACTTTTCCAAGTGCGAGAACGAGCCGATTCACATTCCTGGATCGATTCAACCGCACGGTGTCCTGTTCGCGCTCGACCCGGCCCTTCAATCGATCGCTTGGGCATCTGCCAATGCGATGGAAATGCTTGGACACCGAGCGCAGGACCTCTTCGACGGCACATTTTCGGATGTCGTCGGCGAAGATGCCGTCAGTCGTCTGCGCGATGCGCTCGGCAGCGCGGGGTCGCGAAGAATCGGCCCCATTTCCGTTCGAGCTGCCGGGCGCGATTTCGATGGAATCGTTCATCGCATGGGTCCATTTGCCATCGTCGAATTGGAATCGCCCGGCACGGACGACGTGCCGCTCGATTTGTTCAGCAACGTCGAACAGGCCCTCGAGCGGATTTCTCACGCGGCTCCCGGCCCCGGCGTATGGCAAGCGGTCGCCGAGGAAGTGCAGCGTGTGACGCAGTTCGATCGCGTCATGGTTTATCTCTTTCACCCGGACGACCACGGCGAAGTGATTGCCGAAGTGCGAGCACACGAGGACATGGAAACTTATCTGCACTTGCATTACCCGGCCACGGACATTTCCGTGCGAGCACGCAAACTGTACAAGCTCAATTGGCTGAGGCTCATCGTCGACATCGCGGCAACGCCGGCAGCGTTGATTGCATCCCCATCGCTCCGCAACGGGCAGCCTCTCGATCTGAGCCACGCCGTCCTGCGCAGTGTCGCACCGGTGCACCTGCAATACCTTCACAACATGGGGGTGCGCGCATCGATGTCGATATCGCTCGTGGTACAGGACCGGCTCTGGGGGCTCATTGCGTGCCATCATCGAACGCCGCGGCACCTGCCCTACCGAACGCGCTCGTGGTGCGAGCTTTTGGCGCGCATTTTATCGTGGGAAATCGAATTGACAGAATGGTCCGACGATGCCAGTGAACGGGCGCGAGCATCGAATACCATTGCCGCATTGGTGCGCGGGACCCTCGAGACGGAGGACTTGCTCGATGCGCTGACCACACGGCAGCCCTCCGTGCTCGATCTGGTCAATGCAACCGGGGCGGCGGTCGTATGGAACGGGCGCTGCAAGGTGATTGGAAGCACGCCGTCCGAATCCGATATCGTCGCAATGGTAGACTGGCTCGTGAACAACCACGAAAGTCACGTCTTCGCGACCGATCGTCTCGCGGAACATTGGCCAGGTGCCAAACCGCTCGCGCCTTTGGCCGCGGGCCTGCTTGCACTGCGAGTTGCGAACGGGCCGGTCATTTTATGGTTTCGTCCGGAACACGCTCGGACCGTGGCCTGGGGCGGAGATCCGACGAAACCTGCCATCATGAATCCCACGACAGGTGCTATCGGACCGCACAATTCATTTCAAATGTGGAAAAATTCGGTGCGCAACCGGTCCGCATTGTGGCAAGCCTGGGAAATCGACGCAGCCGAGGCGCTCGAACGCCCTGTGATAAAAGCGGTGTTGCGACGCATCGAGCAAATCGCACAACAAAATCGAGAACTTCACGACGCATTGGAAGCACGTGACCTCTTTCTCGCCATGGCATCGCACGAGCTGCGGACGCCTCTTTCGGCGCTCAAGCTACAATTGGAAGGTTTGACGCGGGTAGCCGAGCGCGACCCCAATGCGGTGCTGAGCGCATCGCGCCTCGTGCCACGCCTGGAAATTCTATCGCGACAAACCACCAGGCTCTCGCGCATCATGGACGAGATCCTCGATGCCGTTCGTTTGTCTGCCGGCCGATTCGACGTCACACCGGCGACGACGGATCTTGGCGAAGTCGTGCTGCAGCTCGTTGATCGAGAGCGCCAAGAAATCACCCGACAAGGTTGCACGCTCGTTCTACATATCGAGCATGGAATTCGGGGACCATGGGATCGGTTTCGCCTTGGTCAGGTGGTAGGAAATCTGCTTTCGAACGCCTATCGGTATGGTGCAGGGAAACCGATTACGATCACCGTCACGCGAACGGATGACGCCGCAGTGCTTCGCGTTCGAGACGAAGGCATTGGAATTCCGGCCGAGAGTCAAGAATTGATTTTCGAGCGCTTTCAGCGTGCAGTACCGGCGGCCCATTACCAGGGTCTCGGTCTGGGATTATGGATCGTTCGCGAAATCGTGTCATTCATGGGAGGCCACATTGACGTGAATTCAGCGCCAGGAAAAGGTGCGGAGTTCGTCGTGACGTTGCCATTCGCACCAAATCCCGAAAACGATGCGTGATGCGTCGAGCACGCGCTTTCCTTCAAAGCACATCGACGACGACGCCCTGGCTCTCCACCATGCTCCGTCCTGCCGCGCTGATGGCATATCGTCCCATTGGCAAATCGAATGATTTCGTCGCTGCCGGCACGATTCGATCCACGACAAAAGCGCTGCCGTCGTCACGATAGACGACCCATGCGAATACATCCGCATCGTGGCTCATCATCACAGTCGATCCTTCGACGACGACCGAGGGCGGTGCGACCATTTCATCCCGAACCGCAAAAACGGGCGGAGAAAGCGCAGGCGCAGGGTAAAGCTCGTCCCGGAACACATCGCGAATCCCCAATTGATTCTTCTTCAATGGGCCAATGTGGAAAAAGATGTTGCCCAATGACCCGTAACTCGCCTGCTCACGCGATAATGCCACCTGCGTCTTGAATTCGTCGATGCTCCACGCCGCACTGCTGTCGAGCTTCGAGAGGTAATTGCCCGCGAACGTATAGCGCCCCTCCTCGGGAAGTTTCGACCACCAATCGATGAGCGGCCCATAGGCCTGCGCGGTCTGCGTGGACGGCCAATAAAGCTGCGGCGCGAGATAATCGACCCACCCCTCGGCTTTCCATTTCACGGGATCGGAAAAAAGGCTGTCGTATTGGTCGAGCCCCACGATACCCGGTGGAATGCCCGGCCGATAAATGCCGAATGGACTGATGCCAAACCGTACCCAGGGTTTTGTGGCGAGGATTTCGCCTGCGACGCGCTGCACGAGTGTATTGACGTTGTCGCGGCGCCAATCGTGAAGCGAAAGCTGGCCGCCCAGCGCCTGATAGGCTGCATAGGTTGCCGAATCCGGAAATGGCGTACCGTTGGGGTACGGGTAGAAGTAATCGTCGAAATGAATGCCGTCGACGTCGTAACGCTTCACGACGTCCGTAACGACCGCGGCGACGTGATCCTGCACGACGATCGCACCTGGGTCCATCCAAAGGCCAACATCGTAGGGGTAAGCAAACTTGGATTGTGTCAATGAAATATGAGGCAAAACGGCATTGCTCGCTTGACTCGATTTTGCTCGGTACGGATTGAACCAAGCGTGGACCTCGATGCCGCGCAAATGCGCTTCTTCGACCAATATTTGAAGTGGATCGTATCCAGGATCCTTGCCTTGCGTTCCCGTGAGAAAACGGCTCCAGGGCTCGAGGTCCGACTTGTAAAGCGCATCGGATTCGGGGCGCACCTGGAAAAAGATGGCGTTGCAATGCGCGTCCGCGAGCACATCGAGCAATTCGCGAAGCTCGTTTTGCTGCGCTTCGGCGGAAAGTGCTTGACTCGTTGGAAAATTAATGTTTGCGACCGTGGCAACCCATACCCCACGCAGCTCGCGCGAATGGGAGACATCGACGAGCTCGGGCATGCTGCCGGCGTCGTCGGGAATGTACGCATCATCAGGAATGCCCGCATCGCTCGAATCGCCAGCATCGATGGGCACGTCCGGGGGGTCATCGGCTGGCTGCTGGTCGGATACGCACGCCCACAATGCAAGGGTGACGAGCGGTAAGCAAAGCTGGTAACGCATGAATGACGATGGTGCCGATTTCCCGCCACATATGCAACGAGAATCGCGAAGCTTACGTCTTTTTCATCGACGATAGAGTCAACGCGCGAGCACTTCTTCTAAAAACGCATGCATTTCTTGCCAATACGCTCGCGCATTCGGAAGAAAATGCAGCGCTTGAAATGCATGTATTTCGCCCTGGTAGTACCGAGCCTCCGAACGCACACCAAGGCGCAATAACGCTGCGTGGAGCCTTCGCGTATCGTCGAGCACCGGGTCTTTCGTTCCAGCACTCGAAAAGAACGGTGGCAAAGGTTTATCCGGGACGATGCTTCGTTCGAGGACGACGACCGGATCGGCAAAATCGAGGTGTCCTTCGGCGACGGGTCCTTTTGGCAAATACGATTGACTCACTTCCAAAATGCGATCCCGAATGAACCTGGGAATTTTCCTCCTCCGAGAAAAGCGTTCTGGATCCGATACTTGGAGCATGCCGCATTTCGCGATCACGGCGCGCGGCGCGATGTTCGCATCGAACAGGCGACGCGCAAATGGTTCATCGCGACGGTACGACAATGCAATCGCAAGAGACGTCGCGAGGTTTGCCCCTGCAGATTCTCCCGCGAGCACCAGGCGCGAGGCGTCGCCACCATACTCGTGCGCATGGTCGTTCACCCATTGCAAGGCCGTCGCGACGTCCTCGACCGCCGCAGGATACTTATGCACGGGGGCAAGGCGATAGTTGACGACGAAGACGACATAGCCTCGCCGCGCAAACGCGAGCGCCATGCCCCAATGTGAATCCTTCGACAAAATACGAAAACCGCCCCCGTGAATGTAAAGAACCGCAGGATATGGTCCGCGTCCTTCGGCGGGACGATACACGTCGAGCAGATGATGTTTTTCCCCCGCTATTGGCGTAAGACACGTCGTATTCGCACTCGACGCCATGCCGTTCGGGGCGAGCCATGGGCAAGAGGCGAGAACCTTGCGAGAGGACGTTCCACGCGCCGTCGACGAGGAAGCGGCCAATTCGCACACGCATCGGGTCGGGAGAAGGAATCATGGGTGGGAGAATGGCGGATTTCAGCCGCGGGGACAAGGGGGCTTGACGTGTGCATGCACGCAGGTGATCATGTCATGGTGCATGGCGGCAGTTTATGCATGGAGCGAATATGGATATCACTAAGTCGAGCAACATCGATGTAGACAATTGCGCGGCATGCCAAAAGCGTCGCCCCTGGGACCCGACGATCGCTGACGTCAAAGAGCAATTGCGCTCGCATGGCGTGACTTGGCCGAATTTCGTAATCATGCACGGCAACGACCTAAGTTGCACTGAGGCGCCGAAAAATTCCGGCAAATGGAATGCCACGCTTTACGTCGTTGCGACAGATATGCATGGCAAGAAGGCACGCGCGGCCAAAATCTTCCTAAACCAAAGCGGCTATTTTATCGGTCTCGAGACGGTCCTCGATGGTACGGCTTTCAAGGATATGAAGCGAGTTTGAGTCGAAAAAGGTCTGCGCAGCTATGCCAAACCTTCACGCAGGGCAGCCAGTAGTCGTGACTCACTGGCTGTGAGAATTTGCATTTGCGGATTCGACACGATGCCGATGGCACCGGTCTTCTCGATCCACTGTTTTGCCGTGAGGGTGAAACTGTTGAGCCCGGCTTGCATCCTAATCCCGTCGAATTCGACGGGATTAAAGTTGGCGTTGTTGAGCCGTTCCCAGACCCCGAGGAACTCCACAGTATTACGGTTTCGCAGCCAATTTCGTATCAGGTCGTCCATGCCGTCGGCATTTTTGTGCCGAGCAATGTCGGTGAGGCAGATGTAGTCATCGGACCTGTCCGACAGCACCGCGATGGCGGTGCCTTGGACTTCCATCGTCGACGTTTTCGCTTTGCTCATGACACGGTCTCTCCGCGAGGGCCACATGTCCACGCTCGTGGATCGTATTCGAGGTTGCGATGCGGATGCCTCTCGCATTCGCCACGCCTCGTACCGTGTCAAACGACAGCAACGATGTCAATTACATTGCGCCAAGCCAAACGTTTTTCATACCAAACCGTGTTTTGGCACCGAGCTCGATCCTTCCGCTCGCGTGACATCACTCCGGCAGCGTCGCTTCGTCACCCACGCGCGAGCCCGAAAACCGCATCGACGTCCGCTCAACGGCACCCTCGAACGGTGCACGCAATGCATGCACGACATCCGGCGACGCATCCGAAACACCAAGCGTCAAAAGCACCTGCGACACGATTCGATTCCACGCCCTCTTCGCAGCTTGCGGCGACGAAGCAGGCGCCATTGCACCTTCCTTCAACATCAACGAGCTTCGCTTGTGCTCGAGCTCCGCCAGCGCCGTACCCGCTTCGATCCACGCATCGACCATGTCGCGCAGCGTCTTGTTGGGCTCGAGCGCCGGCACCGTCGCCAAAAAGTCCGCCAAACCCTTTTCCTGATTTCGCAACATGCGCCCCACGCGCGCCGTGTTTCCCGATTCCGCCAAGAGCGACGCATTGACGATCGTCAATCCCGTCGGAAAAAGTTTTCGCTGCGCCAATTGACATGTCGCAGCTCGCGCGAAATCTGGCGGATCCTGACCCAATAAAAAGTGCATGTGCGATTCGAACGCAAGATGAATCCCGCGCGCGAGATGATCGTGACGCGCATCGACCACCGTCTCTTCTTCGAGCAACGCTTTGAGCTCGTTTTGCGGAGCGCGCGCGGTCTTCGAAGCAACGAGCGCCTGATGCGTCTGCACGACCTTCGGATGCAGCGGCGCAATCTCGGGTACGGAAAGAAAAACGTCACGCGTTTGCGATGGTTCCACCCACGAAGCCGTGAGCGCCAGCATTTCATCGATGTCGAGATGGTCGAGCACTTGCTCCTCCTTCCGATCCGATCATGCGACCACGAGCGCTGCACATGTCAACGACAACGTCATGGTCGCGCACCTTCAACGCATGCTTTTCGCGAGATTACACGTCGCGACGACAGGCTCGTCACCGTCACGTTGAAGCGCGAGTGTGAGCTCATCCGTGCCTGAAACACACACGAACAAACGACCCACGAGGCCCGGGGGCAAACCCGTCGGCACGAGCGACACGCGCGGATCGCTCGACGTCATCTTTCCCGGAACGAACTCTTGCGAAACACGCAGCGGAGTCTTCGTGTCCCACTTGCCAAAATCGACGTAGTGCGGCCCGAATACGCTCGGATCCGACACCGCCGTACCCATCTGCACGAGCGCCGTGAACTTCGGCGGAAACCCGCGCAAATCTCCAACGAAGTAACGGAAACCTTGCGCGCGTCGCACCAAGTGCACTTCGTGGTTCGCAATCTTCAGCGCTCCGAGCGCCACGGCGCTCTTCGGCGTAACCCCGACGATCGTCACCCCACGCTCCGTTCGTTGCGGCGTTTCGTAGAGAACGACTTGCTGAAAAGGTTTGTCACTACCAGGCCGCCACACGTGCAAGTCGCTCATGCCCAATTCTTCCGCGAGCGCCTTTTCTACGAAGGCACTTCGCGACGAATTGCCCGCCAAGAGAATCGTCACGCCTTGCTCTTTCCACGTCCCCTCACCTCCCCAAGGCGCGATCGCAAGCATGCTCTTCATGAGCTTCACACCATCACGAATGCGCGCCATGAGGTGCGCGTCGAGCGACGCGTGCAAACTCGAAACGTCCTGTCCGAGAGACTCGAGCGGCACTTCGGTCCCGTCGAGCCGCGCGGCCATGAGTCCCGCGACCTGCTTCGGAGGGTTTGTCGGACCAAACTTGACCTCTTCGAGCCCAAGCTCTCGCTCGAATCGGAAACGGTTCTGCCGCGCAGCCAAACTGCGTTTGTAGAGGTGAGGCTTGTTCGCCAAGTTGTTCGGAGGCACCGTTTGAGGACGCATCATCGGCACCTCCTTCGCCTCCATCTCGGGCAAGTGTTTCTCGTGTTGATGCGTGAGCCACACGAGCTCGTGCGTCAGGTAGTCGCCGCCCAAGTGATCGTCACCGCTCACTTGAAGCGTCTCGATCACCGTTCGACCACCAAATTCCTCGGCTTCGGCTTCCGTTGCAGGACGGAACCTTCCGCATGCAATGTCGAGCGTTCCACCGCCGAAATCGAAGACGGCAAACCGCATCTCGCCGAACTTTTCGATGATGGGCTCGAGCTCCGGATACGCCGCGAGCTCCGGACAAACCTCCGCGGCAAACGCCTCGGGCTCGTTCGCACTCATCTCGACCGTCACGTCCTCGGCGCTGATCCCCTCGGGAATGCCAAGCAAAATCCCGTGCCGAATCTCTTCCTCGAGCAGCCTGCGCGCCTTGTCGTCGAACTTGGCAGGATGCGTCAGCCAATAACGCAAGTACACGTCTTGCCCTGGGCGGTTGATCGCACGCGAGAGCAGATACGCGTAGGCGCGCACGAGCATGCGGACGCGAGCTTCGTCGAGCAAGAAGTCCTTGCGCCGCTCGCGATCTCGAAGTTGCGGCGATTGATCGAGCATCATCACGCGCTCGGGCAAACTCTTCAGCTCGCCCAAGACAGCGTTCGGCGAATCGGTCATCGCATCGCGCGCGGCATGAGATCCACGAAGCACACGCAAGAGGTTTGGAAACCGAAACCCATCCGACGAGGCGACGCGCTCCATTTCGGACCATAGACGCTCGTGGTCTTCGATGAGCAAATACGTCGGGTTTTCGGCTGATTTCACGGCGTCGGCGATCGAGCCTCCTAGGCGCAGCAGCGAGCGGTAGCCCTTTTGATAGAGCGCAGCGACCGTCGCGGAAGAACCAAAGTCGATGCCCACGGCAGAGAGACGCTGAAACGATTTGAGCAGCGGTCGCGGATCGCGCAGGCGGATCGGAAGCCCTGCATGCCACGAGCACACGGCCGAATGCTCGCCGAAGCGTAGCGAATGTTCGACGGCAAGATCGAGCGGCACGTCTTTGCCTTCTTCGGGGATCGGCAAGAGATCCACGTGCGACGAGTCCAGGGAAAACTCGGCGTAGGTTTGTCGCCCACCAGCTCGACGCGTGACGTCTTCCGTCAGCACTTGCGGCGTCTCGTCGTGGCGTTGCCATCGATGCGAGATGTGCGCGGGTTGCGTATCGAGTGAAAATGGCGCGCCTTCGAGCTTCGCCCAATCCGCGAAGAGTCGCAGACGCCATTTGCCCGTTCCGATCCAAAAGCCTTCTTCGGGGTTTTGCAGGTCGAACAAGCGTCGTTCGGGCGCATCGACGAGCACCGAATCCGTCGATTCGAGGACGTCCACCGTGGTGACTACGGGGCCGTCGCCGGGCACTGCAACGAGATTCATTCGCGCAAGCGTCACGCGGCGCGCATCGGCGAGCGATCCCGACGCAGAAACGAGCGCGACGAGCTTGACGAGTTTTCCGGCGAAGGGCTTGAGCTGGCCGAGCGATGCTTCGATCTCAAAGGAAAACCGCTCGGTTCATCGGGATTTTGTGTGATCGCGGCGGCCATCACGCCACCGATGCGTACGCCTTCGATTTCGAGTCCCACGAAGAATGGCGCATCGGCCAACCCCGACGCCGACACGATGAGCGACCCTGTTTGCGTCCAGCCGTCGAAAAGCGGCAACGCTTGATCCCACGCTGCACTGACGGGCTTGGGTGGTCGCAATTCCATGCGCACGCCGCTTGGCAATGGCCGGCGCATCACGGTGGCGATGGCGTCGATTCGAACGCGAGGCGACGGAAATGGCGCGGCGCGTGGCTTGACGATCTGCGGAGCGGTCTCGTTCATGGGCGTCTCGAAAGCGGCGGCATCATAACCAATGCGGACGACGCACCCTAGTCCCTTCGGGCAACTTCAAGCCGTTTGACCTTCGCGCTCGGCAAAGCTACCTGTTTTCCATGAAGCTTTACGCCCCTCTTCTTCTCGCAATCGTCACTGCCGCAGCACTACCTGCGACGGCGGAAGCACAAGCACTACGGTATACCGCGACGGTCCCGGGAGGCATCGTCGGTACCGGCAACACGCTCGGTCTGAGCAAAGCGCTGAACGTAAACGGGCCAGGCATCGAGGATTCGATTGGAACGTTCGTGTCGCTCGGAAACACGGTCGACGACATGCCTGCCAATCCTGCGAACCCGTGGCCGATGGGAACGACCTACGATTGGATGCAGAATGGCTCGACTGCCGTGCTCGACTTGCCCGAAGCGGAAGTGCTTTATGCCGAGCTCGTGTGGGGTGGAAGTTATCAATATTCACCGGAAGACGTGACGAGCTCCCTTGGTTCATCCGTGAAGCTCGAGGCGAATGGAGCCGTGCTGATGGTGGCCCCGGATCCGATGACGGAGCTCACGATATCCGAAACGGCGAAGGGTAATTTCGCGGTGCGGTATTACATGCGATCGGCGGACGTGACGGACTTCGTCAAGCAACAAGGCAAAGGGACGTATTCCGTTTCGGGTGTGCCGGCAACGCAAACGACCACGATCAATAGCTTGAATGCTGCCGGATGGACACTGGTGGTCGCATATCGAGACGAAGGCGCGGCAATGCGCAATCTCAGCATTTTCGTAGGAGGATCCTTCGTCGACGAAAATGACACGCAAGACTATACGATAAGTGGATTCTGCGCTCCGCCCGCAGGCATCGTCGAAGGCGACATCGTCGTGAGCACCATTGAAGGCGATGCCGATCTCGGCGGTGACAAGCTTCAAATTGCGCCCACGGCCGCGGGTCCTTTCGCCGGTTTGTCAGGACCGAACAATCCAGTTGACAACTTCTTTGTTCACAAATCAACGATAGCGCCGGCATGCTCGACACGTGGCTCGTTTGGGATGGCAAATCATGATGCGTTTGCGGTAACGAACACGATTGGCGGACGACAAGGCTGGGACGTCACGACGATTGGCGTCAGCTCCGCGAACAATCAGCTTCAGAATGGCCAGACGTCCGCGGTCATTCGCACGACGACCACGGGAGATTCATTCGTCCCGGTGCTTGCGGCATTCTCGATCGACGTCAATGCGCCCGACTTCAAGGGTGCCGCGAGCAGCTCCATCGACGCGCCGCCCATCGTCGCGCAAAACGACACGTTCAAGGTGACGGCGGTGCTCGCAAACAATGGCGACGTTGCCGCCGAAAACATTCTCTTCAGCTTGCCGCTCGAAGATTCCCTCGGTCTTACAGCTTTCGCCATCGACGGCGTTCCCGGCGACGCCGGTGGAGGCATGGTCGACGCAACCAAACTCGGCGCTGGCGTTCCCGTCGGAAATCTAGCGTCCGGACAAACCAAAACGGTCACCATCGATCTCGATGTTCTCGGACCACCCAAATTCGGCAGCTATTTCCTCAAGGCCAAATGGGATTATGGCTTCGAGGTATGCGTGGGCAAACCCTCGTACCCGAATCGTATTCTCAAACGGCGATCGTCGAATTTGCCGGGGGTGGCTCGTCTTCGTCGTCATCCAGCGGCGGCGCAGGCTCGGGCGGATCGGGCGGTGGCAACACCGGCGGCAATGGCGGCGAAGGCGGCACCGGTGGTATGGCTGGTGACGGAGGCAGTGGAGGTAGCGGCGGCAACACCGGCGGCAATGGCATTACGCCCGGCGAAGCTGGCAGTTGCGATTGTGATGTGGCCGGCTCGAACCACGACACTTCACCCCTCTTCCCCGCCATCGGCTTGGCTTTCGCATTCGCGTCTCGGCGAAGCCGTCGGCGCTCGCGCTAACAGGCTCTTCTGCCAAGACCTCGCCACCCGGCCATACCACTTCGGTGGTATGGCCACGCATGTGTAATGGGTCCATCTTCTGAAAAGAAGAAGAGATCCGTGCCACATAAATGCAACATTCCCATTCACGCAGGCTCCTCCGTGGGAACGACCCAGATGCCTCACGTGTGTCTCCACATCGACATTGCGAGGCATCTAACATTCACACGTTTGACGTCATGGGTGGGCGCAGTGTCCAACGGGGTAGACCGGACCATATTGACGAAAGAGCATGCATCGGGAACGGTCGACAGGGACACGGACCTCGAAACCGTATTGCGAAATGCGGGTCGATTGTCGCCACGTGACGCTTTGCGTTACCTCACGCCTCTCATATCGGTTCTCGAGGGCCTTCACACGTCTGGGCAATCGCATGGCAGCCTATCGCTCGACCTTTTGCGCGTGACCAAAGGCGACGATGGGGCACCGCGTCTGCGGCTTTTGAAGGGGCGTCCGCGCAAGCCGACATTGCAGGATGCGAGCCCCAAAGCGGCTCTTGCAGGGCGAATGCTTCTTTATTCGTCGCCCGAGCAGATCCAGGGCGCGGAGGCTTGTGAATTCGACGACATGTATGCGCTCGGGCACATGGCCTATACGTTGCTCGTGGGGGAACCCTATTGGATTGAAGAAGTCGATCGATTGGGCTTCATGGCGCTCTGCAACTCGATCATCGGCGGCGCGCCGGAACCACCGAGTGTTCGAGCAATGCGTCGGAAATCCATTCGATTGCCCCACGATTTCGATGCTTGGTTCGTTTTGATAACGACACGCAAACACCCAGATCATTTTCGAGACATCACGGACGCAGGAATCGCTCTAACGTCCGTCCTATCGAATCCCGACATACGCGAATTATCTCGATCCGTGCAATTCAAATTCAATCCGAACATTCTCGAGTCGCCGAGCTCGGCCGTCCCGGCGGCGCCCGAAAACCTTCGTTTCACGGCTGTTTTCACCATCGTTGCTTCCATTTCCTTGGCCATTGCAATCGTCATGCTCCTGCGCTGGACCAATGCTCAGGAGTCCCCGAAACGTGATCCATCCCTACAATCGACGGATGGGGCACCTGCTACCTCGAATCCGAGCTCGCGATGAAAACACGGCATGTCAAATCGGCCAGCAATACGACGAATACAACCGCGGAGCAGCGCGCCCTCGCTTCGCTGGCAACGAGAAGCGTCACTCGGCGCATTCCGTTTGCGTACGCGCGATCTCGCGGGCGACATGCCGCGATACACGACTCCGCACCACGTGCTGCCGTCCATTCACGTATTGGTATCGTGAGCCATCCGTACCATCATGTTCCTTCGCAATGGGCGTCCATTCGCTCACGAATGGAAAACGTGCTCGCTGAACATGGGGGCCGAGGCGGAGAAGCGGTAACATTGCTTGCGGCAGCCACCGATCGTCTTTTTGCCTCCATTGCAAAGCAGCGGGGTATGCGGCTGTCCGTGGTCATTCCCTGCAAAAACTTTCAGAACTTCTTCGCCACGCCCGACGATCTCTCCGAATACCTTTATTTGCACACGTCGGCAACCGCGAGAACGGTCCTCGATCACCCGACGTTCAACTTGGAAGCATTCGAGAGCGCCGCCAGATTCATCGTCGATATTTGCGATTTGCTCGTCGTCGTGGGCAGCGGCAACAAAGCTGCTTGCCACGCCGCGATGGGAAACATCGTCAAATATGCCAGCGATCGAGAAAAGCTCCTCGTGTGGCTCGAGCCCGATGCACCCGTCTTGTCGCGCCGTTTGTCGCCCATTCGCTAACGGCTCATCCCGACGAGCTTTTCATTGCATTTGCAACGGAAAACCGTTCGGCATCCGACGCGCACCATGATCCGGGCGCGCGAGTCAATCGCACGAGCATTTCCGGGTGCTCTCGCAATGCGCGAAGCGCTTCGTCTTGCGGCAACGCTCTTTGCACCAAGCCGCGATACTTCGCCAATTGAAGCTGCCACGCTTCCCTCGACATGGTCACGACCGGCTCGGGGCACGGTACACGTTGCCCGAGCAGCATCATCATCAAGCCACTGTATCCAAATGCGGGGTCCCCAACTTCAAAGCGTTGCCCTTGCTTCACGACCCACGGGCCTTCACGTTCGAAGCGATCCAGCAGATGCCGAACGCCGCTCACGTCGACGTCGGCACGCGAAGCGCGCCAAAATGGTGTATCGAGCCTTCGATTGAACTTGTAATGCACCGACAAGAACCACCGCAGGTAATCCCAATGCGCCCCCACCGCATCGTTCGCCCGAGCTGCGAATGACTCGTCGTTATTCGGATCCTGCATCGCCTCGATTCCAGCGAGTAAATACGCCACTTCGATGATGACCATGTGCAGCGCGGTTGATTCGAGCGGTTCCACGAATCCATACGCATTGCCCACGGCCACGACATTTTTTCGCCAAAATTCGCGATGCCTTCCCGATCGAAAGCGCACCACCCACGGCTCGCCCATACCGGGGTTTTTCGCACGCATTTCTGCCATTGCTGCATCGACGTCGATGAACGCCGAAGAATGCACGTACCCTCGGTGGTCTTCACCTTCCACGGGAATCCGCCAGCACCAGCCACAATCCATCGTTTCCGCCGTCGTATACGGCTGAATCGAATCTCGCTGCGGGACCGTGGCGACGATGGCCGTGTCGCAAAATAAGCTGGACGCATAACTCTGAAAGGGCGATCCGAGCGAACGTTCCAACAAAAGCGAACGAAATCCCGTCGCATCCACGTAAAGATCGAATTGCAGTTCCCGCCCATCGTTCGAGCGCAGTGCTTCGATTCGCCCCTCGCCGCTCGTCACGACATGATCGATGGCAACGTCGACATGATCGATGCCCATTCGGCGCGCGGACTTCGCCAAGAATGCGACGAATGGTGCATTATCGAGGTGATAGGCGAACTTCAGGCTCGGCAAGAGGGAATGAAGCTCGTTCTCTGGGCCGCGCAAAATGGGCGCACGACGTTCTCCCATGAGGAGCGACGTGAGCGATTGCAGCCGCAAATCGCGCTCGAAAACATGAGCTTCGACGGGCTGCGCTTCGCCGAACGGATAGGTGAAATAATAATCCCCCGGCAACCCCCAATCGAATTGGATGCCCAATTTGAACGTCGGTTTTACTTCATGAAACAGCTCCACGATGTCGAGCCCGAGCTGTGCATGCAAAAAAGGTGGCATGAGCGTCGTCGTCGCTTCACCCACGCCAATGATCGGAATCCGACTCGATTCGACGATCATCACGTCGATATGCGGAAAACGGCGCTTGATCGCCAATGCTGCAAAATATCCCGCCGTTCCACCTCCAATCACGCCAATGCGTAGCGGGCGCCCATCCGCCGCAGGTCCGGACTGTTCCATGATTTCTCCCTCGTCCTTTTCAGCACCCTGGAGGCAATTCGGATATCCATACGGGAACGCCGCGTTCGCCAAGCATCCCCGCGAGCGTTCGGGCTCGAGCAACTTGCCATTGCTGCTCCCGCGTGGGCGCGTGCCTGGCATCGGAAAACTCGCGCTCGGCCCCCATGACGCCCCGAAGCACGTCGATGCTCACCGAATCCGCAGTTTCTGCAAGCGCATCCGCGAGCTTTTCGAGCGGTCCGTCGAAGATAGGTTGCACGATGGCGATGGTCGAAACGCCCGCACTGCGCAGCGTCCGCAAGATATGAAGCCTCTCCGATACCGAAGCGGCGCGAGGCTCGAAATGGGCGCGCACGTCGTCATCGATCGTCGGCAGTGAAACTCCGGCAAAAACACGCGGCATCGACGCAATCAAATCCACGTCATCGAGAATGAGGTTGGACCTCGTGAGAAGCAGCACGGGCCAAACGCGGCTCGCCGAACGAATGACTTGTAAACATTGGCTCGTCAAGCGTTCTCGACGTTCAATCGCCTGATAAGGGTCGCTCACCACGGGGCAAAACTTGATGGGCAAAACAGGCAATCGTTCGAGCTCGCCCGCGAGAATCTCCGGTGCATTGCGACGAACATCGACGTACGATCCCCATGGTACGGCGGGCAATCCGAGCACCGCACGCATCGGATCCACTTTCGATGACGCATAACAAAACCGGCAACCGATACTACAACCAACGTAGGGGCTCAACGTATAAAAAGATTGGTTTTTCGTGCCCGCTGGTTCGAGGAGCGCATCCACGTCCACGCGACGAATGCGGGCACCGTCATCGCCCGTGCGTTCTTCTTCGACCGCAGCAAAGACGCGCTCTTCATTCAGCGTCGCTTGCGCCGCCACACGACGGCACAGGAGCAATCCGAATTGCGGATCGATCACGCGGCGATCACCTTCCGTGCGATAACCGAATGCAAGACGTTCGCTCCGCGCAGCGTGAGCTTTGGCGTATTCGATGGGCGCTACATCCATCCACAAAATGCCATCTTCCAACTCGAAACGAAGACGCATGCCGAGCTCGGTCGATGCCCCTGAAAGCCGCGCGCCCGGTAAAACCTCGTGCCCCAAAGGCCAAGGGCTGAGCAGCGCGAGCAGCTTCGATCGGATGTCCATCGCCCGGTGCGTCGACTGTAGCAGAGCGCGTCGCGTCCGGAAAGCGGCGCGCACGCATGGTTCGACACGGGTTTCAGAGCGCCCAACCATCGGCTAGACTGCGCGTCCGATGGCCTCCTTCACATCGCCTCGCTGGTTTTTCGCCCTGCTCGTGTCCTTGCACCTCGCAGGATGCGGATCTGCAGCTCCATCACCGCCGCTCACGCACGACAAACCACCCCCTAAGACGGCCGAAGCGCCCGTCTCGATCACGGTGCTCTACACGAGTGACGAGCACGGGTGGCTCGAAAGTGTGCCTCGAGATGGCGGTCGACATGGTGGTGTTGCTGAATTGTTGGGGCAACTCGTGAAGGTCGAAGGACATTGTCCCGGCCCTGCGCCGTTTGGCATGAGCGCAGACGAATCGTTCCTTGCGCCCAATTCGGAGAATTGCACGAATCCGAAGACATTGCTGCTTTCCGGTGGGGACAATTATACAGGTCCCGCGATTTCGACGTATTTCTTGGGCGAACCAATGGCCGACGCCATGGGTCGATTGGGGTATGCTGCGTCGGCTTTTGGAAATCACGAATTCGATTTTGGAAGGCCGCAATTTCCAGTAAATCGCGACAAAGCAAAATTAAAATATTTGGCTGCGAACGTACGCATCGAAGATCCGAAGGTCGCCGCAGAAATCGATTTGCGCGCATACGAAATTTTCGAACGTCGCGGCATTCGCATTGGCGTGATCGGCCTTTCGACGGTCGAAACGTTGAAGACGGCCATCGCCGAACGATTCGTTGGGATCACGTTCGAGTCTCCGGAAGCCGCATTGGATCGAACCGTATCCAAAGCGTGGGAAGCGGGAGCAGACGTGGTCGTTGCGATTGCGCACGAATGTCCGGACGTGCTCGTGCCGGTGATCGAGAAACATCCAGAATGGCGGCTTGCGTTTGTCGGAGGAGGGCATTGTCATAAAATGATGCACCTGCGTGCAGGCGACGTTTCCGTGCTGAGTCCCGATTGGCGCATGCATCAATACGCGCGCATCACGCTTCGGGTGGACCGCTCGCTGCCTGCAAAATCACGCGTCGTTTCCGTTGAATCGGCGTTCGTGGAAGTTGTGGCGTCGCCCAATGTTCGCCCGGACCCCGTGCTCGGGGAGCTCGTGAAGAGTGCAAAAGAAAAGGTCGACAAAGCGCTTGGGGTCACGATTGGTCATAGCCGCGGCGGAATTGGTCCGGAAGCGGTGGTTGGGCAAATCGTGGCGAACGCGTGGCTTGCCGAACTTGGTGGCGACGTTGCGATCGTCAACAAAGGCGGCATTCGTCAAGTCATCCCGGCGGGTCCAATTACCCATGCGACGATATGGGGCGTGCTTCCCTTCGACAATCGGATGATGAAGCTTTCGGTCACGGGCGAAGACTTGCAGAAGGAACTGGAGAACCCCAAATTCATTGCTGCTGGAGCTGAAAAACGAGCAAGCGGCAAATGGTTCATTGGGGGCAAACCCATCGACTCCAAAAAGAAATACACCGTCCACATCACGGATTTCATGTACACGGGCGGAGACGGCTCCCTTTTCGGCACGTACGATCCGCGCGCCGTCGGGCTCGGCATTCAGTGGCGAGATCCTGTGATTGCATGGATTGAAAAGCAAAAAACGCGCCCCGACGCACCGATCGAAGACAAACTGCCGAAGGGTGTCAAGGCGCTATAGAGAATAGAGAACAAGGCGTCAGTTCGATCTCGGGGGGTATGGGGGGCAGAGCAGTCGTTCCCCCTCTCCGCCGCGCCGTAGGCGCGAGGGGAGAGGGGGTTAGGGGGTGAGGCGCGAGCCCCCCATCGTGACTGGCCTCGCGCAGCGCGCGTCCCACGCGCGCGAAGCGAGCGTTCAAGCCCTGGACCGGCCTCCAATACAAAGGGCCCGGTCCATCGGACCGAGCCCTCGATCAGCTAGGACAAGCTTGCTCGTCAGTTGACCTTGCCCGTCGCAGACGCGCTGACGCTGACGCTCGCCTTGACCTCGAGGTTGACCGACGTCGTCGCATTGACCGTCGCATCGACGCCGGCCTTGATGCACGCAAGCGCCTTGCCACCAGCGTCACCAGCAACCTTGATCATGCCCTCGCCCGTCTTCACGAGGCCTTCGGCGCCCACCTTGATCTTCGGACCGGTGCCGGCCGAGAGACGAATGATCGTCGGCAGGTTCTTGTTGAGCGCGCTCATGAGCTTCTGAACTTCGGTGTTCACCTTGCCGTTCGCCGTGACACGCACGCTCGGTGCATCGCACTTGGCCGACGCAGCAGCACGGTTCGCGCAGCTCTGCTGGCACTCGACATCGACCGTCGGCGGCTTGAACTCACCCGAGCACTTCGGCTCTTTGATCTGCGCGCTGCAACCACCCGAGCACGAGCCCGAGCACTTCGCAGCCGCCTTCATTTCGCAGCTACCCGAGCAGCTTCCCGAACACGTACCCGAGCAGGTGCCTTCCGCCTTCGCGTCGCACTTGCCTTCGCATGTGCCCGCGCACGCGGCGCCCTTCGAGTCCCTGCCGTCGCACTTGCCGTCGCACTTGCCGCCGCACGTCCCCTTGAAACCAACATCGCAGCTTCCGGTGCACGCAGCGCGACAGGTGCCCGTGCATTGCGCGCCCGCTTCGACCGTGCACTTGCCCTTGCAGTCGGCCTCGCACTTGCCACTGATCTCGCCACCCGAGCAGCTCGCTTCGAGTTTGCCCGGATCGATCGGCGAACCGCATGCGTCCATGCACTTCGCCATGCCGTCGACATCGGCATAACACTTGGGCGGATCGAACTCGACCGCAAGCTTCGCTTCGGCTTGCGCCGAGAGCATCGACTTCAACTTCGCAGCAACCGCCGTGCAAACCTTCTCGGCGCCTTTGCCACCACCCACCTCGGCCTTCAATTCTCCCTCGGGCATGCCGAGGTCTTTGCCGAGCGCGCTGCACGACTTGATGAGGTCGCCTTCGAGATCGACGACGGTCTTGTTCACGTCG
This sequence comes from Polyangiaceae bacterium, assembly GCA_016715885.1. Classification (NCBI taxonomy): domain Bacteria; kingdom Pseudomonadati; phylum Myxococcota; order Polyangiales; family Polyangiaceae; species Polyangiaceae bacterium. Next base: position 439,139 of record JADJXL010000025.1, read on the forward strand.
TACGAGACTTGAAGGAATGCTTTGATCTTGCTCTGGACCTTTGCATCTCCTTTGATGTCCAACGAACCGAAGTCACCCGCCTTGAACTCGTCACATCCCTTGGCGGCTTCGAGCACCTCGCCGGCACCATCGGGAACCTTGAGATCACCAGGCAGTTTGCCACCGCAATCGATGAGCATCGGCGAGGCGATTCCGAGGACGACCACGGGCATGGAGAAGAACTTCCAACGATTGACGCTCATCTGAAAAACCTCCGGCACCCCTTGGGCGCCTCTCGAAAAGACCGTGCGCGACACGCGCGGCACGAGTCACGTCCAACCTATTGACGTGCTTGCGAGCATCTCCGCCGAAGCGCGAGATGCTCACCTGAACCCACCCAATATGTGGGCCCTTTTTGCACGAGCTGCGGAGGCCTGTAAATACCTTCGTAGACTTTCTTCGAGCGTCTCGACGCATCACCTCTTGCGCGTCGATTTGCTGCGAGCAGGCTGCGGTTCTTCCTCTCGCACCACGATTCGTTCCGGCATCGATGCAACGGGCGCAGGCATCGATGCGATGGGCGCAGGCACCGGTGGTTCATCATCGAAAGGAAGAGAGAGCTGCGCGAGCGGACGCGCCCCAACCGTCGGTCCGCCTTGCTTCTCGAAGAGCGCTTGCTCGCGATCGATGTCGGCCTGAATGAGCTCCTGATTGTCGTACGCGAACGACAACGCATCGAGAATTCTTGCCGGACCTAAATTCGGATAGCGGCGAAGGAGCGTCTCGACGGAAGCACCGCCGCGATGCCACGCCCATAGCCTTCGCACGGGCACACGCGATCCCTCGACGTGCGGACTTCCTCCGAGAATCCTTCCGTCACAACGAACATGCGGATGGGGCACGAGAACACGCGGAAGGGCTCCTTGGGTCATAGCTGCGCCCGAGGGTAATCAGCGACTGCGCAAGCGCCAAAATATCGGACGAACTCCGCTGTTCGATCCACGCAGGGCACACACTCAGGCCGCCGCTTTTCACAGTGCTCTGGTAGCCTTCAGCGCTGCTCACTCGTGCACGGACGAGCAGCATCGAGGGGGCGGAAGAGGCGACGATGAAGGCATGGGAGACAAACCCACTGCGTGAGGGGATGCCGGACGAACGCACGGTGAAACCAACCGCGCTCATCATTTTTGGTGCGTCGGGAGATCTCACCCGGCGCAAGCTCTTGCCCGCCATCTACAACTTGGCCCTGAGCCGTCTCCTGCCAGGCGGCTTTGCGCTCGTTGGCGTCGCGCGGCGACCCAAACCCGAGTTCGCTCGCGAAATGAAGGATGCCGTCGCGAAGTTTTCACGCCGCAAACCGCTCGACGACGCCACGTGGACAGAGCTCGAAAAAGGCATGGCCTACGTTCAAGGCGACTTCGGCGATCCGGCAACGTACAGCCGACTCGCCGGAGCGCTCGGAAGGCTCGAGCGCGACCGAGGAACGACGCAGAATCGAGTGTTTTACCTGGCCGTCGCGCCTTCCGAAGTTCCTTCGATCGTAAAAGGTTTGTGCTCCGCGAAGCTCGTCATGCCGCCATCGCCTTCGTCCGATGCGAGCTACCAGCACGTCGTCGTGGAAAAACCCTTTGGCGAAGATCTGGCGAGCGCACGCGCACTCAATCGAGAGCTCTTGACGTGCCTGGACGAACGACAGATCTACCGGATCGATCACTACCTGGGAAAAGAGACGGTGCAGAACCTGCTCGTTTTCCGCTTCGGCAACACGATTTTCGAACCTCTTTGGTCACGACAACACATCAGTCACGTGCAGCTCACCGTGGCCGAAGACATCGGTGTCGAAGGGCGCGGCAAGTTTTACGAAAAGATCGGGATCACGCGCGACATCGTCCAAAACCATGCCCTTCAGATCCTCACGATGATGGCCATGGATCCTCCGGCCTCGTGGGACGCCGACGCCGTGCGTGATGAGAAGGTCAAGGTGCTTCGCGCGCTCCGTCCGATTCGAGGTCGCGAGGTGCTCGATCGAACGGTGCGTGCGCAGTACGCTGCGGGAACGGTTCGCGGGGACAGGGTCATTGGGTACCGGGACGAACCCGACGTCGATCCTCAATCGAAGACGGAGACGTTCGTCGCGATGTCGCTGCGCATCGACAACTTCAGGTGGGGCGGCGTGCCGTTCTATCTGCGCTCGGGCAAACGTCTGGCCAAACGATCCGCCGAGGTAGCGCTTCATTTCAAGCCGCTTCCGCACCGATTGTTCCGGGACGCACCCGGTGGTCATGACGAACCCAACGTCCTCGTCGTGCGCATTCAACCCGACGAGGGTATCGCGCTTCGGTTCGCGACCAAAGTGCCTGGTGGTGGCATGTCGATGCGAAACGTCGCGATGGATTTTCGCTACGGCACGGCGTTCGGTTCGAGCACACCCGAAGCCTACGAACGGCTCATCCTCGATGCGATGCGTGGCGACGCGACGCTCTTCACGCGTGCGGACGAAGTCGAAGCGCAGTGGGGTTTCATCGATCCCATCATCGAGGGCTGGCGAGAGCACGATGCTCCCGTGACGAGCTACGAAGCAGGAAGCTGGGGCCCGCGCGAAGCCGACAGGTTGCTCGCTCCAGGCGACACGTGGAGGCGGCCGTGACGGCACTCCCGGTCAACGAGGCGCTCAAACGCATCGAAAGCGAGCTCGCCGAGTTCTGGGCTGCGCCCGACGAAGAGTCCGGAACGCCGATGACCAAGGTGCGTTCGTCGACGATGACCTACGTCATCATGACGAGCCAAGCGGAGGTCGAACGCGCGCGCGAAACGACCGAAGCCGTCGTGGAAACGCACCCCGGACGCGCGTTTGTCTTGACCGTCGATGGCCGACTCGCCCCCTGGGAAGCGAGTCACGACGTGCGCATGGCATGCCGACTCGACGGCGGCGTACAACCGATTTGCCACGACTCGATCGCGCTCACGTTCGGCGCCTTGACGTGCGAACGAGCCGGTTCGATCGTGGCGGCGTTGGCTCTTCCCGAGGTGCCGCTCGTCGTCGAAGTCGGGCGCGGGGCGCCGCGTACCCTCGTGAGTGCCCTAGCTCCGCGCGCGGATCGGCTCATCGTGGATACGGCGCACACGAGCGTCACGCGCGTCGCGGAGATTGCGGCGATGGCGAGCTCTTTCGTAGGCGATCGACAGTTCGTCCGGACGTACACTTGGCGCGAGCTCGTTGCACGCTTCTTCGACGATGCGCTCACGGCTCTCGACGACATTCGCAAGGTTACCGTTGGACGAACCCCTGGAGGCGTGACGGAGCCGGCAGCGCTGCTTCTTGGATGGCTCGGGGCGCGCCTGGGTTGGGCATTCGATTCGCGGCAGGAAGCTCGAGACCGACACGGACAAACCGTGGAGATCGTTTTGCAAGACGAACCTCATGAATTGCTGTTGCCGGGCGAGCTGACGGGCGTATGGATCGAGACCTCGGTCGATGGGGCCCCCTTGTCTCTCGCGTGCACTCGCAGCAAAGAGCACGTGAATCAGGTGTGCTGGATGCGCCGCGGTGCTCGCGAATCGGCGCACGATTATGCGATGGGCCACCGCGGAGAAGACTGGGTGCTCGTCAAAGCGATCCATGCGACCGAGGGCGATCGCGTCTACCGCGAAGCACTCACGATGGCGGCGGATTGGAGCGGACGATGAGCGCGACCGTGACATCGAGCGGATGGGACGTGGTCCGGGCCGAAACGGAGCACGAGCATGCTCTGCTCGGAGCGGAGCTCTTGGCACGAGCCATTGATGAGGCCGTGCGAGTGCGAGGGCGCGCGTGCGTTGCGTTGTCGGGCGGAGCGACGCCTGGTCCGGCGTACCGCAAGCTTGCGGAATACGATCTGCCGCTCGATCGGATCGACTGGTTTTGGGTGGACGAACGCGCGGTCGCGCCAGATCATTTGCGTTCAAACTATCGCGCAGTCTGCGAAGACTTGCAGCTCGGTCGCGCCGATGCTTCACGCGTGCATCGCATGGAGGCAGACGCGACGGATCTCGCAGCGGCGGCCGCGCGTTACGAACGTTTGCTACGACAAACGTTCGGCGTCGCAAGTGCAGTCGCGTTCGATGCGATGACGCTCGGCATCGGCGATGATGGGCATACGGCGTCGCTGTTTCCGGCAGCGGGTGCCGTAGCCATCGATGACCGGCTCGTCGCGGCGATCGAGGCGCAGCCTTCGCGTGGAATCGAGGCGCGCATGACGCTCACTGCGCCGGTCATTTGCGAAGCGCGGTTTGTCTTGGTACTTGCGAAGGGGCCACAGAAACGTGCGCCCGTGACGGAGGTTTTTTTGGACGGGCCCGAAGACGCCGTGCCTGCGCGGCTTTTGCGACGGGCCCGAGGGAAGATCACGTGGCTTTTTGATCGGCATGTGCAGGACGCATCGTGAATTGCGGCTCGAGGCTTGCCTTGCGGCCTATTTTTTCGTAGGGCAGACGACATGAAAACGCGCTCGACGTCACCGTCGTCCATTCTCGTCGGGGATATAGGAGGCACTCGGACTCGGCTTTCGCTTTACGATGGTCACGGCAAACGTTTGCTTGTCGAGGCTGTGCTTCCTAGCCGCATGTACGATCGGTTCGACGACGTTGCGCTGCAATTTTTGGGTTCGTCGAGTCATCCCAAGCCGTCGGTTGCCGTGTTGGGAGTGGCCGGACCGGTTCGAGGTCAGGTTGCGACCGTGACGAATTTGAATTGGCGCATGGATGCGTCGCGACTCGTGCGGAGTTTGTCGATTCCGACGGTGGTATTGGCGAATGATTTGGCAGTGGCCGCGCGTGGCTGTTTGCATGTGTCGCCGGAGGTTGCGATTCCAATGACCGGTCGCAGTGCAATGATAGCGGATCACGACTTGGCGGTCATTGCGGCAGGCACGGGGCTGGGCGAAGCATTACTCGTGTGGAATGGGACGACGCATCTCGTGGTCCCGACCGAGGGTGGACACGCCGATTTTGCCCCGCGTTCGGCGATTGAAATTGAATTGTGGCAATTTTTGGCTCAGCGCCATCCCGACCATGTGAGTTACGAGCGCGTGCTCTCCGGGGACGGGCTCGGGGCGATTTATGATTTTTTTGCATCCAAAGCAGGGCGCGAACCGAAGGCCATAGGAAAAAAGCTCTCCGAGGGTGATCGTAATGCAGCGATCGCCGAAGTGGGACTGTCGGGGCAATACGAGCCTGCAAAACGGGCGGTTGATTTATTTGCGTCGATTTATGGTGCGGAGGCCGGGAATTTGGCGTTGAAGGGGCTTTCGCTCGGTGGAGTATTCGTGGCAGGTAACATTGCGCGCCACATCGTTTCGGCCAGACGTGAACTCTTTTTGGAAGGGTTTCGAGCGAAGGGGCGCTTTACGAAGTTGATGGGGCAAATTCCGGTCGTGCTCGTGACCGATCCGCTCATTGGCGTGCGTGGAGCGCTTTCGGTTGCCAAGGAAGTTCTCGCGGAGGGCAAACGCGCCACCAAGTCGAAGCCTAAAGCCTCCAAGCCTCGCTGACCCGATGGCGGATTGATACCGCACGAACACGAACTTCCGAGACACTTCGCGTTCGTCTCATAACCAATTTTTCCCCCAAAAAAAGACTTCGGTTTCCGATCTTCGTTGCACCAACGGGCGCATGACTCGGAATCATCGAGGAATCGGCGCGCATCTCGAGGTTGTTTCGGGGGTCGATGCGGACTTTTACACGCACCATGTCCGACATGTACGCCGCAGGCTACGTCGCATGGGGCTAGTCGGCGCGGACGTGGATGACTTGGTGCAGCAAACATTCATTGTCGCGCAGAATCGCTGGATCGAATGTCCATTGGAATATGGGCGGCAGCGAAAGTGGCTTCGAGGCATTGCTTGGCGGCTTGGAATGAACCTACTTCGGCGCAACCGGCATCACCACGAGCTTTTCGAAGGCGAAGTGCTTTCGTCGCTCGCCGCGACCGACCCCAGCGCCGAAGATCGCGCCAATGTGCGGCAGGTGTTTGCCGCTGCATTTGCGGGTGTGACGGCCGAAGATCGCCAGATGTTTTTCGGATACTTCTGCGACGAAGTGCCACTATCGGAAATCGCGGCGCGTCATGGTCTCGCGCGCAGCACGGCTTGGTCCAGGCTGCAAAAGCTCAAGCGTGAAGCTGCAGAACGAATGGCGCTTTTCATGGCGTGAATTATGGCGTGAATCGTAACGAATAACTCACCATCGTTTTTTTCCCACCCTTGGGTTTCAAAAACTCGATGGCCTCGAACACTGACACGACGCATTCCTCGAATCCCGCACCTTTCAATGCCGTGCGCGGATGCGTAATCTTTGCTTTGCCCCCATTCGCTTCAATGAGCACATCCACCCCAAAGTCACCTCCTTTGGCCGGATCGTCCACTTTGGCGAAACACCGCCGAAATGCATCGAAATGCGGCTCCACCGACCGCTTGATGGGCCCCTTCGTCACGTCGTCGTTCGGGCCGCCGCCAATATGCATGCCGATGTTCTTCACTTTTACGCTTGGAATCGGCGCTTCCTCGGGCGCGGCCGATGCGCTCGGCGCCGCAGGAGCAGCTTCGGCAGCCGCCGATGCCGTGGCAGACGCCGCGGCCGGCGGTTCGGCCGGCGCCACCGCAGATGGCGCTGCCGCCGGTTGCACAGCAGCCACGCTTGGCGTCGGAATGGCACTTGGTGCAGCAGTTGCGTTCGATGCAGCCGCCGATCCATCCGGCCCCGAAGCTCCAGAACACGCGCAGAGAGCCGCTGCCATCACGATCCCTGCAATCTGTCGATAACACGCCGCCATACTTTTCATGGTACCATTCATTCTGGTTTTTCTCGACTCGTGGATGCCGCTCGAAGCTTTTTCACGGCTTCGTTGTGCTGTTCCAGTGTTTCGCTGAAGGTATGCCGCCCTGCGCCTTTTGCCACGAAATAAAGATACTTGGTCGCAGCCGGCGAAAGAACCGCATTGATCGAAGAATCCCCCGGATTCCCAATGGGTCCCGGCGGCAAACCATCGATCACGTACGTGCTGTAGCGGTTACGGGGATCACGATTGATGGCCGGGGATGCTTTTCCTGAAAAACCGACACATGCCGGGACGACGTCGGGCTCGGCATAACAGGCATACATGGCCGTCGGGTCGGATTGCAGACGTTTTGGCTTGAATGCCGGGTCCTGCAGCCGGTTCAGAAAAACGCTCGCGATGATGGGCCGCTCTTCGGCAACCGCCGCTTCTTTTTCGACGATCGACGCCAATGTCAAGATTTCCCGGCGCCCGAATCCGAGATGCTTTTGAAGATGCACCAAGGTTTCCGCACGTTGCTTCGAGAGCGCGGCGAAACGTCGATCCGATTCACCAACCATGCGGCGAACGACGTCGCGCGCGTCGCTATCCACATGAAACTCATATGTCGCCGGAAATAAATACCCTTCGGCACTTTCGGCAACACCGCCACCCGATTTGACGATTCCCAGCTCACCGAGCAACTGCGCATCCGCACTGACGCGCAAAAATACGTCTTTTGAAACGACGCCGAGTTTTTCCAGACGCGTCGCGATGTCGAATCGATGAAACCCCTCGGGTATCGTTGCCCGCGCCATCGGGCGCTTCGGCGATCGTTCGAGAACGCGCACGAGATCCCACGGATCGAGCGCATCCGGCAACACGTGCGGTCCCGCGACAAACCCGCTCGTTCCCCCCGTCAAACGCAGAAACATCGCCATCGCGCCTTCGCTGCGCACGAGCCCCAGACCTGAAAGAATGCCCGCCGCTTCGGCGCTATCGAGCCCCGCAGGCCAATCCACCAGCGCAACCCCACCGCGCGACGGCCCGTCCCAAAGCCCGAAGCCAAACACGATACCAAGCATCACGGACGCGATCGCACCAGCGGCACCTCCGAGCGCGAAGAGCATTGCTCGAGGCCATGGCACTTGGCGCAACCGTCGACGGGTCGCTGCAGAAATCGACTTCGCAGCGCGACGCCGAGGAGGCTTCGGCGGAGTCTGTGGCGTGCGCGTGGTCGGTCCGGCGGACATGGTCCGAAGTCCAAAGCCTCAAAGCTCGGCGAGCGTCAAGCGCAGGATGAAGGCAAAGCGTCGAGTAGGCGACGACGAGGGAAGTTGCCATGGGAGAAAGACCCAAGTGATGATATTGGCTCACGAAGTAGGAGCCCCTCCGCATGGCATCCAAGGCCGTCATCGATCGTCAACGCGCTGCTCGCACCGTCGCCAGCGCCGCGTACACCTATTCGGCAGATGCAGCTTCACGGGTCAAAGAGACGCTTTCACGCTACGCCAAACCCGGTGAGCAGGTGCCGGACATCCAGCTTCTCGTGAAGCTCGTCGGGCGCATGATCGCATCGGAAAACGAAGCGCTCGGTCGCGCCGATGCCGCGCACGAGCTCGAGCTTGCCGACGACACCGAGCCGCGAAAGCTTCGCGATGAGGCGGCTGAGAAACTGCGTCGAATCCTGACCGATTTGCGGACGGCCGTGGAGATGGCGTGCGGAACTGCGGGCCTTCCGCGCCTGCTTTTGACCGACGTGATCCCGAATGATCCATCGACCCTTTCCGTGCTCGCGCGGTCGGTCCTCACGCATCTTCGCGACGAATCGATCAAGCTTCCCGCGCCACGAAGGCGAGGTTTGTCGCTGGATCGTGAGGCATTTGCGGAGGAGCTTGCGGCAGAACTGCCCGCGCTCGACAAGGCGCTCGCAGCAGTTGCACGCGAAGCACGCGAAGCCGAAGCTACACTTCGAGCGAAGCGTTTGGCGATGGAAACCAACGATCGAGCCTTCGGCCGCGGAGCTGCGTTCTTGTCGGCAACGTTCACGCTCGCAGGCCTCGACGACATCGCAAACAAGACGAAGCCGTCGACGTCTCATCCGGGACAAACTCATGAAGCGGATGCCGGCACGATGAGCTCGGATGTCGAGACCGACGCGCCTTGACCTCGTGTTTGTCCGATCGAACTTCGTTCGACCTCAAACGTTTCTCAGCTCGACGCTCGCCGTGCAATTCAGGGAACGTCGGCTGCCATTGACAGTGCTTGCTGCATGGTTTGCCCTTTGCTCGGCGTGTACCGAAACGCGCCCCGAAAAAACGCAGCCTTCCAAGCCCGCACCGATCATTGCAACAGCATCCGCGGCGGCCTCGGTATCCGCCTCTGCTCCCGCTTCCGCGACCGTCTCCGCTCCCCTGCCCGCTCCTCCATCGCGCTTGACCGCCGCCGATGAAGCTCGATTCGACGCTGCCGTTCGCGTTGCCATCGAGCGCGAAGATGTGCCAGGAGCCGTGATTGTCGTTCTTCGCCAGGGGGAAGTCGTTTTCCGTCGAGCCTATGGGCATCGCGCGAAAGAGCCCGGCGCAGTACCAATGACCGTCGACACGATTTTCGACCTCGCAAGCCTGACAAAACCCATTGCGACCGCGACGTCCATTCTCTTGCTCGCCGAACGCGGCGTTCTTCGGCTTCAGGATCCCGTACGAAAGTGGCTTTCCGCATTTCGAGGTGACGATCGCGTGACGGTCGAGCATTTGCTTTTGCATACGTCCGGGCTTCCAGCAGGAAATGCTCGCGCTGATCGTGCTGGAAGTCGAAAACAGGCGATGACGAAGCTTTTCGATACGCCGCTCGACAGCCCCGTGGGAGAAAAGTACGTTTATAGCGACGTTGGGTATGCCTTGCTTGGAGAAATCGTCGAGAAAGCATCGGGTGAAGCCCTCGAAACATTTTCCAAGAAAAACATCTTCGAACCCATGGGAATGCTCGACACGTCATTTCGTCCGGCGTCGCAATTCCTTGCACGTATTGCGCCAACGACGCGTATCGGCGATGAAATGCTGGTCGGTAAAGTGCACGATCCGCTCGCTCGAACGCTCGACGGAGTCGCTGGGCATGCGGGATTATTCTCGACGGCCGATGATATTGCGCGCTTCGTTGGGATTGTCATGAACGAGGGGCAATTCGATGGCAAACCCGTTCTTTCGCCGAGCATCGTGCGTCAATTGCTCGATCTACGTCCCATGCCAGGTAAAGCGGAAAAACGATCGTACGGGCTCGGTTCCATGTTCGATGGTGTGGGTCATACGGGTTTTACGGGCACGGCATTTTGGATCGATCGAGCGCGCGACAGAGCGGTGATTCTATTGACGAGCGCCCTGCATCCCGACGGAAAAGGCAGCGCCAAAATATTGCGACGTGATATCGCAAATGCGGCGGCATTGATGGGCGCGACCAAAGCTTCCCCGGGGCCCGCGCAAACGGGTGCCCTCGTGCGTACGGGCGTCGATGCGCTCGAGCGCGAAGGTTTTGCGATGCTCGAAGGCAGAAAAATCGGGCTCATCACGAATCATACTGGAACGAACGCGCGGCGCGAGCGAACGATCGATTTGTTTCATCGTTCGGATAAACTTTCGCTGGTCGCGATATTCGCGCCCGAACACGGATTGAGCGGCACTGCGGATGGGCTCGTAGGCGACGTGAAAGACAAACCCACGGGGTTGCCTGTCCACAGCCTTTACGGCAAAGACAAACGCCCGGTCGATGCGGCGTTTTCGGGCATCGATACGCTCGTTTTCGACATTCAGGATGCGGGCACGCGGTTCTACACGTACATCACGACGCTTGGATACATGCTCGAAGAGGCCGCAAAGAGAAAACTCCGACTCGTGGTGCTCGACAGACCCAATCCACTGGGTGGCATCGTCATGGAAGGCCCGCTGCTCGATGCCGATCGAGAATCGTTCGTCGGATACCACAGAATCCCCGTGCGACATGGAATGACCGTGGGAGAACTGGCTCGACTCTTCAATGCCGAACGCAACATCGGCGCCGATTTGCACGTCGTGCCCATGGTTGGGTGGACGCGTTCGATGCAATGGTCCGGCACGGGTTTGTCCTGGATACCACCTTCGCCCAATTTGAGGACCGCAGCCGAAGCACTTCTTTACCCCGGCGTGGGCCTCGTCGAAGCGACGAACGTGAGCGTCGGACGCGGAACGGATCGACCTTTCGAGCGTGTCGGTGCCCCCTACATCGACGGCGTGAAGCTTGCCGCCGAGCTTGACCGCGCGAAGCTTGCCGGCGTTCGTTTTTCGCCCATTCGATTCACTCCCAAATCGAGCGTGTTCGCGGGAGAAGCATGCGGCGGCGTCGGCATCGAATTGACCAATGCGGCGGAACTCGAAAGCGTACGCGTTGGAATTGCCATTGCGGTAGCGCTCCGAAAGCTTTACCCAACCGAATGGAAAAGCGCGGGCGTCATGACGTTATTGGGAAATGCTCGCGTGTTCGAGGCGATCACGCGGGGCGACGACGTACCGCGAATCGTCGCTCTTTATGAAAAAGACCTCGAATCGTTCGGGAAACGCCGAGGTCCTTTTCTCTTGTATCGGTGACTAGGTTCGTCTTTCAGAACCCCATGTCGGTGGCTGCGGCTTCGTTCGCGCGGACTTGGCGCTTGCCTTGTCGAGCCGGCGCGGGCGCTGCTGCTGCCGGAGGACTGGCGAACCCACCACCCGCGACCCCAGCCGGCGGCGTGGCAAACGGCGAATTGAAACCATCGTCCGCTTGTTGCACCGCCGCGAGCTGTTTGTCGAAATCTTTCGCGACGTCCTCGGCCCTCTCAGCAGGCGCGGCGGCCTTTGCTTTCGCCAAGTTATCCTTCAATGCAACCTCGCGCGATTGAATCCTGCGCCGAGCTTCGTCGAATTTGCCCTGTTGGAAGAGGAGATTGGCTTCCTTGAGCGTCGCAGCCGTCTCACTTCGATTCACGCGACCAGCCACGACTCCATCGAGCTCGCTGGGTTCGCTGTCCACGAGGGCCACGCCAAGTTTGCCCGCGCAGCGCCCATCTTCGTTCTTCACGAGGTCGCGATATCGCATATCGACATTGGCCACGGCAAGCGTTGCATCCGAGCTCGAAGGCAGGCGAACTTTCATGAGAATGGTTTTCACGTCGCCCGTGCTGAACGTACCGAGCGGAACCGTGATACGATTGCCACTTCGGCGGAAGGTTCTGTCGAATACGCGATCCAATTCGACGCCCGGAGCAAGCTCGATGTCGACTTCCGCGCCGCTGGCAACGGCTTGCGTGAGCGATTCAGCCTCGCCTTCGAAAACGCGCTGAAGTGCAGCATCATTTTCGACGAAGTAATGGCGGCCATTCGATTCGATGGCGATCGCCGACAAAATTCTTTCGTTGTAATCGACGTCGACGCCCACGGTCGAAATGCTGACATTTCGATCACGCGCTCGTTGTGCCAAACTGCGGAATCCCGGAATGTCCTTCAATCCATGATTGGCATCGCCGTCGCTGAGCACGATCATGCGACCAATTCGACCGTCGCCAGCCCCCGTCAGGCTCATTTCTGCCATTGCCGTTTCGATACCGCACGAAATGCACGTATCTCCGCCGAGCGTTATGCCCGAAATCGCCGATATCACCGTTCCGCGCGTCGAAGGCCCAATGACCGACGCAGGCACGACCACTTGCGTGCGCGTATCGAACGTGACGACGGAAACCATATCGCCATCCTTGAGCCGTTCGACAGCACCAATCGCTGCATTGATTGCATTACGGAGCCGAGTTCCTTTCATGGAACCCGAACGATCGATGACAATGGACAAATTCACGGGCGCGGCGCCTTTGGCGCGACCGTCATTCGAAGAGCGCGCTTCGAGCATCAAAAACGTGTCGCCCGTTTTGGAGCGGAGGACTTTCGAGTGTCCGAGGCGGCCGTCGATCATGACAGTCGAGCCTGCGGTGAAGTGCGAGATGTCGGCCTGGACGGTTTGGTCAGAATCGTCTTCGATGGGCTTCGTGTCGTCGATGGTCTCGGCGCCGATCGTGGCGGTCGTCGAGCTTGGAAGGCCGCCTTTCGGGGTGAACGAGTAGACCGAGAGGCTGGTGAGAAGCATGCCGGCGAAGGCGAAGAGGGCAACACTCGAGGGTTTCATGGGCTCTCTCTTGGGGACGTCGTGATCGGGTCGATTCTAAAACGCAGCTCCCGAAACAAGCTTACGGTGAATCGACCGGCCTTTGGACGAAGATCGACACGGAACGATCTGGAAAAATTTCGGCATCGACACGGACCGGCAGGCTGGAGAGCACGACAGTCGTTTGTTAGCACACGATCACAGCTCTTGAGAGTGGCCGGGTTTAATCTACATCACGTACACGAATATTGTTTTCACGACAGTGCTCGTCATCGGTTACGCTGCCCACGCGCCATTGAGTGTGCCCGCTTATCCGAAAATGTCATCGAAGGTGGCGGCATCGGTCATGGTCAATCGTGCGCCGCCGCGGCCATACTGCCTTCGAGCGAGGGGCGCTCCAAGCGACGAAAGGCACATGGAAGTGGAACAGATCTTCAAGAACGAGCTTACCAATGAAATTTTTACCAAGGTGCGTCTGCATCCATGGTTTTTCCTTGCATTGGTCGGCGTCATCGGATGCTCGGGTTGCAATCCGACGACAGAGGACAAACTCGTCAATGCCGACATGTTCTCGCCCAAGGCTGAAATCATGTCTGCTGGATATGGTTTCGAGGGGATCATCGGCGTGGAAGGTGGTGAAGCTGAGGTGCGCGCGGCTGGCGGAGCATGGAACAAAGTTACATGTACGAATGGCGAGGAGCCCGCACGCCGCGTGCTCACATCGTCCGTCGAACCCAATATAGGAATGACGCTGACGCGTGCAGATGCGATGCCAATCGTATTCAGTTGGCCGTACTTGCCTTCGACACTCGCCCCCACGGACTTTTTGGTCGTCCTGAACGACGGCTCGAAGGTCACGCCCGGTTTTGCCACGATCCAGCCGAATTACGAATACAACGAGCGGCAGACCGCGGTCCTCTTCGGGGAATTCGGCAATCGACTGCGTCCCGACGAAAGCGGATCGATTCATCCAGTTCGCGTCGATATCGTCGAGGACGACGATCCGTTGATGCTGGTCGGTCCGAAGGGGCCGGTGAGTGCAGTGGGACTCAGCAAAGAAAGCTCCAATCCTTATGTCGCTGGCCCGGCGCTCGTGGCAGCGAAGCTCAGTCGATTTTCCACCGAAGGTGAAGGCGGCCCGGAATTGATGGGAGGCCCATTCCCCAATGACGGCGTGGCTCTTTATGGATCGAAGGCAAAATTTCGATTGCGAACGTATACATCCGGCGGATTTTCGCCAGATGGCGTTCGTGGTCTCCGTCCCGACGAATACGAGCGATTCTTTCGGGTTCACGCCAAAGCAGCGGATGGGGCCGAAGTATTGCTCGAGAAAGTCGGCGTAGATCATATGGTACAAGGTGGCGTCATTCGCGTCGTGGGTCTGGCGGATCTCGGACGGCCCGCGTCGAGCGACGTCGTGTACGATGATTGCTACGTCGAAGACTGGGACAACTATATCGACATCGTGCTCGATGGCGACGAAGCAGCCATGCGATCGATCGTCAGCGTCGAGATTCCCGCAACAGGCAATTATGGAGCGTTCTTCAACCCTGGCGGACCTGGCAATGATCCCACCCCCGATGTTCGATATACGGCTCCAGGAGCGCCGCAAGTACAGCCAGTCACGATTGCGCTCGATGATCCCATGACCGTCTCCTACGACGACTGATTGGGCGATTTGCTGCTTTCCGACGCCTCGTCCCGCGTGCGCGCGAATTGGGGCTTGCGCAAGTCCACGTTTCGTAGGACAATTTTGGAAGGATTGTTCGCACGAACAGAAAGGATGGTCTATCCGTGGACGAAACTTGCCTACGCAGCATGCGCGGTCACTACCTTCGTCGTATGCGTCGAGGCGCTCAGGCGGCGCTCTTCGCGGTGCTGTGTTCCGTGACGTTCGCGAGCGGCTCGGGCTGCGCTTGGAAGCCGGAAATCATTTACATCGATCCAAAGCTCACCTCGAACGACCTCGTTACGGGCAAGATTGCCGTGATGCCCGTCAAATTCGACAAGGAGAACATCATTCCGAGCGAACGATTCAAGACGGTGCAGAGTCTCGTTCGGGCCATTCAGCAATTGCGTGCCGACATTCCGATGGTGACGAATGATTCGCACAACAAGGCGCTCAATTTGTCACTCGAAGAGGAAGCCCAGTGGTTGAAGGTCTACGAGTATGACGCAAGTAACCCGAACCCCGAGCAGCTCGCTCAATACAAAGAATCGCTCGGCGCGCGGTATTTGATCCTGTCGCGGCTCAATTACGATCAGCGCATCGGCGGCGGTGGCGGCAGGATGCCCAGTAGCACGGTGGAATCGACGCTCACGGGCAGGGTTTCGATCCTCGACATGACGACGGGACGCACGGTATGGGAGGGCGAATTTGCCAGCACTCGCGGCGGCATGGATACCATATCGGATCCTCGGCCCTCGGCTCACGCATTGCCATTTTTTTCCACCTTCGTCAAAGACTGGCCCGGCGGCGCGACTTGAACGTCGAGAATGCAGCCACTCGAGCCGCCTGCGCTCGATTGTTCGTTCGATAAAGCTGCATTCCAACCAATCTATAAAATTGTCCATGCTCACTCTTCTCCGGGGCGACATCACGGGATGGATGCTGACGGAGCATGGCGACTGCGAATTTCGCACCGGCGGAGTGCAAATTCGGCACCTTTCATAAGAGAATTCAAGGTTGACCTGCGCGGATTCGTCGTGATTCGATGCATGTTGCGGCTGCGGCCCGGAACATGCTTCGGCCTGATCATCGAAAGTCACGACCATGATGCATACAAGCGATAACTTTTGCGAGTCAATGGCATCTCGTGGTGCATCCTCCAATGGAGCCGGTGAACCTTTGCCCGAAGGGCTGAGGTGGGCCGTCGAGTACCTATCTGGGTACGACATGGGGGATGTGCGCGTCCATTACGCGTCGGACAAGCCTGGCGGGGTGGGCGCGCGCGCGTTCGCGCATGGGACGGCGATTCATTTGGCGGCGGGGGCGGAAGATGCATTGCCGCACGAGGTGTGGCACGTGGTGCAGCAGAAGCAGGGACGAGTGCGGGAGACATCGCAGCTCAATGGCGCGGCTTTGAATGACGATCCCATTCTCGAGAGGGAAGCGGACGCAATGGGCGCCGTGGCTTCGAGCCTGAGCTGGTCGACGCTATGGCGTAACGTTCGGAAATCTTTAAATAGAAAACGAATCGCAACGCCAGTGCTGCAGCGAGTGGTCACCGTTGGAGCCGACCGGTACACGAGCAGCAAAGACGACTTCGAACACTTCGTCGCGCGCGTTGGCAAATTGCTACAGACACGTTTCGGCGACAATCGTTACGTGTATTTTCCCCCCAAAGTGATGGCGGAAATTTTGTCTGATTTTGTGCTGGACGACGAGCAATTTGCAAACGACGAGGCGCTGCTGCGAGAAATCGCCATTCGAAACGTGGGGTATCGAGCCGAATCGGCAATGCGTCTGCTGATGGATAAGAATGCCAAGGTGCTCGGACGCAAGATGGTCGATAAAGACAAGGCCATCGAAGCTGCGAAAAAACAATGGGCCTTGGACGAACAGGCGGCCTATTCGGATAGACACTACAAGGATTATCAGGCGTTCAAGCTCGCCGTAGACGAAATTGAAGAGGACGCCCTCGAGGGCTACATCATTTGGCGCGCCGCATCGTACTTGACTCAAACCACGAGCTCACCCATGGCGCAATGGCTTGCGGGCCGCACGAACGACGAGCCGCTCGCAATGAATTGCTGGGAATGCGTGCTTTATTCCCTGGTAAAATCTGGCCTCGTAGGAAAGGGGTACATCTCGTGGGCCAACGTGACGCTCAACAAGGCCCCCTATTGGAAATCGAAAGACGAGTTTAGCCCCATTCCGTCTTTTCTGCCGGAGATCATCAAAATCCGAGACTACTTTTGGAGCGTGTCGAACGGCCCGCTCGAAAATGCCGACCGCCGCGCACAGCGGATGGGCTGGGCTGACGATGAGATCGTGTGCATTCCCTCGAATGTCAAGATCCCGCGGGGGCGTGTGGTCATCCTGAATTTCGGGGCGCATGTCGCCATTTCAACCGGCCGAGCGTTCCGCATTGAATCTGAAAAGGCCCAAGAATTTTTTGGTACGACCATGGGCCATGGCATTCTCGAGCTCGACAAACCCGAAAAAGAACTGCGCACGATCAAAGAAACGACGATCGAAGATCTTCTGAACATGGGAAGGACGTACTTGAAGCACGTCCTCATTGCGCCGTTTCCCGCCATTGCCAAGGGCGATAGCCCCGTAAGGAACGACGAAGTGAGAACCGCATCGGTGCCCAGCGTAAAAGAGGCCATTCAGGCCTTCCTCGACCAAAACAGCGGTAAGATCGCGACGGAGACCCAGAAAGAGACCGCGCAGCACGAGAACAACGTCCAGAAGCTACAGTCGCAAATAACGGCGCTCGAGCAGAACCCTCCGATCGATCAGGCGAAATACAACACGTTGGTCGAAAAAATCGAAAAACTCAAGAAGTCCATAACGAGCGCCGAAAATAGAGTCAAAGAGAAGTGGGAACGTGCTGCAATGAGTAGCACGGGCGTCCAGAATGCCATCGGAACGCTCAAACCGGCGAAGCAGCAGGGGTTCGTAAAGCTTCCCATGACGTTTGCCTACGAGGCCGTCGATCCATATTACGGATTGGTTACTTTTCCCGACAAGAAATAGCGCGGTGGCCGCGAGCTCGAGAGCGAAATACAAGGAGTGAAGTCATGTCATTGAATTACGTTCTTCGGCAGTTCGACGCCATCGGACCCATGGGCCCTCGTGCGTCATTGACCATCGATCAAAACTTCATCGGATCGGCCGATATCATCGCGCTGCTGCGCTCCATCTTCAGCGTCTATGCCATTACGATCGACCTCGTCACGAGTCAAACGCTACGTGCCGATGACCAATTGAGGCTCGTTGGTACGACGGCGCTATTCGATGCGCCGGACGTGAACGTGACGTTCATCGCGCGCGAGCTGGATGGGCGACTCGTGGTGACGTTCGATATGAACGCTCCTCCGGGCTGGTCGCTCGCGAAAACGTGCCCGTATTTGCCTACGCACGCCTTGCGTCATACCGATGGCCCCGACGGCGATTGGCTTCAAGATGCCAACGTCCTGACGCGGCTGAGTTTCGGTGCCGTGCGGCTCATATGTTCGAATGCTGCTTATTTCGACGATACGCTCGGGCGAAACATCGTGCCCGGCCTCAATCTCGTCGGCGAGCTCCATCTCCAGGGACCTCTGTATACGCTCGGGTTTCTCTTGCAGGAAGACAAGCCTCTGCATGTGTATGGCCCCATCAAGGAGTTTTCTCGGGCGTACGATCCATTGAAGTTCCTTGGTATTCGTCTCCATGCGCCCCTCATGACGGACGTGGCGAACATCGGGCCGCTCGTCATTCAAAGCGCCGAGCTTTTCATGAAATCGGCACTCTCGGATTACGACCGCGATCCCAACATCAGCGCGACGCAAGGCGATGGCCTCTATCTTCTCGCCCAATCTACGCTCGCAGGTCGACCGCTCGAACTGATCGGTAAGCTCGACATTGCGGGAACCTCGACTGAGCTCAGTTTACGAGGCACTTTTGCCGACTTCAATGTCGCAGGCTTTTCCAATCTCTCGCAGACGGTCGGTGTTGACGGTTTTGATTGCATGCCGGAAGATATGCCAAAGCCCAACGGGCTCGCGTTGACCGACTTCGGCGTCACCTTCGATTGTATCGACTATAGCGTGAGCCGCTTGCTCGTCGGTGTCGGATTGCCCATGCATTGGGAAATCGTTCCCGATACCATGTCACTCACCGAAATCGCCGTCGTCTTCAGCGTATCCCGTCCATTCAGCTCGGGTCGATACATTTCGACGACACTCACGGGGCTTCTGGCATTCAAGAAGTTCAGCCTTGCGGCCCACATGGAGTTTCCCTCGTATCGCATAGGTGCGGGGCTACCGGCAGGACAAACCCTTCCGTTCGGTGACGTCATTGAATCGTTTCTGCCCAACGAAACCGACCTACCGGCGCTCACCATTACGCAATTGCTCCTTCAGGCAGCACCCAAAGAACAATCGTTCTCCATTGCCGCTACCATCAAGGACCTCTTGTCCATTCCCGTGGGCGGAACATCCTTCGATGTCGCAGGGCTTGTTTTCTTGATCGATTACGTCAAAGTACGAGGCGTCAGGGCCATCGTATCGGCGCAAATGCGCATGGCAGACGCTTCGGCGGTGCTCTCGGGTGAGGTCAACAATGGCACTACCCTATCGGGCAGCCTATCGAACTTCGAACTGAAGAAGTTCTGGTCTCTCGTGACGAATGGTGATTCATTGCCGGACGAAGTTCCCGATATCGTCTTTCAGACACTCAGCATTCGAGTCAACCTCGAGACGGGAGCATTTTCGGCAACTGGCAATGCGACCGTCGCGTGGGACCATTTGACCAGCGAAGGTTCGCTTTCGACCAACGTGCAATTTACGTTCACGCACGACAAGGTTGGGGACAAACACGCCATTGCCGCGAGCATCAGCCTGCAGGGCACGGGACCCGTCCATGTCGTCGACGGGTTTTCCCTCCAGGCGTTCAACTTCCTCTTCAATTACAACTCCACCTCGGGCTGGGCTCTGTCGGGCAGCTTGGGGGTCGATATCTTCGACACGAGGATGGATTTGCAGGCCGGTTATGAAGATGTGGCCGGAATCAAAAAGTTCAAATTCCGCACCACGGCCACCCCGGCCAAGCAGCTCATCGGCATCGACGGAATTGGTTCGTATTCGTTCCAGCAATTCGATTTGCTGATCGACCGCCGACTCGTAGGCGACAAGCGCCAGACGTTCTTCGACTTGCGAATCGCATCGAGACTCGCCATCGAAAACGCATTTGCCGTCGATGGATACCTGAGTCTGATGAATACTGCAGAAGGCAAGAAGGCGCTGCTCTTCAAGCCGAATGCGGGCACGGCAGGGTTCAAGCTCGACTTTCCCACCGGCGAAGGAATGGCCGTCAAGGGGGACGTTTTCGAGATTGGGTTTGTCAAAGAAACAGAAACGACCGCGTGGACGTTCACCGGCACGCTCAACATTGGTTTCATGGGTTTCCCCGGGTTCCTGGGCGATGCACTACCCGCCAAGGTTACTGCAAAGCTCGTTGCCGGCACCAAGGATGTGCGCATTTCGGCGCTCAACGTGACGGATCCGGTGGGCGTTGCATTCCCGACTATTGACGGCAAGAGCCTCGGCAAAGCTTTCGTTCAATTGACCGAGGTGGGGATTGCCTTCAAACCGTCGCTCGGATTGGTCATCGAAGCGGGTCTGGGTTTGCCTGCGGAGCTGAATACATTCCTCGGCGCGCAGATTTTCCGTGTCTATCAGCCGGGCAACGTCGCAACGATGGCGCGCACGCGGCTGACCATTTCCGGCACGGGCGTCGCCGTGCAATTCTTGGGTTCGCCTTTTGCTGCGGCAAACACCGTCGTCGTGGGCGGCGATACGTGGTTCGACGTCGACTTTGGCGAGTACGGTGCAATTCGTCTCAAAATGCCGACGTTCATTTACGATGGCGTATCGCAATACTTCGAAGCCGGAGGCGGCATCCAAATCACCCGCACGCTTGCTTTGCCCCTCGCGCCGCTCAAAATGTTCCTCGAAGCGTGCGGCGGGAAAACCATGGCCGACGTCTTCCCGGACAAGATTCCGCTCGATGGCCTCGTCCTGGTCGACCAAAACGACGATCTCGAGATTGACAAATTCGTCGACTTCCTCGAGCAAGCAGGGGACGTGCCGAACGACGTCGTTACCATTTTGAAGACGACAGGCAAGGTGCTCAATCGATTCCCCGACGGGTTCAAGCATTACTTCAACTTGAAGGTGCCGGAGAGCCTCGAATTCAAGTTTGGTTTTTCGCCGACGGGTCGAATCACCATTGGCCTCGTTGCGCCGAAAACGCCGGTACGCGTACTTTTCCCGACGGTCGTTCAAAGCTATGTCCCGATGCCTGGGCTTTGCGGTATCGAAGTTCGCAAATTCACCGTGGGAACGCTCATGGCGGGTGCGCTCATGTATGGCGAGGTCGATGCTGTCATCGATCAATTCGATCTGCCGTCGCTCGTCGTTTCGCTCGCATTGCCGACCGATCCGAGTTTCCCACTGCCCACCTCCGATCAATTGCAGCGGCGCATCATTCTCGACGACGTCTTTTGCGTAATTCCGATCTCGGCGGGTTTGCCCATTCCGATTCCGCTCTTCTACGACGAGATCGGATTCGAATACATGGGCGTCGAGGGGCTCGGGTTGCAGGCGCACGTGGGATTCCCCAAACCGGCTTTGGATGGCGCACGAGCTGCGGCCATTTTCCAGGCGTTCAGCGATTTCATGAAGAAGCCCAAAGCGCTCTTGAATCCCCAAACCCCACCGGGCGGGTTCGAGCTCGCGTTCACTTTTCACGACGAATACTTGCAGGCTCCAGAATACCTGGGCGGCAAGTTCCTCGGTACGAAAGGAAAAACCATCAAGGTCGGAACGTGGAAAAATGTCGCGTCGATGATGAATTTCTGCAAGACGTTTTCCATCAACGATTGTATCGCAGCCATCCCACTCGAACAGCGCGTGGGCAGCGCCGAATACAAGTTTGCATTCATGAAATTCGATGCGGACTGGATGCTCACGACCCCGGCCGAATTCAAAGCAGGCGCGTTCAAGCAAATGAAGCTCACGGCGAGCGATGTGGATGATTTCGTCGCAGTTTTGCCGGCCGTGGCGACCGCCGCGGGCGGCCAGGTAAAACGCAACGAGGAAGGGCTGGTCGCATTCGTACGCGGGCAGGCGGACATCGGGTTCATGCGCCTCGAAGCAGCGCTCGGCCTGGCCGCATCGAGCTCGATGGGGTTCAATACGGGATTCAAGTTCGAGGGTGCCATTGGTAAGGTGGTATTGGGGCTCGAAGGGGCGGTCATGGTGAATTCGCCCATCGTGACGACCGCCGCGCCAGTCGTTACGACGACGGAAACACCCGCACTTTTCACGCAAACGGCGCCCGCGCTAAAAATGGGAGTCGTTACGGTCTTCAAGAAAGCCGCGGTATCCGCGGCACAGAAGATCGTGTCCGCCGCGAAACGGGACGATGGTAAGGCGCTATCGCTCAATGGGAAAAACGCATGGATCGAAATTCCTGCGTCCGATAGCTTGATGCTCCCCGAATACACAATCGAAATGTGGATCCGGCCTGGCAAGGAGCAGGGCGACGAATGGATCGAGCTGTTCGGAATCGATACGCTGCAGAACGGATGCCAGCGTAATTATTACCTCGAGATCAACACGAAAGGCGCATTCTATGTGCATCGATTCAAGGATGCAAAGAACGGGAATTCCGGTGCGCCGCACACGCCCAATGGCAGCGTGAAGTGGGAAGAATGGCAACATGTGGCCATCACGAACGACGGTGTCACGGCGAAAACGTACATCAACGGCAACGAGGTCGCGAGCGGGCCGGTGCAAGGCGGACTCGTTTTGCTGAAGGACACCGTTTATATCGGCAAATTACCCGGCAGCGGAATGGATAAGTTGTTCAAGGGTGAAATCGCCGAGGTCCGCATCTGGAAAGCCGCTCGAGATGCTGATGACATCGAGGAGAACATGCGCGAAGTCCTCGACGGCGACGAGAAGAATCTCGTGTCGCTTTATAGATTCGACTCGAATACGGGCGACAGAGCCGTCGACATTTGCGGGAGAAATCACGGGACGATAAAGAACGGTGCATTCGTCAACTCCGATTTGCTCATGCTCGACGGTTTGGAATTCGACGGGCAATCATCGTACATCGAGATACCCGATTCGAAAAGCCTTCGCATTGGGCCGTACACCGTCGAGGTATGGCTCAAGCCATACACGCCGGAGGAAAGCCTGGAGGCCGTTCTCGCCAAACGCATGAAGCGCGCAAAGCCCGGGGCTTTATTCAAAGGGCAGTCCAAGGAGCAGAAGGCGTCCACCCGAACCCCGTGGGCCGGCGTATTCGGAAAAACCGGTCGCAACTATTCGGTCATCCTTCATCGAAAGGGGTTCATTCACCATCGATTCCATACGAGCAAGGGTCCAAACGACGGCGCGCCCAATACGGCCGATGGAGCGATCGATTGGAGCAACTGGAACCACATTGCGATCACCAACGACGGCAAAGTTGCAAGGACGTACTTGAACGGCGCCAAAGTGGCCGAAGGACCGGTCGCAGGCAATAATCTCATCGTCGACGACGGCACCATTGTGATCGGCAGAACGGCGGATGCTCCTGCCGAAACGTTCGTCGGGCAAATCGCCGAAATTCGGCTATGGTCCGGGGCGCGTTCGCCCGAGGAGCTCGCGACGAACGCCGGCAAGCGCCTCGATGGTAAAACCGCGAATCTCGTGAGCCTATGGCGCCTGACGGACGTCGACGGGGACACGTTGAACGATGTTTGCGGGCGAAACCCCGGGCGGCTGCATGTGAAACCAAAGAGAGCCTCCACGGCGACTAGAGCGCTCGCGCACGATGGATTGGTTTTCAATGGAACGAACGACTATGCGCTCATTGAACGTTCGGACAAGTTCAAGACCGAGAAATATACGATCGAAACATGGATTCAACCGGACAAGGAGCCCAAGGCATCGTGGCAATGCATTCTTGGAGCCGGCGGAGCAGGTCCGAAGCTTTACTTGAGCAAAGACGGCCTTGTTTCGCATCGCTATACCGCGAACGTGACCGAAGTCGTGATGCCGAAAATAAAATCAGTCATACCAACAACTATGGTGCCCAAATCCACGACTTCGGTAAAGGCTCAGGTTTTGAACACCGACAATGGACAGGTGCGGTTTGGCGAATGGAACCACATCGCCGTTACGAGCGATGGTTCGGCGATTACGATTGTCGTCAATGGCGTCGCCAGGAAAAAGGCGCAGCTCACGGGGCCGCTCGTGGTCGATGCGGCTGCGATGAGCATTGGCCGCAGCGAAGACGGAACGGACAAAGCGTTTTTCCGCGGAAGCATCGACGATATTCGCTACTGGTCCGTGGCAAGGTCGCCCGAGCAAATTGCAGCCAACATGGCCGTGCCGCTCTCGGGCAAGGAAACGGACCTTGTGGCCTATTACGACATGGACCACACGTCCGGGATCGAATTGACCGACGTGGGCCCGAACAAGATTCACGGTAAAGTATTTGGGGCGGATTGGGCGCTCGCAGCGCCTCCGGCAGCTCGAGCGACGCAAACGGCAGCGATTCAAATCCAGGGTCACGCGCATCTCGACGTGCTCGGGCACCGAGCCATGTCGGCCGATTTGCGGCTTGTCGATTCGACAATCTGGTTCAACGGCGAGCTCGACCTCTTCCCGAAGAATTGGCCCATTCGCGTCTATGGGAACGTCGAAGGAATGGTATCGAAAAAACGATTCTACCTCAGCGGCGAAACGAAGAACGAGCTATTCGGTTTGACGCTTTCGCAATCGCGCCTCTTCCTCTCGAATGAAGAGATGCGGCTCGAAGGGCGATGGCTCGGGCAATTCTTGCTGCTGAATATCTCGTGGGACAAGGACAATCCGATCTTTTCGGGCACGGTGGGATTCCGCGTATCTCCGAAAATCGACTTTGGAACCATTCGCATTGGAGGTGTCAAAGTCGCGGATAACGTGCGCCTGTCGTTCGACATTGGCGCGGACGTGTCGGTGACCATCTCGAAGAGTGGGTTTGCTGCGAAAGTGCGCGCGACCTTTACCATCAATGGCAAAGGGTTCGACCTGAGCTTCGGCATATCGATTGCCCCGCAAAGCTTCGAAGATTTGGTCAACTGGATCAAACAGAAGATCATCGATGACGCAGTCAAATACCTTGCGCACTTGTTCACGGACGCAGCGACGTGGCTCGCGAATATCGGAAACAATACGATCGAATTTGCAAAACACGTGGGTCAAGCCGTTGGTGGCACATTGAAATCGGTTTTCAAAGTGTCGAAGGAGCAAGCGGCATCGCTCATGAAGAGCGCGGGATATGGCGCGCATCAAGTCGGCGCGGCGCTCGAAGGTTCATACAAGCTTGCGGCAGGAGAAGCCGCAGGCTTGCTCAAAGGAACCGGATATGCTGCCGAAGAAGTGGGACATGCACTGCAATCGGCATTCTCGCAAGGTGCCGAAGACACGGCGAAGGTCATGAAATCCATTGGCTATGGCGTGGAGGACGTTGGCAAGGCTCTCGGCAGTGCGTTCGGTAAGGGAGTCGACGAATGCGGGGATCTTTTGAAACGCGCAGGATTCAACTCGAAAGATGTGAACTCAGCGCTAAAAACCGTCGCCAACTTTGGTAAGTCCGTTGGGAGCGGGATCGACAAGGGGCTCAAATCGCTCAAGTGCTGGTAGGCACACTTCGACCTCTCGGGCCGCAATGGGAGGGTAGCGCAGGCGCGGATGTCTTGATGGAACCGTGCTTTTCCAGTGATGACAACCTGCCGACATGCTGATAATAGTCGGCACGAGTGCTCCACCAACGCAACTCCATTGCGAGAGGACCATCCTGTGACCGAACCGCTAACGTTACATCCCTTGCTCACACCGGAAGGCCGCAGCAATCCCCTGCCCATTTACAAGCGGCTCCGTGCAGAAGATCCTCTTACGCAAGTCGAGACGGGACGTTTTAGTTGTCCGATGTGGCTTTTTACGCGGTACGACGATTGCGTCGAAATGCTCAAGAATCCCCGATTCTGCAAAGACGCAAGCAAATTTACCGAAGAAGAGCGCGCGCGAATTGGTTATCGCGATGACCTCGCAATGCTTGGCCAACATCTTCTCGGCACCGATCCGCCCGATCACACGCGCCTGCGTTCGCTAGTGGCTGCCGCGTTCACACCGCAACGTATCGAAAACCTGAAACCGCGCATTCGGACCATTGCCGAGGAGCTCATCGACAACGTCGCCGATCGTGGATCGATGGACGTCGTGGCTGATTTTTCAGTGCTCTTGCCCATTACGGTCATCGCCGAGCTTCTCGGGGTGCCCGTCGAGGACCGCATGCGCTTTCGTACCTGGACGAGCACCATGATGATGCCTCCGAGCGAGGCCAACATGCCCCAAATTCGAGCGGCAGGATTCGAGTTCTTTCAATTCCTCGTCGCGCTCGTGGAAAAGCGCCGAGCAACTCCGCAAGACGACCTCATCAGCGCCCTCATTGCAGCGGAAGAGGGCGGGGCCAAGTTGAATTCGCAAGAGCTCATCGGCATGCTCTTCTTGTTGCTCATCGCAGGGCATGAAACCACGGTCAACCTCATTGCCAATGGTACACTTGCATTGCTCGATTTCCCCGAAGAGCGCAAGCGGCTCGAAAACGATCCGTCGTTGCTCGAATCGGCCATCGAGGAAATGCTGCGTTATTGCGGTCCTGTCGAAACGACCACCCAGAGGTTTGCGCTCGAGGACGTGACGATTCACGGCAAGCATATCAAGCGCGGGGATCCCGTCTTTGCCAGCTTGCTTTCGGCTAGCCACGACGAAACGCGTTTTCCCGATCCAGATCGATTCGATATCGGTCGCAAGTCGAACAAGCACCTCGCCTTTGGATATGGAATCCACTTTTGTCTCGGCGCGTCGCTAGCCAGGCTCGAAGCGGCCATTGCATTCGAAGTGATGCTACGTCGACTGCCGCGATTGCGCCTTGCAGTAGCGCGCGAAGCGCTCGAGTTTCACCCGTCGATCCTTTTGCACGCGGTTCGCAGCTTGCCCGTGACGTTCTAAATCTGCTCGTCGCTCACCGCCTTCACGCCCATGGCTCGCAGCGTATTCCACGGCGGAATCGATCCGATCATCACGAATACCGCATCATACGGCACCCGTTCGGTTCCTTGCGGCATATGCAGGGTAAGTTTTTCCTGACCAATCGCAGTCACTTCGGCCTCGAAACGAATCGTCACTCGACCCGAGTCACGCATGCGCCCGAGCTCCTCGATGTTTCGTGCCTTCCCCCGCGTAAAACTCTTTCCGCGATGAACGACCGTCACCGTCGTTCCAGGCTGCCGCGCAAGCGCGAGCGCCGTCTCCATCGCGACATCGCCCAACCCCACGACGACCACGCGTTTGCCCTCGAAGCTTCTCGCGTCGGCCAGATGATAATGCACTCGGCTTTCGTACTCCGGATCGATTTCAATGGGTAATTGGCGCGGCGACCCTCGCTGCCCAATCGCCACGAGCACCCGGCGCGCCATACGCGTTTGCGACGAACCGCCTTCCCGCGGCTCCGTGACGACACGAAATACCCTGGCCTTTGCATCACGTTCGATTCCAGTCATGCGCGTGTCTTGAAAAATAGGCAAGTCGGCTTTGCGTATGATACGCATCCAATGCGAAAGCAATTCTTCTTTCGTCGATTCTTCGAGCCACAACTTTCCCGACAGCGGCAAATCGAGCGGTTGATCGAAAACCAGCTTGCCCCGAGGAAAACTGCGAATGCTTTGCGCCACGTTTCCTTGCTCGATGACTTGGAAGGACAAACCAAGCTCCTTGGCGCGTAGCGCCGCGCTGATTCCTGCCGGGCCTGCTCCAATGATGACCAGGTCGAGTGGTTTGTCGCCGCTACCTGCCCATCGTCCCTCCGCCTCCAAGCTCGCGACAATCTTGTCGACGGCATGACTGCCTTGGAGGATGGCATTTTTGATGAGGGGCAAACCCGTGATGTCCCCCGCGAGAAATAGACCCGGCGTATCGACGCTTTCGAGGTTTTCCCCTATACGAGGCCTATCGCCTATCGTTTCCCCATCCGTGACGCGAAGCGATCCATTCGGACAGCGCTGCTCGCACAAGGTCAAACCGCAGCATGCTTCCGGGCGAACGACCACCGCAACGTATTTCTGCACTTCGATCACGTCGTACGGGCACGCATCCACGCACGCGTAACATCCAATGCATGTTTGCGTATTGATTTGAGGAAGCCGAATGCGCGTTTGCGGCTTGACGAGCGCCTCGGGCGGCGCCGTCGTTTTCCCTCGACGAATTCGCGCAAGAATGCCTCCCCCACCTCGCACGAAACCAAACGTCAAGCCAAAAGCGAGCATTCCTGTACCGAGCCAAACCCATGCGAGATTGCCCACGACTGGCCGTGCCACGACCGGATTGCTGATCGCCACTTCACGCGCCGCATCCCACATGATCGCGCGATCTTCCCCATGTTGCTCTGCACAAACCCGCCTTTTGCCAAATGCGTCCGCGCGTGGTGCAACATCGTCGGGAAGCGCCGTTTGATGTTCGTCGAAACAAACGGAAGGTCTGTCCCCGCCAAGTTTGTCTTGGCCGGGAACCAAACACCGTGCAATGGGATCCTTCGCGGACGTGACATCGTGACACCGCTCGCAGCTCGAAACGGCCACGATGGGCACCGTCGCTGGTCCCAAGGACTCCCGCGTTACCGGCAAATCGACGGATTCTTCGCCGCCTGGAGCAAAACGAACGGCGTCGTTTCCAGGTACGAATACGACGCCTTGATCGCCTCGATGAATCGTGTGGCAATTCGAACAGCGCAGCGCGCCCTTTTGCTGCAATCGCGCATGCCCCTTGCGCGTTGAGGGATGCGGGCCGTGGCATCCGACGCAAGCTTCATCCGGGCGCTTTGGAGCATCATCGGTGCCGTGACATTTTGCACAAGTGACGGATGCATTGACATGCGGCTTTGCCAATGGTCCCGGCGATGAATGTCCCCCCGGAGGCGGCATTGCAAACGCCGAAATGGCAGTCGTCGCGGCTGCCACGATGGTCGCGGGAAAAAGCCCTCGAAAACGAGTCACATCCGATGTCGTTTCGGCACGCCGAGCAGCACGCCCGCGCGGCATTTCTCGAGGGACCGCGGCGCGATCGCGCGCATCACCGAGCGGTGCCGCGTAGAGCGTCTTCTGCGCGGCGGGGTTGTCGTCGGGTGATTTGTCGCGATCGGAATCGGTCATGGGCAAACCGGAATGGTAAGTCGTAAGAATACAAGAAAACTCAGCCCTACGTGAAGCCCATTCTTACTGGTGACGCTTGATCCTCACCGTGATGTCGACACTCCGCGTCTTCGGATCGACGGCCGTATCGATGTCCACGTCGGCCGGAGCCCCACGGCTCAGATGAAAACTCCGTACCTTTTCGACGTCTTCCAGGACCTTGCTTCGTGAAAACACGGATCCCGTCTTCGTGCGCCACGAATCGCGCAAATATTCGGCCTGTTTCGCCACCAAATCACCACTGAACTTGACAGCGCGAACCTTGAAGACAGGCCCCTCAGTGACTTTCAGCGAAATGGTCACCTTCGTACCATCCGCCGATTCGACGATTTCCGGCGTTGAAAATGCACCCGTAATCAGTCCGCGATCGAAAAGATCTGCCGTAATGACGAGCACGTCGCGCTCGAGCAATTCACGATCGAAAGGCTCACCGACTTTCGTGCGGATGATCTTCGATAGCTCGGTCAAACGTGCTGGAGCAAGCCCTTCGATGTTCAATGCGCCAACCATCACGCGCGGTCCCGGCTCGACGGCAAGCGTGACATTCACTTCGTCCTCGCCTTCAGGAGTGGTTTCGACGGCAATGTTGGCGTGCATGTAACCCCGGCGCATGAGCATCACGGTCGCCGTGCGGGTCATTGCATCGAATCGAGCGCTGTCTTCCCATGGCGGAGCTTCCGGAACCAATTCATCTGCAATGGCCTGATCGAGCCCCTCGGCTGGGCGAACTTTCACGGAACGAACGCGTCTACGCATTTTGACTTCGTAAACGACGACAACGCCTTCCTTGCGGTTTTCCTTGAATACGACGACATCCTCGACGCGCCCCTCGGCATAAAGCGACCGGACGTTCATATCCGTCGTCACATCATCGAGCGGACCTTCGGCTCGCAAGGAAAACCGTTCGCAAAGCAATGCCGGCGCGCCACGACCTCGAATTTCGACCCGCACCACTTGCCCCTCGTCGACGAGTCCCTTCACCTCGGAGCATACGTGAACGGCAATCGGATCCTTTTCGGGCGGAGGTTTCACCGGTACAGGTTCGGCCGGACGCACCGGCGGAGGTTTTGCTGAGCCCCCGCACGCAAACAAACCAAGGGCGACGAGCGCGAGCGAATTGCGACACATCGACGAATTCCACATGCTCACAGCCTCACCTCGACGTACACATTCGCTCGCAAACTCGAAAGATATGATTTTTCCATTTTTTCGAGCTGCTTGGAGGCCTTTTCCGGATCTTTGTCCAAGCTCTGAAATTTGTCGGACATGCGAATTCTCATGAGCTTGCCGACGAGGAGCTGGCGAACGATTTGTTCGCGATATTGCTCCTGGGTAAAACCTTGCTCGACGATGACCTCGAGGACCCGCGCGCGCGTAATGCCTTGCGCCGCCGCGATCTTGTCGATGGTAGAATCAATCTCCGCCGGAGAGACGGTGACTTTCCGCGCCCGCGCGTCGCGTGCGATCAGCCGCTCGTCGATGGCGGTTTGCACGAGATCCTTGTGCAATTGAGCTTCGGCCGCAGCGCGTTTGTCCGGAGGAACCTCGGCCAGGCGCTTCTTGAACGGCTCCGCGCGACGCTTCAGCTCGACCAACGTGACGACATCGTGGTCGATGACGGCGACGATGCGGTTGACGACGACACGCTCGACGAGCGGATCTTCCGCGGCAGAAGGCGCAGAAACGCCGAGAAAACACAGAGCGAGGGCGAGGGCTTGCAGAACGTGCGGGCGTTGCACGGGCGGATGCTACGACGCAAAACGAGCTTAGGGAAGAGCGAAACGTAGAAGATTACATGACAGGAACTTGGCAACCGGAAACTTCACGTCCAAACGACCTCGACCGGCGTCGTCATTCCTCCCGCGTCGATACGCAGCGCATAAACCCCGGACACCGTCGAGAGGAGCAGAATGGCGAATCCATCCCGCGAGAAGAGACGCAAATCGAAAAGCGTGGACAGCTTCTGCACCTGACCATCTTTGACGAGATCATCGTAGATGATGCGATCAGGAGCGCGCACGATTTCATCTGCTTTTGCAAGCCGCATGCGTACTCCTCCGCGTTCTCCCGCGGCCCATACGACAAGGAGCTTGCCATCCAAATCGACCGCATCGATTTTCATGTCGCGCGGCCCGAATTCGTATTGGGTCTTCAGGACCTTTTCCATGGCCACGTCGTACACGGTGCATCCGGCCGTCGTGCATTGACTTTGCGCAATCGTGGTCGACCACGATTTTTCCGCCGAGGCCCGATATAACCGCGTCACCACCGCTTCGGTACCATGACACGACAGAATGCCATCGCTGACTTTGGGCGACATGGGAGGGCTCCACTTGCCCCCTACGAGAAAACTCATGAAATCGTTGTCGTAGCCCTTTACGCGCACGACCATGGCTTGAGGCGTCCGGCAACCTTGAATGTGCGCCGGTTCGTCCGCGCCTCCTTCGATGAGCCCCGGTTCGGGCAATTCGCCGATGTCCGTAAGATTCGGCGCCGCGTCACCTTGCCACGGATAACGCGTCACGAACAGGCGTCTTTCGTTTTTCTTGGTCACACCGCGCAAGACGAGGTGATCCCATAGAATTTGCGTCGAATAATAATAATTGCCGACGCGAAAATCCGGTTCGATCTTCGTGCGCCCTGCTTTTCCTCCTGCTGGACGCCTTGCCAAGATCAAATCTTTCGTTTTGTCATCATATCCAAGCGCCGCGCTGGCCCCGTCCTTTTGCGCATACCCGCCGTAGCTGTACATTGCATCGATTTTGTCGCCGCTGTCCGCGCGAAAAATACCCGCTCGACCGCGTTCGCCTGCAAAAACGACGGGTGCGGAATCATCGTCGGCCGTTCCCCATAGCCGCAATCCGTGTCCTCCCGAAACCGACTGCGGCAACGACTTACATTCGACTTTGGCGTCTTTCGCGGCGAATGTGCAAAGAAATGGCGCCTTCGTTATGCCCTTTTCTTCCACCAAAAGCCGCATGGCGGAAGCCGGATGAGCATCGGTGAACGCCGCTTTCAGCGTAAATACCGTCGGCGAAAGAGGCGCACCTTTGGCAAGCTTGCTGGCATCGAGCGGCTTTGCGGCTTCCGGCGCCGATGGCCCTTCGACATTCGTCCATTTGATACCCGCCTTTTTCGCCTGCTCCCACGTGGCATCGATCATTTCCGAAAGATCGGCCGATCGCCCCGTAGGCTCTCGTAATGCTTTCGCAAGCGATTCCGCTGCGGCCCCGAGATCCTTGCCACCCGGTTCGGTTCGTCCTGCGCTTTTCCACGTCTCTTGCACGACATGACCAAGCGGCGTGCACGACATGGGCCAGGGTTTGTCACTCCCCGGCGCCATTCGCTCCTGCTCGGTCATGGTCATCGCCGTGAGCTGCGCATTGCGAAACCGAATGCTCGGCACTTCCCCTTCTTCGAGCGACGGGCCCATGACACACCGCGAGAATGCGCTCCACGCTTTGGACATGGCCGCCGTGTTTTCCGCTTCCTGAAAACGGAGCAGGGCAAACAGTCCCCCGCCGGCGAGCAACACGACGGCCGAAATGCCAATGAGGAGATTTTTCGATCGCTTCTTACGATCCTCGACAATCTCGTCCACCGGCTCGGGAGGCGGAGGTTCGTGCTCGGTAGCGTGCGATGGCTCGGACAAACTCGGCTCGGTCATGTGAAACGCCCTCCCTGGCAAGAGACGACACGACCTACCACGAGCGCCCATGTGAATGCAAGACGAATTGTCGTCAGCGACGAACGGCAGTGGCTGCGTGAACGACGAGGAGCGCAAGCGCAATTGCAAACGTCACGACATGCGCGGGCAAACCGGCTCGAAGCACGAATAACAAAAGACGCTGCACCGGGAGCGCGCGACGTTCCACGACGATCCTCACCAAACCATCGAGACCCGCCAATCGTTCTTTACCCCGCCCCTCGAGAACTCGATCGATCCGCTCGCGCAAGTGGCGCTCTTCTTCGCGCAAGCTTCGCCCGCTCAAGAAAAGCATAACAGGGCCAAAGGGCTGTTTGGTGTAAGGAACGAGGATTTTTTCGAATATTTTTTTGACGAGATCACTCTTGCCACTGACGTCACGATAAAGCCGATCCATGAGCTCGCGACGAGCTGCCGCAAAGTCTTCGGGAAGTGCAGCCGTGCGCTCGATACGCGCGAGCCGCGACGGCAAAATGCGGTAAACGAGCGCCGTCCAAAGGCCAAAAAATGTCGTTGCCATGAATGCGAGTCGCAATGCGCTGCCCGCAGACGTGGGCCAAAGCGAAAAGATGGGCGCGTGCGTCGCCACGAGCCCCAATGCGATAAATCCAAGCGCCAAATGCACGGCAAGTTGAGGACGAACGCGCGACGTCGTTGGAGTGGACGATTCTTTGGCACGCTTTTGCATCCGGAAGCGCACGAGCCGCTTCGGACCGGCATACAAAAGCAGAAGACCGAATACAATAGCCGCAAGAACGCCGGCAATGTATCCCATTCCGGATCCCGGACGAAGCAGCCCGCGGACATGCATCACGATTGCGGCAACCGTCAAACCAATTCCTGCAATCGCTCCGCCGAGAATGATCCCAATGTCGTTGGCTCGCGGCGCCGACACCAATGGGGCCGCGCTGGACGAACCTTTGACGAGATCGCGTACGTCGGCCAATTCTTCGCTGGGGTTCATCCGGAAAATCGATCCCGTAGGACAAACCTGCACGCATGCAGGACCGTCGTAACCGCGGCAAAGCTCGCATTTGACGGCGACATCGGGATAGGCCCCGCCGGCCGGACGAGGCGCAGATTCGGGACGCTCGGCCATGCTGATGTTGTCCCAAGGACACGCTTTGGCACATGCCCCGCAACCCGTGCACAATGCTTCACGAATGAACACTTCGCCGCCGGGATCACGCCCAATCGCACCGGTCGGGCAATCGATCATGCAGCTAGGATTTTCGCAATGCTGGCACGAATTCGGAAGTAGCAGACTTTTCGGCGCGTTTTTCGCTGCATCTACGCGAGCCACCATCTTGTCGCCACGTCGCACGATGCGCGACTGACCGTGCACATCCGCGCAGGCCCACGCGCAATGGCCACAGCGAACACACGTTTCCAAATCGATGACGAGCAGCGATCGAGCGACGTTCAGCCGATAGAGGTCACGAAATGCATGCTGGGTGGCATTCGCCGCCGCACGACCAATGACGGACAATTGCACGGCCTGTTGATCGAGCGCAATGCGACCGAGCGTCGAAAAAGGTCCGGATGGCGATTCGCCACGGTTCGCACGGTGCGTGCATCAATCGTAATGAGCAGCGTCGGACCACTCGCAACGGCTCCGGAAACGCGCGGAATTGCCGCTTCGATTTCGGCATCTCCGAAAAAGTCGCCCCGACCCACGTACGCGCGCACGTGCAAGCGTTCGCCGTCGTCCGTTTGAACTTGAACCATCCCATCGGCCACGATGAATAGATCCGTCGATGGATCCTGCTCGCGATAAATGGTTTCTCCGCGATCGAAACGTCGGTATCGCGCCGCATCGAGCAAAAGATCGATGTCCGCCGGCTCGAGCGTCCGAGCAAATGCCAGCGTTTGCAGCAAATCGCGCGTTGCAGCTCGGCGTAGTATTCGTTCCAGCCGTTCAGCAACCTCGGCTTTGCCGCTTCGACCGACGGCGCGCTGAAAAACGTGCGCCGTGACTTTGCACACGCGCGATCGCGCGCGAGCTTTCGCCGTTGCACTACGCGCACCACCCACGGTCGCTTCTTCGCCGAACGAAGCGCCTTTTTCGGCAATGCGCAATTCTTGCTCCTGCGTTTCACCGCGACGAACCGCAGACAAAACGACGGATCCTTCGGCGACGACGAAAAACGCATCGCTCGAATCGCCGGCGCGATAAATGATTTCGTCTTGATCAGCGGTAAAAATTTTACCGCTTTCTTCGATTTCACGCCGGGCCCGAGCATCCAGCCCACGAAAAACCGGCGCATCCCACACGACCGATGGCCACGCGGGAGCCGCATCGCGGGGAGCTACGTCCGTCATTGCACCTCCGTGGTGACGCGCTCGAGCTCCACGATATCCAATCTGCGCAGCATGTCTTCAGTGACCGCCGGCCCGCTCGGACGCAAGCCTCGCCGCGACTGCTCGCGCTCGTACGCGGCAAACGCGCGAATCAAAAATGGCGGGAACGCTCGGAACAAAAGCCGCGCTTCAATTCGATAGGGTCCGCGACGACCGCCAAAGTCCAAGTCGTACGTGTAACGGATCGGCGTATTCGATGGGAGCGATCGCGTATCGATGATCGCGTCGGGACCGCGCACGAAACCGCGACTCGCATCGAGCGCTCCGACGGGGAAATACGTCTCGAAAAGGGCGTTGTCGCCGAAAAGGTTGGACCGGCATTCGCCCGTATCGATATCGTAATCGCCATCGTCAAATCGGTCGGCTCGGAAAAAACCTTGACCGGGAGCTGGTTCGCATCGGCCGTCGGGGCTGATGAATCCAATGCAGCGCACGCATCGCAAGAAGCCATTTTGAAAATTGATGAGGCCCTTGCCGCGAAATACCGTGCCCCCCAAAGCCGGCGGAGGTGACCATTGCGCAACGTCGGGACCATCGCGCACGTCCGCTCCGAATAGGCCCACCGGACGGCCCCTTTCGTCGATGGATGAAGGATTCGTATTGACTCGGACAAACACTTTGTCCCGCAGATCTTCATCGGGCCTGTCCACGCGCCCCACTTCGTAAAGGACGCGCCCCGAACCATCGCGCACGACGAGATGCACCCAGAATTCTCGCTCTTGGCTGAATCCCGCGGGCACTCGATGACCCGCTCCGATATTTTCCACGACAATCGGAATTTCAACACCACGCCTGCTATTGCGAGCTCCGTCGATTTCAAAACGAAACGTGTGACGTAGCAATAAATCGCGACGACGACGCGCTCCGAGGGGAATTCCGTGCACGTCGAGCGATTGTTCGTCCGTGAGGAATTCGGGGAATTCCGGCGATAGAGGCAAGTCCACGCCGGAAAAGTAGTGCGTCGACACGGTAGCTGCTCCGGCAGAATTGGCAGCAGCAAGGGCCTCGGGATAAACGCCTGGACGACGCGCTACGAAATGGGTATTCGGCGGGCATTCGGGTTCGTCTTCGCCAGACGCAGGCGCGCCCGGTTCGCAAACGCCCGGGAACGTGCTCATGTGACAATCTTGGCACGATGCGGGGGTTTTCCCACGCCTTTCCTGGTCACGAGCATACGCGGCCCATTCGGAATACGCATTGCGCAAACGTTTGAAATGTTCGCCTTGACGAACGCCGATCACGTCGGTTCCAAAAAGCCGCACGTCGTGGCAACTGCCGCAAAATTCGCTGGAACGCAAATAGGCATCCGTGCGCTCGGAAGGACGGCGATGCACGACGGGATCGGGCGCACCCGCCGGCCCCGGCGCCGCAAATGTCGTTCGTGCGAATTCATGAAAAAGTTCTTCGGTGCGAATGTCATAGCCGCTGTTGGCAATTCCGACGAGACCGCGGTTGTCCTCGGGTCTGGCAGGAAAAACCGTTCCCGTCACGAAGGACGTCCACGTGGGGTTTCCTGCGTATCCGCGCGAGCCGCGTCCGCCCACGGGGCCATGCACGGAATGACAAAAAACACACGATATCCCTTCGATTCCTTGCGCTCCGAGCAAGTCGCGCACGGGCCGGCGAGTCGATGCATCGCCTCCCGGACGCCCATCCCACGCCGGCAATGGTCGATCGATTTTTTCGGCGGGGCTATGGCAATTGACACACCAATGCTCGCCGCCGCTTCCGGTGATGGGAAAACCCGTTTGTCTGTTTCGACAAGCCGTTGCCCCGTTGACTCGACGCAAAATCCCCGCACCGTGGGGACAATCTTCGTCACGGCCGACTTGTTCTTCGATGAGACTTTCGAGCGCATTGAAGAGCGGGCTCTTGACGGAATGCGCCATGACGGATCGCCGCCATTCTGCAGCTTGCCTGGCGTGACATCCCGCGCATGTCTCCGCGGTCGAACCCGTGGCGGAAAGCAGCGAAGCGGGTGGAATTTCGGGGCGCGGTAGCGGCAGAGGTGGCTCTTCTATGCGCGAAAACGCAAATGCCGCAATCATCGCACCGCCTGCGATGGGAATGGCAACCCGAAGCCACGGATGCGTTTGAAAAATGGTTTGTCGTGCTGCACCTTTGGCCTTAGCATGAGGTTCGTCCGCGACCACTCGCACGGCAGGCGGCGGCGCAGCATCGTCGGCGGAGGGCGAAGGTTTTGTCTTCGAAGGCCGGGTTCGTCCTGCAGGTGCGCGCGCAGCCGGCGTTTCTCCTCGAAGAAAACGCCCCAATTCGACGACAATGGCAGAAGCGCGATCGGGACGTTCGGCGGGCTCGGGATGAATGAGGCGCAAAACGAAACTCTGCAATCCCTTGGGCAATTCATGCGCAACGCTCTCGACGAACGGCGGCGCCTCGCGCTGCGCCGCATCGAGGGCGTGGCGCAAACCCGCTCCCGCAAAAGGATGTTCACCCGAAAGAAGTCGGTACAAAAGTAGTCCGAGCACGTAACGGTTTGCCGCATTGTCCCAGGACGAACCTCGAGCCTGTTCGGGCGGCGTCCACAGCGGCGCGTTGGCCTCGGTGCCCGCCCGCGTCGCCCCTTCAGGCGCACCGAGAATCGCGGCAACGAGGCGCGGCACGGAAAGCGCGACGCGCCCGTCGGCTGCGAGCTGCACGGCATCGAGCGACAGCGGCCCCGGAAAAAGGCTCGCCTTTTCACATGCAGCGAGCGCTTCGGCAACGGCAAGCGTCGTCTCGAGAGCCTCGCGCCAAGGCCACGCACCTTTGCGCGTGCGCACTCGCTCCGCAAGCGTGCCTTGCAGCGCTATGCGTACAATCCAAACCCCTTGTTCGTCTATGCCTCCATCGACAAACCCACCGACGTTTGCTTCACCAAGCGTGAGCAGGCGGTTTGCGGCGGATTCGTCGGATGCTTCGAGCCTGAACAATTCTGCGCCGCCTTCGCACGCAAAGCGCGACGCGCGGCCGAAGGGCGGAAGAGGCGCGCCCGGGACAAACCCACTCGTCTCGGGGCGCGCACGTTTCATCGGTCATCCCCGGCCTTCTGCAAGAACGGCGACGCCGTGCTCGATGCGGCCCCGGGCGGCCCGTCGGGCGCTTGCGCGCTGCGCACCCAATACGCCGCAAGGCCCGCTGCAAGCGACAAACCTACGATGATGCCGATGGCAACTTTGGTGGGAATTTCGCGCGATTCGCCCACTTTGTCGACGAGCGCGATGGTGTCGTTCCGCGGCGCCTTTGCAGGCGCATCGTCGCTTTCGGATGCATCATCGTCGCTGATGGTCTTCGGCCTGCTCGATGGTTCGCTCCCCACGCTGCGCGCTTCCTGAGCCGATTCGGGCAACGTTTTCGGCGTATTGCGCGGCGTCGAAGGTTTGTCGTGGGGCGTCGTTGCCGATGACGATGCGGACGCACGCGGCCCTGCAGTCTTCGTCATCGCTGGTGCCGCGACGTGAAACGGTTCGAGTCTTTCGACGATGTCCGTCGCGAGGTAGGGGCGATCTTCGGGCGCTTTTTCGAGGAGCTGGAAGACGAGCTGCTCAACGCCCTTGGGCAAACCACTGCGCACGTCGGCCTCGAACGGCGGCGGCTCTTCGGTGCATTGCATGTTGAGGAGTTGCCGCGGCGACGCCGAGTAAAACGGCGGTTTTCCCGCAAGAAGTTCGTAGAAAATGAGGCCGAGCGCATAGAGGTCGGCGCGATGATCGATCGTGCGAGCGTCGATCTGTTCGGGGCTCATGTACTGAAGCGTGCCGACACTTTGCGTGTTGGTTTGGTTCATGGCTTGAAGCATTTTCGCGATGCCGAAGTCCATGACCTTCACGTTGCCGTCTTTCAGAATCATGATGTTTTCAGGCTTGAGATCGCGATGAATGATCGGCGGCTCCTGACCGTGCGCCGCAGAGAGCGCAGACGCGACGGCAGAAACGATGCGCACGGCTTCGGCCCAAGATTGTCTTCCGTCTTCGAGCAACACGTTGCGCAGCGTTCGTCCTTCGAGAAACTCGAGCACCATCGCGAGCTGCCCGTTCGCCTCGATGCTCGCCAAACTGCGCACGATGTT
This sequence comes from Polyangiaceae bacterium, assembly GCA_016715885.1. Classification (NCBI taxonomy): domain Bacteria; kingdom Pseudomonadati; phylum Myxococcota; order Polyangiales; family Polyangiaceae; species Polyangiaceae bacterium. The sequence continues at coordinate 478,198 of JADJXL010000025.1, forward strand.
GGGATGTTCGAGATGCGCCAGGATCTGCATCTCGTTGACGAAGAGCTTTCGCCCCGACTCGCTCTTCGCGAGCTCCGGATGGAGCACCTTGATGGCGACGCGCCGTTTGGAGAGCTTTTCTTCGCCCTCGTAAACTTTGCCCATGCCCCCCTCGCCCACCAGCCGCCGGACGAGGTAATCACCGAACTGCTCCATCACGCGTCTCCGATCCGCAGACCCAAGTACGTACGACCCCTGGATTCGACTTACACCATTTGAGGTCGGGCGTGTGAAGGAAGGCTGCTCGACCGCGGCTCGCAGCTTGCATCACGCGTCACCGCGTTCACTGAGAGAAAAGCGTGACGGGCGGGACGAGGGATTCCTCCATCTTCATGAAGTTGGCATCGAGCGATGAAGGGAAGTACAAGCTGCACAAGGTGACGACACCTTCGGTTCCGGCTTCCGAGATCTTCTTGAAAGAAACGCCGAGCCCCGTGCCGAACACTTTGAATCCGAGGCGGAATGCCTTTTGCGACGAAAAGCAATCGCTGATGCGAAAGCGAAGTCGAATGGCTTGAAGGCTGCGGTTTTTGGCGCCGAGGAGCGTGGTTCGAACGCCCCCCGTGAGCTTGTTGTTCTCGTAGGTGAGCGGCGCAGTAGACAACGGTAGGCTGAAGCTCGATTCGAGCAAGACGCTTCGATCTCCCCAGGGCTCGGAATTTGGATCTCCAAGATCTTGCGTACTCGCGCTGAGATCCTCGAGAACGCCGATGACGTCCGCGCGGGTGAGGAATTCCGTCAATTGTTCTTCCGTGACGCGTAATGAACGCGCCATGCGCTTCAGCCATTTGTTGCCGCCCGACTTTCGAGGTGACTTTGGCGCAATCATGGGTGACGGTTTCGCTGGAGCATCGTTTTTGAAATCGATGTCGAAGAAGGTCGCGGACTGCTTCTTGGACGCGGTCGGGATATCGAGCACGATGGGCCCTTTGAGAGGGCCGAAGATTGATTGCGACGACGGTTTGGCCGCCTCTTTTCCCTTTTTGAGTTCTTCGCAAACCTTCAAGAGATTGTTGATGACGACCGATTGCCCGAAAGCAACGCCGCTGCCCAAAAGTGGCCTGACCTCGCCTCGTTCTTCGACGGGCATTCTCCAGTAGAGGATACCGGATTGGTAGGTCATGGTATTGAGCCCTTTGCCGAAGACGCTGCCCCCGATATCATAACCGTACTTTTTCTTGCCGACTTTCGCCTCCATTTCGACTGCACCCGAAAGAGCCTGCGCATCGGCGCTCGTGTAATTGATGACGGTATCTTGTGTGCAAATCAGTGGGCATCCGCGAGGGTCGACGCCATGTTGCAATTGCCAAACGATGCGGGTTCTGCGTTTCGACCACTGCCCCTCGAAAAGATTGCCAGACGCACTCAAATTCGCGTGCGCGACGCAAGACACGGTCGCCTCGGCTTCTGCTTCGGCTCCAAGATTGCCGCCAAACGTTCCGGATACGCTATTGATCTTCACCCAGCTACGAGCGTACGTGACCTTTCCATAAAGCGGAACGAGCTTGTTGTAGAGCTCATCGGTCTTCGCGAACATTTCGTCCAACTTGACGCCGTACGATCCATTCGCAAAGAGACTTTCCGTGTAGATTCCTCGTTGAAGCCCGGCTCGTAAGCGGTTCAGGTTCTCGATCAAGTGCTCGCCAGCGTCATGCTCGTTGAAGTCTCCAGTTTCCGTCATACCGAGCCGCGCGAGGCCCAAAGAATCGCGAACCTCGCGTCGGAGCTTTTCATTACCGTTGGTTCGCGCGGCGACGAAGCGGCGCATGTAATTGAGGTGCTCGGTCGTTTCCCGTTTGAGATGACGTTTTCGCGTTTCACTGGCTAGCCAATTGCCAAGCTCATCGGCGAGGTTTTGGCGTCCCAAATCGTCGTAATACATCGGGCACGGATCGACGCCGAAATAGTGTTCGGCCTTGGTGCTTGCATTGAGCTTCAATCCGACGAAAAAACCCGCCTTCACGCCGATGGCTTCGATGTCGTCCAGTTCGAAGGCCGCCGCTTCTTCTTCTTCCTCTTCGGCCCAGTCGCTCTCCGCCTCCGCCTTGGCTCCGCCGGTACCAACCCCGGCGCTGACTTCCGCACCAATTCCCAAGGAAAACTCAGCCCCCAATTCTCCCCTCCATTTCCTGCCCGACAGAGCCGACAAGACGATGGGTTTGGCAATTTGGGCGCCGTCCAAAATGCTGGGCCCGCGGGCGACGAGAATGGTGCTCTGCTCGAGTCTAGCGGCGCTGGCATTGATGCCGATTTCGGCCGCAAGCCCGATGAGTTTGCCCGGGTCGATGGAGACATCGATGCCGAATCCCCCGCCCTTCGCGGTGTATCCGGTCTGCGTTTGTCCCTTCAAATCGACGCCATTCGATAGGAAATAATGCGCCATCTGCTTGGGCGTGACGGCACTGGGCGTTATGCCCTCGATGTCTGCAACGCGCTGCTTCAAGTAATGGTAGTTCTTGTCTCGCCGAGGCATCGTGAAACTCCAGTCGAACGGCAGATGTCGCAGGCAGGGCCACGCGAAAAGTCCACCAGTGTGGATCGGTAACCGTAACCTCGCGCAAGATCAAGGCAAATTTCGTAGCCCGTTCGAGCGTCATACGACGACCCGTTGTGCTCACGGTGCATCTCGCTACGGGAAAACTCCCTTTCGACGAGCCGGCCACACGCAGAAGCTGATCCCGGTCGTCCAGTCGTGTAACATGCTTGCACAGCGCACGAGCATGCGACCATTCTTTGAGCACAAACGATTTTCGGTAGGGTTTGTCCTGGCAGCGATCGTCAGTTCGAACGCATCTTCCGCGTTTGCAGACGATCTTCCGCCGCCTCCTCCGCCGCCGCCGGGGGCAAACACGACGCCGCCACCGCCCGTGCCGAGTGGGACGGGTGTGCTCGACGCACCGCCGCCGCCTCCGCCGGGCGTGAACGTGGAGCCTCCGCCGGCAACGACCAGCGCGAAGCCGCCACCACCGCCTCCGCCGACGTCGACCGCGCCCGATGAGCCGCCGCATTTAGCGCCACCTCCGCCGCCTCCTGGGACGACGCCCGCGAAAAAAAAGAAGAGGCCAGCGCAGGTTGCGCCCCCAGCACCGCAATCGACGGTAGACTCGGCGCGATATGCCGAAATCATGGCCAAGTATCGCGAGGACGAAAAGCCAAAAAAGCCTCCGTACACCGGTTGGTATGGTTGGAAGTCGCTGATTGGGCTCGCTCCGGTGTATGGTTTGTTTGCAGTGGGAATCGTCACGGATGAAGAAACGATCTTCATTCCTGCGGCCGCGGGGGCGATTCTCGTCAATCCCATTGCTCATTGGACGCATGGCAACAAGGGGCGTGGATGGCTGAGTTTCGGGATGAATTTCGGGGCACCAATGATTGGATTCTACGCGACCGGTAGCGGTTATGGTGCATTGGCGGGTTGGGGGTTGTGGCACGCCTTCGACGTAGCCGTGCTTTCGCATGCATCGACGCCCGAGCCACCCAAAACGGCGCTTGGCATTCAATCGTTTGCCGTCGTGCCGATGATGGACAAGGATCGCAAGGGTTTTACCATCATTGGTCAATTTTGACTCCGGCTGTCGCAATTTGGAAAAACTTGTTGCACATGCACGCTGCACGCGATAACGCACGTGCATGGACGCACACGAGGACGACTTTGCCGCTGCACGAACGCCTTCCATCCTAAAAATCTCGGGCGGCATTGGACTTTTGGCGGGGGCGATCATCATGCTGACGGGGATCCAAACGCTCTCCGGATTCATCCTCACTCGCCGTGCATTCATTGGATCCATCGTTTTGCTGATCGTGGGCGCAGGACTCGCATTCGCCGCAACGACGCTCATGCGCGCTCGCGCATCGGGAGCCATACTTCAAACGACGTTTGCAGGCGTCGCGCTCTTGGCATCAGCGCTTTGGCTGCTGCTCAGCGTGGCAGGCGGCCTGGTCTCGCTGTTCGGCCTCGCAAGTCCGCTACTTTCCGCAGCGGCGCTGGGGCTCGCCATCGCGTCGCTCGGACCGTGCGACAAGGTCAATGTTGCGCGAAAGCGGCTTGCCGAAAAGGGCTTGGAGCTTGGAGTTTGACGCCAATACCGCGTTTCGAAGAGCACGACGAACGCGACAGTTGGTGCTCCCACGATTTCCATGCGTGCACTCGGGCCCGAGATGTTGTAGTTCTTTGCTCGTGCTTTTGTCGATGTCCATCATGAACAGCAAGAAAACCTTTGGAATGATCGCACTGTCTGTGACATTGGGAACAGGCTGCTCGCGTGCACCCGCGGAACCCGAGCCCACGTCGACCAGTGCGCCGGCCGCGCCGGCGGTCGCGCCATTGCAATGGACAGTACCGAGCTCGTGGACGACGATGGATGTGCCGCGGTCGGGTCCTCAAAAGGCGGGATATCGCATTCCGCAAGTGGGCAACGACAAGGAGGAAGCGACGCTCGAGGTTTTCTTTTTCGGAACGGGCGCGGAGGGTAGCCCCGACAAACACTTTCAATCGTGGTTCAAGCAATTCGATGGTGACGTCGAAAAGACCGCGAAACGCGAAAAGTTCTCCGCGGGGGCGCTCGAAGTGGAAATGATAGAAATTTCTGGCACTTACAAGATTCCGCTGGGTCCGCCCGTGGGCCCGAAGAAGAAGGCACCGATGCAAATGGTGAAGGAAAACTTCCGATTGCTCGGAGCAGTCGTCAAAACGCCGGATCGGGGAAACTGGTTTTTCAAGCTGGCGGGGCCGAGCGACACGGTGGAAGCAGCTCGCGGGGCATGGAAGACGGTGCTGGAATCAGCGAAGTAATGCGAATCGGCGCAGCCCGAATCGTCAAGGTACGGGGCCGCCGGGCTTTTCGTGGTCCCATGCGAATGCGATGGTATTGCACGGCGCCGAGAAGATGCGCACGTCACCATCCATGCCGACTTCTTCCGCGGCGGTGATTCGAGATTCGAAAGCAACGTTGCTTTCGGCAAACCCGAGCAGCTCGCACATTTCTTGATCCCCGAATCCCCATTTCACGGTTTCGCTGCGGTCACTGTGGTATTCGCATCCGAACCGATATCCTTCGGCACCCGTCATGTCGATGGGATCGGCATACACGCGGCCGTGAGCTTCGCCGTCGTACGCCCCCAATTCGATGATGGTTTCGCCGTTTCTTGGTCCACCGAGTATCTCGAGGAAAAACCCTTTTGCCATGGCGTGGGTGTGGGGCAGAATGAAATATACTTTGGGGTCGAACGTTTCTCCTGCCGCCGCGAATTTGTCCGTGAGCGTGCATTCCCCAACGAACCTCGATTTGGCATGAGGCGGAATGGCCAAACCATTATAATCGAGGTGGAATGGGACGAGTTTGTGGGCGACCTCTTCTTTGGGAATGCCGTAGATGCTGAGCTTGAGCGTACCCGTGGCGGGCGACGAGGATGGATTGAGCAGGTGGACGTCGCCAATGATGCGTGAATAGGGAGGGATGCGCACGGCGACGCCATCGGGAAACTTTTGGACTTCGCGCGTGGCCTGCGTGGATTGCGCGTACAGGACGCCGCCGGAAAGGGCTGCGCTGACTTGATTATACCCGCGATCGCTGCACTTCCATACGCCATCCGGGCCGACGAACTCATCGGATGGGACGAATGTCCAATTGGAATGGTGCGACCACTCGTCTTGTTCGAGCTCGACGGCATTGACCCAGATTTCCGTGGGATTGTTCATGGTGAAGCTTTGGCAAAGCCCTTTGATTTCTTCACCCGGCTGAACCGTGAATGAAGCAAACTCGTGCTTGATGGGCGTTCCCTTCAGGGCCTCGCACGTGCCCGCAGCAGTCGCATATTGGCCGGTGGAACATGGTTCGCACCGAAGGCCTGCCGAATCGTCCACGCAAATTTTTTGGCTCGCTGCGCAATCGAGCATCTCGCAAGGGGTCGGGCCTGCTGCGACCGGATTCGTATCGTTCGGGCCACATCCGGCCACGAACGTGAGCGCTGCTGCAACGCCGAGCAATGAGAAGCGGAATCGAATCGTCATGGAAGCACCTCGTGACAAGCGTCTCGCCACGCACGTCGACCGTGGCGAACCACCAGTTTTGGCATATGAAAGCACAAGACTGGGCCTGCGGCGTGGCAATTTTTACCACGTCGTCACCTTTCCTCGCGTAATGCATTTCTCGTCCCGAGCTCGTTATCCGCGCGATTGCGATCGACGCGGACGTGGGTCCAGTTTTTACTAGCGCGACGTATTGACACTGCGTTAGGGTGGTACTTCCAATAGCGACATCCGACTGCTTCACGCCATGGAGGTCGACCGTGTCCGACGAACGAGATACCCGCGTTGTCCGTTGTCCCGAACCCTTCGTGCCGCTTTTTCAGGAGGCCGAACGGATCATGGAGGGCTTCTTTGGCGAGCTGAAACGCGAGCCTGAAAAAGGACAACTTTCCGTGGGCGGCGCTCGATATGTCCTGATGCGCGCGGATTCGTTCAGTTTCGAGCTGCACGAGGAGCTACGCAAGACGTTCGGGGATGCGGGCGCTCGACAAATACGGTACAAGATTGCGCGAGCACTCGGCCGCAGAGATGCTCGCGCATACCACGAGAAGCTCGGCGTGACCGATCCCCACATGAAACTGGCGCTCGGGCCCGTGCACTTTGCGCACGTCGGCTGGGCATTCGTCGACATTTTTCCGGAAAGCAAACCGTCACCCGACGAAAATTACTTTTTGGCCTACACGCATCCGTATTCTTTCGAGGCCAACGCGTACCTCGAACACGGCCTGCGATCGAGACTGCCCGCGTGCTCGATGAATTCAGGCTATTCGAGCGGCTGGTGCGAAGTCAGCTACGGCGTGGAGCTCGAAGCACAAGAAATTACGTGTCAAGCGATGGGGCACAAGGATTGTGTGTTCGTCATGGCACCACCGAAAACGATCGGCGGATTCGTTCGACAATACAAAGAAAAGTACGGCGTCGCCTGATTGGCCGGAAGTCATCGAGGGTCCGGCTATGGATGACCGTGCTTTGCGGCTCGAGAGGCATCTCGAGAATGTCTACCTCGTGGCAAGAACGTTTGCCGCAATCGAGATTCACGAGCCTTCAGCTATTGCCGACACGCTGTTATCGCTTGCGGGGACATTTCTGGGGCGCGATCACGGCGTGCTATTTCTAGGCAACGAGGTTCACCTCGAGATTGCGACACTCAGGGGCGATTGCAGTGAAGATACAATCGCAACGGCCATGTCGCTCTGGCAGCGACTCGCCAATGATCAAATTGCGCAAGTCGTACCGCCGAGCGAGCTTGCTGCGTTTGCGACGTTATCGTCGGAAATCTGCATACACGGGCTTGTTTCCGTCGCTTTGACGGTGCGCGATCACGTGCTCGGGCTGCTCGTTCTGGGATCCGGCCGTGACGAAGAAGCGTTTGACGACGCGGACTTGGCATTCCTCACAGCGGTTGCGGGTATTGGTGGGCTTGCGCTTTCCGCAGGGAATGTGCTGCTCACGCAGGCCGCGCTTTCACGGGAGCTCGAGGACACAGCCGCGGCGGAGCGACGTCAGGCGGAAGAAAAAGGCCGCGTCATTGAAGAATTGGATACGAAGCTGCACGTGATCGAACGGCAGCACCGCGAAATCCTGACGCTTTCAGCGCCCATTCTCGATGTCGGACCCGGGACGCTCGCCGTGCCGCTCATTGGGGCGCTCGACGCTCAGAGAGCCGATGAAATCATGGGGCGCCTCTTGGCCGAGGTTTCTTCGCGAGCTGCGCGGTTCGTTCTGTTCGACATGACGAGCGTCGAAGAGATCGATACTGCAATGGCAGCGCATTTCGTGAATCTGATCTCCGCGGTGGGGCTGATGGGTGCCGAAGGGATGGTGACGGGAGTTCGGCCCAAGGTCGCGCAGGTGATGGTGGAATACGGCGTTGATTTGGGAAGGGTGCGCCTACTGCCGACATTGCGACAAGGCATCGAAGCGACACGGCGTCGTCAATTGGGAAGTGGGGCGCCGATACGAAAATAAATGGCGCGTTTGGCCCCGCAGATGCGGCACGTGACGTGTGCAATGCGTAGCCTTTCGGCGCCGATCGTTTCGGCAAGGTGTTCTTCGACGCGAACTTCGCCGCCGCATTGAATGCATGGCGTGCTGCGAGCTGCAACTTCGACTTCGGACGCCGACGCAACGCGAATGGGTCTATCGGGTGCTCCGCCAGGCTCGAGCGCCGCGAGACGAGCTCGATCGCGCATGAGCTTTTGCGTGTCGCGATCGGATTGCCGTCGAAGCGCTCGGGCGCCTAATTTTTTCTTGGCCGTCATGAACCTGTCTTTCTCGAATCAAACGAGAAGCTCGAGACCGCGTGTGAGGTAATCACGGGCAATGACGACTTCGTGCACTTCATCCGGACCGTCCGCAATGCGGGCGCTTCGCGCATGCCTATACCATGACGCAAACGGCATGTCGTCGCTGTATCCAAGGCCGCCGTGCATTTGAATGGCATCGTCGAGCACGTTGCAAAGGAGGCGCGCCACGTGCAGCTTCGCCATGGAAGAATAGGGACGAGCTTCCTTGTCGAGCCCTTTTTCGAGCATCGATGCGCAATGGAACGTCATGAGATTGCCGGCATGAATACCAAGCGCGTGATGGGCAATTTTCTGTTGCGTGATCTGATGTTGCGCGAGCTTTTTGCCAAAACTTTCGCGCGTCACCAAATACGGTTTGCAAAGCTCGAGCGTTCGGTCTGCCAAACCGAGCCACCGCATGCAATGCGTGAGGCGCGCGGGAACGAGCCGTTCTTGGGCAAGCCGAAAGCCATCGCCCACGGCGCGAAGCACGGCATCGGGCCGCACGCGTACGGAATGAAATCGGAATTCGCCCTCGCGGTGGTCGAGCACGGGTTCGGACATGGTGGAAATGTCACGCACGTATTCGACACCCTCGGCATGCCGATCGACGATGAACATGGTGGCTCCCGTTCGAGGATCGTCGCTCGTTCGGGCCATGAGGATGAGAAATGCGGCATCACGACCGCCGGTGGAATACCATTTGTGTCCTGAAATGATCCAATCGTCGCCGTCTTTTTCGGCACGCGTGCGCAGATTCGACGGATCGGCTCCGGCGCCGGGTGCCGGCTCGGTCATGCAAAACGCGCTGGTGGTTTCTCCCGCAACGAGCGGCCCGAGGTATCGCTCTTTGATGGATTCGCTGGCGGCTCGGAGCAAAATATCCATATTGCCCTGATTGGGAGCGTCGCAATTGAATACCTTGGCGCCAACGGGAGATCGGCCCATTTCACGAAAAAGGGCACACATTCCCATGATTCCCAAACCAAGCCCGCCATACGACGGCGGCAAGTGCGGAACCCATAACCCCGCAGCTTTAGCCTCGGATTGCAGCCGGCGCAAAGTGTCGTGTTTGCCCGCGCGATCTTCTTCAATGACGGATCGCTCGTGAGGGATGACGCGCTGGTCGATGAACGAACGCACTTCGTGGCGCTTTTCCGCGATGTGGGGGGGCAAATCGAAATTCATGGCGCTTCGACCTTTCTGCGCAGACCATGCCTCACGGTCCGTCGATACGCTTCATACCACGACGGACGTCGAGAACGAGGAGCTGATCCATGAGCGTGCGTATTGAACGAGAAGGCCCAATCACGACCGTGATTCTCGATCGCCCCGAACGTCGCAACGCGGTGGATAGAGCGACTGCAGAAGCGCTGGCGGATGCCTTTCGAGCGTTCGACGCGGATGAAAACGCGCGCGTGGGTGTGCTTTGGGGCGATCACGGAACGTTTTGCGCAGGTGCGGATTTGAAGGCGATTGCGGCGGGAAAACCGAACCGCGTGGATCCGGAAGGCGACGGTCCGATGGGGCCTTCGCGCATGCTGCTATCGAAGCCGGTGATCGCGGCGATCGCGGGTCATGCCGTTGCTGGAGGGCTCGAGCTGGCGCTCTTTTGCGACCTGCGCGTGGTCGAGGAAGACGCGGTTCTCGGCGTGTTTTGTCGGCGTTTCGGCGTGCCGCTCATCGATGGCGGGACGGTGCGTTTGCCGCGGCTCATAGGTTTGTCCCGAGCGCTCGATCTGATTTTGACGGGGCGTGGCGTGGGCGCTTCGGAAGCACTTGCGATGGGACTCGCGAATCGTGTCGTGCCGAAGGGAGCATCGAGACGCGAGGCGGAAGCGCTGGCTCGCGAGATCGCATCGATGCCGCAAACGTGCATGCGAGCCGATCGTATGAGCACATACGAACAATTCGATCTGTCGTTCGCGGAGGCAATGCGGAACGAATTGCGACACGGCTTGCGAGCGCTCGAAGGGGAAGCCGTGCAGGGAGCAACGCGGTTTGTCGAGGGCGCGGGACGGCACGGGAAAAGGTGCTGAACCGAGCGTGAAATCGTCAGCGAGGCGTTTCCCAATCGTCTTCGGCCGAGATTCCGCCTTCGTTCCAGGTCCAACTAATTTTCTGGTAGGTGAAGGCGACTTCTTCACGCTCGGCGAGCTGCGCGGTGAACTTGGAACGCGTGCTCGGCATGCGGAAACTGATGGCGCAGATGTTGGCGTTCGTCAGTCGAACCGTGAAGTGTTGCCGTTCGATGCCGGTCTTGTCTGGCGTGAAAAACTGCAGCTCGAACGATTGGATGTTTTCGTTGGAGGTGAGGATGCTGTAGAGCAGCGGCGAGGCGCGATCGATGTTCTTCGTGACGACGAAGGGCTTGTGCACGCGTTTGCCCGTGGGCCGGCCGCTCGCGGGGTCACGCGGCCCCACGATTTCGTGCATGGCACCAATGACTTGAATGGTGCCTTCCCGACCCTTTTGGGTGACGGAACCCAAAATGGGGCCCTGTCTTTGCGCGACGATTTTTAGGTACGCGTTCAGGGCCATGGAGGGTCCACGAGGTACGGAGCAGACGCGGCAAATAGCTTAGTGGTCTTCGAACCTTACGACAACGGAAATTCTGATAAAGCTACAAAGAAAAACCGGGCGGCCCCCAAAAAGACCGCCCGGTGTTTGTCATCCCGAATGAGGGACGATCAGACGTTCGGGGCTTCCCAATCGTCCTCGGCCGTGATGCCACCCTCGTTCCACGTCCAGATGATCTTCTGGTACGTGAAAGCGACCTCTTCGTACTCGGCGTACTTCATGAGCTCGGGGTTGCGGTTGTTCGGCATGCGGAAGCCAATCGACGCGATGTTCGCGTTCAAGAGGCGCACCGTGTAGTGATTGACCTCGGTGCCGACGCCTTGCTGCGCCTTCACTTGCGGCGTGTAATGGTCGAGTTTCCACTCGGGAATGTTCTCGTTGTTGACGAGCGCGTTGTAAAGAAGCGGCGAGGACTTGTCGAGCTCCTTGGTGATCACGAACGGCTTGTGCATGCGCTTGCCGGTGGGCAAACCGCTGGCCGGATCACGCGGGCTGATGATCTCGTGCGAGACCGCGATGACCATGATGCTGTTCTCGCGACCCTTTTGCGTCACGGAACCCTTGATCTCGCCTTGCTTCTGCCCCTTCAAACGGAGATACGCATTGAGAGCCATGTCAACCTGACCTGATTCCTTCGCGGGTCCTCATCTGGGCTCAGTCTACGCCCCATTGCGCGCTGGCAGATGTCTCTCCGATAAGGAATCGAGTTTCGAGTGGTCCTCGCGATACGCCAATAAGCGTCGTGAGGTGGGCCGTATTCTTGGCCATTCGCCAGAGACGTCAAGCAATTCTTTCATCTCTCGATCTCTCGACGCAAAAGCCACCTCCAAGCGCTGTCGTGACAGCAAAACTTTTCACGACACCCATGCATGAAGCACTGCCGACATCGATGGAGACTCTTCGAGATCACTCGTCAATTCAGTGACACGACGAATTCTTCGCAATGGCGCGATCGAGCCGTTGACGAGTCGCCACGATTATGCATCGACGACCGCACGCACGCTCAGATGCCCGCGTAGATCCCGCTGCCGCTCGCTGCAGCCCACGACATGGTGCTCGTCGAACGCGCAAGACCAAAGCGGCCGCGACGATCAATCGCGATGGCTCCTCCCGTCGAACCAAGACGTGCATGCAAGCGCTGGATGGCGCTGCGCGTGGCTTGTTCGGGCGTGGCTCCTTCACGCATGGACTCGGCGATCACGTGTGCAATGCACAAGCGGATCATGCCTTCGCCATGACCCGTCGTGGACACGGCTCCTGAAGCATCATCAGCATAGGTACCTGAACCGATGAGCGGTGAGTCGCCCACGCGACCAGCTCGCTTGTTGACCATGCCCCCCGTGCTCGTGGCCGCAGCAAGCAGGCCGGATTCGTCGATTGCAACGACGCCGATGGTACTTCCTGCCCAACCCGTCGGCCCCGTACCTGCCCGTGCAGACGCGAGCGCCGCGATGGCAGCTTCGGTCACGAGCTCCGCTTCGGGTACCGGGACAAACCCGTGCGTCCGGGCAAACCTCGCCGCACCTTCACCCGCATAGAGCACGTGCTTGCCGTCTTCGAGCGCTCTGCGCGCAATCGAGATCGGATTGCGAAACCCGGCGAGCGCGCAGACTCCCCCCGCCCGCAAGTCACGCCCCTCCATGATGGACGCGTCATGCACTACGCGACCATCTTCATCGAGACACGCTCCCGTGCCCGCATTGAACAGCTCGTCGTCCTCGAGCGCTCGCGCAGCGCGCTCAACCGCGTCGAGCGCACTTCCACCGCCACGCAGCACGTCGAGCCCCATCTGCGCAGCACGCTTGCAACCCTCGACGTGAAGCGCATGCCTTTCAGGCTTCACATGCCCAGCACCACCATGCACGACAACGCCAAAGCGCCCGAGCATCCCATCTTCGGAAACGATGTCTTCGCTCATCGACAAGGCGCCACGGTAGCGCGAAGCGACGTCGGACGCATGCTGAACACACGCACATCGCAGCGCGGATCAAGGCACGTCGGATGTGCGTTTCGCATCGAGTACGTACGTCATGCCGCACGGAAGAGCCGCAAAGACCGGCGGGTTCGACGTGACGAGATCGGAACAATCCGAACCGCTCGTCGGCGCGTAGTCGTAGCTGAGTTTGCCGGTGAACGCCGTGTCGTCCTCCGCGATCTTTCCATCGGCGCGATCACGGCGCTGCACCGAGCACGGAGGCAACCATGGTTCGCTGTTCTCGTCGCGCATGTCGACGACGACGGCGGTGTCGAACGAAAACGAGTGTTTGTCGGAACCGAGTTTGCCCGTGGTGAGCTCGGAGCCGTTGTTCCACCAGTAAATGAGGTCGACGTCGCGCGACAAACGCACCTCGAAACTCCACGATGCAGGTGCATCGATGACCCCAGCACCGCACGAGTTTGCGTCGAGCTTTGCGTCGACGGCAAAGGTGCCGACGAAGTCTCCAGGGCCGTCGGGATCGTAAGGTTTGTCAAGGCACGCAGAAAGCGGTAGCGCCGCAAAAGCGACGAGAAGCGCACGCGAAAAGGGTTCGTGAAGCATCGCGACGATGGTGGCGCGACGAGCCCGCGAGGCCAAGCGCGGTGTGGTTTGCTCGTGCCGTGCGTAAACAAAAGAAAAACGGGCCGGAGGAACACCCTCCGACCCGCTCGGCCCTGACAGCCCATGGGGTCTTTCAAGTGGCTGGAATCAACCTGCTACGCGCCCAGAGAGCACTCGCGACGTTCGACACAACCACTTCCACGACACTTCCACAGGCCGCTACCCCGGGGGCCATTCGGTCAACTGCCCGAAACCTCCGGGTTAGAGCCACAGAATTCGCGCATGGTGACCATCCCTCCTCCGGCGTGCCGGCACCCCGTGCCCAATCGTTCGTGCGATCGGCAGTGTGGGTGTTCGTGTTGTTCGTCGCTGCGGACATCGCAACGAATTTTGCTTGCGCCAGCACCGGAGTGCTCTCCAGCAGGACCAACCCCGGGCTTTCGCCCATCTGGCACGAGCAAAAGGTATCACTGCGAAGCTCCGGCGCAATCGACAATGCCAGAGAGCAGTTACCCTTCAGCCGGCTTCACCGCTCGGGGGATCGGTCGGAACGAGCCGCACGTCGTTGGCGGCTCCATGCTGCACCGAGCGCTTGTAGTGCGCGCGGATGGCATCGAGAAACGATTTGGGATGCACGCCGCTGCGAACGATGCGCCTGCGTTGCGACGGCAGCGTCAACGATTCGACGGTGAGCGACGTATGGGTCGCATGACCGAAAGCTGCAAGCGTCACGACGGCGATGACTGTGGCACCATCGCTGCGCCTGCGGATGGTCAGCGTGCGCCGCACCTGCTGCTCGTCCTCGGACCACGCCGCAAGCCATTCGAACGTCGCCACCTCGGGACTCATGATGACGAGGCGCGTCGGCATGGGCGTGCGCGGATCCTGCGCCGCGACGACCGCTTCTTGAAAGCCTCGCACGAGTTTGCAAGGCAAAGGAGCGATCGCGCCTTCGACTTCGAGCACGAAGCCAAGCTGATTCAAGTCCACGGTCTCATGATGCGCAGACGAACCCGAATTCCCGTCCATGATCACGATGGGACGATACACGACCGAGCATCGCTAACGTGCGGATTTTTGACGGTTTTGGAGCATCCGGAAAGGTCTGCACCGGGCAGATGTTGGACTATCCGAGCGCGGGTAGTCTGCCCCGCATCGGTGCCCCGCAGACGCCGTCGACTCAGGGTTCGCACGAACTAGGACTAGGCAATCGCCCGATGTCCGCATAAGGTGCGCCCAAACGTCTGATCCTCACCAGCGGTGGCTCGAGCACACTGCAAGGCTCGGGATCACACAGCCGCAGCGAATCGAATGAAGTACTCCCTCTCGCAGATCATCCTGTTCGTCGGCGTTAGCGTCCTCTACACGTATCTGGTCTGGTTCATCGACCGGCTACTCAGTGGTCGTCGCCAGCTCTGGTTCCGCTACGTGGCAGGCATCAGCACCGTGGGTCTCGTCTGTTACGGCGCGACGAAGGTGACGGACAATCACGAAATCGCGGTCGATGTCATCAAGGGAGCGATCGCCGTCGCCGCGGCGGGATGCGTCTTCTACGAGCGTTATCGCGTCATTCAGAAGCGGCCGATCGCGGAGCGATGGAAAAAATTCGTCGGCGTGACGCTCGCCGTTGCAGCGATTGGCGCTTACTTCAACGGGTTCTATTCTCCCTACCCCAAATTCTTTCACCGGTGGGATCAGTTTCATTATTACATGGGGGCCAAGTACTTCAAAGAATTGGGGTACGACGGTCTTTACAAGTGCGCGCTGATTGCACAAGACGAAATGGGCGTCATTTCGCACACCGAAGAAGACGGGCGCACGTATCGCATCGATTTGTCGAAAGAAGCGCGTCACCCGGATCGAAAAATCCGCAATCTCGGTGGTGACAACCTCCTGAAACCCGCCATCAACTTCTTGGAGCATCCCGAAGAATGCACGACGGCGTTTCAGCCGGCGCGCTGGGAGCAATTCAAAGCCGACGTGAAGTTTTTCCGCATCGTCTCCGGTAAAGGTTACTGGGAGGACATGCTGAAAGACCACGGGTACAATCCGCCGCCCGTGTGGACCATCATGGGCCGGTTTCTCTCGGAACTGCATCCGGCCACCGTCGGGTATTGCCAATTCTTGGCGTCGCTCGACATTTTTCTACACCATAGGCATGTTCGCAGCTTTGTGGTGGGCATTCGGATGGCGCGTCTTCGCCGTCGCCGCCATCTTTTATGGCTGCGAGCACACGGCGACGTCGTATTGGACGTTTGGTGCATTCTTGCGCCAAGATTGGCTGTTTTTCCTGGTCCTTTCGGTTTGTTTGCTACGCAAACAATATCCGAAGCTCGCAGGCGCAGCGCTCGTTTATGCCGGCTTGCTCCGCATCTTCCCGGGTCTCGTCGTGGTCGGACTCCTCGTCGCCGTGGGCTGGACGGTCTATCGCAAGCACAAAATGTCGCGCGAGCAGATCCAAATGCTCATCGGCGGCACGGCAAGCGCGGCGGTGCTGATCGCTATATCGATGGCGGTATCCGGGCCGAAGTCGTATTTGGACTTCTACAAACACACGCTGCAAGTGCACGATCAAACGCCGCTGACGAATCACACGGGTCTGCGCGTGCTCATTGCGCACGACATGCCGCGTCAAGCCATCGCGCAGGTCGGCGATACGGTCGCCGCAGCCACCGAAAGTTTGCATCAACGCGGGTGGATTTCGGAAGATCGAGCCAAATCCATCGCAAAAACATTTCATAACGAAGACGCAGCAAGCAAAGCCAGCGGCCGCATGAAGTTCACGCGCAACAACACCTTGAAAGATCCTTTCGAGGTGTGGAAACAAATGCGCAATGATCGTTACAAGAAATATCGGTGGGTCGGTTATTCGCTCATCGCGCTCACGCTGGCGCTCAGCATCTACGTGCATCGCCGATTGAAGTCGCTGTGGGTCGCCCAATGCCTCGGGCAAATCTGGATGATCCTGCTCGCGCAGCTCACCTGCTACTACTACTCGTTCATGATTCTGCTAGCGCCCCTGACGAAAGTGCGTCGCGACCTCGAAGCGCCCATTTTCGGTTTGGCGCTGCTCACGCAGTTCATCTTCCGCTCGACGTTCTACAACGACGACAAATACACGGCGCTCACGCTGGTTTCGCTCGTATTCCTTTACGGCGTGTTCTTCGCGCTCATTCCGAAAAAGGACATCGAAAACCTCCTGGCACGCAAAGCCGACCCGCCCGCTACGCCATCGGCGTCCGAAGCTGCCTGACCGATCACCGTCGCCAATCCACCGTCGGTGGACAATTCCAATCGGGACAAATGAGTAAAAGTGTACGCATCCCTCTTGACACGGAGCAGCGGCTCGTGTGTCATCGCGCGCCATGATGAATCCATCTGTGTTACGACGTTTTTCACTCGCCACAGGATTGTTCGTCGCCGCTTCCCTCGCGTCCGGGCATGCAGCTCACGCGCAGTCTGCGCCCGCCGAGCCGGCTGCAGCAGCGGCCCCCGCTGGATCGGCAGCGGCGGGTGAAGAAATCCCGGCGGATCTGCCCCCCGAGCTTTTGGAACGAATTCGACAAATCGAAAGCGTTGGCTGGAAACATGGGCCGACGACGGGGGATTTGAAGCACGCGACGATTGCGGTACCGGAAGGCGCAATGTTCGCCGACGGTCCTGGCGCTCGGAAATACCTCGAGCTGAATCACAATCCGACGTCGGGCGAGGAGCTCGGGATGGTGGCGGCCGAGGATCTGACGTGGTTTGTGATTTTCGATTTTTCGGACATCGGGTACGTCAAGGACGACGAGAAGGACGAAATCGATGCGAATGCGATTTTGAAGTCGCTCCGAGAAGGCACGGCCGAAGCCAACAAGATTCGTAGTCAACGGGGATGGGATACCGTGACCATCGAGGGGTGGGCATCGTCTCCGCAATACGAGCCGACGACGCACAATTTGGAATGGGCCACGACGCTGAAGAATGACAAATCCGGCAACAAGAGCGTCAATCACGACATCCGAATGCTGGGTCGAGCTGGCGTGATGCAAGCGGGATTGGTGGTAGCTCCAGAGAATTATGCGCAGACGCTTCCGAATACGCGCAAGTTGCTCGAAGGATTCACCTTCAAGGATGGTCAGCGGTATTCGGAATTCAAGCCGGGTGACAAAGTTGCCGAAATTGGTCTCATCGGGCTGATGACGGGCGGTGCGGTCGCGGTCGCCGCGAAAACGGGCATTTTGGCGAAGCTCGGTAAGGGCGTCTTCAAAATTGGAGCTTTGATTCTTGCCGCAGGCGGAGCGCTCGTCTCCAAGCTCTTTGGCCGCAAGAAAGACGCAGCGGCGGAATCGGCGGATTCTTCGGAGTCCTGATTTCGAGCGGTAATGACCGACGGCGAAACCTTATACCTCGTTCTCGTCATACTCTACCTGCTCGAAGGAGCAGCCTGGGTGCCTCGAGGTAGCATTGCGCTTTGCGCGCGATCGGCCGATTGGGCCTTGCCGCGACTTCCTCATCGAACGATCGGGAATGCTCGCGGCGGGGCCGTCATCGGTTTTCCCTTCTTGACGAATGCAACCGTTTTCATCGTACCGCAGTGGCCCGTATCGCTATCGCCGGACGGCGTGCTTTTTTGGGTGGCCGAATCCATGGAGCTGGAAGAGCGACCCGATCATCCGGGGCACTTTTTCCACTTCGATGCGATTCGCGATGTGTCCGCGCATGGCCGTAACGTTTGGCTCAACGGCGAATCCATCCTCGAATTGACGTCGCCGAACATGGCGCGGCAGCTCGTCGAAATCATTACACATTTGCAAACATTGCCTCGAAACGAACGAGCTGCGGCGATTGACGAATTTTTGGCAAAACGTTTCGACGTAGAAGCAGCCAAGTCACGCCTGCGTGATTTTTACGCGCAAACGGCGGGATTGCGCACGTCGAGCTTCGTCTTGTGGCTCGTCACGTTGGTGCTCGTCCCGGCACTTGCCATGCGGCTGGGATTCGAGCGTATCTGGATCGTGGCGATCGGCGCGGTGTATTTGGCAACGTGGGTGACGGCGACACTTTGGGTCCGCTTGCATCGAAAATATTTCCCATTGGAACGACTGGAACGATGGGGATATGCCATCATGCTGGGGCTCGTGCCGGTCAGTGGAATGCGAGCGGTCGACCTTTTGGCAAAAAAGATCCTCCATGATTTTCATCCGGCCGCCGCCGTCGCTGCAGTGGCGCCCCAAAATCGATTGAAGCGATTCTTGTCGTATCTTCTCCGCGATGCACGACACCCGATGTTGCCATCGTGTCCAACCGACGATCCGGACGCTCGGGCGACGGAAGCGTTTTACCGCAATGCCATGACGAATCGAATGGCCAAAATGGCTTCTTCGTTGTCTTTCAATCCGGACGAGCTTTCCGCGCTGCCCGCGGCGACGGGTGACATCGAAGGGGAAATGTGTTGTCCGAGGTGTCATGCGCGATATGCGCCCGAAATGCGCGTGTGCGAAGATTGCGGAGGGGTTGGGCTCGAACCGGCAAAGATCAAAGATCTTGCCGTGGCGTGACGAATCGCGCGTGCCTGTAAGAATCCGGCGTCGTTCATGTGTTCATTCGAACGAATGCGTGGGATAAGCGCATTACAATCGCGTGTCGCTCACGAAAAAAAACGACTTCACAGACGAACGAACCATTTCCAACACCGTCGGGATCGTGCGACGATGCAGAGGTTGCAAAGGAGCCACCAATGCGAAGTCTGACGCGCCGTACGGGAATTTTGGGGCTGTTCGTGATTACGATGGGGTGTGCGGCCGCAGGCTGCGGAGATGGCACATCGACTGCGACGACGGGATCCGGTGCTGGAGCATCGGGGGGCAGCGCGGGAAGCAGCTCGGGCGGCATGGGTGGTGAAGCTGGATCGGGAGGCTCCAGCGGAGGCGCGGGCGGGACAGCGGGGCAAGGCGGAGGCGCGGGCCAAGGCGGAGCCGGCGGCGGCATGGGTGGAGCTGGTGGCGGCGGCCAAGGTGGCGGCGGCCAAGGTGGCGGCAGCTCAGCGTGCAATCCCGGTGAGACGATGCCGTGTTATACCGGCGACCCAGCGACCAATGGCGTTGGTGAATGCACGGGCGGAACGATGGCCTGCGTCAATGGCCAATGGGACACGACATGTGCGGGCGAAGTGCTTCCCAGCGGCGTGGCCGATGTCTGCGATGGCAAAGACGAGGATTGCAATGGCCAAGTCGACGATGGCTTCGGTCAGGCCACGTGCGGAATGGGCGTATGTCAAATAACGATTGACGTGTGTGCCAATGGGCAGGTCCAGACGTGCACGCCGGGGATGGCATTGCCTCCGAAGTGCGACGGCTTCGACGAAGACTGCGATGGCGAAATCGACGAGGCTGACGAGGGCTGCACGTGCACCGACGGAGCGACGCAGGCTTGTTATTCGGGTGCATTGGGTACGGACGGCGTCGGTGTATGCAAAAAGGGCGTGCAAACGTGCGTCAATGGTGCGTGGGGCGCTTGCGCAGGCGAAGTGGTACCCACGGCGGAGACGTGCAACGCGCTCGACGACGATTGCAATGGCATCAAGGACGACGGTCTCGGACAAACGACTTGTGGCGCTGGACAATGCACCAAGACGGTCGACAATTGTGTCAATGGTGCGGTGCAGCAATGCGTTCCCGGCACGCCCATGCTCGAGGAATGCAACAACATCGACGATGACTGCAATGGTTCGGTCGACGATGGGCTCGGTAATGTCGCCTGCGGCGTAGGAGCTTGTCGCGTCACGGTTTCCGCATGTGCAGGTGGTATGCCGGCGACGTGCGTCCCCGGCAATCCGACGGCTGAGCTATGCGACGACGTCGATAACGATTGCAATGGCATGGTGGACGATGGTAATCCTCAGGGCGGCGGCCCCTGCACGACGCCTCTTCCGGGCATTTGCGCCTCGGGCGTGCAGCAGTGTTCCTTCGGCACATTGTTATGCGTGCAATCGGTCCAGCCAGTTCCCGAGCAATGCAACGGTCTCGACGACAACTGCAATGGCAGCACCGACGAGGGCAATCCTGGCGGAAGCCAATCATGCTCGACGGGGCTGCCTGGTGTTTGCGGTACGGGACAAACGAGCTGCGCGGGCGGCGCCATCACGTGCATTCAAACGGTCTTCCCTGCGGCAGAGAGCTGCGACGGAATCGACAACAACTGCAATGGCACGGTGGACGACGGCAATCCTGGCGGAGGTGGCGTCTGTTCGGTCGCCGGTCAGCAAGGTCTTTGCGCGCAAGGCACCCTGTCGTGCTCGAACGGGTCGCTCGTTTGTACGCAAACGGTCCAGCCTACGTCGGAAACGTGTGACAACAAGGACAACGATTGCGACGGCACCGTCGACGAGGGCAATCCCGGCGGCAGCCAAGCCTGCACGGCCGCCGGGCAGCTCGGTGAATGCGTAAAAGGGACGACCGTATGCAGCGGCGGCAGCGTCACCTGTTCGCCCGGCATGCCATCCACCGAGGTATGCGACAACAAGGACAACGATTGCGACGGCACCGTCGACGACGGCAGCCCCGGGGGCGGTATGGCGTGCCAAACCCAGCTTCCCGGCATCTGCTCGGCAGGCGTAACTGCATGCTCCAATGGCAGCATCGTCTGCAATGCCGTGCAATCGCCGCAAGTCGAAAGCTGCAATGGCCTCGACGACAACTGCAATGGCGTGGCGGACGAAAACAACCCTGGCAGCGCGCAATCATGTATTGCTCCCGGCCAGCAAGGCAGTTGCGCGCTGGGCACGACGACGTGCAGCTCGGGCAGCATCGTCTGCCTACCCGGCCCATCGCTGCCCGAAATCTGCGACGGCGCGGACAACGATTGCGACGGCACGACCGACGAGGGCAATCCCGGCGGCGGCCAAGTTTGCACGCCCCCCGGCGCGGTCGGCGAATGCGCCAAAGGAATCACGTCGTGCAGCGGCGGCGCCCTCAGTTGCATACCGGCCAGCCCCACCACGGAAATCTGCGACGGCAAAGACAACGATTGCGATGGCTCGATCGACGAGGGCAATCCGGGCGGCGGCGGAAACTGCAACACGGGCAACCCCGGGATTTGCAGCGCAGGCACCGTGATGTGCGTGAACAGCTCGCTCACGTGCGTGCAAAACCAAATGCCGGCCGCGATGGATACCTGCGCCAATGGACTCGACGACAACTGCAATGGCGTGGTCGACGAAAATCTCGACAATGACGCCGACGGTTGGGGCGTTTGCGATGGCGATTGTTGCGACAGCCCGGTCGATTGCGATCAACCGCCGCTCGTCAATCCAGGCGCCATCGAAGTCATCGGCAATTCGATGAACGACGATTGCGACGCTGCAACGAGCGATTTGACGCCGGCCGCGCTCTGCTCGACGGTCGCGCTGCAAACGCCGACCACGCCCATGAAGCTCGTGCAAGCCATGGACCTCTGTCAAACCACGACGCTCAACCCGCCCAAACCGCAAAAGAAATGGGGCGTCCTTTCGGCCACGCTCGTCGCAGCCGATGGCGTCTCCACGCCGCCTGTGGATATTCAGCGCGGCGTGCTCGCGAATTTCGGGCCCAACGTCACGCCACGCAAAGGCGTGACCATGGCCGCACTTTCATCCGGCACGGCGCGCGACGAGACCGACCCCGGCTTCATCAATCCAGACAATGGACTGGCCGCAAGCGGCAATGGCAACCCGCCCCCCGTGTACCTCGCAGCGCACGGCGGAACGCTTCAGACGGCGCCAGGCTGCACGACCGCAAACGACGCCAATGATTCCGCCAACCTCAAGGTGCAGATTCGCGTTCCCACGAACGCCCAATCCTTCTCTTACAAGTTCAAGTTCTACTCGTCGGAATACCCCGAGTGGCTCTGCACCCAATACAACGACTTCTACCTCGCCATGCTCACGTCCGGCGTTGCAGGCATCCCGGCCGACAAGAACATTTCGTTCGATAACTTCGGCAACCCCGTCAGCGTCAACAATGCCTTCTTCGACGTATGCCAAGGTTGCTCGGCGGGCACCAGCGAGCTCGTCGGGACGGGCGTCGGTGGTGTCAATGGCGCTGTCAACGATGGTGGCGGCACCGTCTGGCTCACGACGACCGCGCCCATCGTACCGGGCGAAAACATGACGATCGAATTCATCATCTGGGATACAGGCGACCGATATTGGGATTCCACCGTCCTGCTCGACGCATTCGAGTGGTCCATCAATCCAGGTGTCGTCGCCACGACACCGGGGTGATTCCCCCTCCCTCACCGCCCTCCCAATAGCCCCAATCTCCCCAGCATTCGTCCCACCGATCGGAATGCATCCGCCCGGCCAAACTGCAAAATGTGCCCGCCGTGAAACGTCTCGAGCGGCGCACCAAAGTGATCCGCCAGCCTGCGCGCATGCTCCAGTGGCGTGATCTTGTCACCGCTCGCCGCCAAAATCAGCATTCGGTCGCGATCGATTCGCGGCGGACGCGAAAGTGGACTCACCGGACGATGCACCGCATCGAGCGCCTCGTATTGAAGCTCCTGCTCCCTTGGTGAACCCACGAATCGACCCGCGGAACGCGCAATCTCCGGAATGGACGCGAGCGGAATGATCGGTACGGCAAACGCAAGCTCCTCCTCCAGCGTCGCAAACAGGCTCGTCGTATACCCCCCGAGGCTCATGCCCATGACGCCCACCGACTCGGCTCCCCGCCGCCGAAGATATGCCGAAAGCGTGCGCAAATCATGGATCGCTTGCCGAAACGCTTCATTCGTAATGCGCGGATCACCGCCTGGAAACCGAGGCGAGCGGTCGTCCGTGCGCACCGCATGAAATGGCAAAACGAAAAGCGCCACATCGAGACCTCGCTCGAACAGCCATTGCACCGGCCATATGCGTTCTTCGAGCGGATACTGCCCGCAAAGATACCCGTGAATCAAAATCACCACCGGCCGCGCGGGATTTTCATGTAAAAACAGCCGCGCCGCACCACGTCGATTCTTCGGATGCGCAAGGTATTTTTCGCGCACGTCTTCACAGACCACGTCAAAATGACTCGGCCACGTCACGTCCACGACTTTGCCTGGCCCCGGACCCGTGATCGAACGTACGGGCGTCGTGATTGGCGTAATCTCTCGAGGTTCTGGAAAAAAGGATGTATCGGACGCGTAATGCTCGGCGCGATCGTACAGGTCGCGTAGCTCCTCGAGTCGCGCCATGCGCTCGTCGTGGCTCAACGCTTCCGGATCTGCGTGCCCAGGTTGACGCCTACGCCGCAAAAGCAGCGTGGATCCAATGGCCGAGTCGAACGTGGAGGCTGCCGAGGTAAGAAGATTGCGTATCACGGGTCGCCTGATCATCCGCCATTCGACAGCTCGATGCAAGCAGGATTCTGTCCACGCGCGACGTGTCGCAAGAAACATGATGCTTGCTTTTCACGAACGTGCGGCGTATAGCGCTCGATTGGAACGGAACGTGTAAGGGCTCCGAGCGGACGAACGCCTTACGCCCTTCACACAACGGAAAACCACGTATGATTCGCCACGGAATGAGTCGTCGTTGCCTTGCTGGTTCTATGACATTCGTGTCGCTCGCGCTGAGCGTGGCGCTTTTCGATGGCACCGCTATCGCGTGGGCACAGCCGGCTGCGCCTCCATCGAGCGCACCGATTGCGCCGAAGGGCGCACCGCCTGCGCCTCCAGCAAGCGCTGCTGCGGCAAGTCCCACCCCGGTGCCGACGGAAGTGCCGGCCGAGCCACCGCCTCCGCCCGCGCAAGAAGCCCCTCCTGCGCAGCCTCCGGCCGAGCCCGCGGCCGATTTGGCGCAATGGCAAAAGGCGTACGAGCGCGGCAAAGCAGCGCTCGCGTCCGGGTCATTTCCGCTCGCATCGCAGATATTGAACGACGTGGCCATGCGCGCGCCGGATCCGGGATTGCGAGCGCAAGCGCGCGAGCTCAGCCATTTGGCATCGTATTGGGCGTACAATCGATTGACGCTGATGCCGGCGCAAAATACGCTTCCACCGCGCGTAGATTCCACCGAGCCTCGGGAGGACAAGCGGACGATTGACGAGCTTGCGATTCTTTACGGAAATTCGATCTTATGGGGAACGGGGTTTGGCGTGGTCGTCGGGTTTGCGTCCGATAGTGGCGACGCGTCGACGTTCTTTTTGCCGGCCATTGGTATGTCGGCGCTTGGTGCAGGCGCCCTCGCGCTCATGGACGTGAAGTTTGGTCCCCTGCCTTATGGCGTGCCGCAATCGATTACTTCGGGCATGTACATGGGTCTCGAGGCGGGCATTTACATGGCGGCGATTTTGGAGGCCGAGCGTATCGTCGACCGGGACGAGGAAAAGATTTTGCCTGGTTTGATATGGGGTTCGGCCACGGCTGGCGGGCTCATTGGCGGGCTCATCGGGGCCACGGTGCCGGTGACGCCGGGCCGAGCGTCCTTTACGAGCTCGGGGGCCATTTGGGGAGGCGTGGTCACGTCGTTCGTGACGATAGGCTTCATGGATGGTGATTTCAATTCTGCGCCATTCGTCACGGGATTGATTGGCGCGGCCGCGGGTGGCGTCTCGACGGGCCTCTTGGCGGCGCGGGTTTCGCCCTCGATTGCTCGCGTGCGATTCATCGATCTGGGTGGTGTTGCCGGGGGGCTCCTCTTCGGTGGTCTTTATGCATCGATTGCCGACCGAATGGACGAGCAGGTATTTTCCTTTCTCGCGTCCTCCGGTGTGGTTGCAGGTCTTGCGACCGCGGCGTGGCTCACGAGCGGCATGGATCGCGACGAGCCTCGTCGGGGAGCTCTGCGCAAATCGGAATTTCACATGACGCCCTTCATGACGCCTCAGCCAGGCGGCGGAACGATGGGGCTTGCGGGCAGGTTTTGACGCGTATTACCGGGGCGTCTCGGGTATCCCACACCATCCCCACATCCGAACGATCGGCATTGCGCACAATCGAGATGCTCCCGCATGCCCGAGCGTTCGGGCACCGAGGTGTTCGGCATTGTGCCGACGACCGAGCGTTCGCGCATCGGCATGATGGCGAAGATGCCCGATACGCGACGGCTCGGGCTTCGAGCTGTTCGGCATTGTGCCGACGGCCGAGCGTTCGGGCGTCGAGCTGTTCGGCATTGTGGCGACGACCGAGCGTTCGGCCGTCGAGCTGTTCGGCATTGTGCCGACGGCCGAGCGTTCGGCCTTCGAGGTGTTCGGCATCATGATGATGGCCGAGCGTGTGGGAAACGATACGCCGCGTCGCGTTTAGGCGAACCAGAGCAGCCAACGCAACACCGAAATCTCGGCTTTTCGTCCTATGGGCTCGGGTGGGATGCATCATAGGACATTGCACGTCCGACCGTCGTGATGCCGAGCTTGCATCTCATTTTCGCGCGATGTAGTGATGGCTCCGGGTCGGTTGTCCGACAAGTACATTCTCGAGGGGGACGGGCATATGGCGTCACTGATATTCGCCGATCGGTTTTTCGCACCCATCATGCAACTTGGCTAGACGCGTACACGATGACGATCAAACGATGGAAGATTGGGAGGGTGACGATGCGTAAACCCATGCGCACGATACTGGCGACGGGTTTTTTGGGGGTTGCTACGCTCGGGCATGTGCTGATCGGCTGCACGAATCGTCTTGGCCCAGTCGTGGCTACGCAAACGGAAGGACGGATCGACCGCCCGAATCTTCCGGATGGCATGGTCATACGATCGCGCGATTGCGTAGCCGAATATGGATTGCTTTTGGTACCGGGGCACCACGAATTCAGCGCGACGGTTCGGATGAATGAGGATGGCGACAAAGAGGACGTCACCATTGATGGCATTCCCAACTCGGCCCACGACCTTGGCGCGTGTCTGCGGAATGCCTTGCGCGCCATGCCCATTGCCAAAGAACCTTTGCGTCATGGCGTGGAAACACTAAAATATCAGCGCGAGCATGCGAGCGAGGAACAACTTTCGCTCGCCGATTTCATCAACGTGATTTCCGGCGTGCCCATTGTCGTCAGTCAATTGGTTTTCGAAGCGCAGGGATATACGATTGTGCTTCCGGTCGCCGTAAAGGTGGTGGCCAAGCCGGAGACATTCATCAATGGCGACAATCGCACCATGGCCAAGGTTGGGCGACTGGCCATTGACACGCTTGGCTACGACGAGATCATCACGCGTGCCGAGCAGATGGGCTGGGTCAAAACGGTGCGTTTTGAACAGGCGCAATCAACTGCTGAAAAGAAATTCATTGGCGATGTGCCTCCGACCTCCAGCGCCGTCGTCGAAGCCGCATTCAAGAGAGTGATGACCAGGGCAGCGCCCGCGGCACTTCTAGCGTCGCAAACGGATTCACCCGCCCCCGGTCCCGGGGATCTCGTGGCGGTCGGGATTTTGGCGGTCGGGCTGCTCGCTGTGGGGGCCATTTCGGCCTACGAGATCATTGCCACCGAGGACACGCCAGTTACCACTACGCCTGCACCCGCGTCGGCCGCACAGCCTAAGGCGACGACCGCGCCGCCGGTTCCCGCGCCGCGGAGGTACGCCGGTCAGACGTGTGAGAACGTGGAGCTGGATCGCCTGGAAGACGAGAAGGACAAGATTTGCAAGCCCGAGGGGGGTTTCGCCGCCATCTGCAAGGGTGACCACACGAAGCCAAAGTTCGCGAAAATTCCGTGCTCGGCAATCAAGCTCGCCATCCAGCAACGGCAGGCCTGCAAGGCGGCGCGAGAGCTTATTCAGGACAAGTGTTTCGGCGGCAAGCCGGACCCCGGACACAAGACGGCGATTGATCAAGAGCAGAACGCGGTGAACGCCTGCGAAGCGCTGAAGCTGCTCAATTGCGCAAAAGGCCATCCCATGGCAGGACGGTAGGAGTGCCATGTCCAAAGAATCCGACACATTGCTCGAAGCCATTCAGACGCGCGACGTCGAGCGCGTGGCGGCGCTTCTTGCCGCCGGCGCAGATCCAAATGAACCAGGCAAATCCCGCTACGGATCGGGCGGAGATCTCCCCCCATTGCACGCTGCAATTGCCGAACTCGAAGCCTTCGGCGACGACGAGCCTGGCGGACCGATCGATGCCGTCATCCTGCTTTTACGCCACGGCGCCAGGGTCAACGGCTGGGACATTGATAGAGAAGGGGATCCGCTCTTCGACGCGGTACTCATGAAGCACATCGAAGCGGTGCGGCTGCTACTGGCTGCGGGCGCCGATCCCAACGTCCAGGACAACGAGGGCGATTCGCCACTTCGTTTCTGCGCGGATAAAGGCTATCTGGAGATGGCTCGGCTCCTCCTCCTCTGCGGGGCGACCAAGACTATCAACGAGGCAGGAGGGTCCGCGGGCATGAATGCGCTAGGGCTGGCGGCGTACGAGCTCAACGTCGGCATTGTGCGGCTGCTGCTCGCTCACGGCGCAGATCCACTTGTCGAGGACAATGACAGGCGGACGCCGCTCGATCGGCTCCGACGGCTCTCTCCAACTGATCCCGCAGACCAGGACCGTCTTCGTGAGATTCGCCGGCTGCTCGGCGTCCCGTCCGCTTAGTGCCTTGGTGGCGATGGCGACGACGTGGACATGGAATACAGCGCCGAAGCCGGCGTGAAAACGTTCGAATGGACGCCGGTGGCCATCGCGCAACCGCTAGGTTGACCATCCCCACATCCGAACGATCGGCTCTCGGCATGGTCACGATGCTCCCCCATGCCCGAGCGTTCGGCCACCTTCGTGTTCGGCGCGTTGCTCACATCATTCCAAGACAAAAAGTTGGTTCGAAACACACCGCCCGCTGTACCATCGACGCAAGCCGCGCTTGCCATGAAGAAAAAAGAACTGAGTGAACGCGACATCATCAGCAAGTTCGTCTTGCCCGCACTCACGCGTCCCTCCGCGGGTTGGGACCTGCGCGAGCAAATCTTCGAAGAATACACCCTCACCGCCGATCGCATCACCACCAAGGGCCAGCCCGGCCAAATGCGAATCCCCGGCACCGGCAAACGCGCCGACATCGTCCTGTTCTACAAACCAAACCTCCCGCTCGCCGTGATCGAGGTCAAGGACAACAGCCACGCCATCGGCGCAGGCATGCAACAAGCCCTCGCCTACGCCTCGCTGCTCGACGCCCCCTTCGCATACAGCTCCAACGGCGACGCCTTCGTCGAAAGCGACCGTAGTAACCCCGCGAAAACCACCGAGCGCGAAATACCGCTCGACGCATTCCCCTCCCCCGCCGAACTGTGGCAACGCTACTGCCAAACCCACGACATCACGCCGGAACGCGAAGCCATCGTCGCGCAGGATTGGTTTCGTGGCACCGAAGACAAGCAGCCGCGCCATTACCAAATCAAGGCCGTCAATCGCACCGTCGAAGCCATCGCCAAAGGCCAATCGCGCATCTTGCTCGTCATGGCCACCGGAACGGGCAAAACGTTCACCGCTTTTCAAATCATCTGGCGACTGTGGAAAGCCAAAGCCAAAAAACGCGTCCTCTTCCTCGCCGACCGAAACATCCTCGTCGACCAAGCGTATCGCAACGACTTTCAGCCCTTCGGCAACATCAAGAACATAACCAAGATCCGCCATCGACAGGTCGACAAGTCGTACGAAGTGTACCTGGCGCTCTATCAAGCCGTCTCGGGCACCGAAGAGGAAAAGAATATTTATAAACAGTTCACCCGCGAATTTTTCGACTTGATCATCGTCGACGAATGCCATCGAGGCAGCGCGGCCGACGATTCCGCCTGGCGCGAGATCCTCGAATACTTTTCCTCGGCCACGCAAATCGGGCTCACGGCGACGCCGAAAGAGACGTCGACCGTGTCCAACATCGACTATTTCGGCGAGCCCATTTTTACGTATTCGTTGCGCGAAGGCATCGAAGACGGCTACTTGGCGCCCTACAAAGTCATTCGCGTCGAATTCGACAAGGACGTCGACGGCTATACGCCGGGCAAAGGCAAGCTCGACAAATACGGCCGCCTCGTCGAAGACCGCACCTACACGCGTAGCGATTTCGACCGCCGTTTGGTGCTGGAAAAACGCACCGAGCTCGTCGCCAAACGCGTCACCGAATACCTGAAGCTCACCGACCGATTCGCCAAAACCATCGTTTTTTGCCAAGACACCGAACACGCAAGCCGCATGCGCTCGGCGCTCGTGAATGAAAACGCCGATCTCGTCGCGGAAAACGACCGCTACGTCCGGCGCATCACGTCCGACGACCCGGAAGGCAAGCTCGAAATCGACGATTTCATTCAGCCCAAAGAACGGTATCCCGTCATTGCCACGACGGCGCAGCTCCTCTCCACCGGCGTCGACGTGCAAACGTGCAAGCTGATCGTCATCGACCGCGAAATTGGCTCGATGACCGAATTCAAGCAAATCATCGGGCGCGGGACGCGCGTGCGCGAAGATTACGGCAAGTTTTGGTTCACCATCATGGACTTCCGCGGCGCGACGCGGCACTTCGAGGACGAAACCTTCGACGGGCCTCCGGAACAAGTCTACGAAGTGAAAGAGGGGGAATCGATTGCACCACCCGAACGGACGGGCGAGCCATCACCGGGGGAATCGCCATCGGTTTCGCGAAGCGGGCAGCGCCGAGACAAATACGTGATTCCCGACGAAGAAGTCCTCACGGTGGCCGAAACGGTCGTGCGGTATAACGCTGCCGGCAAACGCGTGGAATTGCCCATCGCCGAACATACGCGGCGCGTGCTGCGCGAGATGTGCGGGCCGCGCCGAACGTTCCGTGACCGGTGGCTCGACCCGGAACGACGATCCGAGCTTTTGGGGCATCTGGAACGAGAAGGCGCGAGTCTCGGGGAATTGGCGAAGCATTGCGGTGACGGCTACGCGACGTACGACCTGCTTTCGCACGTGGGCTACGACATGCCGCTCGTCACGCGCAAGGATCGAGCGCAAAAGCCGGTCATACAAACGTATTTCGCGACGCAATCGCCGCTGCGCCGAAAGGTGCTCGAAGGGCTGCTCGCCAAGTTCGTGGACGAAGGCGTCGAGACGCTGGACGACACGACGCACTTGACACTCAAACCCCTCGACAAACTTGGGACGCCGGTGGAGTTGGTGAAGGCGTTCGGCGGACGCGTAGGGTTCGAAAAGGCCATCTCGGTGCTGGAAGCGTACTTGTACGACGACGCTTGACGGCGGGCGGGTTCGTGGGGTACGCAAGGCGCCCCATGGCGATTGGCACGACGATCAAGACCATCCAGGACATCATGCGCAAGGACACCGGCGTCGATGGCGACGCACAGCGCATCGGGCAGCTCGTCTGGATGCTGTTCCTGAAGATCCTCGACGATCGGGAAACTGAAAAAGAAACGTTGCGCAAGCGGTATCGATCGCCGATTCCGGATCATTTGCGCTGGCAAGCGTGGGCGGGCGATGCCGAAGGCATGACGGGCGATACGCTGCTCGACTTCGTCAACAACAAGCTTTTTCCCGAGCTGAAGGATTTGCGGGGCCACGAGCCGCTCGTCCTGGTGATTCGCAGCGTCTTCGAAGATGCCTACAATTACATGAAGAACGGCACCTTGCTGCGGCAGGTGATCAACAAGCTGAACGACATCGACTTCAATCGTTCGGCGGATCGGCATGAAATTGGGGGGATTTACGAACAGATCCTGAGCGATCTGCGCAGCGCGGGCAATGCCGGAGAATATTACACGCCGCGCGCGGTGACGGCGTTCATGGTGGAGCGGGTCGATCCGCGGCTCGGGGAAACGGTGCTGGATCCGGCGTGTGGGACGGGCGGGTTTTTGGCGTGCACCATCGAGCATTTGCGGGACAAATACAAGAAGACCGACGCGGACGAGCAGACGATTCAGGCATCGATTCGGGGGATCGAGAAAAAGCCGCTGCCGCATCTCTTGTGCATGACGAACATGATTTTGCATCAAATCGATGCGCCGACGCAGATACGGCACACGAATGCGCTGGCGCGGGCGGTGGCCGACTACAAAAAATCGGATTTGGTGGATGTGATCCTGACGAATCCGCCGTTCGGGGGCATCGAGGAAGACGGGATCGAGAATTCGTTTCCGGCGGCATTTCGGACGCGTGAGACGGCGGATTTGTTTTTGTATTTGCTGACGGTGCTCTTGAAGGACGGCGGGCGCGCGGCGCTGGTGCTTCCGGACGGGACATTGTTTGGCGAGGGCGTGAAGACGCGCCTCAAGGAGCGGCTTTTGCGGGAGTGTGATTTGCACACGATCGTGCGATTGCCGAAGGGGGTCTTTGCGCCGTACACGAGCATCAAGACGAATCTCTTGTTTTTCACGAAGGGCAAGCCGACGCGCGAGGTATGGTATTACGAGCATCCGTATCCGGCGGGGGTGAAGAGTTATTCGAAGACGAAGCCGATGCGGATTGATGAATTCGGTCCCGAGCGGGCGTGGTGGAACGATCGCAAGGAAACGGATCGGGCGTGGCGGGTATCGATCGAGGACCTGGAGGCGCGCAATTACAACCTCGACATGAAGAATCCGCGTGCGGTGGAGGATGGTCCTGGGGATGCGGAGGCGCTTTTATTGGAATATCGGTCGCTTCGTGCGCAGGTAGCCGAGGTGCGGGACAGGTTGCGGGACGAATTGCGCGCGGCGCTCGAGGGGGCGGCGCGATGAAGCGGAAGAAGAAGGAGCAGCTTGCGTTTTTCGATGCGGCTGCGGCGACAGGGCCTGCGCCGGTGGTGGGGGCGAAGAACCATGAAGTGGTATCGCATGGGCTGACGCCGCAGGCGGAGCGGTTGCTGGCGAATTTCGAGGTGCTGGCCGAGGCGCCGGGGGGCGTGAAGAAGCTGAGGGAGGTGGTGCTGGAGTTGGCGGTTACGGGCAAGCTTGTGCATACAGGCGCTATGAGTCCGGTTGATTGCGACCACGATACTATCTCGAACCATTCAGCAGGTGATGCGTTCAACGACGGCCTCCCTCAAATACCAAAGTTGTGGAAATGGGCTCAGTTTATTGACGTCGCATCAATTGAATCTCGTTTGGTCGATCCGCTACAATTCCCGAACAAGCCACATATCGCTCCCGATAACATTGAGAAAGGCACGGGACGGCTCTTGCCGTTTCGCACGATTGCTGAAGACAAGGTTATAAGCAACAAGCATCATTTTTTCGCAGGGCAAATTCTATACTCAAAAATTCGCCCAAACCTTTCAAAGGTTGTAATCGTTGACTTCGATGGCCTATGCAGTGCCGACATGTATCCAATTGCGACTACCATGGAGCGGCGGTACCTGCACATCTTTATGTTATCGCAAGTTTTCTTGCGCCAGGTTGTTAGCGAAGACAATCGCGTCGCAATGCCGAAAGTCAATCAACAGCAGCTGTCCGCCGTCGCCGTGCCGGTCCCACCCCTCCCCGAGCAAAAGCGCATCGTGGCGAAGGTGGACGAGCTGATGAAGCTTTGCGACGAATTGGAGGCTCGGCAGGCGAAGGAGCGGGAGACGGGGGCGCGGCTGACGAAAGCAGCGCTCGATGCGCTCGCGAATGCCGAGGGGCCGGAGGAATTGGCCGAGAGCTTTCGGCGGGTGGTGGGGAATTTCGACGGGCTCGTGTCGCGCATGGAGGATGTGAAGAAGGTGCGGGAGGTGGTGCTCTCGCTGGCCGTTCGGGGGAAGCTGGTGCGGCAGGATCCGAGGGATGAAAACGCGCGAGTCCGCATCGATCGGGCGATTGAAAAACGAACGGACGTAAGAGGAACGAGAGGTGCACGCAAAAAGAGTACAGGCGATTCGACGGGACTACGAGAGCGTGAAGACCTGCCTTTGTCGTGGTGCGTCGAGCAATTGGCTAATCTTGTTGACCCGCGAAATACGATTTCCTACGGCGTTCTTGTACCCGGGAATGATGTTGCAGATGGAGTGCCATTCGTCCGTGCCCAAGACTTATATACTTCCAATCATCCGCCGCGGCCGAGCAAAACCATTTCACCTGATATCGAGAAGTCATATGCCAGAACGCGGCTTGCTGGCGGGGAGATTCTTCTGTGCGTTGTGGGCAGCATCGGCAAACTTGGAATCGTTCCTGCGAGTTGGGCAGGCGCAAACATAGCCAGAGCCGTTGCCCGCATAAAACCCATTCCGGAGCTTGAGCGTGACTACCTACTCCTCGTATTGCGCGAGGAATCGGTGCAAACCTATTTTAAATCAACTACGCGTACACTTGCGCAACCGACGCTGAACGTCGGATTAATCGAGCAGACTCCGATCCCCCTCCCACCCCTCCCCGAGCAAAAGCGTATCGTGGAGAAGGTCGATCAGCTCATGGCTTTGTGTGACGAGCTCGAGACCAAACTGCGGCAAGCGGAGGAGACGTCGCGCAAAGTGGCGGATGCGCTGGTTTCGGAGCTGATGGCGTAAAGGGCAGGCCGAACCGAGCCAAAAGCGTATTCGGTTACTTCGATGAATTGGCCGGCATGCGCGCCGATGCATTGGCCGGGAAAAAAGCCCCCGCCCCGCCGACCGCACAACCCCCGGGTTGATCATCCCCACATCCGAACGATCGGCTCTCGGCATCATCGAGATGCTCCCCCATGTGCGACGGCTCGGCCTTCGAGCTGTTCGGCATCGTGACGACGACCGAGCGTTCGCGCATCGGCATGATGGCGAAGATGCCCGATACGCGACGGCTCGGCCTTCGAGCTGTTCGGCATTGTGACGACGCCCGAGCGTTCGGGCAACGAGCTGTTCGGCATTGTGCCGACGGCCGAGCGGTCGGGCAACGAGCTGTTCGGCATTGTGCCGACGGCCGAGCGTTCGGCCTTCGATGGAATTGCGTCACGCGTGATCGAGCAGATCGCACTTCCACATCATCTGCGAAAACGTTGACACCCCCGGCCCATGGTGTTGCCCTCGCAGTATGCCGAAGCACCACCTGCCACCGTTCTTGCAATTCGTATGCGCATTGCTGCTGCTATGCAGCGCCGGTTGCCTCACAATGGGCGACCTTCAATGGAGCAATCCCCGCGCGGACGTCGTGTATATTTGCGACAAACCGCTCGATGTCCCCGAGGGCGTGAATCTATGGGCGTGGAACAGCGCGACGGGACGTCTACGCTCGCTCCACAATGCGTCGACGGCGCGCCGGAAACGATCACGGTGACGGGTGCCGATGGGGCTCCCATTTTATCGACTCAATTATTGCTGGCGGTGATACAACCGGATAGGATGCGTTGTTGGAGGTCGACAAATGAATCGAATACGTTCGTATCGCTTTGCTCTGATGCTCGGCATCTCGATCTGGGGAACCGCGGGCTGTACCAATGACCCCGATGCTTCGGAAGCACGCCCCGAAGAAAAAGAAAGCTGCACGCTCAAAGTAAGTGCTTGCAATAACGACTGTCACAAGGCGGACGCACTCAAGGAATGTCCGCGCTGCTGCTTCATGAACGGCAGGTTGTGCGATCGCGGCGAAGACTATGCGTTTTACGCGTGCCAGAATCTCGACTAGCGAGGCACCAACGTGTAGAATACTCTGCACACTCGGAACATGCAGATGAAGACAGCCAGGATTTTCCTCCTAGTAACCTTCGTTGTGGTCTTGATTCCTGGTTGTAGGCCGCGCGAAAAAGGCAAGAACCGCTTTGACGACGTCGATGGCGGTGCTCCGCCCGCGCGTGAAGAATGCACCGTGCAGGCGCTCGACTGTTTCAGCAAGTGTGCCAAGCGCGAAGCAAGTCCTGTATGTATCGGTTGCTGCCGCGATCAAGATTATCTCTGTGACATGCAGCATAAATATTCATTCGATCACTGCGACGGTACGCGCTAGTTTCCGACGGCCACGAAGCTGCCAACCAGTTGCCGCTGAACTTCGTGGAAGTGCTCGCGCGCAACCTGGCGATCGCTGGCGCGCTGGCGTCGGGCGACACGTCGGGTTCGCTGAAGGATCCGAACGGTTCGCGGTACGGGATCCCGTCCGGGAAAAACGCTGGCGGGCCGGATTTGTTGCTGCTTCAAGCGGCCGCGGGTACGTTCGCGATTATCGGGATCCCGTTCAAGTCGGGTAAGGAGTTCATCGAGACGGTCACGAGGGCGCTCAGCCAAAAGAAGGTAGCCGGCATCTTGGATCCGAAGGTCTTGTCAAGGGAAATCGCGGAGAAGTTGGCGGAGGAGCCCAAGAAGGAAGCCGTCAAGGACGCGATAGACGCGTTGAAACGCGGCGACGACAAGGCATTCGATGCCCTCGAGTCATTTGGCAAAGCCATGGCGCCATCGCTTCGGGAGGCGGGTGTGATTTTGCCGTACTCGCGGGCGAAGATCTTCACCAAGGGATGGGAAGGGAAGTTCCAGGCACATCATGCTCTGGAAGTGGATATGGCGGAAGATATCTTCGGCATGGACATGAAGGCGATCGATGATATCCCGGCCATCGTCCTCTCGGAAGCGGAACACAAGGCGATTACGAACAAGCTGAACCAAGCGCGAGCAAAGGTGCTCGACGGACTGAGGCGCGAGGGCAAAGGGGCAGAGCTGTCACCAAGCGATCTCTGGAAGGTATACGAAGAGGTATACGCAGGTTACCCGAGTTGGCTGGATGCGATAAAGCCATACTTCAAATGAGCGACGAGGCAATCACCTAAGTCGAACGAGAGAGCGATGAAAACGAGGATCAGCATTTCTTTCGATGGGTCACGACTTCCTGACGGCGTTGCAACCATCCTGGGACCTGCCGGGTGTGGGTCGGATGTTGCGAACGTCGTTGATGGTGTCGTGCTTGGCAAACGTATGAGCTCCGCATGGGTGAAACTCGATGAAGATGATCCACGCGTTACAATCGTCATGGATCTGCTCAACAAGCATGGTCTCAATGTAGAGACTTACTCGTTCATAGATTACTCCATAGAAGACCTCCAAACGCACGGCTGTTGCGGATGACACTCGGATCCCAACGTAATTTCGCCTCTGCGGGGCTGCAGGCATGGCACCAAGTACGACATGGCCGATGCATGCTCGAATTGCGGCACGGGTGCACGACAGACCTCGGCGCTCTACGTTGACGCATATTACCTACCTAGAATCCGAAAACATCGCGCGATCGGATCACATAGGGCTCACATCCTCGTCGACGGCGGGATGGTCAAGAAGCTGAAAGACGCCGGCGTCACGGGAATCTCGTTTGGCGACGTTCGAGCTCGATTGAAAAACGACAAATGGACCAGCGTGGCCAGAGACCAAATCCTCATCGAACACACGATGCCGCCCATGCGTGGGGAGCTCACGGCCGAAGACGAGCAGTATCTCTGCAAGGTTTGTCGACGAGGCGGACGCATGAGAAGGCCCCCGATGCCCTATCGCGAAGAGGATCTGGTCGGGATGAAGGACTTCAACCTGACATGGGAATGGTTCGGCGACTTCTGGCCCGAAGACAAAGAGAAGCAACGAGGTGAAAAGCGGCCGAATCCCCTCGTCCTCGTCACCCCCAAAGTGATGAACATCTTCCGCGACGCCGGCGTGAAAACGTTCGAATGGACGCCGGTGGCCATCGCGCAACCGCTAGGTTGACCATCCCCATACCCGAACGATCGGCTCTCGGCATGGTCACGATGCTCCCCCACGGCCGAGCATTCGCGCACCTGGCTGTTCGGCACGTTGTGCACCTCGCCCTGCGCACGACCTGCCCTCATTCAAACGACCACACCCCTGTGACCGAAGTGCCCGCCATCAACGCGTCTTGCGCATCGCGCGTCGACAATTCCGAACCAAACGAGCGTTCCCCCAAGGGCACGAGCGCAAACCCGTCGATTCGAATCGATGCCGGACCGGCAATCTCGAATTCCGCGCCGAGGCGCATACTTGCCGCGAGCGTCGTGTGCATTGCATCGTTTCCAGGTTCACTCAGGAAAAACGTCGTGACGACGCCGGTGCACAGACGCAATGCCGACGGTACATAACAAAGCGAGCCGAATAGCGGAATCATATTGCTGCGGGATGCATCCGACATAGGCAATGCATAGGCGACATCGATTTCCATGCGCAGGTGTGGCACGCGAAGCCATGGGACGATTCCAAGCGAAAGGAGCGGACCGAGCCATTGCGCCGGCCTCGCACCCATGCCGAGCAATGCGCCGAGACCGAAGTCAAAGCGACGCACGGCTGGGGGTGGCGTGGAGACGGGGCACTTCGGACACGGCGGGCATGCTGGGGAAGGCGCGGGTTCCGGAGGAGGCGGAAGAGGGGGACACTGGGGCCAAGGTTCGGGCGGCGGGGGTTTTTCAGAA
Source organism: Polyangiaceae bacterium (assembly GCA_016715885.1). Lineage (NCBI taxonomy): Bacteria > Pseudomonadati > Myxococcota > Polyangiales > Polyangiaceae > Polyangiaceae bacterium. Next base: position 515,894 of record JADJXL010000025.1, read on the forward strand.
GGCGCCGAGGAGCTTCGCCGCGGCACTCGCCGACTCGTAGAGCACTTTGTAACATTCCTCTCTGGCGCCATAGCGCTCATGATGCTCTGCAATGGTGGCTCCAGCAGCATCCACGAGTGCCACCTCGCCCAGCTTTTCACCCGTCGGAGCACGACGGATGCGTACGACCAACCGGCGATCCGCATCGGGTGACCACACATTGACAGCCACCCAGTTGTCGAGCAGCGTGCGAAACGTCGCGCGGTCGTTGCAAAGCTTTGGCGCTTGGCTCGCATCGAACTCCAGCCGCGCCGGGGCGATGGCGGGTGCGTCGTGGGCGAACGCCGTACGAGCCGGCAAAACCCCAACCAGGCCAAGCATCAAGAAAAATGTGCGCCATGGTTTCGTGATTTCGATAGGCTCGTGTCCTAGCATATCATGAGCCGCCCGCCCTCGACCCCTCCGCCCCAAGATGCGCCCGAACCTCAGAAGCCATCGAACGAATCCGCCATGGCATCCGCGTCCGCATTGGGGTTGTCGAAGGCTCGCGCCGAAGAGCTGATCAACGCGATGCGGGCCATGATTCGCAAAGAGGGTTGTCCGGTGCACCTTCATGACGATGCGCTGCAGGATGCGTTCGTCACGGCACTAAGTAAACCGAATTCGGTCGAGCAGCGCATCAAAGACTGGAATCGGTTCGTCGCGTGGATGGCAACATTGGCCAAATTTGCGGCCATGACCACTCGCAACGCCGAACAGCGACGGCGCGAGAGCGACGAGCCTTCCGACGACACGTGTGCTGAAGGACTCGGCACGTCGGAACCAATGAAGGACTTTCTGGCCCTCGAACTGTTGCAAAAGGCGCGTTTGCAGCTCGATCCGGAAGACGAAGCGCTGCTCGAGGCGCACTACGTCGATGAGAAGACCATCCAGAAGATCGCCAACGAACGGAACCTGCCCTGGTCGACGGCGAAATCGCGCCTCGACCGCGTGCTGCGCCTGCTGCGCGTCGCCATGCAATCGATCGTCGTGAGCGTCGTCGCGCTCGTCACGAAAAACGCCCGCGCCCAAGGTGCTCGTTTGGCTCGGCACGTGTCGCATCTGCTTCCGCATGCGACGCACACGGCGTGCGCGATCACCGTGACCGTGGCCTGTGGCGTCATCGTCCCCGGAAGCGCGATGGCTACAATGGTACGTCAAGACGCACTGGTGTCGGCCCCGTCAGCTTCATCCGAGACAAACAGCACGGCTTCCACCGTGCCGTCGTTGCCCGAGGAGGTTGCGCCCGAAAAACGGATTGGCCTTGACGAACCCGGCGCGCAGTGGTCTGCTTTCACCATGAAGTCGACCAAGATCGCCCTTTGTCTCCAAGCTACTGTTGTTCCCTTTGGTTTTCTCATGGCCTCCGCCATGACCGAGCTCGGCTGTGGCGGAGCCGAACAACATGCGCCTCCGCCCCAAGAACCGGATGACTACGATCCAGGCGGGATGGATCCGTACGACATGTCGTGTGACCGCGAGAGAGCCCGCGGCAACGACTGCCCCACGAAGGCAGAGTGGTGCGCAAGTATGGGCATGCGCCCGGCGCGCCGCGGCTGCCAGTGAGCATCGGGTTGCGCCCGAAAAACGGGTTGGTTTTGTCGCGCCCCATCGCGATTGGCACGACGATCAAGACCATCCAGGACATCATGCGCAAAGACACGGGCGTCGACGGCGACGCGCGCATCGTGACGAAGGTCGATCAGCTCATGGCTTTGTGCGACGAGCTGCTAAGGAGGATGAATCCGGGCCTCGCGACGAGCATGGGCGTCTTCATCACTTGGTCACTTGCACCTCCCCACGCCAATAAAGCACCTTCTGCGTCGTAACACAACCTTGCCACACGCTTGACTGCACCGTACCCCCGTGGGCATCGAGCGGTAACTCGAACCAGGACGGCTCACTCGATGCCGACGACCATCGGCTCCCGAAACGTACACGACATTTTGCGCATTGTTTCCGACTTCGTGTAACGTCACCCGCATGCGATATCTCAGCCTTGCAGCGCTCAAGGTCGCCCTGGCCGACCTTTTCGCCAACCGCCACGTGGCGCTCGTCACATCGAACGCAGGCAAAATGTACGAGCCCGTGTTGCTCGACAAGAAAACCCTGATCGACGCATTGCCCACGCCGTTCACCGGCGGCAAACCTTTCGCCGATGAATTGACCGGTGTGGACAAGCGACATGATGGATTCGGTGCCGCCCTTTGGCATATCACGGAAGCTTATCAATGCTGGCCCGACGCTCCGGCAGACCTGCTCGCCGCGGTTGCTCGAGTGCGCGCGGCCTTCGTTCCGCAGCTCGACGTCTTGCAAGCAAGCTACGTCAATGAAGCTCATGCCGCGATGGATAACGAAGTTTCATTGGAAAAGCTCGAAGCAGACCTGAAAGCGATTCCCATTGCGGGTGGATTGTCGCTCCATGATTGGTGCGCGGGTTTTGTCACGAGCGGCAAGGATATTGCAAAATTGCTGGGCGAACGCGCCGATGCGGACACGGGTGCGCGACGTGAAGCGAGCAAGCTTCGGACGAGCACCTTGGCCGTCCTCGGGCGTTTCCGCGGGGCGCTCGCGGATGAAATGGCTTTGAACAAAGCGCTGCCCGCAGACTTGGACCGGAGCGTATTCGGTTACTTCGATGAATTGGCCGGCATGCGCGCCGATGCATTGGCCGGGAAAAAGGCGCCCGCGCCGCCGACCGAACAACCGCCGGGTTGACCATCCCCACATCCGAACGATCGGCATTGCGCACAATCGAGATGCTCCCCCATGCCCGAGCGTTCGGGCACCTGGGTGTTCGGCATTATGCCGACGGCCGAGCGGTATCTTGAAGTCCCTCAATGCTTCGGAGAAAGAATCCACCATGCGAACGATGATGCTGTTCTTGCGCGGCTTCTTTCTTTGGTGTGCAGCGCGACGCACGCACCTGGTCTTGCTGATTCTGGGGCTCTTCTTGGCGGTATCGACGCCCGCGTGTTCGTCGACGCTGCCTCGAGAACCTCCCGTCAATACATGCGACACGAGCGGCGGCAAGTCCGGTGCGCCGTATTGTTTGCCGCCGCCGGGTTTCTTTTGCGAACGCAATCCTCTGCAACCGGCAACGCCGCGGAGCGGACGTGGGCACAAGGCTTATTTGGGGCAGTTTGAGCTATTCCCCTCGAAACAGGGTTTGGGCATCAATCAACCGGCATGCCCGCAGAACGCGACGCGGCTTCTGCAAGACCAGGAATGGAAAATCGCACACCGCATCGCCAAGGATTTCGGGCACCGCGTCGGGTTCGTGTTGGCGACGTGCGAGCGGATCACCGAGGAGCTCGCGCGTCAGCCGGTGAATGCCCTTGCGGGCTGGAATGATATCGATCCGGACACGCTCGAAGCGGAGTTCATGAGATGCGCCAAGGACCTCGACAAACTCGAGGCGCCGCCTTTGTACGACGATTCGTGGCTTGCGGGAGCGGCGTGGCGCGGATTCAACACGGGTTATGGCGAGGGGGCCGACGAGGTTTGGCATCGCGTGATGATGATCGAGTTTGCGATTGCCATTGTGGAATCTGCGATCATGGCAGGTTTACCGCTCCTCGAAGTGGCCGTGACGCGCGGAATTCGGATTTCGTTGATCGGTCTGCGCCGAATGCCCATTTTCCTTCCAGGCGCCGTCGGTGGGCTCGGTGCAGGGGTTTTTCTCAAGACTGCGCCGCGTGCTGTCGCCAAAGCGGTCGCGACGGGTTCGGCGCGGGCGCTCGGGCGTAACATGGAAATAGCGGGCATGAAGAGACTGGCTGGCGAGTTTGCCCATCACATCGTTGCGCACGGTGCCGACAAGGCGAAGAAGGCGCTTGAGATTCTGCAAAAGTTTGATATCAAGGTCGACGATGCGGTCAATGGGGTGTTTCTGCCTGGCCATTCCAAATCGCCGAACCCGCTTGGAAAGGCGGTCCACTCGAAGGTGCATACGGACGCGTATTATAGGGCTGTAGAGAGACTGCTACAGAGGGCGAAGACCAAAGGCGATGCGATTCAAACGCTGCGCTTCATCGCGGGACAGCTCGAAAAAGGAATCATGCCATGACCGCTGTTTTTCATAGGCTGGGCGCCAAGGGGTACGAGATGATCAACACCGTGAATGGCTACGATGATGACGAGGTGCTTCGCGATCTCTATGGCCCACCGAGGAAGCAGGACTGGAAGCCGATCCTCGTACGGCGTTGTCGACCATCACGGCGCGAAGCTTTCAAAGCCGCGGACCTGCCTTATGACCATGATGTCCTCATCTTGCGTCCTTCGGCTGTCGATGCTCTTCGCGACATCCTCGAAACGCACGGCGAAGTGCTCCCCCTTGCTACCGAAGATGGTGTCGAGCTGTTCGTGTTCAACCCGCGATTCGTCATCGATGCATTCGATAGGGAGCGATCGACCTACGAGCAGATCCCTGGAACGAGTACGCTCTGGATCCGCAAATATGTGTTCATCGAGTCCGCGATACGAGAGATTGACATCTTCAAAATGCCAATGGACCGCGGCGACTACTACAGCGACCGCTTCGTCGAGCGCGTCAAAGCGGCCAAGCTAAAGGGGACCGAGTTCATCAAGTTGTGGTCGTCCAACGACACCGTTTGAGCTCCAAACCAATACACCAATCATTGACTCACGACGCACACGCCGCATGCAAGGCAACCACGTGTCTGGGTCGTTCGAATTGTGGGTCGCCGATATCGTGCAATCGGAAAAAGCCACGATGCTGCGCGATACGACGGTGGACTTCGTTGACTTCGACGAATACGGCAACGTGCTCGAGGTTGACGTGTCCACGGTGGGCGTCGACTTGACGAACCATCTAACTTTGAATGTACTCCGGTCGCCATCGCAGGCTGACGCGAACCTCGGCGGCACGCTCGACTCCCGAAACGTACACAACATCTTGCACATTGTTTCCGACTTCGTGTAACGTCACCCCATGCGATACCTCAGTCTTGCAGCGCTCAAGGTCGCCCTGGCCGACCTTTTCGCCAACCGCCATGTGGCGCTCGTCACATCGAACGCAGGCAAAATGTACGAGCCCGTGTTGCTCGACAAGAAAACCCTGATCGACGCATTGCCCACGGCGTTCACGGGCGGCAAACCATTCGCCGATGAATTGACCAGTGTGGACAAGCGACATGATGGATTCGGCACCGCCCTTTGGCATATCACGGAAGCTTATCAGCGCTGGCCCGACGCCCCGGCAGACCTGCTCGCCGCGGTTGCTCGAGTGCGCGCGGCCTTCGTTCCGCAGCTCGACGTCTTGCAAGCAAGCTACGTCAATGAAGCTCACGCCGCAATGGACAACGAAGTTTCATTGACGAACCTCGAAGCAGACCTGAAAGCGATTCCCATTGCGGGTGGATTGTCGCTCCATGATTGGTGCGCGGGTTTTGTCGCGAGCGGCAAGGATATTGCAAAATTGCTGGGCGAACGCGCCGATGCGGACACGGGTGCGCGACGTGAAGCAAGCAAGCTTCGGACGAGCACCTTGGCCGTCCTCGGGCGTTTCCGCGGAGCGCTCGCGGATGAAATGGCCTTGAACAAAGCGCTGCCCGCAGACTTGGACCGGAATGTGTTTGGTTACTTCGATGAATTGGCTGGCATGCGCGCCGATGCATTGGCCGGGAAAAAAGCCCCCACGCCGCCTACCGAACAACCGCCGGGTTGACCATCCCCACATCCGAACGATCGGCCTTCGGCATGGTCACGATGCTCCCCCACGGGTACTGATCAAACTTGATCAACCAGGTTTGCAGGGGCAAACCTTCCCACCCCGCCCGACCTCCCGAGACACCCCATCGACTTGACCGCGCCAACCTGAACACGTGCGCCAGTGACACGAATCGTCCGCCCCGCCAAACATTCCACTTGACCTTGTTTCCAAGGCTTTTGCGCATGTGTTTTACCATGACGAACCTGTCATATCCTGTCCGATCTGGCCAAGTAAAACCTAGAAAACACGGCAAACGATGCTAGATTCTGTTCATCGGTTCGCTTGCTTGGACGTCTCGCGATGGTCGCGACGACGAGAGCAAGCTCGATGGGGCATCGTCGTGGCCAACCACTTGCCGCTGGAAAAGCGCGTGGACGTTGTTCGACACTTGGTCGAAGGCGCGAGCGTCCGGGCGACGTCACGGCTCACGGACGTGTCGATCCCGACGGTGCTGTCGACGCTGCTCCGCATGGGCGCGGGATGCGACAGCTTGCACAATGCAATTGTGCGAGATCTCGACATTCGCAAGATCGAATGCGACGAGATCTGGTCATACGTCCAAAAGAAACAGGCTCGCGTGACGGACAATGATCCCGTCGAATTCGGCGATGCGTATACGTTTCTTGGGATGGCACGAACCAAGAAGCTCATCATCTCGTACATCGTGGGAAAGCGTGACGAAGCGGCAACGAAGCTGTTCACGAACGACTTGCGCGCGCGTCTCGTGACGATTCCCGAAGTCTCGACGGACGGATGGCAGAGCTACCAGACTGCCGTTGGGCAGAGCTTCAACGGATCGGTCGACCATGCCGTGATCCAAAAGAACTACAGCCGCAAAGGGCGAGCGGATGGTCCAAAGCACGACCATCGTTACGAGCCTCCGCGCGATCCGTTCATCACGAAGCAGGTTGGCCACGGTGCACCGGATTTGAAGCGCGCATCGACGTCGCATATTGAGCGCGCCAACCTGACGGTGCGCATGCACGTCCGTCGCTTCACGCGGCTATGCAATGGCTTCTCCAAGAAGATCGAGAACCATCGCGCTGCCGTGTCGCTTCACGTCGCCTGGTACAACTTCTGCCGAGTGCATGAGACCTTGCGCGTGACGCCTGCCATGGAGGCGGGAATCACGGATCGCGTCTGGACCGTGCAAGAGCTTGTCGAACGTGCGCTTGCGGCCGAACCGTGTGCAGTTCCGGAGCCGAAGCCGCTCGCCCCGCCCGCGCCACCTCCCGGCGAAGCAAAGCCCACGGCGCGCGAGCTTCCGAACGGCAAGGGATGGCTCCGCGTCTTGCAGGGTGGCAAGAGCCCGCAGAACGACGCGCCAAAGGCGCCTACGCCGCCAGCGGCAAAGCCCGTCGTGGAAGCGCCTGTCATCGCGGAAGAACCTGCCAAGGTGACGCCCGCACCCGTCGCCAAGCCTGCTACGGCATCGACGTCAGCGGATGCGCTTACGGTGCCAACGCTTCGCACCTTTGGAGCGCCGCATCGATGGGAGCAAATGGATCTGTTCGGCGGAAGCCGAGTGGAGACGCGAGCACGATCGTTTGGGGATGACGACGAAGATTGCCCGTATTGAACGGACAACGAATTGCTCCGCGCAAACGCCGCGCTACAACGACGCAATGATTGAATCATTGGTCAGCGACAACGACGTCGAAAATCATCGCAACATGATCGGTGCTATGGGGTGCTCGTGTGCACATCGAACGTGCGCCGATCATCCAGATCACGTCAACGATACGCGCAACTTCTTGGCTAACGTGTGCAGCAACGAGCCGATGTTGTACCAGTCGGTGACACCAACAACGGTGCCGCAAGACGCGCACACTATGAACATGAATGCGTAACGCGAGTTGCGTGGCGTATTTTCAGCCATTTCAAAGGTCGTATACTCGCATTTGGGACACTTGGGTGACATCGCAGTGTAGCTCCTGGTCTGAACAGTCAACACGAACAGAATTCCAGGAGCCCAAAGGTGGGCCAAGTTTTCAGAGTTTTTGCTTCTATGGTTAGTCGTGGGTTGGCTGTTGTGGCATGCCCCTCGCTCAGCGCCTTTTCTTCCGATGCCACGGCGTAGGCGGGGTTGGCTGCGGCGGCTCTCTCCAGCGTCCAGACGTGATGACGCTGCGCAACCACTTGCGACTGCGCGCAAGCCGCGCGTTGTAGGTGCCGTCTCCCATCTGCGCGTCGTGGTAGCGCTCGACATACGGCACTTCCGTCGCGACGTTCAAAAGGAAGCGAGCGACAAGGGGACGTTCTTCGATGCGTCGGAGCAGATCCCGAGCTTCCAAACGAGCCACGGGTGAGCATGACGGCCATTCTGCGGGCTCATCCTGGAAAGCTTCGTATCGCGTTGATGCAAGGCGCCTGTAGTTCATGAACGCGTTTTTCGCGACCAAGAACATGAACCGAAGCAAGGCGACGTCGGGCTCGTCAAGCTCGTAGCCCTGGATTCTCCTGTCTTGGATGCCTTGCCACGTAACGATCTCGACGTGCTGCGCAATATCGTCGATCTCGCGCTCGGGACAGCCATGACGGCGCAGCGCTGCGCATATGCACGGGCGCAAGGCATGCGTTTCCTCCGGGGTTGCATCGACGATGCGATTCCCCGCGTGATTGATGACGAATCGCATCACGACCTCCGGAGCGGTCGAACGCCCTTCGCAATGACGAATGCGCCAGCAAGGGCGGTGTGTAGCTCCAGCTCGGAAGCCGCGGCGATGCCACGCGCAAGGGCCATGTTGCCGGGCTCGTCGCCATCGAAGAACGCCTTGATCGTCGAACGGCGGATGCGGAGCAGCCGAGCAATGACGATCCACGAACCATGCTCGCGGCGCATTTGCCGAAGCAGCGCACGCAGGTTGCTGCGCTGCATTTCGTTCAGATCGCGACCCTTCAATGGGCGCTGGCGGTAGGGGGACGTGGACATCATCGTGCCCCCTTTCGGCCACAGAGCGGACAACTGCCTACAGCGTGCGGCTGGCCCGAAAGAAGCTGTTCGATGGTGATTCCCGCGGCGCGGGCGAGAAGATAAGCGAAGCCATACGAACGCGTTTCGCGGCTGTAGAGCGTGCCTTTGGCAAAGCCCATGACCGCAGCGAGAACGTCTCTTCCGCCGTAGGCACGGGCGACGTTCTTGATCGCGGCATGGATCCGCTTCTGCTCTTCAGGCGTCGGGTTGTGGTTGGTTCGATCATGTCGCCTGCGCGCGACTTTTTCTTGGCCCTCTTTCCGAGGGTGAACTAGACGAAGCATGGGTTGCGACTCCGGGGAGCGGGGTTGCGCCAAGTCGCCCTTGGGGGTTTCCAGATCCCCAGGGGCGGCGCTCTTTCGAGCACGCGCATCTTGCGGGTCGCTTTTCGCCGTGTCTACCGACCGATCGCAAACTTGATCAGTCGGAGCCAAACTTGATCAGCACCCCCCACGCCCGATCGTTCGGCCTTCGAGCTGTTCGGCATTGTGACGACGCCCGAGCGTTCGGGCAACGAGCTGTTCGGCATTGTGCCGACGGCCGAGCGGTCGGGCAACGAGCTGTTCGGTATTGTCCCGACGGCCGAGCGTTCGCGCCTCGGCATGATGGCGAAGATGCCCGATACGCGACGGCTCGGCCTTCGAGCTGTTCGGCATTGTGCCGACGGCCGAGCGTTCGGCCTTCGAGCTGTTCGGCATTGTCCCGAAGGCCGAGCGCTGCGGGTGAGCCCTATGGCTCGGAATCCAGGTATTCGACCGTGATCCCCATGCGTGCGAGGATCTCTTCGATCTGGGGCACGAGATCTGGTGGTGCTCGTCCCGTCGACAGCCAATCCAACACCAACCCACGCACGGCACGAACGCCTGTCATGAGGGCATCGTCAGCCACGAAATCCGTCTCGACAGCCCCATCACGAATGCCCTGACGAACGCCCTGAAACGCGTATTCCATAGCGTCTAATTCCGTCACGCACTCTGGGGGCGGCGCTTCGTTCGCTTTGGCGAGTTTTCGCAAATTCGCCATACAGTTGAGCCCCTCCGAAATGGCTTGGACAATTTCCCGCCCCCGATCATGATCACCGGTACTCATTTTCCACCCTCATATACGCAGTAGGGTATTCCAAAAGGTTTTAGATAATGGCAATGTTCGCCATTGGCGAATCTGTAGCTGCACGTATATGTTGGTCTGCCGCCCTTACACCAATACAACGTTCCTTGACCGCTCTCGACCCTATACGGGTGCAAGACGAATTGTGAGCAAGTTGCTCCAATGCCGTAGCATTGCTCCATGCACGCAAAGCTACCTGGCACCCGGCAACGCACCTCCTTGTAAGCAGGCTCCATATCGTCGGAAGTCTCGTCGTCCGCAGTCTCGAGCTCCAGAATCATTTCCTCTGGATCACCAGCCACGTGAGCCTGCGCAACTTCCGCCCCAACGCTCATGACTCCGAACGAACCGTGAATCAGAAACGCTCCGACACCCAGTAGCCTCTTCCGCATGCCAAACCTCCCGTCTCCAGCAGGCTACGAAGGGCAGCGAAGACCGGGCAACTATTCGGCGTGTTTGCATTGCAGGGCGACCCCAAGAAAGGCAACGGGCAAACCACGTCGACATCGAGCCCCGATGGCAATGGGCCGCCCTTGAACTTCGTGGAAGTGCTCGCGCGCAACCTGGCGATCGCTGGCTTGGACCGGAATGTGTTTGGTTACTTCGATGAATTGGATGGCATGCGCGCCGATGCATTGGCCGGGAAAAAAGCCCCCGCCCCGCCGACCGCACAACCCCCGGGTTGATCATCCCCACATCCGAACGATCGGCTCTCGGCATCATCGAGATGCTCCCCCATGTGCGACGGCTCGGCCTTCGAGCTGTTCGCCATCATGACGACGGCCGCTCGGTATCTTGAAGTCCCTCAATGCTTCGGAGAAAGGATCCAACATGCAAACGATGATACTGTTCTTGCGCGGCTTCTTTCTTTGGTGTGCAGCGCGATGCACGCACCTGGGCTTGTTGATTCTCGGTATCTTCTTGGCAATATCGATGCCCGCGTGTTCGTCGACGTTACCACGCGAACCTCCCGTCAATACGTGCGACACGAGCGGTGGCAAGATCGCCTAACCCGCTTGGGAAGGCGGTCCACTCGAAGGTGCATACGGACGCGTATTATTTCGCGGTAGAGAGACTGCTACAGAAGGCGAAGACGAAAGGCGATGCGATTCAAACGCTGCGCTTCATCGCGGGACAGCTCGAAAAAGGAATCATGCCGCCGGATTTGTGGTCGGTACGGGAATTGGCGGTCGATCTGTGTGGACGGAGTGAGGCGGAAAAGCTGGCGGAGGCGCTCCGTAAGGTCAAACGCGGGGAACGGGACCTCGAATCAAAGCCAGCGTGCGATGTTTATTTGAGTTTTTCGCGCTTCGAGGCGAGCGTCGCGCGTGCGTTGCGCGACCGACTGGAAAAGGATGGTTTGCGGGTTCAAGAGGCGAGTGATGCCCAGGCTACCGCGTTCCGCGATTTTCTACTCCGTACTGTTGGAAATGCATTCTTTGTTTGTCTACTGTCGCCGTCGTATATCCACTCGAAATTATGGGCGGACGGCTTGCACTGGATTCGTCTCTACGGGCGCGCGGTGTTCCCGAATCGGTTCATCCCAATCATGGTCCGTGATACGGTGATCCCGTGGCAACTACGGCACACCTATCTCGATTTTCGCACGGAGAAGCAAATCGAAGCGAACTATCCGCGGCTATTGCAGATGTTGAAGTCGAAGCCTGCTTAGCTCTCGCATCACCCGCGATACGCGTCTGGCTCGATGCCGAACCGCTGTAGCCATCGATGCACCTGCATGCGTGATTTGCCCAGCTTCCGAGCGACGGTCGTCACGTTGCCACGATGCTCTTCGAGCAAGCGCACGATTTGTTCGCGCAATTCGTCTGGATTCGCAGGCACGTCCAATGGAGCCACCTGTCGCTCGACCGATTTTGCAATCACTTCGGGCAGATGCGCGACCTCGATGACGCCCCGATCCGCAAGCGCTGCGGCCACGGAGAGAGCATTGTCGAGCTCGCGGATGTTCTGCGGCCATGAATACGACACGAGACGCCTTGCTGCAGATACGCTGAGACGCACACGTTTCGCGCCTTCGACGTTCGTGCGCTGCAAGAGATCGCCTATCAATACGCCAATGTCTTCCATACGCTCGCGCAAGGGCGAAAGCATATGCTGATAGCCTTTGAGGCGCGCCAAGAGATCCGCTCGGAATTCGCCGAGCAAACACAGCTCGTCGAGCGATTTGTTCGTCGCCGCAATGATCCGCACGTCGACGGCCGAAGGACGCGTGCCCCCCACGGGCACCACTTCGCGCTCCTGCAAAACACGCAACAAGGCTGCCTGCGCCGGAAATGGCAAGTCGCCTATTTCGTCGAGAAACAGCGTCCCGCGTTCCGCGCTGCGAACGTAGCCGGGCTCGTCCCGTCGAGCGCCCGTGAAGGAACCTTTGAGGTGACCAAAGAGCTGACTTTCGACGAGCGACGAGGTCAATGCACCACAATTGACGGCGACGAACGGTCCCGGACGGCCCGATATCGCATGCATTCCCTTCGCCAATAACTCCTTGCCCGTGCCCGTTTCGCCCAGCAGCAACGTCGTAATGGGCGCGCGAGCCACGCGAGCGAGCGCATCGAGATTCGTACCAATGGCGGGCACGAGGCTCGAATACCCAGGAATGGCTCGGTCGCAACGCGCACTATCGAGGTCGGGAGCGCATTCGGGGAGCGCAGGCAACGCCGCGCGATAGCGGAGCATGACGGAACCAATTTCAATGGAATCGCCGTCGCGAACGAGGGCACTCGTCACGCGCTCGCCATTGACGCAACAGCCATTACGGGAATCCAGGTCTTCGAGGAACCACCCCTCCTCGCGACGAATCAACCGCGCGTGTGCTTTGGAAACCGTGGATGACGGGAGGCGCAGGTCGAGCTTTTGCGCATCCACCCGAGACACGGCTCGCGCCGCACCTCGCCCCATCGTGACGACATCGATCCCGGACAAACCATGACGCGAGCCGCCCGCCGTGGGTTGATCACATTGCAAGATAACGAAAAGAAAGGGTAAAGCTTTCGCTCGTGTCGCGCTGTCTTCCCGTCGCACGTCCTGCGTCGTCGTCAGATTGTCGCTCATGCGCGTCCATGATACCCCAAAAGCGCCCTCTTTTGCACCACACAACGACGGTCATTGGAAGGGTGTCGGCTGACGTGCGGCTGCCTGGCGACGCATACAGGTCTGCTCACCTTCTCGAGCGTCGCACAATGCCCGCATAAAGTTGGCCCGTCGTCGTTCGGTGCGGTAATGGTATGTCGATGAAATGAGCGCCGGGCAAACGGTACAGTGACTGCTTCGCGCACCGTCGAAGGCGATTTCAAAAGGGTGTCGTCATGAATTTCGATTGCACACGTTTACCGGGTGGCCATACATCTGCGTTCGGCGCGCTTCGGCAGCGCCACCGCATGAATGCCAAAGCATTCTCGATGGTGGCCGCGGCGCTTTTCCTTTGTTCCTGCGCTTCGAGCCCTCCCGATGAGCCGCTACCGCCCGAACCGCCGAACAAGGCTCATTATGACACGCTCGCCGCATGCGGAGCGGTCGTGTGCGACGGATTCGCGCAACGAATCGAGGGTGGATCGCCATTTTCCACGTCCGGTTTGGCTTGCATCGTCGAAGCCATGCGAGATCGAAAGCCGGGCATGTATCAGATCGCGTTGAACCATACGTGGTCGAACGGCGCGGATGACGCCAAACACTTGATCATGATTGGAGCATCGGGTGACGTTCGAATCGGCACGCATCGGTATTCCTACGGTTCGGAAAATGCCGGCGGGAAAGATTCATGGGACCCCACCAGGCATTGTTCACTTGCCATGCCGAGCTTTTTCGATGCGTGCCTTGCGGCCGTCAAAATGGGCGAAGGACAAGACACGACGGATGAAACGTGGGGCTGTGTTTTCCCGGAATCGGCGCTGTCGACGCTCGAGATGCCGTGGTTCGAGAACTGCGAGGACCAGGCTCCGATTTGTGAATGAGGGCAGGCGGAAGGGCGCGGAGACGGCGTCTACTTCCGCCTTTGCTTGGGCTTTCCCAGCACTTCGGCCCGCTCAAAACACGCCCATTGCGACGAATCCACGGCCATCGAGCATGGGGACGAAAAACACTTGCGCGGTTTTTGCCGGTCCTTCCGGATGCTTTTCGCGAGGCCACAGGGCCAGCACGGCTGCACCTGCGAGCGCCGCACCTCCAACAACGAACGTAACCGTCGAAATGGTCGCGTCGGTGCGAGCCCCACTCTGCTCCACACGCATTTCGGCATCTGCGAGGTCACACTGCGTCACCACGCCGCCAATGCACGATTTCGCAACGACGTCATCACGCCACTTCGACCTGGCCCTCAACCCGAATACACTTCCCACGACGATGCTGGCGACTCCGGCCGAACCGAGCGTTATGGCGCCGATGTGCCTCGACGAAAGCCCCGGAGCTTCGACCGGTGCCAATTCACCAATGGCGACCGTCTCCGCAGCGGCCTCTTTCAATAGGACCACTTTTTCCCATTTTCGCCGTCCCGGCGCGGTCGCGGTAATCGTGTGTTTTCCTGGATCCAGGGGCAATGGTTGTCCCCAGAGCGGCGGATTGACGACATTGTCATTGTCCCGCACTTCGACGCCGGAGACGTTCGCCACGGAGGGTGGAACCTGCAGAGTGATTTTGGGCAAACGCGCTTCGAGCTTGGTTGCACGCTCCCGCGCAACGGACTCGCGCCCCGCTTGCCCGGTTCGCTTCGCCTCGTCCGCAATGTCGACGAAAAGCGCCCAAGCACTCGCGAGACGACCGACGTTTTCATAACAATCGCCCAGATGAAAACGAGTGCCCATGCCGGTGTCGAGCCGGTTGCTTTCTGCGAGTTTGGGACACGCCTCAGCGTACTTTTTCTCCTCCATGAGCTTCATCGCGTCGTCGTAAAGCTTTTGCGCGATGGCAATGTCTTGTGGAGAAGCCTGGGTGGCAGTTTGTGCCAACGCAAATCGCGGCAATCCCACGAAGCACGCGATCATGACCGCCCGAGTGAACAATGAATGGCAACTTTGGGAGTTCATATCGTTCACTTGCGGGTGTTGAATTCGTTGTTGGGTGTCGGCGCGGCTGTCGCTGTCGCCGTCGGCGCGGCTTTCGTCGTCGTTGCGGCTGTCACCGTCGGCGCGGCTGTCACCGTCGGCGCGGCTGTCGCCGTCGGCGCGGCTGACGCCGTCGGCGCGGCTGTCGCCGTCGGCGCGGCTGTCGCCGTCGGCGCGGATTTCGCCGTCGGCGCGATTGGTTGGTCTACTGTCGATTTGGGAGCGGGCTCCGGCTGATGCACCGAAGGCTCGGGGGCATTCGACACGCTCGCCACCGGAATTGCCTCGGGTGTCGCGGGCGGTGCCGCAGTGGTGCTTTCCGGCATTGGTTTGTCTTGCGAATCCATTGACGCGCGACTGATTGCCGGCGTCGCGACAGCCTCGGATGCGCCGTCGTTGCGACCCCCGGCGAGCATGATCCATGCGGCGATGCCCGCGAGGAGGCTCGCGGCAATGGCGCTTGCGACAATCGCATGCCGCACGGATGTCGCTGGACGTGCGGTCGTGACCATTCCGCCTTGCAATGTGGGTCCACCCTTTGGCAACTTCCGTTCAACCACGGTCACCGCGGTGTTGGCAGGAGCAGCGGCTGGAATGGCGGAATGGTCGATCGACGCTGGCAGGGGGTCCGAACCACGCCGCAACGTGGCCATGGGCAATGTGAACATGTCGCTGGCCGGCGCTTGCACGGCCGCACGAGCGCCCATTGCGAAGGGCGTGAGGGCACTGGCGAGCTCGGCGATGGTTTGATATCGTGCGCGGATGTTCTTTTCGAGGCAACGAAGGACGACGGCATCGAATTCGGGTGGAATTCCGGGATGGAACCAGGACGGGGCCTGAGCCTTGATGCGGTCGTCCAGTACTTGTGCAAATAGAACGGGATAGTGGTCGGATTTGAACGGGAGCGCGCGTGTCGTGAGCTCGTAAAGAATGACGCCGAGCGACCAAATGTCGGCGCGCCCGTCAACGGTTTTGCTGTCGTTCATCTGCTCGGGCGACATGTACACGGGTGTACCCATCGTGGTTTGCGCAACCGTGAGGCTCGGGGATTTCACGTCCGAGCCGCGAGTGACCTTGGCGATGCCGAAATCGAGCACTTTGACGAAGGGCTCACCGCGCACGCCCTTCGTGACGAACAAGTTTGCAGGCTTGAGATCTCGGTGGACGATGCCCAGCGCATGCGCTTCGCCGATGGCTTCACACGCCTGGAGAATGTACCGGCAAGCTTCGTCGATGGGCAAAGGACCGCGTGAATCGAGGATGTGGTCGAGGTCCATTCCCTCGAGGTACTCCATCACGATGTAGGGCGCACCATCAGGCAAACGGGCGACGTCGTGGATCTTGACGGCGTGGGGGCTCTTCAGGCGCGTGGCCGCACGAGCTTCGCGCAGGAAACGCTCGACGGCTCCGGCTTGTTGCACAGCCTCGGGAAGCATGAGCTTGATCGCGCGACGTTCGTGCAAGTCCTGATGCCACACGGCGATGACCATGCCCATACCGCCGCGGCCAAGGACGCGTTCGACGCGGTATTTGTCGGCAAGAACGTCACCAACTTCGATGTGCAACATGCTCCCCACCGCTCCGCGCGCGGCTCGTGAAAAACGGCGCCACGAATGACGGTACCACGACGAGGACGTAGACCAAAGATTCTTGTGATCGCTTCTGCTGTGCGAAGTCGATTTCGCAGGTTTGGGGCGCAGGGCGCCGCGATCAGCGGGGGAGCTTGGCGAGGAACACGTCGGAGCTCGCGGGCGTGAGCAATCCACCTTCGAAGTTCAGGGGGCCGTCTGCGAATGAACCTGCGACGTAGACGAGCTCGCCCAATGCATCCAAGACGACGGCATTGCCAGACTCATTGCCCGTTCCCGCAATCACACGGCTCCACACATGCTCGCCGGCGTTGTCCAATTTCAGCACGAAGCCGTCGGCATAGCCGAGGCTTTGAAATGCATGGTCTGCACTGAATGAAATGCTGCCATGGAATTCGCCCGTCACATACACGTTCAAGACGGCATCGACGGCAATGGCGTGTGCTCGTTGATGCTCCGCTAACATGGGATCGATTTCACCATACCGCCGACTCCACTGACACTCCCCCGCGAGGTTCAACTTGGCGACGAAGGCATCTTCGGCCTGCGTCTCATTGACCAATTTGCATTTCGTCTGATCGGGAAAGAGCGTTCTCGAGCGAAATCCACCCGCGACGAAAATGTTGCCGTCACTTGCGACGGCGAGCGATATTGGCGACGAGTCTCCTATCGGGCCTTCTGCGATTTTCACGAGCCACTTGACCTCTTTCTTACCGTCGAGCGATGCGACGAAGAGGGCATCATTGGCTGGATCTTGGGTGACCGGTGGTGCGGGGATGTTGAAAGTGATGCTCTCCGAAAATCGTCCGCCAACGATGATCGAGTCTTCCGCAGGTGCGGCGATGTCATGCACTTCCTGATCGCCTGTCCCGCTTGCATGCACGCTCCATGAGGGGGTACCGTCGGCGAGCAGCAATTTTGCGATGAATGCATCGAATCCATTGGTATTGTTGACGCGTGGCGACTCGAATACGAGCGTTCCTTTGAACCGGCCGCCGATGTACGCCGCGCCGGCCGAGTCGAATGCAATTGCTTGGCCTTCTTGATCTTTGTCGTCACCGAACGATTTCTGCCAGAGACAGCCATTGCCTACGAATTTCGCCACGACGACGTCACGGCCACCGCCACTCGTCAAAGCGCCCTTTCCGCAATCGAAGTCGCTCATGGCGAATCCCACGATACCAACCCCACCGGTATCCGGATCGGCCGCGATCCCGAAAGGCACATCGCTGTTCAAGCCGCCTAAAAGGCGACTCGGGGGGCATTGCACGGCCATGTCCTTGGGATCGACCCACGTCACGAACATGTCGAGCCCGCCTTTGCCGGCATTGTCGCAGCCCACGTCCTGCATGCTCGTGCCAAGGGTCATTCCTGCCATGACAACGCGGCCATCCCCGTCGAGAGCGGCCCCATAGACGATTTGATCGTCGCTGCTCCCGAATTTGGCGCCCGAAATGAGCGCGTCGCCATTGCCTGCCGAACCGCCGCCTCCTGCCGAACCGCCATTGCCTGCCGAACCGCCATTGCCTGCCGAACCCCCGTCTCCTGCCGAACCTCCGGCTCCTGCCGAACCGCCGGCTCCTGCCGAACCGCCTCCTCCCTCGCGCATGTCCGACAGTTCATCGAAGACCAGCGACGCACACCCGCCTAGCATCAGAATGACCCCGCCGAGAGAAACACCGCCAGGTAATAACTTACGCACCTTCTTGACCATTTCGCACCTCGGTCGCAGCGCCCGCGAGGTTGCATGATGCACGGACATGCGTCGGGTGCCAACTCTTCTTTTCGCGCGAGCCTTCGCTATTGACTCGACGTCGCATTCTTGCAACGCTTTATCGCATGCGTCAAACGAAATGGCTCGAGCGTCGACGTGCCGTTGCTGTCGCAGCGGTGGTCGTGGGGATGGGTTTCGGAATGCTTCACGCGCGCGATGCGTCGAGCGAACCGCAGGCTGAAGATGGAGCGCCATCGGGCATGGTCGCGTTTGTCGGGGGTGGGGATTGTCCTCCAGGATGGCTGCATGCGAGCGACATCGAAGGACGTGCCATCGTCGGTACGGTCATCAAGGAAGACGTCGGTGTCGATGTAGGCACTCCGTTCACTGCTGGTGAAGAGCGCGTCCATGAGCACGCGTTCACCGGTGCAGTGAATCTCCCAGCGAAATACATCACGGCAGTGAATGGCGTGGCAGCAGGTGTGGCGCTCGCGGGGACGTTTTCCGTCACAGGTGTGACCGATAAAAATGCCGATGGCTTACCGTTTTTCCAAATGGAGGGGTGCATCAAGCCATGAAAAACCATTGGGCAGCGATTGTCGTTTGCGTCATGGTCACGAGCTGCTCAGGCGGCAACGGTGGTCATTCGGGACCGGACGGCGGCATAGGTGGTCATGCGGGCGCGGGCGGCGGCACGGGTGGCGAAGCAGGCGCGGGCGGCGGCATGGGCGGTCATGCGGGCATGGGTGGCGAAGCGGGCTCGGGCGGCGGCGGGATTGTTCCGAAAGGTGACGCTTTTCCCGCGGGCGCCGTCTCGTTTTTCAACAGGCTCGCTTGTCCGCCCGGTTGGAGCCCGTTCAATGAGGCTGCGGGGCGCATGATCGTGTCTGCCAATGCGGGATTGCCGCGTGGCACGACGATGGGTGAACCCTTTTCCAGCGGTGAAGATCGTACGCACGAGCATAAATTGGCGGGAAGCGGGTCCGTTACGGCTGCGACGACGTTGGGCGGCGACCCTGGACCCAACGGCTTGTTTACGCCGGGGGGTGCGTTCGCATTTGCCACGACTTCAGACCCGGCGTCGGCCAACATTCCCTACCGGCAGCTCCTGGTGTGCAAAAAAATGGTGGAGCCCAGTGCGAACGTTCTGCCCCTTCCCGCAAAATTGCATACGTATTTCGATCTCGACACCTGTCCGTCGGGGTGGAAGTCGGCCACGGCCGCCACGGAAGGACGCATTGCCGTCGGATTGCCTCCAAATGCTCCTGCCGACATGCCCATCGGAGGCGAACCGTTTACGAAGCCCGAGCCACGCAAGCACAAACATGCATTTTCGTCGACACTGAATACCACACCACTCGGTTCGCCGGAATATATTTGTGCTTGCACATTTGTCGGCCTGCATGGTTCGTATCCAGTCACGGGTGAATCGGACGAGGTTGCACTCGACATTCCGATGATTTCGTTGGTCCAATGCGAAAAGCAATGACCAGCGGGGCGGCCTTCGTCCCGTCACTGACGCGCGGCGCAAAGCCCCCCACGAAAGATGGACATTCATCTCCCCGCGGGGGGCGGGGGGGGGGCGGCCGGGGGGGGGGGGGGGCCCTCCGCGGCGGCGCCCCCGTGTTGCTCGTGCCGAGCGACCCGATTGCGAGGTCGACAAATCGAGACGCCCGACCCTTGCCGCGGCCCGGCCCTAGACCGAATGGCGAGCACCACCGCCCGCACCCGAGCCCCCGGGGGCGGGCGCGGGGGGGGGGGGGGGGGCCGCGGCCGGGCGCCCCGCGGGGGGCGCCGCGGGGGGGACGGGCCCCCCCCCCCACATGCCGATCCGCCTGAATCGCGGGTTTTTGCCACGCCACGGCGATGCGGCCAACTGACCGGCCCCCGCTCGGGGGGGGCGGCATTGCATTGCGCCTTTCGCACGGTGAACCGCAAAGGAGGTCATCCATGAGCATGCTGCTTCGCACGGCAATCGCGACTGTCGCATTGGCTGGCATGACGGTATTGCCCGCCGCCCCAGCGGACAGCGCCGAGCAAGTGCAATACGATCACCATCGACGTCAGGGCGGCGGTGGCACGGGACAACATTATCGACAAGACTACATCACGAACCGAATGACCATAAGCGAGCGCATCATGATGCCTCTCGAGGACGGATGCCTTTATTCGGTCGATATCAGCGGCTGGGTCGAGCCAGTCGACACGGGCAGTCCCATGCAGCAGGTCGACCCCAACATTTTCATGAGCGCATCGCTTTCGTGCCCCACGGGAACGACCGTGCGCCTTACGGATAACCTCATGAGGACCGGGCTCATCACCGTGGATGCCCTGGAACAGGCGCTCGAACGCCGCGGAACGATTGCAATGGGCGTGTGCGTGTACCGGCCGAATTTCGATTTGGTGAACAACCGACTCATCGGCCGAGGCATCACGCAACTCTGTCCACCAAGGCCCCGCATGCCTCAGTCGGGCGGGGGCCGCTGACCGCGACGCCGTCGTTCGAGCACGACAGCAATTGAACGCGGCGACATCGCAACGATCTGGAAACCCGTCCATTTGCTGGTAAGGTGCGGCCGTCGAGCCCCATCCGTCTCCGGGGCTCACGAGGAGCCTGAGATGGGAAAGTTCACGGTCACGCACGAAATCAACTGCAACGCGGAAACGTTCTGGAAGGTCTTCTTCGATAAGGACTTCAATAACAAGCTTTACAAGGAAAACCTCGGGTTTCCGGAGTTCACGATCTTGGATCAGCGCGAGACGGACGGTGACATCGTTCGCAAGGTGAAGGGCACGCCGAAGATGGAAGTGCCGGGTCCGGTCGCCAAGGTGCTCGGGTCGAACTTCGGGTACACGGAAGAGGGGAAGTTCAACAAGGCGACGAAGCTCTGGCAGTGGAAGATGATTCCGAGCACGATGGCGGAGAAACTGCGCAACGAGGGGACACTGCGCATCGAGCCCGTTGGGGATACGAAGGTGCGACGAATTGCCGAGCTCGTCGTGGAGGCCAAGATTTTTGGTGTCGGCGGGCTCATCGAGAGCAGCGCGGAGAAGCAACTGCGCGATGGTTGGGAAAAGAGCGCTCGGTTCATGAACGAGTGGCTGAAGACGCACGGCTGAGTCTGCTTGGCGGGATTGCGGTTTGAATCCTGCATGTGTCGGCGGGTATGCAAAAGGCCGATGCTGCGGGAGGAAGACTCGATCCCGAGCATGAGCCGCACGTAATCATCGTGGGCGGGGGGTTTGGCGGCTTGAATGCGGCCAAAGCATTACGCAAGGCGCCGGTTCGCATTACGCTGCTCGACCGGAAAAACCACCACCTATTCCAACCTTTGCTTTATCAAGTCGCGATGGCGGGCTTGAATCCGCCACAGATTGCGGTTCCCATTCGCCGAGTGCTCAGGAGCCAGCGAAATGTGCGCGTGCTGCTCGGGGAAGTGACGGGCATTTTGCCCGCGCAGCGCAAGGTGACGACGACGATTGGCGACATGGCGTATGATTATTTGATATTGGCGACGGGCGCGAGTCATTCGTATTTTGGTCACGACGAATGGGCACGCGTGGCCCCTGGATTGAAGAGCCTCGAAGATGCGCTCGAAATGCGAAAGCGCGTCCTTCTTGCATTCGAGCAAGCGGAATGTTGCGGGGATGCAGAGGAGAAAAAAGCGTGGCTCACGTTCGTCGTCATTGGTGGAGGTCCGACGGGTGTGGAGCTTGCGGGGACGCTTGTGGAGCTCGCGCATCGCACCATTGCGGGGGATTTTCGATCGATCGATCCGGCGTCGGCGCGCGTGATATTGCTCGAAGGGGTCGATCGCGTTTTGCCGACCTATCCTTCTTATTTGTCGCACAAAGCGAAGCGACAGCTCGAATCGCTCGGTGTTCAAGTGCAGACGAAGGCGCTCGTCACGCACATCGACGAGAATTCGGTGTCCATTGGAGCGGAAAAAATTTCGACGAAAACCGTGTTATGGGCTGCGGGCGTACAGGCATCGCCTCTTGGAAGAATGCTCGGAGCGCCGGTGGATCGAGCGGGTCGCGTGAAGGTGGAGCCCGATTTGTCCGTACCGGGGCATCCCGAGGTGTTCGTCATCGGGGATCTTGCGTCCTTTGATCACGACGGCGTGGTCGTGCCTGGCGTGGCGCCTGCGGCGATTCAAGAAGCGCGGCATGTTGCTCGGAACATCGAGCGGAGTTTGTCGAAGGAGCCGCGTCTTGCGTTTCGGTACGATGATCGTGGATCGCTTGCGACGATTGGCCGAGCTTCGGCGGTTGCGGACCTCGGACGTTTGCAGCTTTCGGGGCTCGTGGCTTGGCTCGCGTGGATGCTCATTCACATCGTTTTTTTGATTGGTTTCCGAAATCGATTGGTGGTGTTGTTCGATTGGGCATACTCGTACGTGACCTATGAACGTGGCGCACGGCTCATTACGGGCAATGTGGAACGTGCCGACGCGCGCAAAAGCGCAGCCGAGTCATGATTGGGATCAAACTGAACGGCGTGCTAGACGCCGAATCGTTACCGTGATAGCCTAGCATTATGCTCGCGTTTTGCGCGTGAGCAGCTTCTCGGTCATAGGCGCCGAGGGTTTTGCGTTTACGTCCTTTTGCGGAGCTTCCCATGATCCACAAACGCTTGTTCCATGGCATGGTGCTGCTTTTCCTCTCCGGCTTCACGTTTGCCGCTTGCGAAACGGAGACGCTGACACCGCAACAGAAGTTCTGCACGGCCCAGTGCGAATGCAACAAATGCACGGATTCCGAAAGCGCAACGTGTCTCGATGACATGATCAACCTCGAGGACAAGGCTCAGGGCGCCGATTGCAGAGACCCCTACCAGACGTATCTCACTTGTCTGAACGCCGAGGGCACGTGCAGCGACGGGCTTTTCGACACGTCGGTTTGTTATAATGAGGAAGTCGACCTCAACACGTGCATCAAGCCGCCGCCGGCATGCGCCACCGTGGACAATGGGATATGCAATGAACCGGCTCCGGCAGGCGACGGAACATGCGCGAAGGGCACCGACGCGAAGGATTGCATGCTGCCCACCTGCCCCACGGCGGGCGACGGATTCTGCGACGAGCCCGAGGGGTCTGGATTTTGTGCCGAAGGTACCGATCCGCTGGATTGCCCGGCCGAGCCGTGCGTGCCTTGCCTCGATTTCATGTACGACCAAAGCAGCGGCACCCTATGCGCATCGTCGAATGCGACATTCGCGGCTGTGTACCAGTGCGCGTGCGACGTTGATTGCAGCGCCTCGTGTGGCGACGTGGGTGATATCTGCGACTTCGGACAATTGTCGGGGACCTGCTACACGTGCGTGAGTTCGTTGTGTCCGACGGCGTATGATGCATGCGTAAATGATCCGGGATCGTGATGAGACGATGATCCCGCTCCGTTGAAAGACGATAGGGCGCACGCCTGCACGACGTGACGAGTGCGCACGTGTTGCTCATGCCTGCGCAGCGAGCGCCCAGAGCGAACTTTTCAGGGCGATTTTTTCCAATCGCCGATCCCGGTAAAGCAAGAAATCTTCGCGATCATACCCCTCGCGGGCCGCGTTCGCTTGGCATCGCGATTGCCGCTACCCAGCCGTCACGCCCGGTCGGTCGGGCCGTGGATGGGGGGCGCGATGAATATCAAGAAAGCATTCGTTGCGGGCATCATTGCGGGGGCGCTCATGGTACTCGTCATGTCCGCCGCGCGAGCACTCGGAGGCGGAGCCGATCTGCCCATGGTGCTCGGTACGATGCCGGGGAATGGTCCGAGCGGCGCGGCTTGGTTTGCAGGGTTTGTCGCACTGATGCTCGCTTGCGGTCTCGCCGGTATCGTCTATGGCGCGACATTCGAGACGATGACACACCGGGCGGACGCGATGACCGGTGTCCTGGTGTCGCTCGTCCCCGTGGCGATCCAGGGTCTCATGTTGGGCCTCATCGACAACGTGCACCCTTTGATCCCGGAAACCATGCAATCACCGGGATTCTTCATGGCCAATCATGGCGCCATGGGCGTCATTGGGTTTGTCGTATCGAACCTTGCATTCGGCGCGCTCATTGGTTCGATTTATGGCCCAGTGCAATCTCAGGCGGCAGGCCAGGCGATGATGGATGAATGAATGGTTTCTGATGCCGGGCCTGGATTTGAATGCTCGCTACGCGCGCGTGGGACGCGCGCTTCGCGAGGCCTTGTTTACGATGGGGGGTCCGAGGCTCGGCCCCCCATACCCCCCGATTTGGCCTTATTCCAAGCTGAATGGCCGCTACGCCGCTGGCGTGCCTTCGGGCGGTGCCGTGGGCCCCGAAAGCGTCATTCCCTCGTCGATTGACCTGACGGCGCGTTTCGCCCGCTTCCGAATGTCCACGTGCAGCGATTCATCGAAATTGATGGCCGTGAATGCACCGCGCGCTTCGAGCTTTCGGCCGAGACCCAAATAGGCTTCGGCTTCGTTCCACCGCAGCTTCCAATCGCGCTTGTTCATGTTTTCGATCTTGGAAGCATCTTCGATGATTTGCTGATACTGCTGCAAATTACCAAGTTGGTTCCAGAGCTCAGCGCGAACGTCGTCATCCGCGGGCGTGAGATCCACGGCTTTGCGGAAAAGCTCGACGCCTTCCTCTTTCGCCCCCGATGCCCATTTGGCTCGCGCCAGAGATCGCCACGCGCCCGCCGAATTCGGATGCGCTTCGGCAAATGCCTGCAACGCCGGAATGGCATCCGCCACCGCCTGGATGTTCGTTTGCGCATCCGCAGGCCAATACCTGAGCTGCAATGCCATCAAGTCACCCGGATCGATGGCGAGCGCCGCATCGAATGCCGCCCGAGCCTCATTGGCCTGCCCGCCTACCAAAAGACACCGCCCCACCTCGACTTGCGCCCCAGCCGACTTCGGAGCTCGCTCCGCATACGCCTTGGCTGCCGCCAGCGCATCGCCCACTTGCCCAAGGTCCCGAAGCGCCGCGATCTTCGCAAGCTCGGCCCTCTCCGCCGCAACCGCATCCGGTGATGCCTTCAAAATCCGCTCGGCCAAAGCGAGCACGATCCGCGGACGTGCCTCGCGCTCGTGATACGCCAATTGTTCCAAGTAAAACGCCACGTCACGCGCTTCGGCGTCCCAAACACTGGCCAGGTACTCTTCGACCTTGTCGGAACGGACATACGTCAGCGACGCTGCATCGCGCGGATTTTCATAAACCGGCACGAGCACGCCCAGCGTCACGAGAGCATCGAGCGCCGGTTGGCAATCGGGTTTGGCCTCGAGCGCCAAGACAAACTCGTTCGTCGCCTCGTCCTTGTTGCCCATCGTGGCGTGGAGCTGGCCCAATCCCACGTGATAGTCGGCATCCCCATCGAAGGTTTTTCGGATCTGCTGAAACACCTTGAGCGCGCCGGGGTAATCTCGAACATTGACGAGCGCGGCGCCCAAATTCAGCCGAGATGCATGATCGTCGGGATCCATCGACGCAATACGCTTCAGCGCCGAGACGGCCTTCTCGAAGTCCTTTTCCTGAAACCCCTTCTGCGCGCGATCGAGCAGCGGAGCCTTGTCGAGGAACACCTCGAGCGACATCACGAGCTGGCTGTTTTTCTTGCGCCAGTTGTGGTCCTGGCCCATGGGCGAATCGTTCAAAAATGCCTTGATCCACTTGCGGGCGTTGTCGATGGAAAGGCCTTTGTCCGCCAACCCCTCGAACTCGCTCTTGGGAATGGGCAATTGCGCGGGCATGCCCTGCCGTCGGGACAATTTGGCGTCGAGGCCGATGACGACCCACTCTTCTTTATTGCCTTTGCTCATCGCGTCCACGGTAGCGAAGCCGCGACGATGAAATCAAGGCAGAAGGACGAGCCGCGAGATCATCCAAAGCCGATGAAGAGCACGAGCAGAATCAGTCCGACCACACCCACCGCGATGACGAGAACCACCGGCAACGGCAATCCCAACGCCGTCGGACGAAGCTCCTTCATCGATGCATCTGCTTCGGCCGCAGGCGCCGCCAGCGCATGACGATCCGATCCGCGAAGAGCATCCGGTTCGGGCCTTGCCGCACCCGTCGGAAGCGTTCGAGGACCCGAACCAAAGCTCGGCACAGGAGGCGCGGACGGGATGAGCGCCGGATTTGCTGGACGAGGAGCCACTGGCGGGGCAGCGACAGGCGGGGCGACGACAGGCGGGGCGACGACAGGCGCAGGCGGAGGAACGGGCGGCGCGGCAATGGCTACGAGAGGCGGCGGTGGCGCGCTCGTTCCCGATGCAGCAGCGGCATCGTTGGCGCGTGCCGTTCGCTCGATGGCGAGCGCCATGTCGAGTTTGCGCTGCGCCTCGAGGAGGCCGCTCGTGGGTCCAAGCCGGAGGGCGTCCGATGCAATCGTCGCAGCTTCTCCAATGGCCTTGGCCAGCGCGGCTTTGCGCTCCGCACGTGCATACGCCGCCTTGACCTCTTCACCAAGACGCACGGCTTCGATCGCAAGGCGTTCGGCTTCGGTCTTGATGCGCTCTTCGGCGCCAGGATCCGGCACTGGCGGCGCAGAACCAGCACTTCGTGTCGTCAGCGGACTTGGAGGAGGTTCGGAAGGACCAGCTCGCCCCTCACGAACTTTTCGTAACAAGTCACCGATCGGCGCCGTCGGGTCTTCGAGGACTTCCTCGTCGGGCGATCGCTTCGCCCGAAGGACGACGTCGACCGCGGTTTGTCCGTCCTTCGAGGTGGGTTCGTCGAGCGGATCGGGACGAACGACGTGTCCCGCAATCGCTTTGGGATCAAATGGTTTTCCCTCGCGATGAGCTTGACGCAGGCGCGCAATTTGTTCGGGCGTTCCCTTGACGAGCGTCGGGATCTCCTCGCCCCAATCGGTGTCGCTGTCGCGCGCTTCTTGGACCTCGGTGATGCGAGGCGCCCCTGAATAATTCGCAATCCTCGCAAGCGCCCCTTTGCCCTCGGCCGCGGTCGCTTCGGAATCGCTGCGCGGTTTGGGCGCTGCCTTCGGTGCAATTGCCGGCTTCGGCGGCACCGGAACGGGTTTGGGCACGGCCGCTCGCGCCGTCGCAGGGGCCGATTCGTTCGGCGGAGGCGGCGCGCTCTTCAGCGAAGGAATGGACGGGCTCGGCAACAAACCGAGAAGTTTGCCCTGGGGATCCGATGGATTCGCCGTCGTGGCCCGTTCGAACCAACCCATTTGGCGCATGGAGTTTCGCCGGACGAACCTTCCGAGCGCCTCCTCGTTGTCTTCCATGTAGCCGTGCGCGGAGAGCCATTCGTCGAAGCGCGCGAGGATCTCGGCGACCGAGTGAAAGCGCCTTTTCGGATCCTTTTCGAGGCACTTGTTGACGATGTCGACGAGCTCGCGATGGATCTTCGGACGAATCTTGAACAGATCTGCCGGCGGCGCAGTCATGAGGAGATTCGCGAGCTCCATGTCGTTCGATGCAGCCCATGGACGGCGGCCGGCGAAGAGCTCGAACATGGTCACGCCCAGCGAGAAGATGTCGGCGCGAGCGTCGACTTCTCTGCCCAGAGCTTGCTCGGGCGAGATGTACTCGAGCTGGCCCTTGACCATGCCTGTGAGCGTTTTCGTGAGGCGCTGCTTGGCCTTGGCCAGACCAAAGTCGGCAATCTTCACGTCCCCTTGAAACGAACACAGCACGTTGCCCGGCGTGAGGTCGCGGTGAACCAAATTGAGCGGCTCGCCCTGCGGTGATTTCAGCGCATGCGCCTTGACGAGACCTCGGCAAATCTGGCGCAAAATGAACACGACCATACGTTCGGTGAACGCTTCGCCCGTGTCGAAGATGGTCTTCATGAGACGCGCGAGCGACACGCCTTGAACGAGCTCGACGGCCAAGTACAAGCCGCGATCGTCGCTCCCCCAACCCACCACTTCCACGATGTTCGGATGACGAAGCGCCGCGGTCATCCACATCTCGTCACGAAATTGATCGACGAATGCGGGATCGCTCGCGAGGTGCGGATGAAGGCGTTTGACGGCAACGAGTCGCCCTTCTGCGGGTCCTGCCGTGACTCGACACAGCTCCACCGTCGCCGTCTCGCCGTCCGCGATCTCGGCGAGAACCTTGAAAGTGAGCGCGGTCGGATCTTGCCGTGAGGGCAAAGGCATTCGTTCCGTTTAGAGATTCGGTTGGCGTGCAGCTGCAATCGCCTGCGGCACACCGCTGATGTCGGCTTTGAGGTGGATGTCGAGATGGTCGTCCTTGGTGCGAATCGCGCGGATACCCACGATCGGCACGAGCACCGGTAGGTAACGACGAACCATCGGGTTTTCCGCGAGCTTTGGCACCTTCATCAAATCGAGCACGATGCGATCGTCTTTCGCATCGATGAGCATCGGGGGACGCTTGGGCATGAACGCGACGAGGTTACCCGGCTTGGAGAGATCGAGCGCGCCGGACTTCAACAGACCCGCAAGCGGCGAAGCCGAATCACCCAGCACCGTCAGGGACAAACCTTCGATTCGCACCGCAATACGCATCTCGGACGTCGAGATCGCGATCTCTTCGACATGCAGCACGAGCGTTGCGCGCACGGGCGTGCCCATCGCATCGACCGTCGCGGTCAAACGAAGGCCCGGAGGCGAAGCTTCGATGCTGATGTCCTTCGGGACTTTTTTGCTGTCGGGAAGAAACTCACGCGCGAGGTAGCGCAGCGCATCCATGGGGATGCCGGCACGCAGACGAACAGCGCCGCGGAGTGCGCGGACAATTTCCTCCGGGTGCTCCTTGAGGTAGCTGCCAGCGACGCGAGCGAGGACGCGGGGATCGGGCTTGGGCATAAGGTTGGGGTTAGAACCTTCGCAGACATACGGGCGCGGGCGCAAGAGCCGCGCGGCAATCGTGCAATGACGGTCGAAAAACTCGGGGGATGGAGTCACGCGCCTCACGCATGAGCTCCCATGCATGGCATTCGGCCATGACTGCGCGCGTCGACGGCGGGCACAGCCGCCATTCAACCGAGCATGCATTCGGCGGAAAATACGCGCAAATAGCGGCCTACTGTTCAGGTGCGCGGCACGCGTTTTCGCTATGCTGACGGCGTGGCGCCCGAGAGAACGACTGCCGATGAACAGGTCGCGCCGCCTCCCAAACGGAGGCGGCTTCGGCGAACGTTCGGGACCATCCTGGCCACGCTTGGATTGAGCGCGGTGTTCGCGTTTTCCGTGTTGCTGTCGCTGGGCCTGCACATGAATTTGCCGCCGCTGCGACGCATCGCGAAACACACGGCCAATCGCGTGCTCGCCAACACCCTCGAGGGCCGAGTCGTCGTCGAAGAGCTCGATCAGTTGAGCTTGCACGAGATCAAGATCCGTTCTGTCGTGGCGATCGATCCCTTGGGACGCCAAACGATTCGAGCATCCGGCGTCACTGCGCGCGTGGATCTCGTCGGGTTCGCACGAGAATTCATCGACGGAAACACGATGCTCACGTTTCCACTGGTGCGCATCGAGGATGGCGAAGTGCTCGTTTCGCACGGTGAGGACGGGCACCTCGGTATCGCAAGAACATTTTCGCCACGAGCTCGCAAGCCAACGACGACACCACCCAAGCCGAAAGCAGCAAAACCGAGAAAAACCGCAATCGCGTTCGAGCGAATCGAGATTGGCCACGCGTGGGTTCACGGCAACGTGACGGCCCCACGAATGCTCGATGGCGACGTGACGCAGCTCGTAGGATCCGTCCGGATCGGCCCGGACAAACTCACCGTCGACGTGGAGCCAACGCAGCTCGTGGAGCGCGGAATTTTGCCCGCGCAGTTGGCGGGAAATGCCGAGTATCGCCTGCACATCGACTTCGCGACGCCAAACCCGAGTGGGCCACCAGTACCGCCCAAGCCGCCGCGAATGTGGGCGGGCCTTTCTGGGCAAGCTGGAAACATCGACCTCACCGCGCGCTGGAGTCTCGACGGAAGCACCACCTCGGCATCCATCGAGCTGCCGCGCACGGAGCCGGCGGACTTGGTCAAACTCGTGCCTGGTCTTCCCATCCAGGAACGAACGTCGCTTCGTGCGTCGATCGAGGGGACGCACCCGACGTACGACATCGACGCGCGACTCGACGTGACGCCGGCGGATAAACCGCCCGCGTCGGTCGTCGTCGCGGGCAAACTCGACGCTCGAGGCGGCCCGAAGCTCGTGGTCGACGTGACCACCACGGACCTCGATGCGCGTGCGTTCCGCGAGGATTTTCCCGCAACGAGCGTGGATGCCCGAGCACGCGTGCACTTTTCGACAAACCCATCGCCGCGGTTTGTCGTGGACGCCTCGGTCGATCCCACGGAGCTCGAGGGGCAACCCGTGCCAGCGATCGACGCGCATGCCGTTTTCGATCACGGCATGCTCGAGGGACGCGTGACGTTGCACGAGCCTGGTGCACCGACGCAGGGGTCGTTCGTGATCGAAGGGCGAGATTTGATTCGCTTCGAGGCCGAATCGAACATTGCCTCGCTTCAAGCGATGCCGCGGCTCGGAGGACCGCTTTCGGGCAGCGGTCGTGTGAGGGTTCGAGGTGTCGTGCGAGGCGGTACGGAGCTCGATGCACGCGTCGCAGGCACGGTCCATTCGCTTGCAGCAAAGGGTGCGGTGTCGCTCGAGGACGGGCGGATCGATGGGCACCTTCGCGGGCCGTTCAACCAACTGGAGATGGATGCGCTCGTGACGGGTGAGCGGTTGCGAGCGGGCGAGAATGCTGCCGATCGAGTCACCGTGCGTGCGAGAGGCCCGGTCACGACGCCGTCGATCGATGCGCATCTCGAAGGTGGGGACATCGAGGATCTGCGTGCATCGGCGCGTGTGGATTCGAAGGCGAAGGCGGTGCGCAACGTCGAGCTGCGGTTATCGCGCGGCGGCGAAGAGCTGCACGGCAAGGTGACGGAGGTACGTGCCGAGCGAGGAAGCGTTGCGGCGCGAGGTCTGTCGCTCGAAGGCCCGGGGCTCGGTGCGCTCGGTGGAACGCTCGTCGTGGCGAACCAAGAGGTCACCGGGAATCTCACGGGCAAAGGCATCGATCTTTCGCGCCTCGGGCGGCTCATCGGCGTGGGCAAACGGACGCGAGGCATTGCGGATGTCGACGTGTCGCTCGCACGGACGAAACGCGGCCGCAAAGGTCACGTGCGGGTGCAAGTGAAGGACGCGACGGTCTCGCCCATGCCGGGGATCGAGCTTGCGGGTGCGGCAGCTTCGGTGAACGCGACGTTCGACGACGAGCACGCGTCACTCGAAGCTTCGGTACGGCTGGACGACCACGCCAAACCTGGGGAAGACCCCGCGACGGCGTGCGACGGAACGATTGCCGAAGTACGCATTTCGGAAGCCGATGCAACGCTGAAAGGCCCGCTCTTGGCGGCGTCGACGTGGACGAAAATGACGGGCCGAGCACGCGTGGATGCGCTCGACACGCGGCTCGATTGCGTCGCCAAACGCCTGCCCATCGCGCTGCTCTTGACCGAAGTGGGCGGTCTCCTGGATGCAAGCTTGTCCGTCGAAAGGCCGGTGGGTCAGCGGTTTGTCTCGGTAAAATCGCTCGACGTGCGCACACGCGGCCTGACCATCGCAGGCCCGCAAATGTTTGGTGAGGACAAACCTCGCTGGGAGTCGCGTTCCGTGGACGTCGCGGTGACGGCGAGTCTCGACGGCGCGACGGGAGCAACGGCCGGCAAA
Source organism: Polyangiaceae bacterium (assembly GCA_016715885.1). NCBI lineage: Bacteria > Pseudomonadati > Myxococcota > Polyangiales > Polyangiaceae > Polyangiaceae bacterium. Next base: position 547,755 of record JADJXL010000025.1, read on the forward strand.
GTGGTCCTGTCGGACACCGACAAAATTGGCGAGCTGTCGGCCAACGTCGACCTCGACTTGCGCACGATCGTCGATGATCCGAAGCGCCGCGGGAAATCGCTCGCGCAGTCGCAGGGGAAGCTGTCGTTCACGATGCCCAGGCGCTCGGTGAAGTCGCTGCGCAGCTTGCCATCGTTCGTTCACGACAAACTTCCGCCCTTCGAGGGAGATCTCGCCGTGACGGCGACGGCCAGCGGCACGCTGGTCGACCCGACGATGAGCGCACGCGTTTCCGCGTGGCGGTGGGCGCACGTGGACGAAAAAGGTGTCCCGACCGAGTGGTCGCTGCCGGTCGATGCAGATGTCGTGGCGAACTACAAGGCGAAGAAGGCCGGCATCGTCGCGCAAGTGCGTCGCAACGGTCGCGAAATCGCGTCCGTCGTTGGAGACGCGGCCGTCGACGTGCCGGCGCTTCTGCGCGGTGGCGAAAGTCCAGCAGCGAACTTCGACGCGCAGGCGACGCTGACGCGCTTGCCGGTCGGAAGGTTGCCGTACGTCGCAGCGCGGGGCGTCGATGCGAGCGTGAGCGGGACGATTCGGATCGCGCAACAAGGTGGCGAGCGAACGGCGAGAGCGCAGCTCTACGTCCCGGCACTACGCATCAACAACGAAGTGTCGCTCGAGCGGGCGGCGCTCCTTTTGGACATCGTTCCAAGCACGGATGCCAAGGCGACGTCGCACGGCACGCTCGACATCGAGCTGGCGGGACGAGAAGGCGGCCGCGTCGACGTCAAGGCGTACGCCGGCGTGAATTGGGACGAGCTTGTCCCGAAAATCGACGATCTGAAGCCAGCGGGGATGTCGATCGTCGCGCATAGCTTCCGGCTCGCGAGTTTGCAGCCCATGGTCAACGGCGTCTTCTCACGGCTCGACGGACGCCTCGATGGCCACGTGCACGTCGCGTCGACGATGTACGGAGACGAATCGCAAGGTCACGTCGAAGCGAACATGGAGCTCGTGGATGGAGTCGTTCACATTCCGCAGATCGGCCAGGAGCTGAAAAATGCGCACTTTTCGCTGAGGTCGCGCGAGCGTGGAGCACTGCAACTCGACGACATCCAGGCCGAAGGGATCAGCGGGCGAATCCATGGATCCGCGGTGGCGAGGATGAAAGGTTTGTCATTCCGAACTGCCACGGCAGACTTTTCGATCCGGGAGAGCGAAGCGTTGCCCATCACGTTCGAAGGGGTTCCACTGGGACAAGCCTACGGAAACCTCTCGCTCGTGGCGGAAAAGCGGCCGCAAGAAGTACACCTTGCCGTGAAAATTCCGCAGATGCATCTCGCGCTGCCGGCATCCAGCTCGCGCGCGGTGCAGTCGCTCGACCCGCATCCAGACATCGTGATTTCGCATCCGGTGGGCAAGAAAAAGGAAGCTCGACAAAGTGGCGCGCTCGCGTGGATTACAACCGTCGAGCTCGGCACGCTGCACATCGAAGGCACGGGCATCGACGTGAAGCTCACGAGCCCCAAAGGCGCGTCGCCGCGAATCGAGTTGCGTGAAGAGGCGCGCGTGTCGGGGGACGTTCAGCTCGTGAAGGGCACGGTCGAAGTCATTGGAAAGAAGTTCGAGATCGAACGAGGTCTCGTGCGGCTACGCGAAGAAGAAACGGGAAACCCCTACGTCAATCTCACCGCGCGCTGGGATGCCCCCAACGGCAGCCGCGTCTACGTCGACTACTCCGGCGTGCTCAAGCCGATCACCGAGCAGAAACTGAGGTTCCGCTCCGATCCGCCAATGCCGCAACAACACATCTTTTCGATGATCCTCACGGGCGAGACGCCGGACAGCACCGACGATACCTCGACGGAAGGTTCTGCAAGTGCAGCAGACGTAGCGGCAAACGTGGTCGGAGGCGAGATCGCGTCGACGCAGATCAACGCGATGCTTTCGCAGATCGCACCGCTGCGTGGTTTGTCGACACGTGTCGGCACGTCCGACTCGGGACGCCTTCGCACGACGGTCATGTACGAGCTGGGCGACACGGTGACTGCCCAAGCGAGTTACGAGGGGATCCCGAACGGTGCGAGGCTCGAAGGAATTCGCACGCAAGATCCTTCGGACAGCACCAATCGCACCGAGATCAACATCGATTGGCGCTTCTACAGGAACTGGTCTTTGCGAGGATCGTTCGGGTTTGGCGGGGTCAATCAGCAACCGAGCTCGGGTCTCGACTTGCTTTGGCAGTACCGCTACTGAACCGCTCGAAATCCGAGCTCGGCTTGCACGTCTCCCACCTTCACGACGGGCGGTTCGGCGGATACGAGCAGTGGGGCGAGCGCCGTTTGCGCGTGCCGAGAAAAACGTGCCTCGAAGCTGCCGCCTTTGACGCGGGCAAACACCACACCCTCATCACCAATGCACAGATTGCGTGGATCGAGCGGTTCGTCGGTGGCGTCGGAGAGCACGAGCTCTGCGCTGCGTCCGTCGTCGGCAACGCGCAAAGCTCGAACGATGTACGGCGTCCCTTCGGCGCGGAAATAACACCAGTCGTAACCGTTTGTCAGGATGAGACGGCCGTCGTCCGGATGCTTTGAGATCCAACGATGAAGCGCTTCTTCGAGCGCACCATGTTCGACACGGACTCCGTCGTGCCAAAACGAGCCTTCACGATCGAGCACGATGGTGCTTTCGCGCGATGTCCCCGGCGGGGGTGCAAAGCGGAAAAAGTCGGGATGGTCGCCGGGTTTCATGAGTCCTCTCCTTGTGTCGTGATCATTTCCAAAACACGCGGACGCCCCCTCCATAGGGTGACGAAAGGTTCGTGTCACGGCCTCGCACGTCGACGCTCGGGCCTCCGTAGGTTAGAACGCGGCCGAGATGGACAGCCACGCATCCGGGCACACCGACGAACACTTGGAAGCTACGCGCGCGTATTACGACGAGTTCGCTGCGCGGTACGAAGACAAGCGGGGCGGACGCGATCCGGGCGGCTACCACGACCTCGTCGATGACCTCGAGATCGACTTTTTGCGCCGGTTCGGCACGGATCGCGACGTGCTCGAAGTCGGCTGCGGAACGGGCCTGCTTCTCGAACGCATCGCACGCTTCGCCCGTTCGGCCAAAGGCATCGACTTGTCCGACGGCATGCTGGAGAAGGCGCGAGCACGGGGCCTCGACGTCGCACGCGGCAGTGCAACGGACTTGCCGTTCGCCGACGCGAGCTTCGATGTCGCGTGTTCGTTCAAGGTCCTGCCACACGTGCGGGACATCGACCGCGCGCTCACGGAAATGTCGCGGGTGGTTCGTCCGGGCGGAACGGTCGTGATCGAGCTTTACAACCCATACAGCCTGCGAGGGCTCGTGAAGAACCTGCTGCCTGCAGGCGCCATCAGCGACAAGACGAAAGAGAACGCGGTGTACACGCGTTTCGACAGCCCATTCCAAGTGAGCGCGATGGTTCCTCGAGCGCTGCGCCTGCGCGCGTCGCGTGGCATCCGAATTGTGACCCCGGCCGCGATAGCGATGCGTTTGCCGGTCATTGGTCGAGTGCTCGACCGCGCCGAACGTGCGCTTTGCGATTCGCCCCTGCGTCACTTCGGCGGCTTTTGGATCGCGGCGCTCGAGAAAGCTTGAGGCACGCGGCGACATCGCGATCCGACACGGCCCGAGCGCTGCTATTTTTACCGCTTGGTTGTGCCGAAAGGACTGCAATGGCCGGCTCTCCCCCGCACGTGAATCCGACTCTTCCTGGCGGAACAAGCAACGATCGCGGTGCTCTCATCGGCGCCTTGGCATTCGTCGAGGGCATTGGAATTGGTTCGATGGGCGCACGCGAGATCCGCAACTGGATCGAGGAGTACCTGGTGCGCGCCGGACGCATGGAGCGGCCAGTTCACCTCACCGAGCCGATGGCAGGCACGTTGCTCCTCGATGCGCTCACGGGTTCAACGGCAACGGCATCGCGAACGCTCCTCGATCGCATCCTCGGTCGCGCGCGTTCACGTGTCGTGCATACGCTCGCAGGGCTCTTGCAAACGCCCCCCGACGAAACGTTCATCGAACATGCAAAGGCATCGGGCCGAGTGCAGTCGATCGAGCCGAATGGCTCGGGCATGTGGATCGCGCATCTCCGTCGCGACGATGCCCTGAGCGACATCGTGCTTGGCCTGTTCGTCGCCGACATCTTGTCGAATCGCACGCTGTACGAGCAGAACCTCTGCGTGTGCAGCACCTGTGGTCGCATTTCGTTTCGCGCCCGAACGATGCCGCGCACGAGCTGCCGCGAGCACAACGAAGCAGCAGACGGGTCGGGGTAAACCTCCTTCAAAACACCCCAGAAACTCCCACACCCACCATGTTCGGAGACAAACCGAACGTCGGCACGATCTGCAATGACGTCGCGGTTGGTCGGGGCGGAACGGGTCGCTTGTGTATGACGACCTTCTCGGGAACGAAGGCGACTTGCGCCTGCACGATTCCGGTGACGGCCAACGCGGCAAATGCGCCGAAGGAAATCTGGTTGATGAGCCCGGAGATGAGCTGCCCGCTTTTTGAAAACTGCCGCTCTGCTTCCGTCTGCTCGGGCAAACCGTACTTCAAGTAGTACGTGTTCATCGCCGACGCCGCGATGCTCGTTGCCGCAAAAATCGACTGCGAGATCGCCAAGGCCGTACCGAGCGATCGATTGCCGTTCTGGAACTGGCCGATCCCAAAAGGAAGCGCGGCGATGTACCGCGAGTTTTTCACGACAACCCGTTCTTCGGACGCGGCTCGAAGCACTGCGGCGAGCCATCGCTCCTCGGCTTGCTTGGCGCGGTCCGCGGCCAGCCGTTGCTCACGCTCCTTCTGCGCTCGTTTCTCCTGCTCGGCCTCGAGCTCCTGTCGAAGCTCGGCCCGCACGATCGTGAAACGATCGACCACCTTCTGGGGAAACGCGGCGGGGTCGGGCGAAAACTGAGGGTTTTTCCTCAAAATCTCGGCGATTTGCGCATCGGCATCATCGACGCGATCGAGCGCCACGAGCGATGCCGCGTAAAACGTCCGCGCGCGTTCGATGACATCGGGATCGGTCAGTCGGCACGCGGAGGTGACGTCCGTCGGAACCGATTGGCACGGAGGTTGTGTAGGATCGAGCATCGTGGCGAAGCGCTCGGCAGCCCTGTCGTACTCGCCTGCGTTGAACCGAGTTTTACCGAGCTCGAACTGTTGCAGGTCGTCAGCGCGCGCCGTTCGGGCCTCGAGCAGCAGCGCGAAACCGACCATGACGGACAAGACAAACCTGGTCACAGAGCCATGGGCCCGACGGCGCATACTCGAGCAACGCTCGACGACGGCATCCTCATGGCACACCTCGGATCCGACGGCGTCATTCGCCCCGAACCCCCAAGATCCGCCGGGCTGAGCCTGGTGCAGACGAGTTCGCGCCGTCATTCCCGGTAACCGAGGAACCCTTTCTACCGGAATTTGAGCGCTGTGGGGCGCCGTGATGCATCGCAGCGGTTTTCGACGTTCGCGATGCGCAAATCGCCGCAAGATTCACTTCTGCGGCCAAGGCACGTCGTTGTGCTGGCCGGCACGAAGTCGCACGGCTTTACGCATTGGTTCGCCGGGAGGTGGAGGCATGAACTGGCAGCGCCCGTCCCACGTGACATCTCCGAGCTGCACGGTCTTGGTGCCGCCCGTGAACACCGTGAGCATGATGTCGGTGCAAACGAGTTGCGCGCTCGGTGGGGCCCCGCTGAGCGATACCGTCGCGGGCAGAGGCTTCAGGCGAATGGGGATGCGCTGAATCGAATCAGGCTCGTTCTCGGGCGGTGGGTCGACGTTGATCGACCCTTGAAATGGCTCGCAGCACTTCGACCCCACGACGGTCACCGACGCCGGATGCGGTCCCGATTTCAACGTAAATACGCGGGAAAACCACGTCTCGACCTTCCCATCGAGCGTGAGTTGCGCACCTGGTGGAGTGATGACGAACGCCACTTTTCGAGGCGCGGACTTCGCCGGCATCGCGGACGCCAGCATCGGCAGCTTGACGCGAATGCTTCGCGGTTTATCCGCCGAATCGACGGGCTCCGCGGTCGACGACGGTGCCCCGTCGCTCGACGCTGTCTCGGGGGGCTCTGGGTCGTTTGTCCGAGGCGCGATGAGAGGCGTGCCTTGTTCGTCCGGACGATCGGCCAGAATGCCCTTCGCAAGGTCAGGCTTGCGTGCTCGCGTTATCCCGTAAGCCGCTCCGCCCAGCACGCAGACGACACCCAAAGCGAGGCCGACACGCGCCGCAATACGACGCCTCGCAGCGCTCGAACGCAAACCGCGCACGCGCTTGAAAATGCTCTGATCATCAGGAGCAAGGGCCAGCGCACGGTTGAAGTCATCGGCCGCGCCGACGACATCGCCAGCTTTCCGAGCGGCTTCACCTCGTGAGAGCAGACGCGGGACGAGTCGTCCGGGCAAACTGCGAGCGTACTCGTCAGGGTCCGCAAAATACGCTTCGATTTCAGCGCGTGGATCGCTGATGCCCAGCGCGTCGAGCTCCGCACGAATACGTTCGGCGAGTTTGGCGGGGCTCGCCGTTCGTTCTTCCAAACGATGTGCGAGCGCGCCGTCGATGATGCGCGCCCAACGACCCCCTACCGTATTTCGTTCGCGATCCGCCGGCGGATACGACCCTTCGAGCACCCGTCGCAACACCTGTGCCGGGTTTTTCCCCTCGAACGGCAAGTGCCCCACGAGGCACTCGTACATGAGCACGCCGAGCGCAAAAACATCAGTGCGTCCATCGACCTCGCCAGCTTCGATTTGCTCGGGAGCCATGTGCGCAGGTGATCCGAGCACCTGACCCGTCGACGTGACGCCTTGTGCATCGAGCATCTTGGCGATGCCAAAGTCGGTGAGCTTGATGATGACTCCGAGATCCGACGACGGAGCGGAAACGCGGCGTGGACCGGCTTTCTCGTCGTTTGTCTCGGAAGAACGTTTTGAAATGGGTCTGCGAGACGATGCGGGTCCGGATGATTCGTCCGAGTCGTCCGCAGCAGATGCGTGTGACTGGGGCCGCGATATGCGGTCGGACGGAAGCTCGACGAGAACGTTTTCCGGTTTGACGTCGCGATGAATGATGTCGGACGCGTGGGCATGTTCGAGTGCGTCACACAGAACGAGCGTGATGGCTGCACCGACTTCGGCGGGCATGTCGCGGTGTCGCTCGAGGATCTTGCGAAGCGTGGTGCCGCGACAAAGCTCGACGACGAGATACCGCTCGGCGTCGTCATCGCCGGATACGTCGTGCACCTCGACGATGCACGGATGTCGAAGTTTGGCCGCGGCTCGTGCTTCGGCGATGAAACGAGTTCCTACCTCGACGTTTTCGCGAAGGTGTTTGTGAATGATCTTGATGGCGACATCGCGGCCGAGGCGTTTGTCCCGGGCGCGATACACCGTGGCCATGCCGCCATGCCCGATCTCCTCGAGAAGCTCGTACTTCGCGAGCCGCGGAAGACTAGGCAGCGCGGAGGGTTCCGTCATTCAACGACCTTGACGCGGATGGAATTGGTCGAGCCTCTGACGCCGATGGGGGCGCCGAAGATGGCGACGAACTTGTCACCCGGAGAAACGAATCCGTGCGCCAAGAGTAACATGCTCGCCCGGTCGACCATCTCGTCTGCGCTCGTGACTTTATCGATTGGCCAAGGGACGACGCCCCACAAAAGCGCAAGGCGCCTGCGTGTGGCCGCGTTCGGAGAAAACGCGATGATCGGAACGACCGGACGGTGCTTGGAAGCAAACAAGGCGCTGCTGCCCGATTCGGTGAACGCGACGATGACGCGCGCCCCGATGTCTCGCGCGATGTCACAACCATTGCGTGCGACGGACTCGTTGATGTTCGCGCGCTTGCCGGGCATTTCGCTCGACAGAGGACGGAAAAACTGACTCTGCTCGGCCTCGGTGATGATGCGGCTCATGACGCGAGCGACGAGCGGCGGATGAGCTCCCGTCGCCGTTTCCGCGGAAAGCATGACGGCATCCGTTCCTTCGAAGACGGCCGTTGCAACGTCGCTTGCTTCAGCGCGCGTCGGACGCGATTGCGTGACCATCGACTGGAGCATCTCGGTTGCAACGATGACGGGTTTTTGATGCGTGCGTGCGAGACCGAGGATCTCTCGCTGGATGACCGGAACTCGTTCCGGGTTGAACTCAACGCCAAGGTCCCCGCGCGCCACCATGACGGCATCCGTTGCTTGGATGATTGATTCGAGGTTCTCGACGGCAGCGGGTGTTTCGATTTTTGCAACGATGGGCGTGGGCCTGCCCCAAGCGTCGCAAATGTCGCGCACGAGCCGAATGTCATCGGCGGTTTTCACGAACGAGAGCGCGACGTAATCGATGCCGAGCGACAGGCCGAAGGAGAGGTCGGCCTTGTCCTTGTCGGTGAGCGATGCGAGTCGTATGCGACGCGCCGGCAAGCTCACGCCTACGCGGTCGCGAAGTTGTCCGCCTTGTGTCGCTGCCGCGTGCACTCGCCTGCCGTCGACTTTCGTGACGGTCAAAACCATGCGGCCGTCGTCGATGAGGACGATGTCGCCAGGTTGCAAATCTTCACACAGCCCTTCGTACATGACGGGCATTTCGCCCGGTCCAGCGAAGGGTTGTTCTTTTGAAACCTCCACGAGGGCGATCGATGCGTCCGTTGGGACGTCCATCGTTCCTCCCTCGAAGCGCCCGGCGCGAATCTTGGGTCCGCACAGGTCCTGCAGGATGGCGACGGGTTTGTCGCAGGCCTCGGCCGCTGCCCGCACGGCTTGGAACCGGCGAGCGTGCTCTTCGTGCGAGCCGTGGGAAAAATTCAACCTCGCAACATCCATACCCGCCCGAATGAGCTGCTCGAGGGCGGGCTTGTCTTCCGAGGAAGGGCCGATGGTGCAAACGATCTTGGCGCGGCGTACATGCACGGTCGGAGCATGGCATGACGCCTGCGCCAACAACAGCCCTTCATCGCGTGCTGGCGTCGCGCGTCGAGCGCTCGCACACGTCATCGCACCTTTACCTTCTCACGCAGCCGCGCTACCCGAGGGCGCATGCTGATGCGTGATGCGCGCGGAGCCGCAACGATGAACGGCCTGCGTCTGGAAGACGTGCTGCGTCAATCAAGCTCGAGACGGACTGCGAGCTCGGAATCCTACGAACCCGTACGAACGGAACAAGCTGCACGTACCCCCGCGTACGTGTACGACCTCGATGCAATCACCGATGCAGCACGTGCGCTCATCGCTGGCTTCGATGGAACACCGCATCTCGTTGCGTATGCCGTGAAGGCCAACACGGCGGGACCCATCGTGAAGGCGCTTGGACGCGTAGGTTGTGGGGCCGAGGTCGTTTCGGGATCGGAGCTGATGGTGGCGCTCGGGTGTGACATTGCCGCCGATGCCATCCTGTTCAGCGGTGTGGCCAAGACAAACGTCGAAATCGACCAGGCCATTGGCGCGGGAGACCGCGGGATCCTGGCGCTTCAGCTCGAAAGCGTGGAGGAGATCCCGCGCGTCGTTGCTCGTGCAAAGGCGCTGGGACGCAAGGCGCGTGTATCGATACGCGTGAATCCGGACATCCTTGCGGACACGCACGCGCACGTCGCGACGGGCCACGACGAAGCGAAGTTCGGGATCGCGATCGAGGATTTGGAATCCGCGTTTGCAGCGATCGACAGCGCTCCGAACGAGATCGAGCTCGTGGGCATCGGTTGCCACATCGGCTCGCAAATGACGAAAGTGGACGAGTACGTCGCGTCAGCGGAGGTCGTGCTGGGTCTCGTGGCTCGGCGGCAGAAGGTGCGGGCGCTCGAGCTCGTGGATTTTGGTGGCGGGTTTGGCATCGATTACGGCGCAGGTTGTCCTGCCAAACCAGCGGATTTTGCGCGGGCGGTTGCGCAACTGGTCAGGCAGAGCGGACTCGGTGGCCTGCGTATCGTGGTCGAGCCGGGGCGCTGTCTCGTTGCGCCGTTCGGGGTGCTTTGCGCGTCGGTGTTGATGACGAAGCAGTCACGCAGCAAGGGGATCACGCGGCGCTGGATGATGATTGATGCGGGCATGAACGATTTGATTCGGCCAGCGCTGTACGCGGCCAAGCATCGCATCGAGCCGATCGACGCGCTGCCTGCGGTGGAAGGAACCGGCGTGCCGATGCGCGTCGTGGGTCCCGTGTGCGAGAGCTCGGACGACTTTGGGGAACATGCATTCTGCGAGCCGCTGCCGAGCACGGTGGTCATTCGTGACGCCGGTGCGTACGGCTATGTGATGGCCAGCGAGTACAACGGACGCGCGTTGCCGGCGGAGATGTTCCTATCGGGCGGAAAGGTCGTGGCCGTGCACGAGAGCCGCACGCGGGAGGAATGGGCGGCGTCGCGGATATTTTGAGCGCGTACTTTCCGGGTGATGTGGCCTGGTTCCAGGTGATGTGGCCTGGTTCCGATCTGATCTCGGGGGGTATGGGGGGCGGAGCAGTCGGCTCGTCTTTTGGGTCGTAGACCCAAAAGACTCAAAGAGCCGCCTGCGAGCCCCCCATCGTGACTAGCCTCGCGAAGCGCGCGTCCCACGCGCGCGAAGCGAGCGCGCAGGTCCTGGCCCGCTTCCAATCACCGCCTATCGCGCGGTGGACGATCGCCCCGGTCACGCATTGGCGGACGGTCGCCGCGATCGCGCGACGGTCGATCTCGCGGCGGGCCATCACCACGCGGGCCGTCAGGTCGGCGCGGCGGGGGACCCGACGCATCGCGCTCGCGCGCTTGATCCATGCGCGCCTTCGCTTGCACGCCAGCTTCACCTTCGGGAAGCGGCATGACCTCACGACGGCTCAGCCGAATCTTGCCCTCGCGATCGACGCTCACGACCTTCACCTCGGTCACGTCGCCTTCCTTCACCACGTCTTCGACACGCTCGACACGCGTGTGCGCAAGCTCGGAGATGTGCACGAGGCCATCGATGCCCGGAAGGATTTCAACGAACGCACCGAAGTCCGTGATGCGCTTGACGGTGCCCTTGTACGTCGCACCAACTTCAGGTTCGGCCGTGAGCCCCTTGATGATGTCGAGCGCCCTCTTGACGGCATCCGAATCGGCAGATGCCACGTTGACCGTACCGTCGTCCTCGACATCGATCGCGACGCCCGTTTGATCGACGATGCCTTTGATGGTCTTGCCACCAGGCCCAATGATGAGCCGAATCTGGTCCGGCTTGACCTTGATGGTCGTGATGCGCGGCGCGTACTGACTGAGCTCCGGACGAGGCGCCGGGAGCGCTTCGAGCATCTTGCCAAGAATGTGGATGCGGCCTTCGCGCGCCTGATCGAGCGCTTGTTGCAAGATCGACCGAGACAAACCAGCGATCTTGATGTCCATCTGAATGGCCGTCACGCCACGCGCCGTGCCGCACACCTTGAAGTCCATGTCGCCGAGATGATCTTCATCACCAAGGATGTCGCTGAGAATCGCGTACTTCGGCCCCTCGGCTATGAGCCCCATCGCAATACCTGCAACGGGCGCTTTCACAGGAACACCAGCGTCCATGAGCGAGAGACAACCGCCACACACCGCAGCCATCGATGACGAACCGTTCGATTCGAGCGTCTCGCTGACGATGCGGATCGTGTAGGGGAACTGCTCTTGCGGAGGAATCATGCGCGCGAGCGCTCGTTCGGCGAGAGCACCGTGACCGATCTCGCGACGACCAGGACCTCGAAGCGGCTTGATTTCACCCGTCGAGAAGGGCGGGAAGTTGTAGTGGAGGTAGAACCGCTTCCAGCTCTCACCCATCAAGCTGTCGATCTTCTGTTCGTCCGTGGACGTACCGAGCGTCGTCGTGACGACCGCTTGAGTTTCGCCACGCTGGAAGAGCGCGCTACCGTGTACACGCGGCAGCAGCCCAACTTCGCTCATGATCGGGCGGATGCTACGCGTGTCACGACCATCGATGCGCTTGCCCTCTTCGAGCACGTAGCTGCGCACGACATGCGCCTTGCGCTCCTCGAATTCGGCCTTGATGAGCTTTTCGTTGGCCAAGTACTTCTCGGCGCCAATCTCGGCCAAAAGCGTCTCGCCAAGCTTCTTCTTCAGCGCGCTGTACCCTTCGTAGCGGGCCTTCTTGTCAGTGACGCGCGTGGCCCTCGACAGATCATCATCGACCAATGCTGCGACGCGCTTCTTGATGTCGTCCTCGAGTTGCGCTGCGACGAACGGCTTCTTCGCTTTGCCAACGGCCGCACGCATACGTTCGATGAGGTCGATGACCGGCTGGCAGGATTGATGCGCGAACATGAGCGCATCGATGATGTCGTTCTCGGTCGCTTCGCTCGCTCCACCTTCGACCATCACGATGGCATCACGTGAACACGCAACGACGAGGTCGATGTCGCACTCTTCGATCTCGGAAACCGTGGGGTACGCAATGAATTCGCCATTCTTGCGACCCACGCGAATGCCCGCGATGGGGCCGTTCCACGGAATGTCCGAGATGTGAAGCGCAGCGCTCGCACCGGTCAGCGCAAGGACATCCGCCTTGTTCTGCTTGTCGCTCGACAAGACCGTCGCGATGATCTGCGTGTCCCGCTTGAACCCATCGGGAAACAGAGGCCTGAGGGGGCGGTCCATGATGCGGCACGCGAGAATTTCTTCGTCGCGCTGACGAGCTTCACGCTTGAAAAACCCGCCCGGAATCTTGCCGGCCGCGTAAGTTTTCTCGACAAACTCGCAAGTGAGGGGGAAGAAGTCGATGCCTTGCCGCTCCTCTTGCGACACGGCGGTGACGAGAACCATCGTCTCGCCGTAAGTGATCAGAATGGAGCCATGCGCCTGCTTGGCCAGCCGACCTGTCTCGAGCGTGAGGGCTCGATCGCCGACCATGACGGATTCCCGAACGTACATTTTCTGCGCTCTCTCTCGTACGAGGCGAGGGCGGTCCCGAAGTGCCGCTCGAACGCATGGCGGATCTTCTTCCTCGATTCCTACCCAGTAGAAGCAAATCTCTGCTGGGCACGAAGCGAAGTCGAAGACGCTCCGTTGCGTTCGTGGCCGTGGGGGAACGCACCCCCGCGCCCGTTCAGTTGTCCAAACCCAAATTCGTTTCGGATTTGTCTCTAGAACCTCCGACCGATCGCCGCCACTTTTTTCGTGACGAAACGTGCACGGAAGTGGACAAACCCGGGCCGTGGCTACGATGACCACCGCAAACGCAGAAAGGCCCGCTTCCTGTCCAGGCCGAACCGAACAGAAAACGAGCCTTCGTGTCGCTGTGTGCGGCTGCTCTTTACTTGCGGATGTTGAGCTTGCCGATGAGCGTGCGGTAACGGTCGATGTCGATGCGCTTCAAGTAGTCGAGCTGGCGGCGGCGCTGGCTGACGAGCTTGAGCAGACCACGACGCGAGTGGTGGTCCTTCTTGTGCGTCTTGAAGTGCTCGGTCAGTTGCGTGATGCGCTCGCTGAGCAGCGCGATCTGCACCTCGGGAGACCCCGTGTCGCCCTCTTTGGTGCCGTACTTCTCGATGATCGATGCTTTGTGAATGGGATGCAGCATGGGTCTTTCGATGCTTCTGACCAGTCACGTCTGCTGCCGAGCACACGGACGGTCGAGAGACGCCCGAGACTCAGCTAGCGCCCGAAGCGACGCAGGCCAAATGACGGGCCAAACAAAACGGACGCGCAGTATACGGGCGCGTCGCGCTTGGTCAAGACACACCGTAATGTTTCACGGGTTTGTCTACGCTCGAAAAGGAGCCAACCACTTTTCGAGGCCCGACCGACCATCAGCGACGCCGCCGAGACGACCTGTCCCCACCCTGCCCCATCGGAGCCGGCAGCGGCATGTCCGAAAAACCCTCGGATGTGCCCACGTAAGCAGCCCGATCCAGCCAGCTCTGAAGCATCACCGCCGCGGCCACTCCATCGACGAGGCCCTTTTGCCGGCGCCCCTCCACACCACCCTGCCGCAACCTCCGCGAAGCCTCCACCGTCGTCCACCGTTCGTCGTAAAGCTCCACCGGCACCCCCGTCGCCGCATGAATCTCTCGCGCAAGCGCCTCGACCTTCGCCGCCATCGGTCCGGCCATTCCAGACATGTCGAGCGGCAGGCCCACGATGAACAGCTCCACCCCTTCCTCGCGAACGAGCTCCCTCAAAGCCTCCAAAAGTCCCTTTTTGTCACGGCCATCGAGCGGAGGGCGAACATGCGCCAGAAGCCCCAGTTCGTCGGCAATGGCCACGCCAACCCGAGCTTTGCCCAGGTCGAGAGCACAGGCACGTGGGCGCCGAGGACGGTCTTGCATGCCCTGACATAGGGGGGGCGAACCAGGCCAAACGTCAAGACCTTCGGTCCTACCTTGACCCGTCCGTGCTCTCCGACCATAAGCCGCGGCGGACATGGAGCTTCGCGCAGTCAAAGGAATGAACGACATCCTGCCGGACGAGGCGGCACGATGGCAGCGACTCGAGTCGGCGTTCCGAAGCCACGTGGCGCACTACGGCTACGATGAAGTGCGCACGCCGCTGCTCGAGCACACCACGCTCTTCACGCGGCAAATCGGCGAAACGACCGACGTCGTCGAGAAGGAAATGTACTCCTTCGAAAGGCACGGCGACGCGCTCACGGTTCGCCCAGAAGGCACCGCCGGCGCCGCACGCGCCTACGTCGAGCATCACGTGCACGCGCGCGAACCCGTGTCGCGTTGGTACTACATGGGACCCATGTTCCGCGGCGAACGACCCGCCAAAGGACGCTACCGGCAGTTTTACCAAGCAGGCTGCGAAGTCTTCGGCGATCCCGGTCCGTTGGTCGACGCCGAGATGATCGAGATGGTGCACGCGTACCTCACGCGAGGCCTCGGCATCGGCAACATCGAAGTGCGCTTGAACTCGCTCGGAGCCGCTGGAACACGCGCGCGTTACGCATCCACACTGCGCGACTTCTTCGAACCTCGGAAAGACAAACTCAGCGAAGATTCACAGCGGCGCCTCGAAAAAAACGCGCTCCGCATCCTCGATTCCAAGGACCCGCGCGACCGCGAACAACTCGAAGGCGCACCGTCGATCCTCAGCATTCTCGACGAAGCAGACCTTGCGCACTTCGATGCTGTGAAACGCTTCCTCGACGACATGGGCGTGCCGTACGTCGTCGATGCGAAGCTCGTCCGCGGCCTCGACTACTACACGCGAACCTTGTTCGAGCTCGTCACGACGACAGGTGACCTTGGTGCACAAAGCACGCTTGTCGGCGGAGGTCGTTACGACAACATGGTCGCCGAGCTTGGTGGACCAAACGTTCCGGCGATCGGTTTCGCGATGGGCATCGAGCGACTTCTGACGCTCATCCCGGCAGATGTTTCTCGAGACAAACCAGCGGTGTACATCGCGCCGCTTTCGCCTGCATGCGCGAGCAAGGCGCTCGTGCTGGGGCGCGATCTCAGGCGGCTTGGCGTGCGCACGGAGGTCGACGGACGTGGCGGGAAGATCAAAGCGATGTTGCGTCGTGCCGATTCACTTGGCGCAAGGTGGTGTGTGATTCTCGGCGAGGGAGAGCTCGAGCGCGGCGTTGCGACGGTGAAGGATCTCGCGGGTCACTCGCAGTCGGAGGTGCCGCTCGAACGTGCAGCGGCGAGTTTGGCGGAGCAGGTAGAGAAGGCTCCACCCATTGAACATCGGCAGGACAAAGCGTGACGGGCACGCGGCTTCGCATTCGTGCCTGCATCTTGGGGCTTGCGCTTGCCGAGCTAGCGATGGCTACGCCTGCGTTCGCGCAGACGGGCATGCCGCCGGGGGGCGTCGCGGGTCCGCCTCCGGGTGGTGGGCAATCCAAGCCGTCACAGGCGCAGCCGGAGACGCATGCGGCATCCGGGGCGGATGAAGTTTCGCCCTTGCAGACGCAAGAGCCGACGTTGCCGCAAGAGCCGCTCGAGATTCCCAAAGAGGTGGCGGGGCAAATTGGTTCGAGTGCGGCGGCGGTTCCCAAGTATGCTCCATCGCCCGTCGATCGGGACTTTTATGGATTGTGGTATTCGGAGCGAGGTCCGAATCATCAATTCCGGACGCTCTTTCCGCTTTGGGCCGAATGGCAGAAGCCCAAAGACCGCGCGAGTTTGATTACGCCATTTTATTATCGCCGAAGGGCTCCCGATTACGAAGCGGATGTCTTATTTCCGCTTTATTGGCGATTTCGCGAAAAGCAAACGCGGACGACGGTGGTCGGGCCGTTCATGCATCAGGAGCGCGAGGCGACGGCGAAGAGGCCTGCGGGGCACACGAATTGGCTTCCGCCTTTGTTTTTCGAGGGGCGTTCGGGGAGCAGTGGTTATTTGCACATTCCGCCGCTGCTGATGTTCACGAAGCATACCGATCACGACGGATTGAACGTCGTCGGCCCCCTTTATTGCAGGTGGAAGGGCGGTCCGGCGTGCGATGCTCGCACGGCGGACGACATCGATATGGGTTTGGCGCCGCTTTATTTCTACGGGCGCAACGAAACGCGGGAATACGAAATCATCCCGCCGCTTTTGCATTATTATCGCTATAGCGACGTGGGCGAAAGCTGGACGAACGTTTGGGGTCCGTACATTCGCACGCACGACAAGGACGGAGACAGCCGGCACATTGCTCCGTTTTATTGGCATTGGTGGGGCAAGAACAAGGAAAGCATCACGGTTGCGCCGTTCTTCCATTACAGTTACGAAGGCAATGCTTCGCGCGTGGCCACGCCGCTCTTTTATTGGTCGCGTAACGAAGAAGGTCACCGGACGTTTGCATCGTGGGTGTACGCGCATCATCAGGGGCGCACCGAGCTGCAAATGATCTCGCCGCTCTATTGGCATTACCGCGATCCCGACATTGGCCTCGATCGCAAGATGCTCTTTCCGTTTCTCTACAAAGAGGAATCACCTCGTGGCAAAGACCTCGTGGTTTTCCCCTTCTATGGGCGATTCCAGCGACATGGTTTGAGCGACGAGACGTGGGTTACGCCGCTTTTCCGCTATCGCACGGACACGTCGGGTTGGCAGGCCAATCTCTTTCCCTTCTTCCACATGGGCCGGACGTACAATTCGACGCACCTCGTGCTCGCGCCGTTCGTCTGGGACTTTGCGTCGCCCACGTCGCGCGCGACGATCATCTTGCCTGGATTCTTCCGCTTCGCAGATGCCGACGGCGTTTCGCAGCTCGCGCTGAATACGTTTTACCGGGAACGCAAAGTCGAGGGCGGCACGGATTGGGAGTTCCACTTCTTCCCGTTCTTCTCGTTCGGAAACTCGCCCGTCGGGCATTGGTGGAACGTGCTCTATGGTTTGGCCGGGTACACGCGCGAAGGCGCGATGTCCAAGATGCGACTGCTCTACATTCCGATTACGCTGAGCAAGGATCGGCGGCCTGATTGACAAGAGCAACGATTTGCCGGGAGCTCAAGGCGTACACATCACATTGGAAAAGCCCATGACGGCGCCTTCCACCATGTTGTCGCACTTGATGATCGTCCCCATGCTGCCCGGTGCCACGTAAAACCCATATCCGGGACCATCGACCTTCGCGACGTTCTTCTCGAATACGTTGTCGTGACCCCAAGCCGCATTGGACGACCGCACTTGAAAGCCATCCTTTGGAGCCGTCGTCCCGGTATTCTCTGCAAATAGATACCCACTCCCCGTCACGGTCACCCAAGAATCCTCGGAATTGGCGCCGACGAGGCCCACGCCATCGAACGTGTTGCCACGAATTTCGCCGCCCTTCGTGCCCTCCTTCAAGTCGATGTGCTCGGTCTTGATCCCCGGGCCAAAAACGTTCCACAATATCTTCGTTCCGTCGCATGCATCCGGCGTATTCGGATCGGGCCAGGCGCTATCGATGGTTCCAATGAAAATCCCCTCGGCACTTTCGGGATCCTTCATGCCCGTATTTTTGATTTCGCAATGTTGTATCGTGTTCCGGCTCGCTCCGTTGCGCAATCGAATCGCGATTTCACCCACGTCATGAATGGATAGCGCCGTGATCACGTTGTCGCTCGATCCATTCAAATAAATTCCTTGTCCACCTCCCGTGACGGTAAAACCGGAAAGGATCCAGTGCTGCACGTTGATCATGTCGATGCCGGTGAGCGTCGGATTGGCGGACGAATCGATGATCGCTTCGCGCGGACCGCACAAAACGATGGGTTTGTCCGCGGCACCGGACACGGTCACGTCGAACGTATCCGCATATGTCCCCGGCTCGAGGCGAATGAGCATTCCAGGAGCGGCTTTTGCCAGAGCATCGGTCAGTTCGGCCGCATCTTTGACGACCACCTCGGTGTCGTGCGCCATATCGCACGGACCGGCCGGCGCCATGCCACCCGACCCGCCAGCACCTCCGTCACCGCCGCTTCCGCCCGAGCCTGCGGAAGCACTGGATCCCGTGGTGCCGGTGCCCTCACCGCCGCACCCGATGGCCAACGGGGTCAGGGCAAGTTGCGCGAGTGCTACCGCAAGATACGAAAAAGGTATGGATTTCATGAAGCTTCGTTTGGATTGTGTGATCATGAGGTATCTCCGGCGGCGAGCATATCGTAATCGCCCGATCCAAGCAGCATTCTTGCGCTTCCGGCCTTTGCGTTTCGTGATAAAGTAGTCGCTTGCGCACCGATCACGACACGGAACCCTTGATCGTCGGCCCTCATGAATTTCGGTTCGTTCCTCCGAACCAGGTTCGATTCTACCTTCGGGATACGTTCGATGGGCCCGAGGTCGAAGCGCATTTGCAATTTGGATACAAGTACGCAGAGCTTTGCGGCGGCCTGGTCGAATGCATCGTGGACATGTCGCAATTCAAACGCGTGACCGAATCCGGTCGGCAAAGGCTCACGCGTGTCGAGCGTCCCTACCCGTACCATGGCTGCGCGCTGCTCGGCGGGAGCTTCCCCACGCGCACGATTGCCAACATGATCATCGCCGCCGGCCGCGTGCTCACGCCAAAATCATTCTCCTTCCCCATCAAGTTCGTCGATACGTGGGAAGACGCCGAAGCGTGGTTCCAGGAATTGCAGGCGAAACGTCGAGCTTGACGCCGGACGATCACGTGCCCTAGTGTGCTTGACTTCGCGGGAGAACGTGATGAAGGCTATGCTTGGGCTCGTGCTCGCAATGGCGACGGCGGGATGTGGGGCCGCTGTCGCCCAAAGCTCTGACGTCGTCGTACAAATCGAAGGTGCGACGACCGCCAAGCCCACGGAGATGACGGAAGTCGTTTTGCACGAACCCGACGAAACGGCGCTCGTAGGAGACATTCGAATTGACGGTGATGAAATTTCGTCGTCGTCGAAGCTCGTTTTCTATGCGGATTCCCAAGCTCGAAGCGTGAATCTCGAAACCTTCGACCGCACGCTGAAGCAAACCGAGATTCTCGAGAAGCGTGGCAGCCGGGTCGTGCGGTGGAAAGTCGAATACAGAACCGCCGCGTCCTTGGTCACCGTCAACGGCCAAGGCGAGCCTGACAAGAACATGCCGGCGCTCAGGAAACCCTACATCGTCGACTTGCGTGGTCCAGTCGCGCGTGTGACGGACGAGAACGGACGCAATGTTTCAAAAGACGAATACGATGCCGTCGTTCGTTTGGAAATTTTCACCAAGAAAAAGAAACCGATCACGCAGCGTCCGCGACAGGGACAAACGGAAACCTCATTGCCACAGCCCGTCGAGCACAAGGTCCGCACCGGTGACGAAGTGCCCTGGTTGGCCGAATACCTCGAACGAGAGCTGAGCATCGAAACGACCGAAGCGACACTGGAAGCGAAAGTTCGCCGCACAAAGCTCGTTGCGATTTACGAAATCGACGGAGACATCTGCGCCGTCGTTTACGTTGCAATGCAACTCACTCGAGACGAAGCCAAACGAGCGCATACAGAAACGAGCCTCGAGGGTCAAGTCGTCATGCGAGCGGTCGATGGTGCGCTGATTGGCATGACGGTTTCCGGACCACAACGGACGAAAGGGGCCATGAAAACGGAACAAGGCATCTTGCAATACGGCGGCCGAGGCACGATCAAGCTTCGAATGCGCCGCCGCTGGGAGGTTCGAGGAGGTTGAAGGCGTGCAACGAAGGCGCGTGTCGCTTCGTCGATGCCTCCTGCACGCACACACGTGTTC
The DNA here is from genome assembly GCA_016715885.1 of Polyangiaceae bacterium. NCBI lineage: Bacteria > Pseudomonadati > Myxococcota > Polyangiales > Polyangiaceae > Polyangiaceae bacterium. The sequence continues at coordinate 567,873 of JADJXL010000025.1, forward strand.
GCAAGATCTCGCTACGCAGATGAAACGATATGCTTTGCACTCATACGTTTCGCATCGACGAAACCCGAACGCAGCGCCGCGTCGGCTCGCTTTCCATCGACCCGCTCGAGCGCTCGACACGCGCGGGATGGGTTTGCCGCGGAACGTGCGCGTCGCATCGATCACGTCGCGCGTAGCTCACTTTGTTCGTAGGTGACCTTCGCCGAGCTCGTCAAGCACAACTTTTGTGCTCACATCAGAAGACGCACGTGAAGCGTACGCGGCCGTGGTCATCGCGACGATGCGACGGCTTTCGTCACGAATCTTGCGCCGTCATCGGAGCCTCTTGCCAGGTGGGTGGCGACCGGCGCATGATGCCGCGCGATGAGCCATCTCCTGCAGGGCGATGCCGATTTTTCATACCGAAGCTTTGGCTCGTTTCCACTCGTCGAACACATTCTCGGGGTGGGACGAATGTCGGTGGCGCCTCGCTTCGAGCTCGTGGACGAGCAGGGCGAGCTGCTCGGCGAGGAGGAATGGTTTCTCAGCGATCTGGGCGAGCACGCACCTTCGTTGTGGCTGCCCGTCGTCGACGATCTCGTCTCGCTTCCTACTGCAGCGGACCTCGATTTGCTCTTGACGGAGCTGCTTACGACGTTGCGCACGGCGGACGACTTCATATGCGAAACACGCAACACGTCGGACAAGCCGGCGCTCGTGCGGTGGTCGCTGCCGTTCGTGTGGGAGCTTCAGAAGAGTGACTGGCCAGCGCTGCTGAAGGTGATTCACGAAGCGCTCGAGGGGCACGATTTGCCACCGCTCGAATTCTTCACGTACCAGGATCCCGACGGTGTGCTCGAGAAGGTTCTCGACCCGAAAACGCGCCTTGGACGATTGCACGCGCACCTTCCGGAAGAGCTTGCATTTGGTTTTGCGGCGCTCGTCGTTGCAGCAGCCAATGGGCTCGACAGTTTTTCCGTCGAGGACCAGCCGTCGTTTCACGAATATGACGAGGGCGGGCCGCCGCCTCATTTGATGGAGCGTCTCGAATCGGAGGTCTTCGCCAAGGGTGAAGACGTGCGTATCGAGCAAATTCACGCGTACGCGAATCACGCCTATTCAGCTCTGGATGCCGGAGAGAGCCAGGAAGCGCTGGAATGGACGAAATCAGCACGAGCGTGGGCTTGGGGCGTTCATGAGCGTTCGGAGATTGCGCTGGCATATCGAGCGAGCGCTGCGGCGTGGCTCGATGTGGAAATGCTCGACCGAGCGGTGACGGACGCATCGTGGTCGCTTCAGAATGAATTGTCCGCGGACGCATACGATACGCGCGCGGTAGCATTGCACATCGCCGGGCAGGTGGAAGCGGCACTCGAGGATTATTCACGGGCGCTCGAGCTTGCGCCGGACAATGCGCGTATCCTTGCGAATCGCGCGGAAGCATATTACGACTTGGGCAATGACCCGGCGTGCATTGCGGATGCCGAACGGGCCATGGATCTGGATCCGAACGATCCGTCGCCGTTTGCGCTTCGCGGCCGGGCGCTGTTGCGAACGGGCGAAATCAACCTCGCATGGCAAGACGCCGAGCACGCCGCAGCGCTTGGAGATGATTCGCTGATTGAGGAATTGGAAGGCTGATATTGGGGCAGGACCTAGCTACAGGAGGTCTCGGCCCGATTTTCCGGCGCTTGCGGGGGGGCCCCATTGTTTGAGCCCGCGAAGCGGGCGAGTTTGGGGTCCCGCGAGTGCCGGAAAACGGGCTGCGACCGACTTTCGTCAAGGCTTCGGGGCACTTGCAGCGGCGCGAGCTGCCGACGCGGATGCTGCAATGGCTGCTTGCCTGGCTCTGATCCATTCACGATACGCCGGAGTCCCCGGGCGAGGATCGAGTGTCAATTCGACTTTCGTGTCTTTCTCGAACAACACGAATTGAGCCAGCGGACGATGCTCGGGCGCTGCGGCTTCGAGCCTGTGGCCAATTTTGTCGCTCGGAAACTTCCCCGTAAATGGATTCGATGGCAATTTCGCGCCATCGAGATACACCGTTGCGGTCGGCGGATGCACCGTCACCTGCAATTCGATGGTCGCCGGCATCTCGGCAATCGGAAGCGACGAAGGCTCCGGCGTCGCTGAAGCCGAAGCAACCACGACGGGCGCCGATGGTGGCGGAGCCGCAGAAGGCGTCGCAATGGGCGTCGGAGCGGATGTCGCAATGGTCACGACCGCGCTCGGCGTCAGAGGCGGCTGAGGCAGTGGATTCGACGGCACGCGCGAACGCAAAAACACGAACGCCCCGAGCGAAGCGGCAATCATCACGGCACCGGCAATGTACAAACTGCCACGACTTCGCCCCGACGACTCGCTCGAGGACTCCCGATTCGATGGCTCCACCTGCGTCACGGGTGCCGAGGTGCTTTTCACGCTTGCATTCGCACCACTCGATACGCTGCTCAAATGCGAATCCGAGTTCGTCGAGCCACCCACGCTGCGAACGCCCGAACCCCCGAGACGCGGTAGATCCGAGGGTTCGCTGAGCGAATCGAGTGGATTGCTCAAATCGAGCAGCCCCGATGATTCCACCACCGGCTCTTTCGACGTGAGCTTGCGCAATTGCCGCTCGATGACCTTTTTGATTTCTGCCCGTTTGTCAGCAAAAACCGTCGACACATACTCCGCGATGATCTCGTTCGTCACGCGAATGTTGGCCTTGTCGAGATACGCCATGATATCTTCGCGCATCTGCAGCGCCGTGCCGTATCGACCTTCGGGATCCGGATAAAATGCTTTCTTGATGATCCGGACGATCTCGTCGGGTACGTCAGGACGAACTTCCTTCAATTCGGGCATATCGCCGAGGGCCAGGCGGTGCAGCACTTCCATGTCGGTGGCTCTTTCCCAAATTTTCGATGCCGCCATGGCCTCCCACATCAAAATGCCCACGACGAAAATGTCGGCGCGCCGATCGAGCGGCTTGGCGCGCGCTTGCTCGGGCGACATGTACGATATTTTTCCTTTGACGACGCCTGCCCGCGTTTCAATGGACCGCGCTTCCGACTTCGCAATGCCGAAGTCCAGCAATTTCGTTTGTCCGTCGTACGTCACCACGATATTGTGCGGACTCACGTCCCGGTGGACGATATTGAGCGGCTGGCCGTCGTAATCGGCGAGCTCGTGAGCATAATGCAATCCGCTCAGCGTATCGGCGAGAATGCGAAGCAGGACGCCTGGCGGCGGCGGCTTGTTGCGTGCACGATTCAAGATTCGATTGAATGGCACGCCATCGAGGTACTCCATCGCCATGAAGTATTCGCCCTCGCTCTCGCTCACCTCGAAGGTCTGCACCACGTTCGGGTGATTGAGGCGCGCGGCGAGGCGTGCTTCGTCGAGGAACATCTCGACATGATCGGGGTCATCGAGGTAGTCGCGACGCAGCCGCTTGACCACCTGCAACTTTTTGACGCGGGCGGGTCCTTCGACGACCGCCAAGTAGACATCCGCCATTCCACCGCCACCGAGACTCGCGATGAACTTGTACTTGCCTACGCTGTTGTCGTCGATGCTCGATGAATGCGCTGCGCCGGACACGGCGCCCATCATCGTCTCATTTTCGGCCCGAAGCAAGTAAGATCGTCAGCGAAGTCCCGCCTTTTCACGCTCCAGAACCCATCGCGCCCGCCGAATTCCGTTGATGTCAGACGACGAACCTGCTTCTACCATGGGGCCATCCACATCTCGGATACCTGCCGCCACGATGCTTGCTTCCCTCGAGCGCCCTACGCCGCACGCCGGAAAAACACTGCCACAGCTCGATGCCCTGCGCGGTGTCGCCATCCTCGCCGTCTTCACCCAGCACCTTGGCGATCGCTTCCTGCCTCTCGTGCGAAGCGCCATCGAAACGCATGTCCCTGCATCCATCGCAGCGTGGATCCTGACGATTCTCCACCACGCATGGTGGGGCGTGGACTTGTTCTTCGTGCTCTCGGGTTTTTCCTTGGCGCTTTCATGGTTTCGCAGCGGAGGACAATCGGCGCGCACATTTTTCATTCGCCGCGCTGCACGCATTTTGCCGGCGTATTACGTGGCGCTTGCGGTGACGCTGCTTTTTCATCGTTCGATCATTCTGCAAAAAGATTTCGCCGCCGCGCTCTTCATGCATGCGTTGGTCCTCCAAGGATATTTTCCCATTGGCGGGATCGTATTCATTGGCGCCACGTGGTCGCTCACGACCGAAATTTCATTTTATATTTTATTTCCGTGGCTTGCGCGCCTCGTTTCATCACCCAAACGGCATCTCGTCCTGGGCGCATGTGCGCTCGTCTTGACGACGTGGCTGGTCCGATCGATCCTTCACGACTGGTCGCTGGAACCGGGGCTTTTTGCGGGCATGCTGGAAGCTACGCAAAGACGCTGGATCGTGAGTCGTCTCGATCAATTTCTGCTCGGAGCGCTCGCAGCTCGCGTGTTTGTCCTGCTCGAGCATTCATCGCGCGCCGCACGTTTGGCTCCGCTCGCGCTTGGAATGTGTTTTCCAGCCTTGATCGCAGCGTTCAGGCTCGAGGGAGCGTATTATTTCGAGCTTGGAGGAAGTCATCCATACGCGCTTTTGTCGCTCGTCACGACGGCGATCGTGCTTTCAGCATGTCTTTGTCGCGGGCGCCTGGTCGGCGCGATTGCGCCAAGACCGCTCGTTTTTACGGGTATCGTGAGTTACGGGGTATTTTTGTATCATCAGCTCGCGCTGGGGTTATGCGACTTCGAGCCTTTGGCGCCGCCTTCCTGGACAAACCTCGCGCGCACGTCGATTCTTGCATTGGGGTTGTCGCTTTTGGTGGGTTACGCTTCGTGGATTTTCATCGAAAAGCCGATGATGAAGCGGATGGCAGTTACGACGTCCCCTCCACCTGCGCCCGTCCGTGTTTCGACACCACTTTCCGAATGATGCTCAGCGCATCTTCCACGGAAAATGGCTTTTCCAAGATTGGCCGCCCCGACTCGGACAAGAACCGCTCGAAGTCCGCGCCAAATCCCACGCCAGTCATGAAAACGAACCGAATCGCCACGTGCGGTTTGTTTTGCTTTACCATTTCAAAAAGCGCCGCGCCGCTCAGCCCCGGCATGCGCACGTCGCAAAGGATCACGTCGAACAGCTTCGACGCCAATATGTCGAGCGCCTCTTTTGCATTCGCCGCGACCTGCACGACGTGCACTCGACCAATCTCGGCTGCAAGTGCCCGCGCCAAAAGCACTTCGTCCTCGATCACGAGCACGCGCGCAGGTCCTCCAATCGATCGCGGCGGCCACGTCGGCATCGGAGGTAGCGGTGACAATAACGACGACGACGCCGGCAATTCGACGATGAATCGCGAGCCTCCCGGCGGATCCGTGCCCGGCACAGGGCTTTCCACGTACAGCCGTCCGCCACTGCGCTCGATGATCTCTCGGCTAATCGATAGCCCCAAACCCGTTCCCGCTCCAGGATCCTTCGTCGTGAAAAACGGATCCCAAATGCGCTGCTGAATGTCCGGCGGAATCCCGACGCCCGTGTCACGAATTTCGATTTCCACCACGCGCCCATCGTGACTTCTCGTCGATACGAAAACCTTCGCCTCACCTCGCGATGCGCGCGGGATCGCCTGCGCCGCATTGACGAGTAAGTTGACGAGCACCTGCCCCAGTCGCCCCTCGTCGATGAGCACGTTTGGCACATCCGCCAAATCACGCACGACTTCGGCTCGCTCGACAATTTGGCCACGCGTGAGCGTAAGTGCGCTTTCGACGGTACGATTGACATCGACTGCAATGCGGCGCGTGCCTCCGGGGGCACGCGCGAACATGCGCAAGTCGCGTACGATGTCGACGATTCGCCGCGTCGAATCGCGCAATTCCGTAAGGAGGTCGTGCACGTCTTTCGATATGTCGGCACCAAGCGCCGCGTCGGAGCCGTCGAGCATGCGCCCCAGCATGTCGATTCCGAGCAGAATGAATGCCGCGGGATTGTTGATTTCATGCGCGACGCCTGCCGCGAGCGTTCCGAGCGTGGACAAGCGATCGGCTTGAATCAGACGCGTGCGAGCCGCATGCTCGGCACTCACGTCCATGAACAATCCCTCGATGGCCACCACATTGCCGGCTTTCCCGAGGAGCGGATATATGGTGCCGCGTGCCGTAATGGGCACACCTTCGCGACGCGACAGACGAGCTTCATAAGGCAACGAGCAAAGCCCTGCGCACGCTTGTGAAAGCGCCTCGTCGTACGCCAATGCGCCTTCGGCATCGTGCAAAGCTCGCAAAAATCCCGTCGTTGCAAGCGCTTCGTCGAGCGGCACGCCAAGAAGCCGCTCTGCACAGTGGTTCAAATACACGAGCTCGTGCGTTCTCGGATCGAGCCGGAAAATAATGAGCGGCGCATTGTCGAGAAGGGTACGATGTTGCTCTTCCAGCTCGTGAATACGCGCCAAATGCAGCACCACCTCGCGTTCACGCATTTCCCACGCCGTCAAGTCTCGAATGAGGGCGTGACATGCGACGAGTGGATCGTCCTCGACCGCGGTAATCGTCGCTGCCGCGGGCAATCGATATTCTTCCCCATCGACTCCGCGCGCCAGAAGCACGATGCGTGCATCCGGCGCCGGCAATCCCTTCACCCTGTCGGGTCGCGGTTCGAGCAGCGTTCCGATGTCACGGCCAAGCAATTCTTCGCGAGGGAACCCCGTCAGGGCGCTCGCAGCCGCATTCGCATCCGTCACGCGACCTTGGTCATCCCAGGCCAGCATCGCATCACTGGACGTGTCGAGAATCATTGCCAACCGACGATCGCGCGCAAAACGCACGGCTCGCTCGAAACTCAGCCCCACGACTTCACATACGGCGACGAGCAACTCGAGCGGCGCACGCAGTGCCTCGCCCACTTCGCGAAACAAATACGCCAATTCGCCGACCGTACGCTTTCCGTCGGCCGACTTGATGGGTACGAGCACATAGGAAAGAAACCCAGAAGCCGCCGCAATCCGATGTACTTCATTGCCCACGCGCGTGTCGTTGCACACGAAGGGACGTCCTTCGATATAAATGCTCTCGTCGATGACCGCCATCTGCGGAATGCGACTTCCCGACCCAATGGGGGACGGAGACAACTTATCCGACATGTCGACATAAATGCGCTGATACCCTTCGCCATCCGGGATGAGCGCGACCAAGCCCGCAATGGGAAGATGCGAAGAGAGCGCATCGAAGAGCTCTTTGAAAGCCACTGGCGCAAGCAAACTCGGGTGTCGCGCCGCGACACGTAAAGCAGCATTGAGCACGACAAGGTGCTGGTCCGACGCTCCACTGCTGCTCATCGTGCCCCTCCCTCAGGTGCTGCATTCGTACCTATGCGAATGGTTTTTCCCGTACAGCGTGACGCAAACTTCGCCATTGCCTCGCGCCTCGCCAAAAACACGTCCGACCTCGCCACGTACGCTTCAGCCATTCGCTCCACGGCCGGCACATCGCCGAGCGCGCAAGCAGCAAACGCACGCAGCCGTATGGCTTCCGCCGAAACACGCGCTATCGGAAGCCCCGCAAGAAGCGCCCTGTCCAGACGCTTCGCGGCGTCGTCGAATTGCCCCGCATTCACCAAGCTTCGCGCCAATAAATACTCGGGCAAACCATCCTCAGGAGCCGCCGCAGCCCACGCCCCGAGCTCCTCCGCAGCGCGCACCCTATCCGGCCCACGACCGCCACTTCCAATGAGCAGCTCCACGATCGCTCGCCTCGCACGCGGATTACGTGCCGCTTCGAGCTTCACTTCGAGCGTGCGCAATACGTTTTCATCGAGCGACCGCGACATGACCTCGCGATAATGCACGATCGCGCGCTCCGTGTCGCCCCCTTCGAGCTCCAAATCGCCAAGTTCTTCGAGAGCTTGATCGCGCACGTACCTCACGAAACGTTCTTCGTCGACAATCGCCTGAAGCGCCGCCTTGCCTTCTTGCAGTCGGCCCAAACGCATGAGCGTTCGCGCCGCTGCAACGCGGGCGCTCGCGTCACCCGGATCGAGCGCGAGCCATTCACCGAGCGTCTCCATGACGCCGTCGTCATCACCGCGAGATCGCTGTTCTTCGGCTCGCTTTCGGCATCCATCGACGACATGAGGACATCGCCGTGAAAACAGACCGGGGCGATCGAAGCGCGCACGGGCTTGAGCCATGGCCGCATCGGGTAACGTCACGAGCATCAAATCTTCGTGAAATGCTTTTTCGAGCGCATCCCAAGACATTCCAGTCGCCTCGGGAAGGTCTGCTCCACCATACCACGCTCGTAATGCAGCAGCGCCGTGTCGTTCTTTGACGAAAGACACGAAAGCACCGCTCACGGTGTACGCGACGCTCGAGTTTTGCCCGTAAAACCCCATGGCAAAAAGCCGTTCGACGCCTGGGAGCAGACCCAAATCTTTCATGGCTCGGGCCCAATCACGCGCTGACAATGCCCCCTCGTGCGGGCTCGTCGCGACCGCAATTCCTTCGATGAGCCCTGGATTTGGCCAAAGTCCTGCGAACTTTCCGGCAACGGCAAACGGTCCTCGGGCAAACGCGCCGGTCATGACGTGCGCAATCTCGTGCCCCAGGATTGGATGCGGAAAACCATTTTGCTGCAAATAGACTTCCTTGCGCCACGGTTTGGCAATGTACGTGTCTGCAGCTCCCATGAGCGCGCCTTTTTGCGCCGAATCTGCGAATAGATACGCTGCTATCCGCGCGGGGCCTCGAGTTTCGAGAAACGCTTCTTGCTCGATGATGTGCCCATCGCATTCTCGGGCAAACCGTTCGACGTCGGCCCGAGGAATCCCGCGCGCGGCGAATACATCGCAGCGACCGACGGATACCGGCGCCGCAAGCTGCCCCTTGATCGTGCTTGCCGTATGCCAATGCCCAAATCGATGACCGTTTGCGTTCAAAAGAATGCTCGCGGCCGCGGCGCCCATGCCCAAAAGGACGAGGCCCGGGCGCCCAAGTGATCGAAAAACGAGCTTTCCGCTTGCCGAACGCTGCAAGTGAAGCGCGATCACGACCGAAGCGAGAAGCGTGGCCGCGGATCCGACGCGATAGGTGTAAAGACCGGAAAAATCGATGATGGTATCGTAAAAGCTACCACTGAAAAAACCGACGAATGGGTCGTACGCAAAGACCATCGGGCTCGTGTAAAACCGCAAAAGGGACACGACGACCGACAAAAGCGGAGCCGCAAGCCCCAAAAGCACCGCAACGAGGCGCCTTTTCTTGGCACGTCCCGCAAATTCGCCCGCAACGGCGCCCCATGCGCCCGCGAGGACCGCGCCTACGCCTGGCCCGAGCGCGTAATGCGCGCTGCCGCTCCACGGATCGCAAAAGCCATTGCGCAATCCGTGGAGCATGGTGACGAACCACGCGATCGCTACGAATTTCGCACCATTTGCCACACCTTTGCTCAAAGCATCGATCGGCGCGAGGCGTTCGCGTGACAATTCGAGCGCCGTGGCAATGACCGTGACGATCGGCACGACAATTCCCGCCGCCAGTGCACTTTCGTATCCAGGACCGTCGAAAAGCGGCAGAAATCCAATCGCCCCGATGCTCAGGACGACGACGAACGTCGCAATGGATGAAACCGATCGCGCCGCCCAAAAGGAGCGCAACCATTCAATTGCACGATGGAACATCGACAAGGGTTTCATGGGCGCAGTCGGTGAGTCATGACACGAATTGGGTGCGGATCGTACACGATATGGGCGCACATGCGAGGAGAAAGAGCAAAACCGCGAGACTGTGAGCCGGCCCCAAGAACGAGCGGGCGCGTCTTTTGTCCAGTTCGAGCGTAGTGGGCATTGTCAACCGGCGCCATCTCGGAGATCATGCACATCCATGAAGATCATGCTGAAGCTCGAGAACATGAAGACCGGCGACACATCCTTCGAGGAGTTTGCCGATGAAGAAGCAACGGCCGCGTGGCTACGTGAACGCCCACGCTTCACGGACGTGCTGGGCGTGGTCTTCGAAGGGCTGACGCGGGAGCAAAACGACCGTCTGAAGAAGACCATGCGACCGCTCGACGACGAGGAACGTGCGGCGGAAAAGGAACTTGCGGAAACGCGCGCGAAGGCCGCGGAAGCAGCGCGTGCAGAACGAGCGAAGGAAGATGAAGCGGCCCGAGCGGCTCAACGCGAGGCCCAGAAAAACCTGAGCCCGGATCGCCCGATGGAAGTGCGATACCGTTACGACACGGGATTATCGCTTACAGATCAGGACGATCCGCGTGGCATTTCGGACGAAGTGCGTGCTGCCGTGATGGCGTGGGTTGCCGAGCGCAACGAATGGGTGGAAGGTCGCGGGCAAATCGTGGGCGAGGCGAAGGTTACCGTGCTTCCAGGCTCGCTGCCCAAACCGGGAATGGATCGCGTCCAGCATGGATCGTTCGTGCCGGTGACAGGCCCGAAAAAGGGCTGATTCACACTTCACGATCCGAGCGCGCTTCGGGATTCGTGAGCCGGCAGCGCGAGAGGTGCGCCCAAGCCAAACCCTTGGGCCAATCCGCACATGCTCTTGACCATCAAACGCCGCGCAAACGGTAATTTCATCGCAATGGGAAAACCAACGTCCCGAAGCCATCCGAGCGGCGTAAGATGGCTCTGGAAAAATGGCGTCACCCAGCGCGTGACGAATTGATAGTAGCCCAAATGCGACCGCCGCATACGTGAATATGCATTGAGCGCTTCGGGCAAAAGGTCGTGCATGGAAAGGGCGTTTGCCAATACCATTGCATCCCATAATGCCAAGTTGGCTCCCTGGCCGAGCTGCGGGCTCATGGCATGCGCCGCGTCGCCCAAATACACGACGCGATCGTCGTTCCACGGATACATCGACACGTCGTGGTATTGCGCGAAAAGAACATCGTCGACCGAATGAATTTGCTCGAGTACCACTTCGGCGCGCGGATCGAGCGCCACGACGTCGCGCTTCCACGCATCGAGCCCCGCGGCGCGCCATTCATTCACCTTTGCGGCCGGAAGGCTATAAAACAAACTGACTTTGTCGGTCGATCCGCTTCCTGGGCCGAACCCCGTTGGCAATAGGCCCATCATGCGCCGAGATCCCCGGACGACTTGCGCAAGCTCGCCGCGAAATTGCCCCCGAGCATCGTCCGCAACAAACCATAATGCGCCCCACGGATAGGGGCGAATCGTTTTGCGAATCGAGGTATCGTCACGCAAATGCGATTTTGCTCCATCGGCGACGATACACAACGCATGCGGACCGAGACGTTTTCCTTCGGGTGTGACGAAATGGACCCGCCCTTCGCCGGCATCGGCTAGATCTTGGATGGCAACGCCAAGGCGAAGCGTGACGTCTGCGGCTTGCACGGCTTGAAAAAGGTGCTCGAAAAGCACGCCGCGATGCAGGCCATGGCCCACGTGATTGCCCGGGATGTCGCCGTAGTGCAAATCGAATATGTTTCGGCCTCGATCGGAGCGACAAACCAGTCTCGTAATCGGCGTACATCGTGAAACGACGGCGTCTGCGAGTCCCAGAAGCTCGAGCACCGCTTTTCCCGTCGGCTGAAGCATCACACCTGCTCCCACGGGACCCGGGTTTGCGACGCGTTCGTAGATGGTGACGCGATGTCCCGCCCGCGAAAGAAAAAGCGCTGCGGCACTGCCTGCCGTACCGCAACCAATGATGCCAACGTCGATCGGTTTCATGAAGGTTCGTGCTCGAGGCAAGAAACGAGATGCCGCGTCGCGTGTCAAGCGCCTCTTGGGGCATCGGCCCGGGAAAAACCGAATCGCCTTGAAAATAGCACGCTTCCACGATTTTTTGCTCGTCACGCGGCTGACTTATCGCTACAATCGATGTCGTCACGGAGCCGAAGACGTGGGATCGAGCCGCAACATTGCCGTCATTGCCTGCGCGTCGTTCAAGGGCACGCTTTCGTCGCGCCAGGCGGGTGATGCCATTGCTCGTGGTATGCGGCGAGCTGGTATCGATGCGGTCGTCGTCGCTCTCGCGGATGGCGGCGAGGGCCTCGTCGAAGCGCTCGTTTCGCAAGTGCCTGCAATGCGCGACTCGTATCGGGAATCGACGTTTTGTTGGATGCGATTGGATTTGATGGATGGCTCGACGATGCAAACGTCGTCATCACGGGTGAAGGGCGTCTCGATGGGCAAACATTGATGGGTAAAGCGCCGCTCGGGGTCGCTCGGCGTGCGGCGCGAAAGAACATCGTTTCAATTGCGATTGGTGGTTCGGTCGATGAAGCGATGAAAACCGAGCTATTGGCGCATTTCGTGCGGATCGAGTCGCTTGCTGAATTTGCGGGGTCGGTTGAACGGGCTATGGCGGATGCGGCGGCGATGCTCGAGGAGCTGGCGTTTGCAAGGGCGGGCGAATGGATGGGGGCAGCGGCGGAATGAGGGTGCTCACGCGGACGATTGCCACGACCAGGTATCGGGGTTCCAGGTACCGTTTTCGCTGGCAAGAATGGGATTGAGGAAGGCGCTGGCGCGTTGAAAGACGTCGTCGAGCGTGGGCCAAGGGAGGTTGTTTTCGCGCGCCATGCGTGCATAACCGCCGGTCCAGCGTTCGGGAGGCCGGGGCAGCGCGTCGGGTATGGGATGGCTCGCACGATGCGAGAATGTTTCTACAATTGCGCGACGAAGGTCGTCGCTACGAAATTGCGCCGACGTGCCTAGCACGACGATATCGGGCAGATCTTTGATGCGCGAGTTTTCGGTCAGTCGAGGCAGAGTATACGCGTGGAGCTTTTCTGCCAAATGAACTTCGCGTGCGTAGACGCGAGCCTGAGATTGAGGCAAATTTGCAAAGGAAAAGAGATCACCGCAGGGAAGCGTCGCTGGTGGAATCGCCATACGATCACCAAACGCGACGTCGAGACCGAAACGGTCGCCATATATTTTGCCGGCTAGGCGCGCTTCAACCTGAAAACGAAATCCATCATACACGACACCTGGCCCTTCAATCGTCGGAACGGTCGCATGCGGCTGGATTTCGAACGTCATAAAGTCACCGAGCTCGAGTTGCCCCGCACGGGCCAACTCGAGCTGCAACCCTTCTGACGAACCATAGAAAGCGAAATCCACGTCGCGCGTCATGCGAGCTTCCGAAAGAAACAATTCGAGAGCCACGCCACCTTTCAGAACGGCTCGGTCACCAAAGTGCTGGAAGATTCGAGCGACAAAGCGATCGAAGACGGCTCGCTGGCGAACACGTGGAATGGTTTGCCCAAGCTCGGAAGCCTTTTTCCTTAGCCGAGCTTCGAGAGCTTGCTTGAAAGCGTCGGCATTCGCATAGCGCCTTTGGTTCATGCAGATTTGGCTTTGCGTGCTTGAAGGGTATGGAGTTCTGCGGGACTCAACATGCCGCGGCGATAGGCATCCGACAAGGCTTGATCCAGAATATCGGGCGGTAATTGATCATCGATACAATCCACGAGCGTTCGCAGTGGTTTGGTAAATGGAACGGGTCCCATCCAAGTGATTTCGGATGCATCCACGTTTCCATGATGAACGACCGTATTCGCCGAAAGCTGCATACCTTCGATGGGCTTCCATCCTGGCGGGACGGTGACGTGAGTACGAACGGGCAATATGTCGGACAGCTCGTGCAATGCGAGGGCCGTGTCGTGCGAGAACACGCCTTGCTTTTCGGTCTGGAGCCAGGTGATGACGAGGTCTTCGTGGTCGGACGGGGGATAATGCACGAAGCGATATACGCCGTCGGCGATCAGGTCGACGTGTTCCTTCAATTCGAGAATATCCGTTGATGCATATCCGAGCTCAATCGCCTGCCAGGCGGTAAAATAACCCGCTTGTGTTGCTGCAAGCGATTGAAGACGCTCCCTTTCTGCGTCCGAACGTGGTAGCCAGTCCAAATATTCTTCAACAATGGGCATGGATTCGATATGAGCTCGAGCGGGTGTGCCGTTTTCGTGAGCTTCAAGAGCCGCTCGGCGAAATTCGTCGAAAAAGCGGGGAACATCTTTGACGATCATCCGCATTTTACCCAAATCGATTCCGGGTTCCGCAAAGGTCTACCGGTTCCATATCAAAATGGAGCTTGATTTCGGCCCCAGCATGTTCTGGAATTTGTGAATCTGGCTTGACCATGAAATCCAGCGTTGTTGTTTTCTCGACTTGGCCGTCGCGAACGATCATGAACAGCTCTTCAATCAACGCGGCGTCGTCTTCGTTCAGCTCACGATCCAGACCCATCGCCCCGAATCGGCGGGCTCTCGCTTCAATGAAACACAGTTTCTCGAGTATCTCATGATAGCGAACAAGGTCAGGCAACGATGTATCTCGTTCCACGGATGACAAGTCGCTCTCATGCACGATAACATTGCGTTCGATATCGATGAGTCGAATTCGGCTGCTGGAACGCATGGTCCAGAGCAGGACGGCTACCATTTCCTTTTCGTCCGCGGGGGTCCTGCCAATACGCACCTTGCGTAGACGCACCAAGCCATTTTTCTCCCGAATATGCAGATCAAGGGTCACCTCGAGTGGGATGGCTTGATGATCATTCACAAGCGTTACTCGGGTGCTGTCGCTTCTCACAATACGAAACTCAATATAGGGAAGCGCTACGGTGCCATTTTGCGATGACACCTCGAGCCGCATAGAAATCCTATGCTCGGATGGCTTGGACGCATGTACCTCGATGAGAGTGGGCAGCGGAATCCGACCACGTCGCCTTCGATGCGAAAGTGGATATCCACCTGATGCAAGGTATTTGCCATCCATCGTTGTCGATGTTCCCTCATCGAGCGCATGCTCCAATGCGCGTAATGCAGCCCTTCCTTCATCGGTTGCAGGGAATGAAAATGTAACTTCTACCGAGCCACCGTTGGAAAGACGTTCCATCGAGACGCTCCGCGTCTCCTGATCGTCCGCCGCGACAGAACGCCTTGTCAAATTCGCCTGCTCGCTCTTCTCCGTACCCATGCTCGCCCGCACTGTAGCACCTTCCCCTGCCCGCTGTCGCCCCCGAAATCCCCTCCCCCGCATCTTGGAGCGTGTTCAAACTTCGACGGAGGTAGCCCTCCCCAGGCGGGCAAACCCAGATTCCCCAGCAGTGCCCCTACCGCGGTTTTACCCCGACAAACAATTCGTAACTCCCCGGCTCCAGCTCGGAATGGTCGAACGGCACGTTTCGCGCCTGAAAACCCACTTCTTCGAGGATCCGTAACCAATCGGCGCGCGAAAAAAGCCCCTCGATGTGCCGATCGTGTACGACGTGAACCTCCCCATTCGCTTCGCGCAACATGTACGCATAATCCACGGTGTACGTCGTATCCGTCGGATCGGGATCCCAAACCCATGCAAGGTATCGCAATCCACGAACGCCGTCGTCCTCACCACCGCATTCAGTATAGGGCACGCTGAAGTTTTCGCGCAGATGATCAGGCGCAAAAAGTGCCGAGCCCCCCGGCCGGCAATGAATGAATGCCGTCTCGATCGCCGCTCGCAAATCCGCCTCGCTCGTCATGTACGTAATGGCGTCGTGAATGAACACGCGGTCGAACGTTCGCCCGAGCCGTACCGTGCGCATGTCGCCTCGAACATGCTCGCATTCGGGATTCAGCGCACGACTCACTTCGAGCATCCCAGGCGCCGGATCGACCAGCACCATATCGAAGTGCGCCTTGAGAAACGAAGCATTGTTCCCTCCGCCGCTGCCAAGCTCGACCAACGTGCGCGCGGGAGAGTCCCCCGCATCGAGCAAACATTTCGTATAAAATGCCGCTTCCTCGGCGTAATCGGCCGGAGGCGATAGAAGAGGCCACCACGTGGCAAGTTCGTCGTAGAGCTTCATCGGCGTGCCAATCCTCGTCATCGTACCATCGTACCGTTGCGTAACAACTCCCCCTCCTACACCGCCTCGAGCAAGAATGCCACCTCGATGCACCAAAGCATACACACTAGGAAATTTTCCTAGCATCACCAAACAAAACGTCTAAAGTAGCGCACGATGGAAGCTCACGAGACTCGAGCTCTCGACTTTCAACGCGTCGGCCCGCACCAAATGCGAATCGAAGAGCCGGACACGCTGCACATTCGGCTCTACGGCGTTGTGGAACGCGAACACTTCGAAATATTTTTTCGAACCATCATGGACGCCGTGCCGCCGCCAACACCCCTCTACGTCCTTCGGGACGCTCGTAATGGCGGCGAAGTCACCGCGCAAGCCCGCCGCTTCATCGCACGGCAAGTCGATATTGCACGAGTCGCCGCCATCGTGACATTTGGCGCATCGTTTCACGGGCGTACAATCATCACGATGCTGAACAAGGCGATGCGGCTCTTCAACAAGAATGCGCCTACGATCGTGTTCTTCGACTCAGAAGCCGAAGCTCGAGCATGGATCGCCGCTCACCGCAATCGGTCGAACCTCGCCACGCCTTGACCGTCCCCCGCGAATCGCCAGCTAGAACTTCGCGACACTTGAAAGCTCGCACATTTTTCTGGCCTCTTTCTACACATCCCATGTAGAGTGCCTCACGATGTCAGAAGGTAACGGCCATGCCACCGAAGTGCACCGAGTGGGGCCGCACGTTCTCGAAATCGAACCCCCCGACGTCGCGCACGTTCACTACGACGGAGACGTGGAGCTCGAGCACTTCAAGGCTTTCGACGATATCATCTCGGCCATCCCGCCCCCTATCCGCGTCTACATCCTCCGGGACGCACGTAGAGGCGGTTTCATCACGCCAGAAGCACGCGCGTATGCGGCAAAAAAGGTCGACGTTGCACGCGTCGCAGCCGTCGTGACGTACGGTTCGTCTTTCCAAGCTCGAACCGTGGTCGCGATGATGAACAAGGCCGTGAAGCTCATCAATTCGGTGAATTCGGGCGCAGGAGCCGTCTTCTTCGACACGGAACAGCAAGCGCGAGCCTGGATCTCCGAACATCGCGTTCGGTCGAAGTAGCCCCGGCGCAACTTTCACTTGACGACGTAGGGCGCCATGGCCGAAGTACGTCCAAGGTCGGCCATCATGTCAGCTTCTCGAACCATCGAACAACCCGGAGGCGATCCGGAGGTCCTACGTGTCGTCGCGAAGAAGAAAAAAAGCACACGCTTTCGGTGGATAGCACTCATCGCCTTTCTCCTCGCAGCATCCGGCGGCGGTTTTGCCGTGTGGAAGAAGCAGACGGCGACGACGCAAACGACGCAATATCAAACACAAAAGGTGGAACGAGGCGACTTGCGGGTGAGCGTGACGGCGACGGGAACGCTCAAGGCGCGAAGCACGGTCGAGGTTGGTGCGGAAATCACGGGGCGCGTACTTCAAGTTCACGTGAACTTCAACGACAAGGTGACGCGCGGGCAAATATTGGCAGAGATTGACACGGAAACGTACAAGGCGCGTGTCGAAGAAGCGCAAGCGCAACTCACGGCTGCAAGTGCGACGTTGCGGAATGCGAAGGCGACGGCGAACGAAGCCAAATTGAAGGTGGATCGTGGCAAGAACACGGTCGCGGAGGGGTTGCTCGCGCAGCAAGACTTCGAAACGCTCGAAGCCAATCACGAACGAGCCAAGGCACAGATCGTGTCCGCGGGCGCTCAAGTGACCCTGGCCCAAGCATCGCTGAAAGTCGCTCAAACCAATCTCTCCAAAGCCGTCATTCGTTCGCCCATCGACGGGGTGGTGCTGAATCGAGCCGTCGAGCCAGGACAAACCGTCACGTCGGGCCTGCAAACTCCGGTGCTTTTCGTGCTCGCCGCGGACCTCGGCGAATTGCAGCTCAACGTGCAGGTGGACGAAGCGGACGTGGGATCCGTGGTCGAAGGTCAAACGGCGACGTTCACCGTCGATGCCTATTCGCAACGAACGTTCGATTCGAAAGTGCTGGCCGTAAAAAACCTCCCGACGGCCGGTACGACCATCGTGACGTACGAAGCATGGCTTTCGGTGGACAATGAAAAACGATTGCTGCGCCCGGGAATGACGGCCACGGCGACCATCGTGGTGGACGAGCGGAAAGACGTGCTGCTCGCGCCCAATGCAGCGTTGCGATTCAATCCGAATCGTCGTCGCGACGATGCGAATACGAAAAAGGGCGTGTCGGTCGATCAATTCTTGCCAACGGCGAGGAGGGGGCCTACGAGGCAAAATACGCGCGCTCCTGGCGGGCCTGGAGCGGGACCGCGCAAGCCCGCGCTCTGGTTGCCTACCGGCGGTGAACCCAAGCGCGTCAACGTGGAGGTTGGTCCGAGCGATGGGATTCGCACGGAAATCAAGTCGGACGAAATCACGGAAGGCACCGAAGTCATTTTGACGGCCGTCGAGGCGCCCCGTGGATGAGCCGACGGCGAATGGCGGAGCATTTCCCATTGTGGAATTCCGCGGTGTCGAAAAGGTATATGGAGAAGGCGAATCCGAAGTGCGTGCGCTCGACGGCGTGGACTTGAAAATAGAGCCTCGCGAATTCGTGAGCATCATGGGATCGAGCGGTTCGGGCAAGTCGACGGCCATGAACGTGATTGGTTGTCTCGACGTGCCCACGGGTGGGCAGTATTTGTTTCGTGGCGTGGACGTGGGCAAACTCGACAATGACCAACGCGCGCTGCTCCGGCGCCATTTCATAGGATTCGTCTTTCAAGGCTTCAACTTGCTCGCTCGGACGTCGGCGCTCGAAAACGTCGAATTGCCGCTCATCTATCGGCGCGTTCCCGCCGAAGAACGAAGGCAAAGGGCCCTTCGAGCGCTCACGCTCGTGGGACTCGACAATCGCGCTGGGCACACGAGCGCTCAATTATCGGGTGGGCAGCAACAACGCGTCGCGATTGCCCGGGCGCTCGTGACCGAGCCATCGCTGCTTTTGGCAGACGAGCCGACCGGCAATTTGGATACGGCTCGAAAAGCCGAAATCATGGATCTTTTGACGAAGCTCAATCGCGAGCATGGCATTACGGTCGTCATGGTCACGCACGAGCCGGACATGGCCGAATACGGGACGCGGACGGTGGTATTCCGCGACGGCCGTATCATTTCGGGGGCGAACTGATGCTGTGGACGACGCTCGTCATGGCGCTGCGCGAAGTGCGCCGAAATGCATTGCGATCCTTTCTGACGATGCTGGGCATCATGATCGGTGTCGGCGCGGTCATTGCCATGGTCACGATTGGTGAAGGTGCAACGCAAAAGGTGCGAGCCGACGTCGGAGCGCTCGGCGAAAACCTCCTCGTGGTGTCGCCTGGAGCCGCGCGACGCGGGCCTGTGCGCACGCCAGCCGTTCCTTTTCAGCAGGACGACGTGGATGCGCTTCGGCGCGAAATCGTAGGCATGCAGGCCCTGGCGCCCACCGCCCAATCGGGTGCGACGGTCGTTTATGGCAATCAAAATTGGCCTACGTCCACCATTGGGATCGACGAGGCGTTCTTCGACGTACGCGGATACAAAATCGACATTGGCCGCACTTTATCGGAAACCGAAATGGCCACGGGAACGGCGGCCTGCATTTTGGGAAAAACCGTTCGCGAAAACCTGTTCGGCGAAGAACGCCCGATGGGAAAACGCATTCGTGTCGCCCAGATGTCGTGCCTCGTCGTGGGTGTATTGGCCGCGAAAGGCCAAGCTGCCGTCGGGGGCGATCAAGACGACGTGGTGCTCATGCCGCTGCGCGCATTTCAACGGCGCGTCGCCGGCAACCTCAACGTCGGCTCCATTTACGTGCAAACGGCAGGGTCTTCGTATACCGCATCGGTCCAATCGCAAATCGAGGATCTCTTGCGCGAAAGGCGACGCATTGCCCCCGGTGCGCTCGACGATTTCAACGTACGCAACATGCAAGAAATTGCAGACACCATGAGCAGCGTGACCGCTTCCATGACCAGCCTGCTCGGTGGAATCGCCGCCGTCAGCTTGCTCGTCGGCGGCATTGGCATCATGAACATCATGCTCGTCAGCGTCACGGAACGAACGCGCGAAGTCGGCACGCGCCTCGCCATCGGTGCCCTCGCAAGCGAAGTCCTCATGCAATTCCTCGTCGAAGCCGTCGTGCTCGCCATGCTCGGCGGAATGCTGGGCATCGCATTTGGTTTGTCGCTGTCATATGCAGCGACGTCGGCGTTATCGCTCCCCTATTCCATTTCACCGGCGACCATCGCGGGAGCGTTCGGGTTCTCCGCAGCCGTCGGCGTCGCATTCGGGTATTTGCCCGCGCGCAAAGCCGCGCGGCTCAATCCCATCGAGGCATTGCGGCACGAGTGACGCGCTTGTCTATTGCCCTCGCCCCGGCGGCACGCTTCCCCGCGGCGGAATACTGTTTCGCTGGAAATCGCCCGACCAGCCCTTGAGCAAGTCCATCAATGTCGACCACATCTCACGAATCGACGCAAATCGATGCTGCGGCTCGACCGCGAGCACTCGCGCCACCCAGCGATCGATTCCCTTCGGCAAATCCGGCCTCTTGTCCGTCAACGTCGGTCTCGGCCCCCGAATGACGAGCCTGACCACATCGACCAGCGATTCACCACGAAATGGTACATGCCCCGCCAGTATTCGATAAATCACCGCCCCCATCGCGTACATGTCGGCAGCCGACGATATCGTAATCGATGACCCCTGCCAACTCTCCGGCGCAATGAACGACGGCGACCCGACGACATACCCGTCCTGCGTCAGCGGCGTGGATGCGGAGAGATCTTTGATCATTCCAAAATCGAGGAGTCGCACACGCCCCCGCGCGGTCGAATCCAATACGAAAATATTCGCCGGCTTCAAATCTCGATGAACGATCCCCCGCGCGTGCGCAGCTTCGAGCGTGTCCACGATCGGGGCCAATAACTCAATCATCGTCGGCACCGGCAACGGCCCGAACTCTCGCTCGTGCTTATGGAGATGCCGCTCCAAATCATGCCCACGCAGCATCTCCATCACGATGTACATCTGCCCCTCTTTCGTGCGATTCAGCGCAAAAACTTGCACCGCCGCAGTCCCCGAAAGCACCCCCATCGCTCGCGCTTCGCGGCGCATACGCGTCGTGAATTCAGGTGAATCGGCAACCTCACGCTTCAAAATCTTGATGGCAACGGGAGCCCCAATGTCCAAATCCTCCGCCTCGTAAACAGCCCCCTGCCCCCCTTCGCCAATCAGCCGCAGAACACGGTATTGCCCATCGAGAACTTCACCCGAATTCATAAGCACCTTCCGAAGATGTGCCGATTGAAGGGGGGCTCGTGCTCAATCATGCTGCGCCCCCCCAAACGGCAACACCGCAATCGACTCAGGAAGCAGGCGCCGCAACCTGCGCCAATGCAATCGGGAGTATCTCGTCCATCGAATCGACGAGCGTCACTTGAACCGCGTCCAAAATGTCTCTCGGCACGTCGTCCAAGTCCCGCCGGTTCTTCGCCGGAATCAGCACGTGCTTGATACCCGCCCGATGCGCCGCAAGAAGCTTTTCCTTCACGCCCGTCACCGGCATCACCCGCCCGCGCAGCGATATCTCGCCCGTCATCGCAATGTCCGAACGAACCGGACAATCGAGCAGCAGCGAGCATACCGCCGTGAACATCGTCACGCCCGCCGCAGGACCATCCCGCGGAACCCCGTGCTTCGGCACGTGCAAGTGCAAGTCGATGTTCTTCAACCACTCCGGATCCAAATGCAACCGATCCGCCTTGCTCCGCACGAACGATACAGCCGTCGTCGCCGACTCCTGCATCACGTTCTTCATGTTCCCCGTCAGCACGATGTTGCCTTTGCCAGGCATCTTCGACGCTTCGATGAACAGAAGCTCCCCACCTCCAGGCGTCCATGCCAAACCCGTCGCAACCCCGGGCTCGAGCACCTTCTCCGCGATCTCCGGTCGATACTTATGCGGCCCGAGCACCTTCTCCACATGCTCCGCTCCGACCACCTCGCGCACGTCGATGCCCTCGGCCAGTCGCACCGCCGTCGCGCGACAAACCGCCGCAATCTCCCGCTCGAGACCACGCACGCCAGCTTCCCGCGTGTAGTGATCGATGATCGCCGCAACGCCCTCCTCGATGAACTCGAGACGTTCGTCCGTCAGCCCGTGCGCGCTGAGCTGCTTCGGCACCAAAAACTCACGTGCAATGCCGAGTTTGTCCGTGCGCGTGTACCCCGGTACCTCGATCACCTCCATGCGATCCATCAGCGCCGCAGGAATCGTGTCCCGGTTGTTCGCCGTCGCCAAAAACGTCACCTGCGACAAGTCGAACGGCATGTCCAAGTAGTGATCCTGAAACGTCGCATTCTGCTCCGGATCCAGTACCTCGAGCAGCGCCGCCGCCGGATCACCCCTCAGGTCCGCTCCGAGTTTGTCCACTTCGTCGAGGACCAACACCGGGTTCTTCGTGCCCGCTTTCTTCAGCGCCTGAATGATGCGCCCAGGTAGCGCCCCCACGTACGTGCGCCGATGCCCTCGAACCTCCGCCTCGTCTCGCACTCCGCCCAGCGCGATGCGCTCGTACTGCCGTCCCATCGCTCGCGCAATCGACTTGCCCAGCGACGTCTTACCCACACCAGGCGGCCCAATGAACAGCAGAATCGGTCCCTTCTTGTCCGTGCGAAGCTGACGAATCGCCGAGTACTCGACGATGCGCTTCTTCACCTTTTCGAGACCCATGTGGTCTTCGTCCAAGCACCGACGAACTTCTTTGGTGCTCAAACGATCCACCGTCGTCTTCGACCACGGCAAGTCCGCGATCCATTCGACGTACGTCCGCGTCAGGTTGTACTCGGCCGACTGCTGCGCCATCGAACGCATGCGGTTGAGCTGCTTTCGAGCTACTTTTTCCACATCCGTGGGCGGTTTGGCCTTCCGAACCCGCTCGCGAAGCTCCTCGATCTCGTCGTCCTCGGATGACTCGCCGAGCTCTTCGCGAATGCTCTTCATCTGCTGCCGAAGAATGTCTTCGCGTTGGCTCTTGCCCGTCTCCTCTTGCACCATCGAGGAGATTTCTTTCTTCACGCGCAGCACTTCGAGCTGCCGGCCCACCATCGCGAGCACCAAGCGCACTCGCGCCTTCACGTCGAACGCTTCGAGGATCTCTTGCTTGTTTGCGACCGACGCTTGCGCTTGAGGAAAGTTCGACGCGATGAGATCCGCGAGCGCTCCGGGTTCGCGCACGTTGTCGAGAATGCTCGCCGTGTCGCGCGGCAAGTTCGGCATCAGCGCGAGCACTTCGCGCGTTGCTTCGCGAAGCCCCGTGCCGAGCGCATCGAGCTCCACGTCGCGCACGAGCGATTCCGGAATGCGTTCGATCTTCGCCCGCATGTACGGCTCGAGCGACGACGTACCTCGCATGCGAAACCGACCGAGACCATGCAGCACCACCGAGTAGTTGCTCGGCCCGAGTCGAATCACCTTCACGACACGAGCGATCGTGCCGATCGTGTACAGATCCTTGAACGTCGGCTCATCGACGTCCGACGAGCGCTGACTGAGCACGCCGACGAGCGCTTTTTCGCGACCGAGAAGATCCTCGACGAGCCGCACGCTCCGTGGACGTCCGACGTTGATGGGAACGACGGACATAGGGAACAGAACGGAATTCCGGAGCGGAAGGATGGGGACACTGTCCTCGGGCGGAGGCGGCGGAGGTGGACGAGATGGCGGTGCGCCACTGGATGCCATGCGCGCCAACCTAGTACATTTTTTCGTCGAGCGCCGCGGGGTTTGGGGCGAAGGGCGCCGAAGGCGATCCGAGCCTCAAATGTGGAAACCGGGTAGGCGTCGTCAAAAATCTCGGATCTTCCAGAGGCCGTGTTCGCGCACGAGCGCCACGGTTCCTCCGGCGCCGTAGGACATGGCCGCGTTGTCGCCGGTCTCTTCGATGGCTGCCGTGGGCAGCGCCGCTCGAATGGCCTGGACAATGCGGTTCATTTGCTCCTTTTGCGGACCTTCCCAATCCTTGCGCAGCTTCTCCGCCGTGATGTCCGTCGTCGACGCGGACGCTGCGGACGCTGGCGCATTCGCGGTGGGCGATCCTGCTTCTGCTGTGGCCGATGCCGTCGGAGGCTCGTCGCCCGGGAGCACGCCCGTTTTTTCCGCGTCGGGCACGTAGCGCAGGATCACATCGTACCGCTTGCGTTCGTAGGCACGCAGAAACCCTGCGAGCGCCTGGCGCGGCGTTGCTTGGCTGTACAAGTCGATCGCGGCGGCATCGATGCGCCACTTGCCGTTTTCGTACACGAGCAAGAGCTCGTCTCCGTTCGGCATGTTGACCGTTGCGGTCACGACGGGATCGCTCGCAGGGCGCGAGACGGCCTGAGCAATTTCTTTGATTTCCTGGGGGTTTTCCTTCGCGGCGCGACGGAACGCATCGAGCGACATCGAGCGTTTGGCGTCGTCCGAGAGCAGCCGATACGCGTCATCGACGCGCCCTTCGCGCAGCGCCTGAGCGTACGCGCGCAGCGTGTCACTCGGCCCTTGCTGGACGATCGCGCTCGAACCGCAACCAAGGGCGACGAAGGCGAATGGGAGCAGGAGGGCGAGAAGCTTCACGTGCGCGGGTTTAGCACAGGCGGGGCGAGATGAGATCGGGTAGATGGATGCGGCTCACGTACCTTCCGTGACTGGCGTCTCGGACTTGCCCTTTGCCGCCTTGGCAACTCGGTTGGCCGCTTCGCGCTGCTCTTCGAGGACATCGAAATAACCGAATATCTGAGCATCGATGTCTTTGGGCAATGCGGCATTGCGACGTGCTTCGCGCGAAACCAGTTTGTCTTTGATATTGATATCGAGTTTTGATGCTCGTTCGCATGCTTCCGTGACATGCCATATTGTGGGATGGGAATGACGGCGCGTCGGGGCACGAGGGATGGGGCGAGGTACGCGTGCACGCGGATCGATTCGGCGATGAACTGCATTTGGAATTGGCACTGCAACGCACACGCGAACACGGAAAATGGGTGGGCCAATGGCGAAGGGCCGCGAGATGGGTTTTATCGGCGCTTGCGCCGGCGCCTGATGATTCCCAAGCCGAGCCCCAGCGCAAGCAGCATGCTGCCAGCGCTCGTCGTGCCGCTCGAAGGAGAACCGGCCACGCGGCACGAGCAATCACCTTCGGGATTGATATCGCCCGTCGGCGGCGTCCCTCCGCCACCCATTCCACCTTCGCCGCCCGCGCCCATTCCACCTTCGCCGCCCGCGCCCATTCCACCTTCGCCCATTCCACCGACGCCGCCCATTCCACCAGCTCCGCCCATTCCACCGGCGCCACCCATGCATACGCCCGCCAAGCACGTGCCGCCCGTGCAGACGGTGCCGTCAGGCTTGTTGGCAGGCATGGGGCAGCTCGTCGAAATGCCGTCGCAGGTCGCCGAATTATTACATTCGCCCGCGGCGGCTTGGCATATCGCGCCTGGCGGGGCCATCAAGTCCTGCGTGCATCCCTTCGTGAACCCGTCGCATTTTTCGGGAATATCGCAAGGCCCAGCCGCAGGCCGGCAATCCTCCGTCACGCCGAGGACGGCATCCGACGGGCATTGCCCATCGATGCCATTGCACACTTCGGCGACGTCACACGGCCCGGTTTTCGCTCGGCATTCGCTGTTCGCAGCAACCAAGGTATCGCTCGGGCAGGCACCATTCATACCGTCGCACACTTCGGCGACGTCGCAATCGCCCACCGACGCGCGGCATTCGGTGTTCGCTGGGACCTTGACGTCGCTCGGACAAGCGCCACTGACGCCGTCGCATGACTCGGCCACGTCGCAATCACCCGTTTTCGCTCGACATTCGGTGCCCGTCACGAAAAGACCGCAGGTTCCGTCCGCTTGGGCTCCCGCCGCAATGCTACACGCCTGGCAATCGTTCGAGACGCCCCCACCGCAAGCGGTATCGCAGCACAAGCCGTCCACGCAGAATCCACTCTGACAGTCGGGTCCCATTGCACACGGAACGCCGTTTCCCTTGCCCGGTGGTATCAAAAAGGTATACGCGGCGCCGGCGTTATAGCCCTTTTCAATGTCCCCCGTCGCCCCGACGACCACCGCGTCTCCGGACAACGCGACCGAATAACCGAATTCGGCGTCTTGCGTGTCGGAGCTCGGGACAATCTTGGCATCTTGGCTCCAAGTGCCGCCGCTGCGCAAGAACACGTAGGCCGAGCCGGAATTCAGTTTCGCGCCATTGTCCCCAGACGCCCCGACGAGCGCCAAGTCCCCTGACAGCGCGACCGAAATGCCAAAATAATCGCTCGCCGCGCCGTCGTCCGCGATGAGCTTTGCCTGCTGGGTCCAGACGCTGCCATTGCGCTCGAACACGTAGGCCGAGCCGATGCCCGAGCCCAGGTCGCTATCCAAGTACGCCCCCACGAGCGCCGTGTTCGCCGACAGCGCAACCGATGCGCCGAACCTGTCGTCCGCCGTGCCGTCGTTCGCGAAGAGCTTGGCCTGCTCGGTCCAGACGCTGCCATTGCGCGTGAATACGTAGGCCGAGCCGGAGCCCGAGCCTTTGTCGTCGTTGCCGAACGCTCCGACGAGCGCGCTGTCGCCGGATACTGCGATGGACCATCCGAAGTAGTCGTCGGCTGCCCCGTCGCTCGCAATGAGCTTGGCCTGTTCGGTCCAGACGGTGCCATTGCGCGTGAATACGTATACGGAGCCCGAGTTTTGACCATTGTCGTCGTTTCTGGCCGAAGCGACGAGGGCGGTGTCGCCCGATAGCGCGACAGCCTCGCCGAATCTGTCCTCCAATGCCCCATCACTGGCGAGGAGTTTGGCCTCTTGGGTCCACACGCCGGCATTACGCACGAAGACGTAGGCCGAGCCGGAGTTTCCGGTCTGGTCGTCGTCGCCGTCGGCCCCGATGAGGGCCGTATCGCCCGACAGCGCGACCGAAGAGCCGAACCCGTCGAAATACGCGCCATCGCTTGCGACGAGCTTGGTCTGCTCGGTCCAGACCCCGCCATTGCGCACGAAGACGTAGGCCGCGCCCCTGTCGCTGATGGCCCCTGTCGCCCCGACGAGCGCCGTGTCTCCGGAAGCCGCGACGGAACCGCCGAAGAAATGCTCGCTGAACCCGTCGCTCGCCACGAGCTTACTTTGCGGCGTAACGATCAACGAATGGAGGTCCAGCGGATACGTGGGGTCCGCCGATGCTCTTTGCATTTCGGAAAGCGCCGCCCGAGCATCCGCATGAAGCGGGTTTTCCGAGCGATCCGGCGAGCATGATGTCGCGAGCGTAAAAAGCGGGATCAGCGCGCAGAGAATGGGCGGGGTTCGGCGCGAAAATGCGAGCAAGTGGGGCATGTGTGGAAGCTACAAAGGAGCTGCCGTGCGATCAACGAAAAAGGGCCGCGGTGCATTCGTGCGCTGTCGATTCTTGTGAAGCTACCAAATGCAAAGACGTAGGAACACGCCTGCAATCGGCTCGAGGCATTCCCTGGATTGAGCGTTTCGATGAGGCTCGACGAAGTGTTTCGCATGGCCAAACGTTTTACTTGACCAAGGGTTCGTCCGTGCTACCGTCCGCCCGTGCGCTTGGTGGAGATCGTTACTACACCTGGGAAAAAACCGGAACTTTACGCTTCCCAGCCATGGCCAAGCGTGGTAGAGGAGACGTATGACCACGACTGCTCCCGGGCCTCAAATGGTCAATCCGCAACGGGTCAAACGTCGTCGCGCTGCTGGCGGGGACGTTTCGGTGGACGACGACCCCACCGAGTATCCTGAAAGCGAAGTCATGTGCCGGGAGCCGGTCGAGACCGAGATTTGCCTGCAGCTCCAGCCGGTGTTGCGCCGGTTTCTGGCAGAGCGGGGGATCGTCGCTTTCGTTGGTTCGGACAATTTTATTTATTGGGTCAAGGGAAACATCAAGGCGTGCGTAGCGCCGGACATTTACGTGCTCCCTGGCATCGCCCCAACGAGTCGCCCGACGAAGTGGGCGGGCACCAAGGACGAGCAGTGTTGGAAGACGTGGATTCATCAAGTGGTGCCGAGTGTTGCGATCGAGGTAAAAGCGCGGCGCGTGCCGCGCAAGGATGAGCTGCAATCGCCATCTCGCCACGATGCTTTGGGGACCAAGGAATTGATCGTCTTCGATCCGTTCCACCATCGACGCAGAGCTCCACGAAAGCGTTTCGCCGTCTACCGAAGGGACGCCGTTGGCAAGCTCGTGATCGTGCTCGAGACCAATGACGATCGGGTGCATTCCGAGCAGCTCGATGCGTTCATCGTGGCTCAAGATGAAGGGGACGACGCGCTCTTGCGGCTTGGCGTGGGTCCGAACGGGGAAAACCTCTTGCCGTTCGAATCGGAGCTCGTGGAGCTGGAGACGCGACGAGCGGAAAAGGCGGCGCAGCGTGCAGCGCACGAAACGCAACGCGCAGACGAAGAAGCTCGCTTGCGACAGGAAGAAGCTCGCTTGCGACAGGAAGAAGCGCGCTTGCGGCAGGAAGAAGCTCGACGCGCGGATGAGGCGATTCGCCGCGCGCAGGAGCTCGAAGCAGAGCTTGTGCGCTTACGTGCGGGCACGAGCAAGGGCCGTAGTCGATAGGTCCGCTGGTTGGGGGTTGGCCACCGCATTCAATAGCTCGCAGGACGCGGCGGCGCGATTCCGTCCGGCGTTTCCAAGGCCACTCGACGACCTGCCTCGAACAGCGTCGAACGATTCGAGGTTTCACGCCGCCACGACGCGACGAGATCAGCTATAAACGCTGTCGACGCCTTTGCTGCGTCAGGATGAACGCATGGCACGAACTGCTCGGGTGGAGCGGACCACCCACGAAACCAAGATTTCCGTCGAGATCAACCTCGATGGCACGGGGCGCTCGAAGATTTCGACGCCGCTGCCGTTTCTCACGCACATGCTCGAACAAGTCGCGCGGCACGGTCTGTTCGACGTGACGATCGATGCGGAAGGAGACGTGCAGATCGACGGGCATCATACGACGGAAGATCTCGGCATCGTGCTCGGGACCGCGTTTGCAGCAGCGCTCGGGGACAAGGCTGGCATCGCGCGGTACGGCGAAGCGACGTTGCCGATGGACGAGGCGCTCGTGACGTGCGCGCTCGACTTGTCAGGGCGCACGTATTTCGTGTTTCGTGTCCCATTGCCGAAGGCGAAGGTGGGCACGTTCGACGTGGAGCTCGTGCCGGTGTTTTTCGAAGGGTTTGCCCGCGGAGCACAATGCAACTTGCATGTGCGTATGCACGAAGGGGAAAACCTGCATCACATCATCGAGATCAGCTTCAAGGCATTTGCCAAAGCGCTGATGCGCGCGACGCGCATCGATCCGCGCGTGGCGGGCATTCCTTCGACGAAAGGGAGCCTGTAGGCATGCTGAGGGTCGTCGTCGTCGATCTTGGAATGGGCAACCTGCGCAGCGTGGAGCGAGCGCTTTGCCAAGCAGGGGCCGATCGCGGCGTCGAGGTTTCCATTGTGCGGAGCGGAGAGCCCGAAGACGTTCTCGGCGCCGATAAAGTGGTGGTGCCGGGACAAGGGGCCTTTCGAGATTGCGCGTTGTCGCTGGCCAAAGGCGTGGGAGATGCATTGCGCGAGTGCATGGCTCGGGGCAAACCTTATTTGGGCATTTGTTTGGGGCTGCAAGTGCTGTTCGATTCGAGCGACGAAGCGCCGGGGGCAAAAGGTCTCGGCGTTTTCCGCGGTCACGTCGCGCGACTCGATCCGGGCACGGGCGAAAGCGCAGTGAAGATCCCGCACATGGGCTGGAATCAGCTCGAAATGGCGCAACCTCCGCCGGGCATATTTCGCATTTGGCAGGACGAGCCTCCGCACGTTTACTTCGTTCATAGTTATCATGCTGTCCCGGATGATCCATCGCTGGTCGTGGCCACCGCGCGTCACGGAATCAATCGCGTCACGGCGGCGATCGCGCGGGACAACGTGATCGCCGTGCAGTTTCACCCGGAAAAGAGTCAATCGGTGGGGCTCGAATTTCTCGGTGCATTCTTGGAGTCGGCATGACGTTGGAGCACAGGATGCAGGCCATTGCGGCATCGATCGCTGCGGCGATTGCGATGTTGCCGTCCAGCGCGTTTGCCCAAGACATCGCCGTTCCTCGGCTGCATCCGGCCTTTGCGGGCGATCGCCTCATTGGAGTCGCTTCTCCCGATGGCGTGGGTCACAAGTCGCTTCATGCTGCGCTCTACTTCGATTATGCTCGAAATCCGCTCGTGCTTCGGCGCGTCGAAGACGGCACGACGGACGAAGAGATCGTCGGGCGGCAATTGATGATGCACGTGAACGCGACGTATCA
This sequence comes from Polyangiaceae bacterium, assembly GCA_016715885.1. Lineage (NCBI taxonomy): Bacteria > Pseudomonadati > Myxococcota > Polyangiales > Polyangiaceae > Polyangiaceae bacterium. Next base: position 598,085 of record JADJXL010000025.1, read on the forward strand.
CCTGTGGGAACGAATTGCCATCAATGTCGATGTTCCATTCGCCATTTTTCAAACGGGCAATTGGGTGCAGCGGCCGAGCACCGCGGCTCTTGGCGATATCAGTTTGGGTATCCGCAGTCGACTCGTCGGCATGCCGGGCAAATTGTTTCACTTGAGCATCGGAGGCCAATTGTGGTTTCCCTCGGGCACGGATTCATTCGTGACCGACGGCGCATTTCGCGGCCTTGGTCAGGTGATTGTGGGAGGTCGCGCCATCGATCGAATCATTTGGTCGGTGGCCATTGGGCCGGAATTTCGCAAGACGCAGTCGTTTTTGTCCTTTCAGCAAGGTACGTCGCTCAATGCGGGAGCGGGCATTGCCGTGCTTTTGGGCGATACGCGCGCTTTGCAGCTCGGGCTCGAGTCCACCGTGTCGCAGGTGCTCGTCAATCCGACGACGGCGAACTTGAATGCCGAAGCGATGCTGCACGGTCAACTCCGCGTCAGCCCTCAATTCGTTGCGGGCCTTGGAGCCGGGACTGGTTTGAGCTACGGCCCTGGCACTCCACAATTCCGGCTCGTGGCCATGTTTGCCTATGTCCCGCGACTCGAATCCACGCCGCCTCCGGATTGGGATGGCGACGGCGTCAGCGACGAAACGGACAAGTGCCCTCAATTCGCCGGAATGCGCGAATTCGGCGGATGCCCGAACCGGCCAGCTCGAAAAGTTGACGAGCCAAAGAAAACGCCGGTCGAAGCTGCGCCGAATCCAGTGGACTCGGAACCGGCGACCGAGTCGTCACCGAATCCAGCGGACACACCACCGGCGGCGGATCCTGCACCGAGCCCGCCCGTGCCGTGAACAATTACCGCGGCAGATCCATGCATTCAGCTTGACATGGCCGACGGTTTTCGGTGTGCTCGTTTCCATCTGCCATGCCGAGCCGCACGGGATTGCTTTTTCGAATCTTCGTTCTCTTCTTGCTCGCGCTCGTCGTCGCCGCGCCCATGGGTTGCATCGGGTGCGGCAGTGATCGCGATGCGGCGGAGGTGAAGGATCAGCTTGCCGTTCATTTTCCCAAAGAAAGAAACGAAGCATTTTACACGGACGATCCCTTCGTTCCCGTCGGCACCGATGGGTATGCAGCATCGTCCGTGGAGATGTCGAGCTCGGATGGCATCGAACCGGTCGAGATCACGCTTCCCGTCGAACCGGACGACGGCGTGCGGTTTGCGTCGCGCGATGGATTCGTCGTGGTCATGCGATCGCTGGATGGCCTTGAACGAGCGGTCCTTTCGGACGGTGTCATTACGTACGACCACGAAGGTGGCGGGCAGGTGTGGACGGCGAAAGAGGGTGGGTTCGATGTGTCGCTTTTCTTGAAACCCGGGTTCGTCGAGCAAGAAGGGTTCACTTGGCGCTGGGAACTTGTGGGTGCGCGAGCGAGACCGGATGGCGACGATGTGGTCGTGATGGATGACCGCGGAGCTTCGCGGCTTCGAGTGACGCTCGTGAAGAATGGTTCGTCCGAGCATATCGATACGCGGCTTCGATTGACGGGAAAGGAATTGGCGCTCGATGTGCCGAAGGGCCCGTCGGCGGTGCTTTTGCAGATGCGCGTGAAAGCCGTCGAGCCTTCGGAAGGGGACGACGCGACCGTCCCGAAGCAGAATGCGGTGAATGGCACGGCGTGCACGCTGGGCAGCGAATGCGATAGCACGTTTTGCATCGACGGCGTTTGTTGCGACAATGCGTGCACGGGCACGTGTTCGGCCTGTACGGCGACGCTCAAGGGCCAAGGCGTCGACGGCGTTTGTGGTCCCATCAAAGCGAACACGGATCCGCAGAACGAATGCCCGGCCGGAGCTTGTTATGGCAATGGCTCGTGCAGGCGCGACAATGGTCAGCCTTGTGCGAGTGGAAGCGAGTGCATGAGCTCGGTCTGCGCGGACAACGTATGCTGCGATCTTGCGTGTACGGGCATCTGTATGGCGTGCACGACGACGCTCAAAGGACAGGGAGCTGATGGTTCGTGCGGGCCGATCATGAATGGGCTCGATCCGAACAACGAATGCACGGGCGGCTCGTGTGATGGAATGGCTGCGTGCAGACTCGACAATGGCGAGACGTGTACGACGGGCGGTCAGTGCGTGAGTGGGAATTGCGTCGATGGAGTTTGTTGCGATACGACGTGCACGAATACGTGCAAAGCGTGCAACTTGCCCGGAAAGCTGGGGACTTGCTCGAACGTGCCGCAGAACCAAAACGATCCGGTCACGTGCGCCGCTGCGTCGGAGTCGTGTGACGGAAATGGGTTCTGCAAATTGGCCAATGGTGAGAACTGCACGCAGGGCTTGGAGTGCATCAGTGGATTTTGCGTGGACGGCGTGTGTTGCAATAGCGCGTGCACGACGGTGTGTTCGAGCTGCGCGGTGACGGGCAACGTTGGAAGTTGCTCGCCGATTGCATTGGGCAACGATGACTTTTTTCCGCCCAACGCTTGCGTTGGAGCGGACAGACAATGCAATGGTGCGGGCGCATGCAAACGCTTCAATGGTACTCAATGCGCGAGCGGCACGGATTGCGTGAGCAATTTCTGTGTCGACGGCGTCTGTTGCAGCACTTCGACATGCGCGAACTGCCAATCGTGCAACGTTTCGGGCAACGAAGGAACGTGCCGAAACCTTGCCATGAACGATACGGATCCCAATGCGGTTCCCGCGTGCACGGGCACGACGGCTTGTGACGGAAGTGGAGCCTGCAAGAAGATCAACGGCGTTGCGTGCACGAATGGCGATGGCACGCAATGCATCAGTGGATTTTGCGTGGACGGGGGTTTGCTGCAATTCGGCGTGTAATGGCACGTGCCAAGCTTGCTCGACCACGAAAAAAGGTTCCGGGGCGAACGGCGAATGCGGGGACGTGGCCAATGGAACCGATCCCGACGCAGAATGCGGCGCTCAACCGGCTTCCACGTGCGGGAACACGGGTATTTGCTCGAGCGGCGCTTGCCAGCAGCATCCTTCGGGAAGTATCTGCGTCGCAGCGTATTGCAGCCCCGACGGCTTGACGCAATTCAATGCGGATACCTGCAATGGCGGAGGCGCATGCATCGACGCAGGTTCCAAGCCCTGCGCCCCTTACATTTGTTCGAGCAATACGTGTCTGGCCGCTTGTTCCAGCCAATCGCATTGCAACGTCGCTGCGTATTGCGACGGCGCCACGAGCACGTGCGTGTACAAGAAAGTGCAAGGATCCGCGTGCGCCGCGGGCGTGGAATGCCAGAGCGGCCATTGTGTCGACGGCGTTTGTTGCGACGCGGATTGCGCCGGAACCTGCAAAGTGTGCAATGCTTCCGGCACGTGCGTCAACGTCGCAGCCGGCACGCAAGACAATACCTGCCAAGCGCAAGGACAAGCCTGCGATGGGAGCGGAATCTGCAAAAAATCCATCGGGCAATCGTGCACGGTGAGCACCGAATGTTTGTCCAACTTTTGCGTGGATGGTTTTTGCTGCAACACGAATTGCGCAGCAGCATGTCAGGCATGTTCCGACGCGAAAAAGGGAACACCCGGGCAAATGAAGGACGGGATTTGCGAGAACGTCGTCGCAGGAACCGATCCCAACAACGATTGCGCACCGGAAGCCGTAACGACGTGCGGCAACAACGGTTTTTGCGACGGCATGGGGCAATGCCAAAAATACGATAACACCAAAGTATGCGCTCCTCCCGTGTGCATCGACGGCGACACGCTGAAAGGTCCCAATCTTTGTGACGGCGTCGGCTTCTGCGCCATGGGGGAAACGGAATGCGCTCCTTATGCGTGCAAGAACAACGCATGCAAAATGACGTGCGCCAGCAATTCCGATTGCGTGACCGATGCCTATTGCGACATGCAGGTGTGCCTCCCCAAAAAGCCCGACGGGCAAGTTTGCGCGAGCGGCGGACAATGCCAGAGCGGGCAATGCGTGGACGGCGTTTGCTGCGCCAGCGCGGCGTGCGCGGATTGCCAAGCATGCAACCTCGCGGGAAATGGTACCTGTACGCCTGTCGCCGCGGGGCAAAAAGACGGCATGTGCTCGGGCGCCGACAAGGCGTGCGACGGCGCGGGGAATTGCAAAAAAATCAATGGCCAGAGCTGCGCCGCGCCCGCCGATTGCGTGACGAACAATTGCGTCGACGGCGTGTGCTGCAACGTTGCTTGCCAAACGACCTGCCAATCGTGCAACGTCGTTGGTAACGTCGGCGTTTGCTCGAACGTCGTGAGCGGCCAGGACGACGGCACGTGCACGGGGTCCGATGTCGCTTGCGACGGTCAAGGCGAATGCAAAAAAGAGCTCGGACAAACGTGCAGCGCAGCAGCCGAATGCCTCGTCGGCAAATGCGTCGATGGAGTTTGCTGCAATGAAGACTGCACGGAGACATGCAAAGCGTGCAACCTCCAAGGCACGCTAGGACTATGTTCCTTCGTGCCCGAAAATGGCAAAGATGAAGGCAATTGCAACACCCCCACGCTCAGTTGCAATGGTTCCGGTGACTGCGTCAAGAGTCTTGGCGAGGCCTGCACGACGGGCGCCGAATGCGCCAGCAACCATTGCACCGATGGGGTGTGCTGCAATATCGAATGCGGTATCGACTGTCAATCGTGCAACGTGCCCGGAAGCGTCGGCACCTGCTCGGACGTTCCAGAAAACCAGCAAGATGGTGCCTGCATCGACGGGAAAGCTTGCAATGGCGCCGGAAAGTGCATGGTCGAGCTCGGCAAAAAGTGTGGCGTGGGTACGCAATGCTTGAGCGGTTTCTGCTTCGACCAAGTTTGTTGCGACGCCGAGTGCGGCGGCGATTGCCAAGCGTGTTCCGTCACAGCAGGCGCTACCGCGGATGGCACGTGTTCACCGCTCACCGGGACGACATGCGACGACGGAAACCTTTGCACTCAAACGGATGTTTGTCAGGCTGGCACGTGCAGTGGTTCCGAACCCGTCGTTTGCGAGGCCCCCGGCACATGCCAAAACGAGGGCGTTTGCAATCCCACCACCGGCATTTGCGAATATTCGGACCAAGGTCCCGAATGTACCGATGGGAAAAACCCCACGGGCGGCGGTTGCGCGTGCAGTGCCGCAGGTGACTCCTCTTCACGTCATCGCAATATTGCATGGTTCATCGGCGCCCTCGCGCTTGCCGCAGTGCGACGCCGCCGAAGCTCGGGCTGCCAATCGCCGAGGGCTGCATGAGTGCTCACAATGCTTGCACCGCACAACACTTGTTTGCCGACTTCTGGCCCTCGCCTCCCCAATTGTCGTAGGATGTGCACGTGCTTCTGAGTCGTCCTTTCCGCTTCGCCAAGCGCGTGTTTGCGCCGCGGCTTTGCCTGCCTGCGCTTACCGTGACTGCAGTGCTTGCTCTTTCTGGCAACGTTGCAGCTCAGCCCAAAGTGCCCGACGTAAAATTGCCGGAAGCGAAGGTGCCCGACATCAAGGCCCCCGATGTCAAAGTGCCCGAGGTCAAGCCTCCAGAGATCAAGGCGCCCGATGCCAAAGCGCCCGATGCCAAGGCGCCCGATGCCAAGGCGCCAGACGCAGCAAAACCGCCCGCGCCGCCGCCCGTCGATGATCAAAGCGACAGTGAAGTCATTCTTTTCGATGATCCCAAAAAACCCGCGAAGAAAGGCGCCGTTCCATCGACGTTGCCCGCCGAGCTGAAAGGCAACGTCAAAAAGGGGACCCGTGCTGGCTTTCGTGACAATTCATCCGGACCCGTGACGATTGAAGAAATCGTCAATTCGCCAGTCGTAACCGCCAGCAAACGTCGCGAAACCGCTTCCGAAGCACCGGCCTGGGTGCTCGTCGTCTCGGCCAAAGACATTCGCGACCGCGGTTATACGGACCTTTCGCAAGTGCTCGACGACTTGCCAGCCATGGACGTCGTCCGCCCCGGAGGCGATTATTACGTTCGCAGCTACGTTCGCGGATATCGTTCAATCACGGCGGAACCCTTTTTGGTGATGGTCGACGGTGTCGTAGTCAATCATCTATTTTATCGCCATGGCCAAATCATGGCGACGTTTCCTCTGACGAACGTCAATCACATCGAAATTGCTTATGGTCCGGCGTCTGCCGTGTATGGTGCCAATGCCGCCATGGGCCTCATCAACGTGATCACGAACAACGGGAAAGATGCCCAAGATCAAGGGCGCACGGGCGTGGGAATCCGCTCTCGGCTCATTTTCGGCGGTCCGCAAGGAAACTTCAGCTCGATTGGCGACCCCACGAAAATCGTCGACGCGACGGCACTTTACACCGCTCGCGGTTGGCGTTTTCGCCTGAGCGGCCGATTCGAAGATGGCGTGCTCGACAAATCCATCGGGGATCGTAAGTCGTTCCGGTATTCGCAAGCATCCATGTATGCCGACCCCGCGCTCTGGAACCAGACCGTGCTCGACTTGTACCCGACGCTTGCGGGGGACTTTCATTCGGTCGATCGCAAAGCGGCCATGGATGCGCGCCTATATCTCGGAGAAGGCACCGAAATTGCCGCACAAATGTTCGTGCAATCCACGGGGTTTGGCACGGCTTACCCTGCCGATCGCCAACAAGCAGGCGGATTGTGGACCGAACAGGAAATCAGCATTTACGGTCGCCACGTGGCCGAGCTTTCTCCGCACGTCGGTTCGACGACACTCGTGCAGTTTCGGCATAGCAGCGTCACCTCCCCCACGACGTACCTCACGCGCGAGTATGGCGAAAACGGGCCGGAGGCCGTGATTTATTCGCGCACATCTCCCCATTATGGAGTTTTGGTCACCCAAGATTTCGATATATCGGCGCCACGCAATCTATTATTTTCGTCCGACCAATTGTCCCTCGGTATCGGTCTCCGTTTTCAGCACGTCGAAAACAACCTCGGCACGGGGCTCGGCTACAACGAAGTCGCTCGAAGCTGGTACCCGATCAATTCGCAAGATCCTCTCGGCGAGTCCAACGTGCTCATCGGACAACACGACGTCCCCTCGCTAGGTGTCGACGATCTCGGTGGGTACGTCATGGCAAAGTTTCAATTGTTCAATGCGCACGCATTGCATGCTGGTATGCGGCTCGAACACGGTTCGCTACGAGACAGCACCGGCGTCGTATTCCGCGGTGGTTACGTCGGGCAGTTCGTTCTTCACGAAACATCGACGCCCAAATCCCGGGAAATTCAGCAGATTTCGCTCACCACCAAGGTTCTTTATGGGCAAGGGCTCTTCGAGCCGGGGCTCTATGAAGTGACCCGCACGCGCTACACGGATTCGGACGCCGACGCCGAGCTCGATGCCGTCGAAGAGCCTTCGCATACCATTGAAGCAAGCGCCGATTTGCTCGTGCGTAAATTCCTCTCCGTACACGCGGGTGCGTATTATTTCCAGTCGACGAACCCGATCATCGACACCCCCATCCAGTCGGATACCGACATTCAACAGGGATTCGTCCACCTTGGCGAAAGGCAACTTGCAGGCCTCGACGTCGGCGCACGATTCTTCTACCGGCCCATTCAGCTCTGGGCCTATTATTCGCGCATTCTTCATGCCGAAGACAACTGCGACGGAGGTCTCTTTCCGTCGGATTATTCTTGCGCGGGCACTCGTTTCGTCGGCGATGTCGCGTTGAACAAGGCTTGGGGCGGCATTACGTTCGACAATGGGCCCTTCACGGCCACCATCATGGGACGCTTCATGGATGCTCGCGAGACCGTCGTGACGAATCCCATTCGATCCATTCCCGCGTACGGCACGGTCGACGCCAACGTCCGGCTGACCAACGTTCCTTGGGAAGGGTTTTCGTTTGGCCTTCGCGTCACGAACATTCTCGGTACACAATATAGCCATCCGGGAATTCGCACCGCGGACTCGGGCAATGCCCCCATTTCGATTGCCGGTGACGGAACGGTCACCGGAAGCGCAGGCGGATACAATTCGCGTTTGCTTCAGCCCGCGCGCGGTTTTTACGCGACCATCGGATTCGATCTCGAACCTGCCGAAACGACGACGGCGAAGTAACTCTTGTATGGATAGGTAGAAGCGCTTCGGGCTTCTACCGTGGTTTCATACCCACGCAGCGCTATTCCTTGTCCTGCGTTTCCATTCGGATCACGCCCTCGGAAACCGTGATCATCTGCCAATCCTTGTCCTTGGTTCGTTCGATCACGAGCTTCGGCTTTTGCTCTTCGTACAAATGCCGTATCGACGTTTGATCCGTCGCGGTCTTGCCCATCAGCAGGTGATTGCCTTGCGATTCGGCCGCAAGGCGCCCACCGGGCCTGAAATCCAAAAATGACCTCACGAACGCTCGATCGAAGTAAAGCTCCAATAACACTCGCTGGTCACGATACGCCGGGAAATAAAAATGCCCCGGTTGGTAATACGGCAAAAACGGCGCAATGACCACCGTGTCGTCGAAAAGCGGGACTTTGACGCGATACACGTCCTGCGACGAAGCATCCTGATAGATCTGATACGTCTCCTCGGTCTCTTCCCCCGTTTCACTCTTGACTTTCCCCTCGACGTGATACGGCCACACGGGCGCAACGAATGCCGCACGCCGGAACGTCACGTCAGCGGCGAGCTCCAAATCGATTTCGTGTTCGATCATATATGCATTGGCGGCTTCCGCATTGTCGTCCGTCGCTTCTTGGCTCACGGCCCACGCCACGATACGCGTGCGACGAACTCGATACGTCTTGCCGGATTGATAGACGTTCGTACCATACGCGGTATCGAGCTTCGCCTGATTCGGCCAGACGACGGGCGTCGTCGGAAACGACTTGAAAAACACCACCGCCTCGGGCTGCCGCTGCTTGCTCCGTCCGGTTTCGAGCGTCGCGCGCGAGGTGGTGTCGTTTTCGATGGCCGACCGAATCAAATGATCCGTCCGAACCCCAGTGACGCTCTCGGCATTCGTAATGCCCTTCTTTTTCGTTGCCGCATCCGTGTATGCATTGAGCACGTTGCCCACGTCGCGGCGCACTTCGGGGAAGTATGCCTCGACCAGCGCAATTTCTTCCTTTTGCAAGGTTTTGGCGGAACCCCCGTCCGGTTTTTCCGATACGATTGAATAATCGTCGGCCGCGGAATCATAATGCAGGCCGAGGTTTTCCTTGTCCAAAAACCACATCAGAAAATCATAAAACGATGCGTCGTTGCCACTTACTCCCAGCCCGAGCGAACGCACTGCGTACTGCGTGGTCGCCGCCGTCCACGGATACTTGATCGTCACGCCCGCAGGCTTGTTGTCCTCCACAAGGTCTTTCATCGTCTTGTCGACATAAAGCGCCGTTGGATGATGCTGCCGCCAAAGCACGGAACCGCGATCCGCGAAATGAATCGCATACTTGCGCTGCAATACGGGCTTTCCGCTCACATCATCGAATGCTCGCTCTTCGACGCTTCGTGCCGAAACGAGCCCCTTCACCGTCATTGGCGTAGCTTCGCCCCACTCCTGATCACGCTCGCGCTTACACGTGAGCGATACATCAATCACGTCCGTCCCAACGAACGCGGAAAATAAGGTATCCTCCGATTGCGAAGTATTGGCGACGAACCAGAATTCCGCCTGTCCGAAAATACCATACGGCAAAATTTCAATCTCGAAATACTTGATGTCTCCTCCGGCAATCGAAAATGCTTCCCCTGCAATGGTCAATTCGAGCGTCACCTCGAGCCTGTCCCGGAACGACGTTTCGCTTGCTCCGTTCGTCATTTCGTTTTACCCTTCAATGCATCTGGCGGCAGGATCTCGAATTCGAACCCCCGCTGCGTCACGTGAATCGTCATGCGTACGATATTGCCGGACTCGATGCAACGCATCGTCGCCAAGATGCGCGCACCCGTTCCATCGTTATCGTGCACTTCTTTGATTTTCCCCACGAGCTCCACACGCGGCTCGTAAAGACGCAGGTTTTCCGCAACCTCGTCCATGAGCCTCACGAGCATTTCGTCGCCCTGCCGAGGTCCAGGTCCCGTGAGCCCAAACGACGGAACGAAGGATCCCGTTCCGCGTCGCGTACCGAGCACGTGACGTAGATTTCGCACGACGTCCTCAGCTTCGTTCGATGCGGTAGGATCAACGAAATGCTTGTGGAGAAACATTCGACATCTTCCTATCGCAGTTCGGCGCCATTGCCAAGTTCTGGATATAGCAGGATCGTGTGCGGGGACGGTTGTTTGTCGCGAATTCGATCGTACCCGAGCCTTCCCTTCGTTTGCTTTCGCGGATCTTCGATTTTTGCGTATCCCGTGTGCCACAAGACGCGCAGACGCAGCGCAAGCGGTATGCGGTGGGGTTCGATCAGCGGCAAGAGCCGATCGCGGAACCTTTGAAGCACGACATCCGCCCACGGACGCCCATAATGATCGGTTTCGTATTCGACCGTCAATTCGACGACGAATCCTGCACTCTCGGAAGGATAAATTTTGCCGAGCACCCCCGTCCCGTCGAGCTTCGACATGCCCATCATCATGGCGTGTGCCGCCGTGTCGCTCGGAAATTCGCGCCGCCAAACGCGCACCGGAAAGTCCGGAAAATACCTTTGAAAGAGCCACGACAACGTGCTCGTCGAACCCGGGCCCAGCATACGAAAATACGAGGCGAGCAGGCGACCATAATCGCCGTATGGCCCCCCCGGATCTTCAGGATAGATGCCCCAAAGGTAATTCTCGACCAATCGATTATCAAAAAAACGCAGAAAGTCGTAAAATGCCGTGCTTCGCGGGCTCGTTTGAATCACGTCGAAAAAATAGGCGGGAAGTAGCGTGCCTTCGGCGAGCAGCCCCAAGTTCAATGTGATGATCACCGTGCCCGCAGGTTTTTCCGGAAATCGAATCGCCTCGATGATCCCGGGAGACGCAGCATCCTCCGAGCTCCCCTCGAACATGATGCTGTCTCGACCATATCCGTGATCGCGCAGCACATCGAGCAGCGGGCGCAAATCGAACCTCATCGCCTCCCGTACGAGACGCTCTTCGAATGGCATACCCGCAACTGTGGCATCCACGACCATCGCATTACCCTCGCACGAATTTGTCGAGGTCTACCTTGTAAAATTGCGACGATGTTTTCCACGCAAACGAATCACGATTGTCGATGTGTTCCCCAAGCGTTTCGGCGTGCGTCGACAATAGTTCGCTGAAGCGCGAAAGCAGCGCAGGAAAATAGATCCGAGGGTCGAAGTTCTCGATGATGTTTTGCACGTCCTCGGCCACGATCGCCGCCTTCATCAGGTCGCCTTTTTTGACGAGCTTTTCGAATGCCTGCAATTTCGCGAGGAATTCGGCGAATTGCGGCGAAATGTCGAGCGTCATCGTTCGTTTGCCCGCCGTCTTCGATTTCACGACCGGTGCCTGCGCCACCTCGTCGCCCTCGAATTCATTTTCCTCTTCCACGGCGGCGTCATCGTTCGTCTCCGCGTCCGGCTGCGCCGATACGGGCTTCGTCGATTCGCCAGGCGTCTGCTCCGCTGCGGAAAGCTCTTCTGCCAAGTCTCGCAATGCACTCACGAGCGAACCGAGCGCCATTGCGGGCTTTTCCCAAGCACCACCCGCCAGGGCCGCATCGACCCGTCTGGCTCGCTCGAGAATGTCCGAAATCGACTCGCTCGTAACGCCGACCCGCATGTTTTTCCAAGCCGTCCCGCCTTCCTTCCGATAATACGCAATGTGGTCCGACATGGTCGTAAATAACCAAGCCATCCGTTTCGCGTAAAACGCTTCACGATTCTTTTGCGGTCCGATCGATTGCAAATTTTGCTCGAGCGTCGTCACGATGACGTCGAATATCGAGCCGAGAGCCGCAATCCCTCCCTCGAGAAAGCTTACGAAAAGCAGATACGACAGCGGACGAATGTCGAAAATGCCCTCTTCCGCGAGCTCCTCGGCCACATTGGCCGCCTTGTCGAAATTGCGTTTTTCGAAGTGCTCGATGATCGCCAGAAGGCGTTCGTCCGATGATTCGAGCTCCGCGCCAGGTGCCCCTTCGAGGGCGCTCGAGTATATCGACAAATCACGGGCCACGTCATCCTCCTCGACCTTGGCGCACTCGCCACGTCATGCTTGTACGACGAACTGTCCGGGCGATAGAATCGAAATGACACCGCCATACGAACACATGCATTTGGAATTCATATCGAGCGCGGGCATATTTCCCACGAGCACCGTCGGCGTACCGGGCACCCACGGAGCTGCGGTCATTGGAGTGCACGGCATCGGCGTGAGGACTCCGAAAGCGGCCGCTGTCGCCGATGCGACGGCGGGGTTTGCCATGCTCATGCACATCGCAAACGGCAAAATATTCACGAATGGCTTGTTATCCATGATGTTCGCAATCGGAAGCGATTGCAAAACTCGATTCGCAGGAAGCACGACGAGCGACGACGGGGCGGCCCCGAATGAGCATTGCATCATCGCTCCCATGCACGCTAGCGTTGCCATTTCGTATTCTCCTCTAGCATGACGTCATCCAGCGCGAGGACCGGCAAGAATGTAACCAAGTCGAGAAATGAGCAAATGCAGCTCCGAAGTCGCCTTCTTGTGAAAAAGCCCTCCAAGATACTGGTCGCGACAATACGCAGCATCGACTTTGCCTTCCACGATACGCGGTCGCAATGGAAACACCTCGATTCGATCAGGCAATGCCGTCGGGCCCATTTCACGCATGACGAGCGCACGTATGTCGTCCGGCGTGAAGCGAAAAACGACGCGTCCCTCCGCATCCCGATGATCGTCGGTAAAGACGAGCAGCGCGACGACGGCGTCATTCGTGTATTTTCCCGACGTGACGACCACGGCCGCATGCCTGACGGCTCGATGCGACTCGACGACCCGCACCACTTCGTCAGCCGGATACGCATGCGCGTCGTGGCCCAAATCGACAGACCCCGCAAAGACATACCCGTCACTCTCGCGCGCAAAAATCATCGTCGGTAGGCCCGATGGATCGGCGGGTTTTCCTTCCACGAGCGGAGCGTACACGCCAGCATCACGCAATGACGGTAGCTCGCCGGCCGCAATCTCCGCCAGCGCAAAGCTCGCACCAGGCGCAGGCCAAACGCGTAGCGCCGCGACGTTGGGCGCAGCAGGAGGCGAAAACAAGTGCACGAATGATGCCGCGGAGCTCGCGGCAATGCAGAAGCCGGGGACCTTGCGCTCCCAGGCGATATTTTGAAATTGGACCCAGCGCTCGATATCGAATTTTTCGGTCAAACTCCGGAACCACGCGCGCAGCCCCTTCGGAACATTCGAGCTGCCTTGGCGAACGAGCGCATCCCGTACGGAGCGACAAACTCCAAGGACCGTCGTACCTGTGCGACTCACGATCTTGGCATCCGCTTCGACATCGGAAGCCGGCATTTCCGCATAAGCAGCCCCCGCAACGAACGCCGAGAGGAGCAGGTGCGGCTGGAATTGTGCCGGCGAAAAACCCGGCGCCGCCAAGGTGTCGGATTTGTCGAGCGCAAAGACGAAGAGACCCGCGACGATCAGCGATTCGTAAAGTTTGTCCGCGCAAACCTCGACAGGATCGCCTGCGGGGTCGCCAAAAGGCGAAAGAATACGCAGAACTGGCTCGTCACTCGCGTACCAATGCGACGGCGCCGATGTATTCGTCATGGCGGGCGCGACGAATTGGATCCGCTTTTCGGCGAAATCGCCACAATGTCGAGCGAGCTTATCCGAGGTGACCACATGGTCCGGTTGCAATCGCTCGAGTCGATTCTGCACGAACGTCGGTCCGTCCGGAGAAACCGTGCTCACGACGGCTCCGAGACGCAAGCAGGCGACAAGTGCAATCACATGGTCGACGCTCACGGGCAATACGATCGCTACGGACTTGCCCGGCGCGACGCCCATTTGCGCCCACGCAATGGACAGGGCTGCACTCCGATGGTGCAAATTGTCGAAGGTGATATCCGTATCGCCGCTGGCAGATGCCGCAACGAAAGCGCGGCGCCGCTGACCGACGTGCACGCCAATCGTGTCGTGATAGAGATCGTATCCCTCACCAGGACGACTCTTGTGCCCGCCCACGCGCTTGCTCGCGTGCGCATGAAGCGCCTTGTGAAAACGTTCTGGAGCATCCCACGTGGCGGGCAAAAATCCTCCAAGCCATTTCATGCTCGCTTTGCCACTGCGAACTGCGGATGCAACCGCGTCGATGTCGATGCGTTCGGGATCCGGAGTGGGAATGGGCTTATCAGGCAAGTCCCCTCCTCTCTCAGCGGCGCCTCACCTGCACGCGCTCGACCCGGCGTTCACCGAGCATGACGAATACTTCCGCAGGAATGGGCCTGCGAATGGGAACTCGAAACCCGTCTTTGGGTTCGGGGACCGTGAAAAAGAAATAAATGACGATGTCGCCTTTACCCACGTCCGGCAAACTGATTGCAGATCGTTCACCCGGAAAAATGGGCTGCGTCGCCACGATCGATTCGTCGGGCGGCTGCTGAAACATCTTTGCCGCCGCTTGCTCGTACGTTTCTTGTTCGAGCGAATCGGGAATGGCGCGAATCATCATGTGCAGAGGCGATCCATCGTTCGCCGTGTCCGGCGCGTCCACGATGACCTGCGTGGTCGTTTTGGCGCACCCCGTCGCCCCAGCCGTCAACATGGCCCCGAATAACACGCTCCCGAGAATTCGCCGGCATGTATTCATCGGTTTGCCAATCTGCGAACCGCAGCCCCCAGCGTGAACGTGTCCCATGGATCGTTTTTCACGACAACCTGAGCGCTCACCCGTTGATTGTTGCTCAGCGTTATCTGCCACGTATAGAGCTGCGCCGTCGGCGGCTCTTTCACGGGCGCAGGCGGCTCGGCGGCCGTGAGCAAACGAAGGAAACTAAAATACGAACCGCTTTTGCCAATGGGCCGTGGAAACGAGTTTTCTTTCGTTTCGGTGTTCGTGAGCTGCACACCAACCTGCGAGCTCCCCGTCTTCGTCCAATCAATCGACATCGTCTTCGCGGTATGCTTCTGATTGAAATTGAAAAGCGATCCCTCACCCACGTTCAAGTACACGAGCGTGAGTGCATCGTCGCCGTCTGGCGCTTTGTTGAAAGGTACCGTAATGAGCCGGTAGTCGAGCGTGCGCGGTTTGCCTGCATCGTCCCATAGACGTGAAGAAAGCAGCGCCGATGCATTGAGGACGTCGTAAATCGCTTTCGACAATCGGACGCCGCGGATCGACGACTTGATACGAAATCCTCCTTCGCCGTCGATTTCCGAAACGGGCTCCAAATACCTGCGGAAAAAGTCGAATACGCGGCCTTCCTTCGGATGAAACAGATCGGTCAGCTCCTGCGGCGTCACTTCTTCCCGAGCCGTTCTGTCGAATGGGAAGCGATTGACGATGCGCTCGAGATCAAGCATGAGCTCGCGTTGCAGACTACGTTCCACGGCGTTTTCGACGTCGCGCCGGCCCGTCGTCTCGATGGACGAAAGCGGCAACAAGAATGGCGATTGTTGTTCCGAAGGCAGGTTCGACCCTTGGAGCCACGCCCGAATCATCCCCCAATACGCGCCCTTGCGGTCCACGATCGATGCGAGAAATACCCGCCCCGTCGGCGTCAATTCCGTTTCGAGCGTCCGTTCGTTTGCCTTCTTTTCGGTGGAGGCCGTCTCGGTTTTGCCATCTTTTGCCGGCTCCGCCTCTGCGGCGGGAGCAGATTCGAGCGAACCACCGAGGTCGATGAGGAGTTGCTGGAGAATCTTTTTGTATTCGATGATCCTCGGCGCGCCTTTTTCTTGGTCCACCACGCCATGCCACGCATCGAAGATCTTCATTTCATCGTGCGCGGGCACCAGCATCGATTCCAGTGCTCCCGTCTTCGAGCTCTGGGCATTGAGGCGCGTGTTTCTATCGACGATTTTCAAAAATTCGTCGAAGCTCGTCCCGCCCGTTTCGGCGCTCATTTGAGTGAGCGCGACGCGCAATTCTTCCGGCGAAGACACGGTCAAGTCGAAACCCCTGATGAAGGCGATCATCCCCGTGCGGAAATTCGCTGCATACCGCTGCACACCCTTGCGGACAAACTCGATTAGTTCTTTTCTGTCCGATTCGACCATTTTTACATTGTCGAAGAAATCGGACAATGCGAGCACCGGGCGGCGTACACGCGTTTCGTACATCTCGCGCGTAAAACGCCCATCAATGGACCTGCGCCCCACGAAAACGGCCGCCGCGCTTCCCGTCGGATTCCAGGTGGTCGGCACCAGCACGTCAGACGCGTCGAAGAAGATATCTCGCTCCGTCGCCGTCTTGGTAAACGACTCCACCATCATATGCGCTTTCGCTTCACGAATGCTCGCATGCCACGCCAATTCGTCGAAGCTATTCGCTTCCCAATCGATCTGGACCATTCGGCCGTTGTCCGTTGCGGTCAGACGTTGCCTATACAGCGCCGAAAGTCGCGAAAGTAGCGACGTGAGTAGCCCTCGCTCTTCGTCCGCCGCAAGGCCCGTATCCCGCACCGTTGCGAGCATTCCAGAGAGCTCGTTCACGTCGGTAAACCGAAATGCCTCGTATCCATCGAGGAACCTGCCAAATGCCGGCGCGTATTTCCGCGCCAAACCATTCGATGGACCACTCGACTCGTCCGCCGCATCGATCGCGTCATCGTCCGCCGCCGCGCCCTCCGGCCGGCGCTGCTGATCGAGCGCTGGCAAAATGTCGAGCGTGATGTCGGCATTGCGTAACCGTGCGACTTGCGGTTCGAGATCTTTGGCCGCATTGCGCAGCTTCTCGAGCTCCTCCACGGTGACGACATCATCGGCCATCGCCTTTTTCACGTCATCGATAAATCCCTGCCAAACCCGCTTCGTATCGTGTGCATCGACGTTCTGTATTTCGAGCCCCACGACGGCACGGAGATCAGGTTCGTCCGTATTGTTCAGATAATCACGAATGAAATCCGGCTCGATGCCCGTCATCGTACTCCAAAGTACGAGGCGATCTCGATCCTTGCCATCGCGGGTCGACCGAATCGAGAGCACGTCGTTTTTCCCGCTGTGGATGAGCCCGAGGAAATACAAGCTTCGCTGATGCGCGCGCAAAGGTTGGCCCATTTCCGGAGCGCCCGTCTGAGCCACCTCGCGAAGCCGAGGAATCAAATAATCTTGGCGAATTCTGTCGGTGAATTGTTTCCGCATTTCGTGCCGCGCGCCCGCGAAGAAATCCGGATGAGTGTCCAAATAGGAATCATGCTCTTGGGTAAATTCGATGATGCGTAGCCTGTGACGTACTTCGGATTTTGGATTGACGGCATTCGGTACGTAATCTTTCAATGCCTCCTTCGCCGTGCTCCATTCGGAATATTGATGCGCGAATGTAATGCCGAGCAACGTCATGCACGCCCCGGCGACGACCGCCGCGGCAATCAAGTGCGGCAAACGCGGATCCGGCCCTGGAGCTCGATCTCCTTGCGCCAACGGATTCGGATTCCCCGCAGGCTGCGACGCAAGATACAAATCACCTCGAATCGGATCGACCGACAATGCCTCGTGCGCAAACATCGATGTATAGAGATGACGCACGGGAGCAATCAGCCGAGACGCACCATTCAAAAATCGCAGGATGCGACCATACGCCGCCGTGTCCACGGTGAGCAGCGCACGCGGAAGCTGCGCCTTCATCCCATCGAGCCACGCGGCCAATGCGGTCTCGGCATTCGGCGCCCCACGGAGCGGCACCCGCAGCGGCATTCCGGAATTGCGACACAGCGCCGCGACGTCCGTGTACCCCTCCATCGCGTCGAGGTTCGTCAGGACAACCCTCACCTCGATGGGTTTGTCTCGTATCGACGCGAGCAGATTGATCTTGCCGCGTAGCGTTTCCCCGAGGTCTTGGATTTCGTCGAACGTCGCATCGAGCATCTTCTGCGCGTGCACCGCCACCACGGCGACCGGCGTCTTGTGCTCGTAGAGCGGTTTCCACAACTTCGTGAGCGCCTGTTTGCACTCCTGTCCGTGCGTGCGCAGCACCTTCGCCGGGATCTCCATCACGACGGCGCTCGACGTGATGTAGACGGGAAGCTCGGGATTGTCCGGGTTGCTCGAGAGAAACTGCTTTTGCTGCCGCTGCCAGTCGGTGTAGACGTCGATGAGCCGGCTTTTGCCGTGCGCGCTGTCGCCCAAGACGACGTAGTGCTCGAAGTTCAGAATCGAACGCCGGTAGAGCGACGGCAAACGCTTGAGGAACTCGAGCCACGCCTCGCGCAGCTTCGGAGCCTCCGCAGGCGCAGTCGGATCCGGCGCCTGCGCTCCGGTGGGCGAAGGAAGGTTTGCCTCTTTCTTGCCCGCTCCACGTGCCTTCACGCGCTTGTACACGACCACGATCACGATCACGACGACGGGCACGAGGACCGCGACGACGGCGAGCCACTTCGGATCGATCGTAAGACCGAACAGCGATGACAATTTGCTGACGTCGCTAGGCTTCATTCGAAGCTATCCCGAGCGCCCAACGTGGGCAGTTGCCACCATAAGCCGGCGCCCGCGTGACGCCAAATATTCGACAGCTCCTCGTCAACCCGGCCGGAAATACAAGTAGAGTCGCGACCCCGAAAGCTCCGCCGTGTCGAACATCACGAGCTTGCGCTCGCGGATCGCGTAGTCCCACTCCTCGCCAGGCTCGATGCGGTACCAGTCGATGTTCGACGACAAATCGTGATGAAACGGAGGATTCACGATGCGCTTGCACGGAATCCCCGTCAGCGCCCGTTCGTGCAGCGACTGAATCCGCGTGGGACTTCCGAGCTTGCTGCCGCTGAGGTCGATCTTCATCGAAACTTGCGGCTTCTGCACGAGCAAGTACACGTCGCGCGCGCGACGCGCTTCCGGCAAAAGCGTGCACTCCCAACGCGATCCGGTCTTCGTGAACGCGATGTAGGGCGGCGGTTGTCGCGGCGTCTTCACGTACTCGTCGAGTTTGCCCACGTACTTGGACAAACACTCACCCAGCTCTTCGTGGCTGTACCAAACGTCGAGCTGCAAAGGATCGAGCCCCGCGTACATGCATACGTCGACGTGGAGCGACCGGAGCGCTTTGAAAAATTCGTATGGATGCAAAGCAATTCCGTGTTCGATGTCTCCGAGCACGTGTTCGAACGTGAACACCGCGCGCAGCGCTTGTCGCGCCGCCGACTGACTTTCGCCCGCAAGATAATGTTTGCCGATGTCCGTCAGGAGAATCTCACGAAGCGCTTGCACGATCGCGCGAAGGCGGATCCGATGCGACTCGAATAGGGGAGCGGACCGGCCAATGCACACGAGCGGTGGCAAGTAGTTCGGCGCGAGCTGCCAAACTCCTTCCGGATCCGCTTCGAACTCTGCGATCTTGATCGATTCGATCATCGTCGGCGAGCTCGGATCCGTGGACAAACGAATCTGATGCACGATGCGCTCGATGCCCTCTTCGTCGGCATCTCCAATACGCGTCTTCGAAACCTCCGACTCGCTGAGAACGTGCACGTAGAGCGGCACGATGCTCGCGCCCGTCTCCTTCAGCTTGATCGTCGCGGGTTTGGCATTGCCCGGCACGTCGATGACCATGCCGGAGCGCAAGACGAGCGTCAGCCGTTCGATCGTGATGACGCCCGTTGGCAGCCCGTACGGTTCGAGCTCCAATACGCCGAGTCCCCATTGCGGAGCGGCATGCAGGCCGAAACGCCGATCGACCTCCCCCCGGAGCGATTCTTCTTGAGCATAAAAGTGCTCTGGGAGAAGGGCCTGGCCAATGAACCAGTGCACGCGCGACAGCCGATGTTGATCCATCTGCGGTTTCTATATCGTGCGCACGAGCGTAACGGAAGTGAGGAGTTTGGACGGCCCAACAATTCGCAGTACGGCCCATTCGGGGGGTATGGGGGGCGTCCGCGCCTCGCCGTGCTTTTGCGAAGCAAAAGCACCGGGAGGCGAGCCGCGGACCCCCCCATCGTTGACCAGCCTCGCGAAGCGCGCGTCCCACGCGCGCGAAGCGAGCGTCCAAATCAAGACCAGCTCACTATCCCACGGATTGCGTGGCCATGGTGCCGACGACGAGGCCCCAGGCTTTTACGACCTTCTTTTGGTCTGAATTCGCAAAATGCAGCGTGTGCTGCTTGTTTGCCGCCGGAACGATTTCGATGTTGACGTTGTACACGTTCACATCGATGTTCGGGGCCACTTTCTCCGGATCACTCGCCACGTGGAGCCGAATGTCATTCTTGCCGGGTGCATTGATTTGCCCCGTGATTTCCTGCGGCGCCTTCGGGAAAGCTTCCTCGAACCATTTCTTCACTTCTTCATCGTAATTGGCGATCCACCAGCCCAGCTTCTTGATGGTCGTCGTCTTGAGCGTGAGCTGCTGGAGGGCCTTGATCTGCGTCGCATTTTCCTGAGACACGTACATGCTGACGGAAATGGGATCGCCCACCCCACCACCCCACGAAAAATGCTCGAGGACGCCGACGACCTTGCATACGCCCACGGGAGCGTCTTCACTGGGCGCGGTATAGCCCGACGAAATGCCGGCATACGTCGGTGCGGCGCCCGTGTTGTACGGCGTATATACCGTGATGTCCGTGGGCAAGGCCGCGCTGAGGCCAAAGCCGTCGAGGGACGTGATATAACCGAATCGCTGCTTCTTCGTCGGGTCCATGACGAACCCGGCGCGCCAATTACAAGGTAGGTCGAACATGTTGGGATTCTCCTTCTCGTTCTACCGAAGTCATTAGGCGAGATTCGCGTCGACACGCAAGTCGACATCGAGTCCCTCGAATTGAATGTGTGGAAGAATCGACAGATCGCAGTGATACCAGCCGATTTTCCCAGGAACTGGATCGACCTTCACGCTGTACGCCTTGAAAGGATAGTAACGAAGCGTGAGATCATCCGGATTGGAGATCGTCGTGACGTATTGAGCGATCCACCGATCGATTTCGCCGGCGATGTAATTCGCATCCGCGGACGATCCGATGTTGTCGCGCATGAGGCATTTGACGTAATGAGCCACGCGCGAAACCGAGAACGTGTACGTCATGTTCGCGGCAAGCTGCTGGTTCTCGGCGTCTTTCGGGTTCTCCTGCGCGAGCGGGCGCTTCAATGCTTGCGCACTGTAAAACACCGCTTCTGCCGTACCCTTGCGGTGAATGACCGGGATGAACCCTGCCTTTGCAAGCTCGTATTCGCGGAAGTCCGCAATCGTGATTTCCACGGGGCCACGCAATTCATCCTCGCCGCGGATGTTGTACGTATGCGTCGCGAGGCCCGTGCAAAGGCCGCCACCTTTGACGCCGCGCAAATATTGGCACCACCCGGTCTGCTCGAATGAACGCACGAGATTGCGGGCCATCAGCATCGCCGCATTGCCCCAAGCATATTGATCCATGACCTCGGTCTCCGTCATGGCCACGATCTTGTCGTTCTCGTCCTTCTTCGTGAACCGGAACTTCTCCTCGAAATGAATGCCCTCGGCAGGGTTTTCGATGGGATGATAGGGCTGCCGCGCGAGATATTTCGGGAGCGCGAGCCCGATGTAGACGGCTACGTCCTTTTCGCGAAGCTGTTTCCATGCCGCATATCGCGGCGTATTGAAGAGCCCCTCGATGTCCCGAAGCTGATTGACTTCGGCCATCGTCGAGCACCCGAACAGCTTGGGCGATGCGGACGAAATGAACGGCGCATGCGAATGGCGCGCAATCTTGCCAATGGCCTCGAGCCACAGAATGTCGCGCTTCGTATTCTCGAACTCGTAAAGCCCAATCATCGCCCCATACGGAAGCCCGCCGAATTGATCGTACTCGGCCACGTAGATCTTCTTGAAGATCTCCGACCCGGCGATGTCCGCAATGTTCAGCTCGAGGTCCTCGTAGGCTTCTTCCTTCGTCACATCGAGCAAGTTGATGTCGATGTTCTGGCGGAAGTTCGTATTGCGCACGAGATCTTCGATGGACGTCCACGTCGCTTCCATCTGCTGAAACGGCTCTGCATGCAAAATCTCGTTGATTTGGTCATTGACCATTTCATCGATGCGAGCCACGAGCTTTTGGATGTTCGTCTTGTCGATCATCCCCTCTTTCGGATCGATGTTGTACAGAATTGCCGCCATGCTCGCAGCAAACCGATCCTCTTCTTTGACCGCGTCGTCCGGCACGACTTCCCAGCCGTCTTTGACCATCGGCGTGAGTGCCAAGGCATTGTTGACCTTGACGTTCTCGGGCTCGAGCCGCACGTCCTTCAATAGTTTCTCAAGCGTGATTGCATCAGCCATGATTCATCTCCACCCGAAGTCGTTATGACCCTGAGCCCTTCAGCCTTCCGCCTTCGGCAACCCGGGCGGCAATTGGAATCGTTCGAATCCCGTGAGCTCGCCCTTCAGCGCCGTCAAAGATGTTTCCTTGTCCTTGCTGATGGCCTGCAAGTCCTTGCGGAAATCTTTGCTGTTGTCGATGTGCGCCTGGCCTTCGAGCAGCAATTTTTTCAAAAGCAAGAGCGCCCTGATCTTCGGCACGTTCTGCGCAATGTCCGCAGGCGTGAACGACTTCATCCCCTTGATGGGCAACGTCACTTCCATCTCGTTCGACCCGTCGTCACCCGGCTCGATGCAATCCTTCACCTTGACCGTGACCTTGAGGTCCATGTCGGCCATCACCTTGTTCAGGTTCTTGCCATCGAGACGTCGGATCGCGCGTTTGTCGAGGTCGACCAATTGATCCTTCGACTTGTTCTTCCCTTCCGCAGTCGAGCCCGACAAATTCCCCATCACCAGCACGCGGAAGGGAAGCTCCAGCTCCTTCTTCTCGATACCTTGAGGAATTCGGTACGTGAGCGTGATTCTCGACTTCGGTATCTCCGACTTTTCTTCCCTGGCCATGACCACTCCTTCGTTTCGATGTCTCGACGACCTGAAATCCTTGTCCCGTCAACCCTCGGCCGCTCCCCATTTTTTCACGAACCGTTGCGTCGGCCCGAGCGCAAATTCGACGATCGACGTCTCGCCCGCCGCAGGAACGACCTGAAACTCGAATTTATACACGCGCGTCTCCGAATTTTCCGCAATGCGCGTCGGCTTGTTCGATATGAAAATCTGCACCTCCCCGCCCGTCGTATCGAGCGCCGCTTTCATGCGCCCCCCGTCCTTGACGAGCCCCGCCTCGAACCACTGCTTCTTTTCCTCGTCGTAGGAAATGATATAAAAGACCATTTCGAGCTTCGTGCTCGAAAGCGGCCGAGCAATTTTCGCGCGTATGTTCGCCGCAGTCCCCTGACTCACCCACGCGACGAAACGCATCGGATCGTCTTCTTCACCCGCAAATCGCAGACTCTCGAGAAGCCCGATGCACTTGACCCGCGCGCCCGAAAGCACCCTCTGCCCCGGACTCGAGAACGGATTGCTCACCTCGATGTCGGGCGAGAGCGCAAGCCCTCCAAGCCCGCTCCAAACGAGCAAATACCCGACCGTCGCGCTCCCCTTCGGATCCATCGCGAATCCAAAACGGTGATCGCAGTCGAAGTCGAAGTCGTTCCCCTCTAGCTCCACAAGAGCGCCATCATCCGCCCATTCTCACCACAGATCCACTCTTTTCTGACGCCTTTCGGTAACTTTACGATGCCTGCTCATACGTCCACCATTCCGCACGACTACAGCGCCGCAACGTCCGCTCGCACCGCCGATAACGCCTGCATGATGCTCTGCCGCAATGCATCCACCGCAGGCTGCATCATCATCGCTTCTGAAATCTTGTTCCGTATGGCGTCCACAGCACTCGCGTTCTCGCGTTTCAAAAGACCAACCTGATCATTCAGCCGCTTCTCGATCGCCGCAGCTTGCCGCTCGACCCCCTGCGCCTGCTTCTCGATCGGTTTCACGAACACGTCCACGGCCGTAACAATTCGTTGCTCCTCCAACGAAATCTGCTGCTCGATGGAACCCACGACCGTCGTCACTTGCACAACGAGCGCATCCACGGCTCCTTCGATTGGAAGGACAATCGCATCCGCCTGCGTTTTCAGCGCCGCGCGAGCATCGTCGATCTGCTTGCGCACCGCACCGAGCGCTTTGTCGACGTCCGCCTTCGCGCGATCGAGCACCGCTTCGAGCTGCGACACGAGCGTGTCCACCGCCTTCGTCATCGCCGCCTTCGCCGCTTGAATCTGCGCAATCACGGCGTTTTTCGCCGCATCGACGGTTTGTCGTAGCTGCGCCACCACGCTTTGCATCTGCGTACGCACGGTCTCGAGCGTCGTCGAAACTGGCACGATCGCCGCATCGACCGCACGCGATGTTTCGGTCGTGAACGTGTTGACAGCCTGCACGGCCTGCGTCTTCGCGGCGTTGATCTGTCCTTGGATTTGCGTGCTGATCGTCGTGAACTGCGTCGTCGCCAAGGTCGCCGCGTTCGCGACTTGCGGCAACGCCGCTGCAACCGTCTGTTCGATCGCATTGATCGTCGGCTTCACCAAAGGCTGCGGAAGTGCAGCCGCGGGAATGGCCTGAAGCGCCGACTTGCCCGTCGCAAAGAGGCCCTTCAGCTCACCCACGGTCGTGGAAAAGAGGCTCGAAAGCTGATCCAGCGCCTGAATGAGCGCGTGAAGCGGCGCCAGGATCTTCTTGGGAAATTCCTTCACCGTCGTACGAATCGTCGCCAGCACCTGAAGCGCCGCCGCAATCGCCGCCTGCACCTGATCGATGAGCGATTGCAGCTCTCCAATCGTTTTCCTCTGCAATTCATCGAGCTTCGCAGTCGCCGCTTTCACGAGCTCGTTCAGCGACTTCTCGGTTTCGTCGAGCGTCTTCTTCATGTCGTCGATCGGGCCCATCACCTGCGTTTCGAGGCTTTTTCCAATGCCCCGGACCTGCTCGATGAGCGCCGTGATCTGTTTTTTCGCGGTCGCCGTCGAATTCTTCAGCGCCTGGCGTCCCGTATCGACCTGCCCACTTGCCGTCTTGAGCCCTTGCCCGAGCTCCTTTTCCGCGGCTGCAATTTGCGATTCTAGTCCCGCGGAGAACGCTTCGATTTGTTGTTTTACCCGCTTGCGCTCGTCTTTTACGGCTTTATCCAGCCCCCCAATTTGTTTCACGAATGGATCGATGGCCGCATTCGCCTCCGTCGACAAACCTTTCGCCCGCTCCTCGAACGTTTTTCCTTGCGCGTCGACTTCCTTCTGCAGCGGCTCTTTTGCTTCCTTCGTTCGTGATCGTAATGCTTCGACGTCTACCGTAGTCTGCGCGTCGATGTTTTTCAGTGCCAATTGAATGGACGCGTCCGCCACGACGCTCCAACCAAGGGTTTTCTGCGCCAATTGAGCTTTGATCGCTGCAATTTCAGCTTTTACATCCGCGAGGAGCTTGTCGAGCGCCGTATTGACATCATTGCTCGGTTTGCTGATTTCAGTGCTGAGCTTTTTCCATTCACTGGCTACGTCCGCAGGCAAATTCCCAACCGTCTTTTGAATCGACGTCGCCGTGGCCTTCGTCTTCGTTTCGACTTTCGTCACCGAAGACGCCGCTGTATCGAACTTTGTCCAAACCGCTTGCATCTCGTCCGTTCCTCAGGCCGGCGGCGACATCTTTTTCAGCATCGCTCGCGCTCCGCCGAGTTTTTGCTTTCCTTCGGATTCCGCCTTTTTGATGTTCGCATCGGCGCGGCCCAAAATGCCGAGCGCCTCGGCGTCCATCGTCGCCGCGTCCTTTTCGACGAGTTTTGCTTGACCTTCGATGGTCGCGAGCAAAAGTCGCAGTTTCCCCTCGATCGCCGCGAGTTTCGCCTTCAGCTCTCCAAACACGAAACCCTCTCCTTACGCGTAGAGCGCCTGCACGAGCGCCGCTTTTGCTTCGTCCACCATTGCCGTTGCTTCCACGATCGCCTCCGTTGCCGACGACATCATCGTTTGCAATTCCCCTTCGGCTGCGGCGATTTTTGCACCAATCGTCGCGGCCGACGCCGATAGCTCACCTTCCACTTCGGCGGTCGCAGCTTCGAGCGACGCCGTCGCGCTGCCCATCGATGATTCGAACGTACCCGATATTTTGGCAATGCTCGAGCGCACTTCCGCGCCCACTTCGTCAACCGCTGCATCGACCTTGGGCGTCACGTCGTATTTCGGCTCGGGCGCAGGCGCCTCTTCCAGTTCTTCCACGACAAACCGAATGACACCCTCGGAGACCGTAATCGTCTGCGTGTCCCCCGCGAGCTTCCGGACGATCGTCAATTTCGGTTTGGCTTCCTCGTACACGTGACGAGCCACCGTTTCGTCCTTGTCCCGCTTGCCGAGAATGATCTGATCACCTTGCGTCGTTTGCGCAAGTCTTCCGGCCCAATCGAGGTATCCGACGATTTCCGCGCGATTGAAAAAAAGCGCCACGAGCACGCGCTGATGCTTGTACGCCGGGAAGAAAAAGTGCCCCGGTTGATAATCCGGAACAAACGGCGTCTTCACGATTTTGTTCCACAAGGGAATGTTCACGCGATATGCATGCAGCGCATCCATTTCATTTTCCTGCGCCGTCCACGTTCGATCGTCGTCACCGCCAGATGCCGCAAGCACCTTGCCTTCCACGATGATCGGATACTGCGGCCGATGAAATGCAGGCAACCGCGGCCGCGGATCGTTCTCTTGTTCCGCGGACAAACGGTATGTCAAGTGAAACACGGCCGAATCATCATCGGGATCGCCCACATCCACGGGCGCATCGATTCGTGCATCGAGCTCCACTTCGTAAACACGATACGTTTTCCCTGCCGGAAAGAGCGCCGCACTGAATTCTTCTCCGAGCGATACGTTCGTATTCGGAGGTGCAAATGCGGGCGGAAGCCTGTGAAATGTCAAATCGATGCCTGCCGGCCCAGCGTCGAGGCGCGCCGTTTCCACACGAACGCGGCGATCCATTTCCGTTTGAATGGGCGAACGAAGAAGGGCGTCTCGGCGAACGCCCGTCACTGCATTCGAATTTGTTATCGACTTCTTGCGCGTCGCGGCTTCGCTGTAGGCATTGAGCACCGAGGCCGCACGCCGTAATGGTTCCGACGGGCGCGTACGCAAATGCTGCACGATGTCGGGATCGACCATGAGCTTTTGCTTGCTCTTCGACTTTGCTGCGGCAAACTTGTATTTCGCTTTTTCCGCATCGAGCTCGAGTATGCCGTGGTGTTCGTACACGAACCAAATGACCAAATCATAAAAGGTCGCAGGGCCCTCGCTGCCCGCACCAATGCAAAGCATGTCCATGGACTCGTCGAGCGCATTCCAGGACGCATCGAGCTGCATGCCTGGCGCGACGTAGGCCGTGAGCACGTCTTTCATCGAAGCGCTCGTGAGCAATTCGAGAGGCCTGTGCTGGCCCCAAAAAACGCGCGCCGGATCGAGAAACCGAATGGAGTATCGTCGCAACACGATGGGGATTCCGGTCTTGTCGTCCGCCGTGGTTTCGAGCAAACGCCGCCAAGTGACCGGCCCCTGCAATTTCCACGGCGGAGAATCTTCGTCCGCATACCCCTCATTTCCGTTTGCAAGCGTGAGCGTAGCGGTGATGAGGTCGGTCGTGATGAAGCTCGAAAAAACCGTGTCCGGCACGCCGTCGCAAACGACACCGAAAACGACTTCGGCCTCGAAGTCGTACGTGGTCGCTTTGATCCAGATGCGTTCGAGGCTCCCGGCGGGAAACGAAAACGATTCGCCGCCAATGACGAGGTCGAGCGTTCCGACGATGCGATCAGAAAAAGTGGCACGCGAAGGGGATGGGCCTGGCGCACGAGCCGACACGGGCATCGACGAAGGGGTGCCATGGGCGGGAGGACAGGGGCAAGTTTTTCGGCAAATCGATGCATCAGTCTTTTAACATTTGTACCATGATCAACAAATTGGAAACGCATGTACAGGGCGCTCGAGGGCGCATGAGACGTTTGCGTGCCACCTTGCGCCAATTCCGACATCCATGACACATGCAAAATCCGTCGCTCGCGCGCATTCATTGCGTTACCGCCAGGGCGGCCCGTGCGACCATCACATTGCACGGCCATCGGCACGCTCGTTGCTCACGTGCGCCGGCATGAAAACCCTATCCATTCTCCCCTTGGTTCTCTCCCTTTCCACGCTCGCATGTACCACCACGGTCGAGCCCAATCCCGCGGCTCCCGTGGACGCCGAATGCCATGACGCAACGAAGGCGGGTTGCGTGATTCGTTCGAGTCAGCAGCGCATTCAAACGCCAGACGTTCCAAGTGCCGACCTCGCGGCCCTCGTCCAAGGCAATACGGACTTCGCCGCAGACCTTTATCAGCGCCTGCGCACC
This sequence comes from Polyangiaceae bacterium, assembly GCA_016715885.1. Taxonomy (NCBI): domain Bacteria; kingdom Pseudomonadati; phylum Myxococcota; order Polyangiales; family Polyangiaceae; species Polyangiaceae bacterium. The sequence goes on from JADJXL010000025.1 coordinate 626,355, forward strand.
GAACCCGGCAACTTTTTCTATTCGCCACACAGCATTTCGAGCGCCCTCGGCATGACGTGGGCCGGCGCGCGAACTCAAACCGAAAAGGACATGGCGTCGGCATTGCATTTCACGCTGCCGCAAGCTCAATTCCATCCCGCCATGAATGCGCTGGACCTCGAGCTGGCGAGCCGCGGCGAAGGTGCACAAGGCGCCGATGGTGGCGTGTTCCGACTCAACATCGCCAATGCACTCTGGGGCCAAGTCGGCTACCATTTCGAGAGCGATTTCCTCGATGTGCTCGGGCTGAATTACGGCGCCGGCATGCACATCGTCGACTTCGAAACGCAATCACTCCAAGCGGTCGATTTGATCAATGGTTGGGTCGAAAAGAAGACCGAAAACCGCATCAAAGACATCCTCTCGCCCGATTCGGTGGACTCCAGCACGAGGCTCGTCCTGACGAATGCCGTGTATTTCAATGCGGCGTGGCAAACGCCTTTCGAGCCCGCCCAAACGAAGCCCGGAACGTTTACGACGCAAGCCGGAACGATGGTGACGGTGCCCATGATGCACGGAAGTCTCGAAGTGCCTTATGGCGCAGGCGCGGACTACGTCGCCGTGGAGCTGCCGTATGATGGTGGCGAACTATCGATGGTGCTCGTGCTGCCCAACGACTTGGCAGCGTTCGAAGCGAGCCTGACGGGCGCCAAGATGGACCAGATCGTCGGCTCGCTCAGCCATCACATGGTCGACACGACGATGCCGACGTTCGAGTTCGAATCGAAGTTTGGCCTGGTCGATCCATTGAAGGACATGGGGATGGGCATTGCATTCTCGGATGGGGCCGACTTCTCGGGCATCAATGGCAAGGGCGGGCTCGTCATCACGGACGTGATTCACCAATCGTTCGTGAAGGTGAATGAAGCGGGCACGGAAGCGGCAGCAGCGACGGCCGTCATCGTGGGCGAGACGAGCGTTCCCGAGCCGGCGACGATTTCATTGGACAAACCCTTCGTGTTCTTCATCCGCGACTTCAAGACGAAGGCGGTGCTCTTCGTCGGTCGCGTCGCTGATCCTTCCTGAGCGCCCGGTCGACGGCTTGCGCGAACACGTCGTCGTCCGTGGTCATGGATTCGCGGATGTCGGCGACGATGTTCGGCTCTTGTTCCCGCGGCGCCGCGGTCGTCACGCTGCGAGGCTGGCCAGAAGGCGGTGCATTGGGTTCGTCAAGGCCAATCCGTTTTTCGGGCGCAACCTCCAAGTCACTGACAACCCTTGGGCGCCGGGCGTAGGCCCATCCTTGCGCACCAATCTGCTTTTGAGAGGCAGGATTCGCCGCGCATTCTCTGGTTTTCGCACATTTGCACCCATGGATCTCCGCTGCCGTCTCGCTCCGCTGGCTCTTGGGGCGGAGCTGTATGTTGTTCGGCGCCGGCACAGCCGAGTTGGGTCATGGCGGAGGCTATGAGAAAAGCAAAGGGAACAAGGGATCCTTGGATACAAATGGCGACGCTGTTCGACTTCATGACGGCAGCAGACCATTGCTCGTCGGGTTCGTCAAGGCCAATCTGTTCTACGGGTGCAACCTCGACGGGCATCGGCGGCGCGGTAACATCCATGCTGGGTGTCTCTGGCAGGGCCAATGACACCGCCGATGGTGCGTCCTGACGTACCGTCATGGCTGTGGAGCTCGCAGGCACCACGATACCGCAAGCCACGGTCACGGTCATCGCGCATGCCGTTTGCCCTGCGTGCGGAAGCAAGCGCGACACGTGCCTTGCCAAACGAGCTCCCTGGGCGCGGGCGTTTTTCACGACGAGCAAGACGGTGGCGACGATGATCGCTTTCAGGGCGGCGCGCAGCAAGCCCAGCACCCGATAAAAACGCGAATACGCCGTCGACGGGGCCAGTTTCCGCGCTCGGGCAAACTCCGTGATGTCTTTGTCTTCGACAAAACGCGCCAGCAAAAGAGCTTGGTCTTCGGCGTCGAGCGAGGCCAACGCTTCTTGCAACGCTTTGCGCACGCCGACATCCGGGACACGAGCCGGTGTGGAAAGCAATTGGGCGATTTCTTCATCCGATACCTCGCGACACAGGCGTAATCGCTCGTCGGCGTTGCGGGTGGTCAGGGCAGCATATCTCGCAAGCTCACACATCCATCCAATGAACCTTTCGCGCTCGGCGCTGGACACTCGCTCCGAAATGGGTTTTTCTAGGGCCGTCACGAAGGCATCATGAACCACATCCATGCGGTCGATATGTGCAGGACACCCTACTTTCCCCACGATACCCAGCATCGCCTTGATCAGCTCGTCGAACTCGGTTTTGGTCAACCCGAAGGCCAAGGCAAACCGGCGACTGTTGGAAGGCTTGGGCGGATCGTCGGGTGGTTCGGTCGGCGGTCGGTGACTCATGACGAGATAGGCTGCGAGCCTACCGGAATTCCGAAAAAATCGTCGACCCTCCGGTCGATTTTTCTCGTGGCGGCAATGTTGGTGGGTTTGCCGGTAGGAACAGCGTTCGCCCATGACCCCCCGACCATCGCCCCGACGCGGCTCGACTTCGACACGCAGCAGCCGCTCACACGTTGCAACGACCTAGCGACGTTTGAAGCGCTCCTCGCGAACTGGGTGAGTGCGAACGTCTTGATTCCGGATGCAGACCGCCGGTTGGCCGTTCACATCCGCCGTAGTCCCATGGGAGGCGCGCTCGTGGACATGACGCTCGTGGATGCAGCCGGGGCAACGCTTGCCGAATATCACGAGTCGTTCACCAGCAGGACCGAGTGCCACAAGGTGTTGTACGATTCTGCGCGCGCGGCAGCACGACTCCTCGGCGCCTTCGAAAAACCCCCGCCGTCCGAACCGTGTCCCAAGCATCCACCACCTCCGCCTCCCCCGGAACCGCCTCCCCCGGAGCCCGCGCCTTCTCCAATATGCCCCGATCCGCTGCCGCCGCCTCCAGAAGTCGACGCTCCGCCGCCGATCGTGCATCGTTTTCACCTTGGTGTCGGCGCATTGCTCGGCATGGGCGCGGCGCCGACGCAATGGCTCGGCCCGCTCTTTTCGCTTGGATTCGTCCCATCGTCACGTGTGCCGCACCTGCGCATTGAAATCGATGCCGCCCTTGCAATGCCTACATCGAATGCATTTCGTAGCGATATGATTCCGCTCTTCGGTTCGATCTGTCATGCACCGTCTGCATTGCGTCTATGCGGCGGCCTGGCAACGATGTTTTTCGTCGGCGAGTCTGGTCACGGCACAATGCCCACGACGCTCGCGGCCAGCATGCGCGTCGGCACGGAATTCCGGATTGCCGGGCCGGCATCGCTGCGTGTTGATGCATTTGCGCTCGTGCCTCTGGGGGAACGCGCGTTTGACCATCGATTGGGAATGCTCGCCGGGCTCCATGCGCTCACGGCGGGAGCTTCGCTGATGGGTGTGTGGTCGTTCGAATGAGGGGCGAGGTCATGGCCTCCTATTCCCAATCCGGCTTTTTGAATTTCAATCCCGGATGGTCCATGACGGGAATCAGCGCGAAGAGCAGCAGACCGCCGCGCCTACGTTCCACGATGCTTTTGTACGGTTCGAAGAAAGGATTCACGTAATCGGAATCGTTGTCGTACATGACGTACGGTTCCCAAATGCCCCCGTGCACTTCATTCAAATGCCAATGACCACCGGTCACGTGCCTGGCGACTTCGCCCGTATACGCGACGATTGCCGCGAACAAATTGGGAATTTCGAGTATGCGGCTGCGCGGTCGTATCCGTTTCTTCAGCGCTTCTTCCACCACATCGAGGCTTTCTCGCGTATTGTCGAGCGCTTCGCGGGGCAATTTCAATTGCTTTGCCAATTCGTCGACCAATCCCGGAACGGCTTCGATGAAATGCGGCCCTTGCGGCAACAAGCCTTCCAAGACGTGTTGTGGCGGAGGCTGTTTGGCGAAATCATCCAGTTTGTCAATGAGTTTTCCCGGCGGGCCCCCGCCCGCCCGTTCCTTGCCGTTTTTCAGGGTGTTGGGGGCACACCCGGATCACCCACCAGGCCATCGTCCAGGATCGGCACATCGAATTAGCACGGGGACGCGCGGAGGGGGTTGACTCTTGAGGCGAAACGGTAGACCAGGGAGGACAAACCCCTGCGACTGCACGTTGATCACCAGGACCTGCAGGCAGTTGAGACACACCGGTGGCATTACCTGCACGTTATTGCTTGGATCCACGATCGGGTGGCCCGTGGTGCTAGCACGACGCAGACGGGTCGCCAAGCAACCGGCGAATCTCCCGAAGGCGCTCCTGGTCGGCGGGATCCTCGGGCGAATCGACGAACTCCAGGCAATCGAGTGGGGTCAAATCGTCAACGTTCTTTCCTTGCGGATCGGCCCCGTGTGCGAGCAGCAGCTTCACCAAATCGACGTGGAGCCCGCGCGCGGCAAATCCGAGTGCCGTCATCGGCCGTCCCCCGCCCCATTCCTCGATCGTCCTGGTCGCCCCGCACAGGAGCAGGAGCCGAGCCATTTCCAAATAGCCTTTATCCGCGCAGACGCGGAGCGGCGAGGTGCCTTCGCCATCAGATACGTTGGGATCGGCGCCCGCAGCAAGAAGAAGTTGCACCGCTTCGATGTGGTTGCCAAGCACCGCGTCGAGGAGCGGATCCCCTTCCTTCGATATGTTCCAGCCCGAGGCTCTCGCGCCGTGACGAAGCAGCAGCACGACGGAATCGATTGGCCCTTCCGGCACCGGGGCGTCCGAGCCGATGGCTTCGAACGCTTCGAGTTCACCAATCGCGGCGTGCAAGGGTGGGAGATTTCCGCCTCTGCCATAGCGCGATTTGCCGGGCTCGTTTGGATCCGCGCCGGCGGCAAGGAGCTTTGCCACGCGATCAACGTCGCGCGATTGAATGGCTTCGAGAAGTGCGTCAGACATGGATCTTCTTACTTTCCTGCCATCGGGTGGTCTTTGGCGCAATTTATCAGCTTCAGTGCTTCGCAGTTGTCAATCCCGTCCTGCTCCTGATCAATCGCCTTCTTGTGTCCGGGGTCCGGCTCGCCGCCGAAGCACTTGTCTTGGACGAGCTGTCGCGCCGTCTTGCAGATCACGCCGTTGCTGGATGGCAAGCTTGATCGCTGAGCAGGGAATTTTTGTAAACTTTGGCTTCTCGTGGTTCCCACTGCAGCTCGCGGCGTACCCGGCGTAGCAAAGTTTCTTCTTCTCTGCTTCCAGACGATCCAGCTCCTTGTCGGTGCACGTCTGGTTGGGGTAGCGCGTCGTGGGCACGGCAATCGGAATCGGGATCGGCGGGGCCGTCGTCGTGGTGGCTGTGGCGGTCGCCATCGGCCAGCCCGTCGTTATCGCGGTGGGTTTGCTCGTCGCCGCGTGCACGATGAGCTGTACGGTGATCGCGGAAGCACCCATGAGGGCGGTCAGCGCGAGCAAACAAGGTGGCGACGCAACGCAAACCGCAAGCGGTACTGCCGGAGTACCCAGCAGCATGCGCGATTCCGGCTGTGCAAGCTCCCGATCGAAATTCTCCGAGCGGTGGCGCAGAAGATCGTTCTCGGTCAGCGAACGGATCGAGGCAGCTATGCATTGCTCCAGCTCTTCATCGCCGACGGTGGAATCGACCAGCGCAATGGTCTCGACTTGGCCGTTGCTATCGAGCGTCACGTCATACTTGACGATCTGGTCCGCATCTCTTCTGACGTGATGCGTGTGCTCTACAACGCAGCCTTTGATCGGCGCTGCAACGTGCTCGGGAATGTCCGCGACAGGATGAGCTCCCCCGCACCCTTGCGGTACGAACGCAAAACCCAAGCACACGGCAAAGCCCAAGGACAATGTGAGTCTATTGATAGTGGGAGCCATGGTGCGATGGCACCCGATGCGATGCGCCCTGGTCAAGGTGAAACGCGCGTTTGTTCCTGGTACAACATCCGGCATCTGCTTGTGCGTACGCAGATACGCAGATCAGCCGCGAGTCTGAGTACGCGCCGCATTTTCGTTTGCTCACCAAGAGTCCGCCTCGACGAACCTTCACGCGCACCCGTGGCGCTGCGCCGCCCGCATGCACAACCGCGTCAACATATCAAGCGAAAATCCATACCCAAGCATGGCGCTCAGCTCGTGATTCATCGCTCTACAGCGTCATGGCGCGGCACAACGAGCGTTCCATCGGATTGTGCACGTCCACAGACGCAGCGAAGAGCTGTTCGACACGATTGCGCACGTCCACGGACGCGCCGAAGGGGAGGTTCGATACGGCTATGCACGTCCACAGACGCGCCAAAGGGCTGCTCGACACGATTGTGCACGTCCGCGGACGCGCCGAAGCCCTGTTCGACACGATTGCGCACGTCCACGGACGAGCTGAAGGGGAGGTTCGACACGATTGTGCACGTCCACGGACGTGCCGAAGGGCTGTTCGACTCGATTGTGCACGTCCACAGCGGCGGGCAAGGGACCTGACGCCGCTCTATGCAACTTCAGGGCGATTCGGGAGGCACGACGGGCGTTTGAAGCTTGGAGACTTTTCGATTCTTCCGAAAGGGTTTGAAGAACCGCGCGACGCGCTTGGGATTGGAAGCGTAAACCGTAAGGAGCGTGCCTTCGAGTTTCTTGTATTCCTCGCGCCACGTTGCCATCATTCTTCGACGACATCATCACAAGCGTCGTCGTCCGCATCGAGCAATGCAGCGTTTTTTTGCGCTTGCTCTTCGAGGTCGTCACGTTCGCGGAGCGTTGTTTTGATGCTCGTATGCACAGCTTCGAGTCCGCTTTCGAGTCCCTTGGTTTTGGGATCCGCCGCGACACGCGACACGCTGTATGCACTTTTGGGCAGATAGGCTTCGGCGATTGTTCCCGCCGTCGGCATTTCCATAGACAAGTCCTCCTGACGAACGTCGTAACAGAGACAGGAGAAAAGGTCAAAAAGTCAGCGGATGGTCGGGTGACCAATGCGCGACAAAGCAAGCGAACCACGTGTATGACACCTCCCGACAAGAATTTCGGCCTGTCAAGTTTCCGACCAAATCAACGCAAACTTGGCCCGGGCGTCCGAGCTTAGGTATGCCGTCTGCATCGGCCCGAACTTCGAGAACACGATGCCCACCTGGATGACGGCGAAACAAATCTCGGCCCGCTTTACCGTCGGAGAAGAACGACTCCTCGAGTACGGCAAACGCGGAAACCTCGCCATGTACCGCATGGACGATGGCTCGGTACTTTTCGACGGTGACGGAGCTGCTCGCTATTTCCGTCCGAGAAACGTGGCGGCCTCGCGCGATCCAGATGCCCGAAACCTCGGTGTTCTCGGCACTTCGCGCCTTGGCGATGCCTACGTCGATACGCGTACGACCACGCAGCGCGCATCGCTCGGAGCCCGCGAAGAACGCCGTCGCGAGCTTCGGTTTGTCACGACAACCGCCCCCATCCCGCAACGCTTGCCCAAAACGGGCTGATCACGCACATACTCCGGTAATGCCTCCCACGGGACGTTCGTGCGCAGTGGGCATGGCAGACGCGCGCAGTGCGCTTTGACGCGTGCGCAGTGGGTCTCGACGCGTCCGCAGTCGGTGGTTCTAAGGCGTTCATTATGTGTTTAGCTTACACGGGATCGACCCACGTCCAGACTTCCGAGAAAAGGCAGATGTAGATCGTCGCCTCTCCAAACGGCGCCCCAGCAGCCACGTCCGGCACCACTTCATTGCCGATCTCCGGCGGGATCGTCTGATATCCGGGGTACGTGGTCTCGATCTCCCGAGCGATCTCCCGCGCCACCGGCTCCTCCTCGGGGATACCCGGAAGGTGGATCCCGTAGTAGGGCCCTAGCAGCGACACGTGGAAGCTGAGTGCCGTTTCCTCGGTGAGCCAAATTCGGGCCGAATAGGCCGGGTCGGTCCCGCCCGAGAACAGGTGGAGCGACTCGTTTTGAAGGCCGTATCGATCCCCCAGGCGGCGGCACATCGCCTTCCACGTGTCGTACTCGCGTCTCCCACGGGCAGCGGCGGCGACGAGGCGGCCGTGCTCCTCCGTGTCGTCGTAAACGGGCTCGCCAGGGGGAACGTGCGTGCACTCGAGGTCACGCAGTCCTCGCGGGTAGAATCGGTAGACAAGATCCAGCAGGTCAGATCGAGTTATCACCATTTCAGCACCCTCGAGCCGAGCCGCGGGTAGGGGGGGGGGGGGGGGGGCTGGGGGGCCGCCCCGGGGGGGGGGGGAAAAGGGGGCGGGGGGGGGGAGGGGGGGGGGGGGGGGGGGGGGCCGGGGCCCGGGGGCCGGGGGGGGGGGCGGGGCGGGCGGGTCCCCCCCGGGGCGGGCCGGGGGGGGGGGGGGGGGGGGGCCCGGGGGGCCGGGGGGGGGGGGGGGGGGGGGGGCGGGGGGGGGCGGGGGGGCCGGCGGGGGGGGGGGGGGAGGGGGGGGGGGGGGGGGGGGGGGGGAGCGGCGTTGAAATCCCCAACACCTGGATCGAGTGGGCTCGATCCCCCGCCATCGAAACCACCAGCGAGTCCCAGAAAGCCCAAACCAACCAAGGCAAGAAAAGACATCATAACAACCTCTTTCTACACAGCGTGCCTCAACGCTGCAAATCGCTACAAGAGGCGTCATGCGGGTTCGGGTTGGCATTTCAATCGTTGGCAATGTACCCGACACCCACTTCTTGCAGCATCTGCTGGACGAATTCGGCATCCGTTTCACCATAATGCACACCCCACCGAATCGCTCGCGCACCTCTCAGCCCGTAATCACTTCGACACGGCCTTCGTCGGCGTGTTCTTCTCCTGATATCGGTGATACAGCTTGATCACTTCGATAACGTATTTCCGCGTGTCGGGATAAGGCGGAATTCCACCGTACCTCTCGACCTTCCCCGTGCCGGCATGATACGCCGCGAGCGCCATCGCAACGCTGCCTTCGTACGTATTGATCAGGATACGTAAGTACCGCGCCCCGCCGAATATGTTTTTGCGAGGATCGTAAGGATCGTCCACACCCATGTCATTCGCCGTGCCGGGCATCAATTGCATGAGCCCCATGGCGCCCGCAACCGAAACAGCATTGGGATTACCGCCGGATTCAATCCTCATGACCGCTGCGACGAGCTCCACGGGAAGCGAATACAGCTTGGCCGCCTCGCGTACGTGGTCGAGGTATGGAACGGACGACGCAAATGCCGTCGTTACCGCAGGCAGCGTGGCGGAAACCGCTACGGGGACTGTTGCGGGCGCTTCGGGCGTTTTGTCGCGGCGAACGACGATTTCGTGCACACGACCATTACGATCGACATATCGAATCGAATCGGCCAACGCCTCACCGGACGTGACCAGAACCGCGGCCATCGCAATGCATGAACGAGCGGCCGATTGGATGGATGCGGCGGAATCAGCGCTTGAGGATCGCGAACGCATCGAGGAGGTCCTCCAATTCGGAGAGCAAGGCGGACATGTGTTCGGCGGGATTCTCTTTGGACTTGCCATCGCTATCGGCAAGGCGATCGGCGAGCCGCTGCAGCTCGACGAAAAATGGGGCGAGCGTTTCTTCACGATGAGGAAAACGTTGCAACGTCAAGTCGCGAATACGCACGACGAGCTGGCGCACTTCAGCAGGTACGTCACGCGGAACCTCCACCGTGGAAAGACGCGGCGGAACGCGGCCTTTCGGAGGTGCGATGGTGCGCGCCCAATTGCGACGGATTGCTTCGAGATCGAAAGGGCTCTGCGCCATGGCTCGAAAACCTCAATACGACGCGCCAATGAGGCGCAATACGAAGTAAAGCCCGACGATGGCCCCCGCCGCAGCCACGTAATACAGCACGGGAAACTTCACGAGCTCCGGCGCGGGCGGTTCGGCACGCGGAGGTTCGGCCGCAATTGGCACGATCTGCATGCGCGCCTCGAGCTGCTTCTTGTAGTCGTCGATGCGAGCCGGATCGTCGGCATACATGCCCTCGAATCCGTCCTGCAAGCAATAATAATAAACCTCGACGGCGAGCTGCGGCGATTTGATTTGTTCGAGATATTTATAAAATTCTTCGCCTCCGCTCTCGGTATTGTATATCTCGCCCTGAAGCGTCTCCCATTGAATGGCAACGTCACGACTGACGAACCGTACGAGCTCGTCGAAGTAAACCACGATGGGGAAAAGAATGGCGTGCGTGTCTTCTTCGGAATACGTGCTCGCGAGCGCATTTTTGAGCAAATGCAATCGATCGCGAATTTTTGCCTTCATCGCGACGAGATCCGCACCATTCGGATGCTTCTTCTGAAACGCCAAGTCCTCGACCAGATCATCGATGCTGGCCAGGCGCGGATGCACCCGTTCGTTCGGAATCGCCGAGTGCGTCTCTGCCTCGGCCTGCCGCCCCTGCGCCACTGCGTCCTCGCGGTGTTTTCTTTCGAGGAGCGCTTCCGCGGCTCGTGCTTCCCGACAAACCGAAACCACTTCGGTAAATGCCGCATCGATGGCTGCCCAAAGCTCCGCTTGCGACTTTTTCATGACGTTCCCTCCACTCGTACCGTCGCTCGTCCACCCACGACGCGCCCCACGAGCTCGATGACCTCCTCGGTGCTCCACGCCGCCAGCAAGTCGAAGAGCCTGCGACAATAAACTTCGAGCTTTGGAATTTCCGTCGGACCAAGCTCGGAAAACTCGATGTTGTACACGTACTTGAACCCCGTCGAGCTTTTTGCGGCCGGTTTTCTATCCACGGAAACGTTCTTCATAGCATTCGTGAATTTTTCGTATGCCGACCCCTCGGCTGCCCCGACCGCTCGTAGCAAACACCGAATATGCTCCAAGTCGAGCACGCGATGATTTTTTATCGACAAAAGCTCGAGCAAATCCTGATCGCTTTCCTCGATGGAGCTCTCCCCATGCGGCATCAATGCCCCCGAGCACGACCATTCCACACCCGCAAGATGCCGATCCGCAAGCGCCACACGCACATCATCCATGCGCACGGTATCGACCGACGGTTGATACCATATCGCTTCGACCGCCACGTTCACAGGGCTATCGAAGGCCCCTGGCACATCCAGCGTCACGAAGGCATTCCGCCGCGCACCCTGCCCTTCGTACGTCACGTCGTATGTCGGGCGCGACTCGCTGCCACCGCCAGGCGCACCCGCCGATACGACCGCAGGTTCAATCGGATCAAGCCCCTGATCGGTCATTCGATAAACGCCAAATATATCCGATGCAACGAACTTCGCCCCAATGTCCGGATGCAATACCGGATGACGCTCCTTCGTCCCATCATGCTCGATGGGGTTCGCCATTTCGATTCGTTCGTTCACGATCGGCACCGCGAACAGCTCGAACCCGTCGTGATTCGGCCGAAGGTCGGTGGGAAAAGTCGTCCCCAAATCGAGATACACGGCGAACCTATCGACCGCACCCGGCAATTTGATACCATGAATGTTCAAATACAAATGCTGCCGCGGAAAACGTAGCGCCATACGCACATCCCGCAATGGATACGACGCCCGGTCCAATACGTCCCGCGCCTCGGGCAACGCCCCAAATGATACGCGGCAAGGCGTCCCCACCGTGTCTTCACGCACGGTCTGTCCAAAAACAACCCCGGCCGATTTCAAGTTTTTTTCGAGCGCATACGCGACCATGAGCGACGAAGCGAGATCGTCCAAATGATTGATGTGCAAATGCAAATCCCCCACATCCATCATCATTGCGTGGCGCGTCGTAAAGCGAAATTGCAGCACGAGCCGCAGGCTCCGGTCGGGCATCCGCAGCGGCACGACCGAATGCAATTCGAGCGGCAACACGCGCAGCTCGCCAATCGTGCGAAACCGAAAGACCCGATCGTCGGCGCCTTTGATGCCCGGCTCGACGAGCATCACCTCAGAACCGCTCGGAAGCACGGCCGGATCCACGAAACGCGCGCTCGGCTTGGCGCTCAGCATTCCCATCGCAGGCACCGGCCCGAGCATATGCGAAAAGTGCTGCCGAAACATGCGCAATACATTGCGATGCAGCGCGCGTGCAGTCGCGACGCGCGTCCGCGCCGTGAACATCGCCAATCCCTCGAGAAGCCGGCGTACATCGGGATCCTCGCGCGAAAGCGGCGTGTTCGGATACGCCCCCGTGTACGAAATCCGAAACCGGTCGAGCGCGGCGAGTTCGTCTAGAAATACCTTTTCAACCTCGTCGTCCACCTTGCTGCCTCCATACCTCGCTCAGCCCAGCTTGACGAGGGACCCTTCCACCTTGACGAGCGAACCTTTGACCGTCGTGAGATCCCGCCCGACGCTCGTGATCGGCGCCGCCATCGACGCCGTCATCGTGCCGGAAATATCCACTTTGCCCCCCGAAACCTCGGCACTCACATTGCCCTTCGCCGATAGCTTCGCCGAAGCTTCGATCGTCGTATTGGCGCCCGATAACTTTGCATCTGCAACGGCACTCGCCGTGAGCGATGCGCTCGAATCGAGCTTCATCGCAGCAGTGCTCGAAGCCGTGAGCTTCGCCGAAGATTTCACCGTCATGTCTTCGGTGCTCTTCACATCCATTTTGCCGGTCGCCTGGTACAGCGAAGCCTTCGACGACTTGACCTTCACGTCTTCCGCATCAACCTCGAAGTTCTTGCATTTGATGAGCACCTGATCCTGCTTCTGCGTAATGGTGCTCGTCGCGTCCGGCCCGGCGACCTTGAACAAAAAGCTCTCCGAATCCTGCGTGATCGTCGACGTGCTCTCTTCACCCTCGACCGTCGTCGTGATGCTCGTCCCGTTCATCACGATCGTTTGCGTGATCTTCCCGGCAGCGTTCTTGACCGTCACGGTCACGCCGTCAATCTTGCTGAGTTCGATGGAGCAGACGAGAGTATCGGACATCGGAGCGGCCCTGCCGGAGCAGTTCTTCGGGCGGCACCGAGACTACCGGACAAGCCGCGGCAGGAGCAAAAAAGGTGCGACGATTGTCACTCACACGTCGCGCCATCTTCGAAACACTTGTTGAAGTTGCATCGGCATCGAATACTCTGCCCATCCGGTAGCGATGTTTCCCAACCGTTCGTCGAACAATCGGAAAATGAGCAACGCGTCGTGGCCGTGCCTCCACCAGGCAAATCCGTCGACCACCCGTCTTTCAAACAATTCGAGAACGAACAACGCGTCGTCGCTTCGGTTCCATCGGGAAACCTCGTCGACCAGCCGTCTTTGGTGCAATCCGAAAACGAACATCGCGTCGTGGCTTGCGATCCGTCGGGAAATCGCGCGGTCCAGCCATCTTTGAAACAATTCGAAAAGGAACAGCTCACGTCGACATCGCCTTCGGCCGTGCGCGCGGTCCAGCCATCCTTCAAACAATTGCCAAATCGGCACCGTCCTGCCGCAAATACGGCCGCTGCCACGTATCGCTCCGCTTTTGCTTGCTTTTCCTGCGCTTTCTTTGCCGTCACCGCCGCAGCCAATGCCCGCTCATTTTCCTCTTTCAAATACGCCGCGACGTCACGCTGCGCATTGGGCCATTTCAGCTTTTTCGCATCACCGCCTGCTCCATCCAGGCATGTGCCGGTAAAATCAAGGACCTCGTCGCCCTGCACGAGGTGCCGCACGCGATGACACGCCGCAAGCAGCGCGCGATCCGTCGCTTCACCCGGCGGCAAGCCTGCAAGCGTATCGAATGTTTCGATGGACGGCGATTGCCGAATGGCCGACTCGAGGTACTGCGCGGCTTCCGCATAAAGCGGCGCCATGTCCACTTTGCGCGATCGAGCAAGCTCCGTATGACTCGCCTCGACGACTTTCTGGGCAAACGGTCTTGCCTTGTTCACGACGTCTTTGGTCGCCGCAATGTCTCGCCGCATGACGTCCAATTCATCGAAAATGGCTCTCTCACGAGCTTCCGTTTCCGCTGCCCGCTGGCGCTTGGCTTCCTCCATGGCCGCGCGTCGTTCAGCGTGGCGCTGCTCTTGTTCGGCACGAGAAACGGACGGTGGTGGATACGCCGGCGGATCCTGGTACTCCGGCGCATGATAATGTCCAAAGACCTGAGACGAACATCCGGAGAGCAACAACAAGGCGATGATCGTCGAAATCGATCCCGACAGGACTCGCGCATTGGAATGCAGCATGTTCATTCCCCCTCTCACCGATCCTCGGCCGGCTCGATCTTCCACTTTTCTTTCAGCGTTTCGTATCGTTTTTCGAAGGCATTGCGCTCTTTTTCGTTGAATTCGTCCCAACCGGCGTCTTCGAGCAACGCGAGCAGGCGCGCGGCCGCTTTCTGCTGCGTCTCGGTTTTCGGCGCTGGGCCCGCTTCCTTTTCGAAAGCCTTGACCGCGCAATGGAAAAGCCCCGCCAGCATCGACGATACCTCGCGCCTTTCGTCGTCGGCATTCCAAAATGGCCCGCCGTAAAGCGATCGATATTCCTTTCGCGCAGAATGACACGTCGCCCCGGGCTTGGACGTCACACCCAGCAGCGTCGACAATTCGTCGTACGTGACGATGCGCGGAGCAAAACGACCGAATCTATCGTGCAAAGCATCGAGGATCGCGCGAATCGCGTTCGCTCCGGCCTGGAGATCACCTTTGGCAAACGCTTGCTCTGCGCGCTTTGCCCGAGCTTGCATGTTTTTCTGTCGAAACGTACGCCACTCTTTCGTATCCATCGAAAAATGAATGCGCTCGACCGCAATCTCGCCGATTGCATTGACTGCGACTTTTTTTGCCCCATCCATGAAGGTACGAGGGTTGAATCCGGGTCCTCGCGGAATCGCAGGTGTCTCCGGAGTGCGTCCCGATAATTTGCCTTCGATCGCCACGACCACCGGAGAAAACCTCACGGTGTTCAGCTTGACGCCCCCGCCGCTCAACAAAGAATGCATCGTCTTCGACAAATCACCATCGGTGCTCAAGTCGCCCGACGTAGGAAACACCGCATTTTTTGGCAAAAGGGCCCGCAACCGCTCCAATTCCGGCCCCGAAAGCAAAAACCGTCTCGCCCCCATTTCCCAATGCGGCAAATCCACGCACAACTTGCCATCCGCATCTTGCACCAAATACCCCACGACCGCCGCGCGCCTTTCGATCCTGCCCATGACGACGTCACGCACGGAAGCTTCCGCCTTCGCATCGCGATTCGCCGGTTTCGCTGACTCCAGCGCAGCGTCCCCTTTGGGCAATGGCATCGCAAACGCCATTCCCATATGTTCGTCGTACAGCCGCAGCGGCAAATCCGATAGCAACAAATACAAATTCTGCACTTCGTCGCCCACGCCCGTGCCATAAAACCGCGCATGGCCAAATGAATTCGCATACATATGCACGGCGCCAGCAACGATGTCGTCCTTCGGCGACCCCAGAAAACGCACGGCAACAACCCCACCAGGCGCCAATTTCTCCCGAATGACCTTCACAGCGTCCGCCGACATGAACGATGCAGGCAGCTCCGTGCCCGCGAATGCATCGAGCACGATGAGCTCGTACGGAGCTTTGGCTTTACGAATCCAATCCATACCATCCGAAACTTCGGCATGGCCCTTGTAATCGAAAAACCGCCGCGCAACATCGATGACCGCTCTTTCGATTTCGGCCACTTCGACCGTATGTTCGACACTCGCAAGCTCGGAAGCCGTCGCGCCCGAACCGAGACCTACCACGAGCGTACGCGTCGCCTGTTCGCGCCGAGATGCAATGAGTATCGCGACGAGCGGATCGTGCGCTGCAAGCGGAGCGTCCCCCGAGCCAATGAAATGCGCCGCATGCACGATTCCATCGATCGTGAGCAATCGATAACCGTCACGCTCCTCGACGCGCACGACGCCCGTTTTGCCTTTCATTTCGGCGCGAATCCCGTCGGGAAGCGGCGCGGTCGGCGGCGCATTCGATGCGGAAACCACCGGAGCCGCCGATCCTGGCGGCGTCGCAGAAGGAAGTTGCGGAGGTCGCACGGGCTCGCGAGGACCGTCACATGCAATGAACGCAAGCGCTGCTACCGAGCGCAGGAGGGCGACCCGAGACAATGACGATATCCGCGAGTGCATGGATCAAGCGGTACAAGGTCGCGCGTCCAGCGTCAAGGCCAAGCGTAACGGGTCATGTCGCGGCATTGCCGGGTCGCTCGGGGCGCGGCGTCCCCGTAATGCCTACTTCGCCGGATTGCCCGTGCAAAGCCATTCACAACCACACACTTCCAGCTTGTAGCCCTTGTCATTGCACGCATCCTGATATGCGGCGCTCGCGGGCGGCGGTGAACAGTCTTCGGAAGCCTTGGCGCATGCCTTCGCATTGCCTTCCGCGTCGTAAAGCATCTTTTCGGCCGGCTGCGGCTTGCCCATGCAAAGCATTTCGCAACCACAATGGACCATGCGATACCCCGCAAGCGCGCATCTCTCCTGAAGCTCGCGATTCATCTCCGGCGCAGCACATTCCTTCGACGGAGGTTCGCACGTTTTGGCTTGACCCGCGCTATCGTAGACCTGGGCCTCGCGACGCGTCGATGGCACTTTGGCCGCATCGGACGATGGAGACGACGAAGATGCACCACATCCAGCAACGAGGAACGCGACAATCACGAACGAACACGACGCCTTTTGCATGCGGCAACAAAACATCGAAACGATGCGACCGTCAAGACGGTTTGCAGCTCGAAGTGCCAACCGCCCCAAACCAACAAGGCACCTCTGCCGCTCTTCACATGAACACACGCAAACGCCCTTGCCCCAGAAGGCACCCGTATATTGCGAGGAAACACGGCCCGTGCCACCCTCGTTTACCGACCACGCCGGGCGAGGCACCGTCGTTGGGATACGTCTCGGAAGACCCGGACGTCGACGACCCGAAATCCCGTCGACACCGATACCTGAAGGAAGCTTTCATCCGGGAATTGCGCCAGTTTCCAGAGCCCGAATTCGTCGAGGTCTTCTTTCGACAGGCCCACCGCGGAGGTCCCCAAAACCCCAGATGGCAGGGCGCCCGTCGAATCTGATGCAATTGTCGACATGGCGAATGAACGGTTCCTGTCCGAAATGCGGGAACGATTCATCGAACCACGCTTGCTACTTTCGCAATGAAGCAACGGCGGCGAGCACTTCGTCGACCGACGGCGGTTCACCTTTGTGTTTGGCAAACAATGCATCGAGCGCCGCGATGTAAGCCGTGCCGAGCGCCGTCGTCATTGCGCCAGCCGTTGCGGCTGCGACTGCGCCTCCAGCAATGGATCCTGCTCCCGGAATGAGCTTCAAAAGGCCGCCGACGATGGCGCGTCCGGTGAGCGTCGCGGCTGCACCGCCAATGGCCGATGCCACGACGGCGCTCAAAAAACCTTCGGAAAAGTCCAATCCATACGTTGCGGTGATGCTGGCGATCATTCCGATTTGAATGGGCACGAGCAGCGCCGCATCTGCAAATGGAATCGGCGCGGCCCCGACGCCCATGGCGGCGGAAACGGCCGTACCCATGATCAAATGACTTTTTTTTCTCTTGAGCTCTAAATCAGCTTTTTGCGCGGCGACGAAAGCACATCTTTGCCCCTCCGGGACGAGGTCCACCGTCGCTTGGACCAAGTCGATGAGGCCCATGGGGGCGAGTTTGTGACCATCGTCCAATTCTTCGGGAATCGAACGCACGCGAACGACATTCCCGGCGCGCGGCAAGAGGCGCTGCACTTCAGCTCGAAATCCATTGTCTGCGCGGGCTTTCGTGACGATGGCGAGCACGGGCATGAAGTCGGCGAGCATATCGACGAGTCTTGTTTCGGCTTCTTCCACGCGCCGGAGGTCTTCGGCGACGCACACCCACGCGACATGGATATGCTTGCGCGGATCGTGATCTTGGCGGCGCGTTGCGACGAATTCGCGTAGTTGCGTCAGGGTTTTCTCGAATTCCGCCATTTCGAGCCCTCGGGTATCGAAGATGGTGAGTGGAATTCCGGATTTATTGATTTCGCGGGTCGATTCGGTCACGGGTCTTCCGTGGCCGGTGGCGGCGAAGTGGCCTTGGAAGACGCTATTGATGAGCGTGCTTTTGCCGACGCCGGTGCGACCTGCGATGAGCACGTTCGCGTGGCCGCGTTCGTGCATGGCTTGTTCGACGGCTTTTTTGACGGTGTCGCCGAAGTTGATGTCGTCCATCGGGGCACGGTTGTAGCCGAGCAAGGTCTACGCGACAAGGGCGAGAGGGGCGTGTTTGGACGGAGGAAGGTGGAAAAAAAACGAAGTGGTGGATCATGGGCAGGGTGGAGAATTAGCGGTCCTGCACGGCCGCATCTTGCAACCTGGAACCGAATGGAGTAGGCACTTGATGCATGGAACGCTCTCCCATGAAACCCCCGATTCTGAAGGCCCTCTTGGAACTGCTTCCGATGGATGCCGCCGTGCGAATCGAGCTGGTTGAAGGCGTACCTATTTTTCGAGCGCCGCCGCATGTGCAGGAACGCATCGAAGACTTGCTCGAGCGGCGACAGATGACGGTGCTTGACGCAGAGGAAACGCGTGAGCTGATGCAGTACGAGGAGCTCGACGAATTTCTTGGGCTCGTCAATCGCCTCATGCGCAACGAAATGCTTACCGCGGACGCTATGCATTAAACGCCGTCGCCCTCGTCAGCAACGACGGCACACGAATTTGCGCCGACCTATCGCAGGCATCTCGCGATCTCATCCCCATCCCTGCGAGCGTCCGCGAACCCCACAGGCCATCGCTCGCGTGGTTGCGTCGCTCCACCAGCGACGTCCGTCGGCAGAACGCGTCTTGCACCAATCCCGGCAAGCACTTTCGCTGCTTGCGCGGGCGAAGCCTCGTTCGAACAAAGCATCTGCGCGAGCCTCCTTTGCCACCGGTCATCGGCATCCTGCGGCGCTGGGAGTGGCCATTCGTCGAGCATGAGCAGCTCCTCGACGACCGCGGACCGGAGCATTGCCAAGACAAACGTCGCGCAAGTAAAACCATAACGTTCATCGGTCGACGATGGAATGATGTCCGCACTGGTAGGATCAAATCGAGGCCTCCACTCCATGAATCGATAACGAAGCGTGTTGGAATGCCTCCGCGCGACCCGGCGACAGAGCGCGCACAACGTCTGAGCGTCGTCATCATCGAGCGTCAGCGCAATGAGACCATTGTCATGCCCCTCAAAGACATCTCCCGGAACATCGTCGCGGAGATCTCGATCCCAGGCAAAGTGCAGAACACGTGGGGCACCGTAATCGCGATGGTAAAGTCCTGCATGGAACTGGACGCGGCCTGTGCGCGTAACCCATACGGCTACGACAAGATCAGCATCAGCCCCGCGAAACCATTGCGTACGGTGTCCCATGCTCACGTTTCAAGCCCTTGCTCCAGGCGGCGTATCGTTGTTTCGGGCGTACCGCGGGCGCGGAGGTCAGCAAGAAACCGCTCGAGAAAAGCTTGGCGGGCAGGCAAGTGATCTCTCGACATACGCGTTGCAGCAAGCAAGGTCTGGCCGACCGCACGTACCGTGCGAGCAGGATCGAGCCGTTCGAAGAGCGCGACGACATGTTCCGGCGCTGTCGCGCTCCAATGGTCGACATATTCGAGTAGGCGATCGAGTGCCGACGCGACGCGCGATCGATCGGAATGCGAAGAAACAGCATACAATAGCTCGAGCAGCACATCGAGCGACGGAACGTCTCTTCGGCCAATGCGCTCGAGGTCGCCCACGACATCAGCCAAGTCTTGGTCCGTAACTTGATCCGCGGGAACAGGCGAGCCATCTGCCATGACCAACCGATGTGCACAAGGTTCGCCCAATGCCATGAGCGCTCCCAGCGCGTCGAGCTGACGTCGACGAATGCGGTGCGACGCAGGATTGAATTCTCCCCCGACAGGGCGCGGCACATCGATGGTATGAATCATCTGTGTCGTCACGGATCACCAGAGGTTCAGCGCACGGAGCAAGTCGGTCACGAGGTCGAGGCGCGAGGCGCGCAATGCCTTGATCATGAGGGCAGATTCGTCGTCGCGCAGCCCTCGCCAGTGAAGTGTGGGCTCAGCGCCCCCAGGTTGCGGCCGAGATTCGCAGAGAACGAATCCACGGCTCAGCTCCGTCTCGGTGCTGAAGGGGAGCATATCGAGCATTTCGCGGTTTTGACTGGTAAGAAAAACCTGCCGATCGCGAAGTTGCAAAACCAAGAATTCGATCCAGGACTCGTGAAGACCGTTGGAGGGTTCGTCGAGAATGGCAGCCTCTTTGTTGCATACCAAGTACCAGCCCAGAGCGAAAAGCCGACGTTGACCATAGGACAATTGATCTCCTCGTCGCGCCAATCGCCCGTCACGGTAAAACGTGAACGTGGGAGAGGAGTAAACGAAACTCTTGCTTCCGTAGCGCTGCTCGACGCGCGGTGGACCGAGGTACATCCGAGCTTCGCTGAAACCCATCTCGCGAACGAATGCTGCTAGGAGGGGTTCACTCACCAGGGAGATGTCAATGGCCGAACCATCGGAAGGTAGCGCTCGGAAAATAGTATCTGGCAGGAGGCCTGGACGACTCCACATCGACTCCCCAAGGCAAATCTCAAAGCTGTTGCCCTCAATGTGTTTCAAGAGTTCATCACTCTCGGGCATACGATGAAGAGCTTGGTCGTTACCACTGATAGCGCGAACGTCCGCATTCAACAATGCGCCGAGCGCCGGCAAATTAGGGGCGAGCGGTGCTTGCTTGAAGCTCCATGCAATCGACTCATCGACCGCATCGAGCGCCAGCGCCGCTCCCTTCACGATGCGCCGAGGAGGATTATCGCTCGCCAGAAGGATCGTCACCTCCACGCCGGATGGTGCCCGCAATGTGTAGCGACCCTCTTCACGAAGTGTGACTGCCGAAGACTCGGTGAGCGCCGCTCGTTTGACCGCGACATCAATTTGATGTGGCCCTGCCCGTAGGACAAACTCCAAGTCCAACGGCTCGTCGCGGAAAGCTCGGTGCCCAAAGTTTAGATTTAGTGCGGAAGCAACGAGATCGAGCAACGTGCTCTTGCCCGTCGCGTTCTTTCCAAGAACGACATGCAGCCCCTCACTGAAATGCAGCTCGGTCCCCGGTTCGACCGACCGGAACTGGTTGATCTTGAGACGCTCCAACCAACGGCGCGGATGCGAGCCGGCTTCGGTCGTCGCTTGTAGCTCGGGCGAGGTCTCCGTCGTCATCCGCATCTCTCCACGGCGCATACCTACCACATGCCGCTGCCTCAAAAAACACTGGAATGTTTGTTCCTGTCAAGGACCACCTCGGTCACATCGGCCCAGGACGCATCCCACATCCCCTGAATTCCCTCGCCCGCTCCCCACTTCCGCCCCCACGTCGCGTCCCGGCGCCTCCGCTGCACCATTCGCCCCGTCAACATGCCCCTCCGCCACCGCCGCCACGCGTCTATCCAATCAACGTCGCCTCCCGGCGCCATCGGCACGCCACTTGCCGCGGAAACTCGCCATCCGCCGCGATCGGTGACCGATATCGCCCACGCAACTCGCTTCCCGGCTGCGCCGGCGCGCCACAAACGCCCGATCGCCGCGTCCCGTTTGCCTCCGGAGACCCTGCTTCATTTTGAAGCCACCTCGCCGGATGTGCCGAGGCTTCCTTGTCTCAACTTCACCACACCACCCTGTCGACAAATTCTTTACTTCTCGATGCAGCTCCGCTAAGCAAGCATCATGACCGACGCAAAAGCTTCTCGTATGGTTTCCGACCGGCTTGCGATCACCAATACCGTGGTATCCTCGATAAACATTCACGGTCCCGAAGTCGCTCCGGTCCTCGAAAAATTGCTCTTTCCGGACGGAGTGCCACCGAACCTGACCGTGGCGGGGGTCCTCGTAGCGCTCGGCGCGCATTTGCAAGCTCGAGCGACAGCGCTCGTCAATGCCGACCGCACGCATACGACGGAGCTCGCGGATGACGATGGTTATCGCCGCACGCGAGACGAAAACCTCGTGGCCGTACGCGAATTCATGAGCGCCTTGCGGTCGGGGCTCGCGCAAAACTATGGTGCTACGGTGGCAGCAGCTTATGGGCTTGGAGGGTCCATTCCGGAAGAGCCCGCGACGGTGCTGACGCTGGCAGGTCATGTCGAGCAATTCTTGCGCACGAGGCCCCTTGTCGAAACGCCGAAAAACAAGAGCTTGAAAATCGATCCGACGCTCGCCGCGGATGAATTGCAATCGCTCGCGAATGCATTGAAGACGGCGCTATCGGATGTCGACCGAGAAAAACGCGAAGCGCAGCTCACGCAGGCCGCAAAGAACGATGCAATGGCGGCATGGGGAACGTCGTATTCGGGTGTGGCGGATGCGGCGGCGGCGTTTTACGTGCTGGGAGGACGTCCCGAGCTTGCGGAACGCGTGCGCCCGACGGCGCGTCGTCGCGCGGGTCTCGTGGAGCCGGAAGACGCGGGACAAGGGACCGAAGCGCCGCCCGCACGAAACGGGACGTAGCGACGATTGGCATACGCGCCGAGAACAAGTTCGTCATGCCGAACCAATTGCGGCGACGAGCTCGTCGTTTCCCATCACGAGCCTCTTGCCTTCCCATAAAAGCCGCGGCACACTCGGGGCCATGAGCGTTCCGGCCGAGAAACCACAGCGACGCGCGACCTACGAGGACTACGCTGCCGTTCCCGAACGTCGTGGTCGTTTATGCGCGCGAACGCGTCAAGTACGTGTGGCTCGTGCATCCCATTCGCCAGACGCTCGAAGCATTCACGCTGAATCCCGACGGTTATTGGTTGACGACGGGACTTCATGAAGGAAATCAGCGTGTGCGCGTGCCGCCCTTCGACGCCATCGAATTGGACCTGGGACTTTTGTGGCCCGAAGTGGAAGATGCCAAGGGCGCAGAGTAAGAGGACAAAATCGGCGCTTGATTGTGCCAACCTGTGACAATTACCGCACCCACCACGGCGCGTCGAATCGAATAAAGCCGACGCATCGAATGGCACACGGATTGCTCCCGCGTTCCGCCCATGCGAAACGCAACGAAAGCATCTCCTTGGCTCGTCAGCACCATCTCAATCATCGCCTGCTTCACGCTTGCCGCGTGTGGCGCTCAAGTCATTGACGGCGGCAGCTCCGGCGGCAACGGCGGCAATGCAACGACCGCATCGAGCAGCGGGAGCGGCGGAGGCGGCGGGAGCGGCGGAAATGGCAATGGCGGCGGCGGTACGGCGGGCGGAAGCCCCGGCGGCTCGAATGCAATCGCGATGCTTTACGGCGAGCTTCAAAGCTCGAATCCGTCGGGCACCACGGTGGCTTCGTCGAGCGGCGGAGGACCCGATGCGAATATGCTTTACATTGCCATCAGCAATACACCCGAAAACTGCAACGACCCCTTCGAGGCGGAACCTTGCGGAGACAATTATCGGGTCGCGATTGGCATCCCGGTGGATCTCCAAAAAGTCGGCATCATTCCGCTGAACGATCCAACCATCATCTCCAATTTCTCGTGGTCGGGTGCCGCCGATGCGACGGGTCAATGCGCGTTCGGCGGAGGGAGCTTCTTCGATGGCGAGCTGGAGATTACAGCCATCGATGGCGGACACGTCGCTGGGATCTTGACGAACACGTCGACCTTCGATTTCGATGCCAATGGTGCGTTCGACGCGCCGCGCTGCATGTGGTAATGCCCATGCCCCCAAATTGCCCTTGCTTTGGAACCTCGAACCAACGGATTCTACGAACCATGCTAGACGCTCGAAACTTGAAACGGTTGTTCAAAGGTATTCTGGTCGCTTCGTTCGTGCCCGGATGTGGCGGCGTCGATCGCGACCAATTCACCACGAATGCCTGCACCGGTAACAATGATCTCGATGGGCTCACGGCAACGCCGGCGGTCGATTACATGGAGCTTCGGCAAACGGTTGCCTTCTCCGAGCCACCGATGACGGAGGTCATTGCGAAGCAGGGGTCTGCTTGCGCGAACGCATCGGGCACGACATGCTCGGATACCCTTGCAACGCTGACGGTAACAGGCGGTTGGACTCGCTCGTCGGGATTCTTCGATGGCGGCCCGACAACTCGGTATCTGGTGTTCACGCGTGGCGACGAAGTGGGCGCTGTCGCGTCACTCGACGACCTCAAAAAGTTCCTCGCGCCGATCGAGAATCCGCGAGACGCGATCTTTTTGATTGATAATGAATTGAGTGGCCATCGCGTCATCTGCGAAGAGAACAACACCGCTGCGGTCGATGATGGATTCCATATTCTCACGACGAGCGGGACTGCATGTGGCGAGGGGTCGCATCGAGACGAGCACGTGGTGCATGTGTCGTCCACGGGCGTGATCACGGTGAAGGAAACGGTGGTGATTGAAGAAGGGGACTCGGGCTGCGTGATTGGGCGCCGTCCGGAGGGGTTGATTGCGTCGAATCCGCCGCGGGGGGCTCGCTCGATGGGCGCGTATTTCGCGGAAGCGTCGCAGCTCGAAGCGGCGTCGGTATTTGCTTTCGAGCGGCTGGAAGGGGAACTGCGCACGTATCGCGCTCCGCGGACGCTGGTGCGGGATGCGAGGCGGGCGCGCAATGATGAAGTGCGGCACGCGCGGATGACGCGACGATTGGCGAAGAAAAATGGTGGGACGCCGGTGGCTGCACGGGTTCGGCAAATGTCGGGTCGAGCGTGGATGGAATTCGTGAAAGAAAATGCGGTCGAGGGGTGCATTCGCGAGACGTTCGGGGCGCTGGTTGCGACGTACCAGGCGCAGCACGCGACGGACGAGCACATCAAGCGAGCGATGGGGGTGATTGCGAACGACGAAACGCGGCACGCGTCGCTTGCGTGGCGGGTTGCGAAATGGGCGGAGGCTCGACTGAGCGCGGAAGAGCGCGCGGAGGTGCGAGCATTGCAGCGCGCGGAGTTGCAGCGGATGCGCTGTCACTTGTCGCATGAGGATGCGCCATTGCCGGCGGCGGGATATCCGGGTCGAGACGAATCGATTCGGCTGCTCGCGGGGTTTTCTGCGGCGATTGGGATGGGTTGAGATCGGACGGAATGGGTGCTTTTCGAAGCACGCGGTAGAAATTACCGCGCCTTTAGAGATTGCGAAGGATTGGATTCGATCGTTCGTTGAACATACTCGTCAATGGTGCTTCGTCGCCACCGGTGGGTATGCCAACTGCGCTCGAACCAAGCGCAGCCTCGAGGTCCCGGACAAGTGCGCGTAGGTATGGGAACCACGTAGACGTTGCGAGCACGGTGGGCCAGTTCAGCTTGCCCAGGAGACGCACTCCTTCGTGCTGCTCCAGGTATTTCGAGCAGTCGCCAAGTGTGTGATCACGCATCAACCACTCGAGGTATTTCTTGGGATGCTCCTTTCGCCGAGCGCTGATCCAACTCGGCATCCTGCCGCTAGCGAAACCTTTGCACGCACTGCCGTCGTCCGCATCGTACGCAGGATCGTCCGTCAGAAAGTCCTCGGGATCTCGGTTCGGGGCAATGTTCGGAGGCCAGTACGCCGACGGCACTTCCGTTTGCAATGCCGAGAAGTCCCCAAAGAACCAGCTCTCCGGCATGGGGACGGCGAGGTGAAATGAGACGCGTTCGCGCATGAGTCGTGTAGCAAACGCTGGATCCATTGCGGAACCGATGTTGCTGATCGTGCGCCTTGCTGATTCACGAACGTGTTCAATCATGATCCTTTCATTCCCCTTATTGACGAGTTCCAGATCCTCGACGACATACGCAAGGTCCGATGGGGGTGTCGCCGTATCAGGAGGGACCAACGTACCAAGAGCCGCCCTCAGCATCGTGCCAGCCTTTCCCGATCCATTGCCGGGGGGTAGCAACTGCACCGTACATGAGGTGAAGCCGTGAAATGGTTTGCCTGGCGCGTATGGCTCGACGTGGAATTCATGATCGGGAAACAATTTTTGGAGTGCGGCCGCAAGACCACGGAACTCCATGATCCCGGTCGTGAGCAATGATACCCGCATGGGCAGCCTCGTTATGAATTCGATTTCTCGTCCGAAGGCGTCGCTTCGGGTACGGGAGGAGCGCCGAATTTCATGCGATCGTAGAGCTCTCCGAGCGGGAACATTGCCAACCACTCGGGCTTCTTGAGTTGGTCGAGTGGCATTGGGCATTTGTCCGCCTCCGCGTCGAGAACCCAGATCTGGCCAGGTTCCTGGTCGAATTCATTCATGACGAGGGGAGAGTGGGTCGTTAGAACGACGGTGAGATCACGTTCCCGGGCCATGGCCCGCATGGACGCCAAAATCGAACGAATTGCGTGGGGATGGAGCTGGTTTTCCATTTCATCGAAAGCAAGGATGCTCCTAGGTTTTGCTCCTGCAACGGCAGTAAGTTGCAATAGGCCCGTGAGTAACCCGTCGGCCTGTCTTCGGGGTGGCAACCCATCAGCGGGATCGGTCGCTCCCGGAGGAAAAACATAAGCCTCGTTGCGGTCGAATTCGATTGTCTGGATCAGGTCGGGGAAAGCAATGCGGGCGTGCTGCATGACCCACTCGAATTGCCCCCTGTAGCGCAATGGCGCCTGCTTCCAGTTCGCAAGCACGGCCCATAGATTGCGTCCTGTACCATGCAAGAATTTGACTGCGTCTTCACGCGTAGTTCCTTCGCGCACGGTGTGGAGCCAAAAGTCATAGGTTCGCAAATCATACAATGCTTGAAAGAGCGGGCGCATCCAATCTGAGCCGCCGCGATCCCATAGTACCCTGGCACAGCATCGAACGTCGTCGAAGGGTTGCGTTTTGCCTTCTAGAGTCCACGTTTCCGAATAAGCCGCTGCCCGTAGGATCAAACGATCTCCGCAATATAGCTCCTCGCCATATCTTCCTTTGAGGCCCGCAGCAGACATCGGAAGCAGCAGCCGCCAACGGACGTCATCGACGCGCACTTCGAAAATCACCAGATCGTCGGAACTGCCCCGGGTTGGAAAATGATCACCACCGTGCGCAGCGTGCAATCCATCCTCGTGTCCACTGATGAAAGTTCCCCGCAAAAAGCGAAGGAGATCGAGCGTCGTCGTCTTCCCGGCGCCGTTGGGCCCCACGATGAGCGAGACGGCTCCCGGCGCCCAGGAGAAGTCTTTGAGTCTGCGAAAATTGCGACAACTGATCTCGAGTCGACTCACGATGAAATCCTGGACTGTCGAAGGAGCGACAGTCGACGCTGAGGGGTGCGGTGACGGTACTGCCCGACCGGGCAGCAGAACCGCATCAAGAAGAATGCCATGAGGGACAACGGGAAGCAAGAAAACGCCAAGGACATCCGTGGCTCTGCTCGACGAATGCACAACCGGCTCATGAGCTCTTTCGCCTCGGAAACAGTGCCGCACGAATATCCACCGCGGGCACGCCAAAGACGACTTCGAGCCTCTGCAAGACGACCGCATTGAGACGTCCTGCATGCGGACGAACGACATCCATCACGAACTGCGCATCGACATTCAATTCAAATTCTCCCGATACGCCACGGACGAGCGACTCGATTCGCTCGGTCGGCACGTCCAGCGTGTTGGCCGTGCGGAGCTTGATCCACAATGCTGCACGCAATAATGCGTGATACGCGATCATCCACGCCATCCACGGCGCGATCGCACCTCCAGCAATGGCCTCGCCGAGCATTCGTCGACGTTTCGCAACGACGTCCATCGGCAGCGTATCGAGCTCCCGCAATGCTCCTGGAAACCGTTCGGATAGCGCTTTGAACACGGCCCGCTCGGGAATCGGCTCGCCGCGATCACGCGAGAGCCGAAGTGCCTCGATTTGCGAATACTTCGCTTCGAGAAGGGCAAGCTCTTCGCGCGTCGGAACGTCGAATTTCATAACCACCCAAACGGGAAACTCGTGACGTCCGCAATGCTCTTGGCCGACAAGCCAAGCGCGACCAATCGATCGAGGCCCAAGGCATTGCCCGTCGATGGTGGCATTCCTTCTTCGAGCGCTGCGAGAAACCGTTCGTCAATCGGATACACCGGCTTGCCTTGCGACCGTCGATGTTCTTGATCGCGCAGAAAACGTTGCCGCTGTTCGACGGGATCGGTCAATTCGCCAAAACCATTACAAACTTCGAGGCTCCCGACGTACAATTCGAATCGCTCGGCGACGCGCGGATCGGACGGCGAGAGGCGCGCCAATGACGCAAATGGGGCCGGGTAATCCGTGAGAAAGACCGGTCGACCTAGGCGCGCAAGCGCCGGCTCGACGTCTTCAACGAGGACCCTGAAAAAACGATCCTCGTCGTCCGTCGCCCAAGCAATCGCTTCATCTGCTGACACGTTCGCATAGCGGGCAAATGCATCACCCACCGTGAGGCGCTCGAACGGCGCAGATAAATCAATCCGCACACCTTCGACGAGAACCTCGCTCTTGCCCGAAAGCTCGGTGATGACGTGCCGCACGAGATCTTCGGTGTCCGCGATGATGTCATCAACGGAGGCAAACGCGCGATACCATTCGAGCATCACGAATTCGGGATTGTGCCGCCCGCCAACTTCGCCTCGACGATAACACCGCGCGAGCTGATAACACCGCGGGATGCCGCCCACGAGCAGCCGCTTCATTTGGTATTCGGGCGACGTGATGAGCCAGTGGGGCGAATCGGCGACGCCGTAGGCATCGAGGTGGAGGTCGAGGCCTGGGCAAGGAACCATCGACGGCGTGTCCACTTCGACAAACCCTCGCCGATCGAAAAACGACCGCACGAGCGCGAAGGCTCGAGCACGCGCAGCGAGCGCTCGACCGACGTCACGCAAGACGAAGCGTTCCGTTTCGCCCGAAGGAGCCTCCGAAGATGCCCCGCGTGAAACCTTGGGTTTGGCGGGAGTGAACCTTTCGATCACACGACCCGCGACGAGTTTGTCTTGAACGAACGATGCTTCGACGACGACGAGATCGCCCGGGGCAACATCACCTTGAAGCAGCGACACGCCGACGCGCGCAAACGCATCGGCGATGATGATGTCGCTGCCCTGCACGTCGATCACGCGGCCTGCGATGCGCACGGGCCCCGGAGCGCCGGCGATCGCTCGTAAGTCACTCGGAGCGAAGGGCGAGGCCGAAGATCGTTCTGCAGGGCCGAGCATCGATCACGACGCTTTCACGTACCGCCGCCAGCTCCACCTGCTCCGCCGGCACCGCCAGCTCCGCCGACACCGCCAGCTCCACCGGCGCCGCCTGCTCCACCGGCACCGCCTGCGCCGCCTGCTCCGCCGACGCCGCTCGACGAGGAGCTGGTGCTGCCGAGGGCACCTGGAATGCACGCGGGGTTGTCGCTGCCGATGGGTTTGCAGCAGATGTCGACCTTCGTATCGAGCTCGGCTCTCGATGTGCACACGAGGCCTTCTTCGCAGTCGGCGTTGACGTTGTCGATGCTGCACGCCTGCCCTTCGGCCTGGTTGGAACAGCCGACGAACAGGGCCAACGTTGCACATAAGCCCAGGCCGAAGATCGACGACGTTGCTCGCGAAATCACGGTTTTTGTAGTTGCACTGTTCACGCGGGTGGCTCCGCCTTCTCGGTGGTTGCGTTGTTCTTCTTGTCGATCGCGTCGACGAACAAGCTCAAGTACTGGCCGGCACTCCAGATGGAAAAGCCGAGCGAGGTGTATACGAGAAGTCTGCCGACATGCACGAGATCGACGCGACCGAAGTCGTAGATGCCGAGGGTGAAGTTGTACGGGTAGCCGATGATGAGGCACGCGATGCCGATCATCTGCAGCGCCGTTTTGGTTTTGCCATCGTTGCCGGCGGCGATGACGATGCCCTCGGTCGACGCGATGGAGCGCAGGGCGGTGATGGTGATCTCGCGCGAGATGAGCAGCACGACGGCCCATGCTGGGATGCGGCCCATGGGGACGAGCCACACGAGGGTGGCGGTGACGATGAGTTTGTCCGCGAGCGGGTCGAGAAACTTTCCGAGGACGCTGACGAGGCCCTGACGACGCGCGAGCCATCCGTCGAACATGTCGGTGAGGGCAGCGAGCGCATAGACGCCGGCGGCCCAGAAGCAGTCACGGGGGCTGCCGCGATCGAGCAGGATGAGGACGACGGGGATCATGATGATCCGCGCGAAGGTCAGGAGGTTCGGAAGGTTGCGTGCGTCCTCCCAAAGGGTTTTACGCCGCGCAGCTTTGAGCTTGCGCAACGACGCTCGGTCCGCCTTCGATCCGTTACCGGCCACGGCGCGAACAGTACACCATGATTGGCAAGTGGAAAGGGACGCACGCGCGAATCAGGGTTCGGCTCGTACGAAATGGCCCGCCGCGGCAAGCGCGTCCTCGAGCGTAAATGCCCGTTCATAGAGCGCTTTGCCGACGATGACGCCCACGACGCCCGGAACGCACGCCAGCGACCGGATGTGGCTGAGGGTTCCGACACCGCCGGACGCAATGACGGGAAAACCACCCGACATGGAAAGCTCGGCCGTAGCAACCACGTTTGGCCCGGTTTGCGTGCCGTCGACCATGATGTCGGTGTACAAAAGAGCAGCCACGCGCGAGCCGGAAAGGTTTTTCGCTACATCGAGCGCCGATTGATTGGAGGCTTCGAGCCATCCTTCGATGGCGACTCGTCCGCCCTTCGCATCGACGGCGACGACGACGCGATCGGGATGCGCATCCGCAAGCGCGCGAACCATGTCGATGTCGCGAATGGCCGCCGTTCCGAGCACGACGCGTGATGCACCAAGCGCGAGGTACGCTTCGGCAGCGTCGGCATGACGCACGCCTCCGCCGACTTGCACACCAGGGCCGAACGCGCCAACGACGGCTCGCACGAGGTCCGCTTGCACGGGCCGGCCTGCTCGCGCGCCTTCCAAGTCCACGACATGCAGCCACTCGACCCTGCCGCGCAAGCTCGCAGCGAGCCGCACCGGATCGTCGTCGTACACGGTGACGGCGTCGTACTGACCTCGATGCAGACGCACCGCTTTGCCTTGGAACAGATCGATCGCGGGTAAGATGTGCATGCTCGTCCGTGCGGGCTTGGCTCGTACAGAAGAGGCGCGCCCGTGGAGCTACCTTAGTACGAACGTTGTCGCTACGCTTTGCGCATGCGCGAACGTATCGCCGAGACGATGGGGAGCGTGTTCTGGACTGATCTTGCGGCGCACGTCGCGCGCGACGCCGTGATCATCGCTGCTGCAGAGCTCGACCTGGTCGATGTGGGCATGGCGTTCGCGTTGAACGACACGGCCGCAGTCGATGCATGGATCAAGTCGGGCAAGCTCGAAAAGCCGTCGGCGGAAGACGTCTCGCGATGGTCCATCTCGACAAACTTACGATTTACCTCGGTGGTCGTGCAGCCGTTTGTCTTGATACACCGGCCGGTGTTGCCGCTGGCGAGTTGAGAGCAGGGAGCGAAAGGGGTTCAATCCACGAAGTTTTGATCACGTACCACCGCCGGAACCACCACCACCGGCTCCCGCTGCCCCGCCTGCGCCAGCAGCGCCACCCGCACCGGCTGCGCCGCCCGTACCAGCGTTCGGATCGAGGTCCGCGATCCATGCTTGGATGCAGTCCGTTTCCAAAGGCGACAAGGACGTTCCGAGCGGCATCTTCAAGCCGCACGGTGGCGGATCCACGAGTTTCTTGTAGAGCAAACTATTGGCTGCATCGGCAGGGTTTGCCAAGACAAGCCCGTTGCACGCGGCCGTTCCGGGCTTACCAACGACGCGCGCTTCGACTCCAGCAGACACGAGATCGAGCGCCCCTGCTGCATTGGCTCCCTCGATGTGGCAACCCGCGGTGCCGCATTTTGCCGCGAGGAGACTGGGTACGTCCGGACAACTCCCGCCCCCCTGAAATATTTTCTTTTCTTCTTCCGTGAGCGTTCCTGGACAACCGGAAGCCACGACGATCCAGGGAAAGACCACGACGAGCGCAGCAGCCGAACGGAGCAAGCGAGCGTGTTTCATGGCGTCCGTCACTCCACATAGGCGCCGGAGAGCCGGAGCCCAAGATACTGATCGAGCGCACCGCCGGCGACGTAAGCATCGCCGAGGACAGGGTCGAAGTCCGAGAAAAACCGAGCATATTCCGCAGCAAACCGCAGCTCGAAACCACTCGCGATACGCACGACGAGCCCCACTTTGCCGCCGATACCGTGCACTCCTACGCCCGTGAACCGATCGTAGACGGGACCTGCGGACAAAGGTTCGATCCAGTCGAAGCCTGCGACGATCGCCGCTCGCCCAATCGGAAAACGCCCGTCGATACCAGCTCGGATCGCGCTGTAATCCACGTTGGGTACTTGCCCAGCAAGCTCGGGAGGTTCGTCGACGTTGAACGTGTGCATGTAGTATTGGCCGGACAAACCCAGCACGGGTCCCGTCGGGCGCGAGATCGGAATGCGGTAGCGAATTCCTGCGGAAAAACGTTGGTACAGGGTGTTCACGGGCGTCCCGTCCGCCGTCGCAGATTGCAGGGCAAATGCCCGGGCGTAGCCAATCGTCAGACCGATGTCGCGCAAGACGGGAACGGTCGTAAAGCCCGCGGGATACACCTCGGCACTGGCGAACGCAACGGGCGCACCAAACAATTCGTACGAACGTAAATTGGTGGACAAACCGTCCGAAAAATCGAACCTGCGCCCTGTCGCCTCCACGCCGACTTCGACGGCAAAAATCGACGAACCCGCTTCGTGACGAACCCGCGCGGGCTTGTCATCGCTTTCGTCGGAACCATCTTTTTCGCCAGCTTCAGGAGTCGGCGTGGGTTTGTCGTCCTTCGGTTTCTCGACTGGTTTGGGCGAAAATTGCTCGATCACCCCCGACAGCGCACCTTCGAGGGCGCTGCGCCGATCCGCCTCGGAACCTTCGCGCGAGACCGCTTCGTCGACGAGCAGCTCGTTGCCGTCGGGGCTCAGCCAAACGACATACACGCGCCACTTGCCCGAGTATCGCTGCACGATGCCCACGATGAACCCATCGGCATCCATCTGTTTGGCCGCTTTGCGCAAGCGCGGCAGGAGGCCCGTTCGCGACTTCGCTTGCGTCATCGCCGAACCCATCGGCTTCGACAGGCCGAACTTGCGCATGGCGGCCGTGACGTCGCCCTTGTCCACGACCGTGATGCGATCCGGTAGCACGGAAAGGATGTCTTCTCGTGCGTCCGCTGCGTTTTGGCCTTCCACGTGAACCGCAAGCACTTTGCGCTTTGCCGGCTCCTCGGCAGATGCCTCGGACGGCACGAGAACCACAGCGGACGCGGCAGCGGCAACGCCGACGAGATGCGCCACGGCGGCAATCGCGATCGCCGAACGTCGAGCGATCGAACGGCTTGCCCGTGCACGCAGGAGAGCATTCAAAAGGGCCACGCGCGTGAGCCTACAGGGGCATGGGCGCGCGGGTAAAGCCCTTCGTCTACCAATGCGTTGTTTCGCCAAGAAGCCTCGACCCGACCGGTGCGTCTGGTACAACTCGATTCATGCCCACGCTACCCGAGCGCATCATGACGCTGTTTGCCACGTATCATATTCGCCGCGACAAAGTGCTCGACGACATCGATGCTCTCTATGCCCCCGACGTGCGTTTCATCGATCCTTTCAACGATGTCGTCGGCAAAGACCATTTCATGCGGATCACCCGCAATCTCAACGCGCGGGTCGAAGAAATGCGCTTCGACGATCTCGAGCTCGTCGGCGACGACCCTCATTTCGTGATCACGTGGACTTGCAAGATAAAGACTCGAGTGGGCTTGACGCTCACGGCTCCAGGCGTGAGCGAGCTGCGTTCGCAGGGCGGGCTCGTCACCCTTCACCGGGACCACTGGGACGCACTTGGAGCCATGGCAGGAAGCATTCCGTTCGTACGGTCGATTTATCCACGACTGACGCGCCTGGTTTTCGACGGGTGATCGCGGCGGCGCGGGGCGGCTTCGGTCGTCGATGGGGGCGCGTGTTTGCCGCTCAACCCCCGGGCCTTATTCCAGACTGAACGGCACTTGGAATGCCCCTCCGTTCTCACCGTTCATGCTTTCTTTTTTTGACAAACCACGGGCGTAGCGCCGCATCCAGTGTCACAACCCCGTCCCCCCGATGTCGAACGCGTCCGTCGCCCCGTCTGCGCGTCAATTGCTCGCGCTTGCCTGGCCGATCATTGTTTCCCGGTCGGCGCAGACGGTCATTAGTGTGTCGGATGCGGCAATGGTCGCGCCTCTGGGTGAAGACGCTATCGCCGCAACGACGGCAGGAGCGCTCAACGTCCTGCTTCTGTTCACGCTGCCCATGGGCGCGATGTTCATCATCTCGAGCTTCGCGTCGCAGCTTTATGGCCGCGGCGATCACGGGGGCGCGCGGCGGTACGGCTATTACGGGCTCGTTTTCTCGCTTTTGCTCGAGCTTCTCTACATCGGGCTGCTTGCGTTCGCGCCGTCGGTCATCGAGATGCTCGGCTATTCGCCCGCCGTGACGACGCTGATGGTGGAGTATTCGAAGCCGCGCCTCGTTGGCGGTGGAGCAGCCATTGCTCTCGAAGCGCTCGGGAATTATTACGGCGGCATTGGCAACACGCGTTTGCCGATGATGACGCAAGTCTTGTGCATGATTTTCAACGTCGGACTCAACTGGGTGCTCATTTACGGGCACTTGGGAGCCCCAGCGCTCGGTGTGCAAGGTGCAGCTCTGGCCAGTACGATATCGACGTTCATCGGTTTGTCCGTGCTGTTCGGATGTTTTCTTTACGGCGTGGGCGCAGACCCCTCCGCACGGACGAATCGCGGGTCGCTGCGTTTGTCAGAGTTCTATCGAATGTTGCGCTTCGGCATACCGACCGGGCTGAATTGGTTCGTCGAATTTTCTGCTTTCATGCTGTTCGTCAACGTCGTCCTCATTGGCCTCGGCACGACGACGCTCGCCGCGTTCATGGCGGCGATGCAAATCAATCAGGTTTCGTTCATGCCTGCGTTTGGCTTGACGAGCGCTGGAGCCATTCTCGTTGGGCAATCGATTGGTGCAAAAGAATGGGACGCGGTGCCGAAAACCGTGCGCTTGACGGCGTTTGCGACATGCGCTTGGCAAGGCAGCGTAGCCGTGCTCTACATCCTTTTCGCCAAGTACATCATGCTGCCGTTTTCTCCGCCGGGTGCCGAAGGAGCTGCGTTTCTCGAAATCGGCGCGCGAGTGCTCGTGTTATCGGCGACGTGGCAAGTAGCCGACGCTCTTTCCATGAGCTTCGCCGAAGCGCTTCGAGCTGCGGGTGATACGTCGTTTACCGCGTGGACGCGTACGCTCATCGCATGGCTGCTCTTCGTTCCCGGCTCGTACGTGAGTGTGCGAGTGCTGGGCGGAGGAATTGGTTGGGCCGTGTTTTGGCTTTCAGCGTATCTCGGCGTTCTGGCCCTCGTATTGTGGCTGCGTTTTCGATCGGGCGTTTGGAAAACGTTGGATCTCACAGGTCAAGAGCCCTGGCTTTCGGATTGTAAGTGAGCCAGGGCTCCCAATGGGCCTGGTTCACTTCCTGTCCACCATTCGAGAAAAATTGCGCGGCCACTGCATGCAATTTCGTGCTTTTTGATGCATGCAAATCGGATCGTTGGGGATAGACTGCGAACGTTGTGGATGTCCGCCCGCCAGCGTGACCATGCCGAGCGGAAGGTTCGTCTGCACCCACGTTCGAGGGAAAACCAATGAAATATCTTTGGACCAAAGTCTGCGCCGTAGGCATCTCGAGCGCCGCGCTCGCGATAGGCTGCGGCGGCAGCGACGAGGATCTCGTATTCGGCAATAGCACGGCATCGGGCGGAGGTTCGACAGGATCGACCACGGGTGGCGCTGGAGGCTCGGGAGTTGGCGGCTCCGGGCAAGGTGGCGCCGAAGGTGGAAGTGGACCGGGCGGTAGCGGTGGAGGTCAGGTGAATCCACCGGCCGAGATTGTCGATTTGCGTGCAGACGTGAATCGCAATGGCGTCGTCGACCTGGACGATGCAACCGAAGACAAGGACGAGGACACCTGGGATTCAGCCCACGGCGCCATTTTCATGGCGAACATCGACGACGACGAAGAGAAGTGTCCCAAGTCGCAGCAAACCGATTCGCAATATGCATCGTGTCACGACGCTGCGGACAGTGTGGTCAATGGAGTGGACGATCTCGAGGATCTCGCTCGAATCATGACGGTTCCGTGGAAGGAAGCGTATGCGGACGCCGCGGGTGTGATTTCGGTCAGCGCACCGGATCGCGTGCGGCTTTTCAGGAAAAACGAAAGCGGCACGTTTGACTTGTTCGATCCCGCCGCGACGAAATTGACGCAAGCCGATTTGGCGACTGGTATCGAATTGGCGATCGAAGCAACGGACATCGTACGGGACCCGGCTGTGTGGGACGGATTCGTCGACGTGACGCTGACGGTGACGGGCACGGATCCCAAAGGAATGCCAATGCCCGAGACGACGGACAAATTGCGCATGCGGGTCGCTCCGGTCTTGTTCCGGCATCATTTGCATGCAGCGCAAAAGGTGTACGTGACGAACACCAATTCGCAATCGTCGTCGGTGTTCCGTGCTGATTTGGCGACGGCCGTACAAGCCGCAGCCGTGCCCGAGCCGACCTACGAATATGGCAATTCGGACCAATGGACGCAGGACTTTTTCGAGACTGCGTACACGTCGATGCCAGGCCCCGGGGGCAAGCAGCACGTCATGCACGTGAACGTCCGATCGGCGAATTATTCGAACGGTAATTTGCGTTCAGCAGGGCGGATCGTGTTCCAACTGCGGGGCAAAGACGTCGCAGCCGCGGTTCAATACGATCCGCAACATTCGGATAGCATGAATACGCTGAATTCGTTCGGTAATCTGGAGACGGTACCGCCATATTCCCATGCAGGAAAAACCTATGCGCTGGGACGAGTGCTCCGCGGAAGCACGCCGAGCTTTTATCCCGACAAGTCGTTCGACAAGATGGTAAGTGCGCAAAATGCGCAACCGATCATCTACGTCAACACAGAATGGCTACAGGTCGGGCACGTCGACGAAACGATCACGTTCATCAAAACGAATTCCCCGCGGGGCTGGGCAATGGGCGTCAACGACCCCACCATGGCCCGAGCCATGCTCGAAAAGGCCCAGGCCGATGGTTACGGCGGCGTGCACATGTTCGTTGGAAAGTTTTGGTGGGGCAGTCAATCGGCGGAAATCAGCATCGACGACGTGCTGTCGGATCCCGACGTGATGAACGAAAGCGCGCAAGCGGCCATCGAGATCGACGATCAAGTCAATGTATTGAAGCAAGAAACGGGGATCACGGACGCGGAAATGATTCCGATACCGTTCTTGCATCAACCGACGAATAGCGGATCGGTCGCGTATCAGCCGGGCACGGTCAACGGGATTTACCTGTCGGATACGTCATTCGGGGCGCCCAAACCGCATGGGCCGAACATCGGAGGCCAGGACATCTTCGAGGCGCAGCTCGTGGAAGCGTTTGCGCCTTACGGGATCAAGGTGCACTTCATTGAAAACTGGAACTTGTACCATCGCTTGAGCGGCGAGGTGCATTGCGGAACGAATACGACGCGGGTCGTACCTGATGCGGATCTCTGGTGGGAGAGCATGCCATGAAAATGATGAAAACCATGAACGTCGGGCTTTTCGTGGCAGGGCTTTTCCTGTCGAGTTTTTCAATGGCTGCGCCCCTCGGTTCGCAAGGAGCGGTCATCGCACCGGACAAACTGGCCATGGCGGAACGGTCGACGCTGACTCGAGCCATTGCTGCAGAACGCGTTGCAAAGCCTGCGGCCTTCGAAACGCTGGTTCGACTGCGTGACGACTTGCCGACGCTCGACGCGAACAAACGAGGTCGAGCCGTCCCGGTTTCGGCCATTCTCAAAGGAATGGGGAGCGACGCGCTTTTCCCGATGCTGAATGAAATTGCGTTCGACGCGCGCGGGCGTGACGGTCTTTCGGATTCGGCGTGGAAATCGTGGCGCGTGGGACTCGTGGAAGCCGTGGGCTTTTTGCGGGACGGGCGATCGGCCCCGGTGCTCACGGCGATCCTCGATGGAGCGGAGACCGATTACGACCTCGTTCGTGCGGCTGCGGGCGCGTATGGGAAACTCGGCACGGATGCGGCGGCGCAAAAGCTCGTGATGATGGCGCGGCAGAAAGACGCCAAGCAATTGGCCGTGCTTGCTGGAATGGGCCATTGCCGCAGGTCCCTCGCCGCAACCGAGCTCGCTGCCATGCTGCTCGCGCAGCCGAATGAGCCAATGGCAAAGGTCATTGCGCATTCGCTCGGGGACATCGGTTCAGCGTGGGCGTGGAAGACGCCGATCGTCAAGGCAAGCGGCGAAGAAAATGCGGTGCGAACAGCGGCGGCCAAAGCGCTCGTGGCGTCGTATTTGCGTTATGACGGCGAAGTGCGGTCCACGATTGGCAAAGCGGTGCTGATGGTGGATCACGCGGATACGCTTTCGCTCATCGACGCGCAAAAGAGGAGCGTGCGTCCGGACCAACAGGTCATCCTGGACGAGCTTGCGGCGCGATTCAAGAAGAGCCCCTTGCATTGATGAAATGGCGCTGGAAGCGCGTCATGCGTTTCCGGCGCTCGATCCGACAAATCCCCTTCCCTTCACGGCCCCACCCAAATCGGCGAGCTCCACGCTCGGTGCCTGACAATCTTCGGGGTGACCTGATCCGTGCATGCCGCGGGCGCCGTGGCCGGATCGAGCTTGCTGCATTCGTACGCGCTCCACCGACAACTTGGTGCTTCCTCGGCCCGTGCATAATAAAATGCGCGCTCTTGCGGATCGAAATCGGGATCCGTCCAAACGGCGCATAGTTCGTCGGGCCCTTGAGCCTGCACCGCACACGTGGCCGTATCCACGGTGGAATCGGGAATTTCCGTGCCAACGACATCATATACCTTTTCGGATACTTTGCCGCCACGCACGAAACCCTTGACGATTTGAATGCGCTCGAGGGGCCTGCCCGGCCAATCTACTGTTCCTGGATCGGCGCTCGCCTGCACGATGAACGACGGAGCCATTCCCATTGCGTTGCTCATGTCGAGCGCGCCGCCCATGGGAACACCATTCGCATAAGCTTCCTCGAGCATCGAAGCGCGCCCGCACATCATGTCGTCGTACGCAAAGCCTGCAAAAAAGCGAATGGGAATGCGTGGACCGCTCGTGGCAAACGTTTCACGCCTTCGAATCGCTGCAAAAATGGCTTCCCGCGAATTTTCTTCGGCCCACACGGCCGCAAGTCCGCCGGGATTGTTGATGACTCCATCGTGCGTTTCGGTTCCCGCGCCGAGGCGTTTTTCCGGCGTATCGTCGACCATGCCGACATGCCCCGGAAAACCGACGCTGGATACGTTTCCCGGCGTGCCATTGTGCGTATCGGTCGACCCGATGAACCCCACCATGAATGGATTCGTGCCCAATCGTTCTTGCTCGAGCAATCCCGTTTTCAGAACGTATCGCAAAAATTCGTGACGATGTGTGCACCCCCAAAGCCGCATGCCGCCCGAGCCCGGTTTTTCCCCACATTGTTCGTCCGTAGGCGGGCGCAGTTGTTCGAAATCGCAGAGCGGATCCACGTCTGCCTCGACATCCATGAATCCATTGCGACACTCGCTCGATCCCTTGTGTTGAAAGATCTCCGCCACGGGCTCCATTTCAACCCGCAATGCCGCTCGCGATGCTTCTTCTTCGACCGTCGATCCGCCGGGGTACGTCGGATCGAAAAGTCTGCCATTGGACAGATTCGAATTGTGCGGCAGTACGATGACATCGCAGCCGCTTTCGTTCGCTTTGCATTCGTCGCGGAGTTTCGTCCACAAATCGAGCGGCGTGGGCGCCTCGAAATATGTAATGGGAAGCTCGGGGACGATGTCGTTTCCAAAAATCACGTTGCGATGCAGGTTCGATATCCCGAACGTATTCGTGTATTCGTATGCGACGAACGACGTGAATGTACATGCGCTCGTGCGATCGTACGCGGATTCGGCTGCGTCTTGCATGGCCTGCCAACGCACTTTCGCCGCGGCTTCGCAATCTTGACCTTCCCCGCATAATTCGGCAATGCGCATTGGATTGGCTTGCGATAGGCGAATGCCGAATTCAGACGCTCCTTCCCCGACGGCGGATCGATACGTCGTGCAAGAAAAACTGTCGTATTTGGGCGAACCGGGTGTGGTACAATGGTAGATTTCGCCAAGGAATTCGCCATGATCGGTGACAGCCGCGAAATCCAAGGGGCGATCGATCTTGACCTTCCGTGTGCCCACGCCATTCGCATCGAGCGGCGGCAAACCTATGCTTTCACCTCGCGCAAAACGATACGCATCGGCAGGTTCGACGACGGTTTCGTAGGATCGCGCGTCAAAAGAAAACGCCGTGTGCGCGTGGAGCTCGCCGTATAGAGGCATACGCGCTTCCACGCGGCTCGTGCACGCTTCGCGCGGCAGGGGCACGCGCTTGTCGGGTGTCGCGGGCGGCGCTTCCGCGCACGAAACGAAGAAAGCAAGCAAAACGAGTGACGGAGGAGCGTATTTCACACGCGCATGGAAGGGGATTGTCCGCGGTCCGTCAAGAGGATCCGGCGCACGAAGTGCACCGGCGCGCAACGCTTGCGCCTCGATGACCGATGTTGGGCACACCGCACGCTGAAATGCCGAGAAACACTGATTGGCATGACAATTGACAACACGCGCGCGGTTGCCTACTCTCGCCCAACATCGAAGGTCACGGATCGCCACAATGTTCAAGAAGTTCGCGCAGATGCATCAAGGTTTGCAGCTCGTATCACGCACGTCACGCCGTCGCTTTTCCTGGCGAACGCTGGGGCTTTGGGCCGTCGTCGTCGGCGCAGGATTGCTCTCTGCATGCGAAGGACCCGCGGGCCCTCCTGGTGAACGAGGCTCCGTGGGCGAGGGTTTGCCCGGTACGAACGGTGAGCCCGGACAAACGGGTGATGCAGGGCCGGAGGGTCCGCCGGGCACTCCAGGGCACAACGCTTATCTCACGGGCCCTGGCGTGAAGCTCGATGTTTCCCATACGCAAGTCGGCGTCGATGGCACCGTGACCGTGACGTTCCGCATCACCGACCAGAGCGGCGTGGCGCTCGATAGGCAGGGATTATACACCGAGGGAGCCGTGTCGCTACGGTTTGTCTTGGCGTGGCTCGACGAAGACGCGAATGGCAACGCGCTGCAATACACATCGTACACGACGAGAATGCAGACGAGCCCCATCACCGGACAATCGGCGGAACAAGCCGCTGCCGATGAAGGTGGCACGTTCGAAGAAGTCGACTTTTCACAAGGCATTTACCGATACACGTTCGGGACCAAGATCCAAGTCGCGGACGGGACGAAGACGCACACGCTCGGTGCATGGGCCACTCGCACGTTCGAGGACGTACGATATTCGGCGGAAGCCCTTTACAACTTTTTGCCCGCCGGCGGCACTCCAACGACGGCGCGCGAGCTCGTGCAAACCGATCGCTGCAATGCATGTCATGATCCATTGGAGGCGCATGGAGGATCCCGGCGCGATGTAAAACTGTGCGTGCTTTGCCACTCGGCGCAATCGACGGATCCGGATACGGGCAACACGGTCGATTTCCAAGTCATGGTGCA
Source organism: Polyangiaceae bacterium (assembly GCA_016715885.1). Lineage (NCBI taxonomy): Bacteria > Pseudomonadati > Myxococcota > Polyangiales > Polyangiaceae > Polyangiaceae bacterium. Next base: position 667,841 of record JADJXL010000025.1, read on the forward strand.
CAAGATCCACCGCGGAAAGACCCTTCCGAGCGTCGTGGCGGGAATACCTTACCAAATCATTGGAAATCAGCAATCCGTGCACGATTATTCGACCGTGGCATTCCCTCGACCCATGCAGCATTGCGAAGCGTGTCATGCGGGTGCCCAAGGCGACCAATGGAAAAACAATCCCACGATGATCGCTTGCGGATCGTGTCATGACATGGTTTCGTTCGAGGATCCGCCGCCCCCAGGAAAGACGCTTCATGTCGGAGGCCCACAAGCAGACAATTCGAAATGCTCGGTATGCCACCCGCCCGCTGGAGGGCTCGAAGGCATCGCCACGCAGCACGCGGTTCCCTATTTGGACCCGGCGAATCCGAAATTGACGCTCACCATCGTCGGCGTCGAAAAGACCGCGCCCGGCAATACTCCCGAGATCGTGTTCCGCGTCGAGCAAAATGGCCTGCCAGTCAATATCCTATCGACTCCGCTCACGCGCCTCGTCGTGACGATTGCCGGCCCGACGACTGATTATGCAACGTATTGGCAACACACCATCCAAGGCAGCGGAGCAAGCGGAATGTTGACAGCCGACGGCCAAAATTTCCGCTACGCATTCCCGGCAATCATGCCCGTGACTGCCGCGGGCACGTATGCCTTCGGCCTCGAGGGGTATGTGCAGCCCGCCGGCGGAACTCGAATTTCGGCGCCGAATCCCGTCAAGTTTGCGGCAGTCACGGATATGACGCCCGAGCCACGCAGGACGATCGTGAGCCAGGAGCAATGCAATAGCTGCCACCTTCAATTGGCCGCGCATGGTGGCTCGCGTATCGAAGTGCAATACTGCGCGTTCTGTCATCAGCCCGGAAACGTGAACGACGACCGCGTCGAACGATTCGAGAACAAATCCGTCGACGTGCACTCCGTTGATTTGGCCGTCATGGTGCATCGCATTCACATGGGCGAAGCATTGACGGAGCCGTATGTGCTCGGAGGCAATCCATCGCCGACGAAAGCGAACCCCGCAGGCAATCCCGTCGATTTCGGCGAAGTGCGATATCCTGGCGACCGGAATGCTTGCTGGACCTGTCACGCGGGCGATACCTACATGCTGCCGCTCAGCTCGAACCTCTTGCCAAAGAAAACCCAGGTCCTTGCGTGCGCCGAGGATCCCTTGGCAGACGGCGACAATTATTGTGACGAGCGGATCATCCAATCCGAAAAACTCATTCCACCCGAAACGGCAGCTTGCACGGGTTGTCATGACGCACCTTACGTGGTTGCCCACGCGGAAACGATGACCAGCGCGAGCGGCATCGAAGCTTGCGCGACGTGCCACGGAAAAGGCGCAGCCCTCGACGTGCAAGTGGTTCACGCACCTCGGCCCTGACAAAACACATGCACGGTCGGGTTTGCCTCACCATTGCCATGCTCTCCGTGGCGGGATGCGAGATCCCGCGTGATCGACCTGCGCCCGAAGGTTATCACGGGAGCGGCTGGTCCAGCAAACTCACTGGAGGCAAACACGCAATCTGGCTTCGCGACAACGGATATCCCATCGAAGATTGTCAGGTTTGTCATGGCGCCGATGGCGCGGAAAGCTCGGTTCTTCCAGGGTGCAGTGATGGAGGCTGTCACGAGCAAGGCGTCACCTTTTGCGGCACCTGTCACGGAAATGAAAACGGTCCACGGCCCAATGACGGAGCCCACGAAAAACATCGGTCCTATTGCATCGAATGCCACGCCGTACCCAAATCGATACGCGACCCTGGGCACCTCGATGGTATGAACGACGTTGCCTTTTCCGGCTTGGCCAAGGCGAATCAATCGTCGGCAACCTGGAATGCCGCGACAAACACTTGTTCGGACACGTACTGTCATCTTGGGACGAACATCGAATGGAAAGCGCCCAATGCGACGGCCACTCCGTGTAACATGTGCCATGGCAATCCACCCGATTCACATGCTCGGTTCGCCACCGTGGCGACGCCGGATTCATGCGCGAATTGCCACCCGGACGCGTCTTCGTCGTCTCATGTCAATGGTATCGTTGAGACAAACCCGTTGACGTGTAGCACGTGCCATGGACAAGGGCAGCTCGGAGCTCCACCCGCAGCGCTCGACGGATCGGTCGATGCTTCGTCTCGAGGTGTGGGAGCCCATCGCAGACACCTCGATGAAACGCTTGCAGATCGTATCGGGCGCGTTGTAGCCTGCACGGCGTGTCACGTCGTACCGCAATCCTCGAATCCATTCGAGCACATCGATACGACTTCACCGGCGGATGTATCTTTGGTATTGGGAAACTATGATGCGGAAACGGGTCGCTGCGTGACGTCGTGCCATTTCGACACGGTTCCAGGGCCAGCGTGGACCGACGCAACGGGCGCGGCGCGGACATGCGATGCGTGTCATGGATTTCCGCCGGCGTTTACGCGCAAAGGAACAAAACACGCACCATGCCAACCGACATTGGCTGCGTGTTTGTCCTGCCATTCGTTTACCCCGGAATCTCACGTCGATGGAGTGGTGAACGTGACGCCATGAAACGATGTGCATTTACGGCTTCCATCGGCATTTTGCTTTTCTCCGTCACGGCCCACGGACAAACCTATCGTTTGCGGGCGGATGCGTATGTATCGTCACCGCCTACGACGACGGGGCTCGTATTTCTCCACGGTGAAGCGCGCAAACCATCGTATTTCGATTCGGAAGCGGCCGTGTGGATGGGCTCGGGTGAAACGCCCGCCGATGTCCTGGTGATGACCGTCAGGGCACGCGATCCCATGGGACGCGCCGAATTGCGCGTGGGTCGCATGATGGCGTCCATGGGAGCCATTCGACCGCTGCACATCGATGGCGCGGATGCAATCGTTCGAGCTCCCTGGGGAAGCAGTATCGAATTCTTTGGGGGTTTGCCCGTGACCTTTGGCCTCGCGCCCCGCAATTATTCGTGGGTCGTGGGAGGTCGCGCCGCTCAGCGTATTGGACAACGAGCGACCGTGGGGTTCTCGTATCTTCATTCGCGTTTGGAAGGAAAAGCCGCATTCGAGGAGATCGGTATCGACGGCGCCGCATCGTTCGGCCGCGTATTCGACGGAGCCTTCACGACGAGCCTGGATCTGTTACGCATCGGTGTATCCGATGCGCGCATTTCGATCGCAACACGTTTCGATCCTTTTCGTATCGAGCTCTTTGCCGTACGGCGTTCCCCTTCGCGCCTTTTGCCTGCGACGTCTCTTTTTGCAGCGCTCGGCGACGTCCCCTCGGATCGCGCAGGCGGGTCGATCCATTGGCGCGCAGCCCCGCGGCTCGACGTGCGCGGCGAAGGCGCCTTCGAATCGCTCGGCGGGGCGCTCGGAGGGCAATTCTTTTTACGATCCACCTTGCGCCTCGACGACCGAGGTGACGGCGCCCTGGGGCTCGAATTGCGACGTCAAGGCGCCCCCACCGCGGCGTGGACGGGCATTCGAGGGACCGCACGACTGCCTCTGGCACCGAAGCTCTCTGCGTCCACGGAGCTCGAATTGGTTTGGCCCGACGATCCGCGAGATCGCGGCACCGTGTGGCCCTGGGGCATCGTGGCATTGCGGTATGCCCCCGCATCGGCGTGGGATGTTTCGGGCGCCGTCGAAGCGAACGCTTCCCCGACGAATTCAGCCGCAATTCGAGCGCTCGTGCGCCTTGGTTATTCGTGGGGTGGTCCGTGAAAACCACGAAGTCGTCGCTGCTCTTGTGCGCATGTCTCCTGCTCACGGCCGCATGCGCGTCCATTTTGGGCATTCGACCACCGGGACGCCGAGCCTTCGAGCATCGTGCGCATGCGCTCGAGGGGATTCATTGCAATCGTTGCCACGTCGGAGTTTCGGCGGCCGGCGAAGAAGGCCCCTTGCACTTGCCTTCGACTCGAGATTGCGTGACTTGCCACGAGAAACCTCACGACGATCGAGAATGTCGCAATTGTCACGGATTGCCTCATGCCGCTCGAGGCGCCGAAATGGCGCGCACGCACCTGCGATTCGAGCACCGTACTCATGTGCCCCGGGTTCGAGGCGATTGCGTGCGATGCCACGTGGACATCGCGAGCGGCTCCGAAATTCTGCGGCCGCGTATGGCAACCTGCGGAAGCTGTCACGCGCACGAAAACCAGCTCGCGCAAGATCGTTGCGATCCGTGTCATGTGAACCTGCGCGACGAAGGCGTTCGTCCGGACGATCACCTCATTCACGCGGGCAATTTCGTCAGGGAACACGGCGTACGAGCGGCCGCGCAACGACAGCTCTGCATGAATTGCCATTCCGAGCGATCTTGCTTGAGCTGTCATGGCGTGACGGCTGCGATTTTGCCAGAGCGCCTCCTTTTCGACGATCCGATGCGCCTCGGGGTGCATCGCGCCGGATTCCTTTCGCGCCATGCCGAGGAAGCTCGAGCGGATCCGGGCTTGTGCACGACGTGTCATTCGCCGAGCGTGTGCAGCAGTTGTCACACGCGCGAGGGGGTTGGCGCGACAAACGGCCGCGGGAGCCCTCATCCTGCCGGATGGCTCGGCCCGCCCAGAACGCGCAATGACCACGGACCTGCGGCATTTCGCGAACCGGAGACATGTGCGAGTTGTCATGGTGGCGCGGGTGAAGCGTTATGCATTGGATGCCATCGCGTAGGCGGCGTGGGCGGTAATCCACATGCACCCGGCTTCCGCAGCAGCAAACGTAAAACCATCGACGAGCCTTGCCGGCGCTGTCACGAAGGTGGCCTATGAGGTCGCCGCTCGCGCGCCCCTGGGAATGGCTGCTCGAGGCTGCATTGATGATTGCCGGCGGATGCGGCTTGACGAACGATGATGCGACATCGGCGGGTAGCGCAGGACAAGGCGCCCAAGCAAAACATATCGAAGAATCACCTCACCGTGGCCCCGGATCGGTGCGATGTGGTCGCTGCCATTCCGACGAAGATCGGGAAGCCGCACGGTGGAAAGAAATCGCCAAAAAGGTCGGCCATGACGTCGACGCGATGCTGGAAACGCGATCGACGTGCACATGCTGTCACATTGGCGAAGTCAAAGGGTTTGGCGAGCCGCTCGATCGCGTGTGCGTGCAATGCCACGAGGACGTGCGCGTGCGCATCACCGGCATGGGGTCGCTCCATTGCGTAGCCTGCCACGATCCATCGAGCGCCGGCGGGACGCTCATTCGCGAAAGCGCATGGGAATGCCAGCAATGTCACGCAAAACAACAAGGCAATCGCTTGGCGATCGACGTGCACGGCGCAGAAGACTGCACGAATTGCCACAGGCCTCACGAAGAACCGTGGACACTGCCGCGAAACTGCACCGATTGCCACGTATCGAACGACACGCACCACGGTGAAAACGCCGGCGAATCCGCTTGCAACGTCTGTCATAGGCCGCATGAAGTGGGCGGTGACGCGGCCACTCGATGCATGGATTGCCACGACAAACGAAAGCCTGGAGCGTTCGTCAAGGCGGTGTTCAAAAACGGCCACGACTGCGCTTCTTGCCACGACCCGCACGCGGCTCCGGATGCTGCCCCGCGCGCGTGCTCGTCGTGTCATACGAACGTCCACACGATGCCCGGGCGCGGAAGTGATACGCACGCGAAATGCGAATCCTGTCATTCACCGCATGACGTACAAAAGACCGCCGCATCCACCTGCACGTCTTGTCACGCGACCATACAACCGAAACATCCGGATCCCAAGGGGCAATCCTGCACCGGTTGTCACGACCCGCATCCAGACGAAAAGGCGGCATCCGCAACGCTCGCGTGCAATCAATGCCATACCAAAGCAGCAAACGAAACGGCATTTCACGCGGGCACGACGAAGTGTCGAGATTGCCACGTGCCGCACGCATTCGATGGGGCGAGCGCGCTTCCGTGCAAGCAATGCCACGCAAAAGAGAGCGCCGCTGGATCGAGCGGCCATGGGCACGGCGATTGCGCCAAGTGCCACACCACGCACGAGCCGCGAAAGAAGGCGCCGATGTGCGCCATGTGCCACGAAACCGAGCACACGACTGCGCTCGATGGGCATTTGAATTGCCTGCAATGCCACGAGAACCATCCGAAAGACCGAAAACCGCTGAAGGCATGCATCGATTGCCATGCCGAACAACAAAAATCCGGTCCGCACGCCCGTCAAGATTGCAATGCATGCCATCGCGCACACGGGCCGGATGCTCCCATGGGCCCCAAAGGACCAAGCTCCCCGCCCTCGTGCGAATCGTGTCATTCAATCGCAAAACTGCCTACTTTGCATTCGTTGAATGGCCATCAACAATGTTCGTCGTGCCATTCCGCGCATGATGCGCCCAAGAGCGATCGCAAGACGTGCCTATCGTCGTGCCACACCAAAATGGAAAAGCACGAGCCGCTTGCGCGCACGTGCACCGGCTGTCACTCGTTCCGCGTATTGCGATGATTCATGCCGCCGGCGGCGCTTCGCTTTGCCGATCGCCCGTCGATGCCGATGCTTTCGTGCCCATCGCACGCCAAACCTCGCGGATGACGACACGCAAAAAGACGAGCAAAGACAACGTGCCAATGCCTTGAGCCACCGACATGGCCACGATGACCGGCAATGGCTTGGGGACGAGCAATGAAAAGATGATGAGCGCAAGCGCGACGAGCGCCAATACGCACGCAATGCGCACCTGACGCTCGACGTTCGGAGGAGCCGTCTGCGGCCGTTCGGGCGAATTCGACGAGCTCACGGTGAACCTCCGGCCGCTTGCACGATTGCCTTCGGCTTCGGATGCGGCGGGCCGTGGCAATTCGCCGCCGCGCAAGACACGAGATCCTTCTTGGCGGCTTCCGCATGAATCTTGTGTTCGAGCGGTTGGCGAGGCTTGTCGACCGGATGGCATTGCATGCAAGCAAGATTCGAATAGGGCTTGTACAATTGTGGAGGTCTGTGACCGGGGGCGTCCCAATCCTGGGTATAATAATCCCAGACGTGGTGCATGCCGCCTATTTTCGTGAGCACCGTGCCGAACATCCCATAATCGGCGTGGCACACATAGCAGCTCTTGTCGCCGAAATAGGGATTCTTGCTGTGAATGGATGCGAGCGACGTACTGTGCGGATCGGCCGCGTCGTTGGCGTGCGGGTCCATGGTGTGACACGAGGCGCAGAATTTACGTTTCGTCGTCACCTCGAAATTGGCAATGTTCCCAGCCATGGCGGCGGAGATGGGGAGAGGTCCGAGCGCTACGAAGAGCCACATTTTGACCACGCGCGTCAGCGGCGGGCGACGCACGAGAAACCCAATCAACATGGCTGCCGCGAGGAGCGCCAAACAGAGCGCCACGGCCGAAAGCAAGTCACCGGAATCGAAGGTCATGATCGCCTGTCCACGCTGGCTGGGGCCGAGAATAACACAAGATTCTCCGATGACGATGGATGAAATTACACCCGCGAAGCGGTTTGTCCAACCTGCCGCGAGTCGCTCAAACCCCCTGCGCCAAAGCCCCCCAAATCACCTTGTGAAGCTGCACCTGCACACGCACGTTCAGCCCATCCTCGAGCACCCACTTCACGAGATCCTTCGGATGAAGCTTTCCCCATACCGGCGACGCCAATAACGTGCACCCCATCGCGCCAAGCTTTCGCTCGGTCATCACCCCGCGCATCCATTCGTAATCCATTCGATCCGCCAAGACAAACTTGATTTCGTCCCGCGCAGTGATGTGCTCCAAGTTCGACCAGCGATTGCGATGCGATTCACCCGAACCTGGCGCCTTCAAGTCCATGATCTTGTGCACCCGCGGATCCACGCGAGACACATCCGCCTCACCGCTCGTCTCCAAAAGCACCGTCCGACCCGCATCACAGAATTCGCGCAAAAGCGGAATCGTACCCGGCTGTAGCAGCGGCTCGCCTCCTGTAAGCTCGACAAGCGGAGTGCCAAACTCGAGCGCCTCATCACGAACGGCTTCACGCTGCATGCGCTTGCCGCCATAAAAGGCCTGCGTCGTGTCACACCACGCACAGCGAAGGTTGCATCCCGTCAAGCGCACGAACGTGCATGGGAGGCCCACGAACGACGATTCGCCCTGGATGCTCGAATAAATCTCGTGGACGACGAGGGTGTCTTCTTTCACGGCGGCGGCTGACTTTTACTACGACGATTCGCGAGCGCCAGGTGAAGACGCTTGGAAAGTGCGGAAGTCGACGCTTCCCGAGCCAAAACGGTGGGTCGTCCCGTCCTCTGCCCTGACGCACAAGAAGCCGTCAGCGTCGACGCCCGCGGCGATGCCTTGCACGCCCCCGATTTCGACAAGGCGCCCGCGGAGCATGTCGCGCCGCTCGATCTCCGCGTGAAACGGCTCGAGTCGTCGAGCTTCGTACGACGTGACCGCTCGGCCGATCTCCGCAAGAAGCAGCGCTGCGAGAACCGATCGGTCCGTCACGCGCGCGCCGAGGAGTCGCAACGACGTTGCTCGCAAATTGTCAGGAAAAACCGTCGTGTGCACGTTGATGCCGATGCCCACGACGACCGCATCGACGGCGCTTCCGCGCAACGACGTCTCGACGAGGATGCCGGCGAGTTTGTCCTCGCCAACGTACACGTCGTTCGGCCACTTGATGCGCGCACGCCCTTCGGCGCCAAGCGCTTCGTCAACCACGCGAGCTACGCACACGCCGATCACGAGCGTGAGCGGCGGAAGCGCCATCGGCGGAATGTTGGGACGCAGAACAGCGGAAAGGTACAGGTTTTCCCCGGCCGGAGAATGCCAAGAATGACCGCTCCGACCTCGACCGCGCGTCTGCGATTCCGCTAGAAAAACCGCCCCATGAGGCGCTCCCTTCGCAGCGGCCTGACGAGCATCGTCGTTCGTCGATGCCGTGACGTTTGTCACGACAACCCGTCGGCCGATGGTCGCCCCAAGGCGATCAAGCTCGGTTTCGATGCGGCAAGCTTCGAGGTCCGTCACGTGCGTTTGTCCAGGCTACTGGAAGTCAATGTCCGCCGCTACCCTGTGCAAGACTTCGACGACCGAATCGACACGATGTCGAGAGCTTGCCAAAAGCCGCCCAACAAAGCACATTTACCATCATGCATGCACGATTCTGCCTCTTCGCTTGCGCCATCGCTTCGTTCATCCCCCTTTCCATCGTGGGCTGTTCCGAAGACAATCCAAACAGCACGACGGGCGCAAGTTCCCACGTCGCATCGAGCTCCGGATCCAGCGGGAGCAGCGGTATGAGCAGCAGTTCTTCGAGCAGCGGTTCTTCGAGCAGCGGAGGGATGGGCATTCCGCCCGTCGATTGTTATCGCGCCGCCGGAACGCCCGCTTCGGCAACGGCATCGTGGAACGATGATCCCCACCAGGCGACGGTCGTCATCCAAAACGCCGATACGTGCGCGCGGACCTACGAGCTATCGACGACGGGACCATTGCGAGATGGAGTGCCCCAGAATCCTCGCGTGTATTCGGAAATCGCTGGGCAACCCGTCGTGCGTACGGGTCACGCCATGTTCGATGCATTGTATGCATTGGCCATTGAAGAGTCGCGTGAAGCGTCGGTCGAATCCATATCGGATGGAGCGTTCAACGGTGGAAATCCGCTACCTTGCGAAGCGGGCGGGTGTTTCGAGACGGGGCGATTGTGGAAATACGTCTGGACCCGCGATACGGCGTATTCGATGGCATTGGGGCTCGGCCTCTTGGATCCATTGCGCGCGCGGACGTCGTTGGTCTTCAAGACGAGCACCAAACGCGATGGATCTCAACGCGCCATCGTGCAAGACACGGGCACCGGAGGGAGCTGGCCCATTTCGACGGATCGAGTCGTCTGGGCCATGGGGGCGATTGAAGTCCTCAAGGTATTGGAAGGCGACGAGCGCACCGCATTTCGCGACTTGGCGTACGAGGCCATCGTGAATACGGCCGAGCGCGATCGTGTGGTCGTTTGGGATCCGCGTGATGGCCTCTATCGCGGCGAGCAGTCGTTTCTCGATTGGCGAGAGCAAACCTATCCCGCATGGACGACGACGGACACGGTGCAAATTGGCATGAGCAAAGCGCTCGGCACGAATATCGGCCACCTGGTGATGCTCGACATGGCCGCACAATTGGCAGCGGAAAAGAATGATTCGGCGGCGAGCCAAAAATATACAGAATGGGCGACGGCATTACGGCAAGCCATTCGATCGCGTTTGTACTTGCCGGATCGAAAAATGTATTCGACGTTCGTCACGACCGAGCTCGACCAGGCGCCGACGCTGCAATACGATTTGCTGGGATCTGCGTTTGCCGTGCTATTCGAAGTCGCGACGCCGGCACAAGCCGCGGACATCGTCGCACAATATCCACACTTGCCCAAAGGGCCGCCGGTCATTTGGCCCCAACAACGCGACGTGCGGATTTACCACAATCGAGGCATATGGCCGTTCGTTACCGCGTTTTGGGCCAAAGCTGCCGCCAAAGTGGGCAATGCCGACGCCGTCGATCATGCCGTGCACTCGCTCGCGCGCGGAGCGGCGCTCAATTTGTCCAACATGGAGAACTTCGAAGTCGTCTCCGGCGCCAACATGCTGCACGAAGGGCCGACGAGCGGTCCCGTCGTGAATTCGCAGCGGCAACTGTGGAGCGTCGCGGGATACATATCCATGGTGCACGACGTGCTTTTCGGCTTGGAGGCGACCCAAAAAGGGGTACGGTTCAGGCCAAACATCACGCGCAGCTCGAGAAACACGCTCTTTGCAGGCATGAACCAAATTGCCTTGTCGAACGTGAAGTTCCAAGGAAAAACCGTCAATGTGGTCGTTTCCTTGCCGGAGGCTCCAGCAACGAACGGAATGCTCGACATCGCGCGCGTGCGCCTCAACGGAAATGAAATCAGCACGGACTTCGTCGACGTGGCCATGCTGGGCGATTTCAATTTGTTCGAGGTGGAGCTGTCCGCTGGCAGCGATGCAACGCGTAGCATCACCGTGATCAGCGAGCAGCAAGCGAGCAATCCGCAGTTTTTGTATGGGCCGCGCACGCCGGCCATTTCGAGCCTGAGCATCGTGAACGATAGGGTGCAAGTTGGCTTTACCGTGCCCGAAAATGGGAGCGACGTGACGTTCAACGTGTACCGCAATGGGTCCCGCGTGGCGGAAAATTTGCCCGGTACGACGACGAACTGGCTCGATCCGGACAGCGGAGCGCACGCGACGACGACGTATTGCTACACCGTGGAAGCCGTGTTCGGATCGAGCGGCAATGCGTCACAACGGGCGCAGCCGTCTTGTTATTGGGGACCGAACGCGCAACGTATCCAGACGTGGAATGCGCAAACATTCCAAGCGAACGGCGGAACGTTGACCTTCAATCACGGCCGCTGGCACTACGAGGATTGGGGCGACCCGAACGATACGCTCATGATTGCCAACGTGCAACCCACCCAATCCGGCTGGCATTACCTGCAGGTCGAAGCGGGCAATGGCGCCGGCAACGTGACGTCGGGCATTACCTGCGGCATGAAAGCGATCGAAGTGTGGGAAAGCGGAACGCTCGTCGGAGGCGGGTATCTCACGATGCCGCACCTCGCGGCGCCCGGAGATCCGAATCCATGGGGACAATGGCGGACGTCGAATTTGATCCCCGTGAACCTCACGGCGGGAAAAACCTATTTTCTTGTGATTCGTGAAGACATGGCATCGGGAAACATGAGCGATTACGCACACTTCGCGACCTATGGCGGTGCCGGCGGACAAGCCGGGCGATTCAACAAGGTCAACATTTCGGAGGTGAGACTGCTGGCCTTTGGACCATGAGCGAGTAAGGCGGGCAGCTCGAACGCTTCATTGTTGTCATACCCGCTCATCGAGCGTGTAACCTGCGGCTTCCACGTGACGCCCCACGTGACGTCACCGTTACGGTCCATGAACCTTTGTGCCGGGCTCCTACAGCGAGAAATCGAGCAGATCGCCATTGGCATCAGGATTGCCTAATGATCTGCCCATGCGCCTACAACGAACCCTCATTCCTTGTGCTGCCGTTCTTGCTCTTTTCGTCGGGTGTAGCGACGGTGGCAATTCCAATTCAACCTCCAGCGCAGGCTCCAGCAGCAGCAGCAGTGGCGGCGGCGGTACGGTTACGTCCATCGAAAAGCCGGAAGGCGCCATCGAAGGGCAATACATGTTTTTGCTCGATCCCAAGGCCGTTACGGAAGATTCGGCGAAATCCGTTGCGGAAGCATTGCTGGCTCCCCATGGTGGCGTCCTGCTCCAGACATTCGGCGCCCCTCTCGTCGGCTTCGCCGCCAATGGCCTCGACGATACAAGAGCTCTCGCCATGGCCAAGGATGCGCGCATCGTCGGGATCACGCAAGATTACGAGATGAGCCTCGAATTGGTGCAATCGAATGCGCCATGGCACCTCGATCGCATTGATCAACCATTGCCCGATCTCGACTCGACGTTCAATTATGAGTTCGACGGCACCGGGGTAAACATCTACGTCGTCGATACGGGCATTCGTGCTTCACACCAGGACTTTGGTGGACGGGTGAAGGCGGCAGAAGGGGTCGACTTCATCAACGACGGCAAGGGGACCGACGATTGCCATGGACACGGCACATATATCGCGGGGCTCGCGGGTGGAGCGGTGTCGGGGGTCGCCAAAGGCGCGAACCTGATCCCCGTACGCACATACGGTTGCGGCGGCGCAGTCGTCGGCAGCAATGGGATCGCGGCGCTGAATTGGATCCTCAACAACCACAAGAAGCCGGCCGTCGTCAGCATGAGCATGCTCAGCCAAAAAGCGGTCTCGATCATGGACAATTTGGTGAAGAGCTTGGTCGACGCGGGCGTACCGATCGTCGTCCCAGCAGGAAATGCCTCCGAGAATGCGTGTGGCTATAGCCCCTCGCATGTGCCGGAAGCGATTACCGTAGGGGCAACGGACAACGGCGACTCGCGCGCCTGGTTCTCGAATTTCGGGCCCTGTGTCGATATTTTCGCGCCGGGTAAAGATATTACTTCGGCATCGCACAAGGACGACACCAGTTTCGACTTGAAGTTCGGGACGTCCGCAGCGACAGCCGTGGTGGCTGGCTCGATCGCCGCGTATCTGTCAAAAAATCCCACGGCGACCCCCGCCGAAGTACACGATCGCGTGGCCAAAGCCGCGACGAAGGGTGTCGTCAAGGATGCGAAAGACTCACCACCGAACCTACTTTATTCGCGCTTCGCGGAACCAGGGGGCCAGTTTGGCAAGACGAGCGTTTGGGGCCCGGCCTTCAGCGATGCCGGGGGATGGAATTCCCAGGTGCGCTACGAGTCCATTCTTTACGCTGACATCAATGGCGACAAGCTCGACGACGTCTGCGGGTTTTGGATAGATGGGATTACGTGTGCGCTCAACGAAGGCGGCACCCAATTCGGCGCACCCAGCTTGTGGAACAGCACCATCAACGATGCCGGCGGCTGGTCCGACAACAAGTACCGTTTCAGCATCAGCTACGTGGACGTCAATGGCGATGGCAAAGCCGACCTTTGCGCACGCGGCCAGGCCGGCATCCATTGCGGCATTTCCAATGGCACCACCTTCGAGGACTTCAAGGTTTGGAGCCCGGACTTCAGCGACTTCAACGGCTGGGACGGGCAGGTATACGGCCCCGTCGCATTTCCCGACCTAAACGGCGATGGCAAAGCCGATGTCTGCGTGCGTGGAGGCGCCGGCGTGCAGTGCGGCCTGTCCACCGGGACATCCTTCGGTACGGTCGACATCTTGGCCGATACGTACAGCGATCCCAACGGCTGGAATACGAACCAGAGCTATTGGGGAACCATTCGCTACGCCGACATCAATGGCGATGGCAAAGCCGATGTCTGCGGACGCAGCAACAATGGGATCGCCTGCCATCTGTGGGAGGGGACGAACTTTGGCCCCGGAACGCTCTGGGTCGACCACTACACCGATGCGCAAGGCTTCGGCAGCAGCTTCAGCTACTTCGCGACCATCATGTTCCTCGACCTCGACGCGGACGGCAAAGCCGATATCTGCATGCGCAGCGGATCGGGGATGGAGTGCGCGTATTCCACGGGAACGAGCTTCGTCAAAGCCAGCGGGCAGGCGAGTTTATTTTCCGACGCCGGCGGTTGGAACAATGATTATTGGCTGACGCTTCGACCCGTCAAACTTGCCTCGGCGTCTTCGAAGGGTTACGCCGTCTGCGCACGCGGCGGTTTGGGCATCGCTTGCGGCGTCAAGGGGCCCGACGCCGGGCTTGGCTTTGGCGCTATGTGGAACTTGGAGTACTCCGACGCAGCCGGTTGGAACAAGGGCGAATATTACGGGACCATCCGCATCCCCGACCTCAACGGCGATGGCCAGGGGGACATCTGCGGACGAGGCGTGGGAGGCATCGTTTGCTCCCTCGGCGAATCCTGGTAGGCATCGCTTCCGTTTTGCCTCCCCCAATACCTCGAAATCACTCGCGAAACTGCTCCGGATCAATCCCGAACCGTTGCAACCATCGATGCACTTGCATGCGTGATCGGTTCGTCGCTCGCGCGACGGCGGTGACGTTGCCACCGTACTGACGCAACAACGCCTCGACCTGTTCACGCGTTTCACCCGGCTGCATCGGCTCTGGGGGCGGTGTGACCGGAGCCGACGTGTTCGTTATGCTTTGCGGCAGATGCGCACATTCCACCACTCCATGATCCGCCAGCGCAACGGCGACGGTGAGCGCGTTTTCCAGCTCGCGAATGTTCAGCGGCCACGAATGAGACAATAGCCGCCGTGCGACACGCATGTTGAGGCGCGCGTGACGGGCGTCGCCGATATTGATCCGCTCCAAAATGGCAGCCACGAGAAGACCCAGATCTTCGATACGTTGTTGCAGGGGCGGCAAGTCATGCTGATACCCTGCCAATCGCGCATACAGATCCGAACGGAATTTCCCTTCGAAACACAGGGTATCGAGCCGTTTGTTCGTCGCCGCGATCACGCGCACGTCCACGCGCATCGGGCGTGAGTCGCCGACGGGAACCACCTCGCGCTCCTGCAGCACGCGCAAGAGCGTGGCTTGTGCCGTCAGCGGCAAATCACCGATTTCATCCAGGAAAAGCGTGCCGGTGTCCGCGCTTCGAATGAATCCAGGCTCTTCGCGCAATGCCCCGGTGAACGCGCCGCGGACGTGACCAAAAAGCTGGCTCTCGACCAGCGATGCCGTCAAGCCCCCACAATTGACGGCAATGAATGGCCCCGGCCGACCACTGAGGTCATGCATGCCCTTGGCCAGCACTTCTTTGCCCGTACCGGTATCGCCCAAGAGCAACGTCGTAATGGGCAGCACGGCAATACGAGCGAGCGCACCGAGGCTCGAAGCAATGGATGGCACGAGGCTCGAAAAACCCACCTGATTGGGCACCGGGTTTGCGGCATCGAAATCGCCAGCATGTTCGGGCAAGGCTTGCATGGCCGCGGCAAATCGCAAAACGATCGCGCCCATTTCGATGAAGTCGCCGTCGTGCACCTCGGCGCTCTTCACCCGCGTACCACGGACGACACAACCGTTTTTGCTCCCAAGATCTTCGAGAAACCACCCATTCGAACCGCGCGCGAGCCTCGCATGTGTTTTGGAGATGCTGGACGATGGAAGCTGCAATTCGAGGCGCCGGTCCCCCACCCGCACGACTTGACGTGTGGAACCTCGCCCAATGGTGACCTCATCGATGTCGGACAAACCAATCCGAGCACCGCGAAGGGTGGGATTGTCGCAATGCAAGACGACGAAAAGAAAAGGTCGTGGACGAGCTTGCCGCTGCGCATTCTCCGAAGGGACATCATCGGTCGTGGATGTTACGGTTTCGCTCATGAGGCCACCCCCAAAGTCATAACGTGGAACGTTTCTGCGCAACCTTTTGCTTGCATGCCGCGTCGGCATTTCGCGCATCGGATTCGGATATTCCGAAAAGCTGCATGCGTAAAGGAATGGTCAAGCAATAGGACGTCGCCATCCAAAGGCGTTCGTCGTCGAGCCCGGAAAAAGGCTGAACGCCAGGCCATACCCATGCAAGTTTGTCCTCGTAATGGACGGCGATGCGATCGCCGGTCGGGCTCCACAGCGCATTGCGCGGAAGCACGGCAGCCCCCGTCAACACGAATGGCGCACCGCTGAAATCCGCGCGGTACACGCGCACTTTGCCATCCGGCGCCCCCGTGAGCAGCCGCGTACCGTCGGCGCTCCAACCGACCGCCGACAACCCTTCTTCGGTCATACCGGAAATGAGCGACTCGCCAAGCACGCCGTCACGCCACGGCCGAAACGTACCATCATGCAAAACCCAAATCAGTTGGCGACCATCGGGCGTCCAAAACCCATTACGAATCGGCTCCGACGCTCGAACCTCGATCGGCTTGGCAAGACCTCGCACATCGAAAATGCGCGCCACTCCGTCCCTCGATACGGTGGTCATCCGAGCTTCGTCCGGACTCCACTTCGCACCTCGCCACACCGGCGATTCGTGCTCACCGAACGTCGTGAGTTTTTCGGGGTCATCGAGGTTCCACACGTAAACGACTCGATCCATCGTGTCGTTGATCAAGACACGTTTGCCGGATGCATCGAACGTCACGTGGATCCACTTGTATTCGGTCGTCGTCTCTTTCTTCAAGCTGGCGATTTCATAGCCGTCCTTGCTCCACAACCGAAGCCATCCATCGACGGCAGCGGTCACGAATCGCTCGCCGTCACGTGTCCAATCGAGCGTTTGAAATTTACTTCCAGCAGCCGAGACGACGATGGGGTCCGCGACGGCATTGGCGCTCCATAACCGCGCGGTTCCGTCGTCGGAGAGCGACGCGAAACGTGTACCGTCCGGGCTCCAGCGGACGAACGTGACGGAATTCGTATGGCCGCGAAGAACAATCGGCGTTCCCGAGCCATCGGCATTCCACACGCGCACCGTGTTGTCGTACGATGCCGTGGCGACGCGTTGACCATCGGGGCTGAAAGCGAGCCCGCGAACGGTATCCAGGTGACCGCGCAATACCGTGGGAGCGACGATGCTGCGCAAATCCCAGCGACGCTGCGTGCCATCGAGCGACGTGGTGAGGATTTGCTGCCCATCGGGGCTCCACGTCGCCGTATAAACCCAATGCCCATGCCCGCTCAGAATGATTGGCTCGCCCATTCCGTCGGCTCGCCATATCCGCGCGGTCTGGTCTTTCGCGGCGGTGGCGATTCGGGTCCCATCCGGGCTCCACGCCACGCTGAGCACTTTTTCTTCATGCCCGCGAAGCACCAATAACTCCGTACCGTCCTTCGCGTCCCACACGCGCACGGTCCGATCCTGCCCACCC
Organism: Polyangiaceae bacterium; assembly: GCA_016715885.1. Classification (NCBI taxonomy): domain Bacteria; kingdom Pseudomonadati; phylum Myxococcota; order Polyangiales; family Polyangiaceae; species Polyangiaceae bacterium. The sequence goes on from JADJXL010000025.1 coordinate 685,146, forward strand.
GCGGCAATCCGTGTCCCGTCGGGGTGAAACGTCGCCGCAAAGCTCGGTCCCGTATGGCCGCGCAAAAGCAGCGGTTTGCCCACGCCACTCGCATTCCACACGCGAACGATGCCGTCCATGCCCGCCGTGACGATGCGCTGTCCGTCGGGGCTCCACGCCGCCGTCTGCACCTCTGCGACGTGCGGCAATCGCAGCAGCTCGCGCCCATCTTCCGCGCTCCACACGCGCACCGTCTTATCATCGGCAGCGGTCACCACGCGCTTCCCATCTGGGTCGAACACAGCCGTGTTGACCATGTCGTCGTGATGCAGCACGATGCTTTCCCCCGAACCATCGGCGGCCCAGATCCGCGCCGTGTTGTCGAATGAAGCCGTGGCGACGCGTTTGCCATCGGCGCTCCAATCAACCGACCAGACCAGCTTCGTGTGACCCCGCAAGTTGACGCGTTCGACCAAGTCACGACCCAAAATGCGCGTGGTATAGTCATCCATTGCGACCGCAATGCGTGAACCGTCGGGACTGAACGTGGCCGCGTACCCGCATCGATCCGGTGATGTCCTCCACACGTCCGCGGCGACGCCGCGAATCAGCGCCGCGCTCATGAGCTCGGGCCAGTCCTTGGGGATTTCGGGCGGCTCGACTTCCCGTGCCACCGCAAGGACCAAGGTGGGATCCTTTTCGTATTTTCGCGCTACCATGATCCGCACCGCATTGCGGCCTTTCAAGGCCTGAAGTGCCAATTCGGCATTTTGCTGGCGCACGCGAGCTGCTTCTTCATCGGCCCGCTTCGCCGCAGATTGAGCGCGTAGTGCCAAGACGAAGACGATTCCCGCCACCGCACATACGACGGCAAATGCGGATGCAATGAGACCATTTCGGCGTCGTCGTGCGCGATCGGAAAAGTCGATGACGGCCTGCAAATACCGTTCTTCCATCGTATTGAGCGACATGGCGGTCTGCCGATGACGATCATGAAAACGCCGCGCCTCTTCGGCGACGTGATCACGCCACAAAAGGCCCGGCGTTTCCCCCGCGGCGTGCCATTGCGTCGCAGCCGTACGTAGCCGCGCCAAAAAATGCGCATCTTCCGCACTTTGATCCAGCCAACGCCCAAGCATCGGCCAACGCTCGATGAGCGATTCGTGCACCAATTCCACCGTCGCGTTTTCTTCTCCGGCTCCCGTATCCACGAGAATCAGGCGCGCTGCCACCAAGCGATCGATGATCCCTTCGATGACCGCCGGCTCCTTGCTCAATGCAACGAGCTCCTGCAAAGGCGCAATGGCACGCGTACGTTCCGGTGTCACGAGACGCAAAAGAATCGCGCGGCACATGGTCTGCTCTTTCCCCGACAAACCCATCACCACCGCGTCCGCATGTTTCGCGAGCGCTCCGGCCACACCACCCATCGCTTCGTACGCAGCCCGCGTCAGCCGCTTGCGCTCGTGGTCGCGCGCTTCCCACAAGGCGCTCGCAGAAAATTGAAGCAATGGCAACGGCGTCTTCGCGTGCGACAATTCGTCGAGCATTTCCGCGACGATGCCTTCGTCCTCGAAATGGTACCCTGCAGCCAATACAGGCTCGATGAGCGCTTCGCGCAACCCGTCGCCCTGGATGGGCGGCAGCAAATACAAGCCCGTGCTCACCTGCGCCAAGAAAGCTCGATTCTCGACGAGACGATCCAAAAAGTCCGAACGAATGCCCAGCACCACGCGCAGCGGCGAAGATGGATCATCCGCAGCCGCAAGCAAACATGCAAGAAACGCGTTTCGCTCCGGTTCGGTAGCCCCAAGCGTATACAGCTCCTCGAACTGATCCACGAACACGAGCAATCGATGCGCGGGCCCTTCATTGCGACATCGAGATCGCAACGACATCCCGAACATCGCCGGCGAAGTCTGCAATTCGCCTGCAATCATTTCGCCACGAAGCGCCTCGTGAAGCGCTGCCATGGGCGCTCGACCCGGCCGAACGACCAGCGCGTCCCACGCTTCTCCGCTGCGTCGAAGTGCCGGAATCAAACCCGCCCGCACGAGCGACGACTTGCCCGCTCCCGACGGCCCTGCAATCGCCACGAGCGGCTGGCGACCCAAGCGACCAAGCACCGCAATGCTGTCTCTCTCACGACCGAAAAACCTATCCGCATCCCCTTCTTGAAATGCTCCGAGGCCCGCGAAAGGACAATTGTCTTCGCCAAGCGAAGTTGCCTTGGATCGTGCAACCCAAGGTTCGAGCGCGGCGAGAAGCTCTTCGGCCGATTGAAATCGCTCGTCTGCGCGTTTACGCAAGCAACGTGCGACGACATCCGCAAGCCCTGCAAGCTGGGGGCGCGTCTCCGCGAGGCTCGGCATGGGCGTGTCCAAATCACGCACGCGTTCGCGCTGTTCGACAGGCAGCGGATGCGCCCCATCGAGCAGCTCGTAGAGCATGATGCCCACGGCCCAAATGTCGCTTCGCGCATCGACCGAATCGCCGCGCCATTGCTCGGGCGACATGTATGCCCGCGTTCCCGCGCGCGTTCGCTCTTCACGCTCGACAAAGCTTGCAATGCCGAAGTCGAGCACTTTGACTTGCCCCGAATCGAGCAACATGATGTTTTCGGGCTTCAAATCGAGATGCACGATACCCACTTGATGCGCGGCCACGAGCGCTCGAACCACCGACACCATGATATCCAGCGCAAGTCCCCGCGGCAGCGCGCGGTTGTCGCCACGCGATTCGGTCATCATCACCTGACGCAGCGATCGGCCATCGAGGTATTCGAGGACGAGGTATGGGCGGCCATCGTGCGCCCCAATGTCATAAATGACGACGATATTTTCGTGCCGCGCATGAGCCGTCGCCTGAGCCTCGGCGAGAAGGCGCATCCCTGAACGACGCGCGTCGAGCAGAAACTTGATGGCGACGAGGCGTCCGAGCTTCGTATCGCGAGCGAGCAGCACCGTGCCCATGCCGCCGGCGCCAAGCGGGCGAATGATCTCGTAATGTTCGATATAGCCGGTCCGAGGAACGTCGCTGTCGGGTCGATTCGTCGGTGGAGATATGGGAGAAGGCGAAAGAACGTCACCCGAATCGTACGTTCCGGTCATGGTGCAAGTCCCCGCGTCGAAGTCGGGATCCGCACGTAAAACGTCTGATCGCGGCTCGTTCCCCATGTCCGAGGCGGATGCTAACACAAGCCCGATGCCTTTTGCAGAGAAACTCGGTCGACATCAATGCCGAATCGAAAGGCTGCGTTGCAATTCCCGGACACGGGCGTCACGCAGTGATTTCATTCGAGTTGCCGAATTACCGTCACCGTGGTGCGCCTCATCGCCGCTCATGATTCGTGACATAGCGCTTCGTGAGTCGACGAATCTGCATTTTGACCAGCTTGGCGAAGGCGACGAACATGAATCGGCTTTGGATTGGAGCCACCATGATGAAGCATTCCCCGGCGTTGTAGTCGGGGCACTTGTCGACGAAAAAGCGGACTGCGGGGTTGGTCTTTTGCCGCCAATAGGCCCGTTCCGTGGGGCTCTCCACCACGCCCCGAGCTTCCCGAAAGATGTACGGTTCCGGCCGATTCGACGGCTGCACGCCAAAGTGACGGGCCAGAAACGACGCAAGCTTCTCGAGCTCGCCGTCCTGCGCGCGATCGTAGAAGGGATAGTAGGTATCGAGGAAACTCGTGATGATCTGATAGGTGACCGGGTGGATCAGCGTGGAGAACACGTAGACCTCGTCGCGCGCGTGTTCGATGGCGTGGTAGACCGCCTGCGTGGCGATACAGCGCGCCGTGAAGTTCGACCCCCTGGCCTCGGGCAGGGTCCCCACCCCGGTCTTGACGACGACGATGCGCCGCCCCTCGTACTCGACATCGTAATATTTGAACGTGACCATTCCGCAGACGTCGTCGTCGTCGCGCAGCAGGTAGATGATCGTCTTGCGTGACTTGTTCTCGAACCAGTAAGCCTCGAAATCGCTCACGGGTGTGTTGTAGAGCCGCGTCCAGCCGCGAGCGGTTTGTTCGAACACCCTTCGCTGAGCTGCTGGGGAAAGTGCCGTAAAATCAATTCGCGTGACTTTGCTGGCCATGACGCATTCGAATGTACACGCCCGGGGATGGGAAATCCATACGGTTTCGTAATTGCCAAGCTTCCGTGAGCCGCCCTCGAGTTGACGAGCCTCTTCTTCTCCTGCTCATCCCGGGATCCATCCTCTTGCGCCTGCTATTGCCAGCGTATGACATCGGAGCGCCTGCATGTCGCGCTTGGTTTTACCCGTCCACCCTTTCCCCTCGAAAAACCATTTGCTTCTTCTTGCGCCTGCGCTACACGTCGGGCCGTGGGCCAGCTCGAGCAATTCGCCAAGGATACCTTTGCCAACGAGACCGAAATCATCACCCATGGCTCTATCGCCTGGCAATCCGCCATCGAGATAGGTCTCGCTGACGTTCGTCTCGATGGACTGCTCACCGTCTGCAACCCTCGAGGCCTCCCATCCCTCACCGCCCCCTGGTCTTATGCGTTCGAGCACAGCGAAGTCATCCTCGAAATCAAAATGCCCGGCGATCACCTTGATTTCTTGACCATCGAGCGCACCTTGCTCCGCCGCCAAGCTCGCCAGGTCCAGCGAATGCAGCACCCCGAGCAACCGTTCTTGGACGACGAACCTATTTGGATGGTCGCGCCGCACGTCCCCGCCGCGCTACGCGAGCGGCGTCGAGTCACTCGGCTCGACGCGGGCGTTTACCAGGTTGGCCCGGCGTGGTATTCTTTCATGTGGATCGCCGCAAACGAGCTGCCGCTCGAGGACGAACTGATCCCGTTTCTCATTGCCCGTTCCGGCCGTAGCCTCGACGAGTTTGCTCGCTGGTCGCCCTCGCGACGGCCTAGCCAATGGGTCGAAAGGATGTTACAAATTCTGCCGGTGTCTCCCAAGACACGCAGCGAGGTAAATATGGAGCTGATCGAAACCGACGAGCCTCGAATCCGCGAAAACCAGGCGCAGATGATCAAGACATGGTTGCGCGCGCGTCCCGAGGTCCGGGAGGAAATTCTCGCGGAAGGGATGGAGAAAGGCCTAGAAAAGAGCCTCGCCCACCAGTTCGAACGCCGCCTCGGTCGTCCGCTCACCGACGAGGAACGCACCACGTTCCGCCAACGCCTCGTCAGCCTCGGCTCCGACCGCCTCGGCGACGTCGTCCTCGACCTCTCCGCCGCCGATCTCGCCACCTGGCTCGCTGACCCGGCTGCGACCTGAGCCAATCGAAACCGACGAGCCCCCCAGATTGACAACGCTGAAACGCCCGGCGCGCCAATCCAATGACGAACAAGATGCCACCGATAACGACGAGAATGGTGGCGACGACGAATCCGAAAACAGCTAATGCAGACGCCCAATCGGGCAATGGTGCATGTGCGGCGGGTCTCGACTGCAATGGGAATGGAGCCTCGGTGCAGAAGGAGGGGGTCTCGAGTGCTCACGGGGGGCGTCTAGATTGAAGTGGGACGGGGGCCCGCATGGAGACGGAGGGGGGCCGGAATGGAGACGATGGGGGTCTTGGATGGTGAAGATGGGGGGCCCGAGTGCATCAGCTCACGCCCCAACTCCATAACCGCCTACATAAGCGCGGAGTGATGACCTTTCGCTCGGCGATCAGGTCTGAAAATCCAGCCCTATGTCTGCAGCGGGCGCCGAGTGCGTGAGCGCTCCCACGCTGATCACATCGACACCCGCACGTGCAAGCTCGGTTACCCGTTCGAGCGTGATGCCGCCTGATGCTTCGAGAAGTGGCCTGGGCGACAGGTTGCGGACGCGTTCGACCGCTCGCGCACAGTCGTCCGTGGAGAAGTTGTCGAGCATCACGATGTCAGCGCCCGCGGTGATGGCTTCTTCGAGCTGATCGAGCCCGTCGACTTCGACTTCGATGCGCGTCGTGTGCGGGGCGTACGCTCGTGCGCGCGCAACGGCCTTGGAGATGCCTCCAGCCGCGACGATGTGGTTGTCCTTGATCATCACGGCGCTGCCGAGGTCGTTGCGATGGTTGTGCCCGCCGCCCAAACGCACGGCGTACCTCTCGAGCACGCGCAAGCCTGGCGTGGTCTTGCGTGTGTCGGTGATGCGCGTGGACGAACTCGCGGGCAAGGCATCGACGTACCGCCGCGTGAGCGTCGCGATGCCCGTCAAACGTTGCACGAGGTTGAGCGCGGTGCGTTCGCCGGCAAGCACGGCTCGAGCAGGCCCGTGAACGCGCCAAAGCACGGTGCGAGCTTTCGCGCGTGAGCCGTCGGGGACGAGCTCGTCGACGGCGCAGCGAGCATCGATGCGCGCAAAGACGCGGCGGAAGACGTCGGCGCCGCACGATACGACGTCCTTGCGACAAACGGCATCGGCCGTGGCGAGTGCCGATTCGTCGATGCAGGTTTGTCCGGTGAGGTCACCGCCGGAGAGGTCTTCTTCGAGGGCACGATCGACGATGGCGTCGATGAGGGAAGGCAGGATCATGGGTCGCTCTTCTGGTCACCAACGCAGGACGGCGGCGCCCCAGGTAAAACCGCTGCCGAATGCGGCCATGAGCACGGTCGAGCCTTCTTTGATGCGACCATCGGCCACGGACTCGGACAAACCGATGGGGATCGTCGCCGCGGTGGTGTTGCCGTATCGCTCGATGTTGTGCACGACCTTGTCCGGCGACAAACCGAGCTTGTCGGCGACGTATTGATTGATGCGCATGTTGGCTTGATGCGGGACGAAGAGGTCGATCTTGTCGGTGTCGATGCCGGCCGACGCGAGCGCTTCGCGGCTGACTTCGGGCATTTTTTCGGTCGCCCATCGGAAGACCTGCTTGCCGTTCATCTTCGGAAAGTGTTCGCCGCGGTCGATCTGTTCGCGTGAAAAGCGAACTTCTTGAGCGGAGGCTGGAGCAACCGTCCACAAGTCCTTCGCGCCCGAACCATCGGCATGCAGGTGAACCGACATGATGCCCCGGTCATCAGACGGGCTCCTTCCAACGACGGCCGCTCCAGCACCGTCGCCGAAAAGCACCGTGACATCGCGGCCACGCTCGCTGAAGTCGAGACCTGTCGAATGCACTTCTGCGCCTACGACGAGGACGTGCCTATAGGTGCCGACCCGAATGAACGCATCGGCAACGCTGAGCGAGTACAGAAAGCCGGAGCATTGGTTACGCACGTCCAGCGCGGGAATGCCGGGCAAACCGAGTTTGTCAGCGAGGAAGCAACCCGATCCCGGAAAGAAGACGTCCGGGCTCAAGGTCGCGAAGATGATCATGTCGATGTCTTTGGCCTCGAGGCCGGCGCGCTCGAGAGCCATTTTCGACGCGGGAACGGCGAGGTCACTCGAGCCGATTCCGCCGTGTTCGACGTATCGTCGCTGTTTGATGCCAGTCCGCTGCTGAATCCATTCGTCGCTCGTTGGCATGAGCCGAGCGAGGTCATCATTCGTAACGATTTTGGATGGAACGTAGTGGCCAACTCCGAGGATCGCTGAACGCATGGGCTAGGATTTAGTGCGACCTTGGGGAGGCTGGAAGGCAGAACGACCGACACGTCGCGTTAGCTTTTTCAGCGAGGAGCCAGGTCAGGGCTTGCGCGCTCGCTTCGCGCGCGTGGGACGCGCGCTTCGCGAGGCTTGTTTACGATGGGGGGCCGAGGCTCGCCTCCGCCCCCCATACCCCCCGGATTTGCCTTATTCCAAACAGAACGGTGTTCTTGGGCGCCGTCCGATCGAAATCTCGCGCGAGCAGTGATGCGATAGGTCGAAATTCTTTGTTGTTCGTCTGTAGGGCTGTGACACTCTCGCCCGTCACAAGTCCTGCAAAACAGGTCCCCATGCGCCCTCAGGTCGGCCAGGTCATCAACAACAAGTACCGGCTCGTCCGCGTCATCGGCGATGGCGGGATGGGAAGCGTGTACGAGGCGCGTCACGAGGTGCTTGGCACCACGGTGGCGCTGAAGTTTCTCCACCCCGAGCTTTCGCGACGCTCTGGCCTGGTACAGCGCTTCCTGCAAGAAGCGCGCGTGTCGGCGCAGATCCAAAGCCCGCATGTGGTGCGCGTCAGCGACGTGGACCAGATGCCGAACGGGCAACCGTTCATCGTGATGGAGTACCTGGAGGGCAAGACGCTCCAGACGCTCTACGAAGAGCTCTACAACGCAGGTCAGCGGCTCTCGTATGGCGATGCGCTCGAGTACGCGTGCCAGATGCTCGACGGCGTGGAAGCTGCGCATCGAGCAGGGGTCGTTCATCGCGATCTGAAGCCCGACAACGTGATGCTCACCAAAGGGCCGAAGGGCGAGCCGCTCCTGAAGCTGCTCGACTTCGGCATCGCGAAGTTGAAGGTGACGGGCGAGCTCGATCGAGGGCTCACGCGGCCCGGCGTGATCATGGGAACGCCTGAGTACATGGCGCCCGAGCAGGCGTATTCGGCGGATGCGGTGGATGTTCGCGCCGACATTTTCTCGCTCGGCGTGATCATCTTCGAGATGCTCGCGGGCCGGCGCCCCGTTGGCGGCGACGAACCGCATCAAATTGCTTCGTCGTACTTGTCGGGACAAATCGCACAACTCACGGACTTGGCGCCGCACGTGCCGCCCGATCTCGCGCAGGTCGTGCATCGAGCGATGGGTCCGAAACCGCCCGATCGCTACAACACGCTGGCAGAGTTTCGTGCAGCGCTGCATCCGTTTGCCGCGGCTGCGCAGGCACCATCCGCAGGGGCCGCGCCAGCAACGCCGCCGCCTGCCGCGGTCGCCGCGTACGAGCCGAACAACTCCACGACCGTTCCGCCAACGGGACAAAACTCGCCGATTCCAAAGACGTTGCCGCCTGGCGACGAAGCCGTGCCTCCAGGCGCGGTTGCTGCTGGCGTAACGCCTGCGCAATCGAGTCCTCCTGCGCAGGTCGCAACGCCGCTCGGTGGTTTCGAAGCGCGGCCACCAGGGGGGAGCGGGACGTCGCTGGGCGCACCGCTTCAGATGGTCGAACAGGACGCGACGAAACCGTCACCACCGCTGGCTGCCGCGTTCGACGCAACTCCGCGGCCCGGTGGAACTGCGGTGGGCGTGTCGCTCGATGCAGGCAATGCAGGCGGGTACCCCACGCCGCAAGGTGCGTACGGACAAACACCCGCGCATGTGCAGCAAGGCTGGCAGCCGCAAGGTGCGTACGGACAAACGCCCGGGTACGCGCAGCCTCCTGGTTATGCGTCGCCGGGACAAACCACGGGCAAGCAACGCGGAGGCGGTGCAGGCATCGCCGTGATGCTGCTCATCGCGCTGGGCGTGACCGGCGTGGTCATGGGTGGCGTGTACATGTCGCAGCGGCTATCGCGCACGGACGAAGGCACGGATATCGTGGCAACGGCTCCGCCGCCGCCAACGACGGTGGCAGCCGATACGCCGACAGCAGCGCAGACCCAGGTCACCGGCGCGCTCACGCCGTCACCACCGCCGCCGCCACCTCCTCCGGTGTACACGCCGCCGCCAAGCCAACCACAGACCAACACGCCAAAGCCGACGGGAACGACGACAGCTCAGCCTTCCGCGACGACGACGGCATCGACGCCGCAGACGATTCCAAATCCGTTCGGAACCGGACCACTTACGTTCCCGTCGTCGTTGCCACCGGGCATCCCGCTGCCGCCGTTCCTCGGCGGAGGCCAGCCGACGACGACCACGACCACGACACCGCGTACTCCACCGACGGCGCCGACATCGACAACACCGGCACCGACATCGACACCGACCACGTCGACTCGTCCTCGCATTCGGATTCCCATACCGGGCAGGCCCTAGGTACCCAGCGACTCATCACAAGGAGCGCGCGCATTCCATGAGCGAACAGCAAGGCGGGTTTCCCCCGGCAAACCCCTATGGCCCGGTAAAAACCGTGGTCGGTGAACCACTCTATCCGCCGGATGCAGCGCCAGGTGGCCCGCCAATTCCCACGACCGCACCTCCTCTAGCGGGTGCACCGGTACCTCAGACCATCGTCGATCCACCAGGAGCACCCCCCGCAGGTTTGTCGCCTGGAACAGGCACTCAGCCCGGCACCATGACCGGCCCTGCTGCACCCTACGCGGGGGCGCCTGCGCCCTATGGAGCACCTGGACAAACCGCACCTGGGCCGGGACCGGGGCCGTACGGGTACGGACCTCCGCAAGGCATGCCCTACCAAGGCGGCCCCGGCGCTGGTGGACCGCCCTACCCGCAGGCATATCCCCCTCCGCTGCATGCCGCGCGTTCATCGAGCGGCGGAAACACGGGGCTCATCGTCGCGCTTCTGGGTGGCTTGGGGCTACTCGTCGTCGGCGGAGTCGCGTTTGGCCTGTACATGTTCCGAGGCAGCTCGTCAGCGGACGAAGCGGTGATTGTCCCAATGGAAGTGCCCAGCGTCGTGCCCGTCGCGGCTGACCCACCGGCATCGACCACCGAAGCTCCGACGAACACCGCCATCGAACCACCTCCGACGCCCGTAACTGCCGTCGCAGCGCCGCCCCCGGCCGCTCAGCCCGCATCGCCAGCTCCGAAGCCAACGACGACGCAAGCTCCCACGCCGGCACCAACTCCCACGACGACTGCGACGACCGCTTCGACGCGCCCACCGATTACGCTGCCGACATCGACGACGACGACCGGTCGACCGACCATCAAGCTGCCGTCGGCACCTTCCCCGGCCCCAACGACGACGACCACGACGAAACGAAGCATCCCGAAAAAGTGAACTGACTTCGAGGACGGACACGTCGCCTCCGACTTGCTCGAAAGCCGAGCGTCGAATAGGGAGGGACGCATGATGGCCCCTCGCAAGCTCTCTTCATTCACGACCGCCCTCGCCTTTGCCCTCGCCGCCACGTGGGGATGTGAACAGAAGGTCCCCGAGCCGGCGCCAGAGCCTCGCGCTGCCGTCCAAAAAGAACCCGAAAAGCCCGAACCGGCAGACCTCATCAAGGAAGACGTTCAAGTGGGCACGGGCGCCGAGTGCAAAGAAGGCGACAAGGTCAAAGTGCACTACACGGGCAGGTTGCTCAAGACGAACTACATGTTCGATAGTTCGGTTGGAAAAACCCCCTTCGAGTTCACGCTTGGCAAGGGCGAAGTGATCAAGGGCTGGGATCAAGGCGTCGTCGGCATGAAGGTCGGCGGCAAACGCAAGCTCACGATCCCGTCGAAGCTCGGGTACGGCGACAACGGCAGCGCCCCGAAGATCCCCGGCAAAGCAACGCTCGTGTTCGACGTCGAGCTGCTCGAAATCGTTGCTCCTCCAACGGAAACAAAGGACGGCGACAAGGCCAAGGCTGGGTCGGACAAACGGAGGGGGGGGGGGAGGGGGGGGGGGGGGGGGGGGGCCCCGGGGGGGGGGGGGGGGGGGGGGGCGTATTTCGAGCGATGTCGACCGACGATTCGGGGCGCGCAGCAGATGATTCCGCAGGTTGTCACCGCCAAACGACTTGGCGAAGATCTTCCCAAACTTCACGGGCGTACTGATACCGGTACGCATCTCGGCGACGCAGCAGCTTGGCAATGACGTTGCCCACGGGTGTTCCAAGCGCTTCGGCCTTTTTGCGCGGACCGCCATCGGAGATCTGCCGAGCGATCTCGGGATACGGAACCTCCACGTCGATGGCGGGTGTGCCCGTGTGCATCTGATACATCAAGAGCCCGAATTGATAGAGATCGCTCTGGGTCGTCGTGTAGCCCGCCGTGACGAGCTCGGGCGTGAGGATCTTGGGGTTTGCGACCTGCGGCCTGAACCAACGCGTGCTGCCTTGGAGCTGATGCGCGACGCCAAAGTCGGTGAGCTTCACGATGGGTGAACGATCGATCTGCGAGATCAGCACGTTGCCCGCGTGCAGGTCCGAATGCACGACGCCGCTGTCGTGCAGGTACTGGAGCGTCATCAAGAGCTGCCGGCAGATTTCTGCGAGTAGCAGATCCGGAAAAGGGCTTCCTACGAGCGCCTTGAGGCTCGTGTCACATCGTTCGAGCGCCAAATAAAAGAGGTAATTGTGCTCGAACGCGTCGTGGATGTAGACGATGTTTGGATGGCGAAACCGCTCCAAACGCTGGAGCTCCTGCGACCATTCGTCCCGCACGGCCTGGTAGGATTTGTTCGCGGGACGAAGCATTTTGAGCGCATAACGTTGGTCGAAGGGGCCGATGCATTCGTACACGGATCCGTACTGACCATCGCCAATGAGCGCGCCAACGACGTACGTGCCTCGGGCAGACGTCAGCGTCGTCCCTGGGACCGGGAACGGAATGAGGTGCGAGCCGGTATGGGACCAGTTCACGATCGGTCAACGTAGCAAGATTCGCGGCATGGGGCGCATCCGGGGCGTGCCCTGAAATCGGGCACCAAAGGCCGTCATACCGCTTGAGCGTCGCCCAGAAGTTGGTCCGTAACGGAACGTTCGACGCCAAGGGCTGTGCCGATTTCGTACATCATCGCGCGCTCGGAGTCGGTCACCTTGCCATCGGCCATGATGACCCCGATTGCCAGGCTCAACGCGACCTTGCATGCACTGGGACTCCCGAGCGTGGCGCGCGCCCCGGCAATCAATGCAGCCGTACCCGTTGCACGACGGGCGGCATCGAGACGCGCCACGATCTTGTCGAGCATCTCGGGGGTCACTTTACGATCCGTCAGCGATTGGACGCTGCGCACGAAATGCTGCCGCTCCTCGGGAGCGAAGTCGCCGTCGGCGTACGCTGCGAGATACATGATTTCAATGAGCGCCTCGATCTTGGGCTCATCGAGTGTATGCGCGGACCGCAAGGAGATGGGGCTGCTCATGAATTCAAGTCCTACACTGTCCCGCCCCGAGTCAAAAGGCTAGCGTCTCCATCCACGTTCACCAAGGGCGTTTGGCCGTGACGCCCCGAACGATTCCACTCGGGAAAGTAGCGGGGTCGCGCAGTGTCTATGGCATGCTTGTTCGATGCGACGAATCGCACTGCACGCGGCCATCATGGCAACCCTGATCGTCGCCACGACTGGATGCGGTGCAGCATCGGGAACCAGTCGACCAGCATCCAACGTGGGCGCATCCGAAGAGCCCAAAGCAGCCGCTGATCCGCCTGCGAATCCCGCTCCATTGCCCTTTCGTCTTCCATGCGGCGACAGCGATTTCGACGGCTGCACAAAGGGTTGTGACGACGGCGTCACCGAAGATTGTGTGACCCTTGGCGCAATTTATTACGAGGGTAAAGGAATCGAAGCGAACCCCGCACGCGGCATCGAGCTCTTTCGTGGCGCATGCACCCAAGACAGCGCACGCGCATGCATCAAGCTCGCGGACCTCTATCACGCTGCCGTGCTTGCCGACGATCCTGCCGCTGAAGCGGTGTTTTACGGCCGAGCTTGTGAAGCAGGCGCAAACCGCGGCTGCTTGGGCGCCGGCCGCGCCTACTTGGAAGGACGTGGGGTCGAACGCAGCCCCACGTATGCATCGAAGTATTTCGCGCGCGTGTGCGACCGCGGCAATGCCGAATCGTGCCTCGAGCTAGCCAAGCTCTACGACCGGGGCGAAGGCGTGAAAAAGGACCAGACACGCGCGATGGCGCTTTACACGAAAGCCTGCCAGCTCGGTCTTGGCGAAGCTTGCGTCACCGCAGATCCAAAGGGCGAAGTCGACGCAGCACCGCCTCGGGAATGAGCGCCCGACCAAGTTCGTCCTGGAAATACACCTCGACGTCCGTGCACGACGTCCCCACGTGACCGTGAGAGCAACGACGCCTCAACGCGGACAATACGCACGTCCGCACGAGCCCGTTGCGAGCCAAGGGGGAGGACGAAATGGCCCAGCAGCAAAAGAATCAACCGCAGCAGGAAGAGAAAGGTCAGATGACCGTGGAAGAGGCGGGGCGCATGGGCGGCCAGCGCGTGAGGGAGCTCGTCGAGGAGGGCAAGGAGGCCGAAGGAGGAGGCCAAAGCGGCAGCTCGTCTGGCTCTTCTGGGCGCGGTCAGCAGGGCGGCGGGCAAAATCGCTGAGGATCGTCCGGACAAACAGTTTCGGGGGCGCTCGATGAGCGCCCCTTTTTCATTTCACGCCCTCAAACTTCGCGAGCGATCGTCAAGACGAGCGTTTCACCGTCGACGGCGAGCTCGCGACGTTCACCGGCAAACGACGCGTTGCCCAGTTGGAACGTACGCACGAGCGCTTCACGAGAAATTTCCTCGCGAGCTCTTTCGACGACGCGTTTTACGCGGTCGCTCCCGTCGATGGCGAGCGAGATGCGGTCGGTGAAGCCGAGTTGGATGTCTTTACGAAGCCCTTGCACGCGCGAGAGGATTTCACGCGCCAAACCTTCGTCACGAAGCTCGTCGGTCAAAGCCGTATGCAGCACGACGACGCCGGTTTTGCCGCCTGCAGCCGCGAAGTCCTTGCCGGCTTCGACGACGACTTCAATTTCCTCGGTGCCGAGCGAAACGGCTTCACCGTCGATGTCGATGGAGACCGAACCGTTGGTCACGAGCTCGCTGCGAAGAGCCGCTGCGTCGGCTTTGGCGAGGATCTGTTTGGCAATTTGAACTTTCTTGCCGAGCTTCGGGCCGAGCGCGCGGAAATTTGGTTTGAGCACGTACCGAACGGCCTGACCCTCTTGTCCCGGTTCGAGGAATCGCACTTCGTGCACGTTGATTTCTTCCGCGATGAGCGCCGCATGTTTCGCAAGCGCCGCACGCATCGAATGGCTCGACACGACGATGTCTGCGCGCGACAAAGGCTGGCGAACCTTGAGCTTGTTCGTGGTTCGGACTTGCAAACCAAGGCTGACGAGCTCTCGTACGGCGCGCATTTCAACCGCGAGCGACTCGTCGATGGCCGCGGCGTCGGGCTCGGGCCAAGCGACGAGGTGCACGCTTTCGGGCTGAGACGCGGGCCAGGGCGCACGCACGAGGCTTTGGTACAGTTCATCCGCGAAAAACGGCATGAACGGCGCAATCAGCCGCGCAATCGTCACGAGCGATTCGTACAGCGTGAAATACGCGTCGTGTTTGTCCCGCGCTGCCTCGGCCGATGCAGCTTCCGTGGGCGACCAGAACCGAGCACGTGAGCGACGGACGTACCAATTGGACAGCGCATCGACGAGGTCAACGAGGCGCTGCGCGGCTTCGTACAAGCGGTAGTTGTCGAGGTGCTGGGTGACGTCGCGCGTGGCGAGCGCGAGCTCGGAGAGGAACCAGCGATCGAGGAGCCCTCGTTCGGTGACTGGCCTGTAGCCTTCGCTTTTCGCGAGATCCGCCGGAGAAAGCCCGCGTGCGTCGGGGTTTTTCTTGGCCGGGTTGAAGCCGTCGATGTTCGCGTAGATGACGAAGAACGACCAGACGTTGCGGATCTTGATGGCGAACTCTTTTTGCGTCGCGCGCACGTTCGTGAGCGAGTGACGCGTGTTCGTCCAGGGGGGCGACGACGCGTAGAAGAACCAGCGGAACGCGTCGGCGCCGGGAGCCGGAGCGCTCGGGTCTTCGACGTACACGCGGCTGTCCTTCGGGAGCCGCGGGACATCGTTCGGCATGATCCGAAGCGGTTCGGCATGCGGGGAGAGGCCGAGCTTCGCGATGTCTGCGTCGGACAAAGCCACGACGCGACGGGGCAGCTTGAGTTTGCCCGTGGCGGGGCGCAGTTCGATGGGAAAAACCTGGCCCGTGCGATCACCGCGATACAGGTGCACTTTCGCGCTTTCGCCCGACAGATCGAGCCCTTCGTAATCCTCGCGAGCGATGTACGCGGTCCCTTCGGGGATGCTGCCGACCTTGGCGTTTTCCCCGGTCGCTGCGACGAACTCCATCCGTACGCGGTCGAGGATGATCTCGGGCGGCGTGTAATTTCCCTTGGATTTGCTTTCCTTTTTGCCTTCGCGATCACCGACGTGTCCGAGCACCACGCATGTTTCGTACGGGAGTGGATAATTTCGGACCCTGGACAAACCCACCTTCTTCTGCGTTTCCTCGTCGAAAACCAGCGTGGAGATCATGAGCAGCGAGTAGAACCAGCCGCGCGTCTGATCGATCGCTTCGCTGATGAAGTCCGCGGGGAACGCTCGGTCGAACTTTTCGTGCGAGCCCTTCGCATGGGGAAAACCCCACTGCGCAAAGGGCATGGCCCCCGAGTCGTACCAGCAGTCGATGACGTCGCCGACGCGCCGATAGGTGCCCTTCTCGCCTTCCTTTTGGAAGGTGATCTTGTCGATCCACGGTTTGTGCACCAACAAATGCTCGGCCATCTTGGGATGCGTCTTGGCGAGATCCGCCTCGATTTCCGCGACGTTGTTGCCGAGTTTGCCGCGGAGCGTCGCGACCGAATCGATGGCTTCGATCGAGCCCGTGACGTCGTTGACCCAGATGGGCAACGGCGTGCCCCAGTAACGTTCGCGCGACAGAGCCCAATCGACGTTGTTGGCAAGGAAGTCGCCGAAGCGCCCACTCTTGATGTGCTCGGGTAGCCAATTGACCGTTTGGTTATTGGCGATCGCGCGATCGATGAGTGCGGTTGTCCGGATGTACCAAGCCGGACGGGCGTATTGGATGAGCGGGTCTTCGTCCGATCGCCAGCAGAAGGGGTATTCGTGGCGATACGTTTCAGCATGAACGAGTTTGCCCGCGTGCTCGAGGTCCTTGATGAGGTCCTTGTCGCTGTCTTTGACCCAGCGGCCGGCGTACTTGCCCATCGCATCGATGAACGTTCCGTCCGGTTTTACGGCGCAAAGGAGGGGCAAGTTGTGGTTTGTCTTGAGGAGCGCGCGGTGTGCGGCATGGTCGTCTTCGCCAAACGCAGGAGCGATGTGCACGATGCCCGTACCAGCATCGAGCGTGACGAAATCGGCTGTGATGACGCTGTAGACGGCCTCGTGCTCTTTGGCTGAAGCGGCAAATAGGTCGAAAGGCGGCGCGTACTTCTTTCCGACGAGATCCGAACCTTTGGAGGTCGAAAGAATGGGCAAGTCTTTGCCGAGTTTTTTGGCAATGGATTCACGCAGTCCTTCGGCCATGACGAGCTTGCGATCGCCTGCATCGACGACGACGTAGTCGAAGTCGGCACGAACGGCGGCGTACATGTTCGAGGGCAACGTCCACGGGGTGGTTGTCCAGACGCACAGCGCGGTCGTGGGATCGTCGACGAAGGGAAACGCCACGAAAACGCTGGGATCATCGACGGTTTTGTACCCCTGCCCGACCTCGGCAGCGGACAGGGCGGTGCCGCCTTGAGCCCACCACCAAACGACCTTTTCGCCCTTGTAGAGCAGGCCTTTGGAATAGAGGTTCGCGAGGGACCACCAGACGCTTTCGACGTAGCTGCGGTGGTAGGTGACGTAGGCATCTGGAAGGTCGACCCAGAAGCCGATTTTGTCGGTGAGTTTTTCCCAGGCGTCGGTGTAGCGAAAGACGGATTCGATGCAGCGCGCGACGAATGGTTCGACGCCGTAACGTTCGATGTCGGCTTTGCCGTGGATGCGCAGCTCTTTTTCGACTTCCACCTCCACGGGCAAACCGTGCGTGTCCCAGCCGGCTTTTCGAGGGACGTCGTAGCCGCGCATCGTTTTGTAGCGAGGGAAGACGTCTTTGACTGCACGTGTGAGCACGTGTCCGTTGTGGGGCATGCCGTTGGCGGTGGGCGGACCTTCGTAGAAAACGAATGTGCCTTTCGATGCCCCGGTAGCTCGCGAGCTTGCATTCAGCGTCTTTTGGAAGATTTGTCGTTCTTTCCAAAAAGCGAGGATTTTGGCCTCGTCGGTGGGGAAATCGAGTTCGGGGCGAACGGGTTCGAAGAGTTTTTCCCGAGAGGAAGGGCCGCCATTCATGCGCGGGCGTCTAGCATGTTTCGAGCGGCGTGGGATGCGGGACGTGGCTGTTCATTGTGCCAAGCCAGGTTCGACCTTGACGCCAAGCTCATCGAGCTCTTGCGATGCACGCTTGGCAAAGCGGCTCGATGGGAAGCGCCTGACGATGTAGAGCAACGTGGATTTGCGAGCATCTACGTTGCCTTGCTCGCGGAATTGTTCGGCAAGTCCATAGAGTGCTTCGCCGGGCTCTTCTTCGATGGCGCGTTCGGGGTCGGGGTCGCGAGCGCATTGAACGGGGGCGGACGCGATCGATCCGAGAACGACGAGCGCGATCGAAATTGTCTGAATGGACGAGGGCACGGCGGCAACTGTATCAGCGATGTCGTGTGCTCAGCGCGCGATCACGGTCTTGCTGCACTCGTGAACAGTGCGCGTTCTGGGTACTCGACCGGTGATTTTGTGCGGGTTTCTGGGCCGTCAAAGACTGAGTCCGTATATACAGGGAGCACCCGGCTTTGCTCGGCAGGGCGCGTCGTTGACCACTTTTCATGCGTGAATACGCGGAAAAACCGGCACGACGGATCGAGAGGTCAGTTACGCGATGCGAACTTCGATGGGAACCAAGTGGCTCTTCTGCATGACGGCGATGGGGGCCGTTGCAAGTGCCGCCGCAACAGCCGACGCACAAGAGTCCGGTGCGCCTCAATCGATCGCGCTTGAACGGTTTTACGCAGCTCCCGCAGGCGATCGGTTGTTCGGCGTGCCCTCGCCGTATGCTGCCGGGCACAAGGTGCCGCATGTGGCGCTGTACATCGATTATGCCCATGACCCCTTGATTCTCCGCCGAAAAGACAACCTCGAGTACGGCGCGAGCGTCGTGAGCAATCAGTTGTTTCTCCGGGCAAACGGATCGTTTGCCCTATGGAACCGCCTCCTCATCAACCTCGACGTACCCGTTGCGCTCATCCAAACCGGCGACGATGCGCCCAACAAGTTCAACATCCGATCCCCGAGCGGTCCGGATTTCGGCGACATCCGTCTCGGCCTGCGATTTCGCATCCTTGGCGAGTACGACAGCAGATTTCAGCTCGGCGTGAATGGGTACTTCTGGTTTCCCACGGGCACGGGCAACTATGTGACCGATGGTTGGTTCCGCGGATTGCCTCAGGTCGTCGTTGGCGGGCGCGTGATTACCGAGCGGCTGCCGGCCTTCGTGTACTCGGCGGCGGTAGGTCCCGAGATTCGATCGGCGATTCAATATTTCGACAGGATCCCGTTGGGATCGACGTTTTCCATCGCCGGCGGCGTCGGCGTTCTGCTCGGCAAAGACAAGCAAATTCAAGTCGGTCCGGAGTTCAGCGTCATCACGTCGCTGCGCCAAGTGACGGATCAGAACCTGAACGCGGAACTGCTGTTCGGCGGCAAATACCGGTTCATGACGAACTGGGAAGCCGGCCTCGCGCTCGGCCCCGGTTTGTCCGGGGGCATCGGCACACCCGACGTGCGTATGGTGGCATCGGTCGCGTACACGCCACCTTGGGCGCCGAAAGACACCGATGGCGACGGCATCTACGACCGTGAAGACGCGTGCGTGCAGATCAAGGGCATCCGGCACAAGGATCCGAAGAAGCACGGTTGTCCGTCCGATCGCGATGGAGACACGATCATCGACGTGCAGGACGCGTGCCCCGACGTGAAGGGCATTCTGCATCCCGATCCGCGCAAGAATGGTTGCCCGCCCGATGCAGACGAAGACGGCATCCTCGATCCGGTCGACGCGTGCGTGACGGTCAAAGGCATCCCGCACAAGGATCCGAAGAAGCACGGTTGCCCGTCCGATCGTGACGACGACGGCATCTACGATGCGGTGGATGCTTGTCCGGACGTCAAGGGCGTGCCGAACAAGGATCCGAAGAAGCACGGTTGTCCGCCCGATCGTGACGAAGACGGCATCCCCGATGCGGAAGACGCTTGTCCGGACGTACCGGGTATCCGAACGGGTGATCCAAAGACCAACGGCTGCCCCGGAGACACCGATGGCGACGGCATCCTCAACGACGTCGACGCGTGCCCCGACGTCAAGGGCGAGCCGGATCTCGAGAATCCTGCGCAGCATGGATGCCCGAAGCGCCAGAACGTCGTCATCCGCGAAGGCGAAATCGTCATCTTGCAGCAGGTGCAATTCGACACGGGCAAGGCGACGATTCGGCCGGTCAGCAATCCGCTGCTCGACGAGGTTGCCGCGGTGCTGAAAGAGCATCCCGAAGTGCTGAAGGTCGAGGTTCAGGGGCACACGGATCCGCGTGGCGGCAAAATCCTCAACACGAAGCTCTCGCAAGCGCGCTCCGAGTCTGTCCGGAATGCGCTCATCAAGCGAGGCATCGAAGGCGAACGCATGACGGCCATGGGGTATGGATTCGACAGGCCCATCGCGACGAACAAGACGGCCGAAGGGATGCAAAAGAACCGTCGCGTGCAGTTCATCGTCCTCGAACGCAGGCTCAAGGACGGGACGATCAAGAAGTACGACAACGCGCCGCCTGTCGTGGTCGAAGAGACCAGGACGACGGGAGGTCGACCAGCGCCGAGGCCAGGTGGTCCGGCCAAACCTCCGGCTGGTCCGGCCAAACCTCCGCCCGCACCAGGCAAAGCTCCGCCGGCGAAAGCTCCGCCGGCGAAAGCTCCTCCGCCGGCCAAGGCTCCTCCGCCGGCGAAACCTCCCGTCAAGCCTCCGCCGCCGCCCGTGAAGAAAGCCGGCACGAAGAAGTAAATTCGTACGACGCTGAACGAGACGTCGGAACGTCCTGCAAAACGGCTCCGACGTCTTCAGTTTGCCCTTCCAAACATTACGTCCACGTAGCAGCTCGCCAGCAAATCCGTCCGCGAGTCACTCGATTGGCTTCGTTTCATCCGCTGCCATGCAAGTCACTCGCCCTGGACGGCGTCGGAGCGTGTTGTGAACACCGCGCAGCAGCCTCGGTGCCGCTTCGGTGGTATCCTCGCCTCCATGCGTGTTCGAGCATCCGTCCTAGCCGCGGCGTTCATCGTGCCGACAGCCCTCGTCGCTTCCCCCAATGTTCGTTCCGTTGGTCCTCGTTCGGCCGAAGCTGCGATTTCGATCGTGGTTTCGGTCAGCGAGCTGGTTCAGACGGCGACGCACGTCGTCGTGGCCAAAGCGGTGGAGCAACGGGGCATGTGGGAGGACACGCCGACAGGGCGGAGAATCGTGACGTACACACGCATGGACGTGGAACGTTCGGTCGTTGGAGACGTGGGATCGAGCGTGTGGGTGCGGACGCTCGGGGGCACCGTGGGTTCGACGGGACAATGGGTATCGGGTGAGGCGGCCATTGCCCCGAATTCGCGTTCGCTGCTGTTTTTGCACAAGTCTGGCACCGCGTTCGCCGTCGCAGCGATGGCGCAGGGGCATTACCCCATCGTGGTGACCGATGGTGCGGTCCCGCGGCTTGCGGGCAGCCCGGACACGGGAACGCTTCTTTTGCGCCGAGGGCCGACGATCGCGGCGCGCGAGGTTCTCGTCGGCAAAACGCTCGACACGGCACTGCAAGTCATCGCGGAGGCAAAGCGTGCGCAGCGAAAGTAAAGGCACTGCAATGCACATGCGCGTCGCCATCGCCGCGATGTTCGCGCTCGTCGGCACTCTGTATGCACACAGCGCCTCGGCCTACTGCCGCACGACGAGTTGTCCGGGGGTCGGAACCGGCGCGCGCTGCGAACCGGCTTTGCCCACCGATTGCGGCAAAGAGTTGTTCTGGAAAAACCCTTGCGTCAGCTTCTCGATGCAGCAGGACGCAAGCACTCAAGTCTACATAACAACGGCCACGAAGATCTTCGAAGAGGCGTTCGCTCTTTGGACGAACGCCGATTGTGGCGGAGGCAAACATCCGCGCATCAGCGTCGTGGACCTCGGTCCGGTCGAGTGTCGCGTGCACGAGTACAACAAGAAAGCGGGCAATGCGAACGTGATCATGTTTCAGGACGCGGAGTGGCCGCATGCCGGGGGTGGCAGCACGCTCGCGCTGACGACCGTGACGTACAACGTGGATACGGGGGAAATCTACGACGCCGACATGGAGCTCAATTCGGCGAACGTCGCATTCACGACTGGCGACAAGGACGTCAAGTACGACTTGGCATCGATCGCTGCCCATGAAACGGGGCATTTTTTGGGTTTGTCGCACTCGACCGATGGAACCGCGACGATGTTCTCGGATTATTCGCCAGGAGCAATGGGCCTCCGGACGCTCGAGCCCGACGACATCAAAGCGATTTGCGCGGCATATCCTCCAGGCGATCCGATTCCATCCACCTGTGATCCAACGCCTCGCCGAGGATTCGAATCGGTATGTTCGCCTTCGCCCATCGCCGAAGACGATGGGAATTGTTCGACGACACCCGGCGGGACGCGAGCACCGAATGCGATGGCTGCAGCATCGCTCCTTTTGGCATTTGGTTGGTTCACCAAGCGTCGCCGAGATCGTTCACGTCGTTCATGACGAAGCCCCCTCACCTCCTGCGCGACTGGACACTCGTTCAAGACGTCGTGGAGCTCGCGGCCGTCGTCGATCGAGCAAGTGGCGCGACGACGATCGGCATCGACGTCGAGGCGAACGGTTTGTTCGTCTACCGGCCGCGGCTGTGCACGGTGCAGTTGGCGTGGGAGGAAGGCGAACGAACGAGCATTGCCGTCATCGATACGCTGCGGGTCGACATTGCGGCGTTGGCGCCGCTTTTCAGCGCGACGGTGCCCATCAAGGTGCTGCACGACCTCACGTTCGATGCACGCATGCTGCACGAGCACGGTGCGCCGATACAGAACGTGCGCGACACGTCGGTTGCGGCGCGGCTGCTCGGGTTGAAGGCAACGGGCCTTGCATCCGTGCTTGCGACGGAGCTGGGCATCGTTCTCGACAAACGCTTTCAGCAACACGACTGGTCACGTCGTCCGCTCGATCCGGCGCACTTGGACTACTTGGCCAACGACGTGGCGCATCTGCTTCGACTGGATCGCGCGCTCATGGAGAAAATAGCGGCGCTCGACATCGGCGCGGAGGTCGAAGCGGAGTGCGCATACAAGCTCGTGACGGCGCTGGCTCGTCCACGAGATCAGCGCCCCGCGTATGCACGCATCAAAGGTGTGCAGCAACTGGATCGCACAGGGCGCGCCGTGTTGATGCATCTCGTTGCCGCACGGGAAGACGTTGCCGAACGAGTCGATGTGCCGCCCTTCAAGGTCATCGCGAACGAAGTTTTGCTCGAGCTTGCGCGCAGGCGTCCGCGCTCGATGACGGATCTCGGCCGAATACGTGGAGCATCATCGGGGCGCGCTGGTCGATACGTAGCGCGGTGGATCGAAGCCATCGCGGCTGGGATCGACGCTGGTGACGTGCCCGAAAGTGATCGCATGCTCTTCGATCCGCCACCGTTCGATCGGCAAGCTGCGATGCGACGGCGGGAGATCGAGTCCAAGCTGAGCGCGTTTCGTCGAGCGGAAGCGCAGCGTCGAGGCGTGGACGAGCAAGTCGTGCTGCCGGGGCATTGCGTGCACGAGCTTGCGGCAATTCTAGCATCGACTTCAGCTCGAGATTCGGAGCTTGCGACGCGCATTGCGGCGGTGTCTGGCATCGGCGCCAAACGCGCCGAGCAATACGGCTCTGCGCTCGTGTCGCTGCTCGATACGCAAGCAAACGCCGAGAGCGCGTTCATGTCGGACGAACACGACGATGAACCGGCGTGGTGATCAAGCGGATTGGCGAGGCTGAAGCGCATCGATCGCTTCGCGGGAAAACTCGCCCACCAGGGCACGATGCGCGGCGAGGCTTTCCGGAAGCGTGGTGCTCGCATGTTTCAACAACGTGATCACGGCGTCGCGTGGGCCGCGTAAAAGAGCGCGAAGCGCCAGGGTTCGTCCTGCTGGAACGGCAATCAGCGCGATGGTTGGTCGCGACCACACGAAGGCCGGTGATTCGCGCGTCATGGAGGCGATGTCCGTAATCGGCGAGAGGTGAAGCCAGGCGGACAATGCGTTCAGAAAGTTGTCGGTCAGCGTGAGATTGTCGGCCATCCGAAACAGCGGAACGCGCTCGGCGTTCACCTGCACACGTCTCAGGTTGCGCCACGCAAGCAGGCGATCCGGTGGATCTTCGCCGCGAAAACGAGCAGATCCGGTCCACCAAGACACGGTGGTATCCGTGCGGAAAAGCTCGGTGACGCGTGCGAACGTGGCGTGACGCGACAAGGCTTCGCCAACGTCGCTGGGCGATGCGATGCGTTCGCAGACGTCGAGGACCGATGCGACCAGAAGGTCGTATCGCCGCTTCGTGAAAACGCCGCCCAAGTTGTGATTCGTCACTTGCAAGAGGTCGTTCAATGCGGCGGCCATCGCCCAGTCGGACGCGTTCGGTTCGGGCAGAACGTCGACCGGCGCAAGCAGTCGCGCGCGCCTCACGCGCGCCACGTCGAGATTCGTTCGCGTGTCGGGATCGACGATGCGTTCGTTCTGAAAAACCGTCAGCGCAGCCGGACCAAACGGGCGAGCCAGCCGGAGTTTTCCGCCCAAAACCAGCGGAACCACAATCCCCGCGACGAGCTCCTCGAACCGTTCGTTCATCGCCGAACTATGTCCCGTCCTTGGCACTGGCAGCGGCGCCGTCGAAGTCACGAAGCGGACGAAGTCCAACGCCGCCCAACGTCACCTCGGGCAATTCGGTGGCGAGCGCTGATGCGAGCGAGTCGGCAAAGCGATCAGTGCCGGCGGTGATCCACGCTTGCGCTTCGAGCACGGCGGCCTCGAGTGGAACGAAAGCTTCTTCGGGAATGCCAACGACATCGCCATCGCGACGAATGAAGAGAACTTGTCCCGGAGGCGCTCCGAGCGAGCGGTAAAGAACGTCGGCCGAGACGGCAGGAACGACGTCGTACCCTGCGGGCGCGAAGAGGTTTTCGTGCAGCTTTCGATAGAACTGGCCGACGGGAATGCATTCGATGCCCGTTGGATGACGCACGACGGCGCCTACGTCGGTAAACGCGACCCTCGCCGCGCGAAGCGTGTCGGGGCCAAGCGCATACGCGATGCGTCGAAGGACCGACAAGTCAATCGTGTCGACCCACGTTGCAGTCACCGCTCGCCAAGGTTCGAGGGTCGGAACGAGTCGCAGCGCAACGGAAACAGAGCTCGATGCGAGCGTCTTGACGATCGGGGTGGGTTTTTCCTGGCGCATCTCGACGCGGGCAAACGCACGCACGTCGCCGAATGCGGGTAGCTTGGGAATTTCGAGCGGGTCGAGTCCGTGACCGCGAAACAGTACGAGGCCCGCATCGGAAAAGACCGGGCACGCGCGGAGATTCACGGGGTGACGAAAGCCGCACTCGACGGCAGCACCTGGTGCGACTGGGACAAACATCGTGAGGCCCGGTGTGCGCGTGAGCAAAGGCAACATGCGCTCGGGCAGCGCCGGAACGCGAAAGAGGTATCGGACGACGGGCCCATCATCGAAGCTCGATTCAGGGGGCCATTCCGCGACGCCAACTTCGGCATCGACGCCGGAGCGAACGAAGTAGTGGATCATCGCCGGGCCGAGCCCTGCTTCAGCAGCGAGCCATCGTTCACCAGGTTCACGACCAGCCGAAGGGTCCGCGTGTGGCTCGAGACGAAGCACGAGCGCGCGAACGTCGATCTTTCGTTCGGCGCTGTAGCTCTGGGAAAAACTGTTGTGGTAGAGCCACAGCGGCGCGTCACCAGCACTTATCTGCGGGACGTCGTAACCAAAGGGCGCGGCAGCATCGCGATACTGAACGAAATGTCGGCTGGTGCCGGTGAACGTGTATCCGCCTGCAAGACGCGCAATTTCGGCGATGCGATCCATGCGATCGCTCGTTTCGGCCGCGAACATGAGCGTGACTTCGCGAGCACCCAGCTTGGAGCGAACGACTTCGATCGAGAGAGAACGAAGGATGTCGGCGAGCGAGCCTTGGCGCGTGTAGAGCGCGAGAAACGCGACGAGTCGATCGATGGAGGGCAAAAGAACGACGCCTTTGCCGCCGAGAGCGACACCACGTGCATCGAGGCCGAGCCCTGGCGTGCGAAGCCGAGTTTGATGTACGGCAACGCGCTCGAGCATTCCTAGCGACTCCTTCGCGAACACAGCGGACGAGCCGCGGCCTCGAAGAGGAGCGTGCTCATGTGCTGAATCATGCGAGACATCTCGATGGGGCCTCGACCGTAACGAGCCTCGCGTCTGTCACGCGGCCGGCTGTATCGATGATGCCAAGCCCGACCACGCACTCGCTGCGCCGAGGCACCGAGGCTAGGGGTTCGTAGTCAGCGCGTCAAGCGACCGCACTGCGCCGTCAACACCGCTCTTTTTGCCTGAGCGTAGATTGTGTACCCTTGGGGCCGTCGCAGTCGCGAACAAGCATGGCACGTACCCAGCAGCTCATCGCCGGGCGGTTTCAAGTCGAACGCGAAGTCGGACGCGGCGCCGTGGGCATCGTGTTTCGCGCGTTCGACACGGTGTCTCAACGCCGCGTAGCGTTGAAGATCATCGCGGCCGCAGGCGACGCCGATCATTCGGAACGCGTACGTCTTCTGCAAGAAGGCAAGCTGCTGTCGGAGCTGGATCATCCCGGCATCGTGCAAGTGGTTGCCTACGGCGCGCTCGATTCGACCTACACGGCCGCACTGGGCAGGAAGTTCGACGAAGGTGCTCCGTTCATCGCGATGGAGTGGCTCGAAGGTGAAGACCTTCTGACGCGGCAGATCCGAGCGCCTTTGACGATGCGCCAAGCGCTCGAAATTGCGCGTCAAGTCGCCTTCGCGCTCGCCGCTGCACACGACGCAGGCATCGTTCATCGCGACATCAAACCGTCGAATATCTTCGTACTTTCGAATCGTTTTCCCGACGCGGAGTCACCGCCGCAATCGACGCGCACGGCCCGGCGCCCTCGAGAAGTCAGTGAGATCCCCGAGCAACTCAAGGCAAAGCTCGTCGATTTCGGCGTCGCAACGCCAAGCGACATGGCCCTTGCGGGCAACGACGTTTTCGTGGGCACGCCCGCGTACATGGCGCCCGAGCAAGCGCGTGGAGATGCCGTCGTGGATGCTCGCAGCGATCTGTATTCGCTCGGCGCAACGCTCTTCGAACTACTCACGGGACGCCCGCCGCACATCGGGTCCACATCCATCGCAACGATCGCACGACTCGCGACGACACCTGCGCCGCGCCTGAGCGAACTGCTGCTCGAAGTGCCCGAACGACTGGAAGAGCTGGTCGCGCGGCTTTTGATGTCGGAGCCCGAGCATCGACCGGTGTCGGCACGTGAAGTGGCGCTCGAGTTCGATGCACTGTGCCGCGATGAATCGGTTCCCGAGCAAGCGAAGCCGCTAGCGCTGTCCACGGAGCCACCGCCCATCGTGGCGTCGCGGCTCGCTACGACGATCGTGGCGCTGCAAGTGGGCACGAAGGATCAACGACGACAACTGGTGGACCGGCTGCGAGCGCATGGGGCCGATGCATTGCCACTCGGTGCCGATTCCATCGTCGCTCATTTGGGCATGAAGCAGGCTCACGGTGACGAAGCGACGCGAGCACTGGATTTGGGCCGATGGCTCTGCGATCTCGGCGCGTGCATCGGCATCGCCACGGGTCGCATGCGCGTCGATAAGGTTCGCTCTGCGGGTGATGTCGTCGATCGAGCAAGCGCGCTGGCTCGAAAGGCTGGCGAAGGCAACGCGCTTGCCGACAGCACGACGAAGGAGCTCGCGCGAGGCCGTTTCCACTTCGAACCGCTGCCCAACGGCGACGTCAAGGTCGGCGCACCGGTCAAAGCACCTACGAAAACGGTGCAATTCGTCGGACGCGAAGCCGAGCTGCTCAACGCGCTGGCCGCATACGAACGCTGCGCGGAGGACACGACGCCGATCATCGTGACGATTTCTGGTCCGCCGGGAATCGGCAAGAGCCGTCTGGCACGCGAATTCGTCACGCGCGTGATGGGGCGTGAAGAGCCGCCGCTTCTGGTACGCGTACGTTGCGAATCCTTCGGTCGAGCTCAGGCCCTTGGTGTTGCAACGGATGCTCTTCGCACGCTGCTCGGGCTGCCCAAAGGCGCGAATATCGAGCAAGTCGAGCACGCGCTTCGTACGCGCAAGGTGAAGAACATCGAAGACTCACCGCTGTCTCGGTTGCTCGCAAATCAGCCCTTCGATGATGGGCTCGATGCACGCGATTCGCTGTACCTGTCGATGACCGAGTTGGCGATCGGTGCGGCGACCACGAGCCCGTGCGTGCTGATGTTCGAGGACGCTCAATGGTCCGATCCGGAAAGCATTTCTTGGATCGAGCATCTGCTGGGACGTGCGACGAATCTGCCGCTGTTCGTGATGATGGTCATGCGGCCGCTGTTCTGGCGAGACCAAGGACAACGATTCATTGGTCGAGACCACGTGCGTATCGAGCTTCGTCCGATGCCGAAGCGTGCAACGAAAGAGATCGCGCGTGCCGTCATCGGAGAAGGCGCCGACGAAGCGACGCTCGATCGCGTTGCGCAGCAAGCAGCAGGCTCGCCCCTGTTCGCCGAAGAGCTCGCGCGCGTCATTGCGGCTGGAAAAGACGTCGCAACGGCTGCGACGATCGAAGCTGCCATCCAAGTCAGTCTCGATTCGCTCGACGACGCGACGCGAGAAGCCGTCGTGCGCATGAGTGTTTTTGGCCTGAGCGTGTGGGATGCGGGCATCGCGACAGTGGGCGTTCCCGACGCGGATCTCACGCTGAAGAAGCTCATTGCGGCAGAGTTGCTCGTCGAAACGGGCGCGAGTCGGTTCTCGGGAACGCGCGAATTTTTGTTCAAGCATGCGCTCGTACGCGACGTTGCCTACGCGTCCGCGAGCGACGAATTGCGCAAGCAAATGCATGCAGCCGCGGGTGAATGGCTTGCAACGATGGGCGAGGATGCAGCGACGGTCGCGCAGCATTTCGATCTAGGCGAGCTGCACGAGAAGGCCGCGGATCATTGGGAGACGGCTGCCAAACGAGCGCTCGCGACAAACTCGCTGCAAGACGCGGTGAAAATGGCCGACAAGGCGCTCGTGTTCGCCACGGACAAACCCATCGCGTTTGCCCGCGCGGTTCTGCTCGACGAAGCGCACAGTCGCCTCGATGCACGTTCGTACCAGCGCAACGAAGCCATCCAGGCGATGGCGGAGAACGTGTTCGACGAAGAAAGCGAAATTCGTTCGGCCGGCGCTCGCGTTCGGTACGACTACGCCCTTGGAACGGGAATCCACATCGAAGAGCGCCTCATCGAGATCCGCGATCGCGCTTCAGGCATTGGTCTCGTCGAAGAAATGGCGCGCTGTTCGGCCGCGCTCGCGAATCTGTATGCGTATGCCGGTCAGCTTGCTCTTGCCGAAAGAGAAACTCGCGTTCTGCTCGATTTGACGGACAAAGGCGCCATCGATTGGGCCGCGGTCGACGCTTGGCAGGCACTTGCGGTCGTGCGTCAGACGCAAGGACAACTCGGCGCAGCGCTCGACGCTCGACGCAATGCAGCCCGTTCCGCAAAACTCGCCGGCCTTCAAGAGCGCGAAGCCATGCTCGTCACGAACCTCGGCTTCGCGCTGACCACGATCGGTGCTCGTAGCGAAGCGCTATCGCAGCTCGAAGCAGGCCTGACGAAGGCATCTGCCATCGGCAGCCCCGGCACGGTGCGTAACGCGCAAATGAACCTGCTTTGCTGGGCCGCAACGTTCGGCGCCGACAGCCGCATCGACAGCTTTCTCACGGAAACCAGAGCCAGCGCCGACGAGGCAGCGACGGGAAGTTGGGTCGTCCGCGACCGAGTCACGCTCGGCACGCTGTTTTACCGTGGATGCGAGCTGCTCCGCATGAGCGGCACGGGCAACATCCCGCGCGCACGGTCGCTCTTGAAGCTAGCGACCGAAGCTTATCGTTCCACGGAAAACCGCGACGTTTTACCCGTTGCACTGGGCTTCTGGGCCGAAGCCGAACGACGGTTTGGCAATCCGGAACAAGCCATCGAGCTCGCGAAAGAAGCGTCGCGCCTCGTCGAATCGGGGGCGCCCAGTCTTCTCAACGAGGCGTCGATCTTCCTGACGCTGCACGATGGATTCGTCGACATCGGCGACTTGAAGAATGCCCGTGACGCGGTCGAACGCGCCATTCCGCTGCTCGAACGCCGCTTGAAAGGCCTCGAAGGAACACCCTACGCGCGTGCGTTCCTGTCGAACCTGCCCCACAACGCCGCACTGCTCACTGCGGCCGAGGCATACGGTCACTTGACGCCCGGGATCGAGCACGTGCTGAGTTTGCCGCTCACCGATTTGTGACTGAACCAGCCCATCAATTCGACCCCGGGGGGTTTGGGGGGGCCGAGCCTCGGCCCCCCCAACGTGAACCAAGCCTCGCGAAGCGCGCGTCCCACGCGCGCGAAGCGAGCGTTCAAATCTAGACCTGCTTTCAAAAGAAAAACGCCGGGCGGCATAGAAACCACCCGGCGTCTTCACTTGTTACGCGCCCGTATTATTCGGAACCGATGGCGATCCCGAGCGACTGGCGCAGCGTGAAGTACTGCTCCGAGACGGAGAACAGGAGCAGTTCCTTGAGCTTCTCCTGAGGCGGAAGATCACCGGGCTGCTGCGGCTCGGACGCGATGATCTTCTTGGCAATCTCGAGATCGCCGCAGAGGAGGAAGCCGGCACGCGTGGCCGTGATGTCGACGCATTGCGACCAGCGCTTCAAGTTGGCCTTGGCGCCGTCGGCGACGAACTTCTTCACGACCATGCGCAGACCCTCGAGCTGCACGGGCTGCATGAACTGTTTGATCGTTTGCGCCGTCGCCAGCACCTGCTTCTCGATGTCCGGCGGCGAAGGCGTGTCCGGTTGGACGAGCTTCATCGCGGCAAAGAGCAGCACCGTCAACTCCGTAACCGTCGGGAAGAGCGTCTTGATGTAGTGCTCGCCGCGGTACATCGCGAGGTGCTTGCCGATGATGAACGTGAGCTCTTGCGGCGAGAACCCGGTGAGTACCGTTTGACCAGCAACGGATGACGGAGGTTCGGCAGGCACGGCCACGAGAGCTCCGGGCACATCGCTGCGGACGTAGAGAGCGGGGCACGAGATGCCGAGCACCTGTGATGCCCACCCGAACGTACGAGCAAACGTGACGGTCGACGTCGCCGGATCCTGACGGAACCGCGGATCGAGAACCGGGCGCTCCTTCTTTGCCTCGAGCGTCATGATCTTCGCCTTGAGCGCCGCAGAAGCGATCATCTCGAAGATCTTGCCGATGTAGAGGTTCTCCTCCTCGTGGAAGAGGTTTCGGAGCCACGCCTCGTTGTCGAGCCGGCTCTTGACCTGGAGCATCCCCTGGGGCCGATAGTCCTCGAAGAACTTTTGCTCGTCTTCTTCCGACTTACGCAGAAGTGCCAGTGCCGCAGCCGTGCACCACGCCGGGTCGTACGCCTTCTGCTCGACGTACAACTGGTAGAGCTTGTGGTACGTGTCCGCGCTCGTCGGATCGATCTTCACGAGCGCTTGGTACTCACCAATCGCTTCATCGTTCTGAGCGAGGCTGGTGAAGAGCTGCGCGAGGATCAAATGCTCCTGCGTATCGTCAGGCTTCAGGCGTGACGAGATCCTGAATGTCTCGACCGCCTTTTCGTGATCCTCGAGCCGATCGCGATAGATGAGGCCGAGAGCGTGCCAGAGGGTGAACTCGAGGTCGACGTTCCCCTTGCCCGCGACGCGGTGGATCATCTTTCGATACGCGCGCTCGAGCTGCTTCCACTCCTTCTGCGCGGTGAGGATCTTGTTGATGCGCTCGAACGCATCGAGGAAGCCCGGATCGAGATCGAGTGCGTCGTTGAAGAGATCGACCGCTCGATTCATGTCCTCGAGTTTGTCGCGGTAGATCTGCGCCATCGTGAAGAAGTAGCGCGACTTGCGCTTGGGTTGCGGCTCGAGGTCCGCAATACGCTGCAAGCACTCGACCATCTTCTCCCAGTGGCTGAGCTTCTGATAAAGCGCGAGCAGCGTGTGGAGCAGCTTGTGGTTCTGCGGCTCCAGATCGAGCGCCTCTTCGAGAGCTTCGACGGCCTTCGGCGAGTTCTGATCCTTCTCCCACGTGTCCGCGATCTCCTGGAGAACCTTGAAGCGCTCGGCACCATCGATGATGTTGTCGAGGATCTGGCGCTTGTAGTGCGCCACTTGCTTCCAGTCCTTCAGGTTGTCGTAAACGCCGACCATCGCGTCGAGCGTGGGACGATGCGCAGGCTCGACTCCGAGAGCTTTCTCGAAGTTGTTGATCGCCTGCTTGGCTTGCCCCTGCGCCTGCTTGATGAGCCCGAGCTTGTAATAAACGTTCGCCCGTTCCTCGGTCTCCTCCTCACCAAGACTCGTGAGCACCTTCTGGTAGTTTGTCAGGGCACCCGCCCAGTCACTCAGCTTGAAGCACACGTCCGCGAGGCCGCGAATGGTCTCTTGGCTCGTTAGATCGAGCTGATATGCAGCTTGGTACGCCTTGAGTGCCGGCTCGAACTTGCCCAATGCGACGAGCACTTTGCCGAAGATGTTTTGCAGCCGATGCTGCTCGGGCTTCTCTCGCTTGCCGCTCTTCTTGACGAGCATTTCCGCGAGCGGTTCGGCCTTGGCCCACTTCTCCGTATTCACGTACTCGTCGAGAAGCGGCATGGCCGCGTCCTCGTTGTCCGCATCGCTCTGAAGCGCGAGCTCGTACGCCTGCACCGCAAGCTCGTGCTCGCCGAGCATGTCGTCGCGCAACTTGCCGAGCTCGACGAGGAGTTTGGCGCGCGGACGAGGCAGCTCGGTGTTCTGCTGCTCCTGATCCAAGTAGCGTTCGGCCGCGACCCAATCGGCGGAGTCGATGGCGATGACACGCAACGCCGCAAGCGACGGGACGTGGGTCGGATCCAGATCGAGCGCCATCTGGAAGCGATCTTGGGCAAGCACACGATCGCCGAGTTTGTCCTCGAGCTGCTTACCGATGCGGTAATACATCTCGACGCGCTGCTTGCCGTCGGCGGTCAGATCCGCGACGCGCGTCATGTATTCGATGGCGCGGTGAGAATCGTCCTGCTTCTCGTAAAGCTTCGCGAGAGCCTCGAGCGCCGTGATGTGCTTGTCGTCGAGGTCGGTGATGTTGAGCCAGGAATCGATCGCCTTGTCGAAGTCCTGAAGCTCTTCGGCGTACACCTTCGCCGTGTGCGCCCACAGCTCGATCTTCTTCTGCCGATCGATCGTCGCATTGATGTGCCGATCGTAGGTGTTGATGAGATCGTGCCACTGGCGGAGGCGGCGATAGCAGCGCTCGAGTGATTCCAGCGCGAACTCGTGGTGAGGATCGATGTCGACCACTTGTTCAAGGCGCACGGCCGCAAGGTCAGGCTTGAGGAATTGCTCTTCCTGATTCTTGGCAATCTTGAGCAACACCTCGATGCGCTCGCGCTCGGTCGTGACGACGTCGAGTTGCATCTCGAGGACGCCGACGAGATCGGGCCACTGATGCGTCTGGTTGTAGACGCGTTCGAGACCACGCATGGCCTGCAGGTTCGACGCGTCGACTTCGAGCACCTCGCGATAGATCTGCCCCGCCTTTTCGATGAGGTTCAGGTCTTTCTCGTAGATGCCTGCGCAACGCAGCTTCGTGAGCGCAATCTGCGCCGGATCCGTCTGCGACTTGCCCTTACGGGTCAGGATGTCGACGAGCTCGTTGAGCAGATTGCGATCGGTGTAGATGCGGTCGAGCGCATCGAGCGCTGGGAGGTGGTACGCATCGACATCGAGGGCTTGCTTGTAGAACGACACGCCCTGATCGACATCGACGTTCTTCTCGAGAACCTCGCCGAGCTCCGTGAGGACTTCCTTGCGATCGGTGTCCTTGACGGCGATGTCGCGCGCCTGCTGCAGCAACTGTCCTTGCTGTTGCCACTGGCCACCCTTCTTGTGGAAGTTCGCCATTTGCCGCAGCACCGAAACGTTGTTCGGATCGATCGTGCGCACTTTCATGTAGTACGGCTGCGAATACTCGGGATGCCCGAGATCCTCGGCGTACCACTTCGCCAAGTGCAGACAGAGCGTGATCGTTGGCAGCGGCTGCGTCTCGGCCTGTAGCCAACGGTTGGCGTTCTGCACGAGCTCGGGCCAACGGTTCGTCGCTTGCGCCATCCGTTCGAGATAACGAACGGTGTCCATGTTGTCGTAATCGAGCTCGAAGGCCGTCATGAGAGCGTCGAAGGCCTGCGGTTTGTCGTCGAGCTCCTCTTCGAAGACTTTCGCGACTTTGCGCAGGATTTCGGTCTTCTCGTTCGTGTCTTCACGCGTGTCGAGGCGCGCCAAGTAAAGCTCGATGAGCGGCTCGGCTCGGTGCGCAACGGCGTGTAGCTCTTCGAGCGCCAAGTACGCCCGATCGTGCGTCGGCTCGATCTCGAGAACCTTCTCGTACGCGACCGTGCCCTTGTCCTTGTCGTAGACCTGGTGCTCCCAGATGTCCGCGACCTCGAGGTATTCCCGGACCTTTTCCTGCGGATCCTCGTACGCCGCTGCGCGACCCATCTTGACGTCGATCACCTCCACCCATCGCTCTTCGGCACGGAGGAGGTTTTCGAGCGCCGCCATGGCCTCGAAGTCACGCGGATCGACCGCAAGCAGCTTCCGCCACGCGTCGATTGCGTCGTACGGCTGCTGCAAGACGTTCTGGTAGGTCAAACCGAGCTCGCGATAGAGCGCGATCATGTTCTCGGGCGGAAGGAACCCACTGCACCGATCGACCGTCTGATGCAGAACCGTCACGAGCTCGTTCGGTTGCCCCTCGTGCGTGGTTCGCTTGCGCCAGATCTCTGCGATTGCGTAGAGCGCTTCGGCATTCGCGTATTCGATGTCGAGTGCGCGGTTGTAATCGTCGAGCGCCAGATCGTCGCGATTGAGCTGATCGTTGTAGAGCTTCGCGCGCCGCAAGAGCACAGCCACGCGACCCTCATCCGTTTCTTCCGCGTCGAATTGCTGTTCGAGCACTTCGCACAACTCGCCCCAACGTGATTCACGTTCGTACAAGTTTGCCAAGGCAAACAGTGCTTCGGTGTCCACGCCGAGATCGAGGACCTGCTTCCACATGTCGATCGCGGCCGTGATGTTGTTCAAATGCTCGGGAGCGGCGAGCAAGCGCGCCATCTTCGCGCGCACGTCACGCTCGTTCGTCGTGATCTCGAGCTCGCGGTTGTAGACGTTCATGAGGTCGTTCCACGAACCCTTCACGCCATAGAGGCGTTCGAGCGCATAGACTGCAGCCTCGTTCTGCGGCTCAAGCTCGTCGAAAAGCCGGCGGAAGGCGCGAATTGCATCGTCGACCTGTCCAAGCTGCTCCTCGTAAACCTGACCGAGACGGCCCCACAACTCGATGAGCTCGTACGGCTCGAGCGGTACCTTCACCCGCTGTTCGAGGATCTGCGCAAGCTCTGCCCAGCTCTCGAGCGACGAGTAGATCCGGTCGAGCTCGACGAGCGCCTTTGGCTCGAGAGGCTCGACACCGAGCACATAGCGATACGTCTCCTCGGCCTTGGTGATGTCACCAAGTTCTTCCTCGAAAACGCGCGCCAAACGCAGGCCCGTGGACGTCTGCACGTCCTTGTCCGCATGCAAGCCGAGCACGTCCGCGTAAGCGTTCGCGACCGCCTCCCAACCGCCGTCGGTCACCCTTCCAAGACGCTCGATTTCCTCCAGCGTCTTCTCGTCGGTCGGATACTCCTTCAGCGCTCGCACGTAGATACCGAGCGCGCCGTCGAGCGCCACGAGTCGTTCCTCGTAGGTCTCGGCCATGCGGTAGTACATCGCGCGACGCTCTTCCGGCTCCTTCAGATGCGTGAGCTTCGCTTCGAGCACGCCGAGGAGCTTCTCCCACTCATTCGACGTCTCGTAGAGCGGTTCGAGCGTCTCGCCGATCTCTAGCTGCCGAATACCTCGGCCAAACAAGCCTTCGAGCGCTTCGAGCGTCGTTCGATGATCGGGCGCGTTGGTCAACACCTCGCGATAGGCCGCGATGGCAGCGCCTAGATCGTCCAACTGAAGCTCATAGATCTGCCCCAGCCGGTACTTGAACTCCAAACTCTCTTCGCCGCTCGCAATCTCCGCTTCACGCGCGAGCACGGGAACGAGATCCGTCCACCTCTCGGTCATCATGAAGAGGCGGTCGAGCGACGAAATCGCTTGGATGTTCTCCGCGTCGACTTCGAGCACGCGACGATATCGCGCGACCGCGTTGTCCACGTCCTCGAGCTGCGTCTCGAAGATGCCCGCAAGGCGCAAACCGAGCTCGACGAACAAATCGGGCTGCTCGCCAAGCTTGTTGAGCTCTGCGTCATACAGCGCCGCGACGTCCTTCCATCGCGACACGTACCCCGCCAAACGCTCGATGTTCGCAAGCGAGTCCTGGTTCGTAATGTCGAACGTGACTGCACGTGCGTACGTGTCGAACGCAGCCTGGTGGTTGCCGAGCATCTCCTCGTGCAGCCGCGCAATGCGATGGAGCAGGTCGACCCTGGCGTACTGATCGTCAGCCTTCGTGACCTGCACTTCGAGGACACTGATGAGTTTGTCCCAGGATTGCGCCGTGTCGTAGATGGGCTCGAGCACGAGCGCGGCGCCGAGTGGATCGCGATCGCCACTCTTGATGCCTTCGAGCGCAATCAGTGTCGGCTCGTGATCGGGCATCACCGCCAACAGATCGCGATACAGCTCGATAGCTCGCTGAACGTCGTTCAGATGCTTCTCGTACAGCTCTGCGATTCGGTAGTTGTAGGAAATCTGCTCGGCCGGATCGCCCGTGATGCGAGACAGGTGCTCGAGAATGCCAAGCAACTCGGGCCAGTTCTCCGACTGCTGGAACAGCACATCGAGACGGCCAAGCGCCTGCAAGTCGTCCGGATCGAGCTCGAGTACACGTTGGTACGTGTCGATCGCCGCCGGCACGTCCTTCTGCTCGCTCTCGTAGACCGCACCCATTTGGTAATAGATGCTCTTCTTCTCTTCCGTGTCGGGGACGAGCTCGATCTTCTTCGTGTAGACAGCGAGCAGATCCTGCCACCGGGACAAACCGAGGTAGAGGTTGATGAGCTGATCGATGGCGCTGAGATCCTCAGGATCGAGATCGAGGATCTTGCCGTACACCGCGATCGCCGCATCGTGCTTCTGCAGCACGTCTTCCTCGATCGATGCAGCCTGGAAGAGCGCGCTCTTTTTCTCGCCAAACTCGTCGAGGATCTCAGCCTTCTGCTGCAAAACCTCCGAAAGCTCCGGATACCGCTCCGCCGCACGGAACAGATTCTCGAGCGCCTCCGCTGCTGCGAGGTTGTGCGTGTCGATGCGAAGCACCGTTCGGTAGTGCTTGATGGCGCTCTCGACGTCGCCGAGCTCCTCGTAAACCCGTGCGCTCATCATGAAGAGCTGGCTTCCAAGCTCGGGCTCCTGCTGCGCAGCCGCGAGGTCTTCGAGCACCTTCGCTTGATCCGCAAGCCGGCCTGTCGCTCGCGCCAATCGATCGAGCGCCTGTTGCGTCGTATCGAGCGCTGGATCATGCGCGAGCGCCCGCGCATGCGTATCGAACGCCGCGTTCAGATCACCACCCGCATCTTCGTAAAGCGTCGCGATCTGATGGAGCAGCTCCACCTTGCGTGACAGATCGTCCGTGCGACGAACCTGCACTTCATGCACGCCGATGAGCTTCATGAAGTCGCCTGATGCTCGATAAAGCGGCTCCAAGATCTCGGCGATCTTCTCCTCGTATTCGCTCAGCTTCCCGAGACGTTCGAGGGCGGAAAGAGCTTCCGCATTCGACGGTTCACGCTCGAGCACCTGCCGGTATCCCTCGATGGCCGTGTCGAGCAAGTCCATCTTCGTTTCGCGTAGCGACGCGAGACGCAGCATCAGACGAATCTGCTCCTCGTCCTCCGTCGCGTAACGAAGCTGTTGTTCGAGATTATCGGCGAGGTCTTGCCACATCGACTGCCGCGAAAAGAGGCCGTCGAGCTTCGTCAGCGCAACGTGGCTCGTCGGATCCTCACGCAACACTTCCTGATAAGCGGCGATGGCGTCTTCGGGTCGCGAGAGTTTTTCCTCGTACACGATCGCCATCTGATCGAAGAGCACCTCGCGATCAGTGAACTCGGGCGCGATCGCAATGCGCCGTCGATACACCTCGATGAGGTCCTGCCAGCGCTCGGTGCGCGTGTAGAGCGCATCCATTCCGGAGAGCGCCTCGGCGTCCGCCGGGTCGATCTCGAGCACGCGCTTGTAACCATTCGCCGCGTCCTCGACCTTGCCGAGCTTCTCGGAAATGCCAGCCAAACGCATCCAGTACTCGCGCGCCAAACGCTCGTCGCTCAAACCACCCGCGATCTCGCTGAAGACCGCGAAAAGTTTGTCCCACGAGTTCGCCTGTGCCGCGAACTGCTCGAGCTCGCCACGCGTATCCGCATTCGACGGATCGTCACGCAGTGCGCGACTCTGCGCTTCGAACGCTCGTTCGAGACTCGAAAGGTTTTCCGCTGCAACTCGCGCAACCTTGCGGAGCAGGTTCACGCGCGCGCTTACGTCACCCTCGGCCGCCGCGAGAATTTCGAGCGATTGAATGAGTTTTTCCCAGTCACCACGTGATTCGTAGATCTCTTGCAAGATCTCGGCAGCTTCCGCTCGCAGCTCCTCGTTCTCGAGAAGCGCTTCGAGCGACAAACGCGCACCCTCGTGCGTCGGATCGAGCGCAAGGATCTCCCGATAGTTCTCGAGCGCGCCGTGCGGGTCCTGCAAGTGCTTCTCGAGCGTCGAGCCGAGGCGATACTTGAGGTCGACGGTGACCGCGTCGCCGAGGTTCAACTCGATGCGACGCTTCAGCACATCGACGTACTGCTCCCATTGCTCTTGCAAACGGTAGAGCGTGTCGAGTGCTTCGAGCGCAGGAGCATCGGCCGGATCGTCTTCGAGCACCTCGTTGTAGGTCGCAATCGCGCTTCCGCGATCGCTGAGCTCGTTGACGAACAGCTCGGCGATTGCGTACCGAATCGTCTTCTTTGCTTCGGTATCGTCCGCGAGCTCGAGCTTGCGCTTCTGGATCTCGAGTAGTTCGTTGAAGCGCGACGTGCTGCGATAGAGACGTTCGAGAGCGGAGATGGCTTCGGCGTTCTCGCTGTCGGTGTCGTAGACGGCGCGGAACTGAGCAAGCGCATCGTCGATGCGATTCACTTCGTCGACGAGCACGCTTCCAAGGCGCAGTCGAAGGGCGATCCCGAGATCCCGATCGCTCTCGGCATCTGCCTCTTCGATCATCTTGCGATACGAAGCGATGAGAGCTTCCCAGCTCCCCGTGGCACGCGCGACGCGTTCGACGTCGTCGATGCACTGCGTATCGCCTGGTGCGATCTCGAATGCCGACAAGAAGCGTTCGAACGCCTTTTGCGGCTCCTTGAGCTTCGTCTCGTAGAGAGCTGCAACCTCGCGATACAGATCGAGACGCGTCAGAGGGTCTTGATCGTGCGAAAGCTTCACTTCGATGGCGGTCGCAAGGCCCTTGGCGTTGTTCGATTGGGTGTAGAGCGGAATCAACGCTTCGGCTGCAGGCAAGTACGAAGCATCGATCGTCCAGACCTCTTCGTATGCCTTCATCGCGCGGTCGGCCTTTTGCTTCTGTTCGAGCCAGAGGCGCGCGGTCTTCATGAGCAAGCTGATCTTGTTCTTGTCGTCGGACTCTTTGGCCTTCTGGCCTTCGAGCACGCGAATGAACTCGTCCCACTTGCCGCCCTCGGCATAGAACGGTTCGAGGTCATCCCAGCGTGCGACCTTCAAGTACAGCTTCTTCAGCGCTTCCTGCGCTTTGCGCTCGCTGGGGTTCAGCGTGAGGAGCTGCTGCCAAGCTTCGATGGCCGCATCGTCGTTGTTGATGCGTTCGCCATAAAGCGCGCCGAGTTTGCCGAGCAGTGTTTCCTTGGCTTTGAAATCGGCCGTGACCTCGACCTGCGTCTGGAGGATGGCAGCGAGTTTGTCCCAGTCTTTCGCACGCTCGTACAGGCCGGACAGGGCGTTGAGCGCTTCGACGTTCTCGGGATCGTCACGAAGAACTTCGTCCCAAAGCTCGATGCACACCTCGGGCTTCTTGACGCGTTCGGTTGCAAGCTTGGCGATTTCGAGGAAGCGATCGGCGCGAGCAGAGCCGGGCGGCATGAGGCTCGCTTGGCGCTTGTTCAAGCCGATGAGTTTTTCCCAGTCGCGACGCTTTTCGTAGCTCTCCTGCAGGTACTTGATCGCAGGCGCATTCGCTCCATCGATGGCCAGGATCGCCTCGAAACACTTCACGGCCTCGGCCGCGTTCGAGAACTTGCCCGTGTAGAGCTCAGCAGCCTTCGAGTAGTAGTCGATCTTGTCGGACGCATCGGGCATCGCCTCAGCGAGCTCGATGAGCGTCTTGACGTACTCGTTGTATCGCTTGGCGGCCTCTTGCTTTGCCGCCTTCGCCTTGAGCTCTTCGATCTTTGCCCAGTCCACCTGGTCCGCCTCTTCTTCGACGACCACCGTGGACTCCTCGCCGCCTTCGTCGACCGCCGTGGACACTGCAACCTCCGCCTTCGTCGCCGCAACACCAGCCGTGGACTCGGTCGCCGCAGCACCGGAGGCAGATGCACTGCCAGCGCCGAGACGTTCGCCCGTTTGCGATTCAAACAATTTCAGCACCGGATGATCCGGTGCGACATTCGTCAGCTTCTCGAACGAACCTCGCGCCAGTGCGATGTTCCCAAGATGCTGCCATGCAATCGTTCCAGCCTGCGCAAGCATGAATGCCGAGTCACTGGCGCCTTTGGCCAGTAGTTTGTCGGCGAGCTTGGCAACCCGATCCCAGTCGCCTTCCTTCGCGCCCCAAAGATCGCGAAGAAAAGAGAACGCTCCTTCTGCACGCGGATCGTACTCGAGTACTTCTTCGAGCAGCTTCGACCCGATCTCTGCGTTCTGATGCCGCGTTGCCCAGCGCGCGCCATATCGCAACGCTGCCGCCGCTCGGTCTGCCCCTGACAAACCGTCGAGCACGCGACGCTGCAACTCCACGAGGCCCTGCAAACGATCCTCTTCGGCAAGAATGCTCTCGTAGAGCGCGGCAGCTTGCCTGTCGATCGGGTTTGTCTCGTACGCCCGAGCCAGGAGCGATTCGAATTCGGTTGGGGCAAACCGTCGCGCGAGCCTCGCCGCACGCAAGAAGCATCGCGCTCGGTCGACGCCGCTGCTCGACGCATCGTTCGCCTGCTGCAAGAGCGATGCGACATGAGCTTCCCAGCCGTCCTGGTCAGCCTGCGCATCGGTCAAACCAGCACGCGCTTCTTCGCTCGCTCCACCCGAAGCGCCGAGTGCTCGTGCGTAGGTCTCGACGGCCTTGTCGTGCTCGCCGAGATCGCCATAGACGTCCGCGAGCTCGACCAAGAGGGGCGCAGCATCGGGACCATCACCGATCGCCTTGAGCTCGAGCTCGAGAAGGCGCTGCACCATGTTTGTCTTGCCAAGCTCCCAATAGACGAGCCGTGCTGCTCGAAGAGCTTCCGTAAGCCCCGAGTTCAGCTTGAACGCGTCCTGGAGATGCTTGAGTGCCTTGACACCTTGCAGGAATTTTTCGTCGAGAAGGCGTCCCAGCCGCAGATGGCAATTCGCCTTCGCGACAGGATCGGTCTCGCTCGCAAGCTGCTTTTCGAGCTCGTCCGCGAGCCCCTGCCAATCACGTACCGCTTCGAGATGATTCAGACGCTGCGCAAGATCCATGGATTCCTCGGCCCCTGGCCCGATCTACGAAAGGCTCTGCAATCGACGTCGCCGACCCACTGCCAACTCTAACTGCCGCCAAGCTTCGTAATGAGGGATTGCGATTGCTCGCATTCCGTCTTGTACACCGCAGCTTTCGCGCCCTTGCATGCGCGCGTGCTGAAGCCCTTCAGCATCTGCACCGCTTCCTGCGTGCGCGGCGGTTCGAGCACCGCGTAGGTACTTCCGAGCATGAACATGATCTGTATCGCTTCCGCGCCCTCCGTCCCCGCAACTGCTTTCGCCGCTTCGAGTTCCGCGACGCGCTCAGCCACGGATTTACGCTCGTTGTACACTTCCGACTGAAGTACGTGCACCCAGAAGAGCGACTTGTCGCCAGGCTTCGCGAACGCCTTCGCTTCCTTGAGCACCTGCTCGGCCTCGTTCACGTACCCGAGATTCAAGTAGAGATCCGCAAGCGGCGGATAGTACCGAAGCTCCGTCGGCTGATGCTCGATCGCCTTCGTGTAGTTCGCGAGCGCATTTTGTTCATCGTCTGTCCACAAAAACACGTTCGCTAGCTGGTGATAACAGTCGGCGAAGTTCGGGTCGTTCTCGATGCACTTCTGATAAGGCTCCTTCGCCTCCTCATAAGAGATCGTCTTCTTCTTCGCCTGCATCTCGAGCGCATATCCACGCTCGAACCAGTAGTTCGCAAACTTCGGTGCGAGCTGCGCGGCGCGAGTCAATGTCGACGCGACTTTGTCCCAGTCTTCCTTCTTCTTGTGGGCCATCGCGAGCTTGTAGAAGATGCGATGGTTTGTCGGGTCAAGCTTGGTCGCTTGCTCGTACTTGTTGGCCGCACCTTCGGGATTGAGTGCGAGATCCTTGTCTCCGGCGTTCGCGAGAATGACGGCCTCCTGCCGGTTGCGACTGCAACCGAGACCCATCAAGCTCGAAACCACGAGACACGACGCCATCAACATTGCGCCAAGCTTCATTGCTTCGCTCACCTTTCTCGAGGACGGCTCTACCGTCCCCTCGCGCTCTGCGTAGGGGAATGCCCCTGCGACCACGCCCTGCTGCCTAAATCACGAGACAAAGCCCCGATCTCGCAGACGAAATCGCTACCGCCTTCCGCCGAAAAGACGTATCGAGGCGGGGCGAGAATAGGCGGAGCGCACGGGGAAAGTCCAGCGTCGAGTGGATCCGTCCGTCATGCCGAACCAAGGGGGCGCGGGCCGCATGCTAAACGCGCAGGTCGGGAAACAAAAAAGCTGCGCCCCGCGAGTTGGAAAAACCCGCGGGGCGCTAGCCGTCAACTGGCGTGAGAAGAATCAGCCACCTGGGCTGAACATGATCGGGTACACGACCGTCACGATACCGCCTTCAGGCTGCGGGAACGACAAACCGTAGAAGGCACGCACGACGCACGACACGACGCCGCCGTCCGGCATGTCCGATCCACCGTTGCCTACGTTCGAAACCGCGCCGTCGCGCCCGATGACGAAACGAACCGACACGCGGCCCTGCAAGTTCGGGTTGTTGCGCAAGCCGTTTTCGTAGCAGAGACGGAAGCGACCGAAGTTCTGACGCACGATGCGTTGGATGACCTCCGGAGGCAAACGGCCGCTGACGCTCGTTGCACCCATGCGGACCTGCGGTGGCTTGGTGCGGTGTGAACCGGACAAACGACCGTGGCCAGAGCCGAAACCTTGACCCGTTCCGGTGCCTGCACCGTGACCGATGGTGCCGATCGATCCGAGACCGATACCTTCGCCACGTCCACCGCCGCCTTCACCGATACCGGACAAACCTAGACCACCGGCACCGAACGAATCGCCGATGTTGTCACCCCACATGTTGCCGCGTGCGCTGAGTGGGTCGTTGCCGAGCGAATCATCGCGACCCCAGGGAGCGGTCGGCGCATTCGGATCACCACCGGCGCCTGCATTGAGCAGACCGATCATGCCGAATTCCGCAGCGTCACGAAGAGCAGCCTGACGAGCAATGTGCGGGTCTGCATTGTCCTTGGGACCTTGGACGCCGAACCTGTTGCCGCTCGCTTTGGTGTTGGGATTCCCCATCGAACCCTCTTCACCCTTCGCGCGCGTGCCCGTGCCGCCTTCCTTGTTGTCCGCGTTGTTTTCCGCAGTCTCCTCCGGCGGCTTCTCTTCCTGCTCTTTTTCGGCCGCCGCATTGAGGTACTGCTGGATCATGAACTTCTGATCGTCGGAGATACCGTCTTCACCGGTAGCTCCAAGCGGCGGCATGAAGAACGCCATGGCAGCGAGCAGGCCGAGGTGAACGGCCGCCGACAAACCGTGGTACATGAGCCCCTGTGCATCGAAGGAGAAGTGCCCTGCAACCGCACGCCCGGCATTCACCGTCGAGACCTGGAAGATCAGTCCGTCAACATCGATCTTCGCCTTGGATCCCGGGGGAAGCGGAACCTGGAACGCGCCGGAAAGCTCCGCACACGGCTGCGTCTTTCCACTGTCGATCGCTTGCTGCACCGTCATCTTCGGTTGACCTGCAAGCTCGATCGTGCCTTTCGCGCGCGGCAAAAGAACGACGGACACCGAACCACCATTGGCAAGCACCACTGGAGCGCGCGTCGTGCCAATTTTTTCTTGGGGCACGAAATAATCGCACTTGAACGTCTTGCTCTCTTCTTCGCCGACGTAATACGAGCGAGGCGGCGTCAAGTGCTCAACGTGCAAGATGGTTTGATCCCAAAGGATCATCACTTCCACCGACGCCGTCGACGTCTCGACCTCTTCGTTCGGTACGTCCGGGCCACTCTTGACGAGTTGGTACGTGTACGAACCTTCGGGTGCGTCCGGAGGAACCTCGTCGTGCGCGGCCTTCGGCTGAGCGAACGGGTTGTTCCCGCCAAACGGATCGGGAGCTGCGAAGGGGTTTGCCGCGGCAAACGGGGCCGCTGCGGGCGCCGCAAACGGATTGGCCGCGGGAGCGCCGAACGGATTGCCTCCGGCCGGTGCGGCAAACGGATTGGCTCCAGCCGGTTTCGCTGCACCGGCCGCCATCGCCACGGGCTCGGCCTTCTCGAGAATCAGCTTCGTTCCGCCGATCTGAAGCTGATCGTCAACCTTGATC
This sequence comes from Polyangiaceae bacterium, assembly GCA_016715885.1. Classification (NCBI taxonomy): domain Bacteria; kingdom Pseudomonadati; phylum Myxococcota; order Polyangiales; family Polyangiaceae; species Polyangiaceae bacterium. The sequence continues at coordinate 729,871 of JADJXL010000025.1, forward strand.
TTGACCTTGTTGACCCGCGCTCCGTTGACGAGCGTCCCGGGTTCGTTGCCGAGATCGATCAGCGTGATGTCATCGGGCGACGCCACTTCGATGACGGCATGCATGCGCGATGCAAGCTCGTCGTCGACTCGAAGATGGCTCTTCGGATCCTTACCAACCTTGACGATGTCCTGCGCTACCGTCTCTCGCCGCACGAGCGCTTCGTTCTGATAAAGCGCGAACGTGAGAGCGACTTTTTGCTTGCCTTCCATCGTGAGCCAACCTTCCCTATCTTTTCGCTCGCCGTGACAAACGACGCATATCGAAGCTATTGAACTTCGCTCTGCTGAATCAATCGTTTGGCCGGTGTCGCTGCGCCTGGACCGCGATCGAAACCCGATCCAGGCGCACGATCACGACCCTTACAAGTTCTCGACGGACTTCAACATTTCGGGGACGAACGTCGTACGCGGACGAATCAGCGTCGTACGAACTGGTCCCGGACGAACCCGAATCGTGGCGTCGTTGGGGCCGAAACCGCCAGCATTCAACGGATCGTCGGAAAACTCGTAACCGTATCCTTCGTCCTTCTTGCCATCCTTCTTCTGCGCCAGCGCAAACGAACTCACGAGAAGCACCGCCATTGCACTCACCAGCGCAGCACCCAAACGCGTCGACTTCTTCATCTCAGCCTCCTACGCCTCGATCCGCCGTAATATCACGAACACACTATCGTGCTATGCCCGGCTAGATCAACGGAAAACATCAACGCGATTCGAGACACCCGAAACACTCATCTGCTTGGATACCCCGAACGCACGAAAGTTCCGCTCCCACAAAAGAATTGGGCCCGCTGCGTCCTCGACACCGCGGGCCCAACCCTTCACTGACCACCGCCCTCCGCGGGCTTTCCTTCCCCATCAGGACCATTGATTTCCGCTTCGGCCGCGCGCTGCTTCGCTTCTTGCTCCGCCGCTTTGCGCTCGGCTTCGGTCTGCTTGTTGAAGTCGATGATCTGCTGGATTTCTTCCATGCGCTCCTTCGAGCGCTTCACCGCATCCGCATACTCGGGCGCAGAACCGGCCTTCTTGATGAACTCACCAAAAAGGGCCTTTGCCTGGAGCAGAACGGGCTCGCTGCTGCCCGAACCACTCTTGGCCTTGTACTCCTGCGTCAGGATCGCATCGTTGTAGTACGTTTCCGGACGGTCCGGCGAGATCCGCTTGGCCTCCGCAATCTCGGCTGACGCTGCGGCGACCATCTTGTCGAAGTTCGAGTCGTCGATTTGACCCCGCAAAGCGAGCGCCAAGCCCAATCGCGCGTCGTAATCGTTCGGGCGCATTTTGACGACCGCCCGATACGCTTCCTCGGCTTGCGCAAACCCTCGGAATTGAAGGTTCACGGCCGCGTAATTCATTTGCGCTTCGTAGAACGTCGGATCGAGCTGCCGAGCCCTGTTGAACGAGCTCACGGCCGCGTTCAAGTTGCCCAATTCGACGTTGATCATGCCCGCGGTATTGTGAATCGGGGCATAATTCGCATTCTTCCGAATCGCTTGGGAACACACGAGAGCCGCGAGATCGAGCGCTTGCGTATCGACCTTCTTTTCCTTGCTACTGGCTGCCGCAACGCCCTTCTTCGACGAACGTCCCGCCTTCTGCTTCGCCGCTTCCATGTAGAGAAGCGCGAGAAGATTGAACGCCGGCAAATACCCGTCGTCGACGGCCAATGCGCTTTGCGCATAACGCTTGGCGTTCTGCATGTCCGTGCGGCCGTCTTTGTCGGTCTGCGAATTGCGCTTCATGTGAAGCATGCCGAGCTGCACGAGACCTTCGACGTTCTTGAATTGAGCGTCGACGATGGCTGCCTGCGTGAGCTCTGCAATCGCCTGATCGATGTTCTTTTCACCCGATTCGGCGAATGCGTAAATCGCAAGCTGCACGCGAGCGCGGTGGAACTTGGGATCCGCCTTCAATGCCTGCTGGAAATACTCCTTTGCTTTTGCATCGTTCTTGCAACGCTGCCAAGCAACTCCAGCATTGTAGACAGCCTCGAGAAACTTCTTGTCCTGCTCGTCCGCAGCATCCAAGAAGACTTTCGCCGTCTCTTCGCACGCGGCTTCGTTCCAATCGCCCGCCTTGTCGTGCTTTGCGAATGTCTCGAGACCATCCTTGTATTTATTCGCCGCTGCGACGGATACCGCGTTGCCTTTGCTATCGGTAATCACCGCGCCGGTCTTCGGATCCACCGCGCCTTTGCCGCCGCTACCGGTAGCACCGCCGCCGCATCCGAGAGCAGCCGCAATGGCCGTCGTTGCCAAAAGAATCGATAGTCGCTTCATGGCTTCCTCCATCTCTCCTTCGGCTACTTCGCCGCCGGCTTGTCAGCAGGTTTGTCCGCGGCAGCAGGCGTATCCACGACCGGCACGAATGCCGTCCCGTCGATATTGAGCGGCTGCGCCTTGTCGCTCATACCCGAGTTCACCCGTGACGGAGAACCGCGGAATTCGTCGACCAAGTGGTACTCAGCGCCGTAGTTCTTCGAGAGCCACTCCTCGCACGTGCGCGAATACTCGTCGAAGTACTGGAACTTGATCGAATAGTCGAGGCACGTCTTGAAGGCGCTCTTCGCCATCTGCTTCTGCGGCTCGCTCGCCTCGTCGAGTTTCGCGAAGTATTCACCACGAAGCTCGGCATAGCTGAGGTCGGTGCCGGGAACCATGCCATTGCCTTTCCATTCCTTGGGAATGGGCGCCGCGCGGAATTCCAGAACGAACCGGCCCCATACCTGACCGACACGCGAACCGGCTGCAATGACCCACTTGGGCGGAGGCGCGGGCTGGAGGTTGACGATTTGGCGATATTCCTCCGCCAACCCCTCGATGGCCGGACGCTTCTTCTTGATCCAATCCATGACCTTGCCTTGGATGTGCTTCATCACATCGTCGCGCTGGCCAGACCCCTTGTAGATGGGGAATTTGATCTTATCGACTTCCTTGCGCTTCTGCTCGGCGAAGAAGAACAGCGCCTCGCCAACGGCCGTCAGCGATTTCGTAATGCGTCGGAGCTTCTCGTCTTCGCCGCCACCAATCGCGTCGAGCTTCTTCAGGGCCGCTTGCGGGTCCTTCCAGTAATTGCGCACCTTGTTGTATTCGGGCGCAGCGCTCGACGGATTGTTGATCTTCGTGAACACGCGGGCGAGCATTGCGTGCGCCTGAATCTGAATGTCGAACGTCGCATTCCTATCGATTTGCGACATCGCGCCACTCAGACGCTTGCGCGCATTCTCCCAATCTTCCTTCTCGATGTAATGCGAACCGATGGCGAACGCGATCTGCGCAGCTTGGGCCGGCTTCTGTCCACCGTAGTTCCGTCCGAAAGCTTCGGCGTCTTTGATGGCCTGATCCTCTTGACCAAGACCCAAGCGAAGCACGACGGCATCCTGGAGCGCCTCGGGGGCCTTCTCCATCTTCGGGTTCTCGGCCGCAAACCTCTCGTACCAGTTGGCAGCTTCGTCGTAGACCGCAATGGCCTGGTAGTTACCGCCAATCTCGTAAACCGACTTCTTGGCGAGCTCGGTCTTGTTGAGGTTGTACTTCGGGTTGAGCAGGATCTGACGAGCGGCGATCGATTTCGCAATGAGACGCGCGGCCTGGAAAGCTCGAGCGGCGTTATAGAGGATTTCTTCGCTCTTCTCGCACGACGCTTCTTTCTTTTCGCACGCCGATTCGCCGTACTTCTTCCACAGCTCCATGTACGCCTGGGCGCCCTTTTCGTACATCTTGATCGTGTCGACACCGCCGCTGCCGGCGTCCGCCGCTTCGATCAATTTCTGGGCACGCAGACGCTCGATGTCGCGTTGAATGCGGGTAAGAATTCCGCATTGCTCGGCGTTGTCCTTTTCCTTGCCCTTCGTGCAATACAGCTCGAGGAACTTGGGGACGTCATTCGCCATGTCCTCATAACACGACGGACGCGCTGGATCCGAATTCGACCCGAGAATGTTGACGCTCTCGAGGTAAAGCTGCGTCGCATAGATGCCCACGTCCTTGTCGGAGTGGCTCATTGCGATGTCGCGGAATGCATATCCCGCTTCCTCCCAATGCTGGGCTTCGAAGTAGGTACGAGCGCGTGCGTACTTGACTTCGACGTAGTTCTCTTGGGCTTCCTTGTCGTTCTCGGGCGGCTTGATGTAGCAGATGTACCGATTGAAAGCGCTGAGCATGCCCTTTTGGTTGTCGGTAAACGGCTTCGGAGCGTATTTCGCCTTGTCCGACTGCGCCTTCTTGGGGTCTTTCTTGCCGCCGTCCGCCGAGCTCGGGAGATTCCCCGTGCCCTTCTTTTCCGAACCGTCTTTGTGGAGCTCGGTATAGATGTTTTGGTAGCAGAGAACCGCCGCAAACGCGGCTTCAGGCGCGAGCGGACCATTCGGATCCTCGGCCACGACGGCATCGAATGCCGGGCCGCACTTTGCCCAATCCTTGTTGAAGTAAAGAAGGTCGGCCATTGCGTACTTGATCTTGAATACGTTTGGCCAGTCCTCCCTCACGATGCGCGGAAATTCGAACTTCGCGAATTGCTCTTGCTTGAACGAGCCTACGACCTTTTCGTAGATCTGCGCCGCAAGCGTCATCGTGTTCTTGTCGCCCGTACCGCGAACACCACCCGAACCGACGGCTTCGAGGTGCCACGCCATTGCGGTTTCCGTCAAAAGCCCCGCAGTCGTATTCGAACACTTGAGCTTGACGTCCTCCGGATGGCTTTCCGTGACAAACTTGTCGTGCACTTGGAGCATGTTGTCGAGCTCGGACTTGATCCCAGCCTTGTTGCCCGACTTCATCGCGAGCGTGGCTTCCGTAATGTGCCCTTGGTACTTGCAGAACCGCGGGCCGCGATCGCGCGCCATGAGATCGCGATATAGCTCGATGCCTTCCTTGTAATGGCCGGTATCGAGATAGTTCTGGCCGAGATCATCCATCATTTTCAGCGTCATTTCATTCTCGACGCCTTTATCGCCCGACAGTGGCTTGAAGAAGTCGTGCGCTGCCTTCGGAGCACCTCCGAGCGCGTAGACGGGAATGATGTCACGTCGCGCCGAAATCGCGAGCTGCGCCGCGTTCGGGAGGCTCGCATATTGCATGCCGTATTCAATCGTCTTCTTGAATTCGGAAATCGACTTCAAGAAGTCGCCCATGTTCCAGTAGACGTACCCGAGCTTGTAATGGGCGTAGCCCCAAACCTTGTTATCGGGCGGGGGGTACTTGATGACTTCCGAATACGATTGCTGCGCGAGCTGCCATTTCGATGGATCGCCCTGCGCCTCGTTGAAGAACAGCTCGCCGAATGCGAGATACGCATTCGGGATGTACTTCGATTGAGGCCAGTTCTGAATCAGCTCGAAATAGACTTTGCGAGCTTCGTCGAGGTTATTGCCCTGCTCGTGCTCGTATGCGAGGTAATAGAGCACTTCGTCGGTGCAGCCGGTGCTCTTCGAAGGATCAGCCGCATTGGTGGTCTGACACCATTTCGGATACTGATTCTTCAGCATGCTGTAATACTTGACAGCCGCTTGGCGAGCCAAAACGAGCATCTTGTCGGCTTTGCCGGATTCGGCGCGGAAGGCCTGTTCCTTCTTGTCCTTCTTCGCCTTCGCCTCGTCTGCCTTGATGGCATTCTCGGTCTTGTCACGGAACGCGGCAGCCTCGAGTTCGACATACCCTTCAGCGAGACGCCGCATGAGCTTCGGACGATCCGACGACTTCTTGGGCGTACTCGCAAAGAGCGCTTCGACCTGCTGGATTTCGGTAATCAGCAGTTGACGTGATTTGTCCTTGAGCCGCGCACGACGCTCATCGCGTTGTGCGGCGGTCATCGACGTCGTCGGATTGACCGGCTTGAGCATGTCATCGCGCTTTTTGAGCTGCACCTGCTGTGGAGCCGACTTGAAGCTCATGGCCGGCTTCTTGCCGGCCCCTTGCTTCAACGATCCACCGGGGCATTGCGCGAGATTGTCCTTGGCCTGCTGCGTGATGCATTCGTCGGCGGCCGACGCCTGACCCGCAATTGATGCGGTGGCGCATAGACCCACCGCGGCGGCCGCTAGACGGAGCGTCCGAAGCACACCCACGTTCGACTGCTTCATCGTCGTCATCTCCTCACCTGAAACCCGCCAGTCGGAAGCTCATCGAGCTTCCGTTTGCCCCCCAAAAAGCGACCGATGGCCGCGTCCACAAGATCCCGAGATCCTCGTTACTTGCCGCACTTCGACGTAACGACCTGACGATAGAACCCGAGTTCGTCACGCCAGTACTCGCCGTTGAACGGCCAGAGAACATGCTCCTCGTCGGGTTTGACCTGACCGAACACGAGCGATTCTTCCTTCGTGAGCTGACCGCTCACGACTTCCTGATCGAGCTTGTTTCGTTCTGCCGCCGTGATGTCGATGAGAATCTTGGCCGAGTTCCGCAGGTGCTCGTTGAGTTCGTCGAGGTACCGTTGGTAACGATCACGCGCGAGCGTACCGGCGTTGCGAACTGCAAGATCTTTCGCGAGCTGCAGCGCGTCGGTGACGTCTCCACCAAGCGGTGACGTGCGGAACGCAGCCGGCGCCTTCTTGAAACGCCCCTCCTCCTCCTCCAGCACGCGCACGTACTCGAGGTTGCGGAGCAGTTGGCGATCCGAGAACGCGTTCTCGACGATCGGTTTGACCGTCGGTGAAAGCGTGGCTTTGCCCGATCGCACGTCCTTCAAGAACCCGAAGAACTTCGCCTCGGATTCTTCGCCCTTGAACCGATTCAAGATCGACTCGAACTCCTTCTTGATCGGCTCGTAGCGATTCTTCATCCGCGCGACGATCGTCGTTGCATCTTCGTACTGACAGATCGTGAACGCGATGACGGCCTTCAGAATGTCGGCCTCGGGATAGAACGCGTTCGGAAAGTACGGCGACTCGATCGTGTGAATGTTGCCGAGCGCGTGCGGGTAGTCGCCGGCCATGAAGTAGGCCCAAGACTGCTCGAAGAGTGCGTCGAGCCAGTACTCGCTGGCGACGTCCACGCGGTTCCAATACTTGACCGCAGCGGAAAGCTTGTTGCCGTCGATCGTCGGCACCGCGTTCTCGTCGAGGCGGATCGACGCCGAGTAGTACGTGCGTGCCATCGAGAGGAACGCGAGGTCGCGCATGCGGCTCTCGTCCTCGACACCTTCCACGCCTTCATCGAGCGCTTGCACGATGCGCTGGAACGACTTGATCGCGGGAACCGACTTGCGTCCCTGCACGTGCGAGATGCCCGTGAAGAACTGCGCCTGCACGTAGTATTTGCTCTTCTTGTCGACCTTCTCGAAGAGCTCGATGGCTTCGTCGTAGTTGCGATTGCGGTACTTGTAGCGTCCGAGCAGGTAGTTCAGTTGCCAGTACAGATCGCGCTGCTGCGGGTTGTTGAAGCGCGCAATCTGCTCGGTCTTGTACTTGCCGACGCGCTCGATGATGTCGGCCGGCTCGGGCAGTTGTGTTGCGAGCTTCGACAGCCAAAGCAGCGTTTCATTGAACTTGAGGTGGTTTGGCTTGTCCGCGATCTCGGAGAAGATCGCGTAGCTGGCTTGGTAGAACTGCAAGCGATAGAGCGCGATCGCCAGGTGATACTGGTGGATCTGCTTGTTGCCTTCGTCGTCGCCCGTTTCGCCATCGACGACACGCTTCAACAAGAGCGCCGCTTCGCTCCAGCGATCGGCGTCGAAGAGACGCTTGGCCTGCGCCGCCTCTTCGGTCATTTGGCCGGCGGTGACCGGTCCGTCTTCTTCATCGAGCTGGACTTCCGTGGGCGCGGCCTTGCCGCCCCCTTTGCCAGCGTCTTTCGCGCCCCCTTTGCCCGCAGCGGCAGCGGCCGGCTTGCCTTTGTTCTGGGCCTGGGCCGTGGGTGCCACTAGCAGGGCAGAGGCAAGGAGACAGAGAGTTGCAAGCCCTTTCCGCATTCGTCGTTCCTCTTCGTTCGGAAGGTTGGTGCCCAACGCCTTGTCGGCATCACCCAATGAAAGTTCTGCTCCGCTGGGATCCCGCGATCTGCAGCGGACAAGGCCTTCATGATCGCGTCTCTCCAGACGCCGTCACTGGAAAGCGAGACCGAAAAAACCAATGAGAATCAGCGCATCCTGATGCTGGCCGCGGATGGTAAAAGGTTGGCGTTCGGCTTGTCAAGCAGCCCTTTCCGCACGTGACGCACTTCTCGAGGCGTGTCATGTCAGCGCCACCTCCGACACGAGCCCGCACGTCGCGCTTGGGTCCCATCATATGTGCAGGGGTGATCCAAGATATCCGCCACTGTCGACGTCAGACATGCATCGAGAGGTTGACGGTCTTCCGTACCTTCGATTAGCGTCCACACTGCTGGCCGCGTTCGCTGAGTCCTCGCACAATGGGCGCGTGGCGGCGCGTCATGCTCGCGCGCTTCGGCTATGGATGCAGGGGCGCGCCTCCCGGCCTTAAGGAGCACGATCTGATGACCCGTTCGATCTTGTCCGGCATGCTTGGTTTGATCAGCGTACTGGCCGTGGGCGCGTTGCCCACTGCTTGTCAAAGCGGCGGCGTCGGCGACCCTTGCGTCCCCGAGGACGAATACAACACCGATTTCGCCGGCTTCAAGATAACCGAGGAGAACATCGAGTCGCGCTCCTTCCAGTGCCAGACGCGTATCTGCCTCGTGAATCACTTCCAGGGCCGCGTGAGCTGCCCCTACGGTCAGGGCAAAAGCCCTGCATCACCGGAAAACGGCTGCCAAACGCCGACGTCCACCGATGCAGACGCGGACAAACCCTGCTGCGTCCCTGGCACCGACACACCCATCGAATCGGAAGTTTGCGGTCAGTGTGCCGACACCTCGAAACGCGACGCTGCACAAGCCGTCTACTGCTCGTGCCGCTGCGACGTCGCCGACGGTGAGGAGCCCGATCCGAACTTCAACTTCTGCGAATGCCCCACGGGCTACACCTGCTCGCAGATCCGCCCCTACCTGGGCCTCGGCGACAAACAGCTCTCGGGTAAGTACTGCATCAAGGAAGGCACCGAATTCACCACCGAAGGCACCTGCGGCACGGTGAAAGGTCACTTCAACGCCACGCAGTGCAAAGGCGTCGGTTTCGCCACGGGCGAAGGCACCTGACCCTCCCACGCGACGAACCTTTTCCTCTGTTCACTTCCGACAAACGGCCACCACGCACTCGAGAGCGATCGACTTCATCGGTCGATCGCGCCGCCCCCGCTGCGTCCAAACGCATCGATCCGTCCACCACCACACGCACGCGCCAAGAATCCGGCGCACGGGCGGAAGATGCAGCGGCAAACTATTTTGAGCTCATAGGATATTCGATCCTCGCGCGGAATCTCCGTGTCGGCCGAGCCGAGATCGATCTGCTCGTGCGCGACGACGACGTCATCGTGGTCGTGGAAGTGCGTACACGTGGACCTGGCTCTTACCAGCGTCCGCTCGACAGCATCACGCCGGCCAAGCGCCGAAGACTACGTGCCGCTGGAGAAAGTTTGTGGAGAAAGCGATTTCTGAAGGACCAACAGATCTCGCGCATGCGCTTCGACGCCGTCGGCGTCACGTTCGACGAGAATGACAAACCCATCGTCGAACACATTCGTGCAGCCTTCTGAAACGGCGGCCCGAAGCTCAACCGTCGCGCCGCACTTGCATCTCGGCACGTAGCTTCTTCAGCATCTCCACCGCATCACTCGACGCGTCGCCTTCGATGCGAGCAATTGCTTCGTCGATGCGCGTCATGTCTTTGCCTTGGATGTCGCGCAGTCGCTCGAGCATCTTTTCGAACGCTTCGAAGAACGCCTGCATCTCGTCGCCTTTGCGCAAGCGCTCGCGCAGGGAGAAGTGACCGTCGCCGACTTGTCCAAACATGCGCCGCATCTTGAAGATGGGACCCGCGACCTTGTGCGTCACGACAATCCCCGCGAGGCCAATGCACACGACGAAGACGAGCAGCGCGCCGACCAGCATCAGGGTGAGCACCTTCCGCTGCTCCTCGAACGTGGCCGCTTCGAGCTCGAGCTCGTCCGCTCGCTTGCGCAACATCGCCGCATCAGCTTCGAGCAGTTGTTGTTCCTCTTTGAACTTCTTCTCGTCCGTCGCGGTCTGCTCGGTGAACGTCTTGGCAAGCTCCGGATCGTCTCCGTATGCCTTCGTGATGTTCATCGCGACGACGTCGTTGACCTTCTTGCTCAGATCGACGACGAGTTTGCCGCGACGAACTGTCTCTTGGCCCTGCGTAACGAGCTGTTGGCTCCGCGCGACCGCGTCGCGGTTTCGCTGGACGAGTCGCTCGCTGGTGGCTCGAAGCCCAATGCCGAAGATGACGGACAAGACGAGCGCAATGCCCGCGAGCATGCCCGCGTATTTGAGCTGGAATTGTTTGTCGAGGAGGAAGTTGCGAAGACGGCGCTGCTGGCGCCCAGTCTTGGGAGGGGTGGTGTCGGGGGCAGACGCATCGCTCATGGGAAAACCTTCTTCGACTTTTGCCATGACGCGTTTCGTTGGCCCAGAAAAGCGCGTCACATGGAGGCAACGACCTTGGTGAACGTATCGACCGCGTTCTCGACGCACATCTTGATCAGCGTCGTCTCACTCTCGGGATCGGGCTTCGGCGTATCCGATTGCGTGAGCTTTGGTGCAAACTCGCCTTTGAGCGCTTTCGTTGGATAGGTCCACATGCTCACGCGAACGACTTGCGTCAGGCTCCCTCCGTCATACACGGGCGCCTCGACGCTCGCGATGAGGTAGTAGCCCGCGAGCTTTTTCGACTTGACGATCTTCCCCGCGGCTGCGCTCGACTCGCCTTTCGGCGCAACGGCATAACCTTTCCTGCCGAGCAGCTTCGACTGAATCGCGCTGCGAACGATCGCATCGACTTCGTCGAGCTTTCGCTTGGATTTGTTCGTGACTTCGATCGCCACGTAATACTTGGAGTCGGGACCAGGAGGTGGGGGAGCAGCAGAGCCGGCGAGAGCGTCGAGCGCCTTCTGCATTTGTTTCTTCGGTCCAGCAGCGGTCTCTTTCGCGAGGGCTGCTTTCAGGCACGGAACACCTCCGGCCTTGCCGAGCTTGCCGAGTGCTGCAGCGGCCGATTGCTTGACCATGACGTTGTCATCGGCAAGCGCGTCGCACAGAGGTTTGACCGCAGCATCGTCACCCGATGCACCAAGCGCGAGCGCAGCTTGCGTGCGCACGCGAAAGTCATCGCTGGTCTTGAGCTGCTGCACGAGATAGCCGGTCTTGGGATCGGCATGCGCCTCGCGTAAGAACGCGACGGTAAGAAGTGAAGCCACGAGCACGCTGATGCTCTTGCGCATAGGACCCATAAAGGTACACCACCTCTTCGCCTTCGGGAGGCGGCGCTGGTTGCAATTCGTGATGATCGAAGAGCTTGCACACACATGCCCGTCCATCGTCGTCACCCTGCTCCTCGACTCGTCGACGCCTCTGTTCCGTGACCATCGCGCGCGCACCTCACTCCCGACCATTCGCACCGAAAGCGGGTCTGCGGACGCGGGGGCTTGGACGTGACTGCTCGCATGGAGCTTCAAAGCGTCGCGCATGACGGACGATCTGGAAGTCGCGAAGTAGCCCTGGCCACGCGACGCGTTCCCACCTATGGGAAGAGAATGTTCCGAGGCGGAGACGCCCGTACGAGAAACTCGTTTTTGCCGCTTCACCTCGTCGCCGCATTGCTCGTGATGCTGGTCTCGTCATGGGCTTCGGCACAAGCATCGAAGCCCGCCGGGGCCGTGCGCATTCAGGTGCGAGGCGGAGCGCAGATCGGTGCCACTGCGACGATCGAGGGCTCTGCAACGATCGTGCGCGGGCATCTCATGGACGACGCGGGTGCGGTGCTCGGTGGAGTCCCGATCACGCTGCAGGTCATCGCGCCCGATGGGTCGCCTGGTGCCCCTCTTCCACTGCCTTCGCCGTGCGATTCTGCCGCACGGCGGGAACGTCGCACGCCACGCATTGCGAGCGCAGACAAATACGAAGTGCGCACCGATGACCACGGTGAGTTCTGCATTCGAGCCGAGGGGACTTTCGGCAAAGCTTCCTTGAAGCTGCGCTTCGATGGCGACCCGCTCCACGATGCCACCGAGAGCGCGATCTCCTTCGACTCGAATAGAGCTTCCGTCGCGCACACACTCTTGCGCTTCGAACCGCCTCCGGACGTCATCGATCTCGAGCGACCGAGTGTGTCACTCACGGCATCGCTACGAGTCGACCGAGCCGCGAGTCAACGATCGACGTCGAGTGTCGTGCGCCGTGAAGGACTCGTGGTGGTGCTCGAAGACGAGCGTGGTGAGCGTATCGCGGAGCAGTCGACGGGCGGGGATGGGCGCGTGCGTTTCGAGCTGCCGACGAAGGCGTTTGCGGGACCCGGCGCGGGTGAACTGCGCCTGCGTTTCGATGGCACGACGGTGCTTGCAAAAGCGACTGCGTCGCAGCCGATCGTGCGACGTGCCGACGTCGCGTTGTCGTTGTCGCACCCCGTCGACGTGGGCGATCCCGATGACGGTGTGCCGATCGACGTCGACGTGAAGACGTTGCGTGGTCCTGTGACGGGAGGTGTCGTCGAAGCGTTGCGTGGCGACGAAAGCGTCGGTGCGGGCGAAGTACGAGACGGCGTGGCGCGTGTCATCGCGTCGTTTTCGTTCGAGCGTGCCGGAACGGTTCCGCTGAAGCTTCGCTACGTGCCGTCTGCACCTTTCTTTCGTGCCGGAAAGTCGCTCGACATCGAGATCTCGGTTCGAGGCCCGGGCATGGCGAAACAGATCGCGATTGCGCTCGTCGTGCTCGCCGTGACGGCGTGGATCGTCATTGGATGGCGACGTGCGCCGATGCGTGCGGTTCCGAATGCCGATGATGGCAAGACGCCGGTACCTACGGGGCGTGCGGGAGTCGATGTCGTGCGCGCGGAAGCAGGACAAACCTCGTACAGCGGCACGGTCATCGATGCGCATGATGCGACGCCCATCGCTGCGGCTCGTCTCGTCGTGATCGCGCCGGCATTTCAGGGCGACGGCGTCGTTTCGCGTGCGACGTCGAACGAGCGTGGCGAGTTTGTCCTGGATGCAAGCCATCGGAGTGATGCGCGGCTCGTCATCGAAGCGCCTGCACACACCAAGCACGAGCAAGCTCTGCCTTTGCCAGGGGTCCTGCGCATTGCGCTCGTGACGCGGCGACGAACTCTCCTCGAGCGTCTCGTTCGTTGGGCGCAGCGCACGGGAGCTCCCTTCGACGCCCAGCCCGAGCCCACGCCGGGGCATGTGCGCCGAGCGGCGTTTCGCGCCCAAGACGATGAAGTCGAGCAGTGGGCACGTGGCGTCGAAACAGCGGCGTATGGGCCGGCAATGGTCGATGAACAGCTCGAGTCGCAGCTCGTGGCCGGAGAACCGCGCGGCGGCCGCAAGCTTGGGGTATGATGCGCGCCAAACGCGCACTCAGCCCAACCAACTTGGTCCCGTGCGGCTTCATCGTGCTCGCAAACGAGCGCAAACGTTGACGTACGGGTCGGGTCTCATATAGTCGCGGGCGCGAGTTCGCGATCGCTGGAGAACGCACATCGTGGAGCCCCTTTACATCGTCATCGGTCTGATCGTGTTGGCCGCCGTTTACTTCCTGTTCATTCGGAAGCCGGAAGCCCCGAAGCAGATCGAAAAAGCGCCGGAGCCCAAGAAGCTCCAGGACAAGAAGCCCGCTGCCGAATCGGAAGCGCCTCAGAAAGCCGCGGACAAACCCGCGAAGCAAGAGGTGAAGAAAGCTCCGACAAAGCAGCCGACGGACGAGGCCAAGGAGGCCAAGCCAAAGGAGGAGGCAAAGCCGCCGCCCAAGGCCGAGGCTGCTCCCAAAGAAGAGCCGGTGGCTGCGCCCAGAGCTGCCGAGCCTGCACCAGAGCCCGAAGCGGCTCCGGAAGTAGCACCTGCGCCGAAGGTCGAAGCAGCTCCTGCGCCGAAAGCGATCGTTGCTGGTGCCGCTCCCCCGCCCGTTGCACCTCGGAAGAAGGACGTCGCAGGGCTTCGTCGAGGACTTGCAAAGGCGCGCGAGAACGAGGGTTTTTTTGGTCGCCTAAAGGCGCTCTTCGTGGGTCGCAGCGAAGTCGATCCGAGTCTCGTCGATCAGATCGAAGAAGTGCTGTTGACCTCGGACGTGGGGGTCAAGACGACCGAAACGCTGCTCGAGCAGATTCGTCTTGGCATCAAGCGCAAGGAGCTCGTCACCGACGATCAGGTTTGGGAAGCGCTTCGCACGCGAGTGCGTGACATCCTTGGCAGCAGCGGGGGGAACATCAAGCTCCCTGCAAGGCCGACGGTGGTGATGTTCGTCGGCGTGAATGGTGCTGGAAAGACGACGACGATCGGCAAGCTTGCAACGCGTCTGAAGGCGGAAGGACGCACCGTCGTGCTTGCAGCTGGCGACACGTTCCGCGCGGCTGCCGTTCAGCAGCTCATCGTGTGGGGCAAGCGCGTTGGTTGTGAGGTCGTCAGTGGCAAGGACGGAGCGAATCCGGGTGCGGTGATCTTCGACGCGATCCAGAAGGCTGCGGAGATCGGGGCCGACGTCGTGCTCGCCGACACTGCAGGTCGTTTGCACACGAAGACGAACCTGATGGACGAGCTGAAGAAAGTTGCGAAGACGATCGACAAGGCGCTGCCCGGTGCGCCGCATGAAACGCTGCTCGTGCTCGATGCGACCAATGGTCAGAACGCGATGCAACAAGCAGCGCTGTTCAAAGAGGCTTTGCCGCTCAGCGGGATCGTTCTCACGAAGCTCGATGGAACGGCCAAAGGTGGTGTGGTCCTCGGCGTATGTGCCGAGCACTCGCTCCCTGTTCGATACATTGGCGTCGGTGAACGTCCGGACGAGCTGCGTGACTTCAACGCCGACGAGTTTGTCGAGGCGCTACTTGGTCAGGCCGACGAAGCGACCGATGCGGCAGCCTGAAGTTGCTTCGATGCAGGAATGCTCGCGTAGGGCAAGCCCCGTTTGGGTTGCTCTACGCGGGCCTTCGGCCTTTGCTGGTTCACAGCGGCTTGATGTTGCTTTTGTCGAGACACTCTTCCCCTTCGGCGTCGATGATGCTTTCATCCGAACCGCTTGTCGGATATCGATCGAAAAGATCATGACGAGCACGAAGTACGATTTGGTTGTTGATTCTCAGATTTTGTCCGTGATATAGTCCGGCCCACTTCTCGGGTTGGCCGATATTTCGTAATAAAGTCGCATACTTAGAAGCACGGTGGATGGATCTGATGATGGCGTCGCACGAACTGCGGAAGGGATGGCGATGAATAAGGCTCGAGTGGGGCTCCTCGTAGCGGCGGCGCTGCTGGCGGCACCGTTGACGGCGTCAGCGCAACCAAAAAAGGACCAGCCCAAAGAGATCAACCTCGACGAGGAGGAAACACCCGCAGGAGGTGATGCCGCGGGCGATGGCTCGACGACTCCTGTCGAAGGTGGCGAAGGTGGCGAAGGTGCGGGTGAAGGCGATGGCGACGGCGGCCTCGGCGACATTTGCAAGATTGATCCCGACGCCTGTCCGAGCATCAACATGGCGGAGGCCGCCAAGCGCCCGATCAACGCGGAGATGTACGCGGTGCAGCAGATCTATGCGCTCCGCCGTTTTCGCTTCGAGATCAACCCGTACTTCGGACTGACGATGAACGATCAGTTCGTTGCGCACAACGGACCGGGTCTCGCGCTCAACTTCTACATCAACAACGTCATGGCGGTCGGGATCAACGGCAACTTCTACGCCGGCCTGAACGCGCCATCGAACTTCAACTTCCAGACGAGCCGCGCGGCACGCGTCGGCATTCCGATCACGGAGTACGCGTGGAACGCCAACGCAAACTTCACGTACGTTCCGGCGTACGGCAAGTTTGCTGGATTTGGCGACTTCATCTTCCACTACGACTTGTACGTGCTCGGCGGCGTCGGAGCCATCGCGTCACGTCCCATCGCCGTCGTCGATCCGGACAACCGCACGTTCGAGTACAAGCCGCGACTGTCGTTCCATGTCGGTGGTGGCTTGCGCATCTTCCTCAACCGCTGGTTTGCCGTCGTCGCCGAGCTCAGTGACTACATCTTCTTCGATGAGCTCGAGAATCCGACGATCGTCACGGGTCGCGACACGGACGGCATTCCGTTTGCGCAGAAGCCCGAAACATGGACAGCCGATCAAACGAGCTTCACCAACAACGTTCAGGCGCAGGTTGGTTTCTCGGTTTTCCTCCCGTTCACCTGGGAGTACCGGCTGCCGAAGTGATCCGAAGCCATGCTGGACAATCCAGCATGGCGATCGCGGCGTAAAGGAATTCAGAGGACGGTTCAGCCAAGTACGGGGACATGCATGATGCGTCGATTCGTCAATAACCTTTGCGCGTCTCGCCTTCCGCAACTGCGCCGCGGGATTGTCGCAGTGCTTGCCGGTGCCGCCGCACTCGGTGCAACTGCGAGCGTAGAGGCACAAGAAATTCAGCTCACGGGGCCTCTCGCGGGTGCCCCTGCCGTGCGCCAACTGCGCCTGCATCGCAAAGGCCGCGTCGAAATTGCGTTGGGCTCCTCCTTCACACTGCTCGACGAATACCAACGCACGATCCTTCCAGGACTTCGCGTGAGTTGGCATCCGACCGACTGGCTTGGGTTCGGTATCTGGGGCGCGTACGGCATCTCGACCACGACGTCACTGACCGATGAGCTCCAAGGAAAGGCCGTCGACAGTCGAGCGTGCAGCAGCACGACGCCCGCTCCAGAAAACGTTCAGCCCTGCAAACTCACCGCCGTCAACTTGACGCGCCCGGGTATCGCGCAGTCGACGGGCGGAGCTTCTACCGGTCTGCTCGTCGACGATCAGCTCGGCAAGATCCAGTTTGTCGCTGCACCTCAAATCAACGTCGTTCCGTTCCGCGGCAAACTGTCGCTCTTCGGCGCACTCACCGCCGACACCGACATCAGCTTCTTCGCAGGAGCTGCATTCGTCGGCGTGCAAGAACGCATGGCTTGTGGTCAAGACGATGACGGCAACCCCATCACCGCTTGCGCTAGCTCGTTCGAGCTCGAAAGCGGCCTCCGCATCGCCCCGACCTTCGGCGTCGGCTGGAACTTCTACCCGCGTCAGCTCGAGTTTTTCGGGTTCGGTGCGGAGTGGCGCGCCATGCCGTTCTCCCGCAATACGTCCGGTTTCGACAACGCGGGCGCCGGCAACGACGAAGCGTTCCCCGATACGGCCGTCAACAGCAAAGACCGCCAGTTCCGCTTCAACAGCATGATCACCGTGAACTTGCTGTTCTCCTTCCCGCACCGCGTGAAAATCAGCGAATAACGCGGCTTTTCCCGCCGAATCCTCCCCCGCACACCAAATCCAAAGATCGCTCGCAACTCAGCGACGGCGTCGGCCGCATGCCGCCTCCCGCGGATGTTGTACGAGGGTCGCGCAACGAGGGACGGCGGCGGAAGCGTACTTTATAGGCTAAGCGAGCCCGACAGGCGATTCGCAACGTGCAGCAGCCACGCAACGTCCGCGAGAACTTGCCTTGTCCGTCGCAAAGCCCTATGCGATGCCTCCGTGCTTGCCTCGAGTAGGCACGCATCGAGGTCCAGGTGGGCATTTTCGACTTCCTCCGCAAGAGTCCCAAGAGCACGACGAACGCGGCCCCGGCCCCCGCGGTCGACAAGAAAATCAGCGGGCCCGCCAAGGTCGTCGCGGACAAACGCGCCCAGACCTACGATCGTCTCGAAGCCATTCAGACGCTCGTCGAGATGAGCTCGCCCGAGGCGGCTGCTGCGCTTCTCAAGCGGTTCACGTTCACCATCGACCCGTCGATCACCGACCAGGAAGAAAAGGACATCGCGTTCCGTGGCATCGTCGCGACGGGCAAGGATGTCGTGCCTGCCGTGGTCGACTTTTGCGCGAAGGCGGAAGCGCTCACGTGGCCACTCAAGATCCTCGCGGAGATTCTCGACGACGAGGACTACCGCAACGAGCTCATCGCGCTGCTCGATCGTTTCGACACTGAGTATGCGCGTAACGTCGAGCCTAAGATCCATGTCATCCAGGCTCTCGAGGATGTCGTGCACGAGGACGTGCGCAGCGCGGTGGAACGGTTTTTCGAGGACGTCAACGAGACCGTGCGTTTCCACGCCGTGCAAACGACGTTCGCGCAGGGCATGCCTGAAAGTGTCGAAGGGCTGATCGACTTGCTCGTTCAAGAGGAATCCGTACGAGTCAAAAATAAAATTGCCGATGGGCTGCTCGTACGTGGGTGGACGATCCCCGATTCTCGCCGCGATGCCGTCGACGACGCGCTTTCTGACACCTCCGGCTACTCGGTTGGTGAAGGCGGCAAGATCGTCAAACGCTCGCTTGGGTTCAACTGAACGACCCGCGTAGCCACGTGCGCGCCGATCGCGCGTATGGGGGAGCATCGCAAGAGCGCTGCGAGGATCGTGAAGTCGACGTGACGCACGCGCCCCGCGATCGAGCACTCATCGTGATGTTCGTGTCAGTTGACACCACCCCCATCGCTCGCTGAGGATCACGCTTGCCCCGACAAGTCGGGGAGTGTCGAAGGCTTAGCTGCAGACGCGTATGAAGCGCGTACGACTGCCAGTACGACTCGACGGAAAGCGAGCATCGCAGAAGTGAGGGCACAACGATTGGCGCGCCTTCTGCGCGTGACTGCGGCCGGATTTGCTGCAGGCGCAACGATGGTCGTCGCAGCTCCGCGCGAGGCCCGAGCGCTCGACTTCGACGTTCGAAGTGAAACGGCGCTGCAGGCCTATCAGCTCGCGAGTCCTTGGGGCGACACGATTCTCAATCGGCGCCGCTTGATGCAGACGTTGTCGCTCAGCGTCTACAACTTGCAGGGCGACTACGTGCCAGGCAAAGCCGACTTCTCTGCCGTGCTTCGCGTGCGCCTCGACGCCGACTTCGGCATCAACGGGCACCTCGGAGATGCCGATCGCGGTGGCGAGACGAGTTATCAGACCGAGGCTGGCCCCGGCATGAGGTTTGTCCCGGGATTGCAGCAGGCTCCCGTGGACCTGATGTACGCGTACGTCGAAGGGCGAAGCCTCTTCAATGGGTGGTTCGGGTTTCGCGCGGGACGCCAATACGTCGTCGACACACTTGGATGGTGGTCGTTCGACGGAGCTCTCGCGCGCGTGACGACTCCGTTTTTCGTACAAGCCGAGGTGTATGCCGGCTTCGAACAACGCGGTGGTTTGGCCTTGTCGACGTCGCGTTTCGAACGGCCCGGCGTCTGGCGTGGCAGTCACGTTGGGTTTGGCACGGCCGCTGATCAACCAAGCGTCACCGACTACCCGTCGTACCAGTACACGCAACCCGCGCCGGCGTTCGGAGTCAACCTCGAGACCAACGGCCCGAGCTGGATACACGGCCGTTTTTCCTACCGTCGTGTGTACAACCAAGGCACGTCCGTCACGCAGCAGTTCCCTGATCCCGGCGGAGGTTTTCACACCGTCAAAGGCATGCGGTTGTCGCAGGATCGCCTTGGCTATTCGCTCGACTTGAACAAGAGCTCGCTCGGCGCGATCAAGGGCGGATTCACCTACGACCTCTACAACCAAATCATCGCGTCGTATTACGGCGGCCTCGAGGCATACCTCGGATCTCGCACGACCGTTGGAGCCGACGTCGACTACTTCGTGCCCACGTTCGACGCAGACTCGATCTTCAACTGGTTCACGCGAAGCCCAACGACATCGGTAACGGCACGCATTTCGGCAGCGCCATCGCGCAAGTTCGACTTTTCGGCATCGGGCGGTGTGCGTCTTTGGCAGACCGAAGGAGATCCCGAAACGTTCGGCGACGAGGAGTGCCTTGCCTCGGGTTTGTGCAGCGGCGATCAGGAAATCGATCCCGGCACCGCGCAGACGTTCATCCGCGACGAAGCCAATCGTGAAACTTCCACGGTCGTCGATGCGATGGCGAACGTTGCCGGTCGCTATCGTTTCGGCACCGGCGACGTTGGTCTTCGCGGCATGCTTCAAGCTGGCTCGCGTGGTCATCGCGGTGGTGTGGACGTGAGCGGTGAGAAGCGTTTCGACGGCGGTCGATACCTCACGCTCGCACGGATGAGTCTCTACAACTGGAACGATCCACTGCGGCCCGATCGCGGTGCGACCTCGTTCGGTTACGTGCTCGGTGCAGGTGTTCGTCCTGTCAAACAGGCCGATGTTCGCATCGAATGGGAGCACGACATGAATCGGCTCGTGGGACAGCGGTTCCGCTTCCTGGCGATTCTCAATCTGAGGCTTGGTGGATGATGAGTACTGCTCGATCAGGACGGCCTCGAACGCCGCGCACCGATGCTCGATCGCTGCCTGGATGGTGGGTCGTCCTCGCGTGCGTATCCGCGCTGCTGCTTGGTCTCGTTGGGCCCGATGCGTCAGCCGAAGAAGCGACTCCGGAGGCGGCCGAGACGAGCGAAGCGCCGGCCGAAACGCCCAAGCCTCCTGCGCCTCCCCCTGGTGGTTATCAAAGCGGGCGTTATCCGATGCCGAACGATGCCGAAGTCCCGCTCGCATTCATGCCGCCGGGATCGGCAGCGACGCCCATGCCGAGCGAGGAAATCTTTCCACCTCAAACGATTACCATCCGGTTCAATCACAAGAAGCACGTCAAGGATCTGAAACAGGACTGCACGAAGTGTCATGACGCAGCTTCGAGCGACAAGGTCTCTGATCGGCTCATGCCGCAGCCAACCAAGACGTGCGACACGTGTCACGACATCGACCACTCCGACCTGAAGGCCATGAAGCCGGGCACGGAGGAGGACGGTCAGTGCGTGTATTGCCACTTGGGCGACAAGGCCGGTGCTGATGGCACCGTGGCGCAGATGGTTCTTCCGAACGCGAACCTCGTCTTCACGCACAAGAAGCATCTCGCGCGCAACATTCAGTGCGGTCAGTGTCACGGCCAGGTTGCCGAGCTCGAGCTTGCGACGCGAGCGCAGCTTCCGCGCATGGCTGGATGCTTCACGTGCCACAACATGAGCGGCGCGGCGCAGGGTCAAGCGAAGGGCGAGTGCGTCACGTGTCACACGGCGCGTAGCGATGGCCGCATGCTCACGACGTTCGCCACCGGCAAACTCGTGCCGCCGCAGTGGATGCACAACGCCGCGCACACGGCGGACTTCATCGAACGGCACAAGGCTGTCGCGGCGAACGACAGTGCGTTTTGCGGCAGTTGCCACACGGAGAACGAGTGCACGGATTGTCACGATGGACGCGTGCGTCCGCGCAAGGTGCACCCCAACGACTGGCTTTCGATGCACGCGCAGGGAGCTCGTCAGGACAATCCCCGATGCGTCAGTTGTCATCAGCTCCAGACGTTTTGTGGTGATTGCCATCGACGTGTCGGCGTCGCTCGTGACACCGCCGCGGGCAATCGCTTGGCTGGCCGGCGGTTTCATCCGCCGCCGAACGAATTCACCACGGGTCCGCGCGGACCGAACCATCACGCGTGGGAGGCGATGCGCAATTTGAACGCGTGCGTCTCGTGTCACACCGAGCGCGACTGTGCGACGTGTCACGCAACGAAGGGACTTTCGGGTGGCCATGGAGTCAACCCGCATCCCCTTGGATTCCGCGACAGGTGCCGCACGGCGTTCGCGAGAAACCCGCGTCCTTGCCTGGTCTGCCACCAGTCGAACGACGCGTCTGTCGGGGCGTGCCAATGAAAGCCAGCCGCCTGCGTCTTCCGTCCGCCCCGCGGAGGAATCCCACATATTCCTTGCACAGTCCTTCTTGCGACGGGTATAGCCAAAGTCGACCGGGTGCCCCCTCGCTTCTGGAGGCCCTATGCGTCAAGGAGAACGGGCGTGAAGGAACTGACCCAGTACCTGCTCGACAACCTCATCCTCGACTTCAACGGCGACGTCACGCTCGAGGCTGTACGCAAGTGCCTATTGGAGGACGACGGCCGAGATGCTCGCAAGCTTCTGGCCAAATTGAACGACGAGAAGGGACTGAACGACATGCTCGTCACCCTTGCCGACTGCCTCCGGGATCACATCCAATCGGGCATCTCGGAGCAAGTCGTCGGCGAGCAGCTCGACATGTACTCCGAAAGCTGAGCGCCGCGTGGGCGCAATCGGTGCCTAGCCGAGCGGGTTTGTCGGTGTTCGGACAGACCGCACTTTTCGCCCTCTTCACCGCTCTATTTCTGACCGGCTGCGACGTCGGCTCTCCCGAGTATCAACCGCTCGATACCCCTCCCCTCCACCTCGTCGACGTGTCTCTTCATGGCGTCGACGCTGCTGGTAATACGACGACCGTCACGCTCACGGAAGCAAACCCCGTTGCGAGCACGAGCGATCGCATCCAAACGACGTCGAGCCTGCGTCTTCGTTTCGACCGCTTCTTGCTGCCCGAAGACGCGATACGTCAGTCGATCTGCCTCAGGCCAAGTCCTGATCCGGTCTCGACGCTTCAGGACTGCGCGCAAGGGGTTTTCCTCGAGCCATCCTACGATCCGGTACGCCGCATCGTGACGTACCGATTGCCTGCGATGGCTGCGCTCGTGGCCGATGCGAAGTACTGGCTCACGGTCCTTTCGCCGACCGATACGTCGCCCTTCGGGTTTCGCGCCTTCGATGGGGCGCGACTCGAAGCGAACGTCGTCCTGCAATTCACGACGGCAGTGACAAACCCTCCAGGCGGACCCGTCGATCCATCACTCGACGATGCTGCAAAACGTACGGTGTCGGAGGAATTGTTCTGCGTCGCCAGCGCATGTGTGACTGCATGCGGCATGGACGATCTCTGCAAGGGCAAGTGCGCGGTCAGCGATAGCTTGCCGGCCGGTTGTGGTGGTTGTCATAGCCCGATCGAGAACGGCACAGCCGCCATGGGCCTCGATCTCAGCGCTGGCAATCGCATCGGCGCGATCATCGGCCGCGTCGCAAACCAGACGCAGATGGGCGCTCATGCTGACGAACCGGACACGAAACCACGTCGGTTCGGACGCGCCATGCCCCACGTCGATCCGGGCAACCCCGGCAACAGCTACCTTCTCTACAAGATGCTCGTCGGCCCCATCTATGCGCGTTCGTCGGCTGCCGCCGATCTCGCGCCTGGAGAAATCGACCGGCTTCGCGCGTCCGTCGTCGTCGGTTTGCCCATGCCGCCGTACGACTTCTACGCCATCCCCGAATCCGGCGTAGACGCGCTCAGCACGTGGATCTCCACGGGCGCGCACACGCCCGCCTGCCCCTGAAGAAGCTGTCGTCGTCGCGCGTGATACGCTTGTGCGATGCACTTGTTTCGCAGCCTTTCTGCTTCCTTCGCCCAACATTTGGTGGTCGTCGCATCCGTCTGCATCACGGGATGCGGTGAAGATGTCGCAACGGTGCCGTCGGGTCCGGAGAACGTCGAGGTCCTCACGCCAGGCGCGCCACCCTTGCCCGGACAAACCGAGTGTCGCGTCGTCAAGACGACGAACATTGCGCTCGAAGTTGCCGCGCACGTGACCACATGCACACCCGTCACGTACGCGACGAATCCTCCGAGCGGTGGGAACCATTGGCCAACGTGGGCTGCGTTCAAGAAGTACACGCAGCGAGTGCCTCGCGAGATGTACGTTCACGCGATGGAGCACGGGGCCGTGGTGTTGTCGTACCGATGCGACGATGGCTGTCCGGACGTCGTCGCTGCGCTCGAAACGGTCTTCGACGAAGCGCAGGGAGACCCACTTTGCGTGATGCAAGGTAACGGACCCAAAACCCGCCTCGTGCTCACGCCCGATCCTGATCTCGACACACCCATCGCAGCGTCAGCTTGGGGTGCGACGTACACGGCGACGTGCATCGACACGGAGTCACTCGGCACGTTCATTTCCGCGAACTACGACAAAGGGCCCGAGAAGTTGTGTTACCCCGGTGAAGACATCGAGACGACGGGGGGACCCAAGTGTGACTGAACTCGAGGGCAACACGTCACCTCCGTTGACAGTCACTCCTGTCGTGCTCATCTCCTTCATCGATGAATAGCGGCTCTTCGCCACCCCAGTTGGCAGCTTCCGCTTTCGAACGCCTCGTCCGCGCTGGCGTCGGCGGTGCTGCCGAGGTTTGGAAAGCCAGAACGCCCGAAGGCGTGCTCGTCGCACTGAAAATCGCTCGCGACGACGACGCGCGTGAGGCTCTCGCGCGCGAAGCCTCGCACGCGCTCCTCGCACTCTCCCCTCGCCTCCCTGCACTCGTCGATGTCGGATTCATCGACGCAAGCGACGACGATCAAGCATCACCAGGAGTTCCGATTCCATTCGTTGCGCTCCGCTGGGTGGAAGGACGAAGCCTCCGCGATTGGATGCGCGAACGCGTTCGAGATCGCGCGTCAGCCGCTCTGCAGATCACGCACGACGTCGCAGAGGCCATCGCTGACTTGCACGCGATAGGGCTCGCTCACGGAGATCTGAAACCCGAGAACATCGTCGTCGATGAGCACGATCGAGCGCACGTCATCGACCTCGGTCTTTCAGCACGTGCTTACGAAACGACCGTCGAAGGTGCCACGCCGCGCTACCTCGCATCCGGTGATGCCGACCTGGGAGACGGCCGCGCGCGTGATCTCGTTGCACTCGGCATCGTGATCGCCGAGCTCGTCGACGACGGCGTCTCCTGTGCAAACGTCCCGATCGATGCAGCTCGAAACGCTCGATTACCGCCACCGTTCGACTCGATTTGTACGGCACTCCTGACGAAAAACCCCGGCGCACGACCCACCGCGCTGTGGGTTGCCGAAACTGCTCGTTCATCGATTGGTGCTCAAACGATCGATACGAGCTCCGAACGCGCCGATCGTGATGCGAGACGAGTTCGCGCGACATATCTGTCGATTCGATCGAACGAGCTCGCGTCCCACGCCATCGCAGGAAAGACGACAGTGCACTGGCTCGATGAAGCGATTGGGTGCTTGCGACGCGCACGTGCACTTCGAGCGAACGACGTTGCAAGCAGTGAGCGTGCACCTTCGCCAATCGAGCTCGGTCCGCTCGATCCCGACGGCATCACGAGATGGCTCACGGCACTCGTCGGCAGCGCTGCGATCGCATGGCCTGTCGCGTCGCTCTCATCCGTAGATGAAGCGATGCTTGGTTCGGCGCTCGAACGACTCGCGCGGCACGTTCCACCGGAAGCGTGGACGTTTGCCGATGTCGAGGCTGCCGTGCTCGGTAAGCCCGAGGCGCCTCGTCTGGCGACTCGATCTCGCGATTCGCAACTCGACAAAGAAGACGTCGCTCGACTCGCGCTCGCCATTTCGTTTGTCCCGCCCAATCAGCTCGCGATTCAGCGCGTCGAGCAGCAGCGAGATGCTCCGCCCGCGTTGGTCATCGCCGCCGCAGATGCGTTGCGACGCTTGGGACAATTTGGACGAGCACGACATCTCGTCCTACGCGCGCGTGACCTGGGCGCGAGCGGTGCCGATGCGCTTGCTGCCGAGATCCTTCGCCGCGCGGGCGACATCGATGGGGCGCGAGAGATTGCGCGTGCAGCGATTCAGAAGGACGACGCGGATCACGCCTCGCGCGCAGTGCTCGCACGCATCGCATACGACCAGCGCCGGTTGGAAGAAGCCGAATCGCTCGTTACATGTGCTTCATGCAGTCCTGCGGAAGAAGTCGCTGCCCTCATTGCATCCGAGCGCGGGCAGAAGGAACGAGCG
Organism: Polyangiaceae bacterium; assembly: GCA_016715885.1. NCBI lineage: Bacteria > Pseudomonadati > Myxococcota > Polyangiales > Polyangiaceae > Polyangiaceae bacterium. The sequence continues at coordinate 755,582 of JADJXL010000025.1, forward strand.
ATGACTGCGATCCGGAGAGGCGAAGCGATCGCACGCTCCGACGAACAACGCGCACGCTTGTCTGCAATACGAGGATACGTCGAACACGGCGTCGATCCGGCGGCCGCTCAGCGCGCATTTGCAACGGCGGTCGATCATGCCGCGCGTGCAGGCGCGGTCATCGAGGAGGCCACGTACCGCACGGGGGAAGCTGCCGCAGCCGTCGACGTTGGGGATCTCGGCGCAGCACTTTCAACATCGCGACGTGCTGCACTGCTCTGGGAGCACCTCGGCCGTCCGGCCCATGCAGCACGCGCGCTGCTTGCGATGGCAGCGGCCTACGAGACGGCTGGCGCTCGACACGACGCCGTGCGAGTCGCCCGCGAAGCCATCGTTCGCGCGCGCGAAGGCCGAGACACACGGGCCGAAGCGTATGCGCTTTGGGCGATCGCTGATGCATCACTCGCAGGATCCGACGAAGGCCGTCGCGCAGCCGAACGTGCACGCGAGCTGCTTCGCGATGCTGGCAGCGACGACACGCTTCGGGCAGATGCGCGTTTGGTCGAGCACGCACCCCGAAGTTTGGCGCGAGAAACCTACGAAGTACGCGACGCCATGGCCGAATCCGCCGCCGTCCAACCAGGCGCACGCCTCGATTGGATCCGTGCGCGCGCTGAAAGTCTTTTGTCAGGCGATGAAGCTCCGAACGCTCGCGTGGCCGAACGGCTGCTCGCAGCTCTCGTAGGTTTGTCCGATGCACGTGCACCGATCGCTGCGCGCGGCCCAGCACTCGCTGCCGGCTACTCACTTGCCGCGCGCCTTGGTCGTGGTGACATCGCGTTGCGACTGCTTGCATCACTCGGCGATGCAGCTCGTGATCTGCTTGCGCGAGCCCCTGCCGAACTTGCGCCCACGATCCGATCGCTTGCATGGGTTTCCCAAGCAGCGCTCGTGCCGCAAGAAGGCCTGCATCATGAACAAGCGCGTGAGCTCGAACGGCTCATCGTGGCGCTCAGCGAACGTGAACGCCTGCGCCCGCTGCTCGATCGCGTCGTGGATGCCCTCGTGCTGTGGACTGGCGTCGAACGCGGGCTGCTCTTGCTTTGTGCACCGCAAGGACGTCTCGTTCCGCGAGCTGCACGAAACCTCGCGCGTGCGGATCTGCGGGGTGAGCAAATCGCTTTGTCTCACACCTTGGCTCAACGCGCGCTCGCCGCCCTCGAGCCAGTCGTCGCAGTCGATGCCGCAGGCGAGCTGCCTTCGGTGCATCAGAGCGTGCACGCGCTCAAGCTTCGAAGCGTGCTGGCCGTACCACTCGTCGCGCGTGGCGAAGCGCTCGGCGTCGTGTACCTCGATGATCGCGTCCGCAAAGGTGCATTCGGTCCGCGCGAGCTTGCATGGACGCGCGCGGTAGCCTCCATCGCGGCGCTGGCCATTGCGGACGCACGAGCTCAGGTGCTTTTGACACGAGCCGCACGACAAGCGAAACGCGCCACGGCAAAGCTCGAAGAAACGCTCGCTCGACGCGAAGCCGCGCTCGATGTGGCCGAACGTGAGCTCGGACGAACCCGTTCGTCTCGCGAAACTCGTTTCAAGTACGAAGCGATCGTGGGCGAAAGCGAATGCATGCGTGAGATGTTGCGGCTCGTCGATCGCGTGACGATGGCAAACGTGCCGGTGCTCGTCCAAGGCGAATCCGGCAGCGGCAAAGAGCTCATTGCCCGTGCGATCCACTTCAACGGCCCTCGCTCCAACAAACCCTTCGTCAGCGAGAACTGCAGCGCCATTCCCGAAACACTTTTGGAGTCGGCGCTATTTGGACATGTACGAGGTGCGTTCACGGGCGCGGACAAACCTCGCCTCGGGCTCTTCGACGCGGCCGATCGCGGCACGCTCTTCCTCGATGAAGTCGGCGAGATGAGCCTGCCGATGCAAGCCAAGCTGCTGCGCGTCTTGGAAGACGGTCTCGTTCGTCCGCTCGGTACGGAACGAACGCGCAAGGTCGACGTGCGCATCATCGCGGCCACGCACCGCGACATCGAAGCGATGGTTCGAGCTCGAACGTTTCGTGAAGACCTTTTTTATCGCCTAAACATCATCGTCGTTCGAGTTCCCCCACTTCGAGATCGCGCGAGCGACGTGCCGCTCATCGTGAAACACCTGCTTGCGAAATACGATCGTCCGAATGTGCGCGTAACACGAGCGGCCATGGATCGACTGATGTCCTACGCGTGGCCAGGCAACGTGAGGCAGATCGAAAACGAGATCCGCCGCGCCCTCGTGCTTTGCGACGACATGATCGATCGCGAGCACCTGTCGCCAGAGATCGCAAATGTCACACCTGCAGTGCCCGTCGATCTGGGTCTGAACGTTCGCCCTCGAGTCGATGCGCTCGAAGTGCAGCTCGTACGCGAAGCGCTGGAACGCACGCGCGGCAATCAGACACAAGCCGCGAAGCTGCTCGGATTGTCGCGCTTCGGGCTGCAAAAAATGATGAAGCGATTGAACGTCGTGGCGTGACGTTCCTAGTCGGAAACCAAGCTCCGAGCGTCGCGCACGATCTTCTCGATGCCTTCGTCCGTCGCCTCGTAAAAGCCACGAATGAAACCTTTATCATCGACGAGGACAAACCGTTCGCCGTGAACGATCTCGATCATGCCGGGCGTGGTCTCGGTCTTCTTCCCCATCATCATCTTGAAGCCCTTCACGATCACCGGTTCGACGTCACCGAGCTGCCCCGTCAAAAAATCCCATCGCGACGTGTCCGCTCCATACTTTTGCGCGTACGCCCGAAGCACGTCCGGCGTGTCGGTTTCCGGATCAACGGTGAACGTCACTAGCCGCAGCGTGTCGCCGAGATCTCGCGTGCGCTCCTGAACCTCGACCATGCGTTTGGTCAGGCGCGGACACACGCTCGGACACGAGGTGAAAACGAAGTCCGCGATGTACGTTTTCCCGCGCAGGTTTGCCGCGCCAAACTGCTGACCTTGTTGATTCGTGAGCGAGTATGCGGGGAGCTCGACGAGCGTGGGCAATGCAGACAGGCGTCGAGCGAGCAGCACGCGCGCCGAGAACAATGCGAGAAACACGAGCGCCGCCGCGATCCAAAACCACCTCTTGGACCGACGTTCTGTCGGAGGCGGCGCCACTCCTCGTTCTGACAATGATGACTCGGCTGCGCTGGACACGATGCGCGAGGTGTATTCGTCGCTATAGGGACCGTCAAGGCAACGAGGCCGAAGAAACGAGCCTTGGCGCAAGTTGATAAAGCATCAAGTAGACGACGATGCCGGTCACCGACACGTACGCCCAAATGGGAAACGTGATGCGAGCGAGCGTGCGATGCGTTTCGAATCGTCCTTTGCGCGCGTAATGAAGCGTCGCGATCGACAACGGCAACGCGGCGGTCGCCAGAAGCGTGTGCGATGCGAGAACGACGAGATAGATGACGCGGACAAACCCGAGCTCGGGGAAGCGATGGGTTCCCGTCAGGGTGAAGCGAAGAACGTAACTGACGAGAAAAACCGCCGACGCGATGAAGGCGCCTTGCATGCGAAAGCGGTGCTTTTCGATCCGTTTGGAGCGAATCGCAAACCAACCGGCAAAGAGCAGCGTGGCGCTCGTGGCGTTGAGCAGCGCGTTGACCGGAGCGAGCACGTTGCCCACGTCAGAGGCATTCATTCGGCTCCGCTTGTAGCACTCGCAATCGGCTGATGCTCACGCGCCAACGACGAGCGCCACTTGAATGAGCATCAGATAGAGGATGGAAACAGCGAAGAGGCCACGTGCCCAGCGCACGTCACCCGACGAGCGCAAACCCATCACGCCATACGCGAGGAAACCGACACCGAAAACGAGTGCCGCCACGAAGTAGACAGGCCCTGCAACACCAAGCGGAACGACGAGCAACGACACGGCAAGAAGCGCAACGAGGTAACCAACGATGTGCCGACGCGTCAGAGCTTCACCTCGTTCGGCCGGAAGAACCTTGAGGCCCGCGCGTTGATAGTCGCCACTGCGAAACAGCGCGATCGCAAGGAAATGGGGCACTTGCCACAGGAACAGAATCAGAAAGAGGACAGCGCCCGGAGCATCGATGCGATCGGTCACCGTGGTCCATCCGAGCAGCGGCGGAATTGCGCCCGGAACAGCTCCGATGAGCAGCGCCGCCGTCGTTTTGCGCTTGAGCGGCGTGTAGACCAGAACGTATGAGAACAAAGCGAATGCGCCGAGCAGCGTGGTCGTCCAATTGACCGCAAACCCCAGAATCAACAGGGAAATCAAGGAGATCGCGATACCGAACCACAACGCGAGGTTCGGGGACAAACGCTTGGCAGGGAGCGGACGTTTCTTCGTTCGCTCCATCAGTCCGTCCGTGTCGCGCTCGAGGTACATGTTGAGCGCGTTGGCGCCGGACACGACGAGCACCGTACCGAGGAGCGACAAGATGATCGTGCCTGCACCGACTTCGGGCAGGCCAATTGATCGCGCGTAACGATTTGCAACCGTCACGCCGCCAAGCATCGTCGCGACGACGATCATCGTGATCCGCGGCTTGGTCAAAGCGACGAGATCCGAGACGATTGATCCGAAGGAACCCCCCTGCGAACGATGACGAAAGTCATCCGTGTTCAAAGGCACCTCGATGATCGGTTCCACCGGTACAGTCATGCGGGCCTCTCCATACCAAAACCCGCCCGTTCCGGCACGTGCGTCGTGGCAGCATCGCTAGGAACGGAAAGAACTTCACGCTGAAGGCCACATCACAGACGGTAGGAGCTGGACGCGAAACGCTCAGCAATGGGCGTCCGCAGTGGGACCTTGGGGGTGAAGAACGCCCCGGACAAGGGTGAATTCGTCATTCGAGTTTGAACGGGGGGAAAGCGAACAACCAACGTCTTCAGTTGCTGGAGGGTGATCGTCGCTCGCTACCGGCGGCGTCGGGCTCACTACTGCCATCTCCGCGCTTGATGGCGGCCCAAATGCCGCGGTGATCACGCGCTGCGAGGATCGTCGCGACGGACGCGATGGCGATCATGAGTGCGCAGAGCGGGACGTCGGGAGCTCCGTGAGCAAGCAAGAGGAGCGCGATCGACCCTGAAAGCGCCGGCGTGAGCGTTGGCGTGGCGAGCACTGCAATTGCGAGCGCCGGTGCGGCAAACGAGAAAAACGTCACGATGGCGTGCGATGCAGAAGGCTCGGGCCGAAGCACGAGCTCCCGCGCGGCGCGATCGAACACAACGCTGATCTTGCTGGCATCCTCGGCAGCGCCACCAAGCGCGAGACGCGTTGCAACGAGCGCCGCTCCGAGCGCCACGATCGTCGCGGGGCTCGAAGGTTTGCGACTGCGGGACGCGACAAACCCAACCGCGACGGCCATCGCGATGCCGTCCAGCACGAGGCCTACGGTGGAAGCACGCTGCGCCATCAAGTGATGGCCCTGCGTCAGAGGTTCACGCGTCAGCAGCGCGATCGCGATCACGCGCGCGACACCACCGAGCGCAACGCCGCCGAGCACGATCGATGCGGCACGAGCAAACGGCGTACGAAACGCGTCCCGAGCAGCGACGAGAGCGAGGGCGCACGCGATGCCGCCGCTCACAGCAAGCGACATTGCAGGCATGCGTGTTGCCATCGACAGGAGCGTCGACAGCGTGACGAGTCCACCCAGCGAGACGCATGCGAACCGGACAAACCCGGATATGGGGGCGCGCATGACTGCGAGCACGAGCCCGAGCGAGACGACCGTGGCCAAGATCAAGAAGGACTGCGACAGCGTCGCGCCAAGAAACTCGAGCCGTTCGACGTGTTTGCCCAGACCAACCGCCAAACCACGGAGCGAAGAACCGAACGCTCGACCAATCAGGACCACGACGACGGCTAAAATCGCAATCGGACGGACAAACGTGAGCACCGAAGCATCGTCGGACGAAGCATCAGTTGATGCATCCGACGGCTCTTCTGGGGCACGTGCCGGGGCAGCGTCTGGTTTCTTTTTCATCGTCAGCGTGGAGCGATCGGCAGGAGCGGCGGCGGGCGATGTTCGTCCGATGGAACGGGTCCCGCAGGCGGCGGAACGGGTGCGATCGGTGCGGGCCCTGCCTTCGGTGCCGGCAAGATATATGGATACGCGTTGCGCGTACTGCACGCATCGTACGGATCGCGATGGAATTCCCAGTGCAGGTACACCCGACCATCGTGCGAAACGATGGCTTCGGGCGCTTTGCCGAACGGCGACGCTCGGTTCATCGAGTTGAGCGCCACGATGTCGAATGCCGTCATGCCGCTCGGCCTCGTCACGCCCAGACGCACGATCTTCCCCTCGTCTTTGCTCAGGACGATCTCGAGATGCGTCACGAGGTTTTTATTGAACGAGTGCCCCTCGGGAAGTCTGTCGAGTGACGCCAAGAACTCTTCCGCGAAGATGGGATGCAGGCGGTTGTGGATGGTGTTGAGGAACGTCGCGAACGCCGACTGAGCCGCATTGAGGGCCGTTTGATTTCCAACCTTCACCGTCGGTTCGTAGTTCTCGATCGCCGCTTTGTACCTTCCGAAATTGCCCTTCTCCCACTTGCCGCGATGCGCGCTGCGTCGAGCTGCCCCATCCGCGGCTCGCTCTCGAGCGAGTTTTTCTTTACCAACCGTCGCTTCGAAGCCCGGCATCGTGAGGTTCAAATTGGGTGCTCCTGGCTCGCCAGGTGCACCTAGACCAACCGATCCCACTTTCACCGGGCTCTCGTAACGGCCTCCGGCCTTTTTCTTCTTCGGCTTCGGGCCAGGTCCATCGCCGCCGGGGTTTGCCGGATCGAGCGTAAAACCACCGCGACCACCTTCCGCCGCGACAACCTCGGGCGATGCGGGACCTCCGCCTCCTGCGCTGCCACGCACTTGGCCGGGCGACGAGTTTGTCGGGGAACTTGCTCGTCCCGCCGCACCCGTGCCTTGCGCGGTTGCAGGTGGAGCTGCTCGCGGACTGGGCTCGGCAGGCGGCTTTACGGGTTGATGATGTTCGGCGCTCTCGCTTCGTTCGGCTCTTTCACCTGGAGCGTTACGCGTGCCGGGTTTGTCCTCGCTCTGCGCCACGTCCTCGTGATCGTCGTTGCCCTCGCCCGTCGTCGCAGGCTTGCGCGCTGCGCCCATCGTGGGCTTTTCGTGGTCCTGATCGTGTGACCGGATCCGCGCGACCGTCTCTTCCTTCACGTGATTCGCCTGATCGCCAATGCGACTCGCCGTTGGATTGTCGGGCTGATCAGGTTTGACGTGTTGCCGCACGGCAATGCGTTTGTCCGGAACGACCGGCGGCGGAGGCGGAGGCGGTTCCTCCTTCGCAACCGCGGGCGGCGGCGGAGGAGGAGGTGGTGGTGGAGGCGGCGCCGGCGGGGGCGGTGGGGGCGGCGGTGGAGGAGGCGGAGGTTTGACCGCCGGGAGCTTCTTCGGAGGCTTGATCTCGTTACGCTTCGGCGACTTGATCGCTTCCTCGTCGGGTTTGTCCTCGTCCTTCTTCGTCTCGTCGTCCTGATCCGTGTCGTCTTCCGCCTTGGGCTCTTCTTTGGCCTCGGGCATCGGCGTGGACGGAAGCTCGATGTCGATTTCCAGTGGATTGTTGTGCGGGCGTAGTCCTTCGCGCACAGCTTCCACGAGCGACCGAATTTCTGCGCGATCCTCGACGACCTTTGCGACCTCTTCGGCGCCTCGACCGCTCATCACGTGAACGAGCAGCGCCGTCGGGATCCAGAGGAGCAGGGGAATTTGAGCTTCGCGCGACATGCCGGTTGTTTGGCTTCCGGACGGCAAGTGAAGCGCCCGAAAAACCAGTCCGGGCACTTGGACGTAGTGGGAACGAAATCCCTCTATCCGACGAGGAAAATCCCAGCGCGGACGCCTCGAACCAGTGTCGAGGTCGTCAATCACCGGAAAGCCGAAAGTAGCATTCACCCCCGCCGACAGCAACGAAGAGCGCCCGACAAACAGCGTCAAAAGGCGACGAAATTTTCAACCACGGTAATGCTCATCAAGCCTTGGTGATGGCTTCCCAGTGATCCGCGATCTCCTGGGCCGTCCACGCTGAGCCCTCATCTTTGAACTTCCCGGCGCTTTGCACGACTTTGTACGCGAACATCTGTGAACCCGTGACGGCGAGCACGTGTCCGGTCTTGTCTCCACACAAGTCGGACGCAAGAAACAATGCGGCCGGGGCGATGTGATCGGGCGTGAGCGAATCCATGCCCGCACGAAACATCGGCAGGTCTTCCGTCATGCGCGTCTTTGCGACCGGCGCGAGCGCGTTGACGGTGATGCGATGCTTTTGCAGCTCGATCGCAGCCGTACGAGTGAAGCCGTAGATGCCTGCTTTGGCCGCGGCGTAGTTGCTTTGCCCAAAGTTGCCGAGCATGCCCGAGACGCTCGTGGTGTTGACGATGCGTCCACCGCCGCCCTGGGCAATCATTTGACGTGCAACGAGTTGCGTACACAAGAACGTGCCCTTCAAGTGCACTTCGATCACGCGGTCCCACTGCTCTTCCTCCATCTTGAGCAGCGTCTTGTCCCGCAGGATGCCCGCGTTGTTCACGAGGATATCGACGCGGCCGAACGCATCGAGTGCCGTACGCAGAATCCCCGCAGCTCCCTCTGCCGTCGCGACCGTATCGACGCTGGCTACGGCGCTGCCCCCGGCCTGTTTGATCTCGTCGGCAACGACTCGCGCCATCGCATCGCTCGAACCGGTGCCATCGCGTGCACCGCCCACGTCGTTGACGACGACGCTGGCGCCTTCGCGCGCGAAAAGCAGCGCCTCCGACCGGCCGATTCCGCCCCCTGCACCCGTGATGATGGCAACTTTGCCGTCGAGCAGACCCATGCGTTTCCTCCTCATCGGCAGAGCCGATCGTGAGCATCTCGTGCCGCGCAGAATGGCACACGAAGCGCACCTTGCTCTCTTGTTTTCACCATCCGCAGCGACCAAAACCTCGCGGCCGGTGCGCCCGTTGCTTGCCCATCTCCCCTCGCACGTGTAACGACCCAGCGCGTGACGGCGCTTCAACTAAAAACCGAACGACCACCTGTAGGGCTCGAGCGCGGCCTTTGGTCAGCGCCGCGATGGGCCGTCGCTGCGCTCGGAATCGCCGTCATCATCGGCGCACTCGGTTACCTCGTTTGGCGAGTCAAACGCTACCGGAGTCGCAAATCGTGAACGGAGCGTCCAAGTGAACAGACTCGCGCGTCGTGTCCTGTCGGTGATGCTGCTCGGCGTACTCATCTACGGCGTGCTCGTGCTGTATCGCGACACGAACGAGATCGGTGCGCTGCTTTCACGCTACGCCTGGTCCACCTTCGCCCTCGCCTGCGCCCTCGCCTTCGGCAACTACCTCCTGCGTTTTCTCAAGTGGGAGTACTACCTCGCGCGGCTCGACATCCGCGGCATCCCCAAGCTCGACAGTCTGCTCGTGTTCCTCTCCGGGTTTGTCTTGACCGTAACGCCCGGTAAGGTCGGGGAAGTCTTCAAGTCGGTGATTTTGTTTCAGCTCAAAAAAGTTCCCATCGAGCGAACGGCACCGATCGTCATTGCGGAACGCGTCACGGATCTCATCGGCATCATCGCGATCATCACCATCGGCAGCTCGAGCTTTGCCGGCGGCCTCGTTTGGGCAGGGTTTGGCACGGCCACGGTCATCGCACTGCTCGTCTTCATCGCTTTCCCGCGCGTGAGCACGCCATTCGTCAACCTGCTACCTCGTTTGCCCGGACCGCTCGGGCGCGTAGGCGTTCGGCTGGCGCCCAAGATCGACGAAGCGCTGCGAGGCTTGCGCGCGATCGTCGCTCCCGCGCAACTCGTGTGGCCAACGCTCTTGTCCATCGTGGCGTGGTCGCTCGAAGGGATCGGCCTATGGGTGATCCTGCAAGGGTTTGGCGAGACGGCCTCGTCGCTCGCACGCACGATGTTTTTCTATTCGACCGCGACGCTTGCAGGAGCGCTCGTGCCTGTTCCCGGAGGCCTGGGTGTCACGGAAAAACTGCTCGAAGAACAGATGGCACGCCTGGGTGGTGTGCCGGCGGCAACCGCAACGGCCTCGATGATTCTCATTCGCTTCGCGACGCTCTGGTTTGCCGTGGCCGTCGGCTTCGCAGCGCTCGGCCTGCTTCGAGCGCGCCATGGCCGAGCCGTTCTCGGGGGCGAACCCACGCCGCCGCGCGAGCTCGACGTTTCCCAACCCCTCGCAACTTCGCCTACTACATCACCACTCGATGGCGCTTCGGACGCTCGATAGCCGACACTTCGCCAGGCGGAATCTCTTGACAGATTGCGTCTGTTGGCGATCGGCTGATACACAGCCTTCATGGGCAATTGCCCCTAAGGCGCCCAAGGACCGCCCCCCTTCGCGGGCACGCTGAGACGACACCATGGCAACCATCGAACGAGGCATCGCACTTGTGCAGCGGGTCATCGCAGCCCACAAGGCCCGGCCGTCCGGAGAAGCCGTCGTCGGAGCAAGCCCGGCCGCGCTCGACGCGCTCGAGTCGAAGCTCATGGTGGAACTACCGCCCACGCTCCGCACCTTCCTCTCGTACGACTTCACGTTCGCGAGCCTTGGTAAACGCTTCAAAGGTCGACACCGATTCGGCACCGATCCGCGTGCGCCAAACCCAAAGATCACGTCCGTCCGCAAGCTCGCCGAAGCCATGGTCGAGCTCGGGTGGACCGACTCGCGCATCCGCAAAAAGGTCGTCCGATTGCCAAACAAACCCGGACACCCCTGGAACGCGCTCTACCTCGGAGAAGCAAGGCGCGACGGAGAGCTCGTCATCCTCGGCCTCGAGGCCGAAGAAACGAACGTCCGCGTCTTTCCTCGTTACACGGGCTTCGACTTGTACCTCGCTCATCAACTCGGGCTCGCACGCTTCACGGAAAGCCAGCTCCTCGACGATCTCGAGTCCCACATCGCGCACAATCCCGAGCTCGGCGCCGGCGAAGACGACGACGACGACGGAGCGGACTACTAAAGAATCCCGTGCGGCGCCCGCCCATCTCCGTTTCCGAAACACACGCTCGACATTCGAAACCGATCTCCGACGCAGCGTCGACATTCACGCTCGTCGTAGAGCCAGGTGATCCTCGCGATCGCTTGGACAAACTCGTCGTTCGTCTCTGCGAACGTGCTGGTTGCCCGACGTCGAGGTCCACGGTGCAGCGGTGGATCGAACACGGCCACGTCCTCGTCGATGGACAGTCTGGTCGAGCCGCATCCGCAGTCCCCATCGGCGCCCATGTTTCCATCACGCCCGAGCAGCCTGAGCCGACGCGCGCCGAACCGGATGCGTCCATCAAGCTCGATGTGATTTACGAAGACGAGCATCTCTTGGTCGTGGACAAACCTGCGGGACTCGTCGTTCATCCAGCGCGAGGACACGCGGACGGAACGCTGGTGAACGCGCTCTTGGGACGCGGCGGCTTCGAACGCGCGAGTGCCGATCCGCTCGATCGCGAAGGTCACCTGCGACCGGGCATCGTGCATCGAATCGACAAGGACACGAGCGGACTGCTCGTGGTGGCGAAAGATGCGCAAACGCGTGAAGCGCTGAAAACGCTCTTCGCAGAACACGACATCGAACGCGAGTACGTCGCGATCGTCGTGGGCTCGATCAACGACGCGACGTTCGACACGCTTCACGGGAGGCATCCGACCGATCGCTTGCGCTTCACGACGCGCGTGGAAACCGGCAAACGCGCGATCACACACGTGCGCGTGCTCGAACGGTTTACCCTCGCAACGTTCGTCGCGTGCCGGCTGGATACGGGACGCACGCATCAGATCCGCGTGCATCTTGCCGAACGAGGCAAAGCACCGATTCTTGGCGACGCGCTGTACGGAAAACCGCCGAAGGATCCGAAGTTGCGAGCCATCGCCGACGAACTCGGACGGCAAGCACTTCACGCACGGCGGCTAGGGTTTGTCCACCCAACGACGGGCAAACGTCTGTCGTTCGATAGTCCGTTGCCGAAAGACATGGCGCAGGCGCTCGCGAGCCTGCGCGCTCTCGTTACCAAATCTTCGACTTGATGTGCCCCTTCGACTTCACGAGGATGTCGACGATGGCGCGGTCGTAGAAGTTCTTCGCGTAAAGATCAGGCGAAACGCGGCTCTTGAACAGCGCTCGTCCTTCTTCGATTTCTTCCGCGAGCACCGTGAAGAGATCGTCGTTTTGGATCCCTCCGACGATTTTTTCTTCGTTGTAGAGCGAGAGGTCGCTCGCGATGGCACGCGCCAATCGGCGAGCCGCTTCCTCGGTCTCGATCAGGGGCATCGGGGTATTCCTCCGGGTGGCCGCGGCTAGAATGCGCGGGTTCGCGCGGCATGTCAAAAGTCACGAGACAGTAGGCGTCGCGACCCGTTCTTGTGTGACGTCGCCCGCTTCGGATCGCTGCGGCGACAGCGCCAGAACCGCGACACCCACGAGCAGCGGGAACGTGACCATTCCGTACCGCCCGGCACCGAAGAAAACGGCGTGAATCATGGCGGTCATGCCCACCACGATGACGGCAGAGCTCGACAAGATGGGTCCACGCACAAGCTCCGGGCCGCGAAGAAGCGCGGCGAGAACGAAGGCGACGTAACTCACCCAAGCATGGGTTTGGAACAGAAACACGAGCCCAACGAGCCCAACGAACAAGCCTGCTTTCGACAAAACCGAAGCTCGCCGAAGCTGCGACAGTCGCCAAGAACCTTTTGAGGCCCAAAGAAGTGCAAGCAGGAGGACGCCTCGCTCGTACACCGTCTCGAGCCCGCCTAGCACCACCTTGCACCGATCACCGCACGCTGATCCGTTCGATTCGTGCAGATACCAGCCCGCTGCGCCGCAATAGTCGAACGTTGCGGCAAGCTTGCGAGGCACGAGCGCAAGCCACTCCGTAGGGTTTTGCGCGATGTAACGCCTTGCAGCTCGACCGAAGCATTCATCCTTGGCGGCTTCGTCCCAAACTTCGCGACACTCGAAGGGAACCTTCACGGGCGACCACGCCCCCGTCGATGCCGTGTCGGCACCGATGAGCAAGTTCCATCCACCGTTGTAACTGACGAGTGCGCAACTGCCCATGCGAGCGCAATTGCGAGCGGTCCACGGTGCGACCAGGACAAACGTCGCGATCGTCGCCGTAGCGACGGCCAAGACGACACGCTTCCAAGACGATTTGCCGAACCACGGAGCCACTGCGACGAATGCAAAAAGTGGAGCAAATACGATGCTTTGCGGGCGCACGAGCGATGCGGCTCCCACGACGAAACCGAGCAGCACGAGCCACTTCCACGTTGCTCGCAATCGAGCATCACGCGACGCATCGCGCAGACATGCAGCGGCCCACGCTGCACACGTGACGAGCGATGCAGTGACGCCTTCACTCATCAGCGCAGGCGTGTACGCAACGAGTCCCGGATGTACGGCGACGAGAAGCCCTGCGACGAGCGCGAGTCGCGGTGTCGTTGCGCGCAGAGCCATGCGATGCACGGCAACTGCCGCAAGCGATCCAATCGCTGCATTGAGCGCCATCGCCACACCTGGATGCGAGCCAAAGAGCGCATACGCGGCACCAACGAGCGCCGGATATCCCACGGGATAATGCGCAGCAAAGGTGACCACTCCATCCGGCCAGAGCCACGTGTAGCCATGGCCATCGGCGATTCGTTGCGCGATGCGGTGGTAGAACGATCCGTCCGCGGTCGGCGGAAATCGCGACGCTGCCCAGACGACGACGGCAGCTCGTAGCGCGAGCGCCACGCCGAGCACGATCCATGAATCACGACGGCGTGGTTCGACGTTCACGACACAGACGTGCGCGGAAAGCGCCCCAAGAGTCCCACGCGACGCAACGCCGCAACGACCTCGCACGCAGGCAAACCCACGACGTTCGAGTACGAGCCTTCGATGCGCGACACGGCAAACGCCCCGATGCCTTGAATCGCGTAGGCACCAGCTTTGTCGAGCCCTTCGCCCGTTGCCGCATACGCAGCGATCTCGTCTTCACCGAGCGCGCGAAACGTCACACGCGTGCAAACGGTTTCAGCATGCAAAGCACCACTCGGGTCTTCGCCCGACGCGATCGCGAAACGTGTCCAGACCTCGTGATCGCGACCGCTGAGGGCCGCGATCATCGCGCGCGCGTCATCGCAATCCGCAGGCTTTCCAAGAACGGATCCATCGAGAATCACGCTGGTGTCGGCAACGAGCACCGCACCGCAGCCAGATGCGTGTTGCGCCGCGCTCGAGAGTTTGTCCGCCGTGATGCGCTCGAGGTACGCCGCCGCGGATTCGCCCGCGCGCATGCGTTCGTCGACATCGAGCGACACGATGCGGAGAGGCAAGCCCAGCGTCGTCAGAATCTCCCTTCGCCGAGGGGACCCCGATCCCAAGAGGAGTGGGCGTGTTTCGTCGATCATTCGACGCTCGTCCTTCAGCGCGGCGGCCTTGGATGGCCCCGCGAGGCGCCTTTCGTATCACGCTCGCGCGGGAGTGCGAACTCGGGGCACTTGGCGTTTTGACTCCGCCCAAAAACGAAGTAGACGTCTCGCAGCATCCGCCTGTTCGTTCGCAGCCGAAGCGGCGTCGTACGACCCGGATGCACGCAGGTCATGACTGAAGCATTCGCCCCCAAGTCACTTGCAACGAACTTGCTCGGGGCGCGTCGCGCGCTGGCGTGCTCGATCGCCCTCGTAGCAGGTACAGTGCTCGCGTCACCGCAAACAGCGCTCGCAGACGAGTGCGATTCCGCCGCGACGTACAGCGGCTGCATCAACGCGGACAACCTCTGGCCGCATGCGGGCCCAGGCCCTTTCCTCTCGCTCGGCAGCCCCATCACGACCCCGACGGGCAAAGCATCGATCGGACTCGTCGGCAGCTACTTGTCACGTCCCATCGGCTTGCGCGTCGCGTCGCCGGATCCCGACGGCACCGTCTTGGCCGTCCTCGACAACGTCGTAGACGTGACGTTCGTCGGCGCGTTCGGCGTCACGGATCGGCTCGAAATCACGGTCGCTGCGCCAGTCACGCTTTACCAGGACGGCAGCGGGCTCGGCGCCATTCGCGGCAGCGATGAAGAGCTACGTCGCAGCACGTTGCGAGACACGCGCTTTGGCGTTTCGCTCGCCGCGATCCAGCGCCCGCGCGCAGGCAATCAAGACGGCTTCAGCCTGACGGGGCGATTCGAGTTTGCGGTGCCCGTCGGTGATGCGGACGCATTCGCCAACGCGCGCACACCGACGTGGTTTCCATCGATCGTGGCGACGGCCAAAAAAGGTCGCTTTCAACTCGGCCTCGAAGCAAGCGCGCGCGTTCGCGGAGAAAGCCAACTGGCGAACATGCGCATCGGCACGCAATTCGGCGGAGCGCTCGGCACGTCCTTCGACATTCTCCGCGATGGTCTACTCACGGCATCCGCCGAAGCGTTTGTCCTGTACACCATCTCAAAACAAGAGCCTTCCTCGCTTGCTGCCGACGGTGCGGCTGCACCGCTGCTCATTCCCGCCGAATGGATCGTGTCTGCCTCGTCCGCTCCCCTGCTCGGTGGCGACGTCTCGTTCTCGCTTTACGGCGGCGGACCCATTCCGTTTTCGAGCGAAGCCGCAGTCACGACACCTCGATTTCGATTTGGTTTGTCCGCGCGCTATGCGCCGACCGGAGGCGATCTCGACAGCGACGGAGTGCTCGATCGCGACGACGTGTGTCCCAACGTCGCCGAGGATCGTGACGGCTTCAAAGATGCCGACGGCTGTCCTGAACTCGACAACGACAACGACCGCATCCCCGACAACATGGACCGCTGCCGTGACGCCGCAGAAACCGTCGATGGTTTCCAAGATGAAGACGGATGCCCGGATCCCGACGACGACGGCGACGGCATCAACGACGAGCTCGATCAGTGTCGCAACGTGGCCGAAGACAAGGACGGCTTCGAAGACGACGATGGTTGCCCCGAACTAGACAACGATGGCGATGGCATTCCGGACGCGAAAGATGTTTGTCCGAACGGCGCCGAAGATCGAGACGGTTTCAAAGACGACGACGGCTGCCCGGATCCCGACAACGACTTCGACCAAATCCTCGATGCTGCAGATCAGTGTCCGGCGGCGCGTGAAGATCTCGATGGATTCAAAGACAGCGACGGCTGTCCAGAACCCGACAACGATGAAGACGGCATTCTCGACGGCAGAGATCGCTGCCCCATCGAAGCGGAGACGATCGACGGCAAGGACGACGAAGACGGTTGCCCCGAGCCAAATGCTCGTTCACTCGTTCGCTGGTCCGGAGCTCGCATCGTCGCCGAAAACGCGCCACGGTTCGGCCCAGGATCGGCAAAGCTCGGCAAGCTTGCCGAAGAAACGATTCGTCAGATGGCCCAACTGGCGAAAGGTCGCGAGCCCATCGCAAACATCATCATCGAAGGCTACGCAGATCGTGTCGGTGACGAATCTCCAGGCGCGATGGCGCTTGCTGAAAAACGTGCACTCGCCGTGAAAGCCGTACTCGTGGCAGCTGGTCTGCCCGAAGACCGCATCGCTGCAGCAGCGGGCGATCAAACTGAAAAACGTGCGCCGAATGCGGCGCATTTCGAGATCACCGTGCAGCAACAAAAGCCCAAGACGGTGCCTTTGGAAAAACGGGCGCCCAAGCCCGATTCGAAGTAATCGCTCGTGCGCCAAGATCTGAGAAAAATTGATGAACGTCGCTGAATCGAAACGCATCCGCCAGCTCGTCGTTCACGTCGAACGAGGCGAAGAACTGCCCGTGGCACTCATCCGAGCGCTGCACGACGTGGAAGCCAAATCCGCATCCATCACCGGAACGGGCATCGTCGAAGCGATCGAGATCGCGGGAATCGATGCCCAAAGCCAAAGCTCGCTTCGCCGCATCGACTCCCCAGCGCTCGTCGCATCGCTCTCGGGCAACGTCGCGCTCGAGGACGGCGCGATGAACGTGCACCTGTACGCGACCCTCGCGCGTGAAACCGCGCTCGGACACGAAACGTTCGCCGGTCACGTGAGGTGGGCTCGAGCATTGGCGATGGACCTCTTCGTCACCGTCTTCGATGACCTCGTGATGGATCGATTGACCGACGATCAAGGCTTCCCCGCCGCTCTTCAGGCAACGCTTCGCGCCCCCGGTGGATCAGCGCGAGTCACGACGCAAGAAGCACCTCGCGAGCCAACGCCGACGCCCGTCGCGGCAGCGCCCAAGCCGGCTGTCGCAACCGCTGTCGCAACCAAGGAAGTCGACATCGATCTGAAGCTTCAACCAACGGCGCCAGCGCTCGCGCCACCCGCTCGCCTGTACAAGCCACATGAAGAAACGACCGAGGTCTACCCGGACGTGTCGGACCTCGTGACGCACTTTCACTTTGGCGAATGCGAAGTGATCAGCTCCGACGGCGAACGCATACGCCTGCGACAAATCAAGGACGGACGCGTTCGCGAAGTGTCCCTCGCGATGCTCAAGATCGAAGGCCCGACGACGGACCCCGCAACGAGCAAGCGTCTCTTCAAGTTGTCCCGCAAAAACTGAAGGTTTGTCCGACGAAACAGCGCTAGAAGATGCGCTGCGCGACGTTGATCGAATCGCCCGCTTGCAAGGGAATGTCGGGCGTCACGTTGTCGATGATGTCCTGAACGCTCACCGTGACGGCACGTGTGGTGCCATCGACTTGGCGGCGCACGGTGACGTTGTCCTTGGCAGCCATCGGATTGAATCCGCCGACGAGCGACACGGCACGAAGCAGCGTCATGCCGGGCTCGAAGCGGAGCGAACCGGGCCGCGCGACTTCACCGAGCACCTCGACGCGCTTGGAGTTGTACTCCTTGACGCTGACGCTCACGATCGGATCGGTGAGGTAGTCCTGTTCGATGAGCTGCTGTCGAACGATCTCGGCCACTTTCTGCGGCTCGAGCCCCGCGACGTGCACGCGCTTGATGTAGGGCAAGTCGACCGTTCCGTCCGGCGCGACAGTGAACATGGTTGGCAGGTTGTCCTCACGGACGATGCGCACCTCGAAGACGTCGCCCACGCCGATGGTCGTGCTGCTCGAGGGTGGTGGAAGCTGCGCCGGAGGCACACGACTGCCGCACCCGATGATGGCCATCGCCACCACGAATGAAATGGCGCGTGTCACATGAGCCAACGAGCGCCGATGTATGCCTCGAACTGCTGCCACTGGAGCTTGTCTTGTCTTAGCGGGCTACTTGGATCGCCAGGGTTGTCGCGAACAGGAAGCGTCTCGTCGCTGATGCGAGTGCCGTAGCGCAGGGTCGCGTTGATCCCGAACGCATCCTTGAATCTGTATTCTGCAAAGCCGGCTGCGTCGATGCGAATGTCGGTCCAGCCAGGCTTGACGATGGGCGTCGACCCCACGTCGCGTAATTTGACGGTTGGAGTGACGAGCGCGCCAGCTCCAGCATCGAGAATGACGACGAACTTGCCGCCAAGGTAGTAGGTGAGCTTCAAATAGCCGCGATCGCGCTCGAAGTAGGTGCCGAAGTAGTTGTCGTGGAAGTCACGCAGGAATCCGAGCGCAAACGACGACGTCGACGCGCTTGCCGCGTTCGGATCGGAAGACCGTGTCGGCGTCAGGAAGTATCGGATTTCCGCCTGTGCAATGACGCTGTCGAAGTCCTGAACGTCGGCCTCGGATTCATTGATGGAGGTGTTCGGGTCGTAAAAGCTGGACCCCCAACCAACCATCAAGAGCGCACCGAAGTTCGGCGTGATGAGGCCGTTGTAGCCGAGCTGCGCGCGCACGGGCATCGAGTTGGTCTTGTCGCCGCTCTCGTTGAGGTAGTGGATGATGCTGAAACGCGCGTCGTACAAGAGCGCCGATCGCGGGAGGAATCGCCACCGACCGCGCATCTGCAAGGTGTGGTTGAGGTTCGTCAGAACGTCGAAGTCGTCGGCCTCGAAGATGATGCCCGTGAAGTTGTAGCCGAGGCGCCAATCGAGCATCCCATTGTTGGGGGTCCAAACAATCTCGCCACCAGCCGTTGGAACCAGACGATTGAAACTCCGATTGATGTAGCCTTCTTGAGACGGTTGGATGAGACGCGCGAAGGTCGATGTGAGCGATCCGGACCATGGATGACCGGCGTTGATGTTCAGCCGCAGATCCGCTTGCCCGCTGATGTTCCGCTGCTTCGACATCTCCGCGTCGTTGGCATCATTGCCCGAGACGCCGAAAAATTCGTTGTAAGTCGCAGACACACCGCCGAACACTTCGAGCGGCGGTGGAGCTTGATTCGAACCAGTTGCTCGGCGCTGCGGGCCTAGTGTCGAAAATGAGAACGACGGCGTAAGTCTCAGCCGCAGCGCTCCCACCGGGTCTCCAGCAGCATCTCCCGGGGCGATCAGGAAGAAGTTCGAGTCGTATCCAAATTCGGCGGCGAACCCAGGGTGAAGCTCGAAGTTGCCCACACGATAGCCGGGTCCAATCGTGTACTTGCGATCCGCAAGCCAGGGTTGGTCTTGGCTAAACGCAGGCGTGGGCGCGAGCACCGTGAGCAGCACGGCCACGATCAAGAGGCCACGTATTATCATCGGATACTCGGTCAGAACTCCCGCGCGGCTCGGACAAACCTCACTTGATCACGCTTCCGGTAGGAGGAGGTTCGATGATGATGATGTTGGGCGGATAGTAGGCAGGTTCGTCGGCGATCGCAGGGTCGACCGAAGCGATCACGGCAGCTTCCCCGAGGATTTCGGCTTCCTTGCCGATGCACAAGTTTGCTTCTGCAACGAGTTGTTCGGCGCGCTGGCGAAGAACTCCGAGAACAGTGAACTCGTGACTCGCAAGATCGGCATCGTTTCTCTGCACCGCTCCGTCGATCGCGCTCTTGCGATCGCGT
Source organism: Polyangiaceae bacterium (assembly GCA_016715885.1). Classification (NCBI taxonomy): domain Bacteria; kingdom Pseudomonadati; phylum Myxococcota; order Polyangiales; family Polyangiaceae; species Polyangiaceae bacterium. The sequence continues at coordinate 775,432 of JADJXL010000025.1, forward strand.
GCATTTCGCAGCGCTACGTCGATCTGATTGAGTTTGTCATCCAAGCACAGCGTCTTGACGACATCGCGTTGCGCTCGGGCTTCTTCGAGCATTCTGCGCACGGTGCCACGTTGGCTGTCCATGCGCGCGAGAGCCTCTTGCGCTTCCGAGGCTTGCTCTGCAGGGGACAAACTCACCTTCTGCTGCAAGCCAAGATCGACGGGCGAAGGAGCAGGTTGAGCGAGATCGGCCTGCGCAGACGCAACACCGTGCAAAACGAGCAGCGATAATGCGAACACCGCGCTGAAGCCAAGCATCCGTTCCCGTCGCATCGAAGTCCTCCTAAACGAGACCGCCAAGTGACTGTAGAAGACTAGCTGCAAAGGTGTCAACGCGCCTGGTCGTCAACGAATCGTCACAAACACGCGAAACCTTGCACCGACTGCTTCGTTGCACACGAGGTGCCTACATTCACGCTTTTTTGAAGAATTTTCAGCGCTTGGCAAGCGCACTCGGGTGAGCTGCCAGTCACTGGCTCACGAACGACACGGGAATGACGATGGTCGCGCCACCATTATCGGGAGGTGCGAATTGCGCACTCTGCACGCGTGCGACGACACACCCGATGACGTCCCCCGACAAACCGCCACCACCCGAAGGACTTGCGGAGAGAACTTCGCCGTTCGGACCGATCCTCGCCGTGATGCGAACGGATCCCTTCATCGTCGGGTCGGTCTGAAGACCGCGGTTGTAACAGCGCCTGAAACCTGCACCCATGCCAGCCACGACGCTTTGCGCGTTCGCAACACTGCCCGTGACCGCCGCGCCGCCAACCTGCGCGCTGCCCGTCGGCCCCTTGACGGTCTTCGCCGCACCCGCGGCGCTCGCAGCCGTTGCTGCCTGTGCTTGCGTGTCGCCAATGTTGGCCAAGCTATTGCCAGCTGCACCAGGACGAACCGTACCGCCTGCTCCATCAGGGCCAATCAAGCCCGCCATGCCCCCAAGCGCCGACGCTCCCGCACCCGAAGCTGCCGCGCTGTCAAAAAGGCCCATCGGAACATCGCCACGCTCGAGAACTCCAGCCGTCGCATCGCCCATGCTGTTCAATGCGCCGAGCATCTGAAGATCGAGCTGCGCAAGCTCGTTGCTGATTTGTGCCGCTCGCGCATCGCTGACTTTGCCGCCACCCGTGTCGGCTTTCGCCGCAGGCGCAGCCGTCGGCTTCGGCGCTTCGGCCGCAGGCGATGGCGTCGCAGTTTCAGCCGTATCCTTCGGCTCCTCGACGGGCGGCGGAGCGGGCAAGTTCTTGATGGTATCGAGAAGCTGCGCCACGTCGAACTCGTCACTCACCGGCGGGTCCATCCAGTCGGAATAAATCGTCCCGACCAACCCGAAGTGCAAAAGAAACGAAAATGCCGCGATGATCGTCGTCGACCAGTCGATTGAATGGCCAAACCCGCCCTGGAGCGACACCGGCATCTGCACCTTCGCCGGTGCCGCAGGTGCCGCGACAAACTGAAACAAGAACGTCGTGTCACCCACGACGACCTTGCCTCGCGCTTCATCGCTGAGCGGCACTTGATAAACGGCCACGTTGCCAACGGTCGTCGCCTTCGCCTGCGACTTCAGATCCGCCAGGTCACTTACGCCGCTCTTCAGCGCCAGCCGGCCCGTCATGCTGTCGAGGACGTTCAGGACGTAGTCGTTGCCAACGAGCTCGAACAGGCGAAAGTTCGAAGGAACATTCTTGCCCGGCGTAACGAACGTGCTCTTTTCGCTCGGGCCAATCGTGACGTGCGTGCGCTGCTTGATGACGCGCTCTTCGATCACCTTGCCGCCCAGCACCAAGCCCACTCGCAAGGCCTTCGGTCCCGCATTCTGGTCCACGGCCCGCATGACTGCGGTCATCGTTCCAGGTCTCGTCGAACCAGCCTGCGATTGCGTTTGCTCCGTCATCCCGAGGCCTCCGGAAAGCCCTGCGATTCCGCTCCAACCCGATGCATCGAATACGCTTCGAGGTGCACGGACGAGATGCGCGATCGCATCCGTGCACTTGAACCCGGCGCGTATGGACGCTCGGACATGGAAGAAGTTTCACGAGCGTACACGACGCGCCGCTTCGGGTAAAGCACACGGCATCATTTTACGGCTCGAGTTATCGACGGCGCGATCGCCGCGGTATCGACACGGACGACGTTTGCCGCCGCCCCACGTCGGCAGAACCTCGAAGCTCGAGCGCGTCGACGAGGGCATCGATGCTTCGCCGCAGCTCGAGCGATATCGCCGAAGCCCGCCTGTCGATGGTCAAGCAAACGATCGCCGAAAAAAGCCCCACAAGCAGCAAAATCACCGCCACGACCACGTCGAGACGCAGTGCAAGCTCGAGCGCCATCAAGAGCACGCCGCTTGCGCCTGCAATTCGCGCGGCTGCCCGCGGCCACATCGCTCGCGCTTCCAATTCGAGCGCCACCTCCGCCAACACGGAATCCACCACCGCAGCTCGATTGGAAGCATCCACGCCCAATGCTTCGTCCGCAATGCGCCATTCAATGCTGCCAGAAGGCGCCTTTCGACGCAATTCCGACAGTCGCTCTGCCTCGGGCAAACGAGCGATTTTTTTGGCGAGCGAATGGGTTTGTCCTGACGAAAGCGCTGTGACGCGAACGAGTTGCGCGCGTGCCAAGAGCACCGCAATCGCTGAAAAAACGACGCTCAGAACGAGGAAAACAATCGAGATGGCGTGAATCGGCAGGTGTGGCACGCGAAGATCAGAACGGGCTCTTGAAAATGGCCTGTTCGATGCGATCGAGAAATGGCTGCCGCAGTTCGGCAAGCGTGAGGCGAGGTGCGATACGGGCAACGTCGACGGCGGCGATTGGTTTTTCGATACGGCCGGTAATCGTGACTTCGGTCAGCGTAATGGCGCCGCGTGCCTTGTCCTTTTCCTCCTGCGCCGCGGCAGGCCGCTCGGCAATCGAAAGCGCCAAAATGCCGGCCACCATCATCATTGCTCGTCGCATGGTTTGCCTCCCTCGATCACAATATCTGATTTTATGCTTTTCGTCCATGAATTCATGCCAATCAAAACGGCGCTTGACTGGTCGACGTTGGTGCCGGTGCAGGTACTGGGCCTGGCGGCGGCGCACCCGTTGGCGGCGGTGCCGGCGGCTGAGCCGATGGCGCGGGCCCCGGCGGCCCCTGGCGGGCAGTCGGCACCGGCCCCGGCTGCACGGTCGGCGCCGGATTGGGCGGCGTCCCCGGCGGCATCCCCGGCGGCATTCCCGGCTGAAACCCTGGCGGAGCACCAGGTGGAGGCATTGGCTGTCCTGGCGGAAATGCCGTCGGCGCTCCAGGCGGAACCATAATCACAGGCGCGCCACCCTCCGGAATGCCTCCATCTGCCATGGGCATTCCCGGCCCCATGGGAATTCCGCCTTCGCCCATGCCACCATCAGGCACGGCAGGCAATGGCGCGGGGACTTCCGCCGCTGCAGCAGCCGCAAGCTCGCCCTCTTTCAACTTGGCGCGCTGCAATAGTTCTTCGCTATCGTCCCGATCGCTCTTTCGGCGGATTTCCTGGAAACGTTTCAATTCGCGAATGGCTTCGGCCACCTGCTGCTTGGGCGTCATCCCCGGTATGCTCGGGGCGAAAAGATAGAGCAGGCCCAAATTGTAATGAACTTGCGGCAATGAGGGTTCGCGCGCCAATACCCATTCGAATTCGCGCTTGGCGTCAGCATATCGACCAAGGAGCCGATACGTATCTCCAAGCCCGAGTCGAATCGGGATATTGTACTGGTCGTACTTCACAGCGCCTTCGAGCAGCATCAAGGCTTCTTGCGCATTCCCCGCTTCGAGCAGCATGATGGCGAGCTGCGAGCGAGCTTCGACGAAGTCCGGCCTTCGCTGCACGACTTTGCGGAACTGGTCCATCGCCGCAGCCCGTTGCCCTTGTTCGCGCAAAATGAGCCCGCGTAGCAAGAACGCTTCCGCATTGTCCTTGTCACGTGCAGGGTTCTCATCGCCAAACCCATCGAGGATGGCCTGCAGCGCATAAAGCGCCAAATCGAGCCTTCTATTGCGATAATGATCCCGCGCAATGATCACCATGGCGGGACGATAATCGGGGTTGATTTTGAGCGCCTCCTGCGCAAGACGCTGCGCCGACCCCGTATCCTTTTGCAAGCTCTTGACTTCCGCGAGCGTCGCCGTGATCGCCGCACTCCGTCCAAGCGCCGAACGTTTCTCCGTGAGCAATCGTTCGGCTTCGGCAAACTTGCTTCGGCGAATGAGCAGCAGCGAATACGCAATGATCGCAGGCTCGAACTTCGGAGCAAGCGCAATGGCCCGCTGATAACTCGCTTCGGCATTGAGGTCTCGCAACCGTTCTTCCACGACGGCGAGCGCGTGAAATGCATGCGCCGACGTCGGATCCGATTGCGTTGCCTGCCGATAGAAGTTTTTCGCCCCTTCGAGGTCCCCCGTGACGTACGCACCGGTGCCCTGCTGCATCGCCATCATTCCCGCCGGCGACATCATTGGCGCTTCGGGCGGAGGAGGTGCAGGCGGCGCTGTCGCAGCACCCGGCGGCGCATTGGGATCTTGCACCGGCTGCGCACCCATTTGCTGCATGAATGGATTGACGCCAGTTCCCCCGAAGGGCGCGGTGGGCTGCGGAGGTACCGCTGGATTCGGCTGCGTGGTCGATTCCGTACACGCTGCGATGACGCCCTGAAACAGCGCAATCGCAAAAACACCAAGAGCGAATCGATATCGACCGTTCATTGGCTCCCCACGGGTAGCGGCACGGGCAACGTATCCGGTACGAGCTGCGGCGACATCCCCGGGCGCGTACGCAAAAAGAATCCGTCCTCGTATACGAACGGTTGCTTGGACACCGGATCGACGACCCCTTGACTCAAATCACGCATTTTCACATCACCCAGAATGTCCGTGAAGAATGCCAACCGCTGAATCGCATGATCGATTTCCGGCGTCCGAATGTTCCACGCCCTCGAATACACCACCGCTTGTACGTAAAACTTGATCATCGCCCGATCGGCATCATTGAGGAGCCGTTCACGAGCCGCACGCCATTGCTCGCGCCGGCGTTGTCGAATCGCGTCCGCCGTTTCCTGCAAATCTTCGCGATCGCTCGTTTCAGCGAGCTTCAAGAGTTTTTCCTCGCGGTCGGTATACAGCTTCAAGCCCGGAGGTCGCGTATTGTAGAGTCCCGTGCGGCACGAATCGTAAAGGGTACCCTGACGCGCAAAAGCCGTGACCGACAACCTGCGCGATTCATACGACGTCACGACCGATTGCAAATCGTTGAAGAACGTATCGCCGGCTTTCTTGAGGTCGTCGGTGTATTCTTTGATCACCTTGTCGATGACACCCGCATAACGGTGATGGTTCGTGCCGTAATCCCAGGTTTGCTTGAGCTTATCGTCGATGGCCAAATAAGCACATTCCGCTGCCATGTCGGCTTGTTCGCTTCCGAGCGGCTTTTGCCCCGAAAGCGACGACGACGTGCGGAATTTGTCGAAGGCACTGATCGTCGATCGACACCAATCCGCGGCTTTGGAATCACTCCCCGCCTTGTAAAGCTTGGCTGCGTGATACGCGGCTTGCACGAGGTACGGCGATGCGGCGGGATTGTTCTTGTTTGCCGTGAAATAATCCTCCATCGCGGTAATCGCCTTGAGCCGTGCCGCCTTGTTCGCCCCGTCGTCGATACCGCGCTCGTCCCACACCTTGAGATCCGAGGACGCAACGAGCCAATCGATTTCCGCTTTTTGCTCGGGAGGCGGGCTGAGCTCCATGAATTTGCCTCGCGACGCCACCATGCGGTCCCGTTCTCCTACGTTCGCATAAAGCAGAACCGCATTCTTGGCCGCAGTGCGCCTGGCAGCTTGCTCGAACCGAGTATTCCGCGATATCGTATCGTACGTTTCAGCAGCCGCTCGATAATTGAAAAACAGCACGTACGACGCGCTCAATGCATCGTAGGCTCGCTTCAAGTACCCGACACGTTCGGCAAGTTTTTTCGGCTGGGGCGCTACCGGAGGTTTGGCCGTCGGATCTCCCTTGTCGAGCTTTGCCATGCCCACTTCGTTGCCATATTCCTTGATGAACAACGTGTACATCTCGATGGCTTGATCGTAGTCCCCGACCTGCTTGTAGCAATAAGCGCCATTGATGGCCGCTTCGGGCGCTTCGTCGCGCGCGGGGGCTTTTTCGAGCGCTACGCGATAAAGCGCCGCAGCTTCGCGCCATGCCTGCACCCGTTCGGGACCATCGGGCATTTTTTCGGCCTTCTCGAATTTGGCCGCAGCATCGATGTAATACCCGCGCGAAATCGTCGGCTGCGAAATGCCCTTTTCTTTGAGCTTCTGTTCCTCGCCTATGGCACAACTCTTGATTTGCGCAGCTTCGGCCAATGCTCGTGAACGCGGAATGTCGTTCATCAGGTTCGCCATCGTCGTGAGTTTTTCCCACGCGAGGTATCCGAACGGGCTCTTTCCGCATTGCTCGGCATAAATGGGCTCGAGGCGCCGCTGCGCTTCTTTGAAATGCCCATAAAGGAAGAAAAACTCGGCCGATTGATACGCGTAAAACTCGCTGTTTTTCTGTTCGGCGCCCGTTTGCGCATCTTTCGTCGTCAAGTCGGCCGTCGGAGGCACGCGTTGAATGTATTCATCACGCGCCGCAATGGCCGCGAGCACCGCTTTGGGTATTTCTTCCTCGTTGACCTTCGGCTGGTCATTCTCCGTCACGATCTTCAGCCCGGTTCGCTGCTCGAGTCCCTGCTGCCCGCCCGTGCGCTTGTGCAATTTGTACTGGTCGATCAAGAGCTGCTGCGCCGTATCCACGACCATGAACGCGGCAGGCTGCAAATACCGGTCGTCCTCATTCGAATCGCGCACGTCGGCGGCCGTACGCCGCGCCGCTTCGACCTCTTCCGCCGTCGGCGACTTGTCCAAAGCCACTTGAATGACGACCACCATGTGATTGGCGTCGGCAAGCCAATAACGACTTTCGTAGGCATCGGGCGCATTGTCGTCTTCCCCGAGCACGCCGAGCCATCCCGTCGCAGCCATTCGATATTCCGAAAGCGCCCGCTCGTAATGCTTCGCCCGCTCCTTTTCGTCGCCTGTTTCCCGCGCCAAGTTCACGAGCGCGCTGCCGCCATTCGTGTGATCGGCCGCTGCGCGACGAAGCCCTCCACGCACGAGCTTTTCGGCCGCCTGAATGGCTTCAGGGTCGTCACGGTTCGCCGCGACCCACGGCGTATTTCCCACGTAGGCCGCGAGCTTCGTTCGCGCATCGAGCGCCCTTTTTGCATTCTCCGCTTTTTCGGCCGTACCCTCGCGCGCACGACTCGCCAGCATATCGTAAATATCGGCGATCTGCGATTGCAAAACCGGTGCGTCCCGGTCCATCGGCCAGCGCTTCAAAATCATCTCGCTCACTTCGATCAAGTTGCGATACTGATTGAGCTCCTTGAATTCGGCGACGAGCGCTTTGTAAATTTCTACCGTCCACTTGCGATCCTGCGGAATCAGCGACGGATTCTGCACCCGATCGATCGCAATCCGCATCTTTTGTTCGGCAATGCGCACGTCCTTTTCGAGGTCCAGAACGTCGCTGCGCGGAATGAACGGTTCGTCTGCGCCGGGGCCCGTAAAATCGAGATACGTGAGCGCACCGGCGACGTACGTATACGCCTCGGAACGAAAATCCGCGCCCGTATCGCCTGTCTTTTTCTCTTGCTCGTCGGCATACTTCAACAATTCGACGAATTGACGCACGCTGGTTTCGTAGCGCTGCTGCTTGAAGAAGGTCCACGCGAGCTTGTACATCGCGACGCCATACACCGGCGGATTCTTGAATTGAAGCGAGCGCTTGTACGCGGATTCGGCCCGATTGAACGTATAAGGCCCGGCTCCCTGGTCGAGCTCATTGAAATGATAATCGCCGATGATCCACCAAACCTCGGCAAGGTACCTCGGCTCGGCACCTCGAGCCAAGACGGGACTCTTTTGGAGTGGCTGACAAGAATCCGGATACGGATTGACGAACACCGTTTCTTCGGGATCGAAATTCGCACCGAGCCGTGCCTTCATCTGCGCAATCGGCTCGGGATGGCGGCCTTCCCACGCATTCCAATACTGACGATCGTGGTCCTGCGGAAGTTTTCCAATCGTATCTTTGGCAGGATTTTGGGGATCCGGCTCGACGGGATACGGATATAGGTTATGACAAACCATCGACCGAAATACCTGCTGCGCCTCGGGAAAACGCCCCGAATCGTTCAAGGCATGGCCGAGATAATAATAAACGCCGGAAAGTTCCTTGTATTGAGGGAACTCGCGAATGATCCGCTTGTACAGCGCAATCGCCGGCAATAGCGTAACGGCCAGATCCTCCGAAAGATCACCGTCGTCACGCGCGCGTTCTTCATACAGCGCGGCAAGACGAAACATCGCCGTCGGTGTGCTCTCCGGATGCGCCGCCGCCCCTGAATATCGCGCAACGAATTGTTCGAGCCGCCGAATGGCCTCGGCACGGGCATCTTTCAATCCCATCAGCTCGATGTTGATTTCACGATCGAGCGCATCGATGACGCGCCGGCGGCGCTCTTCATAATGATTCTGAATGATGCGCGTCATTGCGCCGCGATAATCGGTCGCGTATTGCCGAAATGCCTCGGCCTCTTTTTCGAGCTCGGCGAGTGCTGCCACTTGCGCCGGCGTCGGAGGCGGCGGCGGAGGCGCATGCACTTTGCGACGAACGGTATATGACGGAACGGGCAGCGGTATCGGCGGCGCAGACGATGCCACGGGAGGCGGAACAGCCGCAGATGCAATGGGCGGCGGAACAGCAGTAACCGCTGGAGGCGCAGCGGACGCAGAAGGCGGCGGCGCAAGATACGGATTGACAGGCGTCGCCGACGACGAAGGCGGCGGTGCAGGCTGCGTTTGCGACGCGGCGCCCGAAGCGACACACGTCACCACGAGCAGCCCCAACACCGACGCAGCCACTCGATGCGATTGACTCCTTCGAAGGCGCTCCTTGCTCACTTCGGTTTTTCCTCCGGCGTGGCACTGTCCTCGAGCACTTCGTCGAGCTCTTCTTTGAGCAATTTTTCTTCCCGCGAACGCTCCACGCGCAAGCTCCGAACACGCGTCAATTGCTCTTCGCGCACCTCCCAAGCTTGCTCCGTGATTCCAACGTCGGCACGCAAAACGATATTTCGCAATCGATCACGCACGATTCCAAAATTTCTACGCGCGACTTCTCCCACGACCGCCCGCGATTCCCTATCGAGTTTTTCGAGCTCGACTTCGTAGCCCACCATCGCCACCGTTTCGCGCTCCATAATCACGCGAACTTCGTCCGTGCGCCGAGCAACCTCCTGCTCGAGTGCCGTGAGCGCCGAAAGAACCCGCGTATCGCCATCCTCGGCCTCGCGCAAAATCGGCGCCGCTCGCCGGGCATAATCGGCAAGCGCCGCGCCTCCTGCCCCGCCCATGGCGAGCTGCACTTCGCGAATGATCGCATCGCGATAAGCAATCCGCACTTGGGCATCTTCGACAAACCGTTGGTCGCCGAAGCCCACCTGCATTCGCCCTGCTCCGACGACGCGGTCGACGACCTGGATTTGATTGCGATAATATTCGATGTCTTTTTCGTGTTGCTGCAATTCGAGCTCGAAACGCTGCACGACCGCGGGATCTCGCACGGTTCCTTTCGACGAATCGCGGAGCACTCGCCGAAGCGCCTTGATTTGCGTCTCCATGACGTCGAGCTCGAGCGACATTCGCTGAACGGCTTGCGACGGCATGTTCCATTGCTTCATCGCCTGCGCTTCGCGATCCAAAAAATCGGCGTCGTTGACGGGGAGCATTCGCAATCGTTTCTCGAGCGATCGCCGCCTGGCGCGCACCTGCCCGATTTCACCCGATAGCGCCGACTCTTCGACCACATCGAGCCCCTGACCAATCGACAAACGCGCCACTGCAATCCGATTCACGAGTCCCAGCGCGCGTTCTTCGCCTGCCTTCAAATCCGGAAATGCCCGTACGCGATTGGAAGACGACATGACCACGCTGAGCTTGCGGATCATTTCATTCGATTGTTTGATGAGCTTACGACATTCGCCCAACGCTTCGACAACGGCCGCCGCAGAATCCCCATCATCTTCTTCACGCGCCCATTGCACAACCGATGTGGGAAGCGCCGAAGCAGAACTGTCGAAAGCCCCCGTTTCCCCACGACTCAATTTGTCGAAATAGACCGACGGATCACTCGTCGATCGGAGGAAGTTATCGATATTGGTGGTGACGGGATCATATTCGGCGCGCACGCCTTCGTACACGCGAAGCGCTTTTTCGAATTGCCCTGCACGTAGCATGAGATCCGCGCGCAAGAGCAATCCGTCGGCAATGTCTTTGCTCTTCGGATCGGCCACTGCGAGGATTTCGAGCGCCCGCTGAGCTCGTTCCATGTCGCCCAGACGAACGTACACCCAACCAAGCTCGTAAAGCGCCGTGCCAAACTCCGGCGACGAACGGTCGATGTGATTGTACGCGTCGACGGCCTGCAAAAGATCTTCGGTTTCGTGAAATAGCCGGCCAATCGCGAGCCAGGCCAAATCGATCACGTGCGCATGCTCGGCTGAATCGATCGGCAACTTCGTGACGCGGTAAAACTGATCGATGGCCGGGACGTACCTTTGCCTGGGCACTCGCGCGGGTGATGCGCCGGCAGCTATAGGCGCGGGCTTCGGCGTCGCTTCCTTCATCGCCACGAGACCCAACAGATAGCCGGCCTGATGCAGGTACTTGCTCTGCGGATCGACCATCATCAGCGCTTGTCTCGCAGAAGCCCAATCCTTCTTGAGCATGAACGCCTTGCCACGCGCGTACATGATGCCGCTCGTGACGGCAGCAGGCGGCAAGCGGTTCATCGCGACAAACACTTCATCGAGCCCTCGGTCGTCACGCGTGCGCATGGCGATGTCGACGAGCCTTTCGATCGCGGGAACTTGGTACTGGCCAAAGCGCGGTTCTTGCGAGCGATCGAGAATTTTGCGGTATACGCGCCGCGCTGCGAGGTGCTGTTGCGACGAGAAGTACGCTTCGCCGAGCAGCGACATCGCTTCGGGGAAAGCCGTTGGATGATCTGGATATTTCTCGACGACCTTGTTCAGCACCACGGCCGCGCGATCCCAATCGCGCGATGCCATGAGCAGCACGGCGTCACCGACCATCTGCGACGCGGTGCGCTGCCCGATGCGTGATCGCTTGATGGTTTCGTCGATGCCGTTCATGTCGTTCACGGCCGTTCGGATCTGCTGCGTAGCGCTCGTGAGAGCTTGATCCTTGTCGGCGGCAAACGTCGGTTCGGCAGTGATCGCCACGCCGACGAAGAGCATCAGGCTGCACATCGCCGAACGAAGTGGAGAAGATCGGCGACGAATCATGCGTCCCCTCACGCGCCCATCACCGAGCTGCCCCCGGCGCGGCCGCCGCGGGCAGGTCCCCGAGTCCTTGCGTGACTTTTTCGGAATACCGAACAGCCGGCCGCTCTTCGAAGCGCGCCGTTGCTCCACCCTTTTCAAACGAAACGACTTGTATGTTCGTCGTTTTCCCTTCGAGTGACGTGAACGAGTAATCCGACCGGATTTCGTACTTGTATCCCTTCAAATACGAAAAGACTCCGAAGCCCGTGCCGGTCAGGTTGACGAGCACTTGAACCGTGTGAGCGCCCGGGGGAATCGTCCCAGTGAACACGGGTATTTCGCCTGCATCCGCGATGACGCCCTGCTGATCGGTCTTGCTGTACTGCACGGTTCCATCGAGCACGATGAGCAGTTTCGAGACGCGCCAGGCCGTGGAGATGTCGTTGTTGAACTTGATGATGGCGCGCGAACCGCCACCACCGCCGCCGGCGAGGATTGTGTCGCTGAGGAGCGACAAACGCGTATGGCTGCGGCGAATCTGCTCTTTGAGGTCATCGATGCGTTGTTCGAGGTCGCGCAATCGAATGGAGTAGGTCGGGCCATCCATGGCGGGCGCTTGACCCGGCGCAGTTTGTCCCGGCGCTACGCCCGGTTGTCCGGGAACCTGAGGAGTTTGTCCTGGCACTGTCGCGGGTTGTCCGGCAGCAGGTGCGGGCTGTCCCGGCGCGGGTGCTGGCGCGGTCGCCGCGGGTGCTGGAGGGGGCGAAGTCGCAGGCCCTGGCGCCGGCGGAGCTTGCGCTTCGGCGTGGGCAACGACAAACCACGATGCCGCGACGATCGCAGCAAATGTGTTCCGTGCAAGTCGCATGTAAGGACGGTCCCGTGGTGAAAGCAATTCGCCCGATGGCGGGCACCCAATGGATGCCCTTCTGGATTGTCCTAGTCTACGTTTCGGATCTGGATGCGTGCAACCGCGGATTTCCGTGTCCGATCGAAGCCGGGCCAAGATTTGGAGGCGTGCTCGGCGCCGCGATCCGCTAAGGTTGCGTCGTGCAGGGACGACTAGCCAGCGTCAGAACTTCGAGCTCCCTCGCGCGTCATATGTGTCGCCACAAGCACCTTCACCTTCCCACCCCGCTCGGCCTCTCGATGGTCGATCGAGGATTCGGGAGGTGATCGATGCCGACCATTTCGCGCGAGGAGGTGAGTGACGAAGTCTTGATGATGCGGTTTCAGGGTGGAGATCAATCCGCCTTCGCTGGACTCGTGCGCCGGCACAAGACCTCCGTTTACAACTTCATCTTGCGCACGGTGCGTTCGCGTGAAGTGGCCGAGGATCTCGTGCAGGACGTGTTCGTCAAGGTCGTACAAAATGCGGCCGACTTCAAACACGAGGCTCGTTTCTCCACGTGGGCTTACACCATCGCTCGAAACGTCTGCATCGACCATCTGCGAAAAGCTGCTCTGCGTAGGCACCCGTCGCTCGATCAAGCGGCGAACACGAACAGCGGCGAAGACGGCCCGACCCTTGGCGAGCGCATTGCCGATGCGCATTTTGCATCCGCGGTCGATCGCGTCGCGATCGGCGCCGAGCTCGGGCAACGAATCACACGCGCCGTCGAGGAATTGCCGCCCGAGCAACGTGAAGTTTTCTTGCTGCGGGAAGTGGCGAACGTGCCGTTCAAGGAGATCGCCGAGATTGTCGGAGTCCCGGAAAATACGACCAAGAGCAGAATGCGGTACGCCCTCGAGCGCTTGCAACAAGCGCTCGCCGAATACGAGGATTATGCTCGAGCCCTGCGGTAACGCTGGGCAAGGTGGCTCATGGATTGCGAGAAGTTCGACCAGGTCGTGATGGACGCGCTGTATGGGGAGCTCGATGAGCTCACCGCGGCCGCGCTCCGCCGACATGTAGACTCCTGCGTTCGATGCTCCGAGGCCTGGAACGGACTACGCAGCACGCGCGAAGGTGCGAGTTTACCCCTCGATGAACCGAGCCCGGACTTGGAATCTCGGATCATGGCCGCGGCGCTCGCTGCGCAACGTAAAACCCCATGGCACCGCCAAGTCCTCCGCGTGCTCGCGTGGGCGGGTAGCCACGCGATGCGTCCGCAGCTCGCCATGGCCGCGCTGTTTTTCCTGGTCATCGGTTCGAGTCTTTTGCTTTTGCGCGCCAAACCCGGGACCGTCGGCACATCGCCCGTCAGCGTGACCGAACGCGGCGTACCCACGCCGGACGAACCCGAAGCACCGACGCCGCAAGCGATCGCCGCGGCTCCGGCACCTCCTGCGGCAGCAGCAGAAGCGGCCGAGGTCGATTCCGACAAACGCGGCAAAGATGGTCAGGAAAAACAGGCTCAGTCGAGCGATGGCGAAGCTGCAAAGGCGCTGTCGCAAGCGCGTTCCACGCGTGATCAATCGGGCTGCGGAGCAGCCGTGCCTTTGTACGAAGACATCGGCACGCGTTTTTCCGGAACGTCCGCCGCGGCCGATGCAGCGTGGGAAGCCGCGCAATGCCAAAAGAGCCTTGGTAACAACGAGAAAGCGCGCGAGCTCTTGTCGTCGCTCAAGTCGTCCGAAGGTTACAGACAGCGCGCTGAAGACGCCTTACGAGAGACGGAGACGGGCACGAGCACTGGTGCTGCTGCAGCAGCTCCGGGAGGCGGCGTTGCGGGAGGTGCCGTCGCGAGCCGTGCCGCCGCAGCCCCCGCTCCCGCAGCAAAACCTGCCGATCCACCCGTTGGTGCGACCGCGAAAAGCAAAGCATCGGCCCCCGGCGGAGGCCCCACGCGCAGCGTTCCGGCTTCTCCGAAACGCAACGCCGACCTCAATTCCGCATACGGCTACTGACTCCTGACCGAGCAGCTTCGCTGTCTGTTCGCGCATCCACTACGCGCAGTCGAGCTGTATTAGACTCGCTTCATGCGTCGACGTCGCCTCTTGCTTGCTCTCGTCCCCGCGCTTCCCGCTGCCATCGCCATCGGTGCTTGCACCAATGCTCCCGTGCAAGTTGGACTCGTCATGAAAGCTCCGCTCGGTTTGCTCGACCAAGCCACGAGCGTGACGCTCAGCGTGTTCAACTCGAGCGGTGCCGAATGCACGAGCGCGGGACACGTGAACAACGCACCTACTGGCGAAGGCGTTCAGACGTTCGAGCTACAGAAGAGCGGATGCAGCGGCGGTGCTGCTTGGTGCAAAGAAATCGAGCTCGATCAGGACGGTTCCGAGAAAATTTTTTCGGTGGTCGCGAAGGGCGCCGCAGGAATTCTTGCGGAAGGCTGCACGGTCGCGAAGATCGATCAAGACCCGCTCGAAGTTGCCATCAAGGTGCAGCGATACAACCCGCCTGCATGTTGCAACGACGGCATGCTGCAAACGGGCGAGCAGTGTGATTTCGGGCCTGCCGGCAACTGTTTGAACGACGAAGGAGGCAAATGCGCCGGCATCGTCGCGGACCCGGTTTGTCGGTGCGATTGCACGGCCGAGGAGATCCTCCTATCGGTCGACAATTCGGTACCTCCGGCCCTGACAAACGGTGCCCCAGGCACGAAGATCGAGCTTGCGATGGCATTTTGCCCGGGCGCCGACTCGACGAAAAACGCACTGCGTACGGCGTACACGAACACGGCCGAAGTGGGCGGCGGCGACATTCACATGCGCTTTTTGCGGGGCGATCTGTACAAGATCGACGAACCCTTCCCGCTGTCGCAGCAAATCAAGTTGCCCGCGCTTTGCGGCAACGTCGGTGGCCCTGCCCCCGCGCTCACGCAACGGGCTCCTTCGGTGGCGCCAGTGGGCCCCGATCGCGTGCTCATCGCGTACGCAACCGATCAGAACGGGGCGAACAACTACGACGTCTACGTGAACGTTCAAAACGAGTGGGGATGTGCCGATGCGCCTCCCGTCAAGGTCACGACGCAAGTTGGCGATGGCGAGCTCCGTCCGCATGTCGCAGGCGGTCCGAACGACGCAGCGCTCATCGTTTGGCATCGCGGTACGTCGACGTTTGGCCGCATTTGGCGCAAGAGCGGGGGCCTGGATGCCGACGAGCTTTCGATCGCCACGAGCGCGAAGTTTCCGCGCGTCGCCGGCAACAAAGACGGCTGGGTCGTCGTCTACGAGGGCTCCGGGCCGGGCGATGGTGACGGCGTTTTCATGGTCACGGTTTCACCAACTGGAACCGTTGGTGCAGCGACGCTCGTCAACGACGACACCATGGGTGTCCAGGACCAACCCGACATCGCGATGCTCGAAGACGGCCGATCACTCATCGCTTGGCACTCGGCCAACGGCGACGACATCCACTTCCAACGCTACGACGCGAATCGCGCACGTGTCGCAGGGAGCGACGAACAAGGCCTCGCGAACACCGTCACGGAAAACCTCCAGCAACGGCCCGTCGTCGCCGCGGGCCTCGGGTTTTTCGCCGTCGCCTGGGAAGACGTGCCTGGCAAGATCTCGGCTCGATTCATCGGAGGAACGTCGGGGTTCGGCTACAACAGCGTCACGGGACAAAACGACGCGTTCGTCGTGTCCACGCCCGACCCCGAAGGCACGTTCGGCGAACGCTTTGGTCCCGCAGTCGCCATCGGCGGCGGAGGGTTCGTCGCGTTTGGCTGGACGGACAAGAGCATGAATCATCCCGGCGTCTTCGTGCGCCGATTCCCGCTGCCCGCGGGCCTTTGAGGATTAGTTCACCCCCGAAGGGCACGCGACGCTTTCGCGCAAGTACGCGATGGTGCGGATTGTCGCGACCAACCTCTCGCGATCGTCGAGCGTCAAGTTGACGAACTTGATCCCCATGCCCGGATTCGGGTTGTCGTGCATCGGACGCACCATGTTCACCCACTGCACGGTTCCTATGAGGACAAACGGTTCCGATGCATCGGGTGGGACAAACCGCAACGTGAGTTGCGTGCCCGTGCCGAGTGGTTCCGTCGTACGCACGAAGATCCCAAGTTCGGAAATGTTCGTGATAGCCGCGTAAAGAAACGTTTCTTCGGTTTCGCAATCCACCGACCAGGTCACATCGAACCTCGTGGACGACCGTCGTTCGAGTCGACTGTTCAGATCGGACGAGTCGAGATCGAACGCATTTTTTGCTGCGTCACGCTTCCGATCATCGCCGTCTCGATTTCCCATGACTTTCTTCGCGTAGCCGCTTTCCACGCGCGCGCCAAGGGCTCGGATACTCGACTGAAATCACCGATCTGGACGGAGTAGGGCAAATCCGGAAACCGTCCGCGCCAGCTTGATCAGCGCACACGCAGTGCACCAGCAACGACCCGGTTGTCGTGGTGATTCCCACGCGCTACGCGAAACCGCGTATCTCCCGAGAAAAAGCCGGTGAAGACCGTGTAGTCGCCTGGTGTGAAGTTCGGCTCGAGCTCGAAGACGTAGTCGTCCACGAGCACATCGTTTGGCTGCCAAAGATTCGATGCGTACTTGCCTTCGAACGCGGTGTGATCGCCGTTGTACCGACGCTGAAAGCCATCGATGTGCAGGAACGCCTTCCAGTTGCCCGGAACGAGTTTCGCAACGCGGTAATAAAAGCGCATGTGGTACTTGCGCTGCGGCACCACCGAATCCACGACCGCACCCGCCGAGTCACGCACTTCCCACCCCAACATCTCGAGCTGATCCTCGAACATCACGTCGGTCTTGTTCGCAGGCGTCGGCGCATCATCGAGGACCGTCCCGCGCAGAGGATTTTCGTTCGGCATGCCGCCGAGATCGTTCGATACGAGAAGAATTTGACTCGACCGCGCATCGAGCACCGGAAGGTTCTTTCCCTTCGCGGCGCGGTGCATCGAGTTGAGCTTCGGAAGATCGTCCGCCTTCACGATGAGCCAGCGCCGAGCATCGCTCGCCATCATCCATTCGAAGGCCTGCTTCGCGTCCGCGAACGAAAGCACTTCGCCTCCGCGCTGGTAGTACGCGATGGAGCGAGCACGTACGCCGAGCAGTCCGAGCGGTTCACCCGTCCGCTGCAAGCGACCGTAAGCATCGAGCACTTCCTTCGGTGAAACCTGCGCCGCAAGTGCCGGGAAGTAGCCAAACGAAAGCACCGCTCCGACGACGACCGCACCGAGCAACACGCCCGCGCCTCGTGGCAAACGCGTCCGCTCGATGAACCACCGAAACACATCGCGCACGACAATCAGCGCGAAAACCCCCAGCACCGCGAGCAGCGGAACGGCCCACCACAAGTTGAGCCCAACTTCGATGAAGTTCTTGGACAGCCTCTGTGTGGAGCCCCAACCAAGGCGCGTGCCTACGAAAAGCATCGCGCCAAGTCCCACGAGCGCCG
Source organism: Polyangiaceae bacterium (assembly GCA_016715885.1). NCBI lineage: Bacteria > Pseudomonadati > Myxococcota > Polyangiales > Polyangiaceae > Polyangiaceae bacterium. The sequence goes on from JADJXL010000025.1 coordinate 793,188, forward strand.
CTTCCAAGACGGTCATGGCGAACAGGAGGTTGCCGTTCCAAATCGTGGCCAGCGTGTCGACGGCCTCGCGCGAATTTTTGACGAGATCGTCGTACCAGCGCCGTAACGACGATGGAGCGCGCTCCTCTTTCGACTCGAACCACGCGATCCCAACGAGTCCGGCAAACCCCACCATCGAAAGGCGCATGAGCGTCTTCGCAGTCTCCTCGAAGCTCTTCGGAAACGAAGGTTTGTCCACCTCGAACACGCTAAACACGCGGCTCGGCTCGAGGGTCATGTCGCGGTAGAGCACGACGGCGAGCAGGACCGTCGCCAAGGCGATGCTGCGAGAGGGCGGCGCGCCGCGATCGAAATCCGCAACGGCGACCGCAGCAATCGCGGCAAGAAGCGCGACGGCACTGAACGGAACGAACGCCGTGAGCGGCGCGGCAAACGCGTACGCGGCGAAGGCAACCGCCACGCCCACGAGCAGCGCGACGCGCAGGCCCGTTTCACGCCGCATTCGTTCGTCATCAAGGCCCTCCGGCGCACGAAAAAGCCGGCCCACGGCGAACGGGACAAACGCACTCCAGGGGAAAATCGCGTGCCCCAAGTGTCGAATCGTTCGGTCGAACGTGACTTCCACGCCAGCTTTCGCAATCGGCATCACGCCGAGCGATCGCGGTATCGGTGCCGTTGCAGAGGCTCCCAAATAAAGTTTGACTGCAAAATATGTCGCAACGAGGCCCCCCACGAGCGAGAGCGCTCCAAGCGCATTTTCCAGGCGCGATCGCGGAGATCCTTGGCAAAGCGCGAGCCACGTCAAACCAGCCGTGACGGTCGGAATGGCAACGCCGATCAAAAGTCCCCGCGACATGTATCCGCTGACGAGACCAACTGCCGCCACGACAAACCATACGAGTTTGACCAAGAGCGTTCGCGTCTCTGCGGCCGGAGTGTCGCCCACGCGCGGGTGAGCGCGATCGAGCAGCATGCCCACGAGGCCCGAAAAGGCCATCGTGAGCGCTGACATCGTCACGATGTCGCCGAGCATCGTGCGAGCTTGCATGAAGTAGAGCGGCATCGTCGCGAGAGCCACCGCTCCGTAAAGCGCTGTCTTGCGTCCCGACAAACGCGAAAGGAGCTCGTGCAGAACGACGACGCCCAGGAAGGCCCAGATCGCGAGCGGCAGCCTACCCGTCCAGTCGCGCAAGCCGAAGAGCTTGAAACCAAGCGCCATCGACGTGAACGGAAGCTCGCCCATGCGCAGATCGCCGAGCGTCGGCATTGCGTTCATTGCATCGGGCAGCTCGAGGTTTTTCGCGCCGAACACGTGGATGGCAATACGACGCGAGTACTCGGCTGCATCGAGCTCGTACGGGTCCCAGATGCCGCTCTTGGCCAGCGTCCCGAAAAACATCACGGCTGCGACGGCGTACGCGACGATCCGCGACGACCAACCACCCGTTGCCCCGCCGAGCGTGCTCGCCGGGCCCGATTTCTCGCGAGATGGGCGTGATTGTTCTTCTTCGGCACGCTCGGCCACGGCTTCCATGGCTCGCTTGTACCGCCGTACGGCCCGGATCGCCAACGGCCGCGGCAAGTCCGACCGTAGACAAAGGGGCGTGCATGGTGACGGAGCGTTTGAGGCCCACGCGCGCGTCTGCTATCGCGCGCTGCGTGAAGAGTCGCAGACACGAATCACGGGCGGCACGTCCCAGCACAGCTCGAACCAATCGAGACGAGCCGTCCGAACAGCGCGGAGGCCCTACCGAGCGCCGATCCAAGCCCAATCGCCCAGGCCGCTCGGATACGGCTCAGTCCGGTCGCACAGGCCCTCGCACCGCGACTCCTTCCGGAACGAAAGGCAAGCACTCCGACGAACGAGCGCCGCGGCGCGTCGATCGTCCGGAAAAACAACAAGGCGAGCAAGCTCGAGGCAAAGCTCGACGCGACGACCGCCCGGTGCGTCGTGACGAACGCAGGCCCGAACGAGACGAGCGGCCGGTGCGTCAAGACGAACGCCAGCGCGTGCGCAGTAGCGGTCCGCGAGATGAACGGAAAACGCAGCGCAGCGAAGGTGAAGCGCGAGGAAAGGGCCAAGACGCGCGCAAAGCACCGCCGCCGCCTCGTCCCGCTCGCGACAAACGCCGCGCTCCCCTGCCCGCGGGTCCACAGCGCAGTGGAACGGTCGCCATCATCGGTCGTCCCAACGTCGGCAAGTCGACGCTGCTCAACACCGCGCTCGAACAGCCGCTCGCGATAGTCTCGCCAACCCCGCAAACCACGCGTGATGCACTGCTCGGCGTCGTGCATCACGGGTCGGCCGAAATCGCATTGCTCGACACGCCCGGTCTTCATCGCCCGCGTACGCAGCTCGGACGCGTCATGAACGAATCGGCCCGCGAAGCCGCACGTCGCGCAGATGTCGTCGTGTTCGTCACGGATATCGCGCCGCGCCCGGCGGCTCGGTCGTCCAAAGACGAGGGCGACCGTGAACCTCCGCCGCTGCTCACGCACCCAGGCGATCTGGTGCTTTTCAAGGACCTCGCGGAGAACCGACCGGCGCTGCTCGTCGTGAACAAAGTGGACCTCGTCCGAGACAAACAGCGCCTGCTTCCGCTGCTCGAAGCCTACGGCAAAGCCCACGAATTTGCGTCGATCGTGCCCATTTCAGCGCTGCGCGAAGACGGCGTGGCGCGCGTGCTCGACGAAGTCGCAAACCTTCTTCCCGAAGCCCCGTGGCGATACGAAGCGGACGACGTGACGGACAAACCTTCGCGGTATTTCGCTGCCGAATACGTCCGAGAACAGATTCTGCGAGCAACGGCCAACGAAGTTCCGCATGCGACGACGGTGTCGGTCGATCGGTACGTGGAGCCGCGCGCGCCGGGATTGGCCGTGCAAATCGATGCGACGATTCACGTCGAAAGGCTGGGACAAAAGAAGATCCTCATCGGTGCCGGCGGCTCCATGTTGAAAAGCATCGGCATTGCGGCCCGCAAACGCATCGAAGAGCTCGTCGGAGAAAAGGTCGTGCTCCGCTTGTGGGTGCGCGTTACGCCCGATTGGCGCGAATCCGTCGCTCGTCTCGACGAGCTTGGTTACGGCAAAACCGACGCTGGAGCGAGCACGACCATGATTGTCGCGACAGCGCCCGACGAAGGCGATGCTACGGACAGTGACGAAGAGCCCGAAGACGACGAGAACGTCGATGAAGACCTCGACGATGACGAGGGCGATGACGAGGAGGACGTCGATGACGAAGACGACGACCTCGACGAAGCGGATGAAGAAGAGGCGACCTAATGTCCGAAGAAGAAGTCGATCGTAACGAATTCGAGGCGTCCGAGCCTTCCAAAATGGCCGCGCCTTTGCCCATCGTGGCGATCGTAGGCCGGCCCAACGTCGGCAAAAGCACGCTCTTCAACCGGTTCGTCGGCAGGCGAACCGCCATCGTCCATGACGAACCCGGCGTGACGCGCGATCGCCACTACGGCACCGTTACTTCGCGAACGCGACGTTACATGCTCGTCGACACCGGGGGCTTCGACCCCGAAAGCGACGATCCGATGCGGCAAAGCATCAAGAAGCAAATCGACATCGCCATCGGCGAAGCGGACGTCGTGGTCTGCGTGCTCGACGCGGCCGCGCCTCCAACGGCGGCTGATCGCGCCGAGCTCGCGCTCTTGCGGCGCTCGGGAAAACCCGTGATTTATTGCGCCAACAAGGCCGATTCGACACGCACCGAAATCGAAAGCAACGACCTGTATCGCCTTGGAGCACCCGACATCATCCCGATATCGGCGCTGCACGGACGCCGCATCGACGAGCTCGAAGACGCCATTTTCAAAGCGCTTCCGCCGCTGCCGCCGGAATCATCCGAAGTCGAAACATCCGATCACCCGATTCGCGTGGCGCTCATTGGGAAACCCAATGCCGGCAAGTCGTCGCTCGTGAATCGGTTGCTCGGAGAAGAACGCGTCATCGTCGATGCGCGCCCAGGCACGACACGCGATGCCATCGATACGCGGGTCGAGCGTAATGGTCGATCGTTCATGTTCATCGATACGGCTGGGATTCGTCGCAAGGCCAAGGTGACGAAGGAAGACAGCGTCGTCGAAGCGACGAGCGTCTTGCATGCGATCCAGGCGATGGAACGCGCCGAAGTCGTGGTGCTTCTATGCGATGCAGCCGAAGGCGTTGCGGAACAAGACGCGAAAATCCTCGGTTTGGCGGTGGATCGCGGACGAGGTGTCGTCATCGCGCTCAACAAGAGCGACCTGCTCGACAAGGGCGGGGCGAAGAAAGCCGAAGAGCTCGCTCGGGACAAGATCACGTTCGCGCCTTGGGCTCCCGTCGTGCACATCAGCGCGAAGACCGGACGTGGTCTTGGAAAGCTCACGGAAACGGTGACCAAAGTTGCCGATGCTTATCGCGGACGCGTGTCCACCGGCGCGCTCAATCGGTTTTTCGAGCAAGTCCTTGCGAATCGTCCACCGCCCACACAAGGCGGTCGCGCACCGCGGCTGTACTACATCACGCAGGCTGAAACTTCGCCGCCGCTCTTCGTGGTCATGGCGAGTGACCCGGAAAAACTCCACTTCAGCTATCAGCGGTACGTGCAGAACCAGCTCAGAAAAACGTTTGGTTTCGAAGGAGTTCCCGTGCGGGTCAAGTACAAGCCGCGCAGGCGTCGCGAGAAGTAACGCTTGGAATCACGCGCCTGCGACGTTCGTCCCGCGGGGCGGTACTTCCATCACGCCGCCTCGATGCCAGATGGGCACGGCGCGCGAGAAGAGCTCGAGCCGTTCGATGGCTTCGTCATCTACGAGTGATCGCAAGCCGAGCACGGCTTGGTTCACTCCGATAAAACCCATCGCCTTCGCGAGCGCACGCAGCTTTGCCACTTCGTCTTCACCTTCCTCCGAAGGCATCGCGGCAAGCTTTTCGCTGGGCGGATCCGGCGTACGCTGCGTCCCACCTCCTTCGCGTGTGCAGATTTCACGCGCGAGTTGCCGCGCCGCAACAGCACCACGGATCATGTATTGCTCGCGCAGGAGCTGAGCGTTTGTCCGGCCAACCCTCGCGATGAGCAGCGCTTGGTCCTGCCAGTCGCAGAGCCGTTGCAAGCCGTACGGCGTATTGAAGAACAAACGCGGCGTAGGGCAATACGCGAGCGCGTGCGTCGAATCGATCCCCTCTTCGGCAAGCCGCGCGATGTCCTCGTCGCTCAGTCCGTCGATGAGCGTCATGTCACCCGTTCGCGCAACCGCGGCATTGCCAACACCGAGAAGCGTTGCGGCGCGATCCTTGACGGCTCGAAGAATGCGTTCGCCCAAGAGCGCTACGGCCACGCCTACGATGAGCGCACCCTTGTAGCCCTGAAAGAGGTAGCCCTTGCCGTCGGAGCTGTCGCCCGACCCCGACAAGAACGCGACGGAGAAAAACGCCGTCGCCACGCTGACGATGAGCAGCGTGCGAGCGGACCACGCCATCATGCGCGCGGTGGAATCGTTGCTGGCCGAACGAAAGAGGACCTGGCCGAGGTTCAAGGTGAACGACACGGTCGTCGCAGCACCGACACTGAGCGCGACGAGATGCCGCAGTTCGTCCTCGTCCTTGGCGTAACGCAGCAAGATCACTGCACACGCGATCAAAATGGCCGAACCGAGAAAACCAAAGATGGCCGCGTGACGCCCCATGCGCTGCACCGATTCACGCATGAGTCCCGCTTCGTAGGACCACGTGCGATCGAGTTTGAACTTCCAATCGGTGCGATCGCGCAGCGGCATGGTTGGGGGATACGTGATCTCCAGGGAAAACTCGCCGCGCGCAAAACGTCGCTCGACGAGCAGCGCCGCACAAGTGGCCAAGATCGCGGGCATCGCGACGGCGCCGAGCACACGCAAACGCGCGACGGGCTCCGCGTTCCACCCCGCAAGGTCGTAGAACGCCACGATGAACATGCCGAAAAGGCAGGCGTAAATGATCCACCGCACGATCGACGGCGCGACGAGCGCGATGAATCGGAGGCCCGCGCGGTACGCTTCTTCCGCACGGAGCGTGTGCTCGACGAAAGAGCCGCCCAAGAACGCGTGAAAGAAGAACACGACGATCGCCACGGCAACGCCGCCGCCGACTTGCGCGATGAGCGACGGAGCGTTTGGAATTACAAACTGGAAAAAACCGATGGCGCCGACGTACGCCAAGAGCACGACGGTCGTCGCCAAAAGGGCTCCCGGTAGCTTCAGCCGAGACGATTGCGGTTCGTCCGGGGGCGGCGGGATGTCGGTGACTCGAGGCGTCGCAGCAGCACTCCGAGCCGCTTCCGACGGTCGCACACTTCCGTGACGAAGCGTCGCAGCAGTGGCTGCATTTGCCGGGGGTTCGGCACGATGCACGGCTTCACGTTCGGGCACGGCAGGCATCTTTTGGCCCATCGTATCCAGACGCGCGCCGTCATGCGCCCTGAACTTGGCTGGTGAACGGACGTATCGTGTCAGCGCCGCATCGCTGGCATTGCAGTGCGCCTAGCGCCGCGGTGGATCTCCTTGCGATCGTGCGGCTCTTGGATCTCCAACGATTCTGCATCAGGAGGCAATCGCTCGGCTTTGCCGTGAAGTCCCCCAGGATGTTCACCACGCTCCCACCGAGCTCGGCCTTCTTCGCTGCTCATGCCGCCCGCTTGCGCTTCGGCAATGCGACGCATCGTGCGCTCGTCCGCCGTTTTGGGAACTCGCGCTCGCGCAACCACTCGGCGCCGACGTGAATCGAGCCACGATACGAAGAGCGCCGTGACGAAAATGCCTGCCAAATATCCGAGCGTTCGAGCGAACCCACGCGAACCGCGACGCTTCCAGAGTCGAGCTTTCATGCACGGAACGTGAGGCCTATCGGGCCGTCGTAAATGCCTTGGACGAACCTCCGCTCGGCTTCCAGCTCGTTACTTCTTCTTGGTGGCTCTTCGCCGAATCTCACACATGAGATCGCACGGCTCGGGCGGAGGTTGCTTCACCTCGGGCTTCGGCTCGGCGGCCGGCTCGGCCTTGCGTGCTCGATCGCGCAGCGGCGGGTTCGTCACGGCACGTCGAATCTTTTGCGGTGCCGGAGCTCGTGCTTGCACCGCCTTCGGTTGTGCGGGACTTGGAAGCGCAGTCGCAACCGATTGCGGCGTCGGTTGCGGTCGTGGCGCTTCGGCACGCTCACGCGGCTCCGGCGACACCGTTCGCGCCGCCGCCGCCACGCCATTCTGAAGCTGAGGAACGGATTTCGACTGCGCCTCGAGCCCCCGAGCATGCAGGCCGATCAGCGTCCCCACCGCCGCCACGGCCATCAACGACGCGGCTGCAACCCACTTTCCACGTCCTCCAGTTGCCTTCGCCTGCGCGTCATTCGCTTGATTTTGCGTCCCCACCACCTGCGGCACCAACGTGATTTCAGGTACGGCAAACAAGCCTGCATCCGCCGGATTCAATACCGGCGGAAACAAATCCACCGGCTCGGCATTCGCCATGAGCTTTTTCAAATCAATGACGCCCGAGTCCTCGAGCGTCGTCTCTCGCGTCGACGCAGCCGGCTCCACCTTCGCAGCAAGCGTCTTCAACGAAAGCATTCCTGCATGATCATCGTTCCGTCCGGACAAACCTCCCATCGACGACGATGGCTGGTCAAGTCGATCGCTCTTCATGAAGTACCTCTCCGCATCAATGTGACCCGCAACCCCACTCGAGCTTTTGACGAAAGAATAAATTTCTACTCTTACCAAATATCTCGATTGCGACGGGCTTGGTCCGGCGGGTCGGTCGTGCTACCGAGCGTGCTGGGCGTTTTGCGCGCCTCGGAGCTCGATGCGTCGTCTTTCTGCACTTTTGCTCGTCCATTTTGCGCTTTGCGGGGGCCTGTCGTGTCGTCCGCCGGCGGAACATGGGGTCGATCGTCAGCCGTATGGCCGAGGTCCGGGCGATGCGGCCGCGCCGGATGGTTCCGACGGAGACGCGACGGCGGAAGCGGCGCAACGCTGTAGTGCGAACGACAACCGATGTGCTTCGGACGACGTAGCGCTCGTCTGTGCGGACGGCGGACAGCTCAATCCAGAGACGTGCGGGGCGGGATCGGTTTGTCTTGGCACAGGCTGTTTGTCCTTACGCACCAAGGACGACCAATCGCTCGATGCAAAAACGCTCTTGGCTCCGCACGGCGAAGGTTGGTTCAATGCATGGACGGCGGTCGGTCCCATTCCTGGTCCCATACTGGACGGACAAACGACGGCGAATGCGGACGCAGGGCCCGAGGTCGCGGCAAAGTCGCTGTGCGCCAGAGACGGTCGCGTTGACGTTCACGACAAGACGGATGGCAAAAAGGGCTCACGAGGAACGACGCATTACGAGCTTTCGGGATTCGTCCTCGCGGGGCGTACGGCGAAGGTCGCATTCACTGCTGGGTTTGCGGGCACGGTACGGATATCGCTCGACGGGAAAACGATTCTGGAAGGAGCCCGGGATGCCGATCCGCCGCCATTCAAAGACGAAATGCGCATAGCGGTGGACGTGGAGCGCGGGGTGCATCGGATCGTGGTGCACGTCGAACAATCTACGAATGCTCCAACGTCGTTTTGGCTAAGGGCGCGATCTCCCGCAGGAGGACCCGCACCGGATTTGCTTTTTGCGCCTGATCCCAAAGCGCAGTGTGGCGTTACGGACCTTTTGAGTGCAAACGTTTCGAAGAAGCCCGATGCCAATGGTTTTTCCATCGAAGTGCGCCCGGCGTGGCTGGGACTCGGGCCTCGGCAACCGACCGACCTGCCCTATCGCGTGGAAATGGACGTCAAGAAGGGCGAAAATCGGCTGCTCGCCGAAGGAGCATTGCCCAAGGAAAAGGTAGGTTCGTCCGAAGGAACGTTTTCCTTTACGGCGCCGCTCGAGAGCGCGGGAGCTCATGAAGCGCGCATTCGGCTGGGCGATCCGCCGGGGTATGAAATCACGGTGCCCATCGTGGTTCGTCAAAACCTGCATCGGCGAATCGTTGCGTTGGCTGCGAAACGGTCGATGATCGAAGGGTCGAAAGCTTCGCGTGGCGACAAAGACAGCTTGATTTATCACATTGAAGATTTGATGAACGACATCGCTGGGGGTGATCCAGACGTGTCGTGGATCAAGCGGCGGACGGAGGAAGCGGAGAAGCTCGTCGAATCGCTGGAGCAAGGCAAATCGCCTTATGCGGGTCGTACGGGGGTCGTTCGTCGCGCCTATCGATCGCCGCTCGATGGGAATTTGCAGCCTTATGTGCTCTTCGTGCCGCGAGCCGCTCGCAAAGGCAAAGCGCTGCCGCTCGTGGTGGCGTCGCATGGCTTGGGCAATCGTCCGGAGGTAGCGCTTCGCGTGGTCCTTGGCGAAGCGCCCGAAGGCGGGTTTCAGGGGACGCACGAGGCGAGGCATTTGCCGGGTTTGCCAGACTTGGGTGCGTTCATCGTAGCGCCTTGGCAGTTTGGCAATTCGGGCCAAAGGCACTTGGGTGAAGCGGATCTGCTCCACGTGATCGACGAAGTGCGAGCGCATTATCCCATCAACGATCGGCGCATTTCGATGACGGGGTATTCGCTCGGAGGCACGGTATCGTTTGTCCTTCCATTACATTATCCAGACGTATTTTCATCGTCGGCGCCGCTGTGTGGTTATCCCAATTTGCTCGATTGGAGCAGCATTCGCACGCCGCCGCACAAGCCTTGGGAGGATGTTCTCATTTCCAAACGGTACATCGTGAACTGGGCGGAAAATGGGCGGCACGTGCCCATGTTCATGGTGCATGGCGGCAAAGACGAACCTCGTCGCTCCGAGGTCATGGCAAAGCGTTATCGAGCGCTGGGATATGCCCACGAGCTCGATGTGCAGGAGGACCTCGACCACAACGTTTGGGATTACGGCTACGAAGACGGGGACATGATTCGGCGGCTCATCGGGCGGCAAAGGCCCGAGGTACCCGAGCACGTGCGGCTGGTCACGGGGGAATGGCGATACGACAAGGCATATTGGGTACGCGTGCTGGGTCTTGGCGCCGAGGACAAGTTTGCCGACATCGATGCGCGGTATTCAAAAAAAGACGCAACGATCACGATAAAAGCGCGACACGTGGAATCGTTTGCGCTCGATTTGAAACAGCTTGCATTGAAGCAGGAGCCGCGCGTGACGGTGAATGGTAAGAGCATGGCGGGGCCATTCAATTCGGATGCGGCGTATTTCGTAATGCAGGGCAGCGAGTTTGTCCAAGTAGCATCCGAGCCATCGCGGGCGGGGCGAAAGCGAGCGGGCGTTTCGGGACCGATCGACGACATCGATCGGCATGGGCGACTCATCGTATACGGCACGCAGGATCCGGCGCAAATCGAGGAAAACCGGATGGTGGCCGAGCACTTCGCGTCGTTCGACACGTTTGCAGCGCGATTTCCAATCAAGAGCGACACGGAGATCTCGGACGCGGAGATCGAGTCGCGGAGTTTGGTGCTCATCGGAAATCCTAAATCGAATCGAGTGACGGCATTATTCGAAGCGTCGCTGCCGGCACGTTTCGAGCCCCACGCGATAACGCTGCGTGGAAAACGTCACGAAGGGGATGACGTGGGGATATCGTTCATTCATCCGCATCCTCGGAATGCGAACGAATACGTGGTCGTGCATGCGGGCGTAGGTATTACAGGCACGCTCGCGAGCCGTCACTTGCCGCGGTTTTCGCCGGACTTTCTGGTGTACGACGCTCGAATGACGGCGCAGCGCGGAGGGCACCTTTTGGATCGACGCGAAGTGCTCGATGGGGGCTTTTTCGACGTGGATTGGAAGTGAAGCTGCGCTAGTTGTTGCAGTCCAGGATCGTCAGCAAATTGGTGAGCTGAACGCCGACCGTCGGAACACGGTACGGGCTATCGACGGACGTACGGCACTCCCAGTGCTGGCCGTTCGCAATGCACGCGCCACTTTTGGCAGCGCACCTGCCGAGATCGACGAGGCCGCAGGTCGATGGCGAGTTGTCGCAGACGCGACGATCGAGCCACCCGAGACCTCCATCGCCGAGACAAACATTCAGCAGATTGTTTTCACGGCAGAGGTAGGCGTGAAATGCCGGTGAATTGTTGGTAATGGGGAGGGTCGAAGCGAACATGTTCGCGAACACGGTCGATTCTTGGAATGGATAAAGCAGATTGTAGACCGTATTCACCCCGATGGCCGGATGTGCGCCCTCGAGAAGAATGTCGACGTGTTTGCCGGTCGCATTGAGCCGAGCGATCATGCAACCCGATACCCATTCTTGCGCATCCGTGGCGGTTGAAATGTTCGCCGAAAGCCAGCCCGGCGCCAAACCCCACCAACCTTGATAAGTCGCGTCGTTCACGTGGTCGTACACGTAAACGGTATCTGGCAGCGCGCATTGAACGAGGTATTTGACGACGTCCGGGTACGTCGCAAGAAGATCGTCCGTGTGGGGCAGCGACGGTAGTTGATGCACGGTGGTGCCGTCCGCGTTGACGAACGAACCACCACCGCCGAGCGGATGGTGTTGCACTTCACGCATCGATTCCTGCGCGACGGCGCTCCAAAACTCGTCTGGACGCAGTCCGTTTTTCCCTGAGGGGGGCTCGTAAAACATACCACCCGCCGCCGGTTCGAGCGGAGCTTCGATGGCTTCGGCAAGAGCAAGCTCGTCATCTGCGGGCGCACACCCGCTGGCAACCACGATGGCTGCGAAAAACGACGCAAGAAAGTGGCCAGAGAACCTCATGTCTCCTCCTACGGATTGTCGGAACATCTGACAACCATATCACAGAACAACACGCTCACGTTACGTTACTGAATCAGATTTTGGGCATCTTTGTAGGAAGTGGCATGCTCACGTGCAAGTAGGGGATTTTCTCGAAACGCCTCCTCGAAGGCACTCTTGGCCCGGGAAGCTGCCTCACGACGCTCGGTTTCCGTGTGAGCGCGATGGCTACGCACGAGCAAGAGATTGCCCTTCGCAATGACGGCTCGCGTCATGCGCGGATACATGGCGACGGCAGCGTCAACGGACGCGAGTCCCGCTTGGATGTCGTCCGTCGGATCGTCGCGACGTTCGTGGGTCCACGCTGCGCGCAGCGCGAGGACTTCGGCGTGGAGCGCATACAACAATGCATCTGCGCCAGCGATTTTACTCACATTTTGCACGTATCCGAGAGCTCGGTCGAAATGTTCCTTATCGAGCTGTCCGCGCTGTTTTGCATACGTCATCGCCAAAACTTCGATTGCGGCGGCGCGGTGTCGCAGATCGAGCGGCATGGTGGACTTGATTTCCGCGCCTTTTTTGACCGCGCGTCGAGCATCTTCGATCATTGCGGAAATGTCATTGCCGGCGCGCAGGCCGTACGTGGCTTCAACGAGGCGACAATCGACGAGCGCAAGGAGAAACCAGTAATCGTCTGGCAACGGGCCGGCAAACTTGGTGATGACATTGGTTGCTGCTTCGAGTGCAGCCATAGGCGATCGTCCAAACGTGTTTTCGTATTGGGCATGAAGTACATTGACACGCACGTTCCAATAAGCCACGAGCCATGGTCCGGGGCTCAATTTTTCATATTGTGCCACGGCATCGAGCAGCGCCCGTAACGTTTCCTGCGAGTCACGGCCTCGCTGCATGTCGTATTCCAAGAAGTTTCTGTATGCAACGAGGCGCCTGCCTGCCGCAAGTGCGAATTTTGGATCCGTTTCCAATGCATGTTCGTATTGGCGAATTGCCTTGCGCAAGAGTGGCGTGGGGTCGCGTCCTCGCAATCGTTCTTTCTCGGCATCGAAGCCATAAGCATCGCCGAGCTCGCTGATGGCCCACGTAAATCGCGGATCCATCGAAAGAGCGCGCTCGAAAGCGGCTATTGCTTCCTGCATGGACGCGTCCTTTCCCACGCTCTGCAGGGCGTACGAGCGCATCTGTTGCGCTCCGGCCATGGCATAATGGGCCATGGCGTCATTGGGTAATGCTTCCACGGCTTCACGCGCAACTCGAACGGCTTCATCCGCCAACCGAATTTTCTCATCTGGCGAACCAGCCTCGTCCACTTGACGCATCAAAGCCGATTGAAGCACAATCGCCCGCTGCACTCGCAACTTTCCGTCCCTCGAGCTGGACTGCACGGCGCGCAAGCACGCGACATTCGCCCTATCGAAGGCATCTCTCGACGGCGCTCCTTTCATTCCCGCCGCGGCGCCCATTTTCTCCCACAATTCACACTCAGCTCGATGCGTCTCCGGATCGCTCCGTGCCATGTCCGCCGCAACGCGATATGCTTCGGCCGCCGGATCGAAATACGACTTCATCTTGTCGTAATCGAAGGCTGCATCGTGTCGGTATTTGCTGCCTTCGGCATAAAGCGCGTCCCCTTCGAGCTTCTTGGCTTCGTACATCCACGGCGCTTTCTCGAAGGCGGCTTTCGCTTTCGTGAGCGCTTCGTCATTTTTGCCCTCGTACAGCGCAATCAACCCCTCGGCATACACGGGCACTTCAATTCTGGCCGAAAGTGCGGCGCGCAAATGCAAGAGCGCCGGATCCCGAAGCGACGTTTCCAATTCGGCCGATTTCTTTTTCCGCTCTTCTTCGTTCGTAATCCGTTTCGTCTCATCGACCGCCCTGCGAAAAAGCTCGCCATACGACAAGCCGAGCGCGTATTCGAGGTCCGCGGAGGCGTACCCGGATTTGGAAGCCATTTCCAAATGCACTCGTGCCTTCTCCGGGTTTCCCAGCGCCAAATGACCACGACCAATGGCGTAATTGCCTGACCCTTCACCGGCTTTGCCCGCCTTGGCCATGCGCTCTTCGATGTCTTTCAATCGATCTCGCACGACGTCTCGCTCGCGTTCGACATCGTGCACGGGCAATTCATACGCGGCCCGCAAAAAGAGCTCCATTTCTTTGATGCCCTCACCGAGCTGCTGGGCCAGCCGCGCCTGCTCTACCGCTTGCTTGCGTGCTCGACCCCAGACGATTGCAAGCACCACGGCGCTCACGAAAACCGTCATCGCAATGGCCGTGAGGAGCTTGTTCTTTTTGGCCTTTTTCCAAAGGATGTACGCCCATGAAGAACGCCTCGCCCAAATGGGCTCGCCATCCAAATACCGCTGCAAATCCTCCGCGAGCGCTCGGGCCGAATCGTAGCGGCGCGATGGCTCCCGCTCGATCGCTTTCATCACAATCGTTTCGAGATCCTCCGGAACACCTTTTCTGACTTTTCCAAGCGCCGGGGGTTCTTCGTATGCGACCGCCATGAGCAGCGACCACGCGTTTTCCGAGACAAACGGCGGACGATTCGCAATGACGTCGTACAGCGTGGCTCCGAGCGAATACACATCCGACCGGCGATCCATCGATCGCACGTCGCCTTTTGCTTGCTCGGGAGGCATGTACGCAGGCGTTCCAATCACGGCGCCCGTCTGCGTTCGTCCCTGCTCGTTCACTTCCCGCGCGAGACCAAAGTCCATGATGTACGGCTTTATCGTGCCGTCTTCGAGTTTTTCACAAAGAACGTTGCCCGGCTTGATGTCGCGATGAATGATCCCCAGCCGATTCGCTTCGTGCACGGCCATCGAGACTTGTTTCAGGACGCGAACCTTCTGCTCGAGCGTCAGTTTGTCCTTCCAATTCGATAATGGTTCACCATCGATGAATTGCATCGCGATGAACGGCTGCCCGTCGACGTCCCCAGCATCGTACACATGGCAAACGTTTTCGTGTTGAATGTTTGCCTGCGCGCGAGCTTCGGCAATGAATCGAGGCCAAAGATCCGCATCGTCTCCTTTGAGCAGCTTGACGGCCACCGTGCGTCCGAGACGTGGATCCCGTGCGCGATACACGGTCCCCATTCCGCCTTCGCCGAGGAATCGTATGCTTTCATAACGATTCACCAGTGCATCCGGCACGCGGCGGCGTGAGATCGACGGCGGTTCGCTATCCGCGGAGGATGTCAGTGAAATCCTTGCCTTCGGTGCGGGCTCCTCGAGGGGCACTCCGTTTTCCTCCACGTTCGCAAAAGCGTCGCGACAATACACCCTTTCGAGCGAAACGGCACGGGAATCTTCGTTCGAGGTGCGGCAAGTGTTGCCAAACCAAGCACGGGCGCTAGAGTCCATGCGCTTGGAAGGTCGCCAGATTCTCGGTAAGTACGAAGTCGTCCGGCTCATTGGGCACGGCGGGATGGGTTCGGTGTACGAGGCAATCGATTTGCCGTCCGGACATCACGTCGCGCTGAAGTGGATGCATTCGCAGCCATTTGCCGACGATGATCCGGATTTTTTGCGGTTCGCACAAGAAGCACGTATCGCCGGAAAGCTCGACTCGAAACATGTCGTGACCGTGTACGAGCTCGAGCGGGATCCCGAAACGGACGTGCCGTTTCACGTGATGGAACTGCTCGAAGGAGAAAGCCTGAGCGCCCTCATAACTCGCCTTGGACCCATTGCGCCCGAGGCGGCGTTGCGAATTGGTGCACAAGCGTGCGCAGGACTTGCCGCGGCACACGCGGCCGGGGTGGTGCATCGAGACGTCAAGCCCGACAATCTTTTTCTCGCGCAAGTGGACGGCAAAATCATCGTCAAAGTGCTCGACTTCGGCATTGCGAAGATTCGACCAACGGGCGGCTCGTCGGGGAGCATGACCATGCCGGCTGCTCCCATGACGAAAACGGGTCAAGTCATTGGAACGCCGCTGTACATGGCGCCCGAGCAAATCACGGGAGCGAAATACGTCGACGCACGAAGCGACGTGTACTCGATGGGCGTCACTTTATTTGCAATGCTCGCGGGATCGCCACCGCATATGGGCATCAAGTCGGTGGCGCAGCTCTTGTATACGCTTTCCAATGCACCGACGATTCCAGTGCGGCAAGCAGCGCCGTGGGTCCCGGAGGATCTCGCGGCGATCGTCGACAAAGCGCGCACGAAAGACCTCGATGGGCGCTATCCGGATGCCGCTGCAATGCTCGCTGCGCTTTCTGCGCTCTTGCCGGAAGGACCGACGCTGAGCGAGGATATGCTGATCGGCGTGCCTGAAGAAAACCGCCCAAAGATGCCCTCGCGCGAGAGCATGGATGCAACCACGATAACCGCAGCGCATGTGGACAATGCTTCCAAAACGATGGCACAAACCGTCGTCGGCGGTCCTCCTGACGAAGCGATATCGCAATCAATGCCTTTGAGATGGGTCATCGTCGTAGCGGTCATTGCGATCATCGTCATGATCGTCGTCACGTTCGGGATGCGCTAACGCACGGCAAAAAAAGCACCCAAGCGTGGATTTTCGTGGTATGCGTGGGCGACGATGAACATTTCACGCATTTCTACGATTCACG
The DNA here is from genome assembly GCA_016715885.1 of Polyangiaceae bacterium. Classification (NCBI taxonomy): domain Bacteria; kingdom Pseudomonadati; phylum Myxococcota; order Polyangiales; family Polyangiaceae; species Polyangiaceae bacterium. The sequence continues at coordinate 809,524 of JADJXL010000025.1, forward strand.
TGGCTCGTATTCTTTTGGCTCTTGCGCCAATCACGCTCGTCGCGTGCGGGGATTCGGTCACGCAAACGAGCGGCGGGACGGGCGGCTTTGCCGGTCAAGGTGGCGCAGCAGGTTCAGGCGGCATGGGCGGCGGCTCCGATTGCGGACCCGGCGTCACGCTTTGCGGAGAGGCCTGCGTCGATACGATGCACGACCCCGCGAATTGCGGCTCGTGCGGAAACGCTTGCGCGCCGGGCGAAGTCTGCTCGATGGGCACGTGCAGTTTCCAATGCAACGGCGGCACGACCCAGTGCGGCCAATCGTGCGTCAATACGGCCAGCGATCCCAACAACTGCGGCGCGTGCGGGACGACCTGTAGCGCGGGCGAAGTCTGCTCGATGGGCACATGCAGTTTCCAATGCAACGGCGGCACCACCCAATGCGGACAATCGTGCGTCGATACGGCCAGCGATCCCAACAACTGCGGCGCGTGCGGGACGACCTGTAACGCGGGCGAAGTCTGCTCGATGGGCACGTGTAGTTTTCAATGCAATGGCGGCACCACGCAATGCGGTCAATCGTGCGTGGACATCGTAAACGATTCGGCCAATTGCGGCGCGTGTGGAAACGTCTGCGCCGGAGACAACGTTTGTTCGAATGGAACGTGTGCTTTGCAATGTAGCGGCGGCACGACCAAGTGCGGACAAACCTGCGTCGACACGACCAATGATCCGCTCAACTGCGGCGCATGCGGCGCCGTTTGCGCGCCGGGTGAAGTTTGCTCGCTCGGCGCCTGCGGCCTGCAGTGCAGCGGCGGAACGACCAAGTGCGGCAATTCGTGCGTCAATACGATGAACGATCCGGCCAACTGCGGCGCATGCGGAACGATGTGTGGCGCGGGCACGGTGTGTTCGATGGGAGCGTGCGCTCTGCAATGCAATGGTGGTTCCACCAAGTGCGCCAATGCGTGTGTCGATACGATGAACGATCCCGCCCATTGTGGCGGCTGCGGCGTCGCGTGCGCTCCGGGCGAAGTGTGTTCCCTGGGCGCGTGCAGCGTGCAATGCAGCGGCGGCACCAAGTGCGGACAAACCTGCGTCGACACGATGCACGACCCGGCCAATTGTGGCGGCTGCGGCACCGCGTGTCTTGCAGGACAAGTCTGCGTCAATGGTGCGTGCTCGCTTCAATGCAGCGGAGGCACCACGCAATGCGGTAACATGTGCACGAATACGTCGTTCGATCCGGCCAACTGCGGCATGTGCGGCAACGTCTGTCAGGGCGCTCCGAACAGCTCCGCCGTCTGCGCTGCCGGAACGTGCTCGGCCGTGTGCCAATCAGGCTACGACGATTGCAACATGAACGCGGCCGACGGATGCGAGGTCGATACGCAATCGAATACGTCCCATTGCGGCGCCTGCGGCAATGCGTGTCCCGTGCCCGCCAATGCATCGGCAACCTGCACCGGCAGTGCGTGCGGAATGGGGTCGTGCGATCCAGGCTTTGCTGATTGCAACAACAACCCCGCCGACGGCTGCGAAGCAAACACGACGAATAGCGCGACGAATTGCGGCATGTGCGGCAACCAGTGCTCGGCCGGGAATGCGTGCGTCAACGGCGCGTGCGTCCCTTCGCAATTCACCTTTGCAAACTCGCAGGTCATCGACGGCCTCACCGTGACGTGCTCGAGCGTCGTCAACACCGCTACGTACACGCAATGCAACGACCTGCTCGCAGGCGGGCGCTACTTCCCGAACGGCATCAATTGCGGCCCATTCTGGAGCAATGCGAACTCAGCTTATTCGGATACGCATGGATTCTGCCAATCCTTGACGGGATCGCCGAACATCGAGGCGTATTACACATGCTCGGCCACCACGACGCGTGCGACGTGGTTCAATCACGTGTGGGGAACGGTCGACGACAACGGGTACACGCAGCACGTGCGCTGCTACTACTGATTACGCCCGCTCAGAAACACTCGGCAACCCCGCGAGTGCCATCGCCAGCTCTTTCTCGTCGTATTGCCGATCCTCGAGCAAACCATGTGCATAATCGATGTACGCCTGCATGTCGAAATGCCCATGCCCGCTCAAATTGAACAGGATCGTCTCGCTACGCCCTTCCCGCTTGCAACGTAAAGCCTCCTCGATGGCACCCTTGACCGCGTGATTCGCTTCCGGCGCCGGAACGATTCCCTCGTTTCGCGCAAAAAGCACACCCGCCGCAAAACATTCCTTCTGCTGATACGCCACCGCCTCGATGAGCCCCAGCTCTTTCAGGTGCGACACGAGCGGCGCCATTCCGTGGTACCTCAAGCCTCCAGCGTGAAACCCAGGCGGCGTGAACGTCGACCCGAGCGTATGCATTTTCGTGAGCGGCGTCATGTGCCCCGTATCCCCGAAATCGTACGCGTATTGGCCCCGCGTGAGCGACGGACACGCCGAAGGCTCGACCGCCACGATTCGCATTTTGCGCCCCGCCCGAAGCGAATCACCGATGAACGGAAATGATATGCCCGCAAAGTTCGACCCGCCGCCCGTGCATCCCACGACCACGTCCGGCCAAGCATCGGCCAATTGCAACTGCTCCATCGCTTCCAGACCAATGATGGTTTGATGCAAGAGCACGTGATTCAAGACCGAACCCAGCGCATATTTCGTGTCGTTACGAGACGCCGCCACCTCCACCGCTTCGGAAATGGCAATGCCCAAGCTCCCCGGATGGTGGGGCGATTTTTCGAGCACGCTCCGGCCATACGACGTTTCGGGCGATGGCGAAGGCACACAGCGCGCACCGTACGTTTCCATCAATGCGCGCCGATAAGGCTTTTGGTCGTACGACACGCGCACTTGAAAAACGAGCACCTCCAGCCCGAAAAGCGACCCGGCAAAAGCGAGCGACGACCCCCATTGACCGGCCCCCGTTTCGGTCGACAGTCGCGTAATGCCTTCGTTTTTGTTGTAAAACGCTTGCGCGACCGCCGTATTCGGCTTATGTGATCCGGCGGGACTTACGCCCTCGTATTTGTAAAAAATCTTGGCCGGTGTTCCAAGCGCCTTTTCCAGGCGTCGCGCTCGAAAAAGCGGAGCCGGACGCCACAGCCGATACACGTCACGCACGGGCTCGGGAATTTCCACGTCCCGCTCCGTCGTGACTTCTTGCATGATGAGCGCCATTGGAAAAAGCGGCGCGAGATCATCCGGACCAACCGGCTGTTTCGTACCCGGATGAAGCACCGGAGGTAGCGGCTTCGGCAAGTCGGCTTGAATGTTGTACCAACGCTTGGGAATGCGATCTTCGGGCAGCGTGAACTTGGTCGATTCGGTCATTGTATCCTCGCGAGACTGAAGGGGCTCGAGCGATGAGTCGCACGGAATGGCGAGGGTTGCAACGAGTAGATGAATCAGAGTCCGAATCCAGTCTTGGAGTCGACCGAATCGGGGGTATGAGCGTCCGACGCCCGCAAAGCGAGCGTACAAACCCAGGCACGTAGCCTAACGATGCGCCGTTCGCCGAGGCCGTAGCGATGCAATCGCAAGACGCCCGGGGCTTGCTCCCGGATCGTCACCGAGGCTCGTGACGAAATCACCATTGGCCGAAACCGCAGACGATTCGGTCACGATGAACCGCTGGCCAGCCTCGCCCTCCACGACGAATTGATCCGCCGCCGCGACGACGCCTTGCCGCAACTGCGCATCGACGACCCGAAGCTTCGTCGATGCGCTTGCTGCTCGAGCTGCAATCCATGCACTCACCGGCGTCCGGTCGAGCATGAATGCGTCACCTTCGTCCGAAAGACCTGCGAGCACCCAGGGCGCATCCGTGGGCATTCGATGCCACGCCGCACCTTGGGCATCCTGCACATAGAGTGCACCGCGCGCTGCATCGGCGAGCACACGTCGCGTAGCACCATTTTTACCGACGAACAAAGCGTCAGCGTAGACCAGGCGCCCATCGGCGCCAATTTCGGCGTATTCGGTCAACTTACCGCGCGACGACGTCGAAACACCCGAAAGAGCTTCGGATCCGTCGTCACGCACATGGCGCTCGACACGCGCAACTTGCGCCGAACCGGCGGAGAACACGTATTCGTGGTCTCCTGCCCGGTCTTCACGCGCGCACGCTTCCGACGCAAGCGCCTTTGCGGACGCAGGCTCGACAGCGTTTCCACAGCCCACCAAAAGCGAACCGAGGAGCGACAAGGAAACCAGAGCGGAGATGATGTTTTTCATGGCACCGCTACATCGATTGAGGCGCCATGATTATTTCACGCATCGTAAAATTTTATTTTTGCTGTCAGAACAACTCACACATGCCCCAAACGACGTCCATCATGTTCACCACCACGATGACGCATGGGCCGCTGCCGTACGGTCGGCGCGGCGTCATTGCAGAGCAGAATCGTCGCTGTTGTAAGGGACGCCCAGCGCTTTGGCCATGGCGTGTCCAAGCTGCCCGACCCATGACGCATCGCACATCAAATCGATCCCGTCGTAGGTCGGGTCGATCATGACGAACCATTCCGTGCATTCCGCCACGACGAACCACTCGGCGTGCGTTGTGACAATCCGCACCTGCCGTTTGACCCAATCGCCGGACAGCCAGCCTTCGATACACGCAATGTCGATGACGGGAATGGCAACGCGGCCATCGGATCGCCCTAGGCGCAAGACATCGTCGTCGACGGCAACGATGATGCCCGATCTGTCGTACACGCGAAGCGGCGCAGGAGGACACGTCCACGCAAACGACCAAGCGGTGGCGTACATGGCGTCGTGTTCGCCCTCGAAAACGACCCGAGCATATGACCGAAGGGCATTGCGAAGAGCGCCGATGTCCTTTTCCGGATAAAACCGATCCCAAAGTATCGTTGGTTCTTCGTCCACGGCAATGATGAAAATTCGTTCGTGCTTTGAATGAGGAGAAAATTGGCCCGGGCCAACGAGCAGTGTTTTGCCCATGACGGCGTCGCGCAAGGATGCTGCAATCGTATTCGGCGATCGCCTGTCGATGTCACGCTCAGGGTTCGCTTCGAGCTCGCTCATGGTTGCCTCATGATACCTCTTGTAAACGTTTTACACCCGAGGGACCTGTCCATGTCCCCTCTTGTTAAACGTTTTACACCCGAGGGACCTGTCCATGTCCCCTCTTGTTAAACGTTTTACACCCGAGGGACCTGTCCATGTCCCAACTTGTAAACGTTTTACACCCGAGGGACCTGTCCATGTCCCCTCTTGTTAAACGTTTTACACCCGAGGGACCTGTCCATGTCCCAACTTGTAAACGCTTTACACCCGAGGGACCTGTCCATGTCCCTCTTGTAAAACACTTTACACTTTACCAACATGATCAAGTCTCTTCATGTGAATCCCTATACATTTGCTTTGCTTGTTCAAGTCATTTTGGCATCGCTCGACCGTCCTCGATTCATTTCCGCGTCATCCTGACGTGTTTGCGAACATTCCCAAGACATTCGCAATACAGCCGTACGAAACGCGTCTTGGCATGCTCCTCGCTTGCTTTTCGACGCATGGGACTCGACGCTCGGATAAAGTCGCTTTTTCCCGCCATTTTGGCCGCCTTTGTCATCATCGTCGCATATTTTCAGGCCAAGGCTCTCGGACACTTGGTCGCGGCACATCTCGAGCTTGCGTCTTTGCCAGCGCCACCACCATTGCAGGCGCGGGCGAGCGAATCCGATACACTCCCCGAACGAGCAACCGACGGATCCGCCATTTTGGCACGGAATCCTTTTGATTCCATTACAGGGCCACTGAAGGCACCGAGCGATTCGGCGACTGCATCCGAAGCACCCGTCGCAAACAATGCCGATCCGTATTCCGATCCGGTGTGCGACGCGGCGCGCGTCATGCTCATCACGACGGCGGACGATCCAAGCTGGTCGTTTGCAGCCATTGCAGCGGGAAACTCCAAAGCGACGTTACGTCGGATCGGGGACGAAGTCGCAGGGCACGTCGTCGCTGGAATGACATGGGATCGCGTATGGCTCACCAAAGGCGGCTCGCGGTGTCAAATTCCCATCCACCAAGGATTGGCGTCGGCAGCACCTCCTTCGATGCCCATGCCGATGAGTCCGCCACCTCCACGACCAGGCAGGTCCCGTTATGCGCTTCCTCCCGAAATTGCCGAAAAGATACGGAAAATTTCGGATACGCAATTCGAGGTCGATCGTTCCGTCTTGACCACGGTCATGGAACGACAGGGCGAGTTTTTGCGGTCGGTGCGCGTGATCCCTACGCAAACTCCGAATGGTTCGAGCTTGAGAATGGTCGGCATTCGGCCTGATTCGTTGCTCGGATCGATTGGCCTCAACAATGGCGACCAGCTCATGACCATCAACAATTTCGACATGAGTGATCCGCAGAGCGCACTTCAGGCGTACAGCCGGCTTCAGAATGCCGACAAGCTCGACGTCAAAGTCATCCGTGGTGGGCAACCGATGAACATCGAGATCAACATGCGCTGATCCCTCGCCGTTTCCCGTACGTTTCGTCGTTCACGCGAGCACCGAACGAAAAAAGTTGGACAGCTCGAAACCGTGATACACTCCGCCCACCCCACATGTCCGACCTCACACTTGCACAACGACTTCTTGTACGAATCGGCCAGATTTCCGAGCGCAGCGACGTGATCGTCCAGCAGCAGAGCGTGTCACGAGGCAATGTGCTCAGTCGCATCGGCAAGTGGCAACCGAAGCTACCGGCGGACATGTATGCATTCTACCGGGCGATCAACGGATTGAAGTTTAATTACAGCTTCGCGGACAGTCCGGATGATTGGCATGGTCTCGAGTTCGTGGCGCTCGACGAAGAAGGTCGCAAGACGATCGACACGTTTCGCAACATTTATCGAATTCCGCATCAAGTCGCGAAGCGTTACCCGAATTATTTTTTCCAAGATGGTGCCGTGGATCCCGAAACGCCGGTGCTATTTTTCTTCGGCGATGACGGCGCTTGGGGCATCATCATGATCGGCGAGGGAGACAAGGCGACATTTCACCATTGGGACAACGACGGCTTCGTACGGTACTTGACGAGCTCGTTCACCGAATTGATCGAAAAACTCATCGCGCGGGGATTTGCGCATACGTGGGCGTATTCGGACGACCATCCGGACACGGACGCTGTTCTCGCGCGACTTGCAAAGCCATCGCCTCCGCGCACGACGTTCGGAATTGACGGTGGAAGCTTTGGAGTATCGATCGGCGACGGATACGCGTATGACGATGATTTCTTCGTGGCCGGAGGAAGTACGCGACAAAGTGCTTCGGGCGCTTGGCATGACGAAGCAAGCCAAGGAGCTTTCGTCGGCGGAGAAGATCGCGCTCATCGAGAAGTCGTGTTCGTCGATCGACGACATCACGGAAAAGGTTGCGACGTCGGTCATGAACGCGCTGGGTATCGCAAGCGTAATCGCGACGATTTCGGTGAGCATTTTCGTTGCGGCGCGGGGCCCATCGCGATGGCGAAGCTGCGCATCGAATATTTAGCCGGTCCGATTCCTTTGCAGCCGTACGAAACGACGCTTTTGCGTGTGCTGCATCGAATCGAAGGTTTGCACGTGACCGATGGTTTGCCCTGGCCATCCGAGGTGCTCAGTTACACGCATTGGCCGCGACACAACCTCGGCTGGACGCCCTTCATTTCGTGCACGTGGGATTACGAGTTCAAGGGTGACAAGAACAAGGTCGCCACGTTCGACGTGGTGCTCGACGGAGCGCGCGCGGAGGGCATGGAAGTCGGCAAGACGTACGCGTCGACGGCGTTGCCGAGCGTCGAGGGGCGGATTGGTTGAGATTTTTGTCCGAGCCGTGCCATAATCGGCCGCATGGCAAATCCCCCCTCTTCGATACCCTCGCGACGAATTCTCCTTCAAGGCGGTCTTGCAGGGCTTGCTGCGCTGATGTGCAAGCCGCTGCTCGTGGGCTGCGACTCGACAGGCACGCAATCGACGAGCTCGACGGGCTCGACGAGCTCGGGCGGCGTGACGGAGCTACCGTGGAAGCCGCCCGTTGCGCGTCCGAAGCTGGTTTCGCGCATTGCTGAGATCGGCCCGCTGTCGGACACGCCCGATGAAAATGGCGTGCGTGTGCCCGCTGGATTTACGGCGCGCGTGGTGGCTCGAACGAACGAGGCGCCGATGGCGGGATCGGATTTCAAGTGGCACATTGCGCCCGATGGTGGAGCGACGTACCCGCTCGAGGATGGAGGTTGGATTTACGTATCGAATTCGGAAGTTCCGCTTGCGGGCGGCGTAGGAGCGTTGCGATTCGATGCATCGGGGGCGCTCGTTTCGGCCTATTCGATACTCGCGAATTCGAGTGTCAATTGTGCCGGTGGTCCGACGCCGTGGGGCGCGTGGTTATCGTGCGAAGAGGTTGCGCGAGGGCGGGTATTCGAGTGTGATCCGCGCGGCGAAATTCAGGCGGTCGAGCGTCCGGCGCTGGGCATTTTCAAGCATGAAGCGGCAGCGGTCGATCCGAAACTGCACCATGTGTACTTGACCGAAGACGAGGACGACGGGTGTTTTTATCGATTTACGCCGGACAGGATTGCATCGTATGGGTATGCGGATCTATCGAGCGGGAAGCTCGAGGTGGCCGCGGTGGATGCCAATGGCGCGGTGACTTGGCACGAGCTGCCGGATCCGATTTACGAAAAGGGCATTGCGACGCGCAAGCAGGTCGCTGCGGCGACGTTGTTCGACGGGGGCGAAGGGATTTGGTATCACGAGGGAATCGTGTACTTTTCGACGAAGGGGGATGGGCGCGTCTGGGCGTACGATGTGAATGCGTCGACGTTGTCCGTGCTTTACGATGCGAAGACGGCGGCGAATCCGATTTTGAAGGGGGTCGACAACCTCACGGTATCGTGTTGTGGTGATGTGCTCGTGGCCGAAGATGGTGACGACATGCAGATTGTGGCGATCCTGCCGAATGGTGAATTGAAGCCGATCATGCAGATCATGGGTCACGACAAGAGTGAGGTGACTGGGCCGGCGTTCGACCCGAGCGGGACGAGGCTTTACTTTAGCTCGCAGCGAGGCAATGCTAGCGGGGGCATTACGTACGAGGTGACGGGGCCGTTTCACGCGCCGGGGTGACAGGTTCGCCGTGACGAACGGCTGGCCCGAGCGGCAAGGTCGAGCACGTGCTTGACCTTGCCGAGGGGTCGTGCGAAACTCGGCGCGGTTTTTCGGAGAGCAGCATGACCCTGAAGATTCCGACCAGCATCGAGGACTTCCGTCACTTACGGGAACAAGGCTTCGAGTACGTCGACAAGACGAAGCTGATTACGGAATTCATCGATCGGAACAACTACAAGGTCATCCTGTTGCCGCGGCCGCGTCGATTTGGCAAGTCTGTCAATTTGTCGACATTGAAATGGTTTTTCGAAAAGCGCGAGGAAAACGTCTGGCATCTTTTCGATGGGTTGCACGTATCTCGGGCAGGGGAAAAGTACCGGGCGCACTTTCAAAAGTATCCGGTGGTGCACATCAGCTTCAAAGGCGCTAAGGCGGATGTGTTTGCAGGTTGCCTCGAAAAATTCAAACGAGCCGTGCAAGAAATGATGCGGCCGCACGTGCCGACGTTGCATGGCAAGTTGTCGCCGGCAGAAAGGTCGCGTTTTCAAGCCTTCCTCGATGCAGAAGCCAATGAGTATCAATGCGAATTGGCGCTGTCGTACCTCACGGAATGGTTGCATCGGGCGACGAGCGTACGACCGATCGTGCTGATCGACGAGTACGATGCGCCGATTCATGCCGGATACGCGGCGGGCTACTACGACAAGGTGATAAATTTTTTCCGTTCGTTTTACGAAGCCGGTCTGAAGGACAACCAGCACCTCGAACGCGGCGTGATGACGGGGATCTTGCGCGTATCCCGCGAGAGCATTTTCTCAGAATTGAACAGCGTGGGTGTGTATTCGCTGATCGATTCGGAATTCAATACATGCTTCGGATTTACCGACGCGGAAGTGAGGACATTGCTCGAAAAGTCCGGGATGGCTGATCTGCACGAGGCGATTCGATCGTATTACAATGGCTACGAGTTTGGCGGGGTGGACATTTACAATCCATGGTCCATCTTGAGCTTCTTGGCGCGTAACGATCGCAACGTCGTGCCGTATTGGGTAAGCACGAGCTCGAACGCGCTGATCAAGGAGCTGCTCCAGCATCACGCGTTTTCGGTGCAAAACGATGTTCAGCGGTTGCTCGAAGGCGGCGTGATCGACAAGCACATCGACGAAAATGTCGTCTTTCCGGAGCTGAAAGAGAACGAAAACGCGTTATGGAACTTGCTGGTGTTTTCGGGGTATCTGAAAGCGTCTCGGCCCGGACCGATCATTCCAGGAACGGATCGTCCGCCGTTCCGACTGTCGATTCCCAATCGCGAAGTCGCTGAAGTGTATCGCACGACGTTTCACTTGTGGATGAAGAAGGGATTGAGAGGCCAAGGCGGTGATCTTGGTGAATTGCTCGATGCACTTCTCGGGGGGCATGTGTCTCGTTTTGAGGGGCAACTGCAAAAATTTGCGGGTTATTTGCCGTCGTATCACGACGTCTCGGGTGTGGAGCCGGAAAGGTTTTACCAAGGGCTGATGATTGGGCTCCTCGCGTCACTCGAGCCTGATTACGAAGTACGATCGAATCGAGAATCGGGCGAGGGTCGTCCGGATGTGCTCATCAAGCCGCGTCATGCGAGCAAGCCGGGTGTGGTGCTGGAGCTGAAGTCGGCGCGCAAAGGCGAGAAGACATTGGAACAAGCGATGGCGGAGGGGCTCCGTCAATTGGAAGCGCACGATTACGCGGCGGACTTGCGCGCGGCGGGAGTGGAAACGATACAGCAAATGGTGGTTGGTTTCGACGGGAAGCGGGTCATGGTATTGCCCAAAGGAGCGCCTGCGCCGAAGAAAAAGCGGACGGCGATGAAAACGGTGCGGGAGTCGATTGGGAGAGCGGCGAAGAAGGTGGTCGCCAAAGCGCGGAGCAAGGTGACCAAGACGAAGCGGTGACGAGCGGCGCGTTATACTTCGACCCTCATCCTTCCCATTCCGAAGCTCGTTGCTTTCCCGATATGCGTCTTTTCTGCGAGGCGCAACGCTGGTAGGAACGCTTCGAGTCCCCGGCCTTCGAAAACCACGCGCCCGATAAGGCCGCGCATGGGGTGTTCGCGGCCTCGAGCTTCCGAACGCCTTTGGAATTCGAGTTTTTTGACGTGCTGTTCGGCGACGACGATTTGCGCGGCCAGTGCATCCAATGGTTCGAAAGCCGCGTCATCAATATCGCTCCATTCTCCATAGAGCGCACATAAGACCGTCAAGCGTCGATAGATGGCCCGGAAAAAGGGCTGAAAGTGGATTTGCTCCATCAGGCGCCCCTGGTGTTCGAGCCATGCGGGCGTTTCGAGCTCGACCGCAATGCGTTCCATGGGTGCGGCCGTGATGTTCGTGGCGATGGGCGTTTCACGTTGTCCGACGAGCGTTGCGTGGTCGAATGCAATGCGCCCTCGGTCGGCGGTGAATTCGAAAGCGGTCAATCCTTCGAGCGCTTCCAGGACGACGGCGAGGTCTCCGCGCTCTAGTGGTCCAAGCAGCCGGAGCGTTATGGAGAAGACCGCACCATGTTGGGCGTCGATGCGACCGGGAGCGGGAAACACGGGGATCATCGGTTGTGGTGCGCGCGTTAGTCCTCGCAGAAAACGATGTGGCACGGGATTGGGCACGGGCGGGTCGAAGAGGCGCGAATAGGTGCACTGCTCGGGGAGCTCGCAATCGTTGGCGCAGGCGGCTGCGGTGCGTGCGCAGGCGGCTTTTCGGAGGGCTCTGCCGAGGACGCCGCGGAGCATGCTGCCGTCGTGGAATGGCCATCGGAATGGTTCGGCCACTCGATAGCTGGCGTGCAATTCGGTGGAGACGAGCTGCATGGCGAGGCATGAAAGCCGGGGCGTTTGGCGACGTCAACAGGATTTGTGTTTGATGAGAAGGGGGGCGGGACCGCGGTTCGTTACGGTGTCCTTTGAGCGGGCGAACCGGTTGCGGGACTGGATAAGATGTAATCTACGTCGGTCAACGCATTCACGGAGCCACCAATGCGTCATGGGGCCAGATTTTTTTAACGAGCGCATCGCCATAAAGCAAGCGCATCAATGCGCGATGAAGTTCTTCGTCGGAGTATTCGGGGTGCCGCGCGCGGATGCCATCGCGTGCCAGATATCGGGCGGACAAGCTGATGCGTCCAGCGAGTGAAACACGACCTTCGGGGCCGAGCCTTTCCCAGAAGGCAAGCTGTGCTTGCAGTGCTTCTGCCGATGTGTCGTGCGGTGGCTGCATGGCGACGCCGTACCACGATTTTGCGACGGACGCAAAGTGTTTTCACGGGACGACCCTATTCGCGACGAGCACGACAACGTTGAGCCGCAATCGATACCGGATGCGTTTCAATGCCCTTTGAGCGGGCGAACCCGTTGCGGGAAAGGTTACGCGCGAGGCCTGTACGTTTCAGCCCTTTGGGCCCCGTTGCGGAGCTCGGCTGATCGTGAAACCTGCAAAACGCGGTACTGTTTCAATGCCCTTTGAGCGGGCGAACCCGTTGCGGGGTGGTGGTGGAGAAGGTGGTGAAGACTGGGGAGAAATCGCTGTTTCAATGCCCTTTGAGCGGGCGAACCCGTTGCGGGTCTCCTGCGGCGGCGGACCGCAGGAGGACTCGAGCTGTTTCAATGCCCTTTGAGCGGGCGAACCCGTTGCGGGAAACAGAGGGCGCCAGATTGGGGGGGCGCCAAGCAAGCTGTTTCAATGCCCTTTGAGCGGGCGAACCCGTTGCGGGGGGAGGGCTGCGTTTCAATGCGCCCCTGGTCGCCAATCTGTTTCAATGCCCTTTGAGCGGGCGAACCCGTTGCGGGCAGGGTCGAAAGGGCTTGCCCTGAGCGGGCGACCGTGCGGCAACAGTTTCAATGCCCTTTGAGCGGGCGAACCCGTTGCGGGAGCACCCCCCGCAACCAGCTTGTTTTGTAGGCTCTGCAACACCGGAATCGCTGACCTCACCCCATCGGCAAGCTCAGCTGCTCCGATCACGACCCCGCAACGGGGTACTTCTCGCGCCAATCCCCTGCAATTTCGCAAGGTTGGCACAAGGCGCTAACCCCCCCGGGTTTTGGGTACTGTACGAGGTTAGCGTTTCCAGTTTTCACAGACCAACTCGGTCGGTCGCAGACCGTCCATCCCAACTATCCCCCACAATATCCCGGTTGTAAACAAAAATCGTCCACGCCTGCTCGCCTTCGTTCGCTCGCCCAAATCGCCGATTTTTCAGAAGCAACCACATCCATGGCCCAGCATCGGAAAGCGCACTTGCCCGCTCGGTGCCGCATGCCGCGCGCATCACGGCTGGCTCGACTCGGAGGTATCCAGGATGAACCCCCAACGCATCGAAGAGTTTCGCAAGAAGCTGCGCGAAGGACGCCGCGTCAACGTGGTCGAAGGTGTCGTCACCGTCGACGGCGCTCCGGCAGATCCGACAGCTCCGGGGGCCAATGCCCAAAATCCCGCCGCTGGCCAAGGTGTTCAGGTCAAACCACACGAATGGGGCCATTCGTGAACGAACAGTTTTACGCGGATGCCAAGGGCGAACGACGCGCATTGCAAGAGCAAGCGGTGCTCGCCTCGCAATATCCCGGATTCACAATGGACGTCGACGACGACGGCACTCCCTACGTTCACGGCTGGATCGGACCCAATCCGTCCCTGAAAGGGCGATACCACATTCTACTGCTTCTACCTCCAGGCTATGGTCACGGCGTCATGCCGATCGCCCATGTGCTCGAACCAGAATTGCGCGCAGGCGCCCCGCATCGATACCAAGATGGAGCGCTTTGCTTGGACCATTCAGGCGCATTCACAAACAAATCCACGCTCGTCACCTTCCTCGCATGGGTCAGCGTATGGCTCGTGTTGTACGAAGATTGGCTCGATACAGGCAATCCCTGGTGAGGTACCGAAAGTGAAAAATATTGATTACGGAAGAGGCCTTCGAGGCCATTGCCGACGCCGTCGATGAAGGAAGACGGCGCCGAATGGAACTCGGCGGATCCATCGTCGCGCTCGAAAACAAGGACCATACGCTCGTGGCTTATGCCGTTCCAACGGGGCCTCGAGCCGATCAAGGCCCCGGGCATTTGCGCACCGATGCCGACTTTCAAAACCACGCCCTCGCCGCCATTCGCGGACGACTGCCCCAACTCACCTACGTGGGTGATTGGCACGTACACCCGATGTGGTTGCCCGCGCTGTCGGGCACGGATCAATCCACCGCCGAACGCATTTTGCGTGAAGACGGCGCAACCCGCAATCATCTCCTCCTGCTCCTGGGGACCGCGAAGGCCAAAGCTGCCCCGATCGTGCTCGCCTTCATGGTTCGTATGGACGATGCGGGTTTCCTCCAGGTGGACGAAATACCGCTCGAACGTGTCAGGCGCGATTCCGACGCCGTCGTTGCGCAATTGGGTCGGCCATTGCCGCCGCTCGAGGAGCTCCTCGCAGACGTGAAAACCGGCGATACTCCCGTCCAGCACCGGGGAGCGAATCGAATTCACGCGGACCTCGAAATGGTCCAGAAAGATCTTCGAGCACAAACCAGCCCCTGGGGTTCGGGCGACATGCTCGGAGCCGTCATTCGTCGGGGCAAACGCGAAGCATTCGTCTTGTTTCCGCCCGAATACCCGCTCGGAGCCCCGCAAGTTTTCGCCGGATCGCTCGAGCGTGGGCCGCTCCGCCCCATTCCATTGCGATATGGTTGGAGCAGCTTGCATTGCCTGGCAGACATCGTGGAAGTCGCGCTGCAACCACCGGCTCCTCGCCCCACGCCCGAACCGCCATCCATGTTGGGAAAATTCATCAGTGACGCATTGACCTTCATGGGTGTTCCAACGCGCCAAACCTATCACCGCTCCCTTCCGCCGAAGAAAAAAGAGGTACGACCGTGACGATTCTCCCCTCCAAAGCGCACGATGACCATGCACCCGATGCTCCGGTAATGGATCCGTCCCGCTATCGTGACCGCATTGCGGCTTTGCCTGGCGCCTCGGTGCTCGAACAAAAAACCGCGGCTCTCGTGGGCCTTGGTTCCGTCGGTTCCGACCTCGGCGCCAAACTCGTGCGCCTCGGCGTCCGAGTCATCGGATGCGATCCCGACATTCTCGCAGTGGAAAACCTCGTTCGTTGGGGGCTCCAGGCGTCGATCGAAAACGATGCGGGAAAACGTAAGGCGATTGTTTGGCAAAGCACGCTTCAACGCACGGTGCCCAACGCTCGCGTCGAAGGGCATGCCATCGATGTCGTGCGCCAAGGCGCCGCATTCAATCGCTTGCTCGCCGAAGCGCGCCCTGATTTGCTCATCGCTGCGACCGACACGCGGGATTCGCGCCGCACGGTCAATGCCATGGCAGCACATTACGATATTCCTGCGCTTTTCGTGGCACTATCGGACGGCGCTTCGAGCGTGCGTATCGAAGTCGTGGAAAACGCTCGCCGAGGACCATGTCACTTGTGTTCCATGTACGCCGAAGGAATGCTTTTCGGCGAAAACGCCAAACGGTCGCGCATGCCCTACGCATCCGACACATTGCCCGAACCCGTCGCCGTTCCAGCGCTCCCCGTCGACATTGCATTGGGTACCGCAATCGCCACGCGCATTGCACTGTTGCTTCTCGCGGGTGCAGATTGGCGAGCATTCATGAAAAACGGCGAACAACAAGGAAACGTGCTGTTTCTATCCATGCGCCCGGATCACTGGATTTTCGAGGGCGCTTACGATCGCCTCGTGTATGAAGTAGGCCGATTCGTAGAATGTCCGTGTTGTGGATCTCGCGAGCGGGAGGGCGCACATGAATAGCGAAACGCTCTTGTGGATCATCGTCGTATTGGGCATCGTCTGGAAAATCGTCGCCCACGTGCGGTCGGTGCAAAACGTAGAGAACCGCGGCGCTTCCACGCAAGCGTCGATGCCACCAGTGACGCACGCGCCAAGGCTCGCGCCGCAGTCTACGCACACGCGCGTGCACACGCCAGAGCCCACACGCGTGCCCGTGCAGCCGCGTGCGCCGATGCGTGTGGAGCAAAGGCAATCCCATCGGGGCGTACCGAAAACGAATTGTTACGGCGAACTGGAGGATTGATGCGACGTCTTTTTGATCTCGCGCGCCCAGCGCCGCTTCTCGCCTATTTCGCCGACGTACGCAAACGCAGCCGAGCTCCCGGCGTCGACGGAGTCACGCCCGAGGCCTATGCGCAAAACCTCGACGCGCGCATCGAGCGACTGAGCGCAAAGGTTCTCGACGGCTCCTGGGTTCCCACGCGGCTTCTTCGACTTCGGCGGGCCAAACCCGGCGGCGGGATCCGCGTGCTGTCCATTCCCACCGTCGAGGATCGAATCGTGGTGGAAATGCTTCGCGCCGGGCTCGAACCCATCATCGAGCCGAAGCTTCATCCGGCTGCATTTGCCTATCGACCAGGCCGTTCGGCGCATACGGCGGTCGATGCGGTGGCGAAGGCCATCGAGCGCGGCGCGACGTGGGTGGCGATCGCGGATGTCAGGGATTTTTTCGATACGGTGCGCATTCGACCGATTCTCGAAACGTTCGAGGATCTTCCGTGCGATCCGGCGCTCGTACGACTGCTCGACAAGGTTCTTGCCGGCCATGCGTTGCAACCAGGTCGGGGCCTTGCACAAGGTTCATCATTGTCGCCATTATTGTCGAACGTCGTCATGTTGCCATTCGATCGAAACCTGCACACGGCGGGTTTCGACCTCGTGCGATATTGCGACAATTTGTGCGTTCCGGCAGCGTCGAAAGAGCTTGCGGAAAAGGCCCTCGCACTCATGCATCGGGAAACCGGGCAGCTCGGTTTGTCGCTCAAGGTGGAGGTTTCACGGGCTACGCCCGTCGAGCAAGGTTTTTTGTGGCTGGGATTTTGGCTTGCGGCAAAAGGCAGGCGCGTCAGCGACGGGGCTCTCCAGGCACTCGCGTCGCGTGCCAATGCAGCGGGGCAAGGTATCCCGGGGCAATTGCTTCGTGCGCGGTTGACCCCCATCGTACGAGGGTGGACGCAATACTTCGACGCGACGATTCCAGCGGAATTCGATTTTGGGCCTCACGACGCATTGATTCGAGAGCTGATCGCCGAAAGCTCGCTCGGAGGTGTCGCGATTTCGGAAGCACCGAAAGATGCCGGCTCGGTCGTCGATACCTTGGTGGATCTCGAGATGGACGATGATCCGTGGTCGTGGGAGACGTCCGGCAATGCCGGCGAAGCGGAACACGTCGAGCCATCCTCGGCGGATGCGCTCTTGCGAGATGCCGATCGTTTGGCTACGGCGGGGCAATTCGAGGCTGCGCAGGAGAAATGGGAAGCTGCGCAGCGATTGGACGAAACCACCGCAGCGATGAACGACGCGCCCGGGCCCGTCGAGCCGGTATGGGACGAAGAGCGGCTCGAAGTTTTCATTGGGCTTTTTGTGCGGGTCAAGAATCGTTCGACGTCATGACGGCCGGAGATGCTGGGCGCCGAAATGCCGCGCCCATGTCGCGACCCGTAGGGGCCACGGACGTCCGGCTGCATCTGATGGGACGAGGCAGCATTGCGGTGCGCCCACGATTTCCGGACGGATCCTGCTTGCTCGGGGTGATTGACATCGATGATCGAGAAGCTCCGCCGAGTCCGGAAGCTCGAGCGTTCGCGTACCGAATATGCCACGTAGCGCGTGCATGGCAATGGACCGCTTTGCTCGAAACGACGGGCGGTCGTGGATTGCATGTATGGGTGCCTCTAGAAAGCCGCATGAAAGCCGATGTCGTGCACGCGGCGCTCGAAGCCCTGGTGCACATTGCCGGACCCGTTCCCGAAGGGGTGCATTGCGAGATTCTTCCGGGACGAACGGACGCTCCGGATTTGCACGGACAAACGATGACCTTGCCGCTCGGTGTGCATGTCGAAACCGGCGTTCGGAGTCGGCTACATCTGCCCGATGGGGAGGACGTCGATTCCGATTTGAACGAGCTTTCGCGCGCACGTGCGACCGCGCCCGAGCGATTGAAAGAGGCGACGACCCTTTCGCCCCGAGCTCCAGAACCATCGCATGCGGCGGCTGAACCATTGCCGGATTGGTCGCGGTATGGGCGCGGCGTGGAGCGAATCATGGCGGGGTGTGCGATCTTGCGACACCTTGCCGAAAAAGCGCGCGACATGGGTCACCTGAACCATGGTGAGCGATTGAGTTTGCTGTATAGCCTCGGGCACCTCGATGCGCCTGGCGCGCAGGCCATTCATGCCATCATTCGACCGTGCGGGAATTATGATGCGGTCGAGACGTCGCGACAAATCGCCAATCTTCGAGGGTTGCCCGTGAGTTGTACGCGGCTTCGCGAGAAACACGCGACGCCGGAATTGGTGCCCTTGTGTCGGTGCGATTTCGGCGATTTGCGACATCGCGGTGGATACGCAACGCCGCTGCTGCATGCAGGCGCATTTCGCCGCGAGTGGCGAGGGGTACTTCGCGAACGGCGCGAAGCGGAGGCCGCCTTGAAAACGGAGCAGGACGTTGGAGTCCGTGTAGCAACGGAAAATGGCGAGGGAGTCGTG
The DNA here is from genome assembly GCA_016715885.1 of Polyangiaceae bacterium. NCBI lineage: Bacteria > Pseudomonadati > Myxococcota > Polyangiales > Polyangiaceae > Polyangiaceae bacterium. Next base: position 828,162 of record JADJXL010000025.1, read on the forward strand.
CTCAGGGGCTTGCCCCCTCACGAATGGGCTTGAACATATGGAGCGAAAAACCATTTATGTGACGCGTCAAGGCGCGAAGCTGCAACGCGTGGACGGGCAGCTCGGGGTGTACATCGACCGGACGTTGTTGGATCGCTTCGCCCCGAATGAAATCGACCAAGTGCTGCTTTTTGGCAACGTGCAGGTGAGCACGCAGGCGATTTCGCTCTTGTTCAAACATGGCGTGCACGTGAGTTTCTTTTCCACGTCGGCTCGGTACCGCGGTCAATTGGTGGCGCCGGAATCGGGCAATGTCTTCGTGCGTTTGGCGCAGCATGCGCGCTACATGGACGCGGCGTTCCGGCTGGAGCTGTCGCGAGCGCTCATTCGATCGAAAATCGGGGCCGGCAGGCTGCTGGTGCGCCGTTTTGCGCGAAACCATCCGGCGGCCGCCGAGGTGATGGACGAATGTGCGCAGTTTCTTGCGGCTTCCGTGGATGCACTGGATGGCGTGAGGGATTGGATGCGCTGCGAGGCGTCGAGGGAGCTGCGGCAGCGCGATATTTTCAAGCATTCGACGTGATGGTGCAGCCGCCGTTTCGATTCGAGCGCCGCTCGAAGCATCCGGCACACAACTCGGTCAATGCTCTGCTCAATTTGGGCTATACGTTGCTCACGGGGGAAATTGCGGGAAAACTCGAGCATGCCGGGTTCGACCCGCGGGTAGGGTATTACCATGGGGTGCGTTGTGGCAGGTCGAGCTTGGCGCTCGACGTCATCGAGCCGCATCGGGCGGATGTCATCGATCGCTTGACGTTGTCGATTTTGAATCGGCGGATGCTCGGCGTCGACGATTTCGAGGACAAACGGGAGCACGGCATTCGGCTTGCTCCAGACGCGCTACGGCGGTATTTGTCGCTGTACGAACATGCGATGGGAGAAGCATCTGCCGAGGGAAATAGCCCGCGAGCACGTATTCGGCAAAGCGTGGAGGCATTGCGTCGGGCCGTGATGGCGGGACACGCGAAAGAGAGTACGGTCGAGACGAATTTGACGATAAACGCGCAGGGTTTCGAGGGCGGCACATGAATGCACTGCTCGTGGCATACGACATTCCGGACGATCGGCGTCGAGGTTTGGTGGCGAAGGGGCTATTGCGGGTGGGTCGGCGCGTGCAATACAGTGTTTTTCTGGTACGCGACGGAGCGCCTCGGGATGTGGTGGGCATCAGGCTCCGTTGATTTCGGTGGCGGAGGATGACGTACGGGTTCATCCGCTTTGTGCGGCGTGTGAAGCGAAGGCGGTGCTGCTGGGGCGAGCGGGCAGCGGGCTGGCGAGGGCATCGTTTCGGGTGATTTGAGCGTGTTGGTCGATTTTTGTTTACAGGCGGGAAGTTCTGGGAGAAAGTGTGGGTGGTCGGTGCCAAGCCGGCCGAGTTGGTCTGTGAAAGCTGGAAACGCTAACCTCGTACAGTACCCAAAACCCGGGGGGGTTAGCGCTTTGTGCCAACCCCGCGAAATCGCAGGAGATTGGCGCGATTCGCACCCCGTTGCGGGGTCGTGATCGGAGCCGCTGAGCTTGCTGTTGGGGTGAGGTCAGCGATTCCGGTGCTGCAGAGCCTACAAAACAAGCCGGTTGCGGGGAGGTCTCCCGCAACGGGTTCGCCCGCTCAAAGGGCATTGAAACGAGAATGCGGAATTTTAGCAGCTCATGCTGCACAGCCTTTCCCGCAACGGGTTCGCCCGCTCAAAGGGCATTGAAACAGGGGCGGGGAGCTTTTGCGGGCAGCCCCGGTACCCACGACCCGCAACGGGTTCGCCCGCTCAAAGGGCATTGAAACAGCATTTTTCCGCGCATGCCCGTTGGCTTTCCGTATCGGCCCGCAACGGGTTCGCCCGCTCAAAGGGCATTGAAACAAGGTGAGTTTCATGGTCAAGGCTCCTTGTGTTATCCCGCAACGGGTTCGCCCGCTCAAAGGGCATTGAAACGGCATCGGCGCAGTCGCACCGCCCTTCTTGATCACGAACTCCCGCAACGGGTTCGCCCGCTCAAAGGGCATTGAAACTTCGTAATGGTGCATGCCTGTTGCGGGGTTTTGCCCCCCGCAACGGGTTCGCCCGCTCAAAGGGCATTGAAACAGGCCAAAATATCATCGTTGGGATCGACGACGGGCGCGCCCCCGCAACGGGTTCGCCCGCTCAAAGGGCATTGAAACTTTGTATTGCCACCCAGATAATCTGGGGGTTCATACAATAAGCCCGCAACGGGTTCGCCCGCTCAAAGGGCATTGAAACATGAAACACACGCCGGAGCAGGTTTTGGGAGGATCTGTTACAACCCGCAACGGGTTCGCCCGCTCAAAGGGCATTGAAACGAAAAAGTGTACATAGCAAAGCCTAATTATCGCAACCGGTTCGTCCACGCGTCGGTGCGTCCAGGTAAACCATTTCCTTGACAGACCGTCAGCTTCGCTTCATTCTCCGGCCGTGATCGCTCGCTCGGATCAAGCAGGCAAGCAACTCTTACGCGCCGTTCTCGAGGCTCGCGGTACCTTCACTTCCGAGCTCGAGGTGAGTCCCGATCCTCAAAGCGCCGATGGTTACTTCGAACCCGACCCAGACCGCTCGTCGCCCGTCGCCACGACGTTGCTCGGACGCATGACGAAACGTCGCTGCGCGTTCGAGCTCTTCTCGGAAGCACCCGACGTCCCAAGAATCAGTGAGTGTGTCCGAAAGCACCTCAACATGCGACACGTTCTCCGGCACAAGCATGAACCCGCCTAACTACCTAGGCAATGGATCATCTCGTCCGGAAAACCCTCCGCGGGCTCGATGAAAGTGGCGGACGTGTGGCCCGAAATTGGCCTCGTGGCATCTATCACCTTCCGTCCATGTTTGCAGCAACCATCGTCGTGGTGAGCGAGCTGCCGGAAGAGCGGTCGACACTGATCTTGCGCCTGATGGGACGCGGACGAACACTCAAGCGTGCCGTTTCCGAATTGAAAGCACTGTCTGACGACGATTTCGAACGATGCATTGCACTGCCGGTTCTGATACGCTTCCGGATCGAAGCTGAGGCGGAACCGGTTTCACCCGCGGACAAGGAGTTTCTGATGAACACGCAGGAAGTCATAGAAATGATCGAACGGCGGGGTGAGCTTCGAGGCGAACTGCGTGGCGAGCTGCGCGGCGAGCTGCGCGGCGAGCTGCGCGGCGAGCTGCGTGGCGAACTGCGGGGCGAGCTTCGAGGCCTGGAGCGTCAGCGGCACATGGTGCTCCGACAGCTTCAACTGAAGTTCGGCGAGCTGCCCGAGAACATCGCGACCCGCGTGCAGCAGGCCAACTCCGATACGCTCGAACGGTTCGCCGAGAAACTGCTCTTCGCGGAATCGCTCGAAGATGTCTTCGCAGCGTGAGCCTTTCTTCATCCACGAAGCCGACGCAAAAAACCCACGCCCGCTTTCGCAGGCGTGGGTCCATTCATTGCGCATTTCAGCGAAGACGCCCTACCCCATCATCCTCCCGCTCCTGATTCCGTCTTTTCTCCGGGCGCATTCGACGTCGGCCTGAAAAACGCCTCCGCTTCGCTCTTGTCCGCGAGCAGCGCGAGCAGCTTCCCGTGCGTCTCCAGCCGCACCTTGTCGAGCTCCAGCTTGAAACGCTGCACCTGCGACCGCTCGAGCGCCAATGCCACGTCCGCTTCGTCCGACTTCGTTTTCGCAACCTCGAGCGCCCCGCGCGTCCTTCAAGCTCGCTTCGTATCCCTGCCGCACCGGATGCGCCGCATCCAGCCCCTTCATTTCGCCCAGTATGCGCGTAACCTCGACCGTCTCCGCGTCGATCCCCAACTTCGCCGTTTTGCTCGGATTGAGCTTCGGAAAGAGCCGCTTGTACACATCCCGCTCGGTCGCGCGCGTCAACCCGCCCATTTCCACAATCAATCGATCGCGCCCTTTGTCACGCTTTGCCACCATGGCCGATGCAATCACCGCCGCAGCTTGTGCCTGCTCGAACGCCGTGCGACGCCCATCCAAATCACCGATGGCAGCTTCCACCGGCCCCGCAAGACTCGATACGCCCGCGCGATCGTCCGTCGTGAGCTGCGCCAATAAGTAAATCAAATCCCACCGAAATGTCGCCAAGCTACTGGCTGCTCCAAGAAGTCTCATGTGACCCATTCCTTCCTGCTCGACGCCCTCCGCCTCCATCGTTCCGCCATTTTTAATCGCGTCGAACAATTCCTCTGATGCAGGTGCGCCAAGGTGCATTCATGTCTTTTGAAAAAATTTTTGCGCCCATGGTGCCACGAGGTCCTCACGAGACTCGGTCGCGTCGTGCACATCGGCATCGTCCATGGGCGTTGGCGCTTCGTCCCGCGACGCGTACGAAATCTCCTCCCATCACGACGAGAAGCATGGTAAACCGGGAGAATGCAAAGACTTTTCCATACACTTGGTTCGGTCGTGTTCTTCTGCGCATTGTCGACCACGGGTTGCGGGCCTGTGGTCATTGTCGAAGGGGGTTCTGGCGAGGAGCTGCCCGTGCCGGATCCGGGTCCCGATCCCACCACGCCGCTCGAGCGACCTCCCATTGATTGCGCTGGTGCGGAATTGCATGTCGTGGGCATTTACGACTCCTACGATATCGCATCGAATACGGAAGGTCCTGCGCATGTGCACATCGAGCGCCCTGGGCCGGTGAAGCTATTTTCGTCGTATTCGGCGACCGACTGGACCGTGACGACGGGCCCTGCCACGCAGCTCGTTGCGGTCGTTGCGCATGCGTACGAGCCTGTGACGGTGAATGCGCCGGCGGGAGTTTCGGTCGAGGCATTCGATTTCACGCAGGCCCATGTATTTTTGGGCTGCGGATACGAATATCCCGACATGGATCCTCATAGTGGATGCGAAACGCCGGAATTGATTGCGGCCATCGAGGACCACATGCAAGCGCCGGTGATGTCCTTTCATGGTTGTTACGCGGCTTCGGATTTCGTGATTGATGCGAACCTTGGTTCGTCGTCGAATTGCGCGACTCAATGGGATACGAGCATACGAGCATGGTCTCGACGTGTGCTCCCTCGGCGCCTTGATCTTCGGCCCCTGACGCATCGAAATCGTCATGACGCGTGGTCGCGTCGAGCATTGGGCACTTGGGAATCCTCAACAGGCATTGGCGCGACGCGCCCGAGCGTACTCGAGCTTCACGCAAGCCTTGGGCGCGACGCGCGTGGGCATACTGCGACGACGCGAATGGCTTGGGCACGACGAGCGCCGGTGTACTCGCGCGCCACGTGACGCTTGGGGACGACGAGCGAGGGTTTACCGGGCCGACGCGAATGGCTTAGGCGCGACGCGCGTGAGCGTACTTGGAGGGCGCGGATGGGTGGGGTTTGTATTGACGCCGGGTAAATGTTGGAGTTTCATCGGGGACCGTGGTCACGATGGTGACATGGGTCCAAAAAAAAGAACGTCGCGGCGGTGGATTCGAAGGGCGACGGCATCTTGGGGGGAGTGGGTTGAGGTGTGGGCGGCGGTGTACCGGACGATAGGGTGCAACAATTTTTAGGAGCGAGATGAGCAATCTGAAGTCCACGGTCGAGCGCGTCAACGGAGCTGTCACCCAGGCCGGGCGCGCGGCTTGGTTGGTTGCATACGACATCAATGGTATCCAACAACTCGTTACTTCAAGCAATCGGCCGATCGCCATGCGCGGCGCGAGCCGCACCATTCAACGTTTCGATAACGAGCAGGCGGCACACGAGCTGTCGATTTTTGCGGGCGGTGGTCGCGGGTATACGTTGGCGAGATCCAAGGATGAAGCTCAGAATCGCATTGCACAGCTTCAACGCGAATTTCGTGAGCTGACGATAAGCGGCGTCCTAGCCGCAGACGCAGTTCCTTACGATTACACGCGCCCTCATGAAAGCCTCGTCTGGCTACGTCGAAAGCTCGACAACGCAAAGGACGCGGCTCGCCCGCCTGGCGGTGTTTTGCCTGCCAACAAGGATGAGCAATGCGAAGATTGCCATACACTACGCGCCGAGCGAACGATCAACGCGGGAGATGACTTGCGTCGCATTTGTGCCCGCTGCGACAATTTCATAAAGCACGCACGAAAGGACGACCCTGCTTTCAAGAAATCGTTGCTCGATTACGCCAATCAAGAAGACGGAACTCTTGCTGCCGTTTCCGCAGATGGCAACAACATGGGGGCTCTGTTTGGAATGCTCAGAACGCTTGAACAGATGGCAGTGGTGAGCGTTGCCGTGGCACGGATCTTTGAATCGGCGCATGAGCAAGCGGTGGGCGCCAATGACAGGAAAATATTGGCACCGGTCACCGGAGGTGACGACATTCGCGCATTCATGGCGCCGGAGTTGGTGCTTGATTATGTTGAGGCGCTCGCCCGCGGTATCGAAGATGGTGCACGAACGGCAGGCGACCTCGATGGAGTGCTGTCGTCACGGGCCCAGGTCGAGGCATTCAAAAACATTGGCATTGGCATTGGTGCCGCCATTGCGTGGGCACATTATCCGGCATCGGCGTTACTCAATCATGCTCATATGCTCGAGCGTCGGGCGAAGGCAATCTGTCGTGACGCCAATGGTTCGCGATCGGCATTTGATTTTGCCATCTTGAAATCCGAAGATCCTGCACATGAGAATCGGCAAGTCATGCCCATGTCGATGGAACAGACTGTCTGGCGAAAGGCAATCGATGCAGGGCAAGCTTTGCGCAACGTCCCCAGCGCGCAGCGGGCCATGTTGAGCGAGCGGTTCACGATTTCGTCGCGCGAAGAGCACGACAATCTCATTCGATATCAAGTCGCTCGTTCGAAGGCCTGGCAGGTGTGGTTTGGCCATTGTCGTGTCGATTGGACGGACCCTGATGAACTGCATAGGCACATTGTCGCAACACGCCTCGATTTGCTCGATCTGCTTCCCAGGCCGAAGGATCCAAACGCATGAAACCCTTCGAACTTCGATTGCGATTTCCAGTAGGCAGCGTCATGGTCGGTGGCTACTCCCCAACACCGCGCGACGTGCATGGCGCACACGCAACCGATCGCCATCGGCGCCCCCTCATTCCGGCAACGGCCCTTCGGGGTGCGCTCCGCGAAGCGCTCGAAGGGATTCTTCGTGGCGTCGGGGAACACATATGTTCCGGTGGCGACGGGATAGACCCTGAAGCATCAAATGGCACGCCCGCATCGGTCGAATGTAGCCTCGACAATGGTCAGCGTTGTAAAGCTTGTCGGCTCTTTGGTAGTCGGCGGGGAAGCATTGACCAAGATGAGCACGCATTTTCCGCACTGATTCTTGGGGATGCGCTGTTGGAAGGCGAGCACGATGTGCGTCCGCAGACCCGACCCGGAGTCTCAATTTCGCGCAATCGTCGTAGCGCGGAAGAGAATCGCCTTTACATGCACCACGTGCCTTCGACACCGAATGCCTATTTCAAGGCAGAAGGAATCCTCCTCGATCCATCCATGGAGCACCTATTTCAAGCAGCGGTTCGGTCGACGACCCATATCGGAGCTGGTCGTAGCCGCGGTCTTGCGCGTGTCGAAATCGAGCCGCCCGACTGGCGCGAGCTTTCATCAGACAATGCACGATTGCCAACCTCGAGTGATGTGCGCATTCGCGTCACGCTGCTCAGTCCTGCCTCCATCGGCGCACCCGTCGTGCATCCCAATTTGCGACAAACGCGATATGAAATTCCCGGGTCGGCGCTCAGGGGCGCCATCGGATTCGCGCTTGCTGCAATGCTCGACAATCCCAATGAGGACCAAGCATTTCAAGCTTTGGTGAGCGAGGACGGGGCTCGCTTCGGATTTCTATATCCTGTGGATAATGCCACGGCCGACGTTGCCGGCCCACTTCCCATTACCACCGCGGCCTGCAAGGAGAAGAAGCTTCAGCACGGGATTGTAGATACCCTCTTGGATCGCCTCACCGTAGCGGTCGTAACCGATGCGACGCAAATGGAGCGCGTCGAGCGTGACATCGCATCGGAATGCAAGATCTGTCGCCAACCCCTACGAGCGCTCTCGGGCTGGCGCCGTCGTACGAATTCAGTACCGGACCGATTGGTCACGCGCGTTTCGCTCGATAGAACGCGAACGTCTGCGCGCGACGAATTCCTTTTCTCGCAGGTTCTTCTCGACACGGGCACGACATTCGAGGGGCTCATACGAGATGTACCGGATAGGGGACGAGCGCATCTGGCGCGCGCGCTCGCATCGCACTTGTCGCTCGGGCGTGGTCGGTCCGCAGGGTGGGGTCGTGTATCGATTGAGGTGCTCGAACCACAGGCGGCGTTGCCATTATCACAGCGCGCAATCGAGTTCGAGAAGGCGCTCACCGTGCGTTTCGAGCGTGCAACACTGGCAACGGACATTTGTCAACGTCTGGTCCCCATCACGCTGATGTCACCGCTCTTATCAACGGAGGGCGACGGCGAAAGCCTGTTGAGTCGTGCGTTGAGCGCCGTTCGTTGCCTTTCAAGGCACGTCGGTTTTCTCGCGAAGGAGGGTGGGATCAGCGCGGAGCAGGAATGCAATCGACGATGGGTGTCAGTGCCGGGGGGGTATTCGTGTTCGAGCTGGATCGCCCTTGGAGAGAAGCGCTCTCGAAAATTGAGCAGTTGGAGCGGGAAGGCGTCGGATCGAGACGGCATCAAGGCTATGGACAGCTCATGGCCTTCGATCCGCTGTTTCACAGAGACCCAAACGAGGTGATTTCGATGGAATCGAGAAATGTCGTCGAGGACTTGCGGCCGCAGCGAAAAGACTTCGTCATTGCGGCCGAGGGTGCAAGTGGAATGCTGGCTGCGTCTCGTTTGCAGAAGACCCAGTTGAATCATTTGATTGCAGTGTGCGGGGAAGCCACATGCACGCAGGAAATCGAAAATTACCTGCGATATCAAGAAGCCCGCGATGTTTGGCCCAAGGAGACCGCCAATCAGGTCATCGTCCCAATGCAGGAGGTACTCAAGAAACACGAAATCACCGACGATGCGCAGCGCGTCGCTGCTTGGCGCCTGTATGCCGTATTTCTCACGCGTGCGTTTACCTATCGCAAAGCGCAGCGCAACACCCAACGAGATGGACAAACGTCCGCCCATCAAGAAAAGCGAGACAAAGCGCGATGAGCGAATCCATTGCCGATTTCCATAAGCTCTCACAGCGCGTCCGCATAAACGGGACGCTCGTGACGCGAACCGCTTTGCGCATTGGCAGCGGTGGCGGCGGTGACATGGATGGGGTCGATCTCCCGGTATTGCGCGATGCCACGGGTTACCCTTTGATACCAGGTGGTAGTTTCAGGGTTCGTTGCGGTCCACCGTCGAAGCGCTGGTTCGCGGCGCTGGATGCGCAACAGAAACGGGAATTCGGTCGTGCAACCCCCTTGCTGACAAGAAAGGCATGGAGGACATTGCATGCGGTTGGCACGAACCAGGCGAGCGTGGTAATGTCAGGGTTGAAGACCATTGTGCTGTTTGCCAGCTCTTTGGCTCCCAGGTTCTCGCGAGCCACGTGCGGATCACGGACCTCATGGTTGCGCCCGACGAACGACGACGGGGTCGACCTCCTGTGGAAATTCGCGACGGCGTGGCGATCGATCGTGATTTACGCGTTGCCGCAAGCGGGCGCAAATACGACTTCGAAGTCGTCTCACCAGGCGTGCGTTTCAATTTCGAGGTATTCGTCGAAAATCCAAAGCCTTGGCTCATGGGGCTGCTGCTCATTGGTTTTGAGCAGTTGATTGACGGCTATACCGCTCTCGGTGGATTTACTTCGCGCGGACTGGGGCGCGTGAACCTTACGTGGTCGGAAATGACCATTGTCGGTGCACGTGATCTTTTGGATGGCAAACCGGGCGAGTTGCTTCAGGGCGATGCTTTGGAGGAGCGATTCAAGACGTATCGACAGGCGCTTGCGGCGCGGGCAGCGAAGGGAGATGGATGATGTTCAAGAAGGCCTACAACCGCGCGGTTTTGCATATTCGCATCGAAACCGTCACGCCGCTTCTCATTCGTGCGGGTGACGTTGGTCTGGATCCAACTGCCGCGAGTTTGACCTGCGTGCGGACGCGACATGCCCAATATGGATCCACGGTGTACATTCCGGGGTCGAGCTTGAAGGGCGTGCTGCGCTCGGCGGCAGAGTCGATGATGCGCGAAAGGAATTTCCGAGGGATTGCCGGCGCTTGCGATCCATTACACGAGCGCCAAAGCTGCGGTCGACGACTCCAGGAAGACGCGCGGCGCGCCAATGCGCCGAAGCCGACGTCACATGTTCATCGGGAGCATTGTCTCGCGTGTCGCCTTTTTGGCTCGGAAGCAATGAAGGGTCGCGCTTCCGTGCGTGACCTCTTTCCCTGGGATGCAGGCGAAAAGGACGCGACGATTTCCGAGCAAAATCGCTATCGAGCCAACAACCTGGAAATGCGCCACGGCGTATCGATCGACCGGATTTTCGGTTCGGTAAAACACGGCCCATTCGACCAGGAAATGGTGCCTGCCGGAGTTTCCTTTTGGGGCGAGATTGCGCTCGAGAATTATCAGGTGTGGCAGCTCGGTCTTCTGGCGCAAGCATTCGATGAGGTCAATACTGGCTTCGCACAGCTTGGGTCTACGAAGAGCCGTGGATTGGGAGTTGCGACGATCGAATTGATGTCCCTCGTGCACGAGCAGCGCGGATTAGCTGAGTCCTCAGCCGTTGGCGTAGGAAAACTTGCGTCAGCAAAAGAAAACGACGATTATGGCCTCTTCTCCGATGCCGCATTGCCCGAAAGCCGTCACTCGGAAACTCGAGGTATCGCCACACGGTTTACTATCCAGGGAACCAGCGATACGCAAGCATGGCTCGCCGCAGGACTCCAAGCACTCGGAGCATTGCAATGAACGAAGGTTACCGCTTCGTGAAGCTTCCCGCCAAGGTGCACCGCGTGGAACGCGAATATGCGCGACACGACCGTCGAGTGCCCGATTCGATTTCCGTTCGATTGGATCTGACCTACGAAGCAGAGCAACCGGTGCACATCGGTTCGGGCTTCAAAGGCCTCGATGGCAATGTCGTCGTGCGCTGCGGGGCGATGGTACGTGGAGTTCCCGGCGTGCCTGGGTCGTCCATGAAAGGTGTCCTCCGGAGTCGATACGAGGCCATTACGCGAAGCTGCACGGGACACACCCTGAAAAATAGTCGGTCATTACGTTCGAGCACCGGCATAACAAAAGGCTTTTTTACGAAGGATGTCCTGTCCCACGATGCCTTTGTACCGTGCACGCGCGAGCTCATGTGCGCCGCGTGCGCATTGTTTGGCCTCATGTCCAAACGAAGCCGCATTACAGTGCTGGATTTCGAGGGCGACAAGGCCTTCGTGCTTGAAGCGATGCTCGAGCAATTCAGCCCGAATGACCACCATCTCGGCCGCTGTGAAATCGAGGATGATGGGCGAGAAAAGAAATTCAAGATCTCCGAGCTCCGGGGTCGAAAGTTCGGGATGGGGCACGGGCCCATTCCGGAGAAAAAGCAATGGCAGCTCGTAGAAACCATCCCCAAGGGTACGCTGCTTCGTGGGTCCGTGCTGCTCCGGAACATTCTTCGGGAAGAGCTTGGTGGCTTGCTAGTGGCGCTCGGACGGCACCCAGCAAGCGCATTGAAGATTGGCTCTGGCAAAGGTAATTTGCGAAAGAACGCGGCAGATTTCGATGCGTCATTTGGTCGCATCAAACTCGTCGAGTTGACCTGGCGAGACCACGCCGGCAAGCCGCTCACGGAAGACGCGCGCGCCGCATACGAAGCGTTTACGAAGTCAGCGGATCGCTGGGCAGAGGGCGAGAACCAACTGGTGGCACTTCATCAAGGAGCATGTTGACATGGCTCTCGATTCCGGCACCTTCACCAAATTGGAGAATGCGGCCAAAGGCTTTTCTACCAAAACCCATCATGGCTACTTGGCGCAAGCGCTGCAATGCATTCGCGAAACGAAGGATCCCATCGCAGCGCTCGAGCTTCTCCGCGCGATGTGGGATTCTCCTTTCGCAACACGTGGAACCCCAAAAATCGCACTCAATGACGTTGGCAAGTGCTTGGAAGAGCGGCTGTATAGGGAACCTTCGGTTGATGTTCGCCGGTTCGAACTCGAGGTCGGGTGGTTGCGAAGGCTGGCGGTCATAACCGAAGAAAATGCTCGTCGAGGAGAAAATAACCGAGTCAAATCACAAGAACCTCATCGTCAACGCGACAATGAGCTGCTTTGCGCATTCGGAACGCGAATCGAACTGATAAGAAAGCGTCGTGCAGAGGAACATCGTGCGCACGCAGCCACGGTGAAACGTCATAACGCATCACAATCCGCACTGCCGTCCTTACCAACGAAGTTGCCGGATGTTTTTCAAGTTGATTTCGTGAACATTGGCGACGCTCGCGACGCACGCAAAACCATACGTGATCGATTGAAGAAGAAGAAACCCATTCACGTGAGATTGATTGAATTACGGCCCACAGATCCTCAATTCGTCCCACTAGCCCCGCATCTGTATTGTTCTACGACGGAAACTGAAGGCTTCAACTTACCTCTGGAAGAGGCCGATCGGCGCTCAGGAGTTTCGCAGCCATTTTATGTGAAAAACATCGAAGACCGCGATGGCAAGAAGATCGCTCGGATGATGATGTTGACCGCAGACCCGGATCAGAACAAGTGACCACGCACTCAACGTTTCGTATTACGACCGCTGGGAGCAGGGCTACAGACTTCGGGACGTCGTTGTATTGCAGGCTCCTTGTCCGCTATGGCCAATGGCCAACATGCGATTCGCCATTTCGGTGCATTCAACCTCCCTCCACCGCGCAATGAGCCGTCCCCACAAAGGTGCGTCCGGGCAATCCATTTCCTTGACAGACCGCCAAGCTCGAGCTAATACCAGCCCGTGATCGCTCGCTCCGACCAAGCTGGCAATGCATCGCCCTGCCAATTCTGATACGATACCGAATCGAAGCAGAGGCCGACCCCGTTTCACCCGCAGACAAGGAGTTCTTGATGGACACGCAGGAAGTCATCGACATGATCGAGCGGCGAGGAGAACTTCGTGGAGAACTTCGTGGAGAACTGAACGGGCGACGCAGAACCGTTCTGCATCAACTGCGACGAAAGTTCGGGGACTTGCCTCAAAACGCGATCGCTCGCGTCGGCGCCGCGGATGCTGATGCGCTCGAGCTTCTGGAGGAAAAGCTGCTCTTCGCCAGCTCGCTCGAAGACGTCTTCACACCATGACCCACCGCGCTTCGAACGCGCCGACGCCCACCCAAGCTCGATCGCACGCCCCTTTGACCCTGCCAATGACATCCCCGAGCCGCTGCCCACCCCTCACCTGAAATACGGCCGCTCCCCAACAAACAGATACGCTTTTGCGTATTCTCGACACCACGGCGGCGCATGCTCGGCGCTGCGCACAATCGCCATCGTGCACGCCTGCGCTTGCTGATCGCCACCCAGCTTCGCCATCGCCGGCTCGACCACCGCGCGCCCCTTCTTCAAAAAATCCAACTTCGCAAAAGGAAACAGTTTATCCGCGTCTTTCGCCATTTTTCGGGCGACCGCGTCGAGGCTCTCGTGCGGGCGCCCCTCCCGCTCGGACAGCGCAATGGTCGACCATATCGCGTGCGATGCTTCGCGCTCCTCCGATGGTCGCAGCGCCTCTTCAATCATTTCGCGCGTCGCCCCATCGGAAGCTGCCGCAAGCGGCAAAATCATACTCAGCGCCTTGGGATGCAATCGCGCGGTTGCAATGGCCTGAACAAGCTCGCCCTTCGCAAGCTGCGAATACGCACGCCCCGACTCGTTCATCCCCTCACCCGTCTCGAACGCGAGCAAAACGCTCAAAAACGAGGACTCCTCCGCCAGCTTCTGCAATTTCTCCCGATCGTCGCCCTTGCCCATCACCCGCAATATTCGCGCAATGTGCAAATTGGCACCGTCACTCAATGGCAACTCACCCGCAGCCACCTCGAACGCCGTCATCGCTTCGTCGTACTTCTTGACGCGAAGCAATTCATACCCCGCAGCATTCGCAATGTATGGATGATACGGGTGCTTCCCATATTCGTCCACGAACGCTCGACCACCCTTTGCATCGTCTTTCTCACAACGAATCGCCAAATAGCGCCAGTCGAGGTCCTCGGGATTGTTCGTAGACCGAGCGCGCGTCTTTTCACAGAGCGCTTTACGCACTTCTCCTTCCGCTTGGTCCTGCTCGACACGCAATGCCGTCATGTCGCGCGGATACCGCCGCAACCGACGCTCGAGCAACGCCGCAATCCCAGGCTGCTCCGCCGCTCGTCCAAGCCATTCTCCGATGTGGCGCGTTTTTGGCAAATCCCATTCCGCATGCAATGCAATGATGCGCCGCTTTTCGTCTTCGTCGCTTGCCAAGGCAAGTATGGTCTGCGGCGTCCGTTCGCGTGGCATGTCCAATTCCGCACCCATCGCGCGCCCAGCCGAAACCGTGCGTCGTTGCGCCGACTCCTCGAAAAGATATCGAGCATTCGGCGCGAACCACCGAGGCGCGCCAAGCTGCTTGGGAGGCGCGGCAACCATATTGCCATATGCGGCTGGCCACTCGAGCAGCGGCGTAGCTCCAGCCACGTTGTACACATATCTCGCGTCACGCGCCACAGGCGTCGCGAATACCTCGATTTCTTTCACCACGGTCTGTAACTGTGCGAATTTCCACGGCATTCTCATCGGAAAGCGTGCGCGTCGCATGCTCCTGCGATCCGAGACGCAACGTTTGCCCCTGCACGTGAATGACCACGGGCACGCCCAGTCCATTGACGGCGGTCATCGTCGTTCCTGTCGCAATGGCGATGCACCTCCCGCCAGTCCCTCCGACTCCGACGAAGGTTTTGCGCCGTGCGCAAATCCCATGACAACGGCCAGAATTCCGCCCGCTACGACGAGCCTTCCAAGCGTCGGGAAAAACCCATCGGCAATTTGAAAACGATCCCAAAGATCCAATTGCTTCTGGCGCTCGCGAACCTGATCGCGCGTGAGCGTTTGATATCGCTCCGGCACGACCGGAGGCTTGGGCGCTTCTCCAGGATCCGTACCGTCGACATAAGCACGATGCACATGCTCCTCCGCCTCCACGAGCACCTCCAAGCTCACGCGAGCAAGCGCGCCGACGATGCGCAATGGTTCGTCAATCCAACCATCGATGACTTGGAACCACTCACCAATGTTGTGCTCGTTGGCCGGCGGCAACGTGAATTCGTTTGAAAACAGGTCGGCGTATTTTTGGGTGGTTTTTCCGCGCCGTGAATGCCCAGCGCATCGACGAGCCGCTTGAATACTTCCTCGGGAGCCATACATCCGTGCGATGACCGAAAATTCCTCCAGCGCCGGAATGCACCTCGACGCTCGAAACGATGAGCCGCTGCCGTTCGCTGGAGCTCACGTGACCATCCGCCGTGACAATCGCATATACGTTCGCCAAATACCCCGCGCATCCGCCAATTCGCTTCCGCGTGCGCTGCATAGTGGTGCAATTTGACGAGGCCCTTCAAATACGGCCCCCAGCCCTGCCCAAGCGCCTTTGCGGCCGCATCGATGTGCCGATCGACACGCCCGATCGTGCGCTTCGACGCGCTCGCGAATCGTTTCCACCTCGGTCGTGACTTCTTCCAGCAATGAGCGAGCGCGCGGCGTGGAATGACGCGACCACGGTGACGAATGACGCCGCCCGGCGCATGCAAAAGCCATCGCGCAATGCCTCGAGGCTCGACCGTTCGTCGTTACGAACGCGCAAGTCCCGAATATCGGAAGCCAATTCCTCCGGATAAAGCGCGGCCAATCGTTTCGATGATTGGTCCTCCGGTACCTTGCCCCCGTACAATTCCCCAGGCGTTTTCTTCGTGAGGCCAATCTGTCGCCCCAAATAGACGCCACGATAACGCTCGCTCAGATACGGCTTGTCGAAACGCTTGTCGACGGCTGCCAGAGCTTTTTCTTCGGAAATGCGCACGAGTTTTTCCTTCGCTTCGGCGAGGATCTCCGCGGTCACGCGTTTCCGTAATTTCTTCGGATTGCGAAATAGGCAGAATGCGGATCGCGAATCGAGCGTTGCCGGAACATACACTCGCTTTGCATTGAGCTCGCGATCCTGATTCGGTGGATGCGTGGACCCATGCGCGGAGGTTCGGCCAATTCTTGCTCGAATACGCGATGCTGCTCTGGATTTTCTGCGGGTATTTGCGGCGAAGCGCCGTGATCGGGGCTCGTTCAGAATGCGCGCCATATGCTCGATGACGCGTGTTTGTATCGTAAATAAATCGGGCACCGCTTTGCCTCGACCCGCTTCACGCGCAAGCACACTGAGCGCAATGCTCCAAGCTCCGTCGGCAGCCCCCAATCGATGCAGCGCGTTCACGAGCGCGTCACTACCCGTGACGGAAACACTCACCAAATCCGCTTGAAACTCCATTTCCCGACCGAGCGCGTTCTGCCAAAACAACTGCGCGAAACGCCGTATCGAGCAGCGATCGAATGGACCACACGATGAGGCGCATGATCCAGCCAATCCAAGCAACCCGCAGATCGATTTGCGACAAACCCGCGAGCAGTTTGTCGAGCCAACTGCGCGCCACGACCACTTGTCCCGCGACCTGCTGCGCGGTATAAACCCAACGCCCCACGGCCATCGAGCGCTGCGCAAAATGCCCGAATTCGTGCGCGAGCACCACCGTGAATTCGCTCAAAGTCAACGTATTGACGAGGCCGAGCCCTATCTCCAAATTCTTGCGCGTTGGAACGAGCAAGTTGATGAACGAAAGATCATAAAATACGCCGGCGTTCACTCGCGACGAAAGAAACACGCGGTGGGGGCCTCGGAGCACCCACGCGATCCGCGAGCGCATACAGAAATGCGAATAGCTCTGGTTCGTCTGCGGCGGCATTTCGTTCTTATTGGGTTCGCCACCTGTCTTGATGAAGAACAACGCCCCGAGCAAAAACAGGCCGAGCAGCCCTGAGAGCACAGCGACGATGCCGTACATGAATCCGTCGCGGACACCGCTGAAGGCGTAAACGAAGAGGCGATAACAGGTCCAGAAGAACCAACCCGTGAGCGACAAGTAAAGCGCGACGAACGCGAGCAATCCGATTCACGCGAGCCACGCGTGACGCTTGTAACGCGCGGTCGCTCGCGTGAGATCCGGCGGAACGCCGGCGGCGGCGGCGGTAGCAAGCTCGCCCCCGTTTGCGTCACGCCCAACGAACCGTCCCCACCCGGCACTGTGCTCGTGCTCATTGCGCAATGTTCGACAGGAATGAGCGACGACAGCGGAGGCAAGAAGTCATTCGGCGGCCACATTGCACTGGGACTTGCCGGAATTGGAGCGTTATTTGCGCGCACGGCCGACGATTGTGGTCGCGTTGCACTGAAGGGCGGCGCCGCCGTCAGCGACGACGCCTTTCGAGGTGCCGGCCGCGTAGGATCGCTCGCCGACGACGGCATGCGAGGCAGCAAGCTCGGATCGCTGACCGATGACGGAATGCGCGCCGGCAAGTATGGGCCGCTCGCGGATGATGGTATGCGAAATGGCGTGCGCGTGCCTCCGCACGGCGAACCGCACGGAGGGGGCCTCATCGAAGAAGCCGCCACGGGCGCGAAGGCCGAATCTCATGCGGGAGACGTCGCGGAATTCGGTGTCGACGTGTCGCTCGAGGTCATCTCGAACGCCGAACCGCCCGAAGACGACAGCGGTCCCGCCCATTCGCCCGACGCCTTCGTCGGAGCGGGAAATGCGCCGAAGTTCGATACGATGACGCTCTTGAAGAACCGCACTCGCGTCTCGCAACCGGCGCTTTTGCCCGTAATGCCCAAATCGAGCAAAGCATTCAAAGCCATACTCGGCCGCACGGACAAACTGGATGAAGGGCGCGCCTACGTATCGCTTCGGCCGATACCCGACAATGGTGAAACGGTCATGGATCCATTGCGGTGGCTGAAGGGCAGATTGGCGCACAATCCCATTGCCATGGTTTTTTACACGACGGATGCGACCGGCAAGAAAAACCCGATTCCACTCGTTTTGCCGAATGGTGATACGACGGACGACTCGATCGTTCACCAAGCCTGCATTGGCCACTTGGCGCATTGCATCGTGCTCGTGTGTAAGCCTGACGGTGCACAAACCAAAGAGCCGTGCGCCAAAGCGGTCGTCGATGGTTGGCAATCGATTACGACGAGCCGCGCGGACATGTCGCTTGACGACTTATTGGAAAAGCTCGTGAAAAACCGCGCAGCTACGCCGGCTCTTCAAGGCGTGACCATTTCGCGCGTCGATGTATCGCAAGACGCGCCGCGCATCGTGCGCAGCAGGTTGACGCAAAAGGGGCCTTGATCACTTCACCAATCTAGAGCACCCCAGGAATGAACCTATACGGCACGCGCTTCATGTAATCCTGGTACTCTGGATCCTTCGACAAGTGCCGCTCTTCCGTGATCGCCCGCAAATAATACAGCCCGCTCAACGACAAGAGCCCGACGAAGTGCGTGATGAGCGTTCCCACGTTCTGCTTCGTAATCGCATCGTAAATCGCGAACGGAAACATGACGCACCACCACGAAAAGTTCTTCGAAGCATACGCAGGATGCCGCACCACCGAATACGGCCCCGTCGTGATGATTCCTCGATGCGTCAAGTTCGAGAAGTGCAGCCCGAAAACGACCGTCGATGCCGTGTACACCGCGAAACTCGCAATCGAACAGCTCGCGAGCAAAATCACTGCCGGCTTCGACGTCAATGCGAGAAACGCGTGTTCGCCAGGATTCGAGAAATATCCACCAGGCACGCGATTGAACGGCGGATAACATAGTAGCGCCACGAGCCAGCCGAGGACGGTGGGCTCGACGGAAACCATACCATTTTTGATCCAGCGCGACGAGAGCACGTATCCAGCCCATGCCAAACCCACGTCGACCGCAAAAATCACCGACAACGCGCAATCGTAACTCTCGCGAACCGTGAACTTTCGCGCGCCACTCGTGAGGAGTCCAATGGCAAAGCTGTAGTTTTTTACGAGGTTCGTGAACTGATCGGCAAAAAATACCGTCATGAGCGGGACGAAAAACGCTTTGACGAAGAGCCCCAGCACCGCCGTGCGATCGAATTCGTTGAATGGTTCCGGCGCGGCATCGCCTTTTTTGGAAAATCCGAGCCGCGCCTCGATATGCTTCAGCGCTTTGAAAAGCGTAAATGCAGGCAGCTTGCGATCGGCCTTTGGATCATGCTGGAGTGCACGCGTGAGCAGAATATACGGCAAGCCGCCCACGGCGTAGGTCCAGAAAATGGGATCCAACATCGTGAACCACGGCTGGTAATACCCAGCTCCAGAAGTGCGCTTGAATCCATATTCGCCGGCACTTTTGTAAGCTGCCCAAAAAAGCGAAATGATGATCAAGTCAGCTACAAGATCTTTACGCAACGAAAGGCGAAATCCGCATAACGTTTCTCGCGGATTTCATCGGGTATCGAGAGGACCTTTCCCTTTTCGACCCGCAGCCGCACGGTGAGCTCGACGACGAACATGATCGCCGCGACGACGACCAGCGCAAAGATGGCCGACGTGCTCTTGTTCGGCGTCACATCGATCGGCAGGCCCCAACCCTTGTCGAGCACGTTGATCCGCGACCCGATGTAGCCCAGGGCCAGCACCGCCACCGAACCGATCACGCCCGCGACCCACCCATGCTGCGTCAAGGCCGAGACATCGGCCGTGCGTTCGATCTGCCCCTCGGGAGCCTCGAGCGGCGCTTCTACCGGTTCTTCGCGCTTGATTCGCTTGGTTTTTCGGAGCTTCTTCGGGACGGCCGCTTCAGTCATCGCGCGGCGAGCTTACTCGATTTTGTCCCGGGCAAGAGCAAAGGTTTGGCAGCCCGTTGATTTATCTGCTCACACCCGAAATCGTCGGTCGACATCGCTCGAAATACTGAAGTATTCCTCGCTCAGTCGCCCTAGCTTTCGGGCGCTCGCGACGATAATTCAACGGGCTGCAACCATGTATGCAAATCAACAAAGCGTCAGGTTTCGGAGGGTTCGTCTTCATCCTGGGAAAGGAGGTCGACTTCGCCCCAAAGGTCATCGAGATCGAGAACGAGGTTATCAAAGCCGGGAGCAACGAGCTGCCCTTGCGACGCCATGGCAGCGCGGGAATATCGCCCATCAACGCCAAGCTCGTAACATTCTATCGAGCGATTCGGCGGATCGACGATCCAGTATGATTGTACACCAAACCGTGCGTATTCTGACATCTTTTCAACGCGATCGCGCTTCACGTCGCGTGGGGTCGCGGACAACACTTCGACCATGAGCCGCGGAGGCGTTCGCGTAAGCGCTCGATTGTAAGGCAAACGCTCGCGTGGGGCAAACATGGAGACATCCGGCTTGCGCCCACGCACGGGTGAAAGCGCGAACTTGTGATCGGATGAGAAGACGAAAGCCTGCTTCGGCTTACCCCACTTGCGAAGTTCGCCAATGAACCATGAAACGATAGCTTCGTGGGCACAAATCGGCACTTCTTCCTCCACGAGGTACCCATCGACGAACTCGCCAGGCTCGTCTTCGTCCATGTTGGCCCACTCTTCGATGGTCATCCGCGCGGGCAGGAGCGTATCCGGTGCTGCAACCATGCACCTAGGATACCACAACCTGTAACGCCGGTGCAACGCGAAAAGTCACACCAAGCGTCCTCGGGCAAACCCGTCTACTCGCCTTCGTGCGCCTTCGCTGCTGCGGCGCCACGCGATTCGTTCACGTTCAAACTAAATGCCCATGCGGCCAGGAAAAACACCGCGCATACCAATATCGCTCGCTGAAGTCCCAGCGCGCTCTGCAGCAAACCGAGCGCCAAAAGCCCGAAAATCGATGCGAGCTTCCCCGTCACGCCCCAAAATCCAAAAATCTCGCCAGCCTTGGACTCCGGCGCAAAAATCGCCACAATGGTTCGTCCCGCCGATTGCGTCGCTCCAAGGCACAGCCCCGCAAGCGTTCCCACGAACAAATACACTTCCTCGGATGCCCACGGCTTGCCCGTCACGCTGCCAAGAAAAGCCGCAATCGCCGGCGTCTGGTAAATGCTGAGCACCGCCAACACCCACACGACGAGCGTCAATCGATACGTCCGCAAATTGCCCCAGCGATCCTGCAGCGCACCAAATGCCACCGCTCCGGCCGCCGCCGAAAGGTTCGTGAGGACGAACATCAAGAGCTGCGTCTTCGGCTTCCAATGAATGACCTGATCGCCATAAATGAATGCAAAACTGATGACGATGGACAACCCCGCTGTCGCGAAAAACAATCCTCCCAAAAACCACACGAGATCCCGAAAATCCCGCAATTCGCCCGCCGTGCGCCGAAGCCGCGAAAGCCCCACGTGCGCAAGCGTCTCGCCAGCAGGTAGCTCGCGCGGCTTGCCCCGTTCGCGCAAAAACAAAAACGTCGGAATCGCGGCCAAAAAGAAAAATGCAGCCGTCATCGGGCCGACCCACCGCAGGCGCTCGAGGTTCTCTACGGTCTGCTCACCGACGGTAAACACGACGAGCGCCGTGCTGATGAGGCCCCCAACGTAGCCAATGCCCCACGCATAACCGGATATGCGCCCCAGGTCTTGCTTCGGCCCGAGGTCCGGCAAAAACGCAGCCGCAAACGATTCTCCCACGGCAAACCCATAATTCGATGCAATGAGCATCGCCATGGCCAATCCCACGCGCCCCGGCGTCGCCAAATAAAGCGCCGCCGTCGCAACCACCGTGAGCAGGTAACTCGCAAAGAGAAATCGCTTCTTCGCAGCTCGATAATCCATCACCGCGCCAAGGAGCGGCGCGGTGACGACCACGATCCCGTAACTCGTGCTGAGCGCAATGCTCCAGAGCAAATTACCCTGCCGATATTCGGGCCCGTCTCCGACGATGATCTTCGGAAAAATCACGCTGAAAACCACCGTGATGATCACCGTCGTGTAGCTCGAATTGGCAAAGTCGAACATCGCCCAGCCAAAGATCTCGCGCGCCGGAGCTCGCGAAGGCTCGACCGATTCGCTTTTGCTCGAAGGAGTCATCGCGTTAGCCAAAGCAGCGCCCCCGTAATCGCAAGGTGGCGATCACTTGGATGGCGGCACTTGCGGAGCCGCCGGCTTCAAAAGGACATTTTGCACGAGTCCCACGACTCCCACGAAAAGCGCAAATAACGCCTCGCCCGCAATGAGCCCTCCGCCGACGAGCGACGTGGTGCTCATGTCCTCCGGAACGTCGTCTTTCTTCTCGTCTTTCGCTTGCGCAGCCTTTCGAGCCTGAAGCGTGTTGTAAAGCGACGACATCACGCCACCGAACGCAAACCAAACGGTCGTCATCAGTTCGACAAACCCGCCGAACGACGTCGCATAAGGCGTCGGAAGCAAGAAGGTGTCGACGCAGAAGCCCACGACGAATCCCTTGCGCGACCCCTTGACATACGCGCGATAGCGCTGGTTACCATTGACGACTTTGCGCAAGACGGACGTCACGATCCCGATCGCCAACCCGAGCACGAGCGCCTTGATCTTGTACGCCGGCAGCTTGTCGAGATCTTGAAGTACCCCGACAAACTTGAACGTCATCGCGCTCTGCCACTGACCCACGTCCACGTCGCGATGCACGAACGAGTTGATCTTCAGCACGGGGTAGGCCTGCATGAACGTTTGTGCAAGCACCACGCAGAGGATCGAACCCATGACGATGCCGATCGTTTGGTAGCGAAACTGAACGGTGCGGTTTGTCCCAAGACGCCACCCGGTCGATCGATCCTGCTGCATGTCGCCGCCGACCGAACACGAAATCAAGAGGATGCTCGCCGCCATCATGCCGACGCGTGGATCCCTCAAACCAAGCCCAGACATGAGCAGCACCGAGATGACGAACGCGCTCGAGATGGGGTTCGAATCCGAGATGCCCATCGAGATGCCGTTTATCAGGACAAACACCGACGCGAGCACGATCCCGAGCAGGATGAACTCGATGGGTTGACCAAGAACCTGCGTGGCGACGATGGTGAGTGCGATGCCCCAGAAGACGACCCAGGCGATGAGACGCCTGGGATTGACCTGTTTCCACGCTTCTTCGGCGTTCTGGTCGAGCTTCTTGCCGGCTTGCTCTCGGATGCGACGCAGAGCTTCCACGCCGATGAGACTCATGTCGACGATCGCAGCTCCAAGGATCATCGCGAGACCGATGAGAAAGCCGATCACGCGGAAGCTCGCGCCCTGTTCGAGCCATCCGATCGACACGAGATAAGGCCGGAGCGCGTGTCCGATGAGCCCCATGAGCAGGCCTGGAACGACGATGCGAGCGCCTACGATCATGCCCGCGCCGATCGTCGATGCCGAGATGTGCGACGCAGCGATGAAAGGGAGCTTGTGCGAAAGCCAGGCAAAACCAAATCCTGCCCCTGCGCCTCCGCCGAGTTGCCCGATGGAACGCTTCAACAAGCGTTTGTCCGTGAGCGCTCGAAGGATGTTCGCAACGGCAAGCCCGGACGGGTAATCGAGCTTCAAACGATCGACGAGCAGCGGCGTGTACACCATGCCGAGGCCGACGCCAAACATGCCGACGCACATGAAAAACAGCATGAGCTGCGGTGCGGGAGGCAAGGGCATGTCGAGCCACGTCATGGCTTGGATGAGCACGCCCATCGCGCACATGCCTGCGACGCTGGCGGCCATCGTCTGCATGTAGTTGGCGCCGTGTTTGCCCTCGGCGCCGTAGCCGTACGTCACGGCGCTGCCCAAGATCCCGGCGAGAACCTGGCCTCCGACGAAAAATCCGAGGCTGAAGTTCATGTACGCCGACGCGATGCCGCCGAGCGGTCCGAGGATCAGGATGGCCACCAGCGACAAGAGAACGTGGTAGCGCTTCGATCCGATCGGAGGAAGAAAGCGAAACTTGGGCTGCGCGTCTTCCACGGGCGCGGCGACGTCGGGGCTCGGGTTTGTCACGGCACGCCTCCGCGTACGTCGAGGTCAGGGTTCGAGCAGGACAAACACTTTGATCGCGTAGGGATCATGAGAGCTCGGATGCTAGCAGCGATCTCGCGAGCTCAGGGCGAGCAAGATTCACGGTCCTTCAGGTTCGGCGCGACGACCCGGCGACCTTCCTTCCGGCACAATCCGGGACGACCCGAGGTCAGCTCGATGAAATGTCACGAATGAACGAAAAGCATGCAGTGGGACTCGTCTGGCAGCCATATTGCCCTATAATGCGGCTGTGATTCCGACGCGATATCAAAACCTCGCCACGGCTCGCACTCGTTTTGGAGATCGAGTGGATCGGCTCGCGCCGTTTTTGCTGCGCGGTGATCCGCTCGCGGATGCGGTGATCGAGGAGATGCGCGAAATGCCGGGCGGTCGAGGTTTTGCGCTCGTGAACCAAGCGCTCGCGCAGCCGGCAGGGTCGTATGCGCAGCTTCCGCCTGCAATGCGCGCGCTGTTCGAACACCTCGATTACATCCCTGCATGGGTGGATTGGGATGCGATGCGCCGGGGTAACGAGTTCCTTCTGCGGTCGGGTGTCTTGGGAGGCATCGTGCTCGCGGCTGCGTCGCTCGTGCTCGGTTACGCGGATCCAGGAGGCAACAAGCCGCTCATTTTTTCCGGGCGGCTGACGGAGCGAGCAGCGAGACGGCTCGCCGAAACGAGCCGGTTTGTCCAAGCCGTTGGGCAAGTCGATGGCTTTCGCCGTCGTGGTGATGCGTTTGCCATTACGGTACGCGTGCGTTTGATGCATGCGCAGGTGCGCTACATGTTGCGACGTGCCCCGTATTGGCGGACCGATGCATGGGGCGATCCCATCAATCAGCACGACATGGCCGCGACGACGCTTCTATTTTCGCTGGTTTTCCTCGAAGGTGTGCGCCGGCTGGGCATCGAAACCAATCGCGACGAATCGGAAGCCTTCATGCATCTTTGGCGATATGCCGGACACGTGATGGGCGTCGATACGGAAATTTTGCCAACGTCCGAGTTCGAAGCTCGAAACCTTGCCGAGCTGATAAGGGCAACGCAGGGCAAACCGGACGAGGATTCTCGTGCGCTCACGAAAGCACTTTTCGATGCGGCCTTGACGAACGCGAAGACGCCCGAAGAACGAAGGATGGGGCTCTTTCGTCGCGAAATGGGCCGAGGATTTTGTCGCGCCCTGTTGGGCGACGAAATGGCCGACGCGCTGGCCGTGCCGAAAACGCCGCTGATAGGCGCCTATCACGTCTTCCGTACGACGACGCGGGCGATGGAAATCGCACGAAAAAACGCGCCCGACATGCATCGAGCCATGGTGACGACAGGTGCACGATATTGGGACAAAGTCGTCCGGGAGGGTCTTGGAAACATGCCGGCGGACTTCAATCCGCCGGCACATTTGTCACGCGCGAGCTGATTGACGGTAAATCAGCGATTGTCGGAACGCGCAGCGCGGCGACGGCGCGAAATCGACAAGCCGAGACCAACGCCCATGATCACGAGCGCCGCCGCGCCATTCGATTCGCCGCTGACGGCGCAACCAGCCGACGACGCGCCGCCGTTGTTCGGTTTGCCGTCGCCGAAGTCACCCCACCAAACGCCGCCCGTGTCCACGCCGCCAGGATTGTTGGAGCCACTCGGCGGGCACGGATCGTAGACGGGGCACGCCGGCGGCGTGCCAATCGCTTTCGTTGCCTGAAAGAAGCTCGAAATCTCCGTCTGCGCAGCGGAAGCACCAATCGCAAGGTCCTTGTCGAGCGCCTGGCGCGCAAGCTCGGCATTCATGCGCGTGAGCCAAATCGAGCCTTCATTGAGCCCTCCGAAAGCCTTTTGCATGTCCGCGTCGAGCTCGTCGAATGCCGTGGCGTATCCGTCGGCCGGATCGCCGTAGCCGCTTTGTTCGGGGATGATGCTGACGACCTGCTCGAGCGCGCTGCGCACGGACCATTGCGAGAGCGGACGAGCATGCTGGACGAGCCAATTCGAATTGTTGCCCATCGTGAAGCCATCGTCCTTCAACTTTGCGTAGTTCGATTCGGACGTGTCCCAGTTCCACACGATTTCCGGCTGGCCAATGGTGAACCACGGGAAGTTCGTCGGTTCATACCGGCCCTCGCCAATCATCCACAAAGTAATCGGCGTAATGGCGCCCGTGCCGACCGCGACCATACGCAAAGGAAGCGACGCGGCCGCCCCTTGCGACGTAATGCGCACCGGCCGCATCGAATTGACATCGGCGCCGGGAATGAGCTTCAGGGCAAGGAAATCGAACTTCTCATTGACGTAGGTGTCGATGACCGGCGCCACATCGAGCGGGATGTTGTAGCCGTTCATGATGAGCCAGTTTTTGAGGGCAGCGGGATCCTGCGAAGAAAGCTGCACCGTGTCGTACGGCCCGACGACTTGCTGAGAAATCACGGTCACGCCGCCATTGGGTGCTCCGCCGGAACCTCCGGTCCCGCCCGCCAAATCGTCTTCACTCCAGCCCCAGCAGGACGGAGGCGGCGGACAGTTGAGCGGAGGAGGCGCAATCGTCGTTCTCGTGAGATCGCTGAGCTGCGCGAAGAGCACGTCCGAGGACAAACCGATCTCGACTTGACCCTTGATGGGAAGAACCCAGGCAAACGACGACGGCGCACCGGAATATTCGATTTGATCCCAAAGCGTCGTCGACGTCTTCGATACCGACAAAAGCATTCGGTGACCCGTCACCTGCGTGTCCTCCCCAACGGGCGCGGCACAACCACCGCATGCAGCGGCTTCGTTCGACGCCGTAACGGCAGCAGCAACGAGAGGAACGGTCAAGAGCAGGGCATGAGCAAGCTTCATAGGGAAATACCTCCGGCAAACGCGCCACCTAGCATACGACATGCCCGCGGATTTCGTGCGGAAATTTGAATAAATTCAGCACCGTAATGGCGCACACTTGCACAGTATGACACAGGAAGGCCCAAATCATTATCGATGTATTTATACAACCATCAGCGCGGGCCAAGCGCCGCCATCACCGCCCTGAGCCCCTCTTTTACCTCGTCCGTCACCGCTCCCTCGGCCACGCGATATCCCCCCACGGGCCGCCCATCGCGTTCGCCAAGCCAAACCCAAGCCTCTTCGCCGCGCGGCCCTTCCAGGCGCAATTCCGCACGCCGCCCCGCATCTTGCACGCGCACGTCCGTCCACTTCAATGCGCCGAAAGGTGCCTTTTGCCGCAATGCCAAGAGCCGCGCCGCCACGCTTCGAAGCGTCGGCACGATCGCATCTTCCGCAATGGGATGCACCACCTTCACGACCGCAGCCAAACGCTCTCGGAGCGCGCACAATCCAATCATTGCAACCGCCGAATCCGCCGGTGCTTTCGTCAGCCACACCGAAAACCAATCGAACGCACCCATCCCCTGCCCGGCGCTTCGCGGCCGCAGCTCGATGCATAACGCATCGGATCCCACGAGCCGCACGGAGACCGCTTTTTCACCAAGCTCCACGAGCTCCAATGCCGAATACGGTGCCGGCGGAGCGAAATCTCGAAATGCTTGCCCCACGAGCGCCCGGGCATGCACCGCAAACGATTCTCGTTCGGGATCGACCGTCGCGAGTTTTTCGAGTGAAACTGGAACGAATTCGGCGTCACCATACAGCTCGCGATATTTCTCGAACACGCCGCTGCATCGAGACTCGAATACGCACGTGCGACACCCTTCGGGCTTGGATTTGTCCCGGCGTTTGACGAGGTACTTGTCCCAGGGTTTGCTGAGTTTCTTGTCGCCATCGACGGCGATCGTCATCGTCTTTTCGCCATCGTGGTGGATGAAAGGCGCAAGATGAGGCGCAATGCAATATGGCAAATTGCCGATGTTGACGTCGAATCCCTTGGGAAAACCCCGAATCATGCGTTCGAGCGCCGGTACCATATCAGAATAACGCGGAATCATGTCCGCAAACTCGGCTTCCGTTCGGACGCCTGCATCGAGCGGACGGACCATGTCCAAATGGAGCTGAGATGCTTCGAGCGGCAAGAGCAATTCGGGAAAAACGTCGACCGATTCGTAATTCGACTTGACGACGCACATGTTCACGGTGAGCTTCTGGCCGCGCTCATGGACGTGACGCATCGATTGAAGCAGACGAGCGAACGAGCCATCTTTGCGCGTCGTGCGTTCGTGCGCTTCTTCGGTCGCTCCCTGCAGTGAAAAACGAAACGTAAAACGCCCACCCGTTGCCAGGATTTCGTCGACGAACGAAGCGCGCGCGGTCTTCACGCCATTGGTGAATAGGACGATTTCTTCGAAGCCGAGCGCCACTGTTTCACGCACGACGTCCAAGAACGCCGGCTGAAGCGTGGGCTCGCCGCCGAGCAACGTGATCTTGCGATGCCCAGCGGCGAAAGCTGCACGAATTTCAGCAAGAATGGGTTCGCGATCGAGCGGCCGTGCTCGGCCAAGCGCCGTCTCCTGGCCGCTCACGCAGAAGACGCAACGGTTGTTGCACATGTGGCCAAGTTGAATCTCGACCTGCGTCTTCGGCTCCATGGGCACGGACTATACAACGAATCCGTGCCGCACGGGATATGTTCTTTGTCGTGATGTCGCCCGAAGGGCTCAGGCCGCCTTGCGCTCCCACACGCGCGCCGACAATTGAGCCTTGATCCACTGAAGGTGGCGCTGTTCGTCCGAGTAGTTTTTCTCGAGTAGCGAGCGAACGTCGGGCGACAAATTCTCGAGGTCGAGCGCCTTGTGATACGTCGAGTTGGTCAGCTCTTCGTTCGTCTGCATGGCCACGAGCGCGCTGTGATCTCCTTGGCTCACGATCCCCGTGAAGCCGGAGATGAAGAACCCTTTCCAATCGCGTCGGACATCGGGTTGTCCACCGAGCGCTCGCACGCATTCGCTCAAATCGCGGACGTGCCTATCGTGATCGGCGCGAAATTCGGTGAGGTTGCGCTTCAATTCGTCCATGGTGCACGCCGAAATGGCCTGATCGTAGGCGTGTATCGCGTCGACATCGAGTTTGATGAGGTCGTTGAGTTTCTCCACTACTTTGGCTGTATCCATGGTTTGTCCTCCCGAGCATCCTGCAACGGTGGTTCGACGCGGAGCATGGGGAGTCTGGGCACACGGCGTAAGCCCAGGGCGGGCGGAAATCGCTCACAGCGGCACCCGACTGCTCGCTGCCCGGGGCATGTGAATCGAGTCGACTTTTTGCAAAGGGGCTCCTGCTCTGCCGAGTCGTGGCTCGGCCATGCCATTCATTTGGCAATGCGGGGAAGCTGAACAAGGAGGGACCTCGTGGCACTCGACATCAAACATGAAAAGGGAATTCCTCTGGATCGCCAGGAAGATTTCACGTGGCGCGACCTGGTGCGCGAGCCCATCAGCAAGTTGAACGACGACGCCTTCACGCGGTTGCGAATCATTCTGATGAACGGCATCGAAATGGAAGCGAATCGTTTCCAGCATTTCTTTGCCAGGCAAAATCGAGACTTGCGCCTGCACCTCGCCCGCGTGCGTCGGATCGAGGCCCATCAGCAAGTACTCGTCAACTGGCTCTTGCCCGCAGACCAATCACCCATCGAAACGACCATTGCGTACGAGCAAGTGGCCATCGAAGTGACGGCGAGTCTCGCGCTGCTCGAGCCCGATCCCTACATGGCGCAGATTCACCGCTTCGGACTGCTCGAAGACTTCGATCACCTCTACCGCTATTCGGCGCTGCTCGATAGGCTGGAAGGAAAAGACGCGAACTCGATTTTGCAATCGTACACGGATATTCTGCCGGGGCGACCGACGATGGTCGAACACCGGCACCCCGACGACGACGTGCGATTGCCGTACGATCGAACGAGCGCGGCTCCGATCACGAAGATCTCGGCGCTCACGATCGTGTCGGGGGAGCAGCAAACCCAGAATTATTACCAGAATATCGGGCCCTTCTTTGCCGACCCGATGGCCCGGCTGCTCTATGCCGAAATTGCGCATATCGAAGAGCAGCACGTCACGCAATACGAATCGATGCAAGATCCAACCGAAACGATGCTCGAAAAGTGGGTGCTCCACGAGCTCACCGAGGTTTGGAATTACTTGGGCTGCATGGAGCAGGAGACCAATTCTCGTATCAAGGCGATTTGGGAACGCGCGCTCGCGCACGAGCTCGGACACCTGCATTACGTGATGGATCTGTTTCAACGGATCGAAAACCGCGATCCGATGGAAATCGTTCCGGAATCGCTGCCCGAGCGAATCGGGTACATGAGCCACCGAGACTACGTGCGCAAGGTGCTGGCGGACGAAGTGGATCTCCGCGCCGTGGGACCTCGGTTCGTACCCGAGAGTCAGGTGCCGCCGAATTCGCCGTCGATTGCCTACCGGAATCAGCTCAATTCCGAAGGTTCGCCCAGCCAAACGGTCGCTGCCGGGTACCACTGGGTTCCCGGAACCGAAATGGCAAAGAAAGCTGCCTGAGCGGGGACAGAAAGGAGTTTCGACGTGAAAGAACCGACCGATATGGGCATGAATCGAACGGGCGCTGGAGTGAGCCCGATCGATTCGAAAGACATGGCAAAAGTAGCGGAAGAATGCACGGTGAGTCCGCCTGGCGACGAGAGCGAAATAGCCGAATTGCGCGTTTCGTACATCTCCACGTCGTCCGTCATGGGCACGATGCCTCCGCCCACGACCATCAAGGGTGTCGTTCGTACGGTCATCGAAGGATTGACGGCGAATCCTGCCGTATTTCTGGACAAACTCGGCGAACGGCTGGCATTCGAACGCACGGGCGCACGCCTCTACGAAGCGCTGCTTGCCAAGTACGACGCGCAGGGATCTTACGATGGAGGTCCGTCGCGTGAGCTGCTCGCGGAATTCCACAATGACGAGGTACGCCATTTCCACGTCATGAAGAGCGCTCTCGAGAGTTTGGGCGCAGATCCGACGGCGGTGACGCCATCGGCCAATATCGCGGGCGTGGAAGCGATGGGAATCATGCAGGTAATCACGGATCCGCGCGCGACGCTGGCGCAATCGCTGCACGCGATTCTCGTGGCGGAACTGGCGGACACGGAGGGTTGGGAGTTATTGATCGAGCTTGCCACGATGCTCGGTCACGACGCCATGGCGGACGATTTCCGCGATGCGATTCGCGCCGAAGAACGGCACTTGGCCTACGTTCGGCAATGGGTGGTGAATCATGCGATGAAGGATGCTGAGGGAATGGAGCAGAAGGCAGCGTAGCAAGCGTGGTAATGAGCGCTGCAAATGGTCCTTTTGGGGGGGTATGGGGGGCGTCCGCGCCTCGCCGCGGACCCCCCCATCGTAAACTAGCCTCGATTAGCGCGCGTCCCACGCGCGCTAATCGAGCGTGCAAGCCGTGTCCCGGCTCCGAAACACATCAACCGCCAGGGCTGAACATGATCGGGTAAACGACCGTCACGATGCCGCCTTCGGGTTGCGGGAACGACAAACCATAGAAGGCTCGCACGACGCACGAAACGACGCCGCCGTCCGGCATGTCCGATCCACCATTACCCACGTTCGACACGGCTCCGTCACGACCGATGACGAAACGCACCGAAACGCGACCCTGCAAGTTCGGATTGTTTCGCAATCCGTTTTCGTAGCACAATCGGAACCGACCGAAGTTTTGCCGAACGATACGCTGAATGACCTCGGGGGGCAAACGACCGCTCACGCTCGTTGCGCCCATGCGCACCTGCGGGGGCTTGGTCCTGTGCGACCCGGACAAACGTCCATGTCCCGAGCCAAACCCTTGGCCAGTGCCCGTGCCTGCGCCATGACCAATCGTACCGATCGAACCGAGGCCGATGCCTTCACCGCGACCGCCGCCACCTTCGCCAATACCGGACAAACCAAGGCCACCAGCGCCAAACGAATCACCGATGTTGTCGCCCCACATGTTGCCGCGAGCGCTCAATGGATCGTTGCCGAGCGAATCGTCGCGGCCCCACGGAGCGGTCGGAGCATTCGGATCACCACCGGCGCCCGCATTGAGCAGACCGATCATGCCGAATTCAGCGGCGTCACGAAGAGCAGCTTGGCGAGCAATGTGCGGGTCGGTATTGTCCTTGGGACCCTGCACGCCAAACTTATTTCCGCTCGCCTTGGTATTGGGATTCCCCATGGAACCCTCTTCACCCTTGGCGCGTGTGCCCGTGCCGCCTTCTTTGTTGTCCGCGTTGTTTTCCGCAGTCTCCTCCGGCGGCTTCTCCTCTTGCTCCTTTTCGGCTGCCGCATTGAGGTATTGCTGAATCATGAATTTCTGGTCGTCCGAAATGCCATCTTCACCCGTGGCTCCGAGCGGCGGCATGAAAAACGCCATTGCCGCCAAAAGTCCAAGGTGCACGGCCGCCGACAAACCATGGTACATGAACCCTTGCGCGTCGACGTTGAAGCGACCCGCGACCGCACGACCAGCATTGACCGTCGACACCTGAAAAATCAAACCATCGATGTCGATCTTCGCCTTGGAACCTGCGGGCAATGCAATTTGCATCGCGCCCGAAAGCTCGGCGCAAGGTTGCGTTTTCCCACTATCGATCGCTTGCTGCACGGTCATCTTCGGCTGCCCAGCAAGCTCGATCGAACCTTTTGCTCGAGGCAAAAGGACGACGGAAATCGAACCACCACGATCCGCGAGCACCACGGGAACCCGCGCTGCGCCAATTTTTCTTGCGGCACGTAATAGTCGCATTGCGACGTCTTGCTCTTCTCTTCGCCCACGTAATACGAACGCGGCGGAGTCAAGTGCGCGACGTGCAGGATCGTTTGATCCCAAAGAATCATCACTTCCACCGACGCCGTCGACGTCTCGACCTCTTCATTCGGGACGTCCGGGCCGCTCTTGACGAGCTGGTACGTGTACGAACCTTCCGGTGCGTCGTGCGGAACCTCGTCGTGCGCAGGCGCCTTCGGCTGAGCAAACGGGTTGTTCCCGCCAAACGGATCGGCACCGAACGCAGGCGTAGCGCTCGCCGCGCCAAACGGATTGGCTCCGGCAAACGGATTGGCCGGCGCGCCGAACGGATTGCCCGCAGCGGGAGCGGCAAACGGATTTCCCGCAGCAGGAGCGGCACCTGCAGCCACGGCAACCGGCTCGGCCTTTTCCAGCACCAGCTTCGTCCCGCCAATCTGAACCTGGTCATTCACGTGAATCTTGACCTTGTTCACCCGCGCGCCATTGACCAGCGTCCCAGGCTCGTTGCCCAAATCAATCAGCGTAATGTCCTCGAGCGAAGCAACTTCGATGACCGCATGCATACGCGACGCAAGCTCGTCGTCGACGCGCAAATGGCTCTTCGGATCTTTTCCAACCTTGACGATATCCTGGGTTACGGTTTCTCGACGCACCAATGCGTCATTCTGATAAAGCGCAAACGTCAATGCGACTTTTTGCTTGCCTTGCATGGTCCGCCAGCCTTTCTCGTGCCGTCCCGCGTCAACGCGGGGAAATGCCCCGCGAACATGTCGAAGGGCTCGTTGTCCAAAATTTTTCGAATCGATCGGCGAAAGCGTATTCGCCCTCGCCAAAACCTCGACCGAAGTGCCCATCTTCGCGGCATTTCGGAGAGGTCGTTTCCATGCGAGCCCAAGACAGCAACAAGGACCCAAGGTTCCCAGCTTTTGAGTGATCCAACGTCGGCGTTGATTTTGGTGGGGTGTCGCACCGCTCGCGATCAGGACAGATCCCGCTCGAGCGCAATGTGGGGCACGAAAAGCGCGGGGAGCTTGACGGCCGCCCCCGACGGTCGTCAAGAAGGAGCTTCAATTCGGCACGGGCGGCTCTGAAAAGCAGCCGATCGTCGTATCGATGCGGAAGTTCGATTCGCTCGTGTGCCGCTCGGCGAAGAAGAAGTCGAGCGAATACTTGTTGCCGGGCACGATCCCTAGTTCTGCAGCGCGGGCGTCGAGGTCCACGGAGCTGCTCTGAGCGCCGTGCACGCCACCGAGGTTGATGGCGAGCCTGCCATTGATGTACGTAAACAGATCGTCGTCTCCCGTGAACGTGAACACCTCACCGCCTTTGTACTCGAATTGCGTACGCATCTCGAGCGTGAAGTGATAATTGTGAATGTTCCCCTCGTTGCCAAAGCCTTGGTCATCAATCGGGAAAAACGCATTGCTGGCGAACGTGTATGTCCCATTGCCGGCATCCATCAGCGGAATTTCGATCGGTATCGCGATGTTGACGCCTGGAACGTCGTTGTACCATTGATCGAAGTTTTCTTTGCCGGTCGTCGTCGGCGTCGTCGGATTGCCGGCATAAACGGGTTTCGCATCCGGACCGAGCATCGATTGCACGATGCCCAAATCATTGCCGACCACGTACTCGAAATCAGGATGGCTCACGGCAAAGTCGCGCACGATTGCCTTGAGAATCGTATTGCAATTCGGGCCGCCTCCGCCCCCGCCCGCTCCGCCTACGCCCGCGGGGAAAATGACGCCCCCATCGCCACCTTGTCCCATGCCACCGACTTCCCCGCCTCCTTGATTGGCGCCGCCTTGTCCCGCACCACCTTGGCCGCTGCCGCTCGAGCTCGATGCGCTCGAACCTACCGTGGTGCTGGCGTCGGGCGAACATGCCAATGGCAAAGCCGTGATCAGCGCCGCAAAGCCTAAAAGACAAACGGGTCCGCGCATTACGTTCGATGATTTCATACAAGCGATGATGCGCGCCTCGAGCGTGCCGTGTCAAGCGACAAGAGCGTACGCGAGCACCGAACCTCAGCCGCGTGCATTCGTGCAGCTAGACATTGACTTTTGCCGACAGGCGTGGAGGATGAGCATGCGAGTCGCTCTCGCACCCATCGAGCTCGCAAACCGCCATGACCCAACTCCAATCCACCTTCATTACCCGCTTCATCTCGATCACGTTGATTGCATTGTCGCAGCTCGGAGCGCCGAGCTTGGCGCGCGCGGATCTTCCGCGTCCTCCGGGCTGGGAGCCGTCATGTTCGATTGAAAAAGAACAGAAAAGCGGCGCGCTCTGCAAACAATGCCGGGGCTACCAGAATCCGGACCCCTGTCAAGAAGCTCTGCAAAAAGACGGGTACACTCGGCGCTGCGAGGAAGGCGGCGCGGGTAGCTACGTCGCCGTTTGGTGCAAAGGACCTGCTCCATCGAATTCGAGCGCTGCGCCGCCTTCGTCCGCAGCACCTTCGGCGACATCACCCGAGCCGACCCCCTCCTCGACCGCCGCATCTGCGATTCCCGCCGTATCTGCAACACCTACGCCGCCTCCAGTGGGCCCAACACCCGACAATCGTCGCGGGAGCGGCATGTGCAGCATTCACGCAATCGATCACGCGCCCGATGCAAACATGCTTGCACTCTTGGCCGCTGGCATTGGCATAATACTCGTGCGCCGTCGTTCATACCGCAATCACGGATGACGTCGGCTCGATGCACAGCTTGCCCGTCTGATTTCAGCCGCTTGCGTTCGATCCGCAATTTGCCACGATGACGAAAGCACCATGGACAAACGAGCTCTCCTCGATGCACTCCGCTCACGTCTCGAAGAAGAACGAGCTGCGATGGCGCGGATTGCGCTCGAAGCGGCTGCCGCGGTGACGCACGAAGACAACAAGCCCGAAAACGACAAGGACATGCGTTCGACGGAGGCGTCCTACCTCGCTCGAGGGCAAGCCGAACGAGCTCGGGAGCTCGAACGATCCCTTGCGTTGCTCAGCTCCATTCCGGTTCGAACGTTTTCCTCGGGCGACAAGATCGCTGCCACGGCGCTCGTGGAGTTATCACAAGGCACATCGAAGCTCGTTTGCTTCATTTTGCCCGTTGCCGGCGGGCAACGCATTCGCGCGGGTGAAACGGACGTGCAGGTGGTCACTCCGACGAGCCCCCTGGGAAAAGCATTGATGGGTTTATCGGAAGGGGACGACGCGGAAGTGAGCACGCCGCAGGGAACCAAAGTGTATGAGATAACAAACGTACGCTAGGATCGCAGTCGACGAGCCCAGTTTTTCGTAAGCCAACCCTAAAACGAGGCATCGGGCGAGGGCATGCGTTTAGCCTCGACCCTACCCGCAAGGCATTGCGCGAGGGGATGCGTTTAGCCTCGACCCTTGCCGACAGGCATCGCGCGAGGGGGTGTGCATAGCCCCGAGGCTAGAACGAGGCCTCGGGCGAGGGCATCAAGATAGCCTCGACCTTGCCGACAGGCATCGCGCGAGGGGATGCGTTTAGCCTCGACCCTTGCCGACAGGCTTGGCGCGAGGGCATGCGTTTAGCCTCGACCCTTGCCGACAGGCTTGGCGGCTAATTCCCGATATGCCTGACGTCCAAGTTCGTCACAACAGGTGGCGCGCGTCGTCCAATTGCGGTATGGCACGTTCGAGTCACACGAGAGGAGTCTTCGCCGATGCGTAACCATGTTTTGTTTTTCGGAGCCACTGCCCTTGCCGGCGCGTCCGCGTGCGCGTCGGCCCCTGAACCTGCGCCCTCTGCGAATGCACTTCCCGTTGTATCCGCCACCGCGACGACCACTGCAATGACCTCGGCTCCTGCACCTGAAACGACCAATCCTTTGCTCGAGAAATGGACCGGGCCGTTTGGCGGTGTTCCGCCGTTTGCCAAGGTCAAGGTCGAGTTGTTCCAACCTGCGATCCTTGCGGCGATGGACGAACAACGTCGAGAGATCGACGCGCTTGCGAAAAATCCGGCATCGCCCACGTTCGACAACACGATTGCGGCCATGGAAGACATGGGCCGAACGTTCGATCGGGTCATGGTGCTGTACGGCATTTGGGCGTCGACGATGAATGGCCCGGAATTTCAGGCGGTCGAGCGAGAAATGGCGCCGAAGCTCGCGGCATTTTCGGACGAAATCACGCAGAACGAGGCGCTCTTCAAGCGGATCGAAGGCGTCTACAATTCTCCTGAAAAGGCCAAGCTCACGGCCGAGCAGCAAAGGCTCACCTGGCGCCATTATACGTATTTCGTGCGTTCCGGCGCGAAATTGGATGCAGCGGCGAAAAAACGCGTCGGGGAAATCAACCAGCGCCTCGCATCGCTCTACACGAACTTCAGCCAAAACGTGCTCGCGGACGAAGAAAACTACACGGTGGTCATCGAGAAAGAATCGGACCTCGATGGTTTGCCCGAATCGGTGCGTTCCGCAGCGGCTGCGGCGGCAAAAGCCAAAGGAATGGAAGGCAAGTGGGTCATTACGAATACGAGGTCGTCGGTCGAACCATTCCTCACGTATTCGGCGCGCGATGAACTACGCGAAAAGGTGTGGAAAAACTTCGTCAGTCGCGGTGACAATGGCGATGCGCGTGACAACAAGAAGATCATTTCGGAGATACTAAAACTCCGGGCGGAACGAGCAAAGCTGCTCGGATACGAAACGCATGCGCATTGGCGTTTGGAAAATGCCATGGCGAAGACGCCCGATCGAGCGATGGCGCTTTTGGAAGAAGTTTGGCCGGCGGCGGTGGCGCGGGTGCGTGAAGAGGTCGCGGACATGACGGCGATCGCGAAAAAGGCGGGCGTCAAGCGCAAGGTCGAGCCGTGGGATTATCGGTTTTACGCGGAAAAGGTGCGCAAGGCCAAGTACGACCTCGACGAGAACGAGGTAAAACCTTACTTGCAGTTGGAAAAACTCCGCGAAGGGATGTTTTGGGTCGCGGGAGAGCTTTTCGGATTCAGCTTCACGCCGGTCACGAACGTGGAAGTGTATCATCCCGACGTGCGCGTTTGGGAGGTCAAGAACAAGTCGACCGGCAAACACGTGGGGCTGTGGTATTTCGATCCGTATGCACGCAAGGGGAAGCGCTCTGGAGCGTGGATGAATGCGTATCGAAGCCAGGAGCGATTCAAGGGCGAGGTGACGACGATCGTCAGCAACAATTCCAATTTCGTGAAGGGCAAGGAGGGCGAGCCTATCCTGATTAGCTGGACGGATGCGCAAACGTTGTTCCACGAATTTGGTCATGCGCTGCATGGTTTGAGCTCGAACGTCACGTACCCGACGCTTTCGGGCACGCACGTCGCGCGGGACTATGTCGAGTTTCCGTCGCAATTGCTCGAACATTGGCTTTCGACGCCGGAGCTGCTCGAAAAGTTTGCGGTCCATTACCAGACGGGCAAACCGCTACCGAAGGAGCTCGCCGCAAAAATCGAAAAGGCGTCGACGTTCAATCAGGGGTTTGGCACGGTGGAATATTTGAGCAGCGCGCTCATCGACATGAAGCTGCACCTCGCGGGCGCCAAGGACATCGACGCGGGGGCATTCGAGCGGGACACGTTGAAGGCGCTCGGTATGCCTGCGGAAATCGTGATGCGTCATCGCACGCCGCAGTTCAGCCACGTCTTTGCGGGCGATGGGTATTCGGCCGGATACTACAGCTATCTATGGTCGGATACGCTGACGGCGGATGCGTACAATGCGTTTACGGAGGCGAAAGGTCCGTACGACGCGGCCGTTGCCGAGCGACTGCGGAAGCACGTGTTTTCCGTGGGAGATACGATTGACCCGGCCGAAGGGTATCGGGCATTTCGAGGCAAGGATGCGGGAACGGAGGCGCTCATGAAGAAGCGTGGATTTGCGACGAAAGCAAAGAAGAAATAACTCCCCCTCTCACGGCCCGATATGCTCCACGGGCCCATCGTTCACGATGTCGCCAAGCCACGCCGATAGTTTCTTGCCCTGTACGGCGGTCGAGTAAAACCCTGGGCCAAGCAGGTACGTATGCGTCGTGCTATCGACGAAATACGTTCCCCATTGGCCTGAGGTGCCCATGTGGTTGTCCCTCAAGTCCATGAGCCCCGCGGCATAGACGTTGCCATCGACCGATGACGCGATACCGTCGATGTTTTGGCAGTCGTTTTTGCCATAGCCAAAAAAGAGCGAAATGACGGCGTCACGTGTCGACGAAATGAGGCCGAGGCGCGCATTGGGGTACTTCTTGCCGACGTAATCCACGTAATGCACGATGCCGCCGCCATCGGGCCCTGCGCATTCGGGGCAATCCGCGGGCAAAGTATTATTCAGGTTCCACAACGAACGCCAGCGGCTTTGCAGGCAAGGTGCGATGTATGCATCCGACATGGGCGGCCCGGAGTCATCCACGAGAATGACGGGCGTGGGGCAAAAAGCCTCCGCCACGCGAACGTAATTGTATGCTGCGCCAAACCCGCCGGCGCTGATTCCCGTCAGCAGTACCTTGGAGAGCCCCGGGAATGTCGGAATGATTCGCTTCAAGTAGAGATAGATATTGGCATACCCGACGAAATCCTGGTCTTTGGGCGACAAGGCCCCGGGGATGTCGACGTTCGTCGCATTGCCCGCATGAATGTCACCGGAACAATAGGGCACGTAGACCATGTTCCAATCTTTGACGGGGTTTTCATCGTTATTTGCATTGAAGATCCCTGCTGCTCCCGACGTGTTTTCCCACCCAGCAAATGCGACCGCGCCGAACGACGCCGGATTGATGCCGCACGTCGTACCATTGAAGCATGCGCCGCCGCCTTCGAGGTAAATGACGAGCTTGTCGGAATCGGTTTGCGGACGAATGCCGAATCCCGCGGGCGATCCATTACGACACTTGGCGCCGTCGACTTCGATCCACGTCCACTTTCCGGGCGGCGCATCGATTGGTTTGATTGCCGGCCCATCGAATGGGCCCTCGGGACTGCAAACGACGCCGCCGCCGCCTTCGCCCCCAGCACCTGCCGCGCCGCCAGCGCCACCCGATCCACCCGCCCCCGACGAGGTTCCACCGGCAAAACCGCCGGTCACCGTGGGAGTTGAAGTGTCGCCACCGCACCCAGCAAGCGCAGCTACTGCGCCGACCGCCAAAGCCAACCCAATGATGTCGAGATGTTGCATGGTTCGAGAATATTCAGATTCTCCAAGAGAGCAAGCTTCATATGCATTGACCTCGCCCAACGTTGTGGTACTGTCATCATTCTGGCGGTTTCTCGCTTGCATCCTACAGCAACCAGCGTCCGCAAGAGACCATACGAAGTATGCCTGCACAATCAATTGATACATTCGCATCCTTTTGGACCTCCTGCCCCGACGCCGCTTGTATTCTCGGCACGGACGGGCGAATCATGGCTACGAACCGAGCATTCTCCGATCTTCTTGGGGATCTCGTCGGAGTGCCATTTTCGGATCACGCTTCATTGGAAAACCGTGCTGGTGTGCAGGCGAAATTGGGCGCCCTGCTCGCTGGCGAATCGTCGATTTCATTTTATTCTGCGTGCACGCGTCCATCGGGAGAAAACATGCTCCTTGCGTGGCGAGCGTGGCGTACGAATCGGGAGGCTGCGCCTTTCGTTGCGGTTGCCTCGAGCGCTGAATTCTTGCGTGAAGGCGAGATTCGAATGGAGGAGGTGCTGCGCGCGCACCAAATCATTGATACGTCCCCGACCTTCGTCGTGGCGATCGATGCGAACGGGGCGACGGTCTTCATGAATTCGACGATGCTCGCGGCGATCGGGTACGCGCGTGACGAAGTCGTCAGTAAAAACTACCTCGAAACGTTCGTACCTGCACGTGAACATGCACTGCTTGGTTCAATCTTTCAGCGGCTGAATTCTGCGGACAAGACGACGCTCAACGAAAACCACGTCATCAAGCGGGATGGCACGGAGATGCTCGTCGAATGGCACGGACGCCCCATATTCGACCACCACGGCAGACTCCAATACTTCTATGGCGTCGGTATCGACGTCACCGAGCAGCGCCGGACGCAAAATGCTCTGCTCAAATCACAACAGCGTCTTGCATTGCATTTCAAGCAATCGCCTCTCGGGATGATCGAATGGGATCGTGAATTCCGCGTCGTGGATTGGAATCCTGCAGCCGAACGGATATTTGGCTATGGGCGTGAAGAAGCGATGGGGAAATATGCCCAGGAGCTCATCGTGCCCGAAGCCGTGCGACCGTACGTAGCTGATGTCTGGCAACAATTGCTCGATTCGCGCGGCGCGGTCAATGCTCACAATGAAAACGTCACGAAAGATGGGCGGACAATCATATGCGAGTGGTCCAATACGACGCTCGTGGATGCGAGTGGCGAGGTAATGGGCGTCGCGTCGCTCGTCAATGACGTGACCGATCGCAAAAAGGCCGAAGAGGACCTGCGTGAACGCGAACGAGCGCAGGCTCAAACCATCGAGCAGTTGTCCGTACCCATCATCGATCTATGGGAAGGCATCATTGCAGTGCCGATCGTGGGCACGATCGACGAATCACGAGCCGTACGCATGACGGAGAGCTTGCTCGAGGCCGTCGTTAAAAACAGCACGAAGTACGCGATTTTGGACTTGACGGGCGCCACTGCAATGGATGGATCCATCGCCAACCACCTTGGTGACATGATTCGAGCTGCGCGCCTCGTGGGCAGTGAATGCCTCGTCTCGGGCCTCGGCCCGGCGCTCGCGCGAACGCTCGTCGAGCTCGACGTGCCGCTGTCGGTCAAAACGTTTGGCTCGCTTCGAGCCGCTTTGCGGCATGCGATGCGCGTGATGCGCACGTAAAACGACGTCCGATTTCACTCCTGCGATGTTTTTGGGCTTTGCACGACCACGCCGGGTCGTGCATGCTTCGCTATCATGACGCCGCGGTTCATCAATCGACTGCTTCGCCAATGGTTCCGGCGTGATTTGACCGTTTGGTACGATCCGGCTTATCGTTTGCCGCTCGCGGGCCTCGATGGTGTCGTGGGAATGGAGCCACGGCGCGCTGATTTCGTTGCATGGTACCTCGTCGACAAACAGGTCGTCCCGGCCGAAGCCATTCGCACACCAGAACCGATTTCATACAATGATCTCGGCCGCGTGCACGACGCCTCGTGGCTCGAATCCCTCAGCACCCCAATCGTGTTGGCGCGCGTTTTTGCAGCCGCGCCGGAGGAGATTCGTGTCGACCCATTGCTTCAAACCGTGCGATTGGCCTGCGGCGGTACGCTTTCGGCAGCGAGGTGGGCCCTGCAGCACCAAAAAGCCACGCTGAATTTGCTCGGCGGATTTCACCACGCGGGTCGAGCATCCGGAGGAGGGTTTTGCGCGGTAAACGACATGGTCGTCGCCCTTGCCGCGCTCCGAGCGGAAGGTTTTACGGGACACACGGCGTTCATCGACCTCGACGCCCACCCGCCAGATGGCACTTCCGATTGCGTGGGTAACGACGCGAATGTTTGGATCGGTTCCATTTCCGGGTGCGATTGGGGGCCGCTCGACAATGTGGACGAGACGATTTTGGCGGAAGGCGCCGGAGACGAGCAATACTTGGATGCGCTCGATGGGATGCTATCGCGTATGCCGAGGACCGATCTTGCATTCGTGATTGCGGGCGGCGACGTGCTCGCGAACGATCGCCTTGGAAAGCTTGGTCTTTCGCTCGATGGGGTGCGCCGGCGAGACATGCGCGTGATGGATCGATTGCGGGGAATTCCCAGTGTATGGATACCTGGGGGCGGGTATCATGAAAATGCTTGGCGAGTATTGGCCGGCACTGCCATTGCACTTTCGCTTCATACGCGGCAGGCGATTTCGCCGAAGTACGATCCCTTGTCGCGCCGATACGCCGCAATCGCAGCGGGATTGGCTCCCAAAGATCTCGGAAATGACGACGACTCCTCGAGCTCGGACATTCTCGAAGCGTTGGGGCTTGGCCCTTCCCGCAAACCACGGGCGCTCGGGTATTACACGGCCGAGGGCATCGAATATGCGCTCGATCGGTATGGCATCTTTTTTCAATTGCGGCGCCTTGGTTACGACCCATTGCAAGTGGAGGTCGACTCGACCGGCGCGGGCGATCGCATGCGCGTCTACGGTCAATCGGCGGGGAAAAAGCACTTGCTCATTGAAAATGTGGTAGAAAAGAAGCGGATTGCGGACCACGACGTGCTCTACATCCACTGGCTGACGCTGCGGCATCCGCTGGCGCAATTCACAGAAAAACGGCCGCAACTGCCTGGGCAAGAGGTACCGGGCTTGGGCATGGCGCGAGAAATGAGCGAGATTGAATTGCGCATCGCCATGCGCCTCGGATTCGCTGGAATCGCGTTTCGACCGAGCTGGTATCACATGGCCTATGCAGCCCGCTCGCGATTTCAATTCGTAGATCCGCGACGTCAGGGGCGATTTTTGGCGATGCTGCGAGATTTGGGGCATTGCCCGCTGCTCGAAGTGACGCTCGCGTGCGCAGACGGGCGGGTGCGCATGAACGGTGAGAGGTACAGTTGGGAAGCCGATGA
Source organism: Polyangiaceae bacterium (assembly GCA_016715885.1). Taxonomy (NCBI): domain Bacteria; kingdom Pseudomonadati; phylum Myxococcota; order Polyangiales; family Polyangiaceae; species Polyangiaceae bacterium. The sequence continues at coordinate 871,429 of JADJXL010000025.1, forward strand.
AATGGTGTATCTATTGGATACGCCGATTGCTGAAAGTGCGATTGCGACCGAAGAGGCGAATCGGGTGAGGTTTACGATCGAATCCGCCACCGCGGCGACTTGAATTTGAGCGCTCAGTCTCGGCCCACATTTGAATTGAGCGCTCGGTCTCGGCCCACATTTTTTCGGCGTCGGCGGGACCCCGAACTCGCCCGCTTCGCGGGCTCAAACAACGGGGCCCCCCCGCCAACACCGAAAAAATCCGGGCCGAGACCTTCCTACACTATGGGCATCGAGTGATTGCGAATGAATTCGCGCAAAATCGGGTAGGTATTTTCTCGCCATCGATGTCCGGAGAAGATCCCGTAATGACCGGCGCCTTTCACAAACAGGTGTCGTCGGTTTTCCTGCGGAACGCTCGAGCAAAGCGCGTGGGCCGCTTCGGTCTGTCCCAGACCCGAAATATCGTCCTTTTCGCCTTCGACCGTGAAGATGGCCGTGTCGGTAATCGCCGACGGACGAACGCGCACGCCACGCACGTCCCACGTGCCTTTGGCCAACGCAAATTCTTGAAATACCACGCGCACCGTTTCGAGGTAATATTCGGCGTCCATGTCGAGGACCGAATTGTATTCGTCGTAAAATTGCTCGTGCGTGGCTCGCGCCGCGGCGCCAGATTCGCCTTTGTGCGAATCCACCCAGTATTTAAAATAGGACTTGAAATGGTTTTTCGGGTTCATCATCACGAACGCCGTGAGCTGGAAAAAACCCGGGTAAACCCGCCGTCCCTTGCCCGCATAGGGCCCGGGCACTTTGTGAATCATGTTTTTCTCGAACCAACCCAAAGGATGTTCGGTCGCGAGCGTGTTCACTTCGGTGGGGCTCTTGCGCGCATCGATGGGCCCGCCCATGAGCGTGAGCGTGCGTGGCGTCTTTTCCCCGGCCTGCGCAAGCAATGATACCGCACCGAGCACTGGAACCGTCGGCTGACAAACGGCCATGACGTGCAGCGATTCTGCACCAAGCAGCCGAATACAGCGCATGACGGTGTGCACGTAATCATCGAGGTGGAAAACACCTTCGATAACCGGAACGTCTCGCGCATCCGCCCATTCGGTCACGTACACGTCGTGATCCTGGAGCAGCGTGCGCACGGTATCGCGCAAAAGCGTGGCGTGATGACCGGAGAGCGGGGCGACAATCAAGACTCGAGGGTCCTTGCGGAGCTGCATTGCAACGTCCGCGTCGTGCGTGCGCCTCGTGAAATGCACGAGCTTGCAAAATGGCTCGGACAGGACGGCTTCTTCGGCAACCGAAACGGTCATTCCATGCGACACGACCTCGTGAATACCCCACGCAGGTTTGTCATAGCGCTTGGTCATGCGATGAAAAAGCGCCTGGCTCGCCGCAAGCGCTCGCACGTTCGGGAGCACTCGAAATGGGTTCTTGGGGTGCACGAGCGCTCGCGAGGACCCCGCCGCAAGCTCGGACCATGGCTCGACCATCCGTCGCTGCAATTCGTGCAGATGGTAAACCATGGGGGGTTGAAGGAATTGAGCGGCGCGGGAAAGAAAGGGCGGTCGGCGCATGGGCACAATGGTACCCTCTTTTCACGTCGAAATCAATGTGCTGCTTCAATCGATGACAACCGCCGGACCTTCACACGCGAGCCAACTTGATGATTCCACTCGCTCAGCGACAAGATGAGGCACTCATCGACATATGGGCAAGCTCGAGGCCACGCATGTCCCTCGGGGCCAGGCAAGCCGAGACACCGCTTCAACTCATCCCCGGCAGCCCGGAAGTACCGTGCTCGCTTCTCCAGCTTGAATTGTTCACAAGCGAATAGCACCAAGTAAATGATTCTGGTCCCTTGGGGAAGCTGATTCTGAAGCAATAGGTAGAGGAAACTATCTTTTGCCTTGGGAGCCAGGTTGTTTCGAATGAGATCTTTGCTTCTGAATTTTTCAATCAATGTGGCCGGATCGCTCTGCACATTGGGGTTGTCCGGATCCTTGATTTCGACCAGCCACAATTCCCTTTGATTCGGCCAATGAAATACGAAGTCGACCCTTTTCCATGCGGCGATCTTGTGCAGTTCACCATCGAAACGACATGCTTCGGGCACGCCGGACACCTCCAGCTCGAGGTCCCCCGTGTCCTCGTCTCGCCACCACTTTTCCGCTGTGGAATTCACTGCGCTTTCCCTAGCACGCGCTGGATCTCTTCGTCGTACAAGCGGAGATTTTCCTGATCGATTGGATTATGCGACAGTGCGGCGGCACGCGCCGCAACTTCCACCGCAATGCGATCATTTTCACGGTATAGCGCAAAGAATCGCGTTTCCCCGACACGCTGTTGCAGGTCGAGCTCGCTTAGCACGAAGTCACTGTGCGTCGCAATGAAGATCTGTACTCCGATTTCTCGCGACAAGTGGAGTAGCAGCTCGACGAGGTCCTTCATGGCCGAAGGATTGATATTCGCCTCAGGTTCGTCCCAAAAGAGAAGTGCGCTCTGACGCAAGGTGTCGTTCTCAATCAATTGAAGGAGTAACGCAAATTTTCTGAGCCCCTCGGCCAACAAGGTGAACTCGAGCTTGCCCTGAGCATTCCGCAAATAAAAGTTTTCATTCTCGATCGTAACTTGGCCGCTGATCACTCGTTCCAATTTGGCTTTGAGGTCTCTACGCTCCTGACTTGGCGCCCCCTTGCTCACCGGAGAAAATGCACGAACCAAGATATCACGATACGTTTCGTCGAAATGAACCTCTTTCTGATCGTACAACGAGCGAAATCCAGGAGCATGTGCCAGCATGTCCTTGGGAGGTACAAATACCGGAGCCCCATCGGACTGCGTAGGCTCCGGCCAGTCACTCTTGAATTCGGAAAAGCGATCTTTCGACTGATTGCTGCTAAAACGAAATGATAACTCCTTGCCATCCTTGACAACCAGCACGCGTGCCGAATGCCCTCCTTGCGCCCGCCGCACGAGCCGGCCCAAATGTTTTGGCTCGGGGAGAAAAACGCGCAGCAGCTTTTGAGCGACATCATTACCAAAGCGATGGGCTTCGGCAACTGCATACAGCAATTTCAACAAATGTGTTTTCCCGGTACCGTTTGCACCAACGAAAACATTCACTCCCGCCGCAAAGTCCAATTGCAGCTCATGAAATGCTGTAAAATTCTCAATCTCCAGCCGATTCAACATCGCGCCCCTCCCCCACCCCTCAGTACCCCCATCACCTGCTCATGGAGCTTCGCATTGGCAACCACGCAATTCCCCGAATGCACCGTCACCTTACCTTCGAAATCGGTAAACCGCCCACCCGCTTCCTCGACGAGCACCGGATACGGCCCGAGATCCCAGCTCTGCACCCCCGCCTCGACCCACACATCCGCCCTACCCGTCAAAACCATGGCACAACCGGCCAAATCGCCATAACAACGCGTCTGCGCACAGGAAAGCGTGAGCTTCGTGATTCGCTCTCCAATCGGCGGCGAAAACAATGCGCGAGGTTCGCCCAGGAACAACGTTGCCTCGGCAAAGTCGGCCATTCCCGATACCAAAAGCCGCGTCGGAGCCTCTTCGCCAATCTGGCGATACGCCCCCTTGCCTCGAGCTGCCCAATACACTTCACCAAGCACCGGCATCGCCATCGCACCCGCAACGATGACCCCGCGATGCTCGAGCGCCACGAGCGGCCCCCAAAAATACCCTCCCCGCGTGAAACCGCGCGTGCCGTCGATGGGATCGACAATCCAGCGCGTCTCGGCATCACCCGCATGCTCGCCGGTTTCTTCACCAAGGAGCGCGTGGTGCGGAAAGTTTGTCCGAATGATACCAAAGATCGCAGCCTCGGCTTCACGGTCTGCCTGCGTCACGGGCGATCGATCGGATTTCGTTTCGACACGCACGCCTTGACGAAAATGCACGAGACTTGCCGACGCCGCCGCTACGACGGCAGCTTTCGCCGTCGCCATTGCAAGGTCGATATCGAGCTCGTTGGATGACATGTTCATGCCGCCAATTGCTCGACGCGCGAGCTCAATGCAGTCAAAAGCTTCTGCACGCTCGCCTTGGCATCACCAAAAAGCATGAGCGTATTGTCGAGATAGCAGAGCGGATTGTCGACGCCCGCATACCCCGCCGCCATGCCGCGCTTCAACATGATGACTCGCCCAGCCTTCCACACTTCGAGCACCGGCATGCCATAAATGGGACTTTCGGGATCATCGAGCGCGCTCGGATTCACGATGTCGTTGGCGCCAATCACGATCACGACATCCGTCTCGGAGAAATCTTCGTTGATCTCCTCCATCTCCTTGACGATCTCGTACGAAACGTTTGCCTCGGCCAAGAGCACGTTCATGTGCCCCGGAAGCCTTCCAGCTACGGGGTGAATCGCATATCGCGCATTGACTCCGCGCTTTTCGAGCAGCGACGTGATTTCTTTCACCGCATGCTGCGCCTGCGCAACGGCCATGCCGTATCCAGGCACGACGACGACATTTTTCGCACCGAGAAGCAGATCCGCCGCTCCTTCGATGTTCGTCTCGTTCACCTTCTTCGCAGGCTCGCCCTTCTTCGCTGCAGGAACGGCCCCACCTTGCTCGCCAAACCCAGCGAAGACGACGTTCCAAATGGAACGATTCATCGCCTTGCACATGATGTAGCTGAGGATCGCGCCAGAGCTGCCCACGAGCGCGCCGGTGACGATGAGCAGGTCGTTGCCGAGCATGAAGCCCGCAGCAGACGCCGCCCAACCGGAATAGCTGTTGAGCAACGAGACGACGACCGGCATGTCACCGCCGCCAATCGCAAGCACGAGGTGCGCGCCGAGGACGCACGCGATCCCCGTCGAAATCAAGAGATATGTGACGCGCGTCGTTGCGTCGCTGCCAAACGCCATCGCCGAAAGTGCAACACACGCGATGACCATCGCAGCGTTGATCGCATGACGACCCGGAATGACGAGCGGCCTCGAACCAAGCGTCGCACGCAGCTTCAAAAATGCGATGACGGAACCGGTGAACGTGATCGCGCCGATGAACACACCCGCGTGGATCTCGACATGATGCGCAACATCCGGTTGCGCCGCGCTGCGCACGCTCTCGAATTCGCTCGCGATGCCCACGAGCGCCGCGGCGGCTCCGACGAAGCTGTGCAAGATCGCGACGAGCTCCGGCATGCTCGTCATCGCCACGCGTGCCGCAAGGACCGATCCGACGATCGCACCAAGACCAATCGCCCCTGCAAGAAGCCCCAGTCCTTCAACGTGAACCGCTTGTTGCGCCGCTGCCGTTCCTTCGGGAGGCGCAACGATGGCCCCAAGCGTGACGATGACGGCGAGCAGCATGCCGAGCGTCCCGAAGAGGTTTCCGCGCCGCGCCGTCTGCTGCGAGCTGAGGCCGCGAAGGGACAAGACGAACAGTAGGCTTGCCACGAGGTACGTGACGTTCACGAGGCTGATACTCATCGCTCTCTCACCTGCGGAACATGCGCAGCATCCGCTGCGTCACGAGAAAACCACCAGCCACGTTGATCGACGCGAGCAAGACCGCAACCGCGCCGAGGATCGCCGCTATCCCAATGCCCCCACCGCCACTGACGGCGAGGAGCATTCCACCAATCAAGATGATGCCGCTGATCGCGTTCGTGACGCTCATGAGCGGCGTGTGCAAAGCCGGCGTCACGTTCCAGACGACGTGCCAACCGACGACGCATGCGAGAAGAAAAACCGTCAAGTGCTGCACGAGCTCGGGCTTCGCATACAGGCCCACCGGCGTGAGAAACGCGAGACCCAAGACCGTCGCGATACGCGCGGGCCAAGGGTTTGGCGGAGCCTCGGGTTTGGCATGGCCTTGCCCCGGAGGCTTGGCTGCAGGCGTCGGTGCACCAGGACGAATCTCGGGACGCGGCGGCGGCCACTTGAGCTCACCATCGAGCAGCACGAGCATGCCGCGCTGGATCTCGTCCTCGAGCGAGATCGTCCATTTCTTTTCTTTGCCGATGATCTCTTCGATGAGGTTGACGATGGTCATCGCGTATAGCTCGCTCGCCTGGCGCGCCATGCGGCTCGTGAGATCCGTGTAGCCGACGATCGTCACGCCGTAGTGCTGGACGAGTTGATCGCGCTGCGTGAACGCGCAGTTTCCGCCTTGTTCCGCCGCGAGATCCACGATCACACTGCCTCGACGCATGCCCACGACCGCGCCCGTCGTGATGAGCTCGGGAGCCTTCTTTCCGGGGATGAGCGCCGTCGTGATCACGATGTCGCTCGTGCGACAATGTTCGGCAATGAGCTGCTGTTCGGCGGCGAGATACGCGTCGCTCACTTCTTTCGCGTACCCACCCTGCCCTTCACCCGTCTCGCCTTGAAAGTCGAACGGGATGAACTCCGCGCCCATGCTCGTGACCTGTTCACGCACGACGGGGCGCGTGTCGAACGCTTTGACCATCGCACCAAGGGCCCTTGCTGCACCAATCGCCGCGAGACCCGCGACACCCGCACCGACGATGAACACTTGCGCGGGCTTGATGCGTCCTGCTGCAGTCGTTTGTCCACCAAAGAGTCGCCCGTAGTGCGACGCTGCTTCAATGACCGCGCGATATCCTACGACGTTCGCCATCGCGGACAGCGCATCGAGCTTTTGAGCACGCGTGATGCGCGGGACGGCGTCCATCGCGAGCACCGTGGCGCCGCGCGACGCGAGTTTGTCCACGAGCTCTTTGTTTTGCGCAGGCCAGAGAAACGAGATCAGCTTCTGGCCCTTGCTCAAAAGCTCGGCCTCGTGTTTGCCCGTGCTCGGATCGACCGCCGGAGGACGCACCTTCGTGACGATGTCCGCCTGTTCCCACAATTCGTTTGAGGACGAAACGAATTTGGCTCCTACTTCGGCGTATTCCGCATCGTCGAAGCCCGCTGCTACGCCGGCTCCTGCTTGCACGAGTACGTCGAAACCCATCTTTCGCAGGCGTACGACGGAAGCAGGCGTCGCAGCGACGCGTTTTTCGAGCGGATCGGTTTCCTTGGGAATACCAATCGTGAGCCCCAAACCTTCGGCGTCAGCGCCTGTTTCTTTGCTTCGACGCGCTTGTTCGACCATTTCGGGCGGCAGTCTACAGCAAAGTCGCACGAGGTACACCGGCACTTACGCAGCCAGAGCGTAAAAAAACACGCGTTCTTTCTGCGAAACTTCGAACGCTCAGAAGTCACGCGACGGAAGGTATTTCGCTGTGATCACGCGACGAACCTCACCGAGGGGCGCTGCTTGACACACAAGCGGCATCGTCGTTTCCTGGCTTTTCCATTGGACGAAATCCTCACGGTCTTCGAGAACAACCACGTCGATCCACCGTGGTCGCACGCGCTCGTGCTGAGTCTCGACGCCATCGCGATCCTCGCGGTCGTGTGGTGCATACGGCAGGTGCGCGAGGCGCGACGTGCAGCGCGGCAAGCGAAACGGCTCGAACAATCGAGTTTGCCCTTGCACGAGGGATCGAGGTTTGTCGCCGGACACGTGGAGCTCGCCGAAGGGGCAAAGACGGCGATTCGCGTGACGATCACGCAAGAAGGCGCCGAGCACGAGGTAAAAAATGGGCACAGGCATACGTGGACCGAGGTCCATCGCGAGGTCGAAGCCGTGCCGTTCTACGTGCGTGCGGCAAACGGCGAACGCGTGCGCGTCGAGCCTCCGGTCGACGTGATGCTCGTGGACAAACTCGATCAGATGGAATGGACATCGGCGGCGTCGAGGCGTCGTCGAGCAGAGCTCACGCCGGGTGAACGAGCCATCATCGAAGGACGACTGGAGCGCGGGCCGGATCCGGAGACAAAGGGCGCGGGAGGTTCGTATCGGGCGGCCGTTTCGATGGGCTGGATCATGAAGCCGACGAAGCGCAAGGGCATGTATGTGTCTGCAGAGAGCCTTTCCCTTCGTCACGAGCTGCGCGCGAAAGCGTTTGTCTGGACGACCATCTTCGTGAGCCTACTCGGCATCGTCGCGACGAGCAGCGTCGTCCCTTATCGAGCACGGCTGATACGCGGTAAAACCGTGGTTGCGGACTACATTGGCAAAGGAACTTACGAGACTCGGGACAGCAAGGGGCGCACCCGCATTCATCGTACTGCGATCGTGAATTACAGTGACGACGAGCAGCACAATCAAATTCGTCGATTCGAAGTGGATTCGGACGATTACGATGCGTTGCCCCTGGGCCGAGGAAAGATATGGTTGCGTCAGGTAGGGGCGCATCCATGGGCCACGGCGCTCGGAAAAAATAGCTCCGTCGCTTCGTGGCAAATCGCCCTGGCAGCAACCGCTCTTGGACTAGGCATTTATTGGATCATTCGGACACACCGGCATCGTCGATGGTACGAAGGGCCGCTCATTGAAGACGGCGACGGAACGCTTCCGCCGCCTCCGAATGCCAGGTTTGCTGAAGATACCCTACCCGCGCAGCCACAGGCGAGGCGGCCCGTCGTGCCCAAAGAAGAATTCATCATTCCGGATTTCGGCACGGACGAGCCGCGTCGTGACTGAGCCCCGGGCGGGGCCGAGAAGCGCACCTCCCCCGGGCCCCCCCCCCCCGGCGGCCGCGGCGCCCCGGGGGGGGGGGGGAGTTCCATCAGCCCACGACATCCAACTTTTTCGCGGTTTTTCCTTCGATACCCGCGAAAAAGTCATTGCCCTTGTCGTCGACGACGATGAACGCCGGAAAGTCGACCACTTCGATTTTCCAAACGGCTTCCATGCCGAGCTCTGGGTATTCGAGCACTTCGACTTTGCGAATGCAGTCCTTGGCCAGCCGCGCCGCAGGCCCGCCGATCGATCCCAAGTAAAACCCGCCGTGCTTCTTGCAAGCTTCCGTGACCGCGCGAGAACGATTGCCTTTCGCCAGCATGACCTGCGATCCGCCGTTCGCCTGGAACAAGTCCACGTACGCGTCCATGCGTCCCGCGGTTGTCGGGCCAAACGATCCCGAAGCGTACCCTTGCGGCGTTTTCGCCGGCCCCGCATAATACACCATGTATTGCTTCATGTATTCGGGCATGCCTTCGCCTCGATCGAGCCGCTCTTTGATTTTCGCATGTGCAATGTCGCGCGCCACGACCATCGGCCCCGTGAGCGACAAACGCGTCTTGATCGGATATTGCGAAAGCTTCGCCCGAATTTCGCTCATCGGCTGATTCAAGTCGACCGATACGACGTCCCCTCCAAGCTCTTCGGCCGTCGTTTCGGGCAGATACTTCGCCGGATCGCGCTCCAGCTCCTCCAGGAAAATGCCTTCGGACGTGATTTTGGCGAGCGCTTGGCGATCGGCCGAGCAGGACACTGCAATGCCAACGGGACACGAAGCGCCATGGCGCGGAAGCCGTATGACGCGTACATCGTGACAAAAGTATTTCCCACCAAACTGAGCACCAATGCCGGTGCGTTGTGCGACTTCCAGAATTTTCTGCTCGAGCTCCCGATCGCGGTAACCTCGACCAAGCTCGTTTCCATCGGGCGGGAGCGTGTCCAGATAACGCGCCGACGCGAGCTTTGCCACCTTCAGCGTGTATTCGGCGCTCGTGCCGCCAACGACCACTGCAAGGTGATAGGGCGGGCACGCGGCCGTCCCGAGTGACCTGATTTTTTGCTCGACGAAAGAAAGAAGGCTCTCTGGATTCAAAAGCGCCTTCGTTTCTTGATAAAGATAACTCTTGTTGGCCGATCCGCCGCCTTTGGCCATGAACAAGAATTTGTAGGCCGATCCCTCCGTCGCGAAGAGATCGATTTGCACCGGAAGGTTTGTCTTGGTATTTACTTCGCGGTACATGTCGAGCGGCGCGAGTTGTGAATAACGAAGGTTCAGCGTGCGATAGGCGTCGAATACGCCGCGCGAAATCGCCGCCTCATCGTTGCCTTCCGTGAGCACGTATTGCCCTTTCTTGCCCATGACGATGGCCGTGCCGGTGTCTTGGCAAGACGGCAGGACGAACCCAGCCGCAATGCTCGCGTTCCGCAGAAGCTCCAGTGCCACGAACCTGTCGTTGGCGCTTGCTTCGGGATCCTGGAGAATGTTCGACAGTTGCGCGAGATGGCTCGGCCGCAAAAGGTGCGCGATGTCTCGCATCGCCTCACGCGTGAGGAGCGTGAGCCCTTCCGGCTCCACCTTCAAGAACGTGCGCCCTGCCGCCTCGAACGTTGAAACGTGGTCTTTCGTCAAGAGCCTGTACGAGGTCTCGTCTTTGCCGAGCGGCAACATGTCTTGGTACTGAAAGTCGCTCATCGCTTCGCCTTTCGGATTCACTTGGAGTGCGCAAGGCATACCTCTGCCGGCCGGTGGATGCCAAGAGGCTCGGCAGAAATTTTCGTGACTTCCCACGCATCTCCAAGATAGCCTTCCGCGCTTGCGCTCACAAACCAAGCGCATTCGCTTGGATCGAGGAGTCCGGAGATGTCCGCTCAATTGCCGCTGCACGAATGGATGGGAATGCCCACGTACCTGCTCGACGAGCACGTGGATCTCATTGCCGACGAAGACGAACCGCCCTGGCGACCTCATTATCGAGATGCTGAGCTGAATCATTTTTACCAAAACGATCTGCATATTACAGGCGCCACCCTTCAACTGCATCCACTGCTCGATTCAGCCGCTGTAAACGCGATTCTCGAGTTCCTGGGCGGCATCGAGGAAGTCGGGCCCCTATTCGAGCTGAACAAGCGTACGCCCGAAGCGCGCGTGCACCTCGTCATTGCGGGACGCCTGCGACTCGTCGCGTATCCGGATGGCGGTAAGCCCGTCGAAATAGGCCAATGTCGCCCGGGGCAATGGATTGGTATGCCGAGCGCGCTGCGTGAATTCGACGAACGCACCGAAATAGCGCTTTGGTCGAGACCGTCGAAGGTGGTCATCAAAGCGATACCGCATGGCAAAGTCAGCACGCAATCGGTGCTCGTCACGGACTTGGTCGCAGCCATGCGCCGGCACGGGACGCTTTTGCGCTTCGTCCGGCAGCACGTGTCCATTCGGTTTGCCAGGCGAAACGAAATTCTGGCTCGAATGCGAGAAAGCGCGATTCTGCGCCTCTTGCCACCGGCCGACCAGGAATACTTGATGCAGCTCGGGGTCCTACGGCGCACTCCGAAGCAATACGAGCCCGGTACGCCGAGCGTGCGCTACTTATCCGCAGGCAAACCATCCGGACGCGTCGCGCTGGTGCTCGCGGGCAAGTGCACTGCATTCTTACCGGGCGAGAACAGCAGCGTCGAGCGATTCGTGGGTAAATTCGGAATCGCCGATTTGATTGGACACGAAGCCATCGTGATGCCCGACGAAGTCAGCGGCGACGATGAGTTCGAGATTCACGAAGCTCCCCGCGCAACGAACGTGTGTGTAGGCTTCGGCGCCGAGCTGCTCGAGTTTTTCTGGTACGCATTTCGCTGGACGCTCGACGATCGAATGTCCACATGGAAGCGGATCGTTACGAAAATGATGACGACGCGCCATGGATCGCCGGTGCCGGAAATCGTATCGGTCCAGGCATCGAGGCCTCATTTGGGCACTTCAGCATTGGCCCAGGGGCTCGCGGTGTCCCTTGCGAGCTTGGTTCAAGGCAAGGTATGCATCGTGGATCTTCAAGGTGCCCATCGATTCGAGAATTATTTTCGACCGCGCGGGTTCGGCGCCCGCCCCGTCATGGAGCCGCTCCAAGCAGCGACGCGAGCCAAACGTTCTGGTGGGCGTGACAAGGTCGATGTTCATTTTTTTCAGCTCGTGCCCCCGGAGAGTGGCACAAGCGGATATCATTGGCCGCCAAGCGTGGAAATGGTTTGGCCCAAAGACACGAAGTCCGCGGGAGATACGGAAAACCTCGTCGAGCTTTTGCTCAATCGCGACGAGCTCCGTTATGTCATCGTGTGCATGCGCCAAGATGCGGAAAATGCAGATGCTGCTGCACGTGATCTCGCCGTGCTCCTCAATTCACGAAGCGCCACGGTGCTCTATGTGACCGACGAGACGGAGGATGGATATCGATTCAGCGATGTCGAGCCCCCGCGCCTCGTATGGGTCGAACGCATGACGCCCGAGTACATGAAGCGCGAGCGCGTTCGCATGCAGCAAGCGATGAATCAGGCTCGATATGGCGAATACCTGCCGCTATTGCCGCCTGCATTGCGTGACCAGGTGACTCGTGCAATGGGTGGCCTGCCGGATGCGAAAGCCAATACGGATTTCGAGCATCGGCGGCAAATCGTGCGCGTTCGGGACGACGTGCAAGGCGCAAAGCTTTTGGACACCGAGGGTCCGCATGCGCTCGTGGGGCCAGGATCCCCGGATTTGCCATTGAAACGAGCTCTCGCACGGCTCGCTCGAGTGGTCACGCGACGCACTGTGGGCCTGGCGCTCGGTGGTGGTGGCGCGTGGGGCTATTGTCACCTCGCGCTGATTCAGAACCTCGAGGAACAGGGCGTTCCCATTGATTACATCACGGGCGCTTCATTCGGCTCCATCGTGGGTGGGCTTTACGCGGCCGGGGGCAGAGCGGCGCTCGAACGCCTCATCGAAGAGAATTCGCTCGATGCGCAGAACCCGCTGTCTCCATTGATCGCGCCGCTCACGAGCCCGCTGATGCGCACGGTGATGTTTGCGGCGTTTTCCGCGGCGACGATCGAATGGTTCGTCGATGCGCAGCTCCGGCGCATGGGCCTCAATCACGGCGATCCCATTGGCCTCGGCACGACGGAGATTCCGTTTTATCCGGTGAGCAGCAACCTGACCACGTATCGCGAGCGCACGGAAGAGCATTCGACGGTGGGGCATGGCGTGCGTTTGAGCGGCACGATGCCTCCTGTCGCGCCCGCATTCCGGCTGAACGGCGAGCTCATCGTGGACGGTGCATTCGTAGCCAACGTGCCGAGCCGTTATTTGCGTGAAATCGGTGCCGATTTCGTCATTGCGTCGAATGCGGTCCCGCCGCCGCCGGCGGAATCACCCGAAGGCGGAACGGTCGGTCGCATGGTCAAATTCGTGATGACGCGTTTCAACGACGCTTTGAGAGCAAACCAGTTGCTCACGTGGAAAGCGGGCGAGGATCAAGCAAACCTGCATGCCGACTATCGCTGTGACATGCGGCCGACGAGCGCCAACGTATTCGACATGTGGAAAGGCCGCGCGATCATGGAGCAGATTCGGCGGGATCATTTTTCAGGCGCGAAAGCGACGTCGATTCGGGATGCTTGGAAGAAGTTTTGCGACGATCCATTTTCGCGCCGCACGCATGCCGAAGAACCGAATGCGGGCGACGGGTCGATTCGCGAGGTGAGGATGGGACGGCGGACGTAGAGCCAGCCTGTCGAAATGCCTGAATTCCGAGCGGAGGCGTCACGGCTCGTCGGCGATGACTTCTTCGGCCGTGCGTGCAACGAGCACCTTGTCGGCGAACCGGTCGAGCGTATCGGCATCCGCAGCCTCCACGCGCGCGAGCACAGCTTCCGGCAGCTCACCAAACTTTCGCCGGAGTTGCCGCAGCAGCATACTGCGTCGGCCTTGAAGGAAGGTTCCGTTCGATTATAGGCGGGAACGTGCGAGTTCGGCTTCCGTAAAGGGTTTGCCCGTAAAGGGGTTCAGCCCTGGAGGCGGCATCGGAGGCAGCTCGGGCGAACCGGGCCAAGCGATGCCTACTTTTGAAGCATCCGTTGGGTGAAAAGCAACGGCTCCGGGTTGGGCGGGGGGAAGCAGCGCCGCGAGTTCGTCAGTCGTCAACTCCGTGGGGCCGCGCATCCGCCGGTCAACTACTGCGTCCATGATTGCGTGAATGGGGGCCTCCCTGCGATCGCACCCCGCAAGGGCCGCGATGTCGTCTGGACGAGAAGAACAATAAATCGGCGGCAGAAGCCTACCGCGTCGAAGCAAACCCCACATGGTCAGTCGCTTGGCGCCTGGTGCTGTCGGATCACTGAAGAGCGTGCCATCGACGAGATCGCCGCAGAGCCAGAAGCCAACGCCCGCCAACTTCTCCCCATGGTTTCCCTCCTCGAGCATGTTGGTTGCGATCACGAGCGTGGGCTCCAGCGCGTCGGGAAGGCCCGGTAACGCCCCGCGCACGTCGTCCGGGCCACCGGTCACCGCGTCGACCGCAAGATTAAGGTACTCGATCGGACCCCACCCCAGCTCGTACCCGAGACCGACGACGCCCGCCTCGGTCCACGCCACGACCTCGTTGTTCCCCTCTAGGTCGCCGTTGTCGAAGGCCCCCCGTTCTAGGTCGCCCGTCCAACGCGGGTACTCGCAGGCCACGAACGACAGCGGCAGGCCACGGTCCGGGGACCCCTTGACAAGGGCTTCAACGTAGGCGCGCAACGCTGCGCGTATGATGGCGTCGCGGTCAAACACGAGGCGCCCAAAACGATGGGGGCGTTCGATCATGATGTGTCGTCTACTTTGCGTCGATCTCCGCGTCAACTGCGCGCGGCAAACGGCTTCATGGCGTATACGGTGGAACCTTGTTGACCAGCAACACCTCATCCACAGGCGGATCGTTGTTCGTGAAATGAAGGTTGAGTTTGCGCGAGATGACCAGCGCATTTTTGTACGAGTTTGTGCCCCATGGGCAACAGCGCGGGTCCTTCATCGGCACAACGTGGTGAACCTGCGGTTCCGCGTCGAGCAACCAGGACGGCTCTCCGAGAACATCTGGTTCGGGGCACAGCTCTGGCTTCCCCTTCTCACAAGGAAACATGAAGCCCGCGAGATCCGAGTGAATCTTATTGTCGCTGTGACTTTTTCGGTTAACTGCAAGCACCCACGCCTTTTGGTCGAGGGCCTCGCCCTTGTCGTTGAACATGCCGCTCGGGCGGTCGAACTTATTCCCTGGGCCAACCTGGTTTGGATCGACCAAGTTCCGATACGGCCCATTCACCTCCGTGGGCACGCCGTTGACGTCAATGAGTGGCGTTTGTCGCGGTGCAGGCTGGTAATAGATGAAGAGCTTGTTTGCGACATCCGGGCCGATTTGCAGCGTGTAGTCACCGTTGCCGACCGGCTGACACTCGTATCCTGGGTCGTACGGCGCATTTCCCGATACCTCGCCGATCTTTGCGGCATCTTCGCAGGCGTCCTTCAACGGCTTGTAAAAGCAATTGAATGTGTTTGTTACGGACATGTAGCAAGCCGCGCCAAATGCAGCGGTGTACTTGGCGCGCAATGCGAGATCCTCATTTGGATTTCCGACGATCGGGATGAGATAACGCATGCACGGATTCTCATTGGTCTCCGGGCATGCGGGCGGCGGATCCGCGCCTGGCGGGACGGCCGTTCCTTGACTCGGCATGCACCCATCTGGCACTTCCCCACCCTCGGGAATACGCCGTGAACAATCGATCGGCTTTCGGGTAACCAAGGGCTCAGCGGCGGCAGGGACAAGCTCCGAATCACACTCATTCGGCGTCGCTCCCACACCAGACGCCAACAGCAGCAAGCACAGCATGGCCGAGCGGCGTCTTGGCATTGCGTGCACGCCAGACATTTCTTCCATGCCCCTTCGCGATCCAGCGTTTCTCATCGTTTCGTCGTCCCTTCATTCTGTTGGTCGAGCGAATGAATATGCTGGTCTCGTACCGTACACGTGACCGAAGAAGAGCTCAACGCCTTATCGGCATCACCGCTGAAATTGGCAAGCGCGCCCGTCCGTTGACACGACCGCGCGACCAGCCAGTGCTCAACGCCTTATCGGCATCACCGCTGAAATTGGTGGTTTGATTGTCGAGCAAATAGACGCGACGCCCGACGTGCTCAACGCCTCATCGGCATCACCGCTGAAATCGCAGCCGGATTGATGATTGTCGAGCTGCTCCTCGTTTGTCGAGTTTCACGAGCTTACTCATTGGCAGCAATACACGCGCGGGTTGACCGCCTTTATCTCTCCAACCGGCTTTCCGCCGACCGGCAAACACGCCCCCGGTTCGTTCGTCACCCATTGCGCCGACATTGCGGCGAGCGTGAAGCCCATCCCCGTGAAATCCAGGCAAACAGTGGCATTCGCGGGGTTGGGTCCCGCTGGCTGCGGCACCCCCGCGCAAATCTCGTCTTGAAACAGCGTGATCGCCGCTTCGCATTTGCTCCCGGAATGCATGCATTCACAAGGCGAACACGACGGGTCGCCCTCTGCGCCCTCGTAGAAAACTTCACGCGTAGGGAATGCGGCAGGGCATTTGGGCAAATTGTCTTCGTCCACAGGCAGTTCGTATTGCACACAGTGGCGAAAGCCAGGCGGGGGAGGTTCTGCGCTCGGCACGCACGACTCCCCAGATGATTTGCATTCACCCCTCGCATTGCCTTGACACGCCTTCGCGTATGTATTGAAATAAATTCCGAATGCCAAGTTCATAGGCGTTGGCGCGAAATAGGACGTCGGCAGATCCGGCGCAAACTTTGGCGGCTCAGGCGCCGGCGGGTCTTCCGAAGGCACACATGGCGTTGCAGTCGGCGACGTCAGAGCAATCGATGAAAAGCTACCAGGAGGAAACAGCGCGGGTGACGTGCATTTCCCATTCCAGTTTTCCGGTGCGGCGTAGTTGTCACTTATGCCGCTCATGCAAAAACTCTTCGAATCCGCACCGATCGCTTGCGGCAAAATGCATTCGGGAGTGCTGCACGAGCACTCTGCACATCGAATGTCCACCACGAGATCGCCGTACCCCGTGTAGAAAACGGAGCTTGCGCGCTCGGGACATTCGGGTGCTTCTTCCTCCGCTCCTTTCCAAAGCAGCACGGCATCCTTCGTAAAATCGGACGTGCCCATGGAAATACATTTCCCCTCGCATTCAACCGATTGCGGTGACATCGTTCCGGCGTCGGGCGAGCACTCTGGTAGCCCAGGGACTTCCGCGTCAGGACAAATGAAGTATGCGCCGTCCGTGGTAAAGCCGCTGCATCCATTGACGACCCCCGCGCCCAGCAGGAGCCCCATGACGAGAATACCGGCTGAGGTAATATCCCAACGCTTGGCTAGCATGACCTGATCGATCCTTTCCACCATCTGCCTGTCAAGGCTTGATTTCCAATCCCACCGAGAACGACATCAAAAATTGATGACCGGTCCAAATGGGAACCGTTTGGCGCGATTGCCGGGCCAGATACACGACGTCACTCGACAACACCATGACGTCGGCGCTGGCACGTAAACCCAGACTCCTGTTGAAATCGTATAATGCATTCATTCCAAACCCGAAGCCTGGAACGACCTGCGCAACGCTCTCGATGTCCTGATTTCCGGCAAAGATGGGGTCTATCACGTTCAGGCCCAATATCGCGCACGTACTGAACCATCGCGCATGTGCGCAGGGTCCGGCGATTCCGCTGAACGCAAACGCATCGATTTCCCGGCCCTCGAGCGGTCGATAGGCGTATGCCGCTCGCGCGCCCCCCATGAGCGAAAGCGTTCCAAACCGGTACATCCCCACGAGTGACACGCCGAATGCAGGTGACTCGGATGCACCGATCATCATCATCGGCCCGATGGTCAGACTCGAACTGTGCTCCGCTCCGCCAGTGGACGCCGGAGCGGGCGTGACTGGCTCACTGGACGCGACGTTCGAGCTCGCGGCTGCTGCCGGTTTTTCCGGCGCATCCTCGATGCTCGGCAAGGTTTTTTCGGGCGCATCATTGGGTTGCGGCGTGAGTTTTTCCGGCTCGTATTCGGTCTCTGGTGGTATCGTCGTTCGCAATAGGTTCGCTGAATCGAACGCCGCCCAATAGAGGATCTTGAAGCACTCTTCGATGGGCGAGTACGTCTGCGATTCGCCCCCCACCTTGACCCCATCGGGATCCAGGACGGACACCTCGACCAGCTTGCCTCCATCCGCGAGCCGCTTGATGGTCACGACGAGTTTTCGCTCTGCGGTCGGATTTAGCGAGGGGATCGTGATCCAGTTCGTGATGATGCCATAAAATGCGTCGTACTCGTTGCACTTCGGTAAGCCTGGCGAAGCGCTGAACTCGACCCGGTGCGGCGGGACGTCGACCTGCTCAGCGTCCGCCGATCCTGCCCACAAAAGCGCGACGCTGAGGCACACCGTCGGAACGAGGAAACGAGGCATGTTCCTCTCTTACTACGAACGGACAAACGCACACAAGAAAAATGGGGGCGAGACGAACCATGCCGACAAACCTTGGTGCGAGCCGCCGCCGTGCGTCATGGGGTCGTGCGTGCTCAACGCCTTATCGGCATCACCGCTGAAATTGGGAAGGAGGAGCGAAAGCGGCTTTGGCGTCTTTTCGTGCTCAACGCCTTATCGGCATCACCGCTGAAATTGGCGGTGCACGCCTCGCACGGCAAGGCTCGCGAAAGTGGTGCTCAACGCCTTATCGGCATCACCGCTGAAATTGGCCACCCCCCGCTATCCATGCGGAATCACTGCGAAACTCAGAGGCCATAACAAGCACCTCCCAAGCTCCCCTCCGCTGAACGCGAGCCGCAACCAGCACCACCTCGACAAGCCCACGATCCACCGCGTTTCTCATCGATCATGCACCTCCCAACCACCTCTCGTCATGTCAAACACCAAGGAGATCACACACTTGCCATCTTCCACAAGCACCTGCAGCCCCCAGCCATCGCCGACGACCACAGGTGCTTGATCCGCGCGCGCATGCGTCTCGGACAACTCCACCCCTACACGATCCGCACCGGCGCGTCATCCTCCTCCCACGACTCCGGCCGATTCCGCGCCACCATCCGCCCAATGCACGAATTGCACAACGGCACGAACAACAAACTGTCCTCCACTTCGAGCTGCCTCTCCATCTCCCACCTCAGTTGCTCCAATTGCCGCACCGACAACCAACACCGATACACCGACAATTGAACCCGCGTCCCATACCCACGCACCACCTGGTACGCCTTGCGCCACCTCTTCGGATCCCGAATGTCGTACGACACCAAATACCACCCCTTCGCTTCGCTCATTTTTCAACCCCCACCCTCTTGACATTCCCCACCCCTTGTGCTCAGCGCAGCCGAAACCGAGCAAACAACCCAGGCGCACCCGTCCACTCCTTCTCCAAAAGCCGCGCTTCGAGCTCGATCATGCGCCCGTACGACAACGAGTACCCCACCACCGAATGCTTCCACTCCTCCGCGCGACGCCGCTCGTAGACCTCGACGAGCTTCCGCTTCCCCTCCTTGCTCAGCCAAACCCGCGGCCCCGTGACCACGAAATCCGCGTCCGGATCCCATTGCCCTCGCCCGAGCGATCCCAGCACCGCCATGTCCACCATCGGCACCCGAAACAGCTCCATCATGTCGAGCGCCAACGGCGGCGCCGCACTACGCGGCCGATGATAAAAACCAAGCGCCGGCTCGAGCCCCACCGCATGCAATGCCGTCGTCACGTCGGTCAAGAGCAGCGCGTAGCCGAATCCGAGCAACGCACTCACGCGATCACGTGGCGGGCGACGCGTACGCCCCTCGTAACGAAGCCGCTCGTCCACATCACCAAGCAAGTGTTTCCATGTCGAAAGCTGCCGCCCCTTCACCTTCGTACCCGAGCAGCTCTTCGATCGTCGCCGTCTCCTGCGCTCGCTGCACACCACGACGCATCGATGCGATCGCTCGATCGACATCCGCATGCCGCTCGCCCTCGCCACGCGTCGCACGAAGCACGAATCGCAATTGCCCTTCGAGCTTCGCAGCTACGAGACGCCGCGCCAAACCCAGCGCGAATGCTTCGTCCGACAACGCGCGATATTGCCGCACGCGACGCTGCACCATCGGACCCGCCGCGCTCATCGATCCAATGAATCGCCCTCCCGTCGTCACCCACGACACACCTACGTCTCGCTCCGCGCACAAGTGCAGCGCTTGCGTCGTGATCTGCGCACCACCATGCACCACCACGTGCCTCGTTCGTCGCGATGGAACCCGAGATTCGTCGCCTTCCCGTGACGTCACCACGAGCTCCTCCGCGCTACGCCCCACGCGCGCTCCATGCGTCATCACATGCAGCGCTTGCCGATCGTCGTCCTTCGACACGAGCCTCGTAGCCTCGTGCGTTTCATCCTTTGCCAGTCGCTCTTCTTCCGGCAAACACACCGGCGCCAGCGAACAGCGCCCACACAGTCGTTCATTCGATGTCACCGGCGGGCGCTCGATGTGCGCACGCAACTCGCGCGCACGCACGATGGCAGCTCGCACATCCGCACGCAGCGCTTCATCGATGGGCACGCGCACCGTCACGTTGTCTGCGTGATATCGAAGCCGCCCCTCGGGAATCGACTCGCTCGAAGCTTCCTCGAGCAGCATCGCATACGCGCCGATTTGAAGGCGATCCGACGGCCAAGCCGAAGCGTGTTCGTCGCCCTCGCGGCGCGATCTTCCGCGCTTGTGCTCGTACGGCAGCCAGCGGCCATCTCGCCGCCGCATCGCATCCACTTCGCCGTGCAATCCAAGCGTTTCGCTCTCCAGGACGAACCGTTGTGACGGCCCGTCGGCTTCCTCTTTATCGATCTCCTCGTGAAGCGTGCGACCTGCAAAGACGCGAGCATCTGCGACGCGAATTTCTTCGACTTCTTCCAAGTAAAAGAGTCGCTCGCAGTATTCGAGCGCGTGAAGCGACATCACGCGCAAACTCGCTTCGTGTCCGGATGCACCCATGACGACAAACCTCCCCCTTTGGAATTTCCGAGCGAACGTGGCATCGCCCGCGTGCTCGGTTTTCCGGACCGTACCTGACAAACTCGATGGCGCCAACTTCGTGCTAGCCGCCCGATTCCACCGTCCGCCCGCACGAAATGCCCCCGCGCGCCGTTGCATGTGCATTTCTGCCGCTTCGTCTCGGGCGCCACGCGTTGCGACCGCACTCGAGACGGTTCACGCAAACGTGCGGTCGTTGCGACACCACTTCCGGCACTTCGAGACGTGGCCCGTGGCGTTGCGACGGCACTTTGGGCGCTTCGGTCCGGGCTCCGCGGCGTTGCGACGGCATTTCGGCCGACGGCATTGCCCTTGCAACGCGTTGTGGAGCTTCTGGAGGCGCAGCCATCGCGGCACCGATGCGCGTCCGCCCTATCGAAGCGCCCCAGTGAGATGCGTCGACGTCGCCTGAGCGAAGCCTACGTCGTCAGCGCTCCCGCAACGGCAATACGTCTCGCTTGGGCCGCTGAAGTCCCCTTCGCAATGCCTTGCATCGACGCTCGAGCGCCCATGGGTGCCCATGGTGGCATCGTGGCGCTCGATGAACGTGTTTCGATGAATCACCCGGTTGCAGCTCGTCGCAAGAACACGCGTTCCACGAGCGACATCGCAGTTGTGGGGATTTGGAGCGCGCGCAGGGTCTCTGTGCGAGTACCGCGCCGAGCCGATGCGACAATGGCTGCGTGGTCGTCCGCGGTGATGGCAGAGCCGCGCTCCATTTCGAGGGCCGAGACGAATGCATCGTCATGTTTTGCAAGAAGGGACGCATCATCCTGGTTCAATCGTGCGCGAATGGCCTCTTGCCAATGCGTGAAATGCTGTTTCCATGTTGGCGCATCGATGTCATGTTCGGCGAGGATGTCGGGGGATCGTTGTGGATGCAATGCGAGCAGCGCTTCCATGGCAGCGCATTGTTCGAGGGATATCGGTTCGAATGTTGATTTTACGAGCAAATCAATGGCGGTTGATGCGACGGGTTCGGGGGCGACCGATTGCGATATGGGTGCTGGTGGAATGGATGATGGGTCCTTGGCGGCTCGAAGCGGCGGACGTGCAGGCGCGAGCATTTCTGAGCCGAGCATGGGTGGCGGTGGAATCGAAGACGGCGCGTGCGGAATGACGGCGTCGAGCCATGCGGGAGGGAGCACGTCCGTTGGAATGAGCATGATGCCCGCGGGAATGGGCACGGGGTACTCATGCCTGGGTGGAGGCAGGGGCATGGTCGGCGCGGCATTCCAATAGGGAGCTGCGGGGATCCATTCGGATTCGGCGGGTTCGTCGTAGTCTTCGGGCGGCAATAGGGTATCGTGATCGGCGGCCGACGTGGGCACGATGAGCGCGGGAGGGAGCGGGGTGGCCATGACGAGGTATCCTTTCAAGATTGCGGTTTGCCCAGAATGATGGCTTTGCGCTCAGGGGTCCAGAAGTCGGGTTCGTCGGAGAGGGTGATTTTGTTATCGGTGCGGGTGAGGAGGGGGGGCGCTTGGACGTTCCATTCGGGGTACCATTCGAGCGTCGCATCGCCAGCATATTGATCGAGCGCCCAGCGCGTAATGGCCACGAGTTTGGCCAGACCGGCGTCGTACGAGAGGACGTCGATTTCGAACGTGACGACCAACTGTGGCCCCATGCTGCCATGGTCCGTCCCCGAACTCGTGGGTGAATCGTAGTTGTAAGGTTCGACAATGAGCCCCTCGCCAATGGCGCTTTCGGGGCACTCATGACGTGGCAGAAGTTGAAATTTCGCAATGATTCGGCCTAGAATAATCGCGGGATTCACGGTGCGGTCGTTCATGCAAATGGTTAGGCTGTAGTTGACGCTCGCCTTACGATATTCGTACGGCAATGTAATCAACGTCTGCAGAACAGCGTCGTGCTGCCAGAAATCTGCGTCGACGAGCACGACACGTCCATGCGACCTGAACAGTCGAATGCGGTGTGCTTCATCAAAGGAGAATTTGGCGTCCACCTCATAATGCGCAAGCACCCAGTTCACTATACGGACCATCCGTCGAGCACTCTCCTCGTGGTCCCCTTGCAAGCAGAATCCAATGAAGATTCCTCTGTACGGAAATCCCAGAGCTTTGCGCAACTCAACCTGGTGGCGCTCCGCGAGATCGTCCTCGTCCCAGTCTGGCAATACCGTCAGGATGAGCCCATTGGGATTACCAAACCAACTTCCATCGTCCACTTCTGAAAATGCTTCGGTGAGAGCCTTACGAATAGCCGCATGATCGAGTTGCTCGTTTCGTTGGTTGATGCGAAGGGTGTATTCGATTGCCATTTGAAATCCTTTCTCTACGGGAAGATGTGCTGGATGTTTCCGTTCTTGATGGTGATGACTTCTTTTAGGCCATCAATCGGTCTTCGTTGGAGAATCGCTTGCATTTCACTCGGCGTAATGTCGGTATCATCCAGATTTACGACGACTCGATCTGTTTGTCTCTTCGCCACTTTCTCGCTAATCTCGTCCCTCGCTCGACCAATTGCCTTCGTGCCATGGGGTGACTTGTTGTTGGGTCTGGGTTTCGTCTTGGAGACCGTTGGCGTATAGCAATCGAAGTATCGACCTTCAATCCTATAGTCTGGTTTTCTTGACGTTCCCGGTCGCAAATCATGATTATGTTCCACGTCATATCCACGCGCAGCGAGCGTATCTGCTGCTTCATGCTGCCGCGCAAGCTTGTGTCTCGTTTCCGCATTGCCCTGTACTGGCTCCGGCTCCCCCCTCGGCTTCCCGCCCGGTTTTCCTGACGGCACCGTATAGTCCTTTTTTACCGCCTTCGCAACGACGCTCCCGTCTCCCGGCCCGCTCGGCTTCGGCGGCTCGGGCAAACCACCTCCACCACCGCCCGCTCCTCCCGCGCCCGCTCGCCGCTTTGCAATGCTGTCCTTGACGCGGTCGAGCGCCTTGCGCACCTTGTCCTTCAGCTTGCTCATGCGCAGCGTCAGCGCTTCGAGCTTCGCCCACAGCTTTGCCATCCGCACGCCTGCACGTGACGCCTTGAGCGGCTTTGCAATCGCGTCACCCGCAAATGGCAATGCTGCGCCCGCGACGCTCAATCCAGCGCCCGCCCAATCCCGATCCACGAGCGCCATTCCCGCGCCCACCAAATCGCACACCGGCGTCGGATCGACAATGCCCACGCCGTCGACCGTCAGTTTCGCAGCCTCCCATGCGAGCTCTTTGTTGACGTCCGCCATTTCGGCTTCGCATGCCGCTTGTTCGGCCAGCGCAGCCTGCACTTCCGGATCGGCCAATACCTCGGGATCGGTATCCGATATCTCGTCGCTCGGTCTTGCCAATGGTCGAAACACCTCGGATTCGTCCTGCAGGAAAAAACCTCCCGGCTGCGCATCATCCATGGCGGGCTCGCCAAGCTCCGTCGATTCGTCCGCTTCATCCGGCGGCAATGTATCGACCTCGCCCCGCTCCGTCGTTTTCCATGCGTATTGGTTGTACTCGGGATCGAAAGCGCCCTCGTGATGCACATACGACTTCGTGCCATCGGGCTTCGTCGTAATGGTCATGCTCTCGGTCGCCGCTTGGCCCGTGTTCGGATCCAGCGTCGTGCGTTGTCGTATTTCGACGACTTCGCCCGTGATGGGATAACGCACGACCTCCATCGATTCGAGCACGATTTGCCCCGTCGCAGCATCGACCGATGTTCGCTCGGTTTTCGATATCGGCGTCGTCGCTGGGGCGCTGACCCGCACGATGATGTAAAACCGCCCATGCGTATTGGGCATGCCGTCCGGACCGGCGCAATTCATGGCCCACAGATCACCGACACGCACGACCCATTCACCGCCTGATTTTTGCGTCGTCGAATGCTCGAGCGGTCGACACCATCCTTTGTTGACGCCCGAAATGACGCCGCCCCCCGTTCCCGCTTCATTGCCCTCGCATGTCGGAATCCGGCTCTTCATGGTGATGACGGGATACCCGTCGACGCGATGTTTTGGATTCGTGTCAATGGCCAATTCCGCACGCGCTCGAATGAAGTACGAAACGGGTACCATCGCGCCAGTCGCCGTGGGCGTGAGACAAACGTCCGGCATGATCGACATGATGATGCCTTCCGGACAAGCGCGAGCCAATTCGCGTTTCATTCGAGCCTCCCGCACATTGCAACGTCCACTCGCGCGACGCCGTCTTCGTAGATGGGCAGCACGACGCGCCATACGAGCGATACCCGCATGGCCTCCATGTCGATGAATATTGTGTCGAGGCGCCCCGGCGAACCATAGCGATACCCGACGTGATCGGTCATGGCTGCTGCGATCAGTAGATTCGGCAGCCGAAATGAAAAACGCTCATGCTCGGGATGCATCGCCACCAGCTCGACGTCTTCATTGCCGCGCAGATAGCCTTCCGTCACGAGCGACGGCGGCGCCACATGACATGCCTCGAATCCCGGCGTCGCCGGGGGCCAATCGCGGCACTGGCAAAAAGGATTCCACGGGGCAGTCCTTGCCAAAAAGCAATGGCCTTGCGCCGCCCGTCAGAATTTGCGGCGCTGGAATGATCATGCCCGAATCGAGTTTTCGTGGGTCGACGTATCCAATGCCCAGTGGGTTCGGCGCATAATCAGCCCCGCCATAAGCGAATTCATATCGCAAAGGCACTCGATTTACCGGCACCGCCGGCGTCAGCGACCACCCCAAAAGCGGCGCGTGCATCCATGCCCGCGGTCCCGTCACCGTCACGTACTTCTTCAATGCACCGACAGCCAAACCTGCGCACCATGATGACGCCTTTCCATTCGGTGCAAACGATGTTGCACGTAGGAGCACATCGGTGCCCAATTTGAAGGGCACGAGGTCATCTTCTTCGAGCAGCGACTCCTTTTGCGTTTCATCAATCACGAGTGGCTTGTCCCGCTCGATGCGAAAAACTCCCTTTGCGACGACCGTGTGAAACGGTGCGTCCTCGAAGTCTTTCGCGGCGAAGGTGGTCACGTCGAGAGGCGTGCGATTGTCCAGGAGAATCATGACCATTCGCCCTTCAATTCGTATCCACGGGATCACCCGAAAGCTTGACCGATGCACCCGCAACGCCAATGGCGCCCGATGCATTGACGGACACCGAAGTGCCGCCGATGGATACGGTCGTACCCGCAATGGACACGGGACCCGAAGACAGTAGCTGAATGTCCGATCCGCATAACGTAATTTTGCCCGAGCTTTCCATGATGATGCTCGCTCCGCCGCAGACGATCGTGTGCCTATCCCCAACGAGCACCGTTTTGCTCGACGCAATCTCTTCGGATTGCGACCCGCCAATCACGGTTTCGCTGGATGCGCCTACGGCAATCGTTTGCTTTCCGCATATCGTCAGCATTTGATCGCCGCCAACATCCGAAATGTCATTCACGCCCACGCTGCGTTGTGCATGCAAGCCAATGCTTTCTCGCGAATTTTGCTGCACGAGCCTCGTCGCATGCCGACCCACGCGGACTTCGTCGTCGCGCACCACATTTGTCGCGCGATCGCGCCGCACGGTCACACGCTCATCGCGCTCCACGGTGGTCATCATGTCTCGCTCGGCATGAACGCGAATGAATTCCGCTCCGCGTTTGTCCTCGAAGACCAATTCGTTGTATCCATGCCCAGCCGGCGTCGTTGCCGTACGCCATCCGCTTTGCGTCTTGTTCGCCGGAAGCGCATAGGGTACTTGATGCGTCAGCGTGTGCACGCGTCCCGTAATCACCGGCAAGTCCGGATCGCCCCCAATGAATTCCACGAGCACTTCGTGCCCCACGCGCGGAATGTTCAACATGCCAAACCCCGCCCCGGCTGCGCCTTGGCTCACCGGCACCCAGCACGAGCTTTCATCGTCCCAAGCATTCTCGCGGTCCCATGGAAACTGCACGCGCACGCGACCCAATTCATCGCAATGGATCTCCTCGCCAGGCGGCCCCACCACCGTTGCGCGTTCAATGCCTTTCGCAACGGGTTTCGGCGTCGACAGCGGCGGTCGATAAGGAGCCTCGATGCTTCGCGCACAACAAGAATGCGTCCATTCGCTGTCGAAGGTTCCCTCGATGCGCGTTTCCACGATGAGAAGGCCATTCGAACATTCCGAACGCGGATGACCGTCGATGTGGACGACAACGCCCGGTGCCAAGTCCAGCGCATTCGTCTCGAATTCGACCGCACATGCATCGTGTCGCAACGCTTCGAGCCGCTTGCGAGCAAGCGTCTTCGCCATTTTTTCGTCGCTTCGTACGGCACCTCGATCATCCGCGACCGGCGTTCCGCCTCCAGCCCGCGACGACTCGAATCGAAAAGCACCCGGCACCGATTCAAATTGCTCCAACCGGCGATCCGCATCCTTTGCATCGGCCGCAGCAAATAGTGGATACCCCGCAGGCAATCGATCATCACGATCACGCATGGCCACGCGCCCAGGAGCAACCGCGGCACGTGCGCGCACGCGCGTGACGTATTCGCCCGATACCATCGTCGTGTCGGCTCGAAACGGTAAACGCATCATTCGCGCTTCGGCACGCTCTGGTGCGTCCGAAAGCACGACGCGCGTCTTATCGCTTTCCGTCACGAGAAAGAACGAAATGCCAGCCTCTTCGAGCATGCGTCGCAAGAACGATGCATCTGATTCATCGTATTGCACTCGGTAATTCCGCGAGGCATACGCTTCCGACAACCGCTTTTCATGAGGCACTTGCCATTCGTCCAAGAGCCGCATAACGATGTCAGGTTCCGCAACGTGCTGAAAGACGCGCCGATTCTTCCGTTGGGTCATGAGCCACATCGACGGCACGACGGTCATGGAATAGGTGGACAAGCCATCATCGGCCGCTTCTTCGAATCGTGCACTCGACACGATTCCCGACCAACCGCGTGATTCCACGCCGCGATGCAATTCGAACCTCGCCCTCCGCTCGACCACGTCGCTCAAATCGACATTCGCGTCTTCGCAATGAGCCTCGAGCTCGATGGTAAAGAAATCCGACATTCGTTCGCGAATGCAAAATCGTCGCACATCGAATGGAATCCCCGATTCGAGCGCAAGAGATAGCCCATTGCCTACCGCCGAAATGGCTGGCACCAAATACTTCAACATTGTCCCCTCGTCGTGGTCTGTGAAGACGAGTTCGCATCGTGTGAGACGCGAGCCCATCGGGCGAGAAGAAGGCTACGCGCCGCCGTCACCCGCGCGCAAGCGATTCGTGTGTGCGCGACAAGGGTGATGGGACATAGATTGTCCGATGGTCGAGATTTGCTGTGACATTCCTACCACTTTCAACGACGTCACGGCGCAAGAAAGTAGAAAAAATTTCAATTTGAAGCCTTGACAAGGGTCGGATTCCATGCAAGGGGCTGGGGCAAACCGCCTATCGACTCGTTGCTTCGCATCCTCATCGACGATCGAGCGCCCACGGATGCCACTGCTGCGGTCGCCGGGCGACACGGCCACGCCAGCATCCAGAGTCACCAGTGTTTCCCAGTGTTTTCCGACCTGTACGAAAATTACTGGACACGTTGCATCGAAGACGCGTACCGTCCAGTACCATGGCAGGCATCAAGACATTACCTCTCAACGCGACCACCGACACGGCGGAGCATCATTATTCGTTTACGTCGGTTCGCATTCGGCGCCATCCGTTGACCAAGGCGCTGATTGCGGAGACCGATGCATTTCGATCGCAGATCGACGCTGCGATAGCGGAAGAGCGGTCGCTCGTGGAGGCCGAGATGGAGGCCGGGGCGGCGGTGCATTTCGCTGATCGGGACCTGGATGATTCGGCGACGTTCGTCGCAGCGAATACGGATTCGAAGTCGCCGCTTGGCAAGCTTCTTTTTGGAGGTTTGCGGCCGAGCGAATTTCGTCGGCCCATTTTGAATTCGCAATTGGAGATCATGGTGGAATGGCCGCAGACGCTGGCCCAGTCCGACAAGGAGATCTTGAAGGATCACGTGCCCCTTTTGGCGGGTCGATTGGAGACGGCGACGACGGCGGCGAACGAGAAAAAGCAAGCATCGCAGAAGCTCGCGGAGTTTCGCGCCATTGGAACGCGGGCGAAGCTGAACGAGGCGTTCAATGCATTCCGGAAGTCGCTGTATGGCAAGCTGGGAGATATTCAGCACGCGAATGCGAGCTTGGGAGCAGGCTGGGCCGAATCGTTCTTTTTGCAGGATGCATCGGACGAGCCTACGATCGCGGAGCTCGACCGCAAGATAGCGGGGGCCGAAGCGGACTTGGCGGCGTGGAAGAAGCAGCGGGATGTATTGCAGGCGCAGCAGGACGCGGTGGCTGCGGCGCGAGCGGCTGCGGCGCGCAAGGAGAAGGAAGCGAAGCTCGAAGCGCTGCGCAAAGCGCAGGAGGACATGGCGGCGCAGGCGGCAGCGCTCGAGGCGGAGCTGGAGCAGGGTTGAGCGGTCCCAGGTGAGCCGTTCGTCGCGGCATCACGTCGCCGTCACTTTTTTGAACTTTCCACGCAACTCGAGGCGCGCCCGAACGATGGACGTATAGCAGCGGGAAAAACCGCTGCGTTGTTCATCGAAGGCGAGGTGCGCCTGTGTCCCGACGTAAACATGAAGGCGATGAGCGCAGCGGCATCGATACGATGCTCCGTCATGCGTCTCGAAGGCATCCGCAGGCATTGCCGCGGTCGCTGTTTGGCGTGGATGACGCCGTGGAAGACGCGACGTGGGTGGAGACGCAGGTCACCGCGAGGCAACGTCGCGTCGATCGGGCGTTATGCGTCAGGATTGGCGAGCAACGGCGATGGTTGCACGTTGAATGGACTGTGCGTCTCGATCGCGACATCTGCATGCGCGTGTACGAGTACAACCATTTGCTGACGATGGCTGCGCACACGGATGGTCAAGCGGCGCGTGGGAAAGGGGGGCATGCCGCGGAACCCGTTTCTGTGGACAGTGTAGTCGTCGTCTTGACGGGGCCGAAGCGTGGGTTACCGAAGACTGGGTTTTACCGAACGTCGTCCAAGGGCGAACCATTTTCTGGCGTGCGCTTTCGCATTGAAGCGATTTACCTGCGCACGGTGATGGAAATCGAGGCCATGGGGAGTGTTTTCTGGTTGGTCTTCGTTCCGCTCGCCGTCGATGCGGACGAACTTCATGTCGCGCGGGCGCTCGATGCATTGCAGGCTCGGACGAACCAGCGTGATTTCGAGGATTTGGCGATGACGATGTTGGCGCTTGCCAGCTTGACGAAGGGGTACAAACGGGTCATGGAAGTGATAACTTCGCGGGTGTCGAGAAACGTCATGATGGACAACTATCTGTACAGGAAGGGGCAAGAGGAGCTATGGGTGCGCATTGCCGAGCGGCGACTTGGCCGTCCACTGACAGAGACTGAGCGTGGCCGTGTGGAGAGCCGATTGCTCAAGGCACCGAGGAAGGTGGCCAACGCGGTCGTGGATTTGTCCGTCGAGGAACTAGCTGCATGGCTTGCACCGAATGGGCATCGGCGCGTCGGGCGGCAAGCAGCGTGAAGGTGGAATCTCTCTACTGCGGGGCTCGACTGGAGCGGCGAGGATCCACGATCGGAACGAAATCCGAAGCCGCAAGTGACAATCGTCCCACTGTCGCCGGTAGCCTCAAGTCGAATCGTTGCCATCGAGAATCAATCGATCCGACATGATCGACCCACACGGGTAATTCGATTGTTCCGGTCGGGGTCGGAATCAACTGACACCATGCGCCTTTTGGCTCTTCGACGACCGACACGTCATCAATGGCGTCGTCGCTCATACCGAGACAAACGACGCCGGACCGTGTGATTCGCTCGGGTGTCGAAATGGCCTCGTGCACGCGAGCTTCTAGGCGCGGAGCACCCATCTGCGCACACGTTCCATGCTCGTCGTCGCTATCGATCCAGCAAAGGAACGACAGTCCACAGAGAGTCTCCACATAATCGGGCGCGCTACCGGCCACGGCTTGCTTTGCAGCAACGCCATATTTGAAGCGGGTCAATTTCCGAAGTACCGTCGCGGTCTTTGGCAGCGGGCTCGGGGAATTTGCTTTGGCCGCATAGGCGAACGCCAAACGCACGCCCGCATGCGCGGCACGTTTCCACTCTCCGACGAGCGATAGAAGCATGCCGTACACGTTGCCGGCGGCGCAACGGGATACGTTTCCGCGTAGGAACGGGCGTATGACTTGCGAAAGCTCGCATAGGGGGCTTGGACGTGTACGAGCAGCATTCATGCGCCTTTCGCGGCAACAGCGGCGTACTCGGCGCCAACACGCGCAATACGCGCCTTGGCTTCGCGAAACGCCGCATCGATTCCTTCGAATACCGTCACGCCGGAGCCTTTCAACTCGGCGCCGAAGGGGCTCCGGGCAATTTCCACCGACGATGAGCCGGGTGGGGAGCGCGTGAGTCGAACTCCCGTTTGAGGCATGCGCCGGGTTGCGGCCCTTGGCGTCGCCCAGGTGGCCCGCCGCTGTACAGCGACTGCGCCTTTACTTAGCGCTGGCGTTGAAGGCCGCGTAGGGGGGCGACCATGCGGGGGCGTTTGGGGTTTTTCCCTTTTTGGCTTTGCGTCTTTTCCGCCACTTTCCCAGTCATCTCGGCGCGATAAGGCGCTCGTCAAGTTTAGCACGGCGGCTTCCGCGTCGTAGGTGCGATTCACTTCGAGGTTTTCGAGCTGGAAGCGATACCGCAACGCGAACCGGATTGCTTCGGCCGAAACGGACGTATGCAGATCATCGTCGACGAACTTTGCGGTGTTTTCGTTTTGCGGCCGCTCTTGGGTCTTCCGTTGGATTCTTTGAGGTTCACGCGGCTGGCGGACTCTTCTTGAAATCGTCTTTGTTGTAACTCACGAGGGCGAACAGGAGCAGGTTTTGCAGGCGATCGAAATTCCGTGGTTCGAAGATGAATTTCCGGATTCGAGCCGAATGGTCGATCATGGTCGGCAAGCCTCCTCCTTTGGTCGCACCGGCGCGAGGTCCCGGGCGCGCATGTCGAGCAAGAATCGCAATCCGGCCTCGGCAGCACCCCCGACGACGCGATTGAGGTAGCTATCGTACAGCTCTTTACCGGCGGCGACATTGGGCCTTTGCAGCGCTCACTGCGCCCGCACGCAAGATGAAGACCACGCTACCGACCATGAGAAAGAGCAACAGCATCCTTGCGCTGTGGGCATAATCATTGACGCCCTTGTACGAGAACGCAATGCCCGGCTCACCGTCGACACTGCGAATCTCGATGTGTCGTGCGTCTTTCTCACCCGGGCGCATCTTGTTGTGCTGCAAGAAAGTGACACACAGACCATTGTGCACGGCAAGCCGCAGATCGCGCGCGTTTGGCGGTATGCCATGACCGACGAGATCGATGAGTTTGTCGTCCGTGATTCGGAATGACGCGTCGAGGATACGCCGCACGGCATCTTGATCGGTGAGGTCGTCACCCCACGCAAGGCGAACTTCGTCCGGCGTTACGCTCGTACGAATACCCGCCGGCCCAGCGCCATTCCACGCTCGAATGGTTGCTGCCAAACCGCCAAGCGCCGCGCGATGATAAATCGTATATCCGGGGTCGAACAGACGGTAAACTATTTCTCTTGCCATTGCGGTCCGGGTGGGTCCATTTTCCGGTCCATCTTTACCGGGTTGTCCCGCCCGTCCAGTTCCAATCCGCCCCAGAATGACGCCTGTACCCTGGCACGAGTCGAGCCTGTCCGAGTCCGCCAAATTCCGCTATGGCCAGGCGCACCGAGGAAATAGGCGTCCTTTTCGGCGGCCAAGATCCGCCTTTCTGCAGGGCGTTCGGCCAGATCGCGCTGACTCAGCGCTGTTCCTGTCCCTGTGCTGCGGCGATCTCTTCAGCCAGGAACCCGTGGTTGGCGGGTCGGCTTTGGTTGGCGCCAGGCGTTGAATGAGTGCCGAGGGCCACGTCGAAATCGACAAGTCCGGACAATCGAGCGACTTGGCACCGCGTGCAATGAGCAGCGTACCGCCTTGGTCATCTTTGAAGTCGATCACCCACGATGCGTCACGGGTCCCGATCGCGAATGGTACACGTCGAGGCGAGGAACGCCGGTCCTCGTGGTAGCTTGCGCGCTGATTACGCCCTGCCACCCCCACACGCCCGCCCATCCCCCACGAGCACCGAGGGCTCCCTGGCGCTCGCCAACTCGCCCTACCCCCCTGGACCAAACACCCCACACCCCATGCGTTGACGTCCGCCGATGCCTGCGCGCTGCACGACGAGCGATCCTTCCTCGGACAAACCTCGAAGCGTCGTGCCAAACCCGATGACCTTGTCGCCGGCGATCGTGACCATGCGCCTGCGACCCACTTCGATCGTCGCGGATACACCAAGCGAATCGAGTTGTCGCTTGACGGCTTCCGTGAATGGTTCCGGGTCCTGAAACCCTTTGATGACCACCAAACGCGCGGTGAGAGCCGCTGCGGGGTGCAAGGGGTATACGCGTGAAACGCCGACGTGAACGCGATGGCCGTCGATATCGAGCGTCTTGCCGGCAAGTCCGAGGACGCGCGGAATGTGAGCGGGCTCGACGCGCAAGCACAACCCGCCACGATGCGGCTGCAACGCAAGGAGCCCATCGGGGCGTGGAACACCAGCAAGCGGATGCACAGCGAGCCAGGTGGCTCCGTGCAGATCGCCAAGCACGCGGGCGAGCGCACCAAAGAGGGAATAGCCGTGATCACGCGGGACGAGCGTACCGGTGAGAACGAACTCGAGGTCAACGCGATCGGGAGGAGGTGTAGCGCTCACTGGTAACTCCGATTGCCAGAGACTGCATGCGAGGGAATCACACAAACGCTTAGGGTTCAAGCGTCGTGATGCGTT
Source organism: Polyangiaceae bacterium (assembly GCA_016715885.1). Lineage (NCBI taxonomy): Bacteria > Pseudomonadati > Myxococcota > Polyangiales > Polyangiaceae > Polyangiaceae bacterium. The sequence continues at coordinate 904,899 of JADJXL010000025.1, forward strand.
TGCGGATTGGTTGGCGAGTGCATCTTGCCCCCCAGCATCGGACGTGCTTTATCGATCCGTCGACAAACCCCACACCACCCCGACGAACCGAACATGTCCGACCGCGGGTTTCTCCTGACGACCACGTATCGGTCTTATGACGACCGAACCGAAGTTCGTCTGCACGCGGTGCTCGAAAGCGGCCATCGCGCCCTCATCGTCGATGATCGCCTAAAGCCCTACCTGTTCGTCCGCGAACACGATTGGGCCCTAGCCGCTCGCGTTACGGCGGCCCGTGTGGAACCGACAAACCTTTGCGCATTCGACGGCGAAAGCGTCGCTCGTATCGACGCGCCAAACCCTGAACACCTCGGCGACATGCGCGACAAACTCGAACGCGCCTCCATCGAGCCCCTGGAAAGCGACGTACGCTTCGTCCAGCGATGGCTCGTCGACCACGGCATCTTCAGCTCGTTCCATATCGATGGGGTTTACGAAGAACGGGGACGCGCCGGACGCATCTACAAAAATCCTCGTTTGACGCCCGCGCGATTCGTCCCTCGATTGACGGTCATGTCCTTCGACATCGAAACGAGCCTCGATGGAAAACACCTGTTTTCGATTGCTTCCACGGGCGCCGGTGGAGATCGCGTATTCATCATTCATCACGACGAGACCACGAAGTTCCCCGATTATGTGGATGTTTTTTCAGACGAACGGTCGCTGCTTCTTGCCTTTTTCGACCACGTGCGCCTCGCGGATCCAGATGTTTTGACGGGCTGGAGCTTGCCCGATTTCGACCTGCCAGCCATCGTCGAATTCTGCAAACGCGCCAAGATCCCCTGCGAGCTTGGTCGAGGTGGCGGAGGCATCACGATTCGCCGTGATCCTGGTTTTACGCGGGAAGCTCGAGCATTCGTTCCGGGCCGCGCCGTGCTCGATGGCCTTTCGCTCGTGCGCGGAGCATTCGTCAAACTGGACGATTATCGGCTGGAAACGGCGGCGCGCTCCATTCTGGGCCGAGGCAAACTGTTTGGTCACGATGATCGCGGCGCCAAAATCGAATCGTCCTTTCTTCATGATCCCACCTCGCTCGCCGAATACAACCTGGAAGATGCTCGGCTCGTCCGCGATATTTTGACAAAATTGTCGCTCGTGGAATTGGCCGTCGAACGCAGTTTGCTCACGGGATTGCCGCCGGATCGCGTGGGAGGACAAATCGCTGCAATCGATTCGCTCTATCTCGGAGCGCTACGCACACGCGGTCGCGTGGCGCCGTCGGTGCGCAAGGTGCAGCAATTCGAGCCCATCGTGGGCGGCCTGGTGCTCGATGCAACATCGGGAGTTTATCGCAATGTAGCGGTGTACGACTTCAAGAGCTTGTACCCGAGCATCATTCGGACGTTTCAAATCGATCCGCTGACGTATGTGGGAGAAATGGATCCACGGGACAAACGTCGCGATGTCATCGTTACGCCGAGCAAAGCGGCATTTCGGCGCGGAGCTACTGGGGGACCTCCGGGCATTTTGCCCGAATTGGTCGCCGAGCTTGGGCACGAGCGATCACGTGCGCGGAGCGCTGGAGACGAGCGGCGAGCATACGCGATCAAAATTCTCATGAATTCGATGTACGGCGTGCTCGGCGCACCCGCATCGCGGCTCTTCAGTCCGGTCGTCGCAAATGCCATTCCCATTGCGGGGCAATACGTGATTCGCGCCGCGGCCCGAGCCGTTGCAAGGCGTGGCTATCGTGTGCTTTATGGAGACACCGATTCGATCTTCGTCGACGTAGGCGAGCTGGATCATGCGCGAGTTCGTGAGCGGGCGGAGGTGCTGCGCGAGCAAATATCAGCGGACGTAGCGCAGGTATTGCGCGAAGAATTCGACGTCGAGAGTCATCTCGAATTGGCATTGCAAAAAGTGTATTTGCGCCTCTTGCTTCCAGAATTGCGGACGAGCGCTGGAGGAAGCAAAAAGCGTTACGCGGGGCTTTTGACATCGCAAAGTGGATTCGAAGTGGACATCGTGGGGCTCGAAGCCGTGCGTCGGGACGCGAGCCCCCTTTCGCGACGGTTTCAGCGCGAGCTGCTCGAGCATGTATTCCACGACAAACCGGTGGGCCCGTTCGTGCGCGCGTTCGTTGCAAATGTGCGCGCGGGGCGCAACGACGACGAGCTGGTGCTGCAGAAAGCGTTACGCAAGCCGCTCGAAGCGTATACGAAGACGACGCCACCGCATGTGAAGGCCGCGCGAAGATCGCAGGATGCGCCAGGACGAACTGTTTCGTACGTCGTCACCAGACATGGTCCCGAGCCGGTAAATGCTTTGACTGCGCCGCCGGATCACGAGCATTACGTGAATCGCGAGCTGCGCCCTTTGGCCGATTCCATATTGCGGCTCGTGGGCTCGGTGGACTTCGACGATCTCATCGGCGCGCCCAAGCAGCTTTCGCTGTTTTGAGCGTAGACAACGCCAAAGTGGTCGTGTATCGTGCGCGCCATGCAATACACTCGTCTCGGCCGCACGGCTCTCAAAGTCAGTCGCTTGTGCCTCGGTACCATGAACTTCGGCCCGCACACGACCGAAGAGGATTCGTTCCGCATCATGGACCGCGCGCTCGAGCTTGGTATCAACTTCTTCGACACGGCCAATGTGTACGGTTGGAAGAGGGGCGAAGGCATTACCGAAAACATCATTGGGCGTTGGTTTGCCCAAGGCGGCGGCCGGCGCGAACGCACGGTCATCGCCACGAAAGTGTATGGTACCATGGGTGATTGGCCCAATGAGGGGCACCTGTCGGCGATGCACATTCGTCGCGCTTGCGAGGCGTCGCTCAAGCGCATGCAAACGGATCACATCGAGCTTTACCAGATGCATCACATCGACCGTGATGCGCCATGGGAAGAAGTATGGCAAGCCATGGAGACGCTCGTTTCGCAGGGCAAAGTCACGTACGTCGGTTCGTCCAACTTTGCCGGTTGGCACATTGCGCAAGCCAATGAAGCGGCCAAATCACGGCACTTCATGGGCCTCGTTTGCGAGCAAAGCTTGTACAATCTCATCGATCGCACCATCGAGCTCGAAGTGATTCCCGCGTGTCAATCGTACGGGTTGGGATTGATTCCGTGGAGCCCGCTGAAGGGTGGCATTTTGGGCGGTGCGCTTCAGAAAATGAACGAAGGGCGGCGCACGAGCGAATTTGCGCAGAAGAACGTGGACAAGTACCGCGACAAACTCGAAAAATTCGAGGGTCTTTGTGCAGAAATTGGGCAAAAGCCGGCCGACGTGGCGCTCGCGTGGCTTTTGGCGCAACCGGCCGTGACGGGACCGATCGTTGGACCACGAACGGTCGAACAGCTCGATGAAAACGCTCGCGTGCTGGATTTGAAGCTCAGCGACGATACGCTGAAGAAGCTCGACGAGATCTTTCCGGGGCCCGGTGGCCGAGCCCCGGAAGCGTACGCTTGGTGATCAAGCTGCTTTGTGCTGCTTGACGAGAACCGGATTCATGGGAGCCGGGAAGCCCAATTTGCCAAGCTCGTCATTGATGAGCTTGTTCGTCGCGAAATACACGTCCCAATAATGGTCCGTATGGCAGAACGGCCGTACGGCGAGCACCGGACCCGCTAGCGTGAAGGTGAGCACTTCGACGCAAGGCTCGGGCTTCTTCGATACATTGGGAATCGTCTTGAGTTTTTCTTTGAGCGTCGCAATCGCCTTGTCGACGTCGGCCTCGCCGGAAAGCTGCGCGACGAGCTCGACGCGACGATACGAATTGGCGGAGAAGTTTTTGATGGTATCGGCAAAGACTTTGCCATTGCCAATGAACGTGCGCACGTTGTCGGGGGTATCGATTTCCGTGACGAACAAGCCGACGGCGTTTACCGTACCTTCGACGCCGGCCGCGATGACGTAATCACCCACCTTGAACGGGCGCAGCACGATCATGAAGACGCCCGCTGCCAAGTTCGCGAGAAGGCCGGACCATGCCACACCGACGGCAACACCCAAGGCAGCGAGCAGGCCCGCGAACGTCGTCGTTTCGATGCCGAATACGCTGAGTACGGCCAACATGAGCAGGATGTTCAGCATGACGCTGCACACCGAATTGACGTAACGCGACACGGTGGCGTCGAGCTTTCGATCGCTGAGGCTCTTGTCGAGAATGCCGAGGACTGCGCGGATGACGATGCGCCCGATGATCCACAGCACGAGCGCGCCGAGGATTTTCAAGCCAACGTTCATGCCGATCTGCACAGCAGCGTCGACATATTTCTGAATGGTTTCGTTCATTTGGACCGTCCTGATCCCTCGAGTGCTCGGTGGAAGCAAGGCGCGCGGAGCGGGATCATCACTCATCCGCGCGCGGCGGCATCATCGTGTGTCACGGGCGTATGCGTCAAGACGCGGATGACGAAATATTCGGTTGGTTCAGTGAAAAATTTGTGCGTGTTCGCATGCGCATGTCACCGAGGGTGGATCGAGCGATTCCTTTCGGGTCTGGGTCCGTCGTGGCGACGAGAACTTGCCTGAAAGCGCGTAAAGCGCTCTCATGGCGGGCACGATGGATGCCGATCGTGATCTTGCGGGCACGCTGGCCAAGAACGTCAAGCAACTGCGCGAAGCCCGCGGTATGACGCAGCAGCAGATCGCAAAGCTCGCCAATGTTCCGCGAGCGACGTGGGCGCATCTCGAGTCTGGCGAGGCAAACCCGACACTTTCGGTGCTGCATCGAGTTGCGACGGCGCTTCAAGTTTCGATCGAAGAGCTCTTGAGCGCACCTCGCAGCGTCGTGCGGCATTATACCAAAGGGAGTTTGCCCGTGCGCTCTCCGGGCCAAGCGACGGTGCGCAAGCTCTTGCCCGATGCCATTGCAGGAATGGAAATCGATCGAATCGAGCTTCCTTCGAATGGGCGGATGACGGGCGTACCGCACACGCCTGGGACGCGTGAATATTTGACCGTGGAATCAGGCGAGATGCAGCTCGTCGTCGCCGGCGAAAAGTTTTTGGTGCAGCCTGGGGATGTCGTGGTTTTCCGCGGAGATCAGCGGCATTCGTACCACAATCCAGGGCGTGACATCGCCGTGGGTTATTCGGTCGTGGTTCTGGCCCACGTGGATTGAATGTCGATTTTCATTGGGTCACGTCGACATCGTACGTACCGTAATCGGACGTTGCGGTGCCGGTGATTTTCGTCGTGCCAGGTTTGCGCTCGACTTTCATGGGATCGGCCATCGTCGGCTGGAGCTCGCCGCGGGGGGCGGGGGCGGGCGTGCCCTTCCCCCCGGCCCCCCCCGCCCGTGCGCCGGGGCCCGGGGGCGCCGCGCCCGGCGGCCCGGGGGGGGGGGCGGGGGGTCGGCGGGGGGGTTCAGTACAGCGGGACCGCGCTCCCGGCCCGGAAAATCGCCCGCTACCGTTGACGCAAAGCGCAGGGAATTTCGGTCTTCCCCTCCCCCCCGGTTTCATGCTACGCCCCCGGCCACATGACGAACGTCGTCGAATTTGGCACCCCAGCCGCTCTGCCGCCATCGGATCGGCGGCTTCTGCTCGTCTTCGATGGTGGCGATGCACCTGGCTACGCGTCCGCAGCAGTTGCACTTACGGAAGAAGCCTCGAAGCGTGGATACGAAGTATGGGCCGCTACGGAAGGCTTTCGGTCGCTCACGCTGGATGCGCGCAGTGAGCCGCGTTTCGAGCGGCTGATCGTGAGTCGGCGAGAACGTTATGCGATGTTGGCCAAGGGCATACCTGCGCGCAGCATGGGTCGTCGCGTGCTCGATGCCGGCAGTGATTTTCGCAGTGAGCGCTACTTGGGGTTTCACGAGGTGAAAAACCGCAGAGCCGCGGCGGAGACGCTGCGAGCACAAGGTTTTACGCATGTCATCGGCGTCGGCGGCAATGGCACGTTCGAAGGGCTGAAAGCTCTGCTCGAACACACGTCTCCGCGGCCCACGGCGGGATTCGTCAACGTATCGGTGGACAACGATCTCGCCGGAGATCGCGCCATTGGGTTTCTTTCCGGCGTCGAGGCTGGGGCCACGATTGCCCGAGGTCTGTACGAGGATGCGTACACGCACAAGCGCATTTATCTGCTCGAAATGATGGGCAACCGTAGCGGACGGCACGCGCTTCATTGCGGCGTTGCGGCCCGTGCCCATCTCATCGTTTTGCCATTTTTCCAATTCCCCGGCGTCGTGTTGAAGGAAATTGCGGAAGCCCTGGCGCGCACCGAATATGCGCTCGTTGTCGTCGCCGAGGGGTACGAGCGGGAAAAACGACAAGCCCATTGTCCTGGAGCTTCGGCGTCCGAATTCTTCCGCTTGCAGCTCGAATCCGCGGGCCTCGTCGACACGCCGCAGAAACGCGTCATCGCCGAACCTTTCACGCGATCGATTCGAGGTATTCGCCCGGCATTTCTGGATGTGTCCGCGGCATACCTGAAAGCTTCGCTTTTGTGCGATGCTTTCGAAGAAGGGAAAAGCGAAATCATGCCATTCGTGCTAGCCTCGAACGACGTGGGGGTTCGTCCGTTTCCGATGGTCGTGCGCGAGGATCGCGTCGAGCGGGCTTTTCTGCCTTTGCTCGAACGTTTGCGATTGCCTGGTTTTACGTCATGGATCCGGGAAAACTTCACGAACGAAACAACGAGCCTTTGAGACTGCACCGTTTACATTCATCCAACGCCTGTTCGCAGCAGAGGTCACCTTGAGCACAAAATGCATCATTCTCGATTTTGATGGCACGTTCACCGACGTCGAGCGCGAAGCCGCTCCGTTCGTCGACGCTTTCCGCGCGGCGGTCTTCGACTTGTTGGGTCGCGAGCTTCCTGCGGAGTGGGCCGAGCACGCTGCACGAATCACGGAAAACCCAGGTCGCTATGGTTGGGTACATGAAGGCCGCATTGTCGCGCCGGCAAGCGCAGACCCATACATTCACACGACGACGACTGCACACTTGATGTTCGATGCGGCTGGGGTGCTGAAGGATGGCAAGACGCGGGCGGCCATTTTGCAAGCGCTTTATCACCACGCGTACGAAAATACCCTGACGGCATTTCGTCCTCGCGCGAAGGAAGTTCTCGAGGCCCTTTCGGCATCGGGCATTCCAACGTTCGTCGTGACGAACGCGCGTACGGATGCAGCGCAGAAAAAGCTGCGCACGCTTGGGCCGGCAGGTCTCGATCGAATCGAAGTGCACGGTGATGCGCGCAAGTTTGTCGTGGGCGAACCGGAAACGACCGATGAGCGGTTTTCTCATGTTCCGGAGCAGGTTTCCCTGCCGGGTCTCGAGCGGCCCGTGTATCCGCGCCGCGGTCGATATTACGATGCGCTCGCCGCGATCATGCGTCGCGTGGGAGCGGCCCCCGAAGAGGTTCTCGTGTGCGGGGACATTTACGAGCTCGACTTGTCGCTGCCGCTCGAGCTGGGAATGCAGGTGCACATGGTCACGGGACCCAAGGCGCCTGCGGAACACGAAATTGCCTGGCTCGAGCGTTTCGGTGCGCGAGCGAGTCACGCCAATGACCTCGACGTCATCCTGAAGCGAATTGGACGGTGAATTGTCGGGCGCCCGCAGGGATATGGGAGGGAATCAATGGCACGTCTGAACCTCGTCTCACCGCATGTACGAGCAAATCCCTATCCGTACTACGCAGAATTGCGGGCGCAGGCACCGGTGTGCCAGGTCGATCCAGGGAATTTGTGGGCAGTGAGTCGTTATGTCGACGTCTTGTATGTCCTCAAAAACCCTCTCTTGTTTTCGTCGCAAGGCGGGCGAGAATTGGCAATACGCCCGTGGCTCGAGAGAAATCCCATAGCCGGGTCACTCATCCTCATGGACCCGCCGAAGCACACGGCCACGCGTGCGCTCATCACGCACGCGTTCGGCGTGCGCGTGTTGCCGCGCGTCGAACCGCTCGCGCGTAGGGTTTGTACCGAGTTTGCAGCTCGCATGCCAGGTGCGGGAGTGTTCGATGCATGCGCGGAAATCTCCATTATGCTCCCGGGAAACGTCATTGCCAATTTGCTCGGGCTCGACGACGCATCGATTGAAAAACTTCGTATATGGACCGAAGACCTCGTTTCGGTCAATCCTGGGACGCCTGCCGAAGCGCAACCGCGTATCATTCAGACCGTCACGGAGCTCGAAGCGCACGTACGTCAGATGCTCGCCGATCGCCGGCAAAGTCCGCGCGACGATTTGGCAAGCCAGCTCCTGGAAGCCGAAATCAATGGGCAACGGCTCACGGAAGACGAAGTTGTGAGTTTTTTCTTTTTGCTCGTGACGGCGGGATTCGAAACGACGACGCACTTGATTACGCAGGCACTACGCATATTGGCCATGCACCCCGAGCTCGTGGACCGTTTGCGTGCAGATAAGGCGGCCATCCCGGATTTCATCGAAGAAGTTTTACGCTTCGAACCTTCGACGCACGCACGCATGCGCCTCTCGACTGCCGATACCGAGCTTGCCGGCGTGTTTTTGCCCAAGGGGTCGCTCGTCGTGCCACTTCTTGCGTCGGCCAATCGAGACGAGCGGCAATTCAGCAATCCTGAAGTATTCGACATGGACCGCAAACAGAAGGCATCGCTTGCATTCGGGCATGGCATACACTTCTGCATCGGCGCAACGCTCGCGCGTCTCGAAGCACGCATTGTCCTCGAAGAGCTTCTGCCGCGCATTCGCGGCGTCCGTTTGGTCGGGGAAACGCAATGGAACGCGTCGCTCACCGTGCGTGGACCATCGCGATGCGAAATGGAGCTATTGCCAGCTTGATCGTTCGATTAAGTGAGCAGGAATTTGCTCAACGAGCTTCTTCGCGCACGACGGTTTGTCCGAGTTGCTTCAGCAGGGGCAGGTTCGTCGCGGTGATGTAACGTGCTGATTCTTCGGGATGGGCGAAGTGTTGATGCCAGCACCAGGGCGGTACGTAAATGGCATCGCCCACTTTCCAATCGTATCGTTGCCCCTCCGTAATCGTGTATCCACGGCCGGAGATCACGTAGATGAGCGATTCGTAGGCGTGCCTGTGATTGGACGTGCTTGCGCCCGGATCCAGGTCGCCGATGCTCAGACTCACCGTATTGCTGGGCAAGCGTACGGCGTATACGGGGTGTCCACGTTCGCGTGAAAAATCAGCGGCCGGCGCATCATCGAGTGTCACGTCGCGATGCACGCAATCTGCGCCGGGAATTCGAGACGGAACGGGCGTGAGCGAATCGCGGTTTTGATTCGTATTCGTGAACGATTCGCTGGCAACGCGCGCGGTGTCGGGTGAATTCATGCGAAGGCTCCCTGGGGTGCGACATTCACGACGGGTCTCGTGATGGTCGTCGCGACGGAATCGATTTCGTCCATCATTTCATCGAAAAATGCGGCTCGTGCAACGAGAGCGCGCAAAGCTCCCACCGCGAGCTGCCTTCGGCCATCGGGTGTGGCGGCAATCGATACGGCAATTTCGCGGAGCGTATGCGCGTGGTCGTCGTCCAGAAGTGCGTGCAATTCGAAGAAGACCTTGTCACGCGCCGACATGTTTGGCCAGGCGATATTGATGCCGCGCAAAATTCGGCGATACATGACCGCGACGATGCCCTCGGTGGCAACGCCGAGCGCGCCCACACCTTGCGCCTCGCCCCCATGCATGCACAAATCACGGAACGCTTCGATCCATGCGAGCGTCACTGCGCGCGGCTTTCGACGCAATATCTCTTCCGGTTTCGCCCCGATTGCGCGCAAGAACCGTCGGAATAGCTCCGGATGCGGCGCCCGCGCATGGTCGGGATCGATGCCATTTTTGAGTAGCTCCGCAGCTTCATCCGGCGTCACGTGTCCAACTTCATCAGCCGCATTTCGCACGAGCGCCGCTCGATGCTCGGGAGCCGTCAGATTCGCCATGACCGCCGTCAGGTATCGCGTAAACTGATGGCTGTAATGGTAATATTCGCTGAGCAAGAAACTGACATTGGCTGCCAGATCCGGCATGTTGCCCGTGGCGATGCGCTCGAGCAACACGTGATTTGCTGCACGTGAGCTGAGTGCGTATTCTTGCAAGGAATCAACGAATACCGAAGCTGACGTATCGACTTCCAAAAGACGTTCGACAGAACCCATGTGACGCTCCATCCGCGAAACCCAGTCGTTGGTCGCTTCCGTGTCGAGCAGTTTCGGTGCCAAATGGTCACGCGCACCTTGGGCACTGCATTCCATCGAATATGCAACGTGTATCGATCGCGAGCACGCAACGCGTTACGAGCACTTGCACAGATTCTGATCTGCATCATGATCTGCGATCTTTGCGAGCTGATCAATGTCTGATCAGCAGTTTTTCGGCGCGTGTCAATCCTGCTGCCAAAGAATTGACGACGCTCGATTGAGCTCTGTGCCCACCATCCTTAAAAACAGCACTTTTGCAACGCCGAGCATCGCTCTCGACAGCCGTTCGGAATCCTCGTACACTGCGCCCAGGAACATGGTCTCGTTTGTCGCCGAAAACCAGGCCATGTGCAGGCTTCTCGAGACGGCAGAACGCGTCGCGCAGCACGATCTCCCGGTGCTCATCCTTGGTGAGAGCGGCACGGGCAAGGAACTGCTTGCGCAGCGGATCGTGTCGTCGAGCAACCGAGCGCGGCGGCCGTTCATTCGTGTCAACTGTGCTGCATTGCCTGCAGGACTTGCCGAGGTCGAGCTTTTTGGCCATGCGCATGGGGCATTTACCGGGGCGCACCAAAGTCGCCGGGGAATTTTTGCCGAAGCCGACGGCGGAACTCTGCTGCTCGACGAAGTGGGCGAATTGCCAATCGACGTCCAGGCCAAGCTTTTGCGTGTTTTGCAAAACGGGGAAATACAAACCGTTGGTGGCCGGCGGCCCGGAGAAGGCAATGGCCGCGTCGACGTACGCATCATCGCCTCGACCAACCGGGATCTCGGGGCCGCGGTGGACGCAGGAACGTTCCGCGCTGACTTGCTTTACCGCCTCAGCGTCGTCGTCCTTTATATACCACCGCTCCGCGAACGGCCCGAAGACATCATTCCTTTGGCACGCGAGTTTGCCGCCAATTACGGTCGTAAATTCAATCTTGGACCCATTACGATGACGCCAGCCCTGGCAGCTCGCATCGCGGCTCACCCATGGCCGGGAAATGTCCGCGAGCTCGAAAATGCCATTGCGCGCATGATTGCTCTCAATTCGGCCCCGGTGCTCGATCTTCCGGATTGGGAACGTGCCCAAGCCACTTCGCTTGCGGCCAGATGGAGCCCGGCAACACCAGCCGCGGCGCCGGCTCCTGCGCGTGACGTGCCTTCGGAAACACGCGATATGCCCGCCGATGACAATGGTTTGTCGCTGCGTGAACGAATCGAGCGGGTCGAGCGAGAAATCCTTGCCGATGCGCTCGCGGCCCATGGAGGCAATCAAAGTCGCGTCGCTCGCAGCTTGAACATCAGCCGCGTGACGCTTGCGGCGAAAATTCGCAAATACCAACTTCGCGCCGAAGCCGATACGCGAGAATCGGACGGGGAAGCTCCGCAACCTGGCGGAGTCGCACGTCGTGCAGGCGGTGAACCACAATGATGAGCGATTTCATTAGCTTCCGCGGGCTGAGGGCGCTCGTGATTCGAGACCGGTCGCCGGCACTTCAATACGGCATTGCGCTTGCCATTTTTTCGGCGGCGCTCGTCCTCACGCTGCTGCTCCGGCCATGGATCGTACCAAGCCCCTTTCCATTCTTCTTTTTTGCGACGATGGTCTCCGCATGTTTCGGTGGCATTGGTCCGGGATTCACGTCGACGACGCTTGGTAGCTGGGCCGTTCTGCAATTTTTTCTGCCTTCGTTATTCGAGGCGGATGGCCGGATCAGTCCGAGCACGGTGATCCGGTTCGGCGCGTTTTTCGTCGTATCCTTGCTCATCAGCGTCCTCGGCGCCGCCCTCAGAACGTCGCTCCGTGCGGCCGAAGCCAATCTCGAAGCACTCCGGCGTGCCGAAATCGATCGTGCTGCACTGTTTGCCCGGGAACAAGCTGCCAGGGCCGAAGCCGAAGCGGCGAAAGCTCGGTTTGCTTTTTTGGCCGAAGCAAGCACGCTTCTCGACGCGTCGCTCGATTATCCCACGACGCTCGCCAGCGTGGCATGTTTGGCCGTGCCGCACATTGGGGATTGGTGCATCATCGATACATCCGAACCAAGCGCAGACGGCGCAGAATCGAATGGAGATGCATCGTTTTTCCGGCTCGCAGTGGCTCACGCGGATCCCGCGCAACGGTCGGCCACGCACAAGCTGAAGCTGCGGTATCCGCCGAAATCCGACGATGCCCACGGAGCTCCGCACGTGGCCCGCACGGGAGCTTCCGAATTCGTGGCGGAGGTCTCCGATGCGTGGATCGAGAATTTCTCTAGGGATCCCGAGCACTTGGAGCTACTGAAAGAGCTTGGATTCCGCTCGTACATGTGCGTACCGATTGCTGCACGTGGTCGGATTCTCGGGGCCATTACGTTCGTTCGTGGAAAAACCCATCGTGCCTACGAAGCAGCGGATTTGGCATTGGCCGAGGATCTTGCGCATCGGGCTGCGATGGCCATCGATACGGCGCGACTGTATCACCAGGCGCGGGCTGCGGAGACTGCGGAATAGCGCTCGGCCATCGAATTTGCGTCACGCGAGGTCGAAGAGGAGCACTTCCGCATTCTTTAGACCCGATAAGACGATTTCCGGCTCTCCGCTCACGCCGGCCGCATCCCCGCTGTGAAGCACATGCCCCGACGCATTCACTTCACCACGAACCACATGAATCCATGCGTGACGGGCCGCATCGAGCTTGTACGTCACGGTTTGTCCCGTATCGAGCACCGTTGCAAACACGCTCGCATCTTGATGAATGGTCACGCTGCCATCGCGACCGTCGGAGGAAGCCACGAGCCGCAATTGGTTCTGCTTTTCGCTCGTGGAAAAATGTTTTTGCTCGTAACCTGGCGGAATTCCTTGCTTTTCCGGGACGATCCATATTTGAAGGAAATGCACCTGGTCGGAAGGTGAACCATTGAATTCGCTATGGGTCACGCCCGTTCCTGCGCTCATTCGCTGAACGTCGCCCGGTCGAATCACCGAACCATTGCCCATCGAGTCCTTGTGCTCGAGCGCTCCTTCGATGACATAGGAGATGATCTCCATGTCTCGATGTGGGTGTGTGCCAAACCCCCTACCCGGCTCGACGCGATCTTCGTTGATGACACGAAGGGAACGAAATCCCACATGTTTCGGGTCGAAATACCCGGCAAACGAAAAGGTGTGATAGCTGTCGAGCCAACCGTGATTGGCGTGCCCTCGTTCCTCCGAACGACGCAGCGTGATCATGATGTTCTCCTCGTCATCGGCCGCATACAGCGCGCGTGCTGTCATTTGGCGCTCGGATGGTGCACGATTTTCATGCTGCCTTCAAGAGGTCCGTCGAGCGCCGCGGACGCATGCACGATTACGACGCCTCGGGCGCTGCAGCGCGCGACGGCTCGAACGGAGACGTTGCGTCCCTGCGTCGTCGTGGTTTACGTGACCGGCTTTTCGCTGCCTCGTCGTGGACAAGACCCCTCATTTCGTGTTTCAATACGACCATGAAGAACACGGTCAAACGTAGATTGACGGGACTCGTCCTTTCGTCCGCAGTCCTCACGCTAGGACCATTCGTCGTTGGGTGTGCCGAGGGCGGCACGGTCAATGTCCCTTCCACCGGCAGCGGTGGTAATGGCGGGGGAGACGGTGGTGGCGGGGGCGATGGCGGCGTCGGGGGCGATGGGGGTGATGGTGGGTTTGCTGGTAGCGGTGGGGGAACCGGCAGCGGTGGCGATGCAGGAGCGGGCGGCGGAGCCAACGCGAAGCTAGCCGTGTGCGTGCTGAACGATGGAGGTCCGGCCGATCCTTGTGCAAGCCCTGCGAATTTGTCTTTCGATACCGTGCCGGCCGGCACGCAGCGCATGCGAGCCTTTCGTATCGACAATGAAAGCGATGCCGACGCGATATTTGAGACGGTCACTATACAAGATCCAGATTATTCTGTCGAAACCGTGCGTTACGTCGAGGATCCACCGAATGACCCGAGCCAATGGCTCCGGGTGCCCGTCAATCTGCCTTCGACTCGGCCACCGGGCGGGTCGCTCTATTTTGAAGTCACGTACACGTCGACCGGAATTGCAGAAATGCTCGCACCGACGGAAGCATTGGTTTCCGCGACGGTCGGGGGCGTAGCAATGCCCGACGTCGTCGTTCCCATCGTGGGCGAAGCCGTGGGTTGCGCAGCGGGAACGGCGGCTTGCGACGGCGATCCAAGCAATGGGTGTGATACGAACACGAATACGACGGTCGAGCATTGCGGGGATTGCGGCAACGTTTGCAATCTGCCCAATGCCTCCGCGGCCTGCGAAGCAGGTGCGTGCACGGTCGCGGCGTGCTCGGCGGGATTCGAAGATTGCAATGCAATGGCTGGCGACGGCTGCGAAGTCGATACCACGGCGAACATGAACCATTGCGGCGCGTGTGGCAACGTTTGTGAATTGGCCAATGCCAGCGAAGTTTGCGCCGCGAGCCAATGCTTGATCACCGGGTGCACGGCGCCTTTCCAGAATTGCGACGCCATGAATTCCAATGGTTGCGAAGCGAACGTGGAAACGAGCATCTTGCATTGCGGCGCATGCAATTCACCGTGCTCGCTTCCCAATGCCACCGAAGCCTGCGTCTCGGGCGTTTGCTCGATTGGCATGTGCGACGCGTCGTACGGCGATTGCGACATGATGCCCGGCAACGGCTGCGAGGTGAATACGGACACGAGCGTTTCGCATTGCGGTGGTTGCGGAATGGCGTGCAATTTGCCCAATGCCATGGAAGCTTGCGTCAGCGGAACCTGCTCGATTGGGACATGCGAAACGGGCTTCGACGATTGCGACGGCATGACGCCGACTGGCTGCGAAACGAGCGTCGCGACCGATGTGCTCAATTGCGGCGCGTGCAACAACGATTGCTCCACGCTCATGGTGAATGCGAACGTCGGGTGCACGGCAGGCTCGTGCCAGCTCGTTTCCTGTTTGCCCGGGTATGGCGATGCGGATGGTCAAGCGGCCAATGGCTGCGAGTGCACGTACGTGGGGCCCGATCTGCCAGACGACACGTTCGCCGATACGAATTGCGATGGCATCGATGGAGATGCGAGCGCCGCGGTTTTCGTCGCCATCACGGGCAGCGATGCCAACCCTGGAACGAGGCAGCAGCCCATGTTCACGCTGGCCGGCGCATTGTCCAAAGCGCAGCAGCTCGGCAAAAAACAGGTCTACGTGTCTGCGGGTATCTACGACGGCCGCCTCACGCTCCTCAATGGCATCTCCATTTACGGCGGCTATTCGGCCCAAAACAACTGGGCTCGCAGCCCCGCGAACATCGTGACGATTCAATCGAGCGGGGTCCTCAACGGCCGCGTCACGGCCGTCGAGGGGAAAGACTTGATCACCGCCATGACGCTCGATCGGCTGACGATCAAAACATTCGATACATTGACCATCGGCGCCTCGAATTACGCCATGTATTGCAACAACTGCACCGCGGTCACGTTGCGCAATAGCTCGCTCATCGCCGGCGCGGCAGGACCTGGTTCGGCCGGGACAAACGGAACCGCGGGGGCCCAGGGGAATAATGGAGCAAATGGGAGCCCCGGTGCTTGCGATTCGTCCGGCATTCGCACGGGCGGAACGGGCGGCGGCTCGGCTTGCAGTCGCACGGGCGGTGGCGGGGGCAATGGCGGTGCGCCCGGCACCAATCCGGGTGGCAATGGAGGCCTCGGCACAGGCGGAACCCAAGGCGGATCGGGCGGATCGGGCGGCGATCCTGGGCAAGGCGGCGGCAATGGGAACACTGGCGCGCCCGGTGGCAACGGATCGAATGGAGCCGCCGGCAGCGGTGGTTCCACCACGACAAACTTCTGGGTTGGTAATGGCGGCGGCATTGGCACATCGGGCGCCCACGGCAATGGCGGCGGCGGCGGTGGCGGCGGTGGCGGCCAAGGCGGAGGTTTCGTCATCAACGGTGGAGGAAATGGCGGCGGCGGCGGCGGCGCGGGCGGTTGCGCCGGATCGGGCGGCACGGGAGGCACCGCGGGCGGCGGCTCTTTCGGCCTCTTCCTCGTCAATTCAACCGGAATGATGCTCAGTGGAAACGCGATTACGAGCGGCAAAGGTGGCAATGGTGGAAGCGGCGGCAGCGGCGCCAGTGGCGGCAACGGCGGCGGTGGCGGCAATGGCGCCACGACATGCACGTCGGAAGTCGGCCCCGGCGGCAATGGTGGCGCTGGCGGCAAAGGCGGCAATGGCGGGCACGGAGGCGGCGGCGCCGGCGGACCGTCGTACGCCGTTTATCGCGTGAACAGCGGCGGCGTATCGACCGCCAACAACATTCTCGTCTTCGGAACGGGCGGCGCCGGCGGCACGTCCTCGGGCAATTCCGGCGCCCCGGTTCGACGGGTCAGGTCTTCTGATTTTCGCTCACGCTGAAAGCTCGGACACGAGCTTTTCGGCTGTGAGTTTGTCCGCGGCGAGCCCACCAAAATACTGCATGAGTCCCACTTCCTCGTAGCGCGGCATGATTCGCGGCGACAAGAGCCCAATTTCGCGCAGATTGGGCACGAGCCGGCTGAACATCACCGTGCGGAATTCTCGCATTCCTTTCGACTTGTAGACGACGTCGCGCCATTGCGCTCGCGTCATCTGCCCCTCGAACCATTCCTCGTACACTTCGTACGCGGTGAAACGATTCCGCATGAGCAGCGCGACCTCGAATGCCCAATCCTCGCGCTCCTGCCTTTCGCGTTCGGTGATGTGTTTCGTGAAGTGCTCGCGCAATGCACAAACTCCATAATGCACGTGTCGCGCTTCGTCGCGAATGACCATCCCGAGCAATTCCTTGAGGAGCGGTTCCTTCGTTTGCTTGTACAGCGTACCGAATGCACCGAGCGCCAGGCCCTCGACCATGATCTGCATCCCGAGAAACTTCATGTCCCAACGACCGTCGGTCATCAGCGAATCGATGATCACGAAGAGATTGTCGTTGATTTGGTACATCTTGTTCATTTTCGTATCGAGGTACCGATTGAATACCTCGACGTGGCGCCCTTCATCCATCACTTGCGTGGCGCCATAAAGTTTGCCGTCGAAAAATTGTACCGCTTCGGTCACTTGCGCCGCGGCAAAAAGCGCGCCTTGTTCGCCATGCAAAAATTGGCTCAGCATCCACGTCGCCACGCAATACCCAAGCTTGCGCTGCTCGTCGTCGTTCAGTTTGACGCCCGCGCCCTCCATGGTGTCGAACGAAAAGAAATCGCGCGGCAACAAGTCTCGCTCCGGATTCATCGGATCGACGTCGATATGCCACGGAAGCGAATCACCATCCCATTGACCCGTCTTTGCACGACGATAAAGCTCGGCCATTTCCGGCTGATCGCTCGGATACGTCCAATCGAAATGCGCTTTGTGCGTTGCTTGTACGTCCGTCGGTCGCCCTTGCCTACCACGACGCAGCACCAGCCCCCGAATGCCCGAAGGCCCAAGCGCTCCGAGCACCTTCGGATCCCTGACCGATGTCAAGACCTCGAGCGCCTCGAAGTACGCATCGATTTGCGATTGCATCTTCATCGGCAGAAATCTCGTCAGGTGACTCGTATTGAACATGGCTGCTCTCCTCGAATTGTATTTCGGTTTTCGTACCGTCAAAGTGTGGCCAAGTAATTTTTCATGAGCGCGTCGTGATAACGCGCAAGGAACGAATGAATGATCGGCGCCGCTTGTTCGATCATTTTTGCCGCAACCTCGGGCGACAAGCGCGAAAGCCGCTCTGCAAGCAGTTTGGTTTCCTGGCCAAGTAGATTGCTCATCGCTTCCGCATAGATACCAATGTCTTTCGGCCCAAACCCGATATCTTCGGAAAAACCAAGCGCACGAAACTGCGCGAACGTTTCCAAAATCCAAACGTCGTCTCGTGCGATCACTCGCCGTACGCGTCCGTCCGCCCCTTTTTCCTCGGTCGCGCCCACGAGCCCCATTTCGATCATTTCATCCAGGTCTCGCGCGTGTACGCCGAACTTTTCCACGAGCTCGACCGTCGAAATCGTTGCAGGACGGGCCGTACGAGCTCCCAGCGTTCGACTCAAACGCGATTTCAATTCATTGACGAATGCGCGCTGCGCCGGACTGAATGCCTCGTCTTGCTCGTCGAGCATCGCTTTGATGGCCCGAAGCGGCAAAAACCGCTCGTGCTGAAGCCTTCGCACGAGCAGAATTCGCTCGAGGTGCTCGTCACCGTAATAGGCCATGTTCCGGCCGGTCTTGCGGCCTTCCGGGACGAGCCCCTGCTGGATGTAGAAATGCACCACCTGCCGGGGCAGCCCCGTCTTTTCGCACAAATCCTTCATGCGATACGGATAGGCCCCGCGATCGACCTTCGCCGCCGAATGCAACTGCCCCACGGCCATCATGCGATCTCCACGGTACACGCAGACGACGGACGCGATACGCACGCCAAGACAAACCCGTCTCGCCGCTCTTCCTCGGACAAACAATTCGGCTCTTCGCTCACGACGTCGCCGCTCTCGAGCTTCACGCGGCACGCGCCGCAGCCGCCCATGCTGCATGAAAACGGCATGGGGATCGACGCTTCGAGGCCCGCTTCGAGCAAGGTTTGTCCGGGCTTGGCTACGACCTTTCGCTCGACCCCGCCCAAACGTACGACCACCTGCTGCGGCGAGGACGGTGCGTCAGGACGAACCCGCCTCGCAGGCGACGAATACCGCTCCTCGCGTATCGCAGAAGCCGCCGCGCCCTGAGCGAGCAGCGCATCACGCACAGCTTGCATCATCGGCTCGGGACCACACACGAAATATTCGTCCCCTTGGGGCAGCGCTTCGAGCTCCGCGGCCGCGTTTGTCCGATCCAGAAGCCCGGTGCGTCCGGAGAAACCTTCGGGCGGGTTTGTCAGTACGTGCCGCACGGCGAGCCTTTCGCCGTACGCTTTCGACAGCTCCGCGAGCTCGTCCCGATAGATGATGTCGTCGCTTCCGCGATTCCCATACACGAGCGACACGCGGCTTTCAGGCTCGCGCACGAGCACCGTGCGCAGGATGCTCATGAGCGGCGTGATTCCACTTCCGCCGGCAAACAGCACGAGATGCCTGCGCTGCGCAGGATCGAACGTCGTCGTGAAGTTGCCCGAAGGCCCGAGTACTTCGAACGATGCGCCTTCCGCTGCCGTGTCGTTCAAGTGATTCGATGCAACGCCCCCGACGATACGCTTGATCGTGATTCGCGCTTCGCTCGTCGCGCCATCGTCATCGGGCGCGTTCGATATCGAGTACGCGCGGCGCAGCACTTCGCCATTCGGCAAGGTCACGAGCACCGTGAAGAATTGTCCGGGCGTGAAGGAAATACGTCGTCCGGTTGGGTCGATCAGATGAAGCGACACCGCATCGGGCGTTTCGCGCGTGACACGCGCCACGCGCAACGTACGCGTCGCGAGCAGGTTGCGCGTGGATACAGCGGGCGTCGCGAGCAGATGACGCGCGAGCGGCTTTCGCTGCACGAACGACGGTGGGGTACGTCCGGACAATCCCGCGACGACCATGCGCAGATCGTGCTGGATCGTTTCGAGGCGATCCGCGATCGCCTTGGGCAAACGCGCCGTCAGGAACGATTCGCGAGAAGAAGAAGAGAAAGACAAACCTTGTTCGGAGCTCATCAGTGAACCGTTGTATGGGCTCGCTCGTAAAGTGTCAAGTAGCACTTTACACTTTACACATTCAGGCTGGGTAAGCGTGCAAAAACACGAGGAAATTGGCGGATCGCGGCGTACACTTCCAGCGATGGGCTTCGTCGACGAAGTGCGGCAGGGCAAGTTCGGGTTGCGCTTCTCACCGGGAGCGCGGTTCGAGACGAGGCGCGAGACGACCGCGAGCGCCTACTTTTTTTCGAACGCGGGCACATGACGTCGCTGATGGTGGGTCACTTTCCGCATCGGCTCGATTTGCAGTCGCAACACGAGGCTATCTTGCGCCGCGACGTCGAGCGACATGCGCGGGATCTCTTCAATAGTTGCTTTCGTTCGGTGGATCGCCCGGACAAACAAGTTGGTCCTCGAACGGACGATCCGGACTGGTCGCCGGTCGTCGAGACGTCGATCGTTCGTCTTGGCAAGGCTCGCGCGCTCCGCGTGATTCATCGAACGTGGTACGAGCCTGGGCACGAAAGCATCGTGGGGCGGCTTTTGGTGCCGGTCGCAAAAGGCATGTTCGAGTTTCGTTTCGATCCGTCGCCGCTTGCGAAAACGGGACGACGTGAAGCGGCTGCTCTGACGCGACTCTTGCACGATTCCGCTGGGACAAACCTCGACGATCTCTCCACGAAGATCGATCAGCGCGCAGCGGATGATCCATCGCTCGACGCTGCATTTCCCGATCACCCGCTGACGTTGGCGCGCAACGAATTGGATGAATTGGTCGAACGTGGAGGCATCGAGGTGACGGAGCCGTCGCGGGAGGACGACGTCGAAGAAAGCGAGGTGGTGGAGGCTGATTTCGCCATTGAACCGCCGCCTCGATTTTTGCGCATGAAGGCGGACAAACCGTCGAACAAACGTGCATCGTGGAGCCGCGTGTCATTCTCGGGTACCGACGGGATCGAGCTGCTCACGGTTTCACGCACGGGAACTCGGCTGTCGGAACCCAACGGCCGATCGCTTTCGCGCATTGCGGAAGCGATAACGAAACAAACGGTGCCCGCGGGAGCATCGTCGGTGCAAGTGAGTGCTCGGGCGCTGAAGAGCAAGCCGGGGCGAGCCGAGGCGGAAACGTACCGGGCGCACGTGGAGGGCAATAGCAAACAGCATTCGCTGTTTCGCTGGTTCACCGAAGAAAACAAGGAAGTCGTGATGGTGGCGCTGGGCGCTTCGCAATGCGTTCCGATGGACGAGCTCGAAGACGACGCGGCGGCGGTCGTACAGTCGTTTCGGCGTCTTGGAGCAGCGACGAGCTCGACGAGCGAAAAGAAAAAATGGTGGCAATGGTTAGTCGCCGGCGGCAAGTAAGTTGACTTCGACGACGAGCGGAAATGCGAAGTGTGTTCGCTCTTTGCCCGTTTTCGAGTCCCACATTTGATCGATGCGAACTTCGGGGCCGAAACAAAACTGAGGCACGATCCAGCTCGAGTCATCGTGAGCTGCGACGGCCATGAATGCCACGTGACCGCCCAATCCCATCAAATCTTTTTCGTGTGGTTCCGCTTGGCGATTGCGATAAGCGAATTGGAGCCCTGCGCGCAGGTCGAAGCGAGGATGCGCCCAATAAATGTAATCGGCGCCCAATCCGGTCGTCACGACTCTGGCATCCGAATCGACATCGACCCCTCCACCGACGAATCCGAGGCCTTGTAAATAATGTTGCGATCTGCCCTTGTAATCGAGGGGCATACCGAAGCCGAGCGAAAACGTGGATTCGATGGCCACGTTGTCGTCGGAATCCAGCACGGGTCCGACGCCAATGCGCGCTGAAGAAGCGCCACATGCGGGAAGCGCGAGGAGCAATGTGCCAAGAATGAGCGCACGCAGTGTGTTGGGCGCACGCTCAGAAAAACAAACAAAAAAATGGCGCTGAACGGAGAATTCTGGCATGACCACAGCAGAGGGGTTCGACTCGATGGAGGCAAGTATTCTAGACCAGGTTCGCACAGCAGCAGCGAAGAAGCTACTGTTTCTGCCGCATGCTGTGCGTCAGATGAGTCGGCCTTCTCGAATGATCTCACCCCGCGAGGTGGAGGCCGTCATTGCTACGGGCGAGCTCATCGAGGATTACCCGGAAGATGCACGGGGCCATAGCTGCCTCTTGCTCGGATTTGGGGAGAAACGGCGCCCCATCCATATTGTCTGCGCACCCAAGACTGACTATTTGGCCATCATAACGGCGTACATTCCGAATCCCGATCAGTGGTCTGCCGATTTCAGAAGGAGAGGGTAATCATGGAGTGCATTCATTGTCGAGGCGATATGAAGCGTTCGCACGCTCCGTTCAGCGTGGACCGCAATGGCTATCATGTGCGTTGGGATGCCGTGCCCGCATGGGTGTGCGAGCAGTGTGGCGAGCCGTATTTCGAGTCGGCCGAAGTCGAACGCATTCAACGCTCGCTTGCAGCGCTCGATGGAGACGTCGAAGCCGCATGAATAACCGCAACAGGCCCTGCGGGGTTTGGAATGCAATGCCAACGGGTCGTAGCACCTAGTTGGGACGGTGGAAGTGCACGCGAACTGACCACGGACGAGGCTGCAACGGAGAGACGTGGATGAAATTGAAGCCTGTTACGGGTACGGAAGGTGGTCTCACCGGCGAGGAGCAGATCCAACTTGCATTGACTGAAATTGTGCGCAACGGCGGAACTGCGTCAACACAAAGCATCTACGCCGCGATTGAGGCGATTCTCAATCCTCGCGGACTCACACTTTCGGAACAAGGGAAAGCGAGCCTTCGATTTTTTATCAACAAAGTTGCGGTTGCCGCCGGTTTTGTATATCCCCACGACAAAACGAACCCGGGATGGCGCATTACTGAACGCGGCCGAGAAGTCGCACTGCGTGGCGCGACCACTGAGACCGCCATCGACGTCGATTCTGGACTCGTACAGGAGATCCCCTCGAATACCGCCCGAGGTGAAGCCTTCGAACTCTATGTCCTTCGCGTTCTCAAGGCAGCCTATCCCTATTATGCGTGGCATCATCAAGGCCGCGACAAACGAAACGAGCGAGGGGTGGACTTCGTGGGTAAGCGAATCGGCGACTCACGGGGCGAGCCAGCGACGCTGGCAGCACAAGTGAAATTTCACAAGCCCAATATTGCACCCACCGAGCGCGAATGGCTAAAGTTCCTCTCTGGCTGCTTCGCACGACGCATTGATGTCGCGCTTTTCGTGACCACTGGTCGCCTGACCTCAGAGCAGCGCCGCGAAGCCCAGGAGGCTGGGGTGGTCGTCCTCGAAGGCAAGGATGAAATTACTCGGCTTGCAGCGCTGCATCATATTGGGCCGTTTGATCTGTTTGAAGAAATTGCCGGTTCCGCAGACGCCGGCTTGGACGCGGCATCCGCGCAATAAGATTCCGACTTGCAGACATGAGTAGCGCACGTATGCTTCTTGCAATGCCTCTTGTCTGGATACTGCACACGTTACGCGTCGTTGCGGATTTTTCGGGTCACATTTTGCTGCTCGCCGAGCTTGCATTCGTCGTCGGCATCATCTTCCTGGGCCTCGGGCGTTCGTACGGCTTGCCGCGTCTGTTTTGGCACGAGCATCCCGTCAAACAGGGCATCGCTGGGTTTGCCGCAACGCTTCTGGCGAGCGGGCTTTTTTTCGTGAGCTCGCTCTTGGTACAACGCCCCGAGTTTGGTCGCAGACCGGACGTCATCGTCGCGGCGATGTCCGTGCGCGAATACATTTTTCGTTGTGCCGTCGCTTTCGCCGTCGCGCTTCTCATTCCCGGCTATCTATTTCTCCAAGGTGCTGCAGGGGTTCGTCCAAAAAAACGTTGGCCCATGGCCGTCGGAGCACTTGGCGCCGTGGCTCTCACGGTCGCGCTCGTGAGCCTCGGGGATTGGATGGCCCAAGCGTTGTCACCCGGCATTTGTGCTGCATTGCCCCACCAAGCCGTCGTGTCGCTGGAAGTCGATGCGCGATGCGTCGATGTGGTGCATCTGCACGTACTCGCCACGTCGTTTTCCGTCGTGCTCATTGCCGTGTATCTTTCGGCCGCTTTGTTCGAGCGGGTCGTGATTCCCCCGGCGGCCGGTATTTGCATCATTTTGGGATTGATTGCCGCGACGCTCGGATCATTTTCTTTTTGGCTCGGCGGCACGCACGTTCTATTGCTCATCGGCCTCATTGCTCTACTCGTCCGTCTCGCCGGACGAAGCATGTATCGACGGCGCATCACGCACTTCGACGAGTATTATGCGCCCGAACGTCTGGCGCACTTGTCGCATTACGAGGTGAATCGTCCGACCATCGCGGGGCTCGTCCGGCAAGATGCCATTCCGTGGCGTTCGTCGCTACCGTTTGCCCAGGGAAAACGGCCGCTCGTGCTCGTTTGCGCCAGCGGCGGAGGGCTCCGAGCGGCAGCGTGGACGGCCGGCATTTTATGCGCGCTCGAACGTCGATTACCGGGTTTTCCTTACCACATCCGGCTTATTTCAGGAGCATCCGGAGGCATGTATGGAGCGGGGGCTTATGTGGCAACGCTTAAGCCGCCGCCTGCGACTGTTCCTCAATCCACCGACGATTTGCATACGATTTCGCACAAGGCGCTTTTCGATGGCGTTGCCAGTGATTGTTTGTCGTTCGTAACCCATCGACTCGTTTTTCGCGACATCATTTCCACGTTGATTACCGTTCCGAGCTGGCCGGATCGCGGAGCAGCGCTCGAGGAAGCATTTCAGCAAAACGTGCCCGAAGCGTTTGGAAAAACGTTTGGCGAAATGGCATCTGGTGAAGCTGCGGGATGGCGCCCGTCGCTCGTGTATTGTCCAATGCTGGCCGAAGATGGGCGGCGCCTTTTGATTTCCAATTTGGATCTCGATTTCTTGTTGGTGCAAGAAGGTCCTCGCGTGGGGCATCGAGGACAAATCATGTATTCACGCGCGGGTTACGAGCTTGGGCGCTTGTTTCCGGGAACGCTGCAAAGCTTCCCTCTCCGCGTCGCCACGCGACTCAGCGCTTCCTTTCCGTATTTGTCGCCGGCTGCGGTTTTACCGACGTCACCACGAAGGCGGGTGCTCGATGCGGGATATTGGGACAATTACGGCACGAGCATTGCGTGCGGGTGGCTCGAAGCGTGCGTTGCTGGAGACATTCGCGCGGGGGATTTGAAGCGATGGATGCGTGAGCATGTATCGGGCGTATTGCTCGTACAAATTCGCGGCGCGGTGGAAAATCGAAGCGCCGAGGGAACGGATTTTCGCTTGGAGCAACGAAGGCCGCCGTCGGAGATGGAGCGAGGTTTCGAGGGGCTCACGTCGCCGGCGCTGGGTGCGCTTTCCGCGCGTGAATCCGCGATGCTGTTTCGCAATGACGAACTGGTCGAGCTGGTGGCGCGTCGTTGCAATGCCGAATTCGGGCCCGGTTTTTTCTCGACGGTTACGTTTTGCTTCCGCGGGAATGTTTCATTGAGCTGGTCACTCACGGAAATGGAAAAAGGCAAACTGCGACGAGCTGCAGAGCGAGCGGTGCAGGCAAAAGCTGGCGAGCTCGAAGCATTTTGGAAAGAGCATGGCGGCGCGGGGTGGGCGGAGGAATCGGAGGCGAAGGTTGCGTGAGCGAGCGCGGGTGGATTGACGCCGGCGCGAGAATGGGTCAAGCGTGCGTCATGCCGACCTTCATCGAAAAGCCGACCCGCATCGAAGCAGCGGGAAACAAGCCAAAGATCATCGACGAATACGTGGGGCGCGTCAATTCGCGAACGGAAGACGTGAGCGTTGCGCATATGCGAAGCCCTGGCGGATGGCTCGAACCGGGGCAGCGGCCGGAATTCGACGAATACACGGTCGTGCTTCGCGGAAGGCTACGCGTCGAGCACGAAGGTGGCGCGATCGAAGTCGCCGCAGGTCAAGCGATCATCACGCACGCGGGTGAATGGGTTCGTTATTCGACACCGGACGACGATGGAGCGGAATACATCGCCGTGTGCCTGCCCGCATTTTCACCGACAACCGTACATCGGGACGTGTGAGCGGCAAACGGCTCAACCCGACTTTTCGCGGGGAACGAAATCGAGCGATGCGGAATTGATGCAATAACGCATTCCCGTTGGAGGTGGTCCGTCCGGAAAAACATGTCCGAGATGACCATCGCATTTCGAGCAGCGCACTTCGATTCGATGCATGAAGTGACTGTTGTCTTCGATTTCTTTTACCGCATCCTTTGATACGGGCGCAAAGTAGCTGGGCCATCCACTGCCCGAATCGAATTTCGTCGATGAATCGAAGAGGACAGCACCACAACATACGCAAACGTAACGTCCATCTGCCTTGTGGTTCCAAAACTTGCCCGTGAAAGCACGCTCGGTGCCGCCACAGCGGGCGACCTTGTATTGTTCTGGCGAAAGACGCTCGCGGTAGCTGTCGTCGGAGCTAGAGCGGGTGGTCATGACGTTCCTCCGCGGCGAATGCTAGCGCGTAATCGAGCAAAGTTCGAGAAATAGCACAGGCAAATTTTTGCATGCTGCGGTCGAGCTCGGTGCTTGACGGCGAGCGACAACAGCGATAGCGGCACATCGCGATGCTGAAATCACCAAAAAGTCACTGGGGGCTGCTCCTGGCGCCGTTCGTGCTCGGCGCGTGCGGCCTTCTCAAGGTCAACGTCAACGGCAAGGTTCACACGCTTGGTGAACCAGACCCCGAAGAGCAAGAAGAACAAAAGCAAGCCAGCTCGAGCTCGTCGGGAAAGAGCTCGTCGAGCGGCAGCTCGAGCAGCGGTTCGAGCGGTTCGAGCAAGCCCAAGAACCCCGACAAGGCGGCCAAAGAAGAGCATGACAAGTTGCGCAAGGAAACGCGCACGCTGCTCGTCGAAATGGATAAAATGCTGCTCGAGGGGCCCGATCCGATCCCCGGAGACAAGATCGGCGCGATGTCGGAAAAGCAATCGGCTTTCGAAGACGCGGGGCTCGAAAACGAAGCGCGTTATTTGGCCCACGTGCTCACGTATTACAAGCTGGAAAACGCTTGGCGCGCCGATCCGGCGAAGACGGGCGAGACTTTGGCCAAACAATTGAAAGGCGCCGTCACGACGCAAGGCGAATTGAGTGGCAAAGACAAACCCGTCAGTTTCAAATTTCAAGCGGAAGCTGGCAAGTGCTACACGGTCATGTCGCACATGAAAATGGCCGGTGGCGACGACGACGGAGCGAGCGAGTTTTTCCTCGACGGCGGCGCCAAAGGGTCGAAGTTGCAGCGGTTCAACGTTCCAACACGAACCTCGCGAGGCTCGGGGCTCAGGCGCAGGCTCGCGAAAGCGTACACGTATGGCGCATGCGCGCTCGAATCGACGGAAGTGACGGTATCGCTGAAAATGAAGTATGCGGGCACCGCCAATGGATTGCGGTACGTCGTGGTGGAACATGCGCGCGACAAATTCCCCAAGTACCTCGCAATCGACCTTCAACCGACGATGAACGATTCGTGCGACGTCGAGAACTACACGAACATGTGGACGAACCCGTTGCCGGCCGCCGTCGTTTATGGGAAAACGCAGCCATTTCTCACGTACGACGCCGGAACGGCGGACGAAATGTGGATGACGGCATGGTCGGTTGCGTTTGGCGAGGCACGCCTGAAGCGCGGCGACGTGGTATCGACGCCGCCGAAGCAGTTCAAGTTCGACGACAAACCCAGGTTCCGCAAATGCCCGCACGAGATGAAATACGCGCATAGCGCCGAAGGTATCAAGGTGGCGCAATGCTACACGGCGCTGAACAAGCGGTACGATCCGCTGTTCGATGCCGCCGAACGGGCAAAAGCGACGGCGGGTTCGCTGCTCGGGGAAATCAATGCGCAAAAGCGGCTCGATGCGCTCAACCACCAATACGACGAAGAAGAAAACCGCACGTGTCGCAAGATCGAGGCGGACGTCAACAAGAAGCTCGAAGAAGCGTACAACAAGATCGTCGACTTCTACATGACGAGCCCGCCGAAGCCGAGCTTCGATCGCGCCGGCGAAATGCATCAGCAGCACGAAGGGCTCGCTGAAATCCGGTGCGTCGGGACGCACACTTGTTCGCTGTAAACACGCCGCCCCAGGTTAAAGAGGCTGTCGCAGAACTCGGAACGCGGTTGCAACACCGCACGCCCGCGCGGGATTGAAGAGGCTGTCTCAAAACTCGGAACGCGTATCCTCGCCCCAGCCCCGCGCGGGGTTGAAACCCCGCGCTACACGACAAGAAGTCCTCGCGCTACCGCGCTCGGACTGACGTCATGGCTGCATGGCGAGGCCTGCAATCTATGCGAAATCATTGATGATTCTCGATGACGATGCGAAATTCCACAAGGCCAGTCCCGAACGGTAGTGAGGGACTTTTGAATGTGTAGCGCGGGATTTCAATCCCGCGCGGGCGTTCGGTGACACACTACGGCTCGAGTTTTGAGACAGCCTCTGAAATCCCGCGCTACACGACAAGAAGTCCTCGCGCTACCGCGCTCGGACTGACGTCATGCGTTCACGAGAGAAAATGCATTCTGCTGCGGAATCGGAAGCAGATCACGATCATGTAGCGCAAAGGAATGCGGTCAGTCCCCGAACGGCAGTGAGGGGACTTTTGAATGTGTAGCGCGGGGTTTCAACCCCGCGCTCGCTTGTGCCCCCCATATCCCCCGAATTTGCCGTATTCACACAGCGGCTGCGTTTGATTCCTTCGCCAAACTTTCCCCAAAGCGCCGCACGATATCCCCCGCAGACTCCACTTTGTGGATTCCGTCGACGCTTTTTCCTGCCTGAAAGTATTCCTTGTAGCCGGTACCTCGGAGCGACGAACGTTTCAGCTCCCAAACGCTTTTCAGCGAATACGCCATGCGCATCCAATGTTTTGCCTTCGGATGACGCAAGAGCGCGCGCGCGATGGGTCCTGCTTTCGTACCCATACGATCGACATACGATGTGCGAATGACACTGACGGGAACCCCGCTGATTTTATCGGTGAGCACGATATCGGATTCGTGAGCTCGAACGATGGCTTGCTTGTAATCGTCATGGGCTCGGCATTCGGTCGTGGCAATGAACCGCGTTCCCATTTGGACGCCGGCATAACCCATGGAAATGGCTTGGACAAACCCTGCTTCATCACCGACGCCGCCGGCACACACGAGCGGCACGCCGAGCAGAGACAATTCGTCGAAGAGTTTTTGCGGAGATTGATTTCCCGCGTGTCCGCCCGCGCGATTGTTGACGCAAATGAGACCATCGACGCCTTCGGAAAGCGCTCGCTCAGCCCATTTTCGTTCGGTGACATCATGGTAGACGGTGCCGCCAACGGCGTGGACTTTTTGCACGACCCACCGCGGATTACCGAGCGCCGTGATGAAAAATCGAACGCCTTCCTCGAGCGCAATGTCGACCCAGCGTCGCATACGGTCTTCGTACACCTTGGATGACTTTTCGACGATGGCATTGAAGCCAATGGGTTTGTCGGTGATGGTGCGAATCAATCGCAATCCGTCGCGCAAATCGTGCCCATGCACATAAGACATGGAGATGGGCTGCACGATTCCAATGCCGCCAGCGGCAGACACCGCGGCCACGAGCTCGGGATTCGAGCAGGGATACATGGCGCCGCAAATGAGGGGGATTTCGATGCCGAGTTTGGTCGTGAGGGGCGTAGAGCGCATTTCGAGGAAGGGATACCACGACGCGCGAATCGAAAGCAATCAACTTGATGAGCGTGTGCCACGGTGCGCCAATATCGACGCCCACCGTGGCACACCGATCATGCTTTACCGCGACACGAGATCGCTCATCCAAGGCACATCCGCCGGCGTTACAGCCTGGATGTCCTTCTGCCACTCCTCGTCCGTCTTGCGCTGGAAATTCTCCGTGATCGTCTCGAAGTACGACGACGCAACGCCCACGTAAGCCCGCGGAGTTCCACACGGATCCGCCGTCACGACCATCAACCGCGGCAGCCCCGTGCCCACATGCAGCACGCGTCCCACGAAATTCCCAGCCTCGTCCGTCGGCTGCGTGTGCACGTCCGCAATCGTCGGATCCTCCTGAACACTCTCCCAATTGTCAAAGAAGAGCTTGGAATACCATCCGGTCGAGCCTTCCGGATCACCACAACCAAGCTGTACGACAACAGCCTGATTGATGAAGTCGAGGTGCGCTTGCGTAAGCGGGATTCCGTCACGTTCGTTTTGTGCCATTTCGCCGAGGATCTTGGCGACGTCGCGCAACGTCTGGAAATACATCGGCACCTGCGTCGCGAGCCCCGGATTCTTCGAGAAATCGAGCTCGGCGGCCATCGCTGCCCCATGCTCGGCAAATTCGACGATGCGAGCATAGAATTGCGGATATGGATCGACGTATGCCGTCGGGAACTGGCACGATGCGCCTCCCGTATACGATTGCTTGGCGTAAAGCAGCGTGTCGTGCCGCAATTCGGCCCACGAAGCGAGCTGTGTATTGAGCAGCCTGCGTCCCCAAGCCTCGGTTTGTGCAATTTGCGGCAGGCCGGTCGTATCGGCGAGCGTCTTGGTGGGCGACAATTCGCGCAGCGAGACGAGCCAACGATTGTACAAATTATCCTGCCAGAATTCAGCGGGATGCGCATCGACGAGGACGCGCATCATGTGAAGGTCGCCCGCATAGTCGTACTGCTGCATTTCGGGCTTGAGGAGCGTGCCGGCTTGATCGTTGCCGATGGCAGCAAACGCGACATCGAGCGGATTGGGCATCATGCGCTTGACGCTTCCCTGCTTCACGCGGTCGTAGACGACGTTCGAGAAAACGTGGGAATCGACGACGTAACGCTGACCGAACAGCGCAAAGCTCGATGAAAGCGGGAGCGTGCCTTGACCGAGGCCGTTGATCATGATGTGGCTCGAAATGCGCTGGGCGCCATAACCCTTTTGCGCCATCACGTCGGCGATTTGCGCATCGGAAAGCGCAGCAAGCCCCGATGCATCGGAAATCCCGAGGTCTTGCAAGAGCAGACCGAGCTGCGGGAGCGTCATGTAATCGCTCTCCCCGACGAATGCGCGTACGGCGCTATCGATGCGGGTGTGGCGCTTCAATGCGTCGCCCTGCGCAATCGCTTGAAGCACGTATGCGCCTTCGAGCTGCCTGCGCTGGAATACTTGCGATCCGTCCTCTTGGGTTTCGATGATGCGGAAATCGACTCGACCAAGCCACATCATCGAACGGAAATATCGCTCGAGCTCGGGGGAATCCGTGTAGTGCCCACGGGGCTCGAATTGCGAGAAG
This sequence comes from Polyangiaceae bacterium, assembly GCA_016715885.1. NCBI lineage: Bacteria > Pseudomonadati > Myxococcota > Polyangiales > Polyangiaceae > Polyangiaceae bacterium. Next base: position 935,893 of record JADJXL010000025.1, read on the forward strand.
TCCATGAGGCGATTGCTGCCGAATAGCTTGACTTCGCCCATGCCTTCGTGGGCTTTGGCGCCCGCGACGAGCTGATTGATTTTCGCGGCATCGCCGCCGGCAACGGGTGCAACCGGTTGATCGGTCAAGAGCGATAGTGCCACGGCAATGAAAAGGTCAGCATCTGCGCGAGCTTGCGGGCCGAGGGCCTTGCCGCCACCTTTGCCGAGCTCGGCGTGCATTGTCGAGAGCAAGTCTTGCAGGTCGGGCGCAAGAGATGCAAGCTCGACGGCCTTCAGGATGGCATCGTAGGACTTGTGGACGGCGAACATGATCGAATCCGCGGAGACGTACAGCGGAAGATCCTGTGCATATACGCTTTGATAGCCGTACACGAAGGTCGGAAAGCGTTTCTTTTCGGAGATGACGAATCCATTTTGCGCAAGCTTCGCAAGCTCGTCCTGGTCGAGTGCCAATGCGGACGCCTGAATGAGCGGCATACCGTCGGCGGTCGTGGGATCGTAACTGAGGCCCGAGGCGAATGAGACGGCGTATTTGCCGCTGAAATCAGCGGAGGTCATGCTCGCCGCTGATTGCGCCTCTTTCATGAGCGAATCGAGCTCGGCCTGTTTATCGGGCGGCAATTGGGCGGGAGGAATGGGCGTGCCTTGATTGTCGGGCGGCGGGTTTTCGACGGAGCTCGAACAGCCGGTGAGAGCAACAACAAGGAACGGAATGGAGCACAAGGAAAGCAGCGTGCGCATCGTGGTTTCCCTTTCGTGGGAGGACGCGCGTGGGTAAGCAAATTTGATGCCGCTCTCCTCCTAGAGCAATAAACTGCTTGAATCCGGGCCAGGTCCGGACGCTCGCTCCGCGCGCGTGGGACGCGCGCTTCGCGAGGCTAGTTTACGATGGGGGGGCCGAGGCTCGCCTCCCCATACCCCCCGATTTTTACCCCTCATCAATCCGATCGCTGCTCTAGCTCAGACCCGCTTGCATAGTATGCAAATCGACCTTCCGCTCGAGCACGACAGGCATTCCATCCGACGTCGAAATGGTAATGCTCCGACGAACCTCGCGTACCTTGCCAAACCTTGGCAAACGCAAGACGGTCCGCGCAAGAATGGTCGCGAGTACCATTTTCATTTCGTACAAGGCAAACGCCATTCCAATGCAGCGCCTTATGCCTCCACCAAAAGGAAGCCATTCGTTCGGACCGAACTTGCGACGCAAAAAACGGTCGGGATCGAATCGAGCCGGGTCGGGATACAGATCGGGACGCCGCTGCACGAGATACACCGACGCGATGACGGCCCTGCCAGCTTCGAGGTCGTACCCTCCAATGCGCATGGGTCGCTGCAGGACCCGGCCCACCATGGGAACGACCGGCTGGAGCCGCAATGTCTCGCGTATCACGGCATCCAGGAGTGGTGCGCGCGCAATGCGATCGGGCGCGAGGTTTGTCAAGGCACCTTCATTCTCGAGATCGGCAAGCAGGCGACTCGTGAGCATCGGTGAATCGAGGAGCCAACGCAAAGCCCAAGAGAGCGCGGTTGCAGTCGTTTCATGGCCCGCCACGAGGAGCGTCACGAGCTCGTCGCGCAATTCGACGTCGGGCATCGGACGACCCTCTTCATCCCGCGCCTCGAGCAAAAGCGACAAGATGTCGTCCCTCTTTTCTTTCGACTCGCGCCGGCGCCGCATGAGGTCGTAAATCAACTCGTCGGCTTTATCCCGCATACGTACGAATTTGCCCCACGGACTGAACGGGCCGATATCGCGCTGAAATCCGGGGAAAAGCAAAAGCGGATTGGCACCGACGTCGAGCAGCTCGGATACGTGCGCATGCATTTGCGCCATGTTCTCGCCATCCTCGACGCCAAATATGACGCGCAGAATGATATCGAGCGCAATCCGCTGCAGCTCCGGGTGAATGGGAAACTTTCCGCCGTCCGGCCACGATTGAATTGCACTCTCGGTCAGGCGCACGATCCGTTCGCCATAAGAAGCCATTCGTTCGCCATGAAGCGGCGGCAAGAGGAGCTTCCGCTGCCGAATGTGCTCGGCCCCGTCCAAGAGCAGCAGCGAATGCTGCCCGAGAAGAGGGCCGAGAACGGCGTTGATCTTGCCCGCATGCGCATCGTCCGGCCCGAGCGAAAAGATCTCTTTGATCGCGTCCGGATGGTAAAACACGACCGCATTCTCGAGCCGCGGCAAGTTCCACGTAAACGCATCGGGATAATGACGCGCCAAGGCGTCGAGCATTGCAAATGGCCGGTAAAGCCACGGAATGACGGTGACGAGCGGCGGCAAAAACGTCGGGCCAGGAGGCAATGCCACGGAAAAACTCTCCTTTACACGAGACGCTTGATGTTGCCGAGCACGCGGTAAAACCCGCCTCCGGATACTTCACGCACTTCGTCGACGATGAACCGAGCTCCCGCCTCGCGAATGTTGCGCGGGAATTGGCAATTGTAGCTCTTCTTGAAGCCGGGCGAAACCACGCGCGCGCGAACCTTCGACCCATCCTTGACGCATTCGACGATGACACCCTTGGACGTGTCGCTGGTCGTTTCGAGCTGCGTCGTGGGGACCTCCTTGACCGGAGGAGCCGCGATGTCCTTGGCCTTCGGCAATTCGCCGGCTTGCGCCTTCTGAATGGCCTCTTCGCTGGCATCGATGCACACGAGCGCGCCACTCGTCGTAACGATGTACAGCCGTTCGTCGAGGTATTGCATCGAATATGCCGAACCCCACCCGGTCGCGAGCTTCCACAAACGCTTCCCCGTCGCGTCGAAGCAATACACGGACGAGCTGCTATCACCCGCAAAAATGTATTTCCCGCCGGGTGATGCCGCGCAAGAATAAGCGGAATCGTCGCAGTTACAAACCGGTCCGGGTTTGCCCGATTTGCTGAACACGTACACCTTGTTGTCGCTCGTGCCCGCGTACACGTCGGTGGCTTCTTGCCAGCCAAAAAGAACGGAGCCGCGCGTCGACGCCGTCCATTCAGCTTTGCCGTCTTTCCAAGCGTACTTCGTGACGCCACCGGAATGGCCATGATACACGCCATCGTCGTCGGCGCGCACCATCCAGCCGCTCGATCCCTTGCTTTGCTTGCGCCAATTCGTCTCGTTTTCGTGGTCGAAGACGGCAATGCCACCATTACCATCCGAAACGCAAAGTTTGCCGCGGTGGATGTCGAGCCAAAAAATGTCGACACCTTCTTCGATTTCATACGCCAATCGAGGCACATGACCACCGAGATCGTAAACATTCCCATCGTCGCATCCCGCGTAACGCCAATCGTCGTCCGCAATGAGACACTTGACGCCATCCGGAAGCTTGTATTGCTGTTCGACGGTGCCCGCAGACGTCACGGCATACACAGCGCCCGCTTGATTGCCCACCCAGCAAAGCTTCTTGTCGATGAAAATACCAAATGCCGGCGATCCCGAGGAGAATGTCCACAATACGGGAGCCTGTTTCTCGGTCGAAGGCGTGCTTTTGATCACGCGGCGCGTGACGGGTCGCTTTTGCCTTTCGCCCATGACCGCAGCCGCATACCCCTTGCGCGCCTTCTCGCCGATCTTCTTCTTCGCAAATGCCTCGGCCTCGGCAGCCGTACCAAACTTCTGCTCTTGCTTTTGCCCCGAATCCCCGATGCGACCATAACGAATCGATACTTTTTTGCCGTCGATGATCACTTCGTAAAACTTGTGCGAGCCGCCGCCATCCTCGGACAATTCGAGGTACGTCCTATTTCCAGCGGGTGCCGCAGTTGCTTCAGATGCAGCCGCAGGCGCAGGTGCAGCCGGAGCTGCCACTTCAGCGGGCGCTGCCGCAGGTGCAGGCGTGGCAGCGCGCGTGCGTTTCGGCGCAGGTGCAGCGGCACGCTTGCGCGGAGAAGCCGTCGCCGATGAAGACGTTGCACGCGACGCGCTCGTGGAGCTAGCGGCGCGTTTGGATGTGGTGCGGGACGAAGTCGTTGAGCTTGCAGAGCGTTTGGTGGCCATGGGATTTTCCTCGAACGAGACAAGAGAACACAAATCCCTGGGCGTTGTCATCAAATGCGAATCGCGCATTCACCGGAGGCGACAACCCATATCCACGACCTGATCGAGCTTTGCAGCCGACAATGCTTTTGTATCGATGTCGGCCGTAACGCGAATCTTCACCGTTCCACCGACGCCAATGCGCGCTATGCCCTGCAAAAGATCGCCCACCAAACCTTGCACATGGGACCCAATCGCCGACGCGCCAAGCTCGGAGCACGGAATGCTTCCCGCCAAATCCATCCGCGTCCGCGCAGAAATGCCTTCGCGCACCACATTGCCCTTGCCCTCGAGATGCAGCGCGCCCGCATCCACCGTGACTTTCGTCAATTTCAACTCGCCCAAGTCCGGCATGAGCTCCATCGTCGCCCCGAGCTTCGTCGTGCGACCATAAACGATTCCATCGAGCTCTCTGGGATGCGGCGGCACCCAACCGGTCAGGACAAACGCCGCCGAACCATGATGCGGATTCGAAGGCAACGCCCCATCGAGCACGAACGACACGGACCCTTCGACGGTCGGCGCTCCAAGACCCTTGGGCAGCGCAACGTTGAATGCTCGACTGACCTCGTCGAGCTTCATCGACGCAAATGTGACCTTTCCTTTGAGCGGTGCTGCAGCCGTATCGAGTGAAACATTGACGAGAGGTTTTTCCGAAAGCGTCAGGCCAAACCCGGCATCGACGTGACCGTCTTTCTTGTGGTGCAAGGCGACTTTGCCGAGTTTCGTCTTCAAAACCTGCAACGTCCCGTCGAACTGAAGATCACCGTCGCCGGCGCTGCGCGTATTTCCCGACAGCACGATCGATGGATTGTCTTGGCCACCGTACCGAACGTCTCCGTCGACAGTCGCCGGAAGACGAATCGTCGCGCCATACCGGCTTTCGAATGTCACGAGCGCTTGACGGACGTCTTCCGGTGCGCCCGTGACGTCGACGAACGCCTCTTTGCCTTGAACTCGGAGCGGATCGAGGCCTTGCAGATCGACGACGAGCTCGACGAAACGAGCATCGACCCAAGGAACTCCAACCATGCGTGCTCGGGTTTGTCGGAGTACGATGCGGTCGGGCGTGACGGAGACCTGGGCAAAATCGAGCTGGAAACCACGCGCGAGCGCTTCGCGATGAATCCACCACTCGATGAACGGTCGATGCGCAACGAACGCGCCGGCGCACACGAGGACGACGACGGCGAGCGCGATGAACCAGCCTCGACGTCGCGGTTTGTCGGGGACAGGATCATCGGGCAGCGTGTCCATGCGTGTTCAGTGCTAGCAGGTGCTGCGTTTACAAGCGACTCATCGGAGGCGGTGGAGCCGTGTTGGGTCGAGCTTCGTCCGGCAAGAGATGACGCAGGTGCCAAGCTTGCACGGCAGAGCGTGTTTCGGCATCCCGGAGCGCGAGTTGTACGCGCCCCATGATCAGGCTGGGAGCGACGATGAGAAAGAGCGTGCAGAGGGTGAGCGCACAAAGCGTCGGGATTTCCGGTAAGGCCAATCCCTGCGGCAAGATCACCATGTTGCCATTTTCAAAAACGTACGAACGCGGAATGACGCCAAGCAGCTCGAGGGCAAGCGGTGCCGCGATGGCGAGACATCCCGTGCCGATGACGAGCGCTCGGAAACGCGCCGAGTGCGTCATGGAAAACGAGAACGTGAAGATGGAGATGAGCAAGGGAGTGAAGAAAAGCGGGCCGAATATGCGACCAATGAGCGATAGAGCCATGACGTTGAAGAAGAACGCTCCATAGCCGAATGCGTAAAGACCCCGCACTTCATTGCTTTGAACTGCAAGCAATTTCATGGCCGAGCCAATCGCCGTGAGGCCCACGAATGCAAGCAAATATTGGATGCTCGAAACGCCCATCCAGAGCGCGAGCGGAACCATGAGCACGAGAGACGCGAGGTCGAAACGCACGCCGTCTCGAAGCGCGAGTCGCAACCGTGCGAGACCTTGAGCGCGCACTTCGGCCTTCGCTTCGGGGGGAATTTCCTTCGTCCGGGCCGTCACGATCTGTGTGAGGACGCGCAGCGCTTCGGGGTTTGTCGGATCGAACGCGAGCGCTTGGCCGACTTCGCGCATGGCTTCACGGCGCGCTTCGGCGACATCGGGGCCGCCATTTTCCGCACGGTACGCTGCATCGGCAGCCGCTCGCGCATGCGTCATCGACATGCTCTTGCGCACGGTGCTGTCCGTGTCGCCACTCATGAAGTGCTCGATGGCCTGTTGCATCTCGCGGGCCGAGACAAACCGGTCGCGAGGTTCGAGGGCCGTGGCTTTGACGCAAATCGCATCGAGCGCCGGTGGGATGTCCAGGTGCGGCGCTCGAATCGAGGGCCGCGCATCGACGCCGTTGAGCGTGGCCATCATCATCGCGTTCCAGTTGTCCTTCACGTGCAGCGTTTCGAGCGCGAGGATCTCGAACAAGATGGCGCCGAGGGCATAGATGTCGGAACGCGCATCGAGCGCCGCGACTTTCCCCATGGCTTGCTCGGGCGACATATATCCGAACGTGCCGAGGATTTTGCCTGCTGCGGTCTTGACCTCATCGGCCGCGTCTTCGAAATCGAGCCGTTCTTCGGGCGCATCTTTGCGCAGTTTCGCCAGGCCCCAGTCGAGCACGTAGACCTCGCCGAAGTCCCCGAGCATGACGTTGGACGGCTTGAGATCGCGGTGCAAAACGCCGCGTGCATGAGCGAAGTCGATGGCGAGACAAACCGCCGAGAATGCGCGAAGGAGCTTCGCCCGCGAGTGATTTTCGACGATCGCGGGATCCTTCTGGCGCAAACCTTTGATGATCTGCGACAAGGTCAAACCGCGAAGACACTTCATCGTGAAGTAGGTCGATCCATCGGCATCGGTCGCTAGGTCGTACACCGGCACGATCGACGGATGTTCGAGCTGCCCTTGAACGCGGGCTTCTCGCAGAAAGCGTGCGCGCACCTGCGGCTCGGATTGGAACATGGGCAAGATGGCCTTGCGCGCGACGTCGCGTCCGATGCGCGTGTCTTTGCAGAGGTACACTTCACCCATCGCGCCGCGACCGAGCTGTCGCTGCACGACGTAGCGGTCGTGAACGGGTTCCAGACCGAGGGTTTCCGCGGCTGGATCCACGGGAGGCGGGATGGAAAAAGCGCGCGGAGCGGGGGGAGCCGAAGGAGCTTTTTTTGCGCCATAACCCGCTTCGGTGATCGATTCGTCGAAGAGGTCGGGCTCTGGGGGCCGCGGCGGGCGCATCATGGATGGAAGCAAGCCCCAAAGTGGAAAAAGGGTCAAGCAGACGGTGATGCGCGTGCGGTTTTCAGAGGCGAATACGTCGACACCCATCTTGAAGCGGCTCTGCGTTTCGAAGAGTGTCCCTGTATGCGTTTTCCTTTTCGCTCATCCTTGCTCGTCACACCTCTCATCTGCGCCTGCGTTTCGGATCCTGCGCCGGCTTCGCATCCATCTCCTCCGCCGCTGCCCGAAGGTGCTTCCCATGTGGCGCTTTGCCCGGTGGCAACGATGATCGACGCGTATCCGGGCGAATATCCGAACCAACCAAACGATCCGCAGCCTCTCGCGCCCGATTGCATCGCGCGCGCGCACGACGCGATCATCGTCCTTGGTTGTCCCAATGAGGACACGGGCGCTGCTTCAGCCTGTCAAATCGCGCGTGCCGACATTGCGGTCGCTCTTTCTTCGGCCGGTTATGGGGATCGGTTCATCACGACGGGCGGGGCCGTGCACAATGAATGGGTCGAGGCGGATACGCTGCGGGATTTGCTCATTCAGCGGGGCATTTCGGCCGATCGCATCAAGACCGAACCTCTTGCCGAACACACCGACGAAAATATTTATCATTCGACGCAGATCATGGAAATGGAGGGCCAAGCAAGCGCTGTCGTCGTATCGGATCAGCCTGGCCACTTGCTGCTCACGGGCCTATGCGACAGCAATTGCTGCGTGGACCTCGGGCGATTGAGCGTCTTCGACTTTCCCATCGCGAATGGTCGCGTGACCGCGGGCCATTACGTGCGACATCCCTGGGCAAACCCCATCAGCGCTGCGGAATGTACGCACATCGAAACGCCGACGAAATTCATGTGCACGAACCTCGCACAGCGTCGAGCTTGCAAAGAAACCTTCGAGCTTTGAAAAGCGCGTATTCAGCGAGCCATCGCGCTAGGGTTCGCCCACAAGAGGAAGCTCCGCATGTGGCTTTGCCGGCAGCATCACCCTGAACGTGGAGCCTCGTCCGAATTCGCTCTCCACCGTAATGCGTCCGCCATGGGCCTCCACGATTCTCCGCACCACGAAGAGCCCCAGGCCCACACCGGGAATGGTTTCCTTCGACGTGCCCACGCGTCGAAATGGTTCGAACAAGTGCGCTTGGTCCTCCTTCGACATTCCGACACCTTCATCCGACACCGAGAATACGACCGAATCGTCTCGCTGTTCCACGATCAAGCGTACCTCACCGCCTCGAGGTGAGTATTTGATCGCGTTGCTGACGAGGTTGTTGAGGACTTGTTCGATTCGGGCGGGATCGCACTGCAAGGCAATATGCTCACTTGGAACGTGCAGGACGAACCGATGAGCTGGAGCCGTTGGCTCGAATAGATCGATGGTCGCTTTTGCGATCGACCGTGCGTCGCATTCGTCGAATTGGAGCTCGAGGATACCTGCCTCGATGCGCGCGGCATCGAGAAGATCGCTCGTCATGCGCTCCAATCGGTCAACTTGGCGCTGTACACGCGAGTACGACTGCCTGACGCGCTCTTCGGTCGGCAATGGTTTGTCGGGGGAAATGAAAGAGCTCGCCAGTTTCAATGCCGACAGCGGGTTACGAAGATCGTGGACGACACCTGCAAGAAATGCGAGTTGCTTTTCGCGCTGTCCCTCGATGGTGGACGCCATGTCATTGAATTGTCGCGCAATGAGGCGAAATTCGGCCAAGCCTTGGTCCGATGCGCGTATCGTTCGTTCGCCGCGCGCATAACGTTCGATCGTTCTGGCAAGCTCGACGGCAGGCGCATACACCGCAGCGCGCAGCCAAATGGCGAGCGCACCCATGCCTCCCACGACGAAGACCAGCACGCCGATACCGATCCAATCCGCCCACTGGTCGGCACGCGCGGCGGAATTCGTCAATGCGCGCCCTTGATCCACGTTCACGTTGATCAACTCTCGCGTCAGCCGGAACGTCGCATCGAATTCCGTTTGGGTGCTTTCCTGAATGTCTGAAATGGATGCGCGATCGCTCGCAGCAGCGCGACGAACTGCAGCGGTGTATTCGTCGGTTTGACGCTCCAGGTTGGCGAGAAGCTCGCCTTCCTCCGGGCTGCTGACGTGGTCACCGGCATTTCGGATCAACCGGTCGAGTCTGCCTTCGTTCCTCACCCGCGCCAGCGGTTCGGTCATCGCACGATACGCGAGCAGCTCGATTTCCAGCTCCTCGACAATTCGGATGCTTTCGACGGTATTACCGATGCCGCTCGCCGTGCGGTGAAGAACGGACGTGAAGAAAATGAGTGCCACCCCCGCGGTAAGCGCGATGCTCGCGAAAGCCGCGGCGGAGACCATGAACGCTCGGCGCAGACTCATGGGATGCATAGTAGGGCAACTGGCGAGCTGCGCCGAGGTTTGTCGCACGACCGAACGGTCATGATTTGCGCAAACGCCAAGCAAGAGTCATTCCGAAGAATGAATTACAGCGGCGCCCGCCCGATCGCGCCGCCTCAGGTTTTGCTTACGGACGACGCTCGGGCCCGCAGCAAATTCGCGATGTGCTCGTGCACTCGGGGCCCATCGAAATGCGCGGCCACGGGTACCTCGGGAACCGCTCGGAGCCGCGCGACAAGATCGTCGATGTCTGGCCCCGCAAGTCGTTCACAGGTCGCGTAAAGACCGTCTTCGCCTTCTTCGAGCTGGTTATGAACTTCGAGAATGCCGCGAATCGCTTCGACGATGGCATGGGTCGGTGTTGGAACGAGCAATGCTGCCAGCGCCGAATGATCGGCACGAAGCTGCTTCGCGACAGGCAAATGCTCACCGCCGAGGCGCTTTCGCGCATCGGGCATGAGCACCTTCTCCTCAATCGCAATGTGGCGCAAAAGGCCCGCGCGAAACTCCGCGTACGCCGCCGCATCAATCGCTTCGGGATCCGCTACCGAGCGATGAAGCAGCGCGTCCAAGCGAGCGTGATCGTCTGCAAGAAACGTGTTGATGGGTCCTCGTTGCGTCAGCTCCATGATGGCGCCCATCATGATCGACAGGACCAACTTCTCCAAGGCCCTGCCCGCATTGCGACGCTGAACTCACACGCGGTCTTCCCGGGCCTGGCCGTTAGGATGGGGACACGACGCCGCGGCTTTCCTTGCCGCGCGCCTTCGGACGGCTGCCGACGAATGCCGCCAAGTGCTCGCCCGTCAGCGTGGACCTCGAAGCGACCAAGTCTGCCGGCGTGCCTTCGAACACGATCCGCCCGCCGTCGTGACCCGCTCCCGGCCCGAGGTCGATGATCCAATCGGCATGCGCCATCACCGCCTGGTGATGCTCGATCACGATGACCGACTTGCCCGAATCGACCAGTCGATCCAAGAGGCCGAGCAACTGCTCGAGGTCGGCCAAGTGCAGCCCCGTGGTCGGCTCATCGAGCACGTATACGCCACCGGCTTTCGCCCATGTGCGTCGCGAGCTTGAGCCGCTGCCGCTCGCCGCCTGACAGCGTCGTAAGCGGTTGGCCGAGCCGCAGGTAGCCGAGCCCCACGTCGGCCATGCGCAGCAGAATCGCATGTGCGGCCGGCGTACGCGCCTCGCCTGTGCCGAAAAAGCCGACCGCGTCAGCAACCGGCAGGTCGAGCACCTCGGCGATGTTGAGCTTGCCGAGCCGGTAATCCAGCACCGATGCCTGGAATCGCCGGCCTTCGCATTCCTCGCAGATCGTCGTGACGCCAGCCATCATCCCGAGGTCGGTGTAGATGACCCCGGCACCATTGCAGGTCGGGCACGCGCCCTCGGAGTTGGCGCTGAACAGCGCCGGCTTGACGCCGTTGGCCTTCGCGAACGCCTTGCGAATTGGCTCGAGGAGTCCCGTGTACGTCGCCGGATTGCTCCGCCGCGAGCCGTGGATCGCCGCCTGGTCGACCGTCACCACGCCGTCTTGGTTGCTCACCGAGCCGTGGATCAGCGAGCTTTTGCCCGACCCAGCCACGCCCGTCACCACCACCAGCACGCCGAGCGGAATGTCCACGTCGACGTTCTTCAAGTTGTGCGTGCGAGCCCCGCGCACCTTCATCACACCGGATGCTTTGCGCACCGACGACTTCAACGTGGCCCGTTTGTCCAGGTGTCGCCCCGTCAGCGTATCGCTCTTCCGAAGCCCATCGACCGTCCCCTGAAAGACCACCTCGCCGCCTGCAGTGCCTGCGCGAGGGCCCAGGTCGACGACGTGATCGGCGATCGCAATCACCTCCGGTTTGTGCTCGACCACGAGGACGGTGTTGCCCTTGTCGCGCAGCCGCAACAGCAGCGTGTTCATGCGCTGGATGTCGTGCGGATGCAGCCCGATCGTCGGCTCGTCGAACACATAGGTCACGTCGGTCAGCGACGACCCGAGGTGGCTGATCATCTTCGTGCGTTGCGCTTCGCCGCCCGACAGCGTGCCAGACGGCCGGTCCAGACTGAGGTAACCCAACCCGATCTCCACGAACGAGTCGAATGTATGTCGCAGCTTCGCCAAGAGCGGCGCGACCGACGGCTCGTCCAAGCTGCGAAGCCATTCGGCCAGGTCGCTTATCTGCATCGCGCACGCATCGGCGATGTTGATCCCCTTGATCTTGGACGACCGAGCAGCCTCGTTGAGCCGCGTGCCGTTGCAGTCGGGACACGTCGTGAACGTGACCGCGCGCTCCACGAACGCTCGGACGTGCGGCTGCAGCGCATCGACGTCCTTGGACAGCATCGACTTTTGGATCCGCGAGACGAGGCCCTCGTGCGTGAGGTTCGCGCCCGCAACCTTCACCTTGGTCGGCTCTTGATAGAGAAAGTCGTGGCGTTCTTTTTTGGAGTATTTGCGAATTGGTTTGTCCGGGTCGAGGCCAGCGGCGGCGAACATACGCACGTACCAACCATCGGCCGTGTAGCCCGGGACCGTGATTGCCCCCTCGTTGAGCGACTTCGTTTCGTCGAAGAGCTGCGTCACGTCGATGTCGGACGCCGAGCCCATGCCCTCGCATCGCGGGCACATGCCGCCTTGGTAAACGAATTCGCGCACCACGACGCGCTCGCCCTTGCCCTTGTCGACGGTCATCGCGCCGCTCGCTTTCCGCGTCGGGATGTTGAACGAATACGCAGGCGGAGGCCCGATGTGCGGCTTGCCGAGGCGACTGAACAGGATGCGCAGCATCGCGTTGGCATCGGTGACGGTGCCGACGGTGGAGCGGGCATTGGCGCCCAGGCGCTCTTGCTCGACGAGGATTGCGGTCGTCAGCCCTTCCAGCACGTCGACGTCGGGCCGAGCCAGCGTCGGCATGAATCCCTGCACGAACGCGCTGTACGTCTCGTTGATGAGCCGCTGCGATTCCGCCGCAATGGTGCCGAACACCAGCGATGACTTGCCTGATCCCGACACGCCGGTGAACACCGTCAGCCGCCGCTTGGGGATGTCGACGCTCACGTCCTTCAGGTTGTTTTCGCGCGCGCCTTGAACGCGGATCAGGTCGTGGCTATCTGCGGGATGTTGGTTGCTCATGGGATCCTCGCGAGCAAGTCGACGAGCTTGTCGCCCATCATCTTCCAGCCGTAGCGAGCGCCGCCGGATTCGCGCTTCTGGTCCGGCTTGAAGCCCGATTGCACGAGCGACAGGCGAGTGCCCGACGCCGTGGGCGTGAGCGTGAATGTCACGACGGTGTCCAGGAAGGGCACGGTCCACGCGTAGCTGAGCTTCCGATTTGCTTCGATTTCGACCATTCGGCAATTCACTGTGCCGTCCCAGCCCGGATACGCCTGCGTCTTGAATGTGAACGCCGCCCCCGGTTCCAGCTTGAAATCAATCACGGGCAAGAGCCACTCCGCGAGCAATGCAGGATCGGTCAGCGCGCGCCAAACCTTTTCCGGCGGGTGATGCAAATCGAATTCGAACGAAATGGATTCGGTTTGCGATGCTGCGGTCTTGTCGATGGAAGTCATTCGTCCATTTTCTCCAGCAGTTTTTCGAGGCGATCGATGCGCTCCGTCCAGAAAGCGCGGTAGTGCGCGATCCAGTCGACGAGCGGCTGCAACCCACGCGGCTCCACCCGGTAATACACACAGCGCCCCTCGCGCCGAGCGTTCACCAGGCCGGCATCCTTCAACGCGGCGAGATGCTGCGAGACCGCCGGCTGCGAGATGTCGAAGCGCGCCGTCAGATCCTTCACCGCCGCTTCGCCACGCGTGAGCGATTCGAAAATCGCCCGGCGGCTCGGGTCCGCGAGCGCGTGAAAGATCTTGTCTTCGGCCGCTGCCGCGCTTTGCATGCCAAACTCATAAGTCGATACTTATGGGTTGTCAACACGGAAGGGGTCGCCTGGTTTGGCGAAGAGAGGTTGGCAGCATTGGCAACCGGCGCCCGATGATGCAGCGTCAGATACCGGGCGATATTCTGGCTGGGTGCGCTCACGCGCGTCGTCGTCAACCACGTCGCGCGGGCACAAGAGCTGTTCGCGTTGCTCGAGAAGAAGGAAGGGGGACGAGAGCCGAGCGTTGATTCACTCATTGAGGTCCGCTTCGATGGTGACACGGCGTGGCTCTCGGTAGAGCAGACGGCGCAGCACATCAAAAAGCCTTTGAAAGACGCCTCATGACCCGCAAGAAAAAGCCCACCGCCTCCCTCGTGCGCTCATCCGCAGCCGAGTACCTGACCTTCGTGGCCGCCAGCGGCACGGGCGGCGTCGAGGCGATCTACGCCGACGAGAACGTGTGGCTGAGCCAGAAGATGATGGCGCAGCTCTACGACGTCGAGGTCCCGACCATCAACTACCACCTGAAAAAGGTGTTCGAAGACAGCGAGCTGGAAGAGGACTCAGTTATTCGAAATTTTCGAATAACTGCCGCCGACGGCAAGACCTACGACACCAAGCACTACAACCTCTCGGCCATCATCGCCGTCGGGTACAAGGTAAACTCCGAGCGTGCGGTGCAGTTCCGCAAGTGGGCCACGCGCGTCGTGGAGGAGTTCACCATCAAGGGCTTCGCGATGGACGACGAGCGCCTCAAGCGCGGCGGCTCCGTCCTGAGCGACAAGTACTTCGAAGAGCAGCTCCAGCGCGTCCGCGAGATCCGGCTGTCGGAGCGCAAGTTCTACCAGAAGATCACCGACCTCTATGCGACGGCCGTCGACTACGACGTGACGGCGCAGGCCACCAAGCGTTTCTTCGCCACTGTGCAGAACAAGCTGCACTGGGCCATCCACGGGCAGACCGCCGCCGAGGTCATCGTCGACCGCGCCGACGCAAGGAAGGAGCACATGGGTCTCCACACGTGGACCGACGCGCCCCACGGCAAGATCCAGAAGTTCGACGTGGTCGTCGCGAAGAACTACCTGACCGAGGACGAGCTGGCGCAGCTGTCGCGGCTGGTGAACGCCTACCTCGACGTCGCCGAGAGCATGGCTCTTCGCAAGATCCCCATGACGATGCAGGACTGGGAGACGCGGTTGACCCGCTTCCTCGACGCGACCGATCACGCGGTGCTCTCGGACGCCGGGAAGGTGACCGCTGAGATTGCCAAGGCGCACGCCGAAGCCGAGTTCGAGAAGTACCGCATCGTGCAGGACCACCTCTTCGAGAGCGACTTCGACCGCGTGGTAGCCGAGACCAAGCGCCTCAGCGAGGGCGCAACGAAGGACCCGCCGCGCAAGGGGAAGAAGCCGTGAGCCCCCACGCGGGACGCAGTCCCGGCGTTCAACAATCCCGCGCCCGCCGCACACAACGCGCCCGCGTGCGCCGCTGCTCGCGACTGCTAGTAACACCAGCTTGACTAGCAGCACGCATTAGTAAAGGATTCGTTCCTAGTGGTCTACACTAGTAACGCCGGTGTTCCCAACTCGCGGACCTAGTCAAGCGGGCGTTTCCAGCGGAGCCGACATGAGATCATCCGCGAGCGGATCGCCGACATGCGCGGCGCGATCAAGGCGCGCAGCGATCGGTCCGCCGGGGTGGGTGGTTGGCGCGTTTGCTCAAACTTAGTGGCCTATGCTGAGACATGGGCCGAGCAGCGGGTGGCGTGGGTGGCAATGCCGACGAGGAAATTTTCGCACACTGGCATTTGGCGCTTGCGCTACCACTCATGTGAGTGGTAGCGCTCGTTCACGTGGAGCACGAACCCCTCACTCCAGCGCAGGCAGAGCTGCTCGCGACGATTCGCGACCGCGCCAGCCGTGGTGAGCCAGCGCCATCTTACCGGGACCTTTGCGAGGAGTTCGGCTGGGCTTCCACGGGGACAGCACGTGACCACCTCCAAGCCTTGGCCCGCAAGGGGTACATCACGCTCGGCGGCGGCCGAGCACGGCAGGTTCGGTTGGTAGATGCGCCCGTACCGGTTGCGCGTGTGAGAATGCTCGGGCGCGTCGTCGCCGGACTTCCCACGGCAGCCGTCGAGATCGACGAGGGGGAGATCGCCGTACCGGCTGCGTGGCTGGGCCGTGGGCGTCACTTCGCGCTCACGGTTGACGGCGACAGCATGCGCGACGCTGCGATCATGGACGGCGACACAGTTGTCGTTCGCGAACAGTCCACTGCCAAAGACGGCGAGATTGTCGTCGCCACAGTGGAAGGCGAGACGACGGTCAAGCGGCTCAGGATCAGCGCCAACGGTATCCGCCTCGTAGCCGAGAACCCTCGCTACATACCGATTGATGTGAGTGGAGACGCAACGATTCACGGCGTCGTGATCGCTGTGATGCGCTCGCTCGCAACGCAACCAGATACGGGCGGGCGGAACCACGCCCACCACGCGATCAGTGACAGCCGCAAAGGACCCAACATGGATGAGATGACGAGCGACATGCAGTCAACGAAGCGCGCCCTGCGCACTGCCCCAACCAGCACGGTCGGACGCGGAAAGGCCGTGGTGCTCGAGACGGCGCCCAAGGCGAACCTGTACCAAGCGGAAGGCGTCTCGCTGCATTTTGGAGACTCGCTCGAATTCTACTCGTCCTGGGACCGCCCTATGACGATTGTCTCCGATGGCGCGTACGGCGTCCTCGGCTTCGAAGGGGACACATCGGATCATCTAGATGTGCCAGCGTGGTACGAACCACACGTCAAGGCGTGGGCGGAAGCGGCTCGACCGAACACCACGCTCTGGTTCTGGAACTCGGAGATCGGATGGGCAGCCGCTCATCCGATCCTCGAGAAGTACGGTTGGCGTTACGTGAACTGCAACATCTGGAACAAGGGCGTCGGTCACATCGCCGGAAACGTGAACACGCAGAAGATCCGTCGGTTCCCCGTCGTGACTGAGGTGTGCGTTCAGTACGTATTCGAGGCGCGGATCGGTGGAATGCCGCTGAAGCAGTGGCTCCTTGCTGAGTGGAAGAGGTCCGGCCTGACGCTGCGGCGCGCTAATGACGCTTGTGGCGTCAAAGACGCTGCAGTGCGGAAGTACTTGGATCAAGGACATCTCTGGTACTTCCCGCCGGCCGAAATGATGCAGAAACTCGCTGATTATGCGAACGAGCATGGCCGTCCCGAAGGGCGTCCCTACTTCTCCGTTGAGGGAAAAAAACCGATTACTGGCGCCGAGTGGGAAAACATGCGTTCAAAGTTCTCGTGCCCTCACGGCGTCACGAACGTCTGGGACCGCAATGCCGTTCGTGGCGAGGAGCGAGTGAAGACGGAGGAAGGGCGAGCCGTGCACCTCAATCAGAAGCCGCTCGATCTGATGACTCGGATTATCGAGGCAACGACTGACGAGGGTGACGTCGTGTGGGAACCCTTCGGAGGTTTGTTCACCGCGTCGCTGGCGTCTCAGCGCCTCCGGCGCCGTGCCTTCAGTGCGGAAATCGATCCCACGTATTATCAATACGGCGTGCGCCGGTTCACCGAAGCCACCCGACAGATGTTGCTGCTCGCGTCCCTCAGCGGCTGACCACATGGCTTACGTCGGCGTGGCTCACCGGCGTGTTCGTTCCTGCGTGAGTCACTGTCATTCGACCAGAGGTTTGTCCCATGCGATCATGACATGCTCGCGAAGGGCCTTCTCGATTCTTGCCTCATCGTCACTGCAGAGAATCCGAGCCCATTCCTGCACGCTCATCCCGTGCACCTTGCTCGACAGCACGCGCTTCTTGAATGCCTCGATCTCGGCATGGACGATGCGGTCGGTCTTCGCGAAGTTTGTGTCCAGGCGATACGGAAACTTGGACATCAGTTTCTGTACCCGAAGCTGGTACTCTGGTTCGTGCGAATAGGTCTTGAAAGCCGGCCCCCACGACGCAACCAGCTTCTCGGCGGCGGCGAACTGCTGCGGCTTTCCCTGAAATTTATAGCCGTTGGTGTTCGTCTGCTGGAGGTTGCTGGTTCGGGTAGACGTGTCGTTGGGCTCGACGACAAGATAGTCAGGCGGATTGTGGTAGTGCGCGTCTCGCGCCGCGGCAACGGAAGCGCCTGATACGATGCATAGATCACGCACAGCGGGTTTCCCATAAATCAGGTGCTCGGGAAGCCAAGCGAGCAGCACCACGTAAGTCTGGTCATGCAGGAAGTGCTTCTGGCTATCCTTGAAGCGCGCTGTGATCTCCGTTGCGAGAGGGAACCACGCCTTAATTTCGAATCCCGGTGCGGGAGTGATCGCTCCTTCGAAAATTGCATCGGGAAAGCCTGGGTCCTGGCGTTTCCACTTGCCCAGCGATGAGAACTCCTTTTGGCGATTGAGGAACTCGACGGTGTTGAACTCGATCAGGTTGCCGAGTATTGGCGACAACTTCGAGATGACCTTGGCGAGGTTGAGCGCGGCGGCCGGCGAAACTGGCGGGCTCACGGTCAGTAGGTCCAAGACATGACCTCTGAGACCGCCAAGGTGCTTGCTAGCGATCTTGATGGCGGTCTGCGTGTCCAAGTTCGTCATCCCGAACGGCTCCCGTGGAAGTCCTTGAAGAGAACCGAGGGCGCAACACCGAGAGCACGCGCGATCCGCAGCACGTTGAGCAGGCCGACGTTCCGCTCTCCGCGTTCCACGCCCCCCAAGTACGTCCGATGGAGGCCAGCGCGGTCCGCGAGTTCCTCCTGCGACACGCCGACCCGCTCGCGCTCTGCGCGGACGCGTGCTCCGAAGCGTTCGAGGTCGTCCTGGCCCACAGCGGATCCTTCTCGCGCTGATGATGCCTATCCGTCCACAGCCTATGAGTATCAGCAACAGCAAAGCCACGTCCGGGCTGCCACCCCAAGGCGGCCGCGGCGAACCTGCTCTCCGGGCGTCACGTCTGCATTCCACGACCTGCGTCGTCGCTCCGAAGCAGCGCGATCGGCGCCCCACACAGGAACCTAGGCACCCGTTCGACGCTCTCTTCCGCCGGCGCGAGAAGAGAACGCGTCGTCCCGGCGCGCGCGACGCTCGCGAACGCGCAAACCCTCCGGGCATCAGGGGAGAAATGCAAAACGGCCCCGGAGATTGCTCTCCAGGGCCGCTAAGGGGGAAAAACTTGGCTCCAGCTGCTGGACTCGAACCAGCGACCCGGCGGTTAACAGCCGCCTGCTCTACCGACTGAGCTAAGCTGGAATGCTGTCGGAAACGGACGGCGAGAATAGCTACGGCCATTCGGCGGTCAAGAAGTTTTTTTGCCCCAAGCCGATCATTCTGCAAAGAACCGCCCGTGCAAGACGTCGCACGCCCGAGCAATCCCTACGAGCCCCCCGCCATCGAGGAAAAAGCTGGCGACTCGACCGCCAAGTCCGCCGGCCGCGGAGGCTTGGCCATCGCCGTCGCCAAAGTCTCGTTCATCATCTTCGGCTTCGCTCAGCAGCTCATCCTCGAACGACTCCTCGGACAAGCCGGCTACGGGCAAATCTCCCGCGTCTTGGCCATCGTCGGCGTGCTCAACAACGTCGTCGTCGGCGCCGCACTCCAAGGCGTATCCCGCGCCGTCTCCACCGTCCCCGAAGACCAAACCGCGTCCGCCTTTGCCCGCACGCTCCGCATCCACGTCGTCATCGCCGTCGTCCTCTCGCTCGCGTTTGCCCTCGGCGCAGGCGCCATCGCTTCCGCCGTCGGCGCGCCTCACATCGCCACGCCCCTCCGCGTCGTCGCAGCCGTCGTGCTCCTCTACGGCATCTACGCGCCGCTCGTCGGATCCCTCAACGGCCGCCGCAAATTCCTCGATCAAGCCGGCCTCGACATCGGTTACGGCTTTCTGCGCACCGCGAGCATGGGCATCGGCGCCGTCGTCCTCTTGCGCCTCGGAGGCAGCGGAACCTTCGGCGCAGCCCTCGGGTTCGTCTCGGCCGCACTGCTCATCGTCCCCATCGCCCTCACGCGATCCGGCATCGGACGCGTCGGATCGTCCGGACCAACCGCACGCGAATACCTCGGATTTCTCGCACCTCTCGCGCTCGGACAAATCTCGCTGAACCTTTTGCTTCAAACGGATTTCTTTTTGATCAGTAGGTTCGCCGGCGAAGCAGCAACGCGTCTCGGCCTCGATCCCACGCGTGCCGACGAGCTCACCGGCACGTACCGCGGCGTGCAGCTCTTCTCGTTTTTGCCCTACCAACTCCTCATGTCCGTCAGCTTCGTCCTCTTCCCGATGCTCGCTCGTGCACGCGCCGAACGCAGCGAAGCCGACGTCGCTGCGTACACGCGATCAGGCGTGCGCATCGCGCTCGTCCTCACCGGCCTCGTGTCGGGAACCATCTCGTCGCTCGCGCCCCACGTCCTTCGTTTCGCCTACAAATCCGAAGCCATCTGGCAACAAGGCGGCCCCGTCCTTCGCGTGCTCGCCATCGGCATGGGCACCTTCGCCATGCTCGGCATCACGTCCGCCGCGCTCACCAGCCTCGGCCGCGAACGCACGGCCGCAGCCCTCTCCGCCGTTGCCGTCGTTCTCATCGCGACAGGTTGTTCGCTCGTTGCTCCGCGCGCCGCGTTTGGTCCGGAAATGCTTTTGCACACAGCCATTTCCACGTCCGTCGCGCTTTCCATCTGTGCCGTCGTCGCAGCCTTCGAGCTTCGTCGTGAAGCTCGAGCGTTCGTCGCACCCATGTCGCTCGTGCGCGTCGCCGGCGCCGTTGCCGTCACCGTCGCCCTCGGCGCGCAACTCCCGTGGCTCGGCAAGCTCGCCGTGCTTGCGCAAGGCATCGTCATGGCCACCTTGTACGTCGCCGTGCTCATCGTGACGGGCGAGCTTGGCAAGCAAGATCTGGCCAATGTGAAAAAGGTCCTCGGCAAGGCGTAAAACAAGGTAAATGGCACCGCGAGGCTGCGCTTGCCGAACGCCGTGGCATATCTCGCGCCGCCTCCACAATCACACCCACCTTTGAACCTCATACGGAAGCGATAGAAGACCGTGGCGCATCAGTTCATTTTCACGATGCAGGATGTTCGTAAAGTGCACCCCCCGAACAAGGAGGTGCTCAAGGGCCTGTGGCTCTCGTTTTTCCCAGGCGCGAAGATCGGCGTACTCGGACACAACGGATCCGGCAAAAGCACGCTTTTGCGCATCATGGCCGGCATCGACAACGAATTCCTCGGCGAAGCCAAACCCGCCGACGGCACACGCGTGGGCTTCTTGCAGCAAGAACCGCGACTCGATGCCGGAAAAACCGTGCTCGAAAACGTCGAAGCCGCCGTGATGGACACGCGCAAGCTCTTGCAACGCTTCGAAGAAATCGGCGTCCTGCTCGGCGAATCCCCGGACAACATGGAGGAGCTGCTCGAAGAATACGCGGTCATTCAGGACAAGATCGAAGCATCCGGCGGCTGGGAGCTCGACCGCATGCTCGAACGCGCCATGGACGCGCTGCGTTTGCCCCCGGCCGATGCCGAAGTGGACAAACTCTCCGGCGGTGAACGACGTCGCGTCGCACTATGCCGTTTGCTCCTGGAAAAACCCGATCTCCTGCTCCTCGACGAACCCACCAACCACCTCGATGCCGAAAGCGTCGCGTGGCTCGAAAGGTTCCTCGCGGAATACACCGGCACCGTCGTCGCCGTCACGCACGACAGGTACTTCCTCGACAACGTCGCCGGCTGGATCCTCGAGCTCGATCGAGGGAACGGCTACCCGTACGAAGGCAACTACACGGGCTGGCTCGAGCAAAAGAAGAAGCGCCTCGAGCTCGAGAAGAAGGAAGATTCGTCGCGCAAAAAGACGCTCGAACGGGAGCTCGAGTGGGTGCAGATGAATCCGCGTGCGCGACAAGCGAAGAGCAAAGCGCGCCTTGCAGCCTACGAAACGCTGCTCGCCGAAGATCAAAAAGCCAAAGAGTACGAACCGAGCCGCATTCACATCCCGGCGGGCGCGCGTCTTGGAAACATCGTCGTCGAAGCCGATCATTTGTCGAAGGCGTTCGGGGACAAACTCCTCATCGACGACTTGTCGTTCTCGCTTCCGCGCGGTGGCATCGTCGGTGTGATCGGCCCGAACGGCGCTGGCAAGACGACGCTCTTCAAGATGATCATGGGCCTCGAAAAACCCGACAAGGGCGCGATGCGCATCGGTGAATCCGTCGAGCTTGCGTATGTCGACCAGAGCCGAGATGCTTTGGATCCAAACAAAAGCGTCTGGCAAGAGATCTCGGGAGGCGAGCCGACGCTCATGGTGGGCAAGCGCGAGGTCAATTCGCGCGCGTACGTGTCGAGCTTCAACTTTGCCGGAGCTGATCAGCAGAAGAAGGTCGGCGATTTGTCCGGCGGTGAACGAAATCGCGTGCACTTGGCGAAGCTCTTGCGACGCGGTGGCAACGTGCTGCTCTTGGACGAACCCACGAACGATTTGGATGTCGACACGCTCAGGTCGCTCGAGGAAGCGCTGCTCGAGTTTGCCGGGTGTGCGGTGATCATCAGCCACGACAGGTGGTTTCTCGATCGCATCGCGACGCACATGCTCGCGTTCGAGGGGGACAGCAAGGTCGTGTGGTTCGAGGGGAACTATCAGGACTACGAGGCTGACTTGAAGCGGCGCAAGGGCGCGGACGCGAACGAGCCGCATCGGATCAAGTATCGGCGCATTGCTTGAAGCGTGGTTCGAGGGCGATTGCCCCCGAACCATTTCCAGCGTGAGGGTTTTAACAGGATGGTTGCAATCCTCAGGCCGACCGACTAGGCTTTTGTACGAATATGCTCCACGCGATTCGCATCCGCACGCGCGTCGATTCGGACACTCTGAAAATCCCAGAGCTGCTCCCGCTCATGGGGCATGAAATCGAGGTCATCATCGTTGACGAGGAGCCTGCCAGTGCGCAAAGCACCACGTTGCGTAAGCCGCAGCTTGGCACACTTCGCGGACTGGTCGACATACCCGACGACTTCGATGCACCTCTGCCCGAAGATGTATTGCGCGCATTCGATGCATGAAAGTATTCAATCGAGCGCACGAGCGGGATCCATCGATTCCGCGCCTCACTCCGATTGCAGCGCGCAGGATGTTCGTATCGAGCCGAAAGCGCGAATCGGCGATGCCGGAGCCGGAAGGGACGCCCGAGTAGAGTTGTATTGGCGAACCGATCCGACCATTCCGCCATGTTCGCGTAAGCAACCGTCGCCACTTCATCCACCATGGTCCGCGACGTTTCGCACCATTCACCGTGGCCACCGATCCATCCCGTCGAGACCGTTCACCCCGCCTGTCGAGATCCCGTCGAGTGCAACCGAGATCACGTTTGGTGCCATCGAGACCGCGTCGGAGGCCATCGAGATCGCGTAGATGGTGGCCGGCATGACGTGCCGATGACGGCCATGCGAGCAACCAGAGAGGGTGTTCAACCGGTTTTGGTGCCGTTTCTGCACCTTGCCGTTCGTTCATCTGTGCTAACAACGATCGCATGGACAGGCGCGAGCCACGAAGTTCGGGCGAGGTTATCTTACGCGTGCACGGTCCGGCCGCACAAGCACACGTCGCGCCAGCGGACGTGCTCGTGCGCGCGATCGCTGGAATGCAGCAGACGGTGCTTCTGCTTGCAGCGGTCGAAGAGAAACAGGTTGTCAAGAAGCGGTTTCGTCCATCTGAAAAGCTTCGTCAGCGCGCAACGCTCCTGTGCGAAGTGCCTACTGCGGGCAGTTATGCGCTCCCCATGCGGCTGGCGAGCGAGCCGCTGCTGCTCGACTTTGGTGGCGGAAAACGGATGAACGTGCGCGACGCAGTCTACGAGCTCATTGCATCGATTGGTCACGGCCGTGAAGACGCCCTCTGACGTATATCGAGTCGTACCGGTCGATTTGTCCCAGGTGGTATTCGAAAGAATTCGGCACAAAAATAGCATACTCGAGTTTTCGCCGGAGTTGCGCCTCGACGTCACGATGGACGAAGAATCGGGGCAGCTCTATATCGTTGAAGACGCCGAGCTGGGCATTTGCGCACATGCGCATACGCGGGAAGACTTGGTCGACGAGATTGCGGCGCAAGTTGCTTTCAACTGGCATGAATACGCGCAATGCGAACCGGAAAAACTGGCCAAAGGAGCGCGACGCGTTCGTGAGGCGCTGATCGCGCGGGTATCCGTGAAGGGCGAGCGCGAGATGGCTGCGACCGTCTTCGTTCGCCCGGCGGATTGACGGTTCCCCCATCGAATACTGAATTCACATTTTCAGCGCATGGCCCGCCGCTTGCCTTTCGAGCCGAGGGCCGAATGCATGTCGACGACCTCATCCTCACGCTGGCGAGCGCGCTGAGCGCCGCATTGCTACTCGGCATCGTGACGCAGCGTCTCGGCGCATCGCCCATTCTCGGCTACTTGCTCGCAGGAGTCGTCGTCGGTCCGTACACGCCCGGGTTCGTCGCCAATGCCCGGTTCGCTACGCAACTTGCCGAAATTGGGATCATCCTGCTCATGTTCGGCGTCGGCTTGCATTTCAAGCTCCCGGATCTCCTGCGAGTCCGGCGCATTGCGGTACCTGGAGCCATCGTTCAGAGCGCCGTGGCAACGGGCCTCGGAACGGTCGTCGCGCTGGGCTTCGGTTGGTCGCTCACCGCGGGGCTCGTGCTCGGCATGTGCATCGCCGTGGCAAGCACGGTCGTGCTCATTCGAATGCTCGCTGCGCACGACGCGTTCGACACGCCGCATGGGCACGTGGCCGTCGGATGGCTGATCGTCGAAGACATTTTTACCGTGCTGATTCTCTTGCTCATCCCCGTGACCGTATCGGTGCGCGAGGCGGGTGTGGCGGGTTTTGAAGCATTTGCTATCGTCGCGTTCGGCATTTTCAAGCTCGCTTTGCTCATCGCGCTCGTGCTCGCCATTGGTCCGCGTGTCGTTCCGTGGTTTTTGATGAAAGTGGCGCGCATGCGCAGCAGCGAGCTTTTCACGCTCACGGTGCTGGCCATCGCGCTTGCCGTCGCGACGGGTTCGGCGGTCGTTTTTGGCGCCTCCTTGGCCCTTGGGGCATTTCTTGCGGGAATGGTCGTGGGTCAATCCAGGTTGAGCCACCAGGCGGCGGCCGACGCATTGCCCATGAGAGACGCATTCGCGGTGCTTTTTTTCGTGGCCGTGGGCATGCAATTCGATTACCGCGCGCTCATCGATGCGCCGGGGCTCGTGCTTTCGACGCTCGGCATCATCCTCATTGGTAAACCCATCGCGGCCCTCGTCGTGGTCGTATTGCTTGGTTATTCGATTCGAACGGCGCTCACGGTCGCCATTGGGCTCGCGCAGATTGGCGAATTCTCGTTCATCCTCGCCGATATGGCCGGCCAGCTCGACCTGTTTCCTCCCGCGGGGCGAAGCGTGCTCGTGGCCAGCGCCATCCTATCCATTGGCCTCAATCCGCTGCTCTTTCGATTGATCGATCCCATCGAAGACGCAATACGCGCCCGCCCGAAACTATTGCGATGGTTCGACCGGCGTGCCGAAGCGCACGGGCGAACGCTCGAAGCGACGCAAACGGGCGAGGAAAGGCCGTGCGGGGCTCGCGCCATCGTCGTGGGTTATGGCCCCGTGGGACGAACCATCGTGAAGCTGATGGACCGATTCGACGTATGCTCGGTGATCATCGATTTGAACATCGATACCATCAGCGAGCTTCGGCAGGCTGGGCGCAGGGCTCTTTATGGTGACGGGAAACGTTCGGAGGTGCTTCTTGCGGCTGGTCTCGCGCAATCTGATTACGTCATCGTGACGACGCCCGATCCGCAAACGCGAGCGGCCATCGTCGAAGTGGCGCGATCACTCAACCCCAATGCAAAAATACTGGTGCGCGCGCATTACATCGCCGAGCATGGTACGCTCGAGGTGCATCACGCGACGGCGGCATGTTACGAGGAAGAGGAGGTTGCGGTGCGCTTGGCGGAAATGACGCTTGGCGAGATTGGCGTGCCCGTCACGAAAATTGCATTGGAGTCGCGGCGAATCCGCGCTGAGCTTGCGAGTGCGAAAGCGTGAAGAGCGCTGGGCTCATTCCGGATCGCACTTTCCCTCGCAGGTATTCGTGATCATGCCGTCTGGTTGGAAGAACGTATCGAGTTGAGCTTTGATTTTGGGATTTCGCCGGACCTCTTCGTGCACTTCCGGTTCTTGGGTATCCGGGGGCAGTTTGCAATAAACGCCCGGCAATTCGGATAGCTTGTAGTCCACGAAGAGAATCGCGTCGTCCGCGGGCCCCGCGACCGAATCGAGCCCCCACACGGGGTCGGATGCTCCTTCCAGCAGGGGAATTCCTGCGGCTCTTGCCACTAGATGCGTCGATAGGTGATTCACCAAATGGTCACCGATCGCGTTTTGCATCAGAATATGCCGATTGGGGGGGCTCTTGGGGAACGTGTCCTTCAGCAAATGCGGCGCGTAGGTCATCGGATCCACGCGGTCCCATCTGTTTTGGCTGAGCATGATGAGCTTCGATATCGTGAGAGCGCTCTGGAGCGGGCCTTGGAGCAATGCGACGAATGGCACGAAGCTGCCCGAACGAGCCATCATGAACGAATACGGGCCACCACCCACGCCCAAGACGCCTCGGTCGAGTAGCGGGTTCAGCGCGAGCATTGTCACGCCAAAAATCGCTCCTTGACTGATGCCATAATAATACAGCTTGTTCGCGTCGTAGAGCGTTTTGCCGAATCGCTGAAGCTCGGGCAGGTCTGCAATGGGGCCCTTCAATGCGTACGAAAGCGCAATGAAGTTGACGATGCCTTGGTGGAGCCTGTCGACGAAATCGAACATGGTCCCTTGATCCATGAGCGCTCGTTCGATGACCGTATTGCGATCCGGCTCGGTCATGCCCCACCAATCCACCGAAGCGGCGATGTATTTGTCCTGATTGGTGTATCCGCGCATGAAGCTATAGTTGATTTCTTCGCGGAGGCCGAATGCACCGTGCCCATATTCCAGAATGCGCATCGGCTCGAAGTTGGCATCGGCCGGGTTGGCGCTATGGGGCACTTGAAGCAAGAATGGGACTTCGGTTTCGCCATTTTGCGCCACTTTGCCGCTGGCATCGCGATGGATCCTCGCACCAAGCTCGGCGCTTTCGAGATACAGCGGCACGCGGATGGTCCCTTCGATACGCAGCCAAATGTTTTCGTTTTCCATTACCGTATTTTCGACGGCTTTCGTCACGGTCACGACGGGCGGCGCGGCTTCCATCTTGGCGATCACGTCGTCGCGCATGAAGAGCAAATCGCGGGTGATGTGTTCTTCGCTGCCCGTCGTGAAGTCCCAGACGAGCTGCAGTTTGTCGCGGCTCACGCCGAGCGTTTCGAGCTGCGGGAAGATTTCCTTTTCGTATCGATCTGCAATCGGTTTCAGCGCGGGATCCGAATCGGCTTGTTTGTCTCGGATACGCGCAAAGCCTTGCGGAGCCTTCGCAAGCGGCCCGGACGAACCGTCTTCTTTCGCTTCGAGAAGGCCCTGAAGCGCAACGATGTAACGCTTTTGGTATTGAAGCTGCGAGAAAGGCCGCACGATGATGGCCCGTTCGGCAGGCGTGGGCGGATTCATGTCGATTTCGCCCCACGCGGGGACCGTTTTGCCCGTTTCGGCATCGATGAGGAGCACTTTGCTATCGGCCGACAAGCTCTTTTCAGGCTCGTCGGTATGAAAGAGGACGCCCTCGGCGGTCACGCCGGTGGAGAAATACGCCATGATGGGTTGATGCGTGGAAAAACCATCCACAGGATCGTTGGCCATCAGGTCGAAAGAGGCTTCCGCCGCTGTTTTGGGCTTCGCCGCTTCCGTCAGCTCGACACGCTTGCCCGTGGGCATCGAAGCGTCGTCGACCAGGTAAAAGTCCGACGGGTAAGGCAACATGCAATCGTGTTCGAAAGCGATTGGGTTGCAACCCTCGGGAATTGCAAGCGGTGCGAGGGTCGACGAGCCACTTTCGCCGCTGCACCCGATCGACGCGAGTCCTGCGAGGGACGTAAGGAAGAATGAAGCTACGAGGGAACGTGTGCGCATGAATCTGTCCTCCGGAATCGGAGACGATACCACGTGTGGTCATGCGCATGCGCACCGTTTCGCGATGACACGAGTTGGTGGGTTGGGATTGTGGGACGGGTGAGCCGACTAGAGGAATACGTCGTCGAGTGACGTCGCCACGAACAAGCGCTCGGTCCATTGCTCGAGCTGTTCGATACTCGCAACGCTGATGCGTTGCTGCACCGCGTCCGGCACATCTCCGAAGCGCATACGCAACAGGCGGCAAAACGTGTCTTGCACGCCCTTCTTGTGGCCTTCGTCCAGCCCCTTCTTGTGCCCTTCGTCCAGCCCCTTCTTGTGCCCTTCGTCCAGCCCCTTCTTGTGGGCATTTTCTTTCAGCTTGACGATCTCCGCATTGCCCTTCGTAATGAGCGCCCGTGCGACTTCGTTTTCCCCCTCGGCAAAGTCGATCAATGCGCGCACGGCAATGGGACGAATGAAGAGTTTATCCTCGATCACGCCGTCTTCGTTCAGCCGGACGAACTTTCCTTCGTCCCTTGACCACTCGCTCACGATGTTCGTTTTCACGAAAATGGCGAACACCCGACGAACTCCGCGCTGAATCAGATCTTCGGCCTTGTCCGTCACGTCACGCAGCCGCTGCTCGTTCACCACCTCGAACGATATCTCTTCCAGGTAACGTGAACCCGTCGCTGGATCCGTGCCGTCTTGGCACACGCACACGTCCGTTCCGAAGTCGGATGCCTCCGATGCACGCGTGAGCAGCTCGGTCGACGTGGACCATCCGAGCCTTACGTGCGGGGCGATCAGAAACGCAAGGCGACACTGCGCTTTGGCATGAGGAAGCAGCGCGACCATCGCCGAAACCTTACGGCCTCGAATCATCTCGTAACGCCCCTCCGCTTCGGGCTGCACGACGTGTTCGTCGACTGCTGGACGCAATGGCGAAGTTGGGCGGCGTTCGGCGCGAACAGTCGACCGAGATTCCACGCCGCCATGAGCGGCTGGCGCGAGATAGATGGGCCCTGCGCTGCTCTTGGGATCCATGAGCATCCATGATAGCAGAAGAATGGAAAAGCGGGCTAGCCAAAAAGCACATCGCGGGCCCCTACGTCGAGGCCGCCTGCTTAATCCGGGACAAACGGTTTGTCAAGGGGCGGTGCGCACGTGCCGAACCATTGCCAGCTCGAGGCCAAGCACCATCTGGGTCGAGGCTGGGCCCCATGGCATGGCGCACAGCGCCGTGACAAGTCGGCTTCGCGATACGCATTCAAAGAAATTTCTTCCTTCCGAGTTTTCTGATACGGTCCACTGGGAACGCGACGCGGGAGGCTACACGCGTGAACGAAATACCCATCCCCGATCTTCTCCAGTCGAAGGCTGCTGTTCGGATTGACGTCGATGCAACGAAGTTCGCCGTCACGCTCGCCTTTGCGGGAAGCACGTCTGGGGGCATGTTCGCCGAGGCGCTCGAGCGTACCGCAACCCCTGCTTCGACCTGGGATCCGAACGGTTTCGCGGCGGATCTGTTTCTGCAGCAAATCGTCGCGAAGTATTTCTCCATTCGCGCGGGTAACGCCGAAGCCACGCTGACATCCGCAACGTTCTTGCTCCGACTCATGGCCAACCCCCCGTCGGATCCTGCAGAAATCGCATTTCGCCGGGATATCCTCCATGAACTGTCGAATCAGCCAGAGCTGCGTAAGGCGCTCGAAAACGTGTACCGCGACCTGGTTCGGCTACGCGGACAGCTCGAGAGCACGGGGGCGGGCGGAGCGGCTCGTCGCATGGACCTGAACCGGCACAAGCTCGATACGCTCACCACCGTAAAACGGCTCTTCGATCATCTTGCAGCGGACTTCTCGACGGCGCAATCGGGTTTGCGGCGGCTGGGAGAGTTTGGCGCGGCCATTCTGGCCAGTGAGCCCTATGGGTCCCTTCGCGATCTTTTGAGCTACGACCAGCAGCTCGCAACCTTGAATCTCAAAATCAGCGTGGGCGCCGACGGGGAAATTCGTTCATTCAATGTCCTGTCCATCGAGGAAGCCGCGCAAAATCCGTTCGTCAATCCGTTTTGGCGTCGCTGGCTCGCGGTCATCGAGTTATTCGTCCGCGGCTACAAATTCAGCCGAAGCGAAGTGCTCTCGCGCCTCATCGACGCGGTTTTCACGGGCATCGACAGCCAGCTCGTCTTGCTCGTCCAGCTCATCGGTGACGTCGAGTTTTACCTCGGAGCGTTGGGATTCCGCGACAAGGCGCTGGCAGCCGGGCTCTCGGTTTGCCTTGCGGAACTGGTCGAACCCGAAAAGCCCCGCGAACTCCATGGTCTTTTCAACGTGCTCCTCTTTCTCAATGGTATCACGCCCGTTCCCTGCAATCTGGAGATCGACCCCACGACCACCTCCATTCTGATCACAGGCCCGAATTCGGGAGGCAAAACGCGACTGCTCCAATCGCTGGGTATTGCGCAGCTCCTCGCCCAAAATGGGCTGTTCGTTCCCGCGAAGAGCGCGCGGCTCGTGCTGGCAACGGGGCTCGTCACGTCGCTCATCGAGGGGACGAAGGTCGATCAGGCCGAAGGGCGGCTGGGCATGGAGATGATGCGCATTCGTAGCCTATTCGAACGGCTCCCACCACATTCAATGGTGCTTCTGGACGAACTGTGCTCGGGGACCAATCCATCGGAAGGCGAGCGTATCGTCGAGCTCGTACTGGGCATGTTCCACAAGCTCCGGCCGCAGGCGTTCGTCACGACGCACTTTCTTGCGTTCGCGCAGCGCCTCGAACGGGAAAACAAGGTGCCGGGGCTCCGTTTTCTGCAGGTCGAGCTAGGGCCCGATCGACGCGCGACATACCAATTCAAAATTGGCGTGGCGCAAAGCTCGCTGGCCGAGGCAACCGCGGAGCGACTCGGGGTCACCGGGGATCAGCTCTTGCAGTTGGTCGAGCAAAACCTGCGGAAACACAGGGCTCTCTTGCCGCCGGGAGATTGACTCGTGCCGACGTTCTTGACGACCCCGAAAATGTCCCCGGAGCTCACCGAGCGCGTCGAGGCGTCGGTCGCCGGCCGACCCGCAGGTCGGGCCAAAATGTCCCCGACGGTCGTCGCGGTCCTACGCTTTGTAGGTATCGCAGCGGTCGTCGGTATCGTTGCCTTGCTCGTCGTGGAGCGGCGCCGCGCCGTGGATGCGCTGGAGGCTGATCGCAATGCATTGCTTTCGCAGCTTCACGAATCCACAGCGCATGTCACGGCCGCCGACAAGGCGCTCCTGCCGCGTATCGAAGCATGGGTAGGCGAGCATTCGGGAGATTACGAGGGCGATATCGTCGATGAGTCGCTTCGTGGCGAGGGTATGACGGCTACGCTGGCTCGGCCGATTCTATATTTGCGTGGGCCGATTGGCGGCTTCAAAAGCTTGCAAGGGCTTGCGGACATGGGTCAGACGACCTTCCGCGATGCATTCGTGCTGTGCCTCTTCGATCCGCCCGCGAAGGCAACGGAGAAAACGCTCCGCGAAGCAGCGCGCGCGGTTCTGTCGGACGGCGAGCGTATCAAAGTCGCCGCGCACGTGGAGCGTTTTCATACGGCACGCGCGGGCCTGCCATTTTTGATGCCTCAATGGGAAGAGCGCGTGCGGACGGTCGATGACAGCCGCGCGCTTGCGGAGCTGCGGAATCGGCTTAAACGCGTAAACCTCGAGGACACCGTGCGAGCGCTGAAAGCGCGGCTCTTTCTCGTGGTGATGGACGAGCCGAAAGACGGCAATGGTCCGACGGAAATCGACGGCGCGAATCGGCATTACGTCCGCGTCGTGCTGCTCGATCTCGAAACGAACGAGGTCCTTTTGCGCCAGCGTAAGCTGGTGGATCCTGCCTGGATTCCGACCAATCGACGCAGCGAGCATGCGAACGGAATCAATTCGTGCGAGCTTGGCATGGAGGTTCGCGCCGCAATGACTGGATCGGTCGTACCAGCACGGCAGTAGAGGAGCGCGAATTCGATTCTGTGCGTCGTCGACCTTGGCGATGGCGTCTGCGAAGCGCCTTTCATGCTTCCGGCACGAAATTTTCCTTGGGCCGTTTGGCAAGAAAAACAAACATCATCGGGACGAGGAACAGCGCCAGCAGGGTGGACGACGCAAGTCCGCCCGTAACCGCGAGCGCGAGCGGGCGGTTCGACTCCGTGCCGTGCTCGAGCCCCAGGGCCGTTGGGAGAAGGCTGATGATCGTCGCGAGGCTCGTCATGGCGATGGGACGAAAACGCGCGCGTCCCGCTTCGATCACGGCATCGAGCGCTTCTTTTCCTGCGGTAAATTCTTTGTTCGCATGGTCGACGAGGAGAATACCGTTCGACACCGCAATGCCGACGACCATGAGGATGCCCATCATCGTGGGAACCGAAAACCCTTCACCGGCCGCAAAAAGCGCGGCCACGATGCCTACGACGCACGCAGGAATCGTGAACAGCATGATGAGCGGCAGGCGCATCGATTTGAATTGAATGGTCATGACGACGAAAACGACCATGATGGCAAGACCGAGCGCGACGCCTAGCCCGGAGAACGTCGAGCGCATCAGGTCGACTTGGCCCACGAGGTTGAAGTGCACGTCGCGCGTGCGCGGATCGCCGTGCAGGCGCTTTTCGAGCTCCGTGGCAGCGCTGCCGAGATCCCGACCCTCGGTCTGCATGTAAACGATCGCGACGCGCTGCAAGTGATTGCGCTCGATTTCAATGGGTCCGGTCGAGCGTTCGATCGTCGCATAGCTACCAAGCGTAACCGCGCCCGATTGCGTGGCTCGAATCGGAACTTCGCGCAAACGTTCGGCATCCTCGATGATCCGAGGGTCGTACGCCGTGACGACATAATACGATTGACCATTGTTTCCATCGATCCACACGGCAGGCGCGTTGATGTTGCCAACGGTCGCATCGAGCGTCGTTTGCGCCGTGTCTCGCGCTGTCACGCCGACGAGACCCGCTTCCTGCCGGTCCGTCGTAATGCGTAGCTCGGGGTATTCGAGATCCAGTGTCGTGTAAATGTCCCGCACGCCGGGAACGTCTCGCGCCACATCCGAGACGGCTTTGACACGAGCATCCAACTGGTCGAGATCGTTGCCATGCACCTCGACCGTGAGGGGTGCCCTGTAGCCATTGGAAAAAACGCTGGCGACGAGCCCCCCGGGCTTCTGGAGGAAATCGATGCCAGGAAAACGTTTCGTGAGAATGGCACGCATGGCATCGGCAATCTCACGCTGCGATCGCTTTCGCTTTTCGGGTGGCGCGAGCGCGACGCGAATGAAGCCCATGTGCGGCCCGGCATTGGGGCTGTTCATTTTCGAGCGCGCTTTGCTGGGCGCGCCAATGTTCATGAGGACGAGCTCGACCTCGTTTTTCGGCAATTCTTGCCGTAAGGTTTGTCCAATTTCTTGGAAGATACGCGTCGAGTCGTCGAGCGACGTGCCGGGCGCAAGACGCACGTAGACTCGCTCCATCGATTCGTCGACTTCCGGGAAAAATGCAGCCGGCAGCCACGATGCCGCATAAACACTTGCCCCCACCAGCGCAAAAATTGCCATTGTCAACGCAATTCGGCGGTCGAGTGCTGCGCGAAGAGCATTCGTGTATGCATTCACGACGCGATCGATGAAGCCAGATACCGCCGACGCAAGCTTTCCGGGCTCGTGGTGCTGGCCCAAGAGATACCGACACGCCACGGGCGTGATCAGCATGCTGACGAAATAGCCCGCAAGCATTGCCGTCGCCACGGTGAGCGCAAGCGGAGAAAAAAGCTTTTGCGCAAGTCCCGTGAGAAGCACGACAGGCAAAAGAACGGCAATCGTGCAGAGCGATGCCGCAAGCGCGGGTGCCGCCACGAGCTTTGCTCCCCGCAAAGCAGCGGTCACTGCATCGTCACCAGCCATTCGCCGCTGGTGAATCGATTCCAAAACGACGACGGAAATATCGACGAGCGGTCCCATGGCGAGCGTCAAGCCGCCAAGGGTGAATGCATTGAGCGACTGGTCGGTCGCATAAAGGACGAGCAGAATGGTGGCGAAGCTGAGCGGCACGGAAATGGCTGCGATGAGCACCGAACGCGCGCTTTGGAGGAACAGCAAAATCACGGCGGCCACCAAGAAGAGCGCTTGTACGATCTCTCGCTGGAGTCCGTGGATCGCGCCACGGACGAACGTGGCTTGATCGAAAATGGGCTGCACGACGATCCCCGGAGGCAGCCCCTTCAGATTGGCAAGCGCCTCCCGAATCGATTCCACCACCTGTACCGTATTGGCTCCCGGAATTCGCAACACGTTGAGGTAAACCGCCGGATTGCCATCGACAGCGACAAACTGCGACGGCGCCGAACCGCCATCTTCCACGAGTGCGACATCCCGGATCAGCACGGCCTGACCATCCACCTCTTTTACGACGGCGTCACCAATGTCCGATACGCGCGCCGCAACCGCATTCGTGTACACGTTCGATTCGGACCCCGTCGTCATGAGGCGCCCGGAAGGCATGAGCGCATTGGCCTTGTCCACCGCGGCCGAGATTTCGCGAGACGTCACCCCGCGCGCGAGCGCTCGAACGGGATCGACGACGATATTGATTCTCCGTTCGCGTCCCCCATTCGGCGATGCACTCGCGACACCAGAAATCCCCTCGATGATGGGCTCGACCGAATTGACAGCAAAATCATACAGTTGCGGGCCGCTGAGCCCTCCCCCATGGACCGCGACTTGCAAAACCGGCGCATCCGATGGATCGTATTGCAAGACAAACGGCGGCAAGACACCGAGCGTTTTGGGAACCGAGGACATCGCAAATGCGACCTGCTGCTGCACGAGCGCTTGCGCGGCATTCAAGTCGGTTCCCCATTTGAGCCAAACATAAACGATGCTCAAACTGGTGCGCGATTTGCTGCGAATGTGATCGACGCCGGGCGTTGCGGCAATGACCTTTTCGAGCCGCCAGGTAATCGTCTTTTCGACGTCTTTCGGTCCAAGCCCTGAAGCGAGCGTGCCGACGATGAGCACCGGCGGCGATAGCTCGGGAAACGTATCAACCGCCATGCGCGGCGTAACGACCGCGGAAAATACCATCAGCGCGATACTGACCATCAGCACGGCAAGCGGATTGCGCAGTGCCAATCGCGTCATGGCTTGACTCCCGCAGGCATCATCGAGCTTGTAGGTACGGGCGCCGCCGCGCCTTCGACACGCGTGCGTACGACATCCCCATTTCGGAGCTGCGATCTGCCTTCGAGCACCACCGGGGTCCCCGCACTGATGAATCGCTCGAGAAATACACTCTTGACCGATTCGCCGAGCACACGAGCACTCATCGATTTCGCCACATCGCCATCGATGACGAAGAGCGTCGCTTTTTTGCCGCGAATGGTTGCAGCCCGCAATGGCAACTCGATTGCGTCTTGTGGAGCTCCGACATCAATGAAAACTTCGGCGGTCGTCCCCACGGGAAGCGCGCGCTCCGTATCTTGCACGTCGATGTCCACGCGCACCGTACGCGTCGCGGGATTCGCGCTGGGAGAACGCCGCGCGATTTTGGCAAGGATTTCGCGTCCCGTGGCGAGCATTTTTACTTTCGCCTCGGTCCCGGGCGAGACGGCTTGATAATCGACTTCTGGAACGTCGAAAGTGACTCGAACGATGGCCCGATCAATGATGGACACGAGCGTCGCGCCCGGTTTGACGAATGTACCAGGATCGATGAAGCGGTGCGCGATTTCGCCACGAAAGGGCGCCTTGAGAACGCAATCGTTGACTTGAAGCGCTTTGCTTGCGAGCTCGGCGCGCATCGCTTGAAGCTGCGCCTCTGCCGCCGCGCTTCGCGCAGCCTTTTGTTCCGCTTCGTTTTGCGAGACAAACCCATCCTCGACGAGCACCTGCGTCCTCGCCGCTTCGCTCGCGATCGCTCGCTGCTGCTCGTCGAGCGCACGCGCCTTTGCTGCAACGCTGCTTTTCACGGCCGCCGTGTTCCGGCAATCGAGCGTTGCGAGCACTTGCCCTTGCTCTGCAATGTCACCAGGTCTCACGAGCACCGTTTCGACATAGGCCGAAACGAGCTGCGGACCGATTTTGGCTTCTTGCCACGGACGCAACGTTCCGAGAAATCGGCGCGTGGGGCGATACTTTGCCTCACGCGCGGGAATGACGGTCACGCCTTTGGGCTGCGCAGACAGCGGCGTCGGCTCCGTCGACGTGGCCTGCGCGACCAGGGCTACTCCACCGAGTAGACCAAGACAAACGACACCCCCGATTATCGCAAAAACGCGCGTCTTGGTTCGATTGCTCATCGATGTGCTCCTGCCACGACGCGCTCGAGAATCGCGCGCGCTCTTGCAACATGAAATGCCCCCACGGCACGCCCAACCTCGGCTTCCACACGCAATGACTCGGCGTCGACCAAGTCGAGTATGGTGCCAAGCCCTGCCTTGAACCTCGCTTCGGCCTGCGCGTGACTTGCCTTTGCAGCAGCTTCTGCTCGTTCAAGCGCGACGAGTTCGTTTCGTACCGCAATGGCATCCACATACGCTCGTCGCACGGCCGCAACCTGCGCAACGCGCGCGACTTCGAGCTCCGCCGAGCGCGCTCGCTCGACCTCGTGCAATGCGTTCCTTCGCGCCGTGAGCGTCGGGTCGTAGAGCGGCACGCTGAGCACTGCGCCTACGTTCCAATTCGGCACGAGCGGCAAGAAGCCATGACCCAGTGCAACGTCGCCAGCTTGCGTCGGCGCGCCGCCCGCACGCCCCGATACCGATGCCGTGAGAAAGAGGTTCGGCCGAAGTTGCGCCGCAGCCGCATTCGTCTCGGCCTGTGCAAGACCGACCCTGGCCTCCGCTTGGCGCACCTCTATGCTGTCGCGCCGCGCCTGCTCGATGAGCTGCTCCATCGATGGCAATTCACCCAATTCGTCATTCGTCGAGGCATCGATCGCATCCAGCCCTGCCTGGTCGAGCCCCACGACGGCCGCGAATACGGCGCGCGCCGCATCGAGAGCGCCTTTTGCTCGGACTTTCCCCACGTCGAATTTCGCGACCTCTGCTTCGGCCCGCGCGAGATCGACCGGCGTACGCATGCCTGCCCCCACGGCCGCGCGCGTCGCATCCCGATACACCGTCGCTCGATTCGATGCATCCTCGGCAGCTTTGGCAACCGCTTTGGCCGCTCGTACCGCGTAAAACGCTTCCACGACGTGCAGAACGACATCGAATGTCGCACCTTCGGCCCGCTTTCGCTCGAGGTCCACTTGCGCATCGAGCGCTGCCGCCTCGGCCGCAATGCGCCCGAAATCGAATAGCTCCTGCCGCATTCCTGCTGCGACGAGGGTCGTCGCATACGGGGTGAAATCCGGCTGCGTGGACAAACGAGTCGCTCCAATGCGAGGCAAATCCACACGTGGATTCGACAGAATGGTCGCCGTCGAGTTATTGACACTCGAGCCGACGATTTCTGCAACAGCTCCAAACGTCGGGCGCCACTGTGCGCGAGGCACCGCAGCGAATGCACGCGCGGCCTGAATTCGTGCATTTGCGACAGCTATGTCGGGACTGTGACTTTTCGCATGAGCAATGGCCTGCTCGAGCGTAAAAGCTTGCAATTGCGCATCATTTGGTTCGTCCGCAAACGAAACGCCCGAAACGGAAAGAGCACTGACAACAACCAGAGCGGCGCAGATCCGTCGTGCGACGCAACACAAGCTCGACATCGAAACATCGTATTAGCACCAACGATGCCAAGCGAAAGAGCGCCTAGAAATGCGGACGATTGTGCTAGGAACGAAATCTACCAGGGAAAAATTCCCTGCCGCTAGGGAAAAAATCCCTGCTCGAGGAGCGACGTCGGTGCAAGATGCGGAGGATTTGCGGTTGGCACGTACTCTGCTGCGTTGTCGTCACATTGAAAGGCTCGTATGACCTCGGGCAAGACGTCGATTCGCTGGCCGGCATTTGCCGTGCGTATCGCTCATTCGATGATACGCGACTGGCTGGTATGGGCCGTGCTGCTCGGCGTTTTTGCAGTCATTGGCGTGGCCTTGCACGAAGAGCAGCGGGAGTTCGAAGGAGCACTCGAAACGCTGGCGCGGCAGCAGCGGATGCTCGCGCTCGTTTTATCGGACGAACTGTCGGCGCGGCTTTCCGCGGTGCATCGTGATGCGTTGCTCGTCGCGGCAGACGTCTCGGAAGGGCGTGGCCCCTCGGAAGGAATGCGAAATGCATATCCCCGCATCGAGGTGCTGACGGAATCGCAGGCAGCGGCGAGCCGCACAGAACCACGTATGTTGACGGTGCGATCCGCGTCGACCGAAGGCCGAACGATTGAGCTGACGGTTCCGGTAGCGTGGCTCGTGAGCCCATCGAGCCGCATTGAAAGCCCGGATGATCTGGTTGTTCTGGTAAAACCTGCGGGTGATTCGTCATGGCAAACGGTGGATGGACGGCAGGTGGCCGGCGAGGCGCTCACGCGCTCCGTGGCGAGCGGCGACGATACGGTGCTGCTCGAACGCGACGAGGCCGTCAACCTCGGTCTACCGGCTCGTCGCGCGGTTGTTGCCATTGCCACGGCCGATGTTGCATCGTTCGGGTCGTGGGCGACGGCGGTCGTTGCGAGTGCATCGCACGAGCGGGACCGTTGGGACCGAGCGCGGAGTCGAATCTTTCTCGGCGTGCTCGTCCCATGTGCGCTCATCATTGCATTCGGGTGGGCCGCGCTCAGGCGACAGCGGCGCGAATTGGCGCTCGAAAAGCAGCTCGCCGTTGCAGACCTGGTGCGAGAGAGCGATACGCGCCTTGCAAGGGCGAGTCGCGCCGCGACGACGGGAACTTTGGCAATGGGCATCGCCCACGAGATTTCGACGCCGCTCGGGATCATCATTGGGCGCGCCGAGCAGCTCGAAGCGCGCGTTGGCAGCGATCCGAAAGCCGCGCGGGCAGTGCGAGCGATTGCCGAGCAAGCAGCGGAAATCAGCCAAGTCGTCCGTGGGTTTCTCGATCTGGCACGTGGCAATTTCCCCGCGTTGCTTCCCATCGAGCCTGCCAATGTCATTCGTAGCGCCGTTCGCCTCGTCGAACATCGATTTCTCGCGGCCCAAGTCAAGCTCGAGGTACGTTTGGACGAACCATTGCCTGCGCTTGCCGGTGTCAATCTCCTCCTCGAGCATGCGATCATCAATTTATTACTAAATGCTTGCGAAGCGAGCTCCCCCGATACCACCGTGGACGTGTGGGTGCGCGCCGAAAATTCCAATGTCGACTTCATCGTGGAAGACCGAGGCGTCGGTATTGGTCACGAAAACATCACGCGTGCAACCGAACCATTTTTCACGACCAAGCCCGAAGGTTCGGGGCTCGGATTGGCAATCGCCAACGAAATCGTCAACATCCACCGCGGTACGCTCGTGATCGAACCGCGCGAAGGCGGCGGTAGCCGCGTTCGCATTCGCCTACCTGCCTGCGAGGACAAGGATGCCGTTCAATAAACGCTCGCGCATTTACAATGTCGTCGTCGCCGACGACAAACTCGAAATGGCGGAAACCATTGCGGACGGTCTCTCCGATGCTGGTTTCTCCACAATCGCCGTCCCCGGGGGCAAGCTTGCCATTTCCCATATCGAGAACGAAGCGGTCGACGCTTTGGTGACGGACCTTCGCATGCCGGACATGGACGGCATCGAGCTGCTCATGGCGGCACATCGCATCGTGCCGGACTTGCCCGTGATCGTCATGACGGCATATGGCGCCGTAGAAACGGCCATCGAATCCATCCGCCGCGGCGCTTACCATTACGTCACCAAACCCTTCAAAATCGACGAGCTCGTCATTTATCTCGACCGAGCGTTCGACGAAGCCTCCGTGCGCCGCGAAGCGCGCACGTTACGACGCTCCTTGAGCGACAAAGCGCTCCGCGCGGGAATCGTCGCTGGCAGTCCGTCAATGCGCTCCGTGCTCGACGTGCTGGGCCGCGTTGCAGCGAGTGACGTTCCCGTATTGCTCACGGGGCCCACGGGCTGCGGCAAGGGGCTATTGGCGCGACATCTGCACGCCGAAAGCAGCCGAGCCAATGGACCGTTTGTCACGGTCAACTGCGCAGCGCTACCCGAACCGCTTCTCGAAAGCGAGCTTTTCGGGCATGCCCGGGGTGCCTTTACGGGTGCGAGCACGAGCCATCCGGGACTTTTCACGGAAGCTTCCGGAGGCACTTTGTTTTTGGATGAAATTGGCGAAATGGCGCCCGCATTGCAAGTGAAATTGCTCGACGTCATCGAGCGCCGCGTCGTGCGCCCCGTGGGCGTTACGAAAGAATTGCCCGTCGACGTGCGTATCATATCGGCCACGCATCGAGATCTCCGCCGCCGCGTCGCGGAGGGACTCTTTCGCGAGGATCTCTTGTATCGTCTGGATGTCGTACCGGTCGCCGTTCCAGCCTTGCGCGAGCGTCGGGACGACATTCCCGAGCTCGTCGACAAATTCTTGTTGGAAGCGAGAACTCGCCACCCTTCCTCCTGCGTCGCGCGCGTTTCGCGTGAATGCATGCTCGAAATGCTCGAATACCCATGGCCAGGCAATGTTCGTGAGCTCCGGCATGCGGTCGAGCGTCTCGTCTTGCTCGGGCGCTCGCCGGAAGCTCAATTCGCCGACGCTGCATTACCTCGGTTGGCTGGTGGCGGCTCGAGCGTTTTCAACTTTGCAGGCCCTGTGCAACCGATGCGTGAAGTACAGCAACGTTATGCTCGATGGGCGCTTTCCGAATGTGGGGGGAACAAATCACGCACGGCGGAGCGCTTGGAGATCGACGTCAAGACGCTCGCCAAGTATCTTTCGAGCGACTTGTCGGAATGAGCGCGGCCAAGAAATGGTCACGCTCGACTCCGACGAATGACATCAATTGCAGGTGTAGGGCGGACAATAGGTCTCGACTTCGCTGACGCAGTAGCTATCCCAATCCGTCGTGCAGCAATACGAATCTTGCGCACAAACGAGCGCGACACAATTGGCCTGCGCGGAATCGCAGCCATTCGTGAGAGGCGTCGTCGTATTGGGTCCGACGGTACATGGCGAGTGGGCGCACGTTCCAGCAGCCTCGAGACAAACGAGCGAGTTGCAAATCGTCCGGACTTCTTGCACGCACGCGCTGTCCCAACTGTTGTTGCAGCAGTAGGGATCGGCAGCGCAGATTTGCGTCACGCACGGGTCGCAACCGCTCTGCATCGCCACGCCAGTGGTGCACTTGTCGTGCGCGCACCCGCAGCCGTTGTCGACGGTACCATTGCAATCGTTATCATTGCCATCACCGCATACTTCGGTGACCGGAAAAACCGTCTGCGCGCAACCGAGCGCACCGCTCGAGCACGTGATCGTGCCATTGGCACATGGTCCTACCTGTCCGCTGACCGTGCACGACGCGCCGCCGCCCGGATTGCCCTCGTCGACGGTGCCATCGCAATCGTTATCGACGTTGTCGCACGCTTCTCCCGTGGGGAATGTCGTTTGATTACAAACGATCGCGCCGCTCGTACATGCCGTCGTTCCTGCAGCGCAGGGACCAGATTGACCCGGTACCGAGCAGCTTTGCCCGCCGCCCGGATTGCCCTCGTTGACTTGTCCATTGCAGTTGTTATCGAGGCCGTCGCAGACTTCGGTTTGCGGCTGTTGATTCTGATTGCATACGAGGGCCCCGTTCGAGCAAGCCAGGGTACCTGCGCTGCAAATGCCCGGTTGGCCCGTGGTGCATGCGCCGCCGCCGCCGGGATTGCCTTCGTCCGTAGAGCCGTCGCAATCGTTGTCGAGGCCGTCGCAGGCTTCGTTCGTAGGGAGACTCGTTTGATTACAAACGATCATACCCGCCGAGCACGCCGTCGTGCCGAGAGCACAAATTCCGAGTCCGCCGGTATTGCATGATTGGCCGCTGCCCGGATTGCCTTCGTCGATCGAGCCGTCGCAATCGTTGTCCTTGTTGTCGCAAATCTCGTTCGACGGCTGCATGCTTTGAACACAAACGAGCGCGCCGCTTTGACATTGGAACGTTCCAGCAGAGCAGACTCCAGGCAGCGCCGTCGTGCATGTACCGCCGCTTTGCGGATTGCCTTCGTCGACCATTCCGTTGCAATTGTCATCGATGTTGTTGCAGCTTTCGGTCGTCGGAAAAACCGTTTGCACGCACGTGGGCGAACCATTCTGGCAGTTGAGCGTCCCCTGAGCGCAAGGTCCGACCTTGCCCGCCACCGTGCACGTGCTGCCGCCCCCAGGATTGCCTTCGTCCGATGCGCCGTTGCAATTGTTGTCGAGACCGTCGCAAACCTCGGGGGACGATTGCGTATTTTGCGTGCAAACGATATTGCCGCCGCTGCAATTCGTCGTGCCGGCGGCGCAAACGCCGAGTTGTCCTGTCATGCAGGCCATCCCGCCACCGGGATTACCTTCATCCGTCTGTCCGTTACAGTTGTTGTCTTTGCTATCGCATATTTCGGGCGACGGCATCATGTTGGCGACGCATTGCAGTGCTCCACCGGAACAAACCTGCGTCCCGGCCGAACAGATGCCGGGCTGACCGGTAATGCAATTGCCGCCTCCCCCAGGATTGTTCTCGTCGGCCGCACCATTACAATTGTTGTCAATGCCGTCGCAGATTTCAGGTGACGGCATGCCGGGCGTGCACGTTTGCATCTGCCCGCCTGAACAAGCAGGTACCGTTGCTTGACAAGCGCCCACGCCGCACGTGACCGATCCGAGATTGTCGTCGATGAAGAGGTTGCAATCGTCGTCGATGCCGTTGCACGTTTCGGTTTGTGGCTGAAGCGGCGTACACGTCTGCGGCACACCATTGACGCATGCCGTGACGCTGACCAGACAAGCCCCAGCACCGCACGTGATTTGCCCGAGGTTCTCGTCGGATTCGCCGTCGCAATCATTGTCGAGGCTGTCGCAAGCCTCCGGCTTTGGTAGCACTTCGTTATCGCATGTACCCCACGCGCCGCTGATGCACGTTTGCACGCCTGCCTTGCATTGGCCCACGTCCTTCGTGGACATGCTGCCGGAATAACACGACCGCATTTCTCCTTCGACGGTGCACGGGCAATTGATGCCGTCATCAATCACGCCGTCGCAATTCTCGTCGGTGCCGTCGCACGTTTCTGGCATGGGCTCGCCGGGTTCGCACGTTGGAACCATTCCGTCGATGCACCCCTCGATCATGACCTGACAAGCGCCTTCGCCACACGTGATGCTTGGAAAACCATCGTCGGTTTGTCCGTTGCAATCGTCATCGATGCCATTGCAGGCTTCGATACCGGGGAGCACTTCACCAGCGCACGCGCCCCATACACCTCCAGCGCACGTTGACGTACCGGATTTGCATTGACCCGTATTTTCGGTACCTGCTGGCCCCGAATAACACGACTGGGTCGCGCCATCCGTGCACCCAGTGCTGCCCCCCTGGCCCGCCGTTCCACCTTGCCCGGCGATCCCGCCTTCCCCGCCGGCTCCTCCCATGCCACCGGATGCTCCTGTTGCATTGCCGCCCGAACCGGTGGTCGTGGACGCGTCGCCTCCACAACCTCCAATGGCGGCACTCAAGAAAAGCGACAGAGTGCTGGCGAAAAACGATGCACGAGTAAAGCTCTTGCGCATGGCCGGGCCTTCCTGGTAAGGACAAACCGCAAGAAAGTGGTTTGCACCCCGAGCATCTCACGGTTTGCCAGACGTTGTAAAGAAGAGGCCATCGCTTCGTGGACCTGATGAAGCGATTCAATGGATGGAGCGGGCTTCGAACGAGGGATGGGTGAGTCAGCCGCTCAGTTGCACGAGAAGCCGCTGCTACACTGCGTTGCAACCAGGTTCACACACGCCTGCGTCCACGTTCCGCCGCCGGATCCGCAGCACGAGGGCATTGCATTGCAGATCGCGGTGGTGCAGGTGTTGCAGGTGCTTCCGAGTGCCGCGCCCGTCACGCAGACGCTGTGCGGACAACCGCCGCCGCTGCCGCATGAGAGGGTAACGCCCATTCCGCTGCAGTGCGTCGGAACCCTATCGAGACACACCTCATTCCAGCCTGTCGTGCAGCAAGACGGTTTTTCGTTGCAAATGGCCGCAACGCAAGAACTGCACGTTGGCGACAGCGCTACGCCTTGATTACAAACTCCGTGTGCGCAGCAGGTGTTGTTCCCGCACGCCAAATCAGCCGCAGCGGTGCAAAGATTGTCCCAAGTGCTGGTGCAGCAGTACGACAAGACTCCGCCAGAGTAGTTGCAGACGGACGTGGTACACGTATTCCCGCCACAACCACTCGGCAACGCCGCCCCCGATTCACACACGCTATGCGGGCAACAACCGTCGTTGACCGCGCCGTCGCAATCGTTGTCCACGTTGTCGCTGCAATTTTCAGACGTGGCGAAGACCGTCTGCGCGCAGCTCAGCGCTCCATTGGTGCAAGTAAGTGTGCCCGCGGCACAAGGGCCCTGCTGCCCTTGTACCGTACACGCCGCGCCGCCTCCCGGATTGCCCTCGTCCGTTTGACCATTGCAGTTGTCGTCGACGTTGTTGCAGATTTCCGTCGCCGGAAAAACCGTTTGAGGACAAAGGAGTGACCCATTCGTGCATTGAGCCGTGCTCTGCGCACACGCTCCGACCTTATTGGGCACCATGCAAGCCGCTCCGCTCGTCCCTTCGTCCGTCGCGCCGTTGCAATTGTTATCGACGCCGTCGCATACTTCGGTCGAAGGCATCGTCGTCTGCACGCACGAAATCATGCCATTCATGCACGTCGACGTGCCAAACGCGCACACGCCGGGTTGCCCCGTCATGCACGCCTGACCGCCGCCGGGATTGCCATCGTCGGCCATGCCGTCGCAATCGTTGTCTTGCCCGTCGCACACCTCCGGCAGCGGCATCGCGCTCGGCACGCACTGCAAGGCTCCTGCCGAACAGTTCAGCGTACCCTGGGCACACGCACCCGACAAACCCGTATTGCACGTGATCCCGCCCCCCGGATTGCCTTCGTCCGTGACGCCATTGCAATTGTTGTCGATGTTGTCGCAGATTTCAGCCATCGGCATGCCCGGCATGCACGTTTGCGGTATCCCTCCCGCACACGCAGGCACGGTGACCATGCACCCGCCCGTACCGCACGTGAACGTGCCAAGCCCGTCGTCGATGAAAAGGTTGCAATCGTCGTCGATGCCATTGCAGA
Source organism: Polyangiaceae bacterium (assembly GCA_016715885.1). NCBI lineage: Bacteria > Pseudomonadati > Myxococcota > Polyangiales > Polyangiaceae > Polyangiaceae bacterium. The sequence continues at coordinate 980,670 of JADJXL010000025.1, forward strand.
TTTCAGCCTTGGGCTCGCCAGGCGTACACGTCTGCGGCATGCCATTGACGCACGCCGGAACCGTCTTCAAACACGCCCCGGCACCGCAATTGACGTCGGCGATGTTTTCATCGGCCGCGGCATCGCAATCGTTGTCGAGCCCGTCGCAAACCTCCATCGACGGAAGCACTTCGCCTTCGCAAGGTCCCCACGCGCCATTCGTGCACGTTTGCGAGCCGGCCTTGCATTGCCCCACGTCCACCGTACCCATGCCGCCCGAATAACACGACCGCATTTCACCTTCGACCGTGCACGGACAAACGATACCGTCGTCGATTTCACCATTGCAATCTTCATCGGTGCCGTCACAGGTTTCCTGCATTGGCTCGCCTGGCTCGCACGCCGGCACCATTCCGTCGACGCAACCATCCACCGTGACCTGGCAAGCACCCATTCCGCACGTAATGGGCTCCATTCCGTCATCGGTTTGTCCGTTGCAATCATCATCGATGCCATTGCAACTTTCATCGCCCGGTAAAACTTCACCGCTGCAACTGCCCCATTGCCCCGCGGTACACGTCGCCGAGCCTCCCTTGCATTGCCCCGTGCCTTCCGTGCCCGCTGGCCCCGAATAACACGCCTGCATTTCACCATCGGTGCACCCGCCGCCGCCCTGACCCGCCGTACCACCTTGGCCAGCGTCACCCCCCTGCCCACCACCACCGCCCGCGCCTCCTTGGCCGGTCGACGTCGTGCCCCCAGGCTCTCCGCAACCGAGCGCAAAAGTCCCCAAGAGAACAGAGAGAGCAGCGACCATCGTCGCGCGGATTGGTTTACGCATGGGGGAAACTCCTCGAAGCATGAAAGGAATCGGCCATCGTGAAGCCGCAAGAAATCGTCTCACGGTTTGCGTGAAGTGTAAAGAGTGGATCACGGAAATGAGCAGACGGCGGAACGTATCGGCTCACACCTGCCACGAGCGTTCACGTCTGACGAATCACGTCAGGGAACCTTGCGGATTGTCGCGCTCGCACCATTCGACGACTTGAGGAAGACTTCGTCGCTCGCATCGACGAGCAATCCTGTCGTATACCACCCGGGGTCGAGCTGCGCCGTGGTGCTGACGGTGGTCACCACCGCCCCCGGAATCGTCACCTGCGAGATGGTATTTCCCGTCGTGTAGTGTGCGGCCCAGAGGCGCGAACCATCGGAATCAATGGTCAAACCATCGATTTGACTCAAGCCAGTCACGAATGTGGTGAACACGCCCGTGGGCGTCATGCGATCGATGCGACTGTTCGTGGAATTGGCCAAGTAAACGTACGAACCATCCGGAGCGAATGCGAGGTCGCTAAAGGTCGGCGCCCCCGCCGCGGTTCCAATCACCGTCGTCGTGGCCGTGGAAGGATCGATGACATAAACATTGCCATTGTAACCCGAACCAATGAGCTTGTTGGCGTGGGCGCCGAATCCCGCGGGGGCAACGGCGATGTCCGTCATGGTGGTCGGAAAGGTCATGATGAGCGTCGGATTGCCGCCGGACACGGGCATCGAATACAGTCTCGGCGACGTGTCGGTCGCAATGTAAATGAGGTTGTCACTCTTGCGATACGCAACGCCGACGATGGAGGACGTGAGCGTTCCGCTCGTCAAGGTCGTGACCGCGCCGGTCGTCTTGTTGACCCGGTAAAACGCATTGTTGAAGCCTCCGGTCACGAGGATGTCGCAGTTTCCGTCGAAGTCGATGCCGCCGAAGAAGTTGGACGGATGCACGACGATGGGTAGCGGCAAGGCCGCACCGTTGATGTCGCACAACTGAGAGCACCCGTTGTCGACGACGCCATTGCAATCATTGTCCTTGCCGTCGCCACACACCTCCGCAACCGCCATGACCGATTGCGGGCACGTGAGCGCACCGCCGGAACACGTCAACGTGCCAATGGCGCATTCGCCCTGCTGTCCGGGCACCGTGCACGCACTGCCTCCTCCGGGATTGCCGTCGTCGACCGTGCCGTCGCAATCATTGTCGAGACCGTCGCACACTTCGGGTTGTGCCGCTTGGTTTGCATTGCACACGAGCGTTCCGCCCGTGCAGGCGCGAGTGCCCGCCGCGCAAATGCCTTGCAATCCCGTATTGCATGAAACGCCGCCGCCGGGGTTTCCTTCGTCGGTCGAACCATTGCAGTTGTTGTCGAGACCGTCGCACACTTCGGGTTGCGCCGTTTGATTGGCATTGCAGACAATCGCACCGCCCGTGCACGCCGCCGTACCCACCGCACATACCCCGGGTTGCCCCGTATTGCATGCCCCGCCTCCCCCCGGATTGCCTTCGTCCGTCATGCCATCGCAATCATTGTCCTTGTTGTCGCAAATCTCCGGTGACGACGTGGTCGTTTGAATGCAAACGAGCCCGCCGCCCATACACGTGTACGTCCCGGGAGAACACGCACCGGGCAAACCCGTCGAGCACGAACCGCCGCTCTCGGGGTTGCCCTCGTCAATCGATCCATTGCAGTTGTCGTCGATTCCGTTGCAAAGCTCGGGCGTGGCAAACACCACCTGCGGACACCCAAGCGATCCATTTTGACAAACCAACGTGCTTTGCGCGCACGGCCCTAGTTTGCCCGGAACGGTGCACATGCCCCCGCCACCCGGATTGCCTTCGTCCGATGCACCATTGCAGTTGTTGTCGAGGCCGTCGCAGGTCTCGGGTGAAGACTGAATGCTTTGCGTGCAAACGATGCCGCCGTTGCTACACGTCGTCGTTCCCGCCGCGCAGACGCCGAGTTGACCGGTGTTGCACGGCATCCCGCCGCCTGGATTGCCATCGTCGACCACACCGTCGCAATCATTGTCCTTGTTGTCGCACGTTTCATTGGATGCCATCTGCGTCGGCGCGCATTGAAGCGCGCCCCCCGTGCACGCCATGACGCCCGTCGCACACACCCCAGGCTCACCCGTCATGCAGGCAGCACCGCCGCCCGGGTTGTTCTCGTCCGCGGAACCATTGCAGTTGTTGTCGAGGCCGTCACAGACTTCGGGCGAAGGCATTCCCGGCGTGCACGTTTGCGGCATCCCGCCCGCACACGCTGGCACCGTCACGGCACACGCGCCGACACCGCACGTCGTCGTGCCTAAATTGTCGTCGATGAAAAGGTTACAATCGTCATCGATGCCATTGCACGTTTCCGGTTTGGGTGCCCCCGGCGTACACGTTTGCGGCACGCCATTCACGCATGCGGTTACCGATACCAAACACGCGCCCGCGCCGCACGTCAAGTCCGTGAATGCATCGTCCGATGACCCATTGCAATCGTTGTCGAGCGCATCGCAAACCTCGGTCGATGGCAATACCTCGCCTTCACACGCCCCCCATTGCCCACCAACACACGTTTGCGTTCCCGACTTGCACTCCCCGACGTCCTTGGTCGCCTCGCCCCCCGAATAACACGATTGGGTTTGTCCGTCCGTACACGAGCACCCTTCGTCAATTTGCCCGTCGCAATTGTCGTCAGCCCCATTGCATGTCTCGGCAGGGTCGGCAGGGCCTGGCTCGCACGAAGGAATCATTCCGTCATCACAACCGGAGACCGTCACCTGGCAAATGCCCATCCCGCACGTAATCGGAGCAATGCCACTATCGATTTGCCCATCGCAATCGTCGTCCGCGCCGTTACACGTCTCAGCCGTCGGAAGCACTTCGCCGGCGCATGCACCCCATTGTCCACCCGAACACGTCGAGGTACCTCCGGTGCACGTGCCTACCCCGTTTGTCCCGGGATCCCCCGAATAACACGGCTGCGTCTCACCATCCGTGCATGCCGCGCCGCCACCTGTCCCAGCATTGCCACCCTCGCCGCCGGCGCCACCCATGCCTCCCGTTGCCCCACCGCTACCCGTCGCGGTGACCGTCCCGTCACCACCACATCCCGCCGTGACAAGACCCGAAACCAACAGAACAATGCCCGCAAAATGAGCTCGTGTAGAAATACGCATCGCAGACTCCTCACCAATGACGCCGCAAAAGCAAGTGACGAATTCACATCGTCTCATCCATGCACGCCGACGTAAAGCATGGAAACTTCAACACTCATTTGGACATGGCAATGCTGGCCACATCTGAGCGTCGCGCGGCGACACGCACGTGGTGTTTTTTTCGTTCCTCAATCAAAGAAATCCAAACTTGCACGTCGTGCTTGCGCCGGAAGCGCGCGAGCCTGAAACTCGAATGATGAAGCGCACTTCTTCACCTTCGACCCGTTCCTTCGACATTGAAGCCACCCGCCAAGCAACGAAGTACTCATCAGCGCTGCGCGCTCTCTTGCTGACCGCCGTCGTCACCGCTGCGCTTGGAGCTGGCTGCGGCGAAGACCCCACCATCCGTCAGAGCACGGGTGGTGGCGGTGCAGGTGGAGACAACACCGGTGGCGGGGGTGGAATGGTCGTGCCGAACGATCCGCTCCCCCTTCGCGTCCTCAATTGGAACGTACACAACCTCGAGAACGACAAGGACGACAGTGGCGCACCGGGCGAGACGATTGTCAGCGCGGCCGAATACGCTGCGCATCGAAAAGCCGTCGGGTCGGTCATCACGCTGCTCGATCCTGATGTCGCCGTATTGCAGGAGGTCGAAAACAAGGCGGTGCTCGACGATCTCAACGAGACCGAGCTCGGAGGCAAATACGTCGCCTCGAGCCTTGTCGACGGCAATGATTATCGCGGCGTGGATATTGCCGTATTGTCAAAATTCCCCATCGATTCGGCGGTGAGTCACAAGTCTGACGCATTTCCGCTGAACGGCACGCAGGGTCCCAACTATTATTATGCGCGCGATTGCGCGGAGATCCACATCAGCTTCAATGGGCGCAAGATGGTATTTCTCGGCGTGCATTTCAAAGCCAAGAGCAACGACGATCCGATTCAGCGGCTCGCCGAAGCCCAGCACACGCGCGCCATTGCCGATGGGCTTGCAAAAGAGGACCCATCACGAGCGATCGTCATTTTGGGTGACTTCAACGACACGCCGGATTCCCCTCCTTACTTGGCCGTGCGCGGCGACGGCACCACGCAATACGTCGACATCACGCAATCGATGCCCGCGGCCAATCGTTGGACATACGAGTTTCAGGGAAAGCTCGAGCTCATCGATCATCAATTCGCAAGCCCCATCCTGGCCCCGATGCTCGATGCGGCATCCGTCACCATTCGCCACGGGGCGGACGTCGACGACGCGAGCGATCACGCGCCCGTCATTGCGACATACATGGTGAATTAGAGGGTTTGAAACCGGGCCACGACTTGAACGCTCGCTTCGCGCGCGTGGGACGCGCGCTTCGCGAGGCTAGTTTACGATGGGGGGGTCCGCGGCTCGCCTCCCGGTGCTTTTGCTTCGCAAAAGCACGGCGAGGCGCGGACACCCCCCATACCCCCCCGGGATTCGAATTGCAAGCCCTGCTCTAATCACGGACACGTTCCTGCCATCACGAGCACGTCGTCGATGTTCCACGAACCGCTCGCGACGGCACCCACCGATCCCACATTGAATCCCCAGCGAATACGCATATTTGCGTTCTTGTACGCCGAGATGTCGTACGTCATCTTCGTCCACGCCGTATCCGTGACCGATGCTGCGCCATTTTGATACACCGTGTACCATGCCGCGCCATTGAAGACTTGCACGACGCTGTTCATGTACGGCGTATAGTCGGTGCGAAGCCACCGCTGGAAACTCAAAATGACCTTGGGAGCATCCTTCGCGTCGAACGCCGGGCTCGTCAGGTAATAGTAACCGTGCAGCGTCGTTGCCGCACAACCCCCAACGTTGACACCCGCCATCATGTTGTCCATCGTCGGCGACGTGTCCATCGTGGGATCACCGCATGCCACCATGGCCGGCGGTGCCTTGATGTCCCATTCCGCATCGAGCGTCCAGCCGGATGCATTCGAGAAATCCTCCTCGATGAACACCGTCGGTCCACCCTGACAAACCAATTTACCATCGAGGCAGGCGCGCGTGCCATTACAACCACATGCAACGCCCCCTCCCGGATTGCCTTCGTCCACCGAATCGTCGCAATCGTCGTCAATACCGTTGCATACCTCGACCTCGCCCGCGAAATTCGGCAGACAAACAAGCGCACCGCTCTGGCATTGCGTCGTCCCGGCTGCACACACATCCGGCTTGCCCGTATCACAAATTACGTTTCCACCGGGATTGTCTTCGTCGACCGTGCCATCGCAATCGTCGTCGAGGCCATTGCACTTTTCAGTCGACGATGGAGTCAGCGGGAAACAATCGATCGAGCCTCCCTTGCATTGAATTTGGCCGGCCGCGCAAACCCCGAGATACCCCGTGCCGCAATCAAAGCCCGTCCCAGGGATGTTGTTGTCGACGGTGCCGTCGCAATCGTCATCGATGTCGTTGCACGTTTCCGCATCCGGCATGATGTCCGGGACGCACTCCTGCACGCCAGCCGTGCACGTCGTCTTTCCCGCCACGCATGGACCGAATTTGTCAGGCACCGCGCATGTTTTACCGTTGTCAGGAAACGTCTCGTCCACGAGCTGATTGCAGTTGTTGTCGATGCCGTCACAAACCTCGAGCGACGGGGGGTTCGGAACGCACGCGGTGAGCTGTCCATTTTCACACGTGGCAACCGTCACTTGACAAGCACCGACCCCACAGATCGTCATGCCCATGTCGTCGGCGACGCCATTGCAGTCGTCGTCAACGAGGTTGCAAAGTTCCTTTGCCTTCGGAACGACTTGCCCAACGCAAGGTCCCCACGTCCCGGTCGTATCGCACGTCTGCTGTCCCGCAGCGCAAGCCCCGACGCCCTCGGTGCCGTCGGGACCCGCGTAACACGACTGCGTCTGACCATCGACACACGGACAGTCCTCGTCTACCTGCTCGTCGCAGTCGTTGTCCTTGCCGTCGCAGATCTCGTCGAGCGGCACGCATACGGGCCCGCCTCCACCAGCGCCAGCCGAACCACCGGCACCGGCACTGCCACCGGCTCCCGCGTCGCCCCCGGCACCTGCACTGCCTCCCGGCCCACTGGAATTGTCCGTAGCGCAGCCCGTCGAGTGAAATGAGTAGATGAAGCAGCAGCCAAGCGCCAAGAGCGTGGCCGGAATCGTCGATCGCATCGGTCCTCCGAACACGAGCCGCAACGCATGCGCGTCATGGCTCGAAGATTCCTCGCACGTCTTGCATGTTTCAGGATTTTTTTGCGGCGTAAAGCGCGACTGCACATTCCGCCACCGACCCCGGCACGACGCACGGCGCTAAGGTAAGCTCGGAAGCCATGATCGGAGGAAGCGTTGCGACGAACCGGCGCACGACTCGGCAAGGACGCCGAGATCGTGGTCGCGTACTCGCGTTCGCACTCTGCATCGTGTTCGCACTCATCGGCGCACTCCCGCTCGCGCTCGGCGCACTCGTACGCCTCTCGCCCGTACGCGCGTGGGCTGCACGTAAAACCGCGGCTCTCATCGAACGCGAGCTCGGTGTTGCTGCGCGTTATCGAGTCTCCTTGCAGGCTTGGCCTCTCGCGATCGATCTCGAAGACGTCGTCGTCGATGCCGACGATGGAGGTAGCCCCGTTGCGACCATCGAACGCATCGGCATTCGGCCCCGACTCTTCTCACTCCTCAACGGCGAGCTCGACGTTGGAGAAGTCGAAGTCCTAGGGCCGCGATTGCGCTTCGTCGTGGCAAACGGCGAGCTTGCAAATTTGCACCCGAAACTGCCCGCCACGAGCGCGAGTGACGAACGCTCGACGCGCGCACCGTTCTCCGCACTGGCCGTCACGGACGCACGCATCGATGCAACCATCGAAGGCACTCGCATCGACACGCGCGAAGTCGACCTCGACGTCACCGCGGAAGAAGACGGCGCCTTTGAAATTGCCTTGCGCGCTGGGTTGTCCACGGTTGTCCGGACACACCCCATGCCGGGACGTCAGGACCACGAAGACATGGTCGATGAAGACACGCTGTGCCGCCTCGATGCACGCGTGCACGTCGATCACGCAGGCTTGACGATCCGCAGGCTGACGCTTCGTGGCGCCGCAGATTTCGATCCGGATGCCGGGACGAACCCTGGTTGTGCCCTCGCCCGAGAAGACGCTCGCAACGTCGAGCTGAACCTCGGCGCCTTCCGTGTCGACGTTCCGCTTTACGCAAGCTCGATTGCCCCTGCGCCGCAGCCTTCGGATGCGCCTCTGGCCATACCACCTCCGATGAGCGGCCGCGTGCGTACGCGTCTGCCCATCGCGCTCGCGCACCGATTCGTCGACTTGCCTTGGGTCACGGGCTCCGTGGGGCTCGATGTCGAAATCAAACACGACGGCTCGACGACCCTTCCGCATGTCTCCGGTCGCCTCGAAGCGACCGAGCCTGGACTGAGCGGCAAAGTCTTCGCCACGACGCTCGACGCCGATCTGTCGATTGCGGACGACGTCGTCCGGTTGTCCAAGGTGAACGTCACCTGGGCAAACGGGGAAGCCACGATCGGCGAAGCGAAGGTCGAACCGTTCGTCGCTGGCATACCGGCGTCCGCCGGTCCCGTCGATATCCGCAACATGAACCTCGAAGGGATCTTGCGCGACCTTGGCGTGCATCCGCAGTCGTGGATCACGTGGACGCTGGAAAAGGGTCACTTCGACAAGTTCAGCGGGACGATTTCTCCGCTTTCGCTCGAAGGTCCCATGGAGTTCGTCACAAAGAACTTCGAGATCTTCGATCGACCCACGACGGATCCAGCGCGTGGGCACATGCTCGCGCTCGCTGAGGCGAATCTGCGCGCCAACTTCATGGTTCGTCCCACGGGCATCATCATCGATGACCTGCTCATCGAAAGCCCGAAGTCGGTCCTGCGTTCGCGCGTTTCGCTCCAGTTTCGTAGTTATTTGGATGCCCAACTATTCGAGGGCACGCGGATCGATCTGTCGGAGCTGACGCCGCTCAAGAACATTCCGATGAGCGGCATCGCGGAAATTACGGCCATCGGACGAGGACCGTTCAGTCGCCCAAAGATCGAAGCCAACGGCTCGATCACGGACTTCAACTTTTCGATCTTTTCGTTTGGAGACGTCGAGCGCGCACGCATCTTCTTCGAACCGTTCGACATTCACGTCGTCGATGCGCATCTTCGCAAGGGCGACAGCAGGATCGCCGTTCCCAATGTGCACATCGATTTCGATGCCATCCCCGGCATCATCGTCGATGCGGACATCGACACGCGCGCGGCCCCCCATCTGTGGGCGCACGATTTTTACGACATCGTAGGAATCGGCGACGACCCTCGTTTTGCTGATCTCGACACGAATGCAAGCGGCACGGCGCGGCTGCATTTCGTCAGCGGCGGCCCCGAGGATCGTTGCGGCACGGGACGCCTTCGCGTGAAGACGAAGATGCATCTCGAACGCGCTTCGCTTTATGGCGAGCAGTTCGACGATGGTGACGCCGACGTCGACCTCGATTGGGACGACTTCGAAGCATCCGCGGCCGGCATGCGACTCGATGTCCATTCCGCGTCGCTTCGCAAAGGAGCGGGCACCGTCCTTGCCGGCGCGACGGTTCGTCCTGGCGGACGCGTGACGGGGCAAGCCATCGCGACGGGCATTCCCATCGATCGTGTCGACGCCCTCGGCCGCTGGGGCAAACCTTTCGATGGATCCATCTCGGGCGTCGCGGAGCTCTTTGGCACAGTCAGCCAGCTCGAGGCTCGTGCCGACGTGCGCATGACACCCATCCGCATCGGATCGGCTTCGCTCCCGGCGTCGCAGATGGACGTAGCGATGACCGCCGCAGGTTCGTCCGGCCGAACCATTGGATGGACGCGCTGCAGGAATCCGCGCACGGCCCCGTTCGATCGTGCCGAGTACGATCGCGACCTGTCTTCGGGCGATTTTCGCGTGAGCGGCAAGCTCGCCGGTGGCCAGATCGTGCTCGACGACGTCCGCATGACGCGGCAAAAGCACAAGGTCGTCACGGGCAGAGTCACGACGCAAGCGCTCGATCTTGGCGCTCTGGCGAACTTGCTTCCGGGTGTCGCGTTCAGTGCGACGCCGCCCCACGGCAAACTCGATGCGTCGTTCAACATCGCCAAACTCCCGTTCGACGATCTGGCGAGAACGCGCGTGTCGATGGCGCTCACGGCGCTCGAGCTCGAACGAGGTGGGCGTCGCGTTGCGCTTGCGGGCACGCCTGGGCCGATCCTCATCGACAACGACACGCTCACGCTGCCGAAGATTGCGCTCGTCGTGGATGTGGCCGGTGTGTCTGCGCCGGTCACCATCGAAGGCAACGTCGCGCGCCTCATTGCCGCACCCGAGCTCGATCTAGGCTTGCAGGTAGGGCCGCTCGATTTGTCGCACCTTTCCGCGGGGATTCCGTCGATTCATCGCGCACGAGGGTCCGTCGATGGAAACCTCCGCATCAAGGGCCCGCCGTCGGCGTTGCGCTACGGCGGATCGGCGCGCCTTCGCGATGGTGAGCTCGCGCTACGCGGTGTCCCCGTATCCATTGACGACGCGGATTTCGACGTCGCCGTGACGAGCAGCGAAGCGCGCATCTTGAAGGGCACCGCGAAGGTAGGCGGCGGCGAGATGAGCGTGACGGGACGCGTGCCGATTCGCGGGTTCGAGCTTGGCAAGGCCGAGGCATCCATCGTGATGCGCGGTGTGAAGGTCCCGCTTGCCGACGGGATCAACATGACCGCCGACGCGGACCTCGAAGCTTCGTTCAAGCCGTCGACGGGCGAGGACGAACCCGAAGGGAAAAACCTTCCGGAAATAAAAGGCTTGGTCACGCTCACGTCGTTCCTCTACTCGCGTCCCATCGCGCTCAGTTTGGACTTGAACCAACTCGCGAGTGGGACGAGGCGCACGACCGTGACGACGTACGATCCGAAGAACGACACGTTTCGCTTCGACGTGAACGTCGTTGCGCAGAAGCCCTTGCGGCTATCGAACAACCTCGTCGACATGCAGCTCGACATCGCGCCGCCGGGTCTTGCGCTTTCCGGGACGAACCAGCGTTATGGCGCGCGGGGCCTGCTCCGCATCCTGCCGGATTCGAAACTTCGTTTGAGAAGCAACGAATTCACGGTGCGTGAAGGCTTGGTTCGTTTCGACGATCCCTTGCGGTTGGCTCCGAAGGTGGACGTTCGAGCTCAAACGGAATATCGCCGGTATGCATCGACGGCTGGTGCGAGCACCGCGGCTGCCGACACGAGCACGAGTGCCGCTGCAACGGCGAGCCTTGGTCAGCAATGGCGCATCAACTTGTACGCGCACGGCGACGAGGAAAACCTCAAGCTCGATCTGACGAGCGAGCCGTCACTCAGTCAGGAAGACATCGTCTTGCTGTTGACGCTTGGGCTCACGCGCGCCGAGATGGACCGAGGTCTTGCTTCGTCACTTGGTGAAAGCGTGGGCCTCGAAGCGCTCGCAGCGATCACGGGTGCCGACAAAGCGGTCAAGACCATCGTGCCGATCATCGATGAATTCAGGTTTGGCACGTCGTACTCGTCGCGTACGGGACGAACAGAACCAACGGTGACGCTTGGCAAACGCATCACGGACGAGGTTCGTGCGACGGTCACGACGGGCATCACGGAGAACCGCGAGGTGCGTTCGAGCATCGAGTGGCGGCTTGGGCGCCGCATGATTTTGCAGGGCGCGTACGACAACACCAACGACGTCTCGAGCTCGCCGCTCGGCAACCTCGGCGCCGACCTTCGCTGGCGGATCGAGTTCGAGTGATCAGGTATTACGAAACCAAATCATCCAGAGCTGCGCGTACCGGGGTGAAGCTTTGTTCGCGTCCCGGCATCCAGCGCCTCAGCCCTTCGAGATCGAGCAAGCGTCGATGTTTCGGATTCGCATAGTTCATCTCGAGCAAGATCTTTCGGAACGCTTCGATCTTGTCCGGGGGCAGGCTTGGCAGAGCGTCGAAGATGCGCAGATCGAACGTGGGTGTCGTCCACAAGACGTCGAGCACGCGCAAGTCGATGCGCCCCGCAGCTTGCTCGGCTTGCCACACGAGGCTTCCGACGATGCCTGCTTGAGCGCGTCCTTCATGCACGGCAGCGAGCACATCGAGCTCACTCGATTGGGTGTCTCCGTGCTTGCCGATGTCGGTGTCGAAGGCCATGAGCTTGACTTGGCTGAGATCCACGCCGGCTTGTTTGAGGTAGTAGAGCGGCATGATGCGCGCTTGGGCCGAATCACGCGAACCGACGGCGAGCGTCTTGCCGTGCAGATCGGCCAGTTTTTTCACTATGATCTCGCGCCGGATCAGGATCTTCGCGCACGCGTCCCTGTCGCGATCGCGCATGACGACACCGATCACCTTCCCGTCGGTGCGTCTCTTCGCACGCACGTGCGAAATGCACGAGCTCCAAGAGATGTCGATGTGCCCGTGCAGGAGGGCCTCGAGTTGCCGCTCGTAGTTCGAGAACAGTGCGAAATCGATGGTGAGGCCGTGAGCTTGGAAGTGCTCTCGCATGCCCTCCCAGAAGGTCACGACCTTCGGGTCATAGGCGACGGCCCCAATCAGCATTGTCGAATCAGCCATGCCTTACCTGTTTTGCGAGCATCAGCGGCGGACGGTAGCATCGGGACGGGCGCCGACCCAAGGGCCGAGCGCCATGGCTCGCCAGTGCCTCACGTGCGTTCTTCGCGCCAAGTTTTTCCGTCGCTCGCTCTTCGCACGTTCAGCGCGCTGTGCCTACTCGCTTGTTCGACGGCAGTGAGACCGCTTCATGCGCAGACGCCGGGAGAACGCGCCGTCACATCGGGGGAAGAGCCACAAGGGGCGCTGGCCGTCCCAGTGCTCGGCCCCGCACCGGACATCCGTGCGCTCGTGGGCAAACCCATTCGGCGCGTCGAAATCGTTAGTACCGGCACACGTTTCCGCGCCGCGGCCCGCGTCGAAAGCGTTCGTCCAGGCGAACCTTTCGGAGCCGAAGCTTCTCGAAAAGCGATGCGCGAGCTGGGACAAACTGGGCAATTTGCCCGCATTTCCACAGAAGCCGTGCCCGAAAGCGGCGGCGTCGTCCTCCGCATCCACGTTTTACCGCGGCGCATCGTGTCATCCGTCCAGCTCGCCGGCGCCACACTCGACCGCTCCGCCACGCTCGACGCTGCACGCATTCGCGACGGCAGCGAAATCACCGAGCCCGCACTTGGTGAAATCACCGAACGCGTGCGCCGTTACTACGCCGAGCACGGGCATCCCAAAGCGAAAGTAACGGCCGACATCTCGGACACCGACGTCCCCACGCACGTGGTGCTCCGTCTCGACATCGATCCGGGCACACCACGCACCATCACGCGAAGGTTTTTCCAAGTTGCAAAGCCAATGGCGCGCGAACTCGGGGATGTCAGCGGCAAGTACCGCATGGGGATCGGTGCGCGCATCGACGAACCGCTGCTCGACGAAGCCGACCGCGAGCTTGCGGAGAGCTTGCGCGAAAGCGGTTTCTTACGCGCGCAGGTGAAGCACCAGGTTCGCGAATCGAACGGCGGCAGCGACCTCTACGTCGAAGTCGATCCTGGTCCACGCATCGTGCCCGTGTTCGAAGGCAATCACTCGATCGACAGCGTCGAGCTCGCGCTGACGATTACGCAAGTGAAGGGTTTGGAGCTCAAAACCCAGGACCTGATCGACAAACTCGTGCGGTACTACGTCGAGCGCGGTTTCTTGGACGCCACCGTGACGGCAACCGAGCGTGGCGGACCTAATGATCCCGTGCACCACATCGTGCTCACGATCGACGAAGGTTCTCGAGTACGCGTGGCCAAGCGCGTATTTCCTTGCTTGCCGAAGTCATGGAACCCCGAACAAGTCGGCCGCGAGATCGACAGCTTTCTCATCGAGGATCTGCCCGGCGAAAAGGGTTTCTCGCTCAAGGATCCCAACGCTGCGCTCTCGCTCTTCAGTCCTCGTACGGCCGGCCGACCCGTCGCGAAACCGCTCGATCTGAACCCCACCACGACATACGCCCCGGAGACCTACGAACGAGCGTTGAAGCACTTGCGGGACCTCGCATTCAGCAGGGGGTACTTGCACGCGAGCATCGGTCCGGTGTCCATCGATCGCGCCACATGCGATGCGCGTTCGCCCGCTGGGCAGTGCTTGCCGCTGCCGACGACGCCATTGGTCGCGCGTTGCTCGCTCGATCCCACAGGCCTACCCGTGCCCGAGTCCGAGCCTCCAACGTCGCTCTCGTGCCGCCCCGATCCACTGAAGCACATCGAGTGTTCGCGAGAGGTCACGCTTCGCATTCCGATGCACCTTGGACCTCAAACGATCCTTTACGACGTTGGGTTCGAGGGCAGCCGCGTCTTTTCCGAACGGCAAATGTTCGAGCTCACGCAGCTCGAGCTGGGAAAACCTCTGTCCACCATTGCGCTCGAAGCGGCGCGTTTGCGGCTCCTCGAAGCGTATCGGAACCGTGGATACGCGTACGCCGAAGTTGCCGCGACGATCGAGCCTTCCCCCGATCACACACGCGCTCGAGCTCGTTTTGCGATCACCGAGCGAGATCAAGTCATCGTCGGAGGGTTTGTCGTGCGCGGCGCCGTGCGCACGAGCGAAGAGCTCATCCTTCGTCGCCTCACGCTCACCGCTGGCAGTCCTTACGTCGAACGCGAAGCACGCACGAGTGAGCAACGCATCGGATCGCTCGGTACATTTTCCAGCGTATCGGTGGGCCTCGAAGATCCCGAGGTTCCGCAAAAGCAGAAGCGCGTCGTCATCACCGTCACCGAACAGATCACGCAGTACCTCGATCCACGCGTCGGTTTCTCGACCGGTGAGGGTTTGCGTTTTGCCGTCGAATACGGCCATCGCAACATCGGCGGCCTCGCCATCGCCCTCACGCTGCGCGTTCAGCTTTCGTACCTCTTCGACTTCATCGTGCTCGATCCTGGCGTACGCGCCGACTACGAACGCCTCAGCGTCGGGCAGCAACTCGAACGGCGAAACACGGCGTCTCTCACGTTTCCCGAAATCGGTCTCGGGCCACTCGTCAGCTTCTCGGTCGACGGCATCGACGTTCGCGACAACCAACGCGGCTTCGGTATTTCCCGACAAGCTCTCGTGCCGACCTTCGCTTACAGGCCAAGGCGCAACATCACCGTACGCCTGGGTGGTTCGGCCGAGGTGAACGAGATCGACGTCTTCAACGACACGGCCATTGATTCACCCATCATCCCGCTGCTTCGCGTTCCACGAGGCGAGACCGTTGCATTTTCAGGACGTCTCAACTTCGCGTGGGATGGCCGCAACAATGCTTTCGCCGCAACCAAAGGCGCGCTCGTTGCGCTCGGTTCCGAGTACGTCAACGCAATTCCCATCGGCGAAATCGCGTCCATCAACAGCAACTTCTTGCGTTTGTCCGGGCGCGTTGCGGGGTACTTCGAGCTTGCTTCCAAGGGTGGTCCGAGCGTCGCGATGAGCCTTGCGGCTGGCTACAACTGGCAACTGGGCGCGCAGAGCCAAACCTATCCAGATCGCCTGTTTTTCTTGGGTGGCGTGGACACCATCCGTGCGTTTCTCGCCGACGCCTTGGTACCCGAAGACGTTGCGCGCGGACTCGTGCAGAAGGGACAAACCACACGATCCGCCGTCTTGGCGAACGTGCCCGTTCGAGGTGGTGACTTGTCGATCAATCCGCGTCTCGAGCTGCGCGTGCCGCTGAACGACACGTTTCAAACGGGATTTTTCCTCGACGCGGGCAACTTGTGGAAGGAACCCTCCGCCATCGACTTCACGCTTCGCTACGCGCTCGGCGCGGGTTTGCGCATCCTCACGCCCGTTGGGCCCGTCGCACTCGATTACGGCATCAACTTGAATCGCCGCGAGTGGGAGGACTTTGGCGCGTTCCACTTCTCGATTGGGCTTTTCTGAGAATTTTCAACAGGTTAGCCTACATAGGACATACTCTGTCCGACCCATGAAATGTTCAGCTTGCCTCCTGAACAACTGGACAGTAAGCCTTGTCCCGACCAACGGTTCGTAGCGCCGAACGTAATGAAGTGCGCCCCAACCCCTGCCCTTTCGAGGACGTCATGAGCGACGACAAGAACAACAAGCAAAAGCAAGCGGCCCTGGATCTCGTCAAGGCGAGCATCGAAAAAGAGTACGGCAAGGGTGCGATCATGTGCCTCAAGGAGGGCCAAGCCCTTCATGACGAGGTCCCTGCCATTCCAACCGGCTCGCTCTCGCTCGACATTGCGCTCGGAATCGGTGGGTATCCTCGCGGTCGCATCATCGAGATCTACGGACCGGAATCGAGCGGCAAGACGACGCTCACGCTCCACGCGATCGCCAGCGCGCAAAGGGCCGGAGGCGTGGCCGCGTTCATCGATGCCGAACATGCCCTCGACGTCACGTACGCCAAGAAGCTCGGCGTGAAGACCGACGAGCTGCTCATTTCGCAGCCCGACTACGGCGAGCAGGCACTCGAGATCGCCGACATGCTCGTGCGATCCAACGCCGTCGACATGATCGTCATCGACTCGGTCGCCGCGCTCGTTCCCAAAGCCGAGATCGAAGGCGACATGGGCGACAGCCACGTCGGGTTGCAGGCCCGACTCATGAGCCAGGCGCTCCGCAAGCTCACCGGCACGGTGGCTCGATCCAACGTGCTGCTCATCTTCATCAACCAGATCCGCCAGAAGATCGGCGTGATGTTCGGAAATCCCGAAACCACGACGGGCGGCAATGCCCTCAAGTTCTACGCGTCGGTGCGTCTCGACATCCGCTCGATTGGCAAGATCAAGGAAACGGCAGCCGGCGGCAAAGAGCCGTCCGTCGTGGGCAATCGTACGCGCGTGAAGGTCGTGAAGAACAAGCTCGCGCCTCCCTTCCGCGAGGTGGAGTTCGACATTCTTTACGGACAAGGCATCAGCCACTCGGGCGATGTCATCGATCTCGCGGCCGAGGCGAACATCGTCGAGAAGAGTGGAGCTTGGTTCTCGTTCCAGAACGATCGCATCGGTCAGGGACGAGAGAACGCTCGGTCGTATCTCGAGCAGCATCCCGAAACGCTCGAAAAGATTGAAACGCTGGTGCTTGCCAAGCACGGCATCCGCCGGAACGCAAAAGCGGGCGAGCCCGCTCCGGCCGCGCCTGCCGCGACGGGGAAGAAGGGTTCCGAGGCTGCAGCGGGTCGAGCTCCTTCGAAGTCGAACTGACTCGTTCGCGCTTGCCTGTCCCCAGCCTCGCGCGTCAATCTCCGACGCCCATGCGCCTCTACATCATGCGGCACGGCCATGCGGCCGACTCATCGCCCACTGGGCGTGATCGCGATCGCCCTCTCACCGATGACGGCCGCCGCAACATCGAACGAGTCGGGGCGCTCTTGCGCGCGCACCATGGCGCCCAGTTGCCGTGGATTCTTTCGAGTACATACCTTCGTGCCGCCCAAACAGCCGAAATCATGGCTCGTTTCGTCGCTGATTCCGCGGTCCAGCTCGACCAGCATCAAGAGCTCGAAGCCGACGAACCTTTGCCCATGAGCATGTTGCGAGGGCTTGCCGAGCGCGATGTCGACACGCTCATCGTGGGTCATCATCCCATGGTCATCGCCATGCTGCGGATTCTCGTTCGGGACAGTGCGAAACTGCCGCTTGGTCTGCAACCTGGGATGCTCGTGGGCATCGAACGTACCAAGCGCGATGTTCCGTCTTCGCCCGTCGAGGGCACGTTCAACGTCTCCACGATTCTCAAGCCCTGACACGTTTTTTCACGACTCGACACGCACCGCGCTCCGCGCTAACCCCCCACGCTCCGACCTTTCGTCATCGAGTTTTACCGCGTGCACGAAAATTCCGATTCAAAGCCCAAAACGCCGGATCCCGAGCGAGCCATGAACGCCCTTGCTTGGGCGACCGAACGTGCTGAACGAGGGATCACCGCTCCGGTGCAACTTGCCGAAACGGACGACTTTCGTGCAGCCGCCGAACGTTTCCTTCCCGATGTTCGTCGTGCATTCGATCGCATCATCATGGCGCCCGATGCCGAGCTCGGCCTCGATTCGCTGCTCGAATGCGGTGCCCTTACGACCGTGCTTCCCGAGGTCAAAGCGCTCGTTGGGTTTGGCGACGGCGAGTGGCGGCACAAGGACGTCTGGAAACACACGAAGCAAGTCGTGAGGCAAGCCGTTCCGCGCATCGAGGTTCGATGGGCGGCGCTTTTGCACGACATTGGCAAGGTCAAGACGCGCACCATTTCGCCCGATGGCGAAGTGCACTTCTTTGGTCATGCCGAAGTGGGCGCTCGCATGTTCGACAGGCTCGATCGTCGCCTGCCGCTCTTCGCGCCCGAGCCTTCGCTGAAGAGCTCGGTCCGATTTCTCATCCTGCATCACCTGCGGGCAAGCCAATACGATCCCTCATGGACCGACAGCGCCGTGCGAAGGTTTGCCCGCGAAATGGGCGACGGCCTCGACGATCTCTTTGCGCTCTCGCGCGCGGACATCACGACGAAGCGTCCTGAAAAAAAGAAAAAAGGGCTTCGTCAAATCAGCGAGCTTGCCGAACGAGTGGAAAAACTTCGCGAGATCGACGCCATCGTGCCTCCGCTTCCGAGCGGCATTGGGGACGACATCATGAAGACATTCGGCATTCCGCCTTCGCGCAAGATCGGCGAGATCAAGAAGGCACTCGAAGCCGCCATCGACAGCGGCGAGATCCCTTCGCACGAGTGCAGCGAGTTTTACTTGCAGTTTTTGCGGGAAAACGCAGCGCGGTTTTTCTGACGCTGAATGGGGCACGATCATCGCGCCCCATTTCATTTCTGCTCCAACGAATTCTACTTCAGCCGAGCATCACAGCACTTGCAGCGTTTGGGCACGGTGTCCTTGTGATACACGGCGCCGCAGCGCCCGCACAAACGCGCGTCCCTTTCGAACTGAATCGGCTTGCCGCTCGCTTGGCACGGTTGACCCGTCACTTGAGGCATCTCGAGGGGCAGCGTTTCACCCGACATCGCCCCTTCTTTGTCGAGCCCGTTCATATCGACGCGCTCGACCAACTTCGGCATGCGCACGCGCGCTTCACGGAGCGTCTCACCAACGGCCTCACGAAGCGCCGGCAAAGGCATCACGATCGACAGGCCTGCACCTTTCACCGTGAGCGCTCGGCTATCGAGCAAGAGTTCCTTCACGGCGTACCAGGCAATTCGTTCGATCTCGGACGGTCCCTTTTCTGCCGCAACACCTGCATCGCCCACGCGTATGCATTCGGCCGCGCGAGGCCCGAAGAGCGCCGCGATCGCAAGCAGACCAGCGCCGCCCGCCATGAGCATCTTCGCCCACGGATGCGGACCCAGCTCTTCCGCTCGGAACCATTGTCCGTAGACACCTGCGCCAACCATCACCGCAGCAACCGAAAGCGCCACCATCGATGCGATCACGATCGGCGTTGCTTTGGGTTCGAACCGACGCTCGGAACGAGGATCGGATCGCAGTTTCAGCACGACCTCTTCCGCTTCGGATTGCGACTTCTTCGCCCGCTTGGTTTTTTCCGCTGCCATCGAGCCGCAAGCTCTATCGGATGCGCGGCCCGAACGCAAACCGCCGCGGTATCCTTTCCGCACCTTGCTCGGCCGATTCGCCACCTACGTCGTCCCCTTGCTTGCCGTCGCAGTGACAGTGACCGTGCTGCTCGGTCCGGGAGCAACGCGAAAAGCCGCGTTCGTCCGCGTGTACGGAAAGCCGACGCCGAGTACTCAAACGCTCGCGCTCCGCGTCGAAGGCGCCGAGCGCCTGTACGGAGTCGATGAAAAGGCCGCATTCGAAAACATCTCCGTCGAAGCAACCGACGCAGGCACGCCGCTCGAGCCCGTTCGTCTTTCTCTAGGCGCAGACGGCATCGGCGAAGTGCTGCTCAACGCGCCACGTCCGTTCACGGGCCCCATCTCACTGCGCGTCACGCACGGCGATCACGTCCTTGCTCACGGCAACATCGACCTCCATCACGCTCCGCCGAGCGAACGCTTCGTCCTTTCGCCGCTGAGTCTTCCGGGACAAACCTCGGGCAATCTCGAGATGTACGTCACCGTTCGTCGCGGCGCGCTCGCAGCACCGCTGCCCGACGTACTCGACATCCGAGTTGGTCTTGCCGAACACGTATCACCATCAAACCAAGGCTTTGACGGCATCGAGCTCGAAGCATCGGCTCCTGGGGCAAAAATCGAGCCGCGCAAGTTCGTCACGGATGAACACGGTACGGCGTCGATCGTCGTCACGCCCGAGGCGCATCACGTCGAGCTGACGATCACGGGCAAGCATCCGGGTCATGGTGATGGTCGATGGGAGGGCACGTTGCCGGTGATTCCTGGTGCGATTTGGATGGAGCCGGAGACGAAAAACGGTCTCGTGTTCGTCTCGCAAGCTCCGCGCGATCGCGTCTACGTGTCCGCGATGAACGAAACGGGGCGCATTTTCGGCGCGATCGTGCCGGTTTCTCCGGACGCACACCACATGTACCGAGGACGGCTCGACTTGCCCAAGCATGTGCAGGACGTCGCGACGCACGTCGTCGTTGCAGGTGATCCTCAGGAGCAAGGTGCGGCGACGGTTGCGTGGCCGCTGCGTTCGGGTGAAGTTGCACGAAGCTTGCAGCTCGAACGATTGCTCGATGGTGCAGCGGATGCCGAGCTGTTCGAGCGTGCGCGGGCATCGAAAGCGCGACGGGCGGCGCTGTGGGTGGTCGTTGCGGCGATGTTTGTCGTGGTACTCCTGATGCTCGTGCAGTCGCACCGTGCGCAAAGGCAACTCGAAGCGAATCTAGGGAGCGCGGCGGATGATGCTCCGTCGCAAGGACAAGGTGACCGCGCGCAAATCGTCGCTACTGCACGCCAAGAAAGTCCCGTGTTGCGTGTCGCGCTCGCTGTCGCACTGGTACTGCTCGCATTTGCGATGATTGGAGCGCTTTCGACGCTTGGTTGGTGATGAGCGCACGCGCGAAAGAGCGTCTTCGTAGCGGCCTTGCGCGCTTTTACGTGGTACTCTCGGCGCGTGCGCGCACACGTTCTTGCTGGGTGTTTGCTGCTCGGTTCGGCCCTTTTCAGCGCGGTTTGTCCGGGCCCGGAGGCTCTCGCGGCGGACTTCGATCCCACGGGGCGCACGCGCAAGCCCAAGCCTGGTCCGAGCAAACCGGTGAAGCCGAAGCCTGCGCCTTCGGGTGATGGAGGGGCGGCTGGCAAGGGGCCTTCGACGGATGCATTGATAACGCGTTACACGGCGATTGTGCTTTCGCAGCCGAGTGCGCCATTTCCACTGCAGAGGTTGTCGCAGCTTTATCGTGAACGCGACGGCAACATCAAAAAGCTCGTCGAGGAATTCGAGAAACGAGCTGCGGCGCCGGGAGCCGACGCATGGGCGTCCAAAGTGGCGCTCGCGGGCATTTACAAGATTGATGGCCGTCCCGAAGACGCCATCAAGATGTACCAAACCGCCATTGCGGAGCGTCCCAATGTACCGGATGCGATGCTGGCGCTTGCGCATCTCGAGTCCGAGCGTGGTGACAAATCGAATGCTCGCGCGACGTACGAAAAAGCATTGAAGCTTTTGAAACCTGGTCCGGATTGGGATCAAACGACGCGCACGCTGCTCGGATTGTGTCTCGATTTGAAAGATTACGAAGCGGCGAAGAAATACCATGAGTCGCTCATCAGGGTTTCGCAGGGGTCGCTCTTCGTCAAAGCGGAGCTTGGTCGCGAGCTTCTTTCTCGCGGGCTTTACGACAAAGCCGAAGTGGAATTCCGCGAATTGGTAAAAGCGGCCGCGGGTGATAACCGAGCGCTGGCGCCTGCATTGCGTGATCTTGGCCAAGTCTTGGCCAAACAGAAAAAAATGGACGAAGCTCTCGCGACGCTGAAGCGCGGGCTCGCCATTGCGGGAAGTGCAGCAGGCGTTCGTGCAGAGATTTTGCTCATCATGACCGATGCTTTCCGCGCCGAGGGAAAGTTGTCGGAGCTGATTCCCATTCTGGAAGCGGAAAAGCCGACGGATGCTCAGCGTCTCGCGACGCTTGGAGGGCTTTACGAAGAAACCGGCGACGTCGACAAGGCCATTGCGACCTATCGCAAGGTACTTTCAGCGGATACGCGTCAAATCGACGTGCGCTTGCGCCTCGTACATTTGCTGCAAACGGCGGGCGAGCTCGATGCTGCAATCAAGGAATACGAAGCGCTCATCAAGGCAGCGCCGGGCAATCCGGATTTCGTGTTCGAATTGTGCGAAACATTGATTCAGCGTGGCGATCGTCCGAAAGCATTGAAATTGCTCACGGAGCTCGAAGCGCGCGCAAATAGCGAACCCGAGATCCTCGCGGCCATTTCTGACTTTTACGAACGCGTCGAAGAGAAAGACCGAGCGCTCAAGGTTTTGCAAAAACTCGCGCAAAGCGCAGGCGGCGATCACACCTACGTGGTTGATCTCGGGGATCGTTATTATCAGGCGGGCGACAAGAAAAAGGCGCTCGAAACGTGGGCGCGCATCAAACAAATCATTCCCAATCGCGCCAGAGCAGCCAGTGTTCTGGGCGAAGTGTACCTGGATCACGACATGCCGCTCGAAGCGCTCGCCGCAATGCGAGAAGCCGTGCAGCTCGAGCCAAACAATGTGCGGTACAAGAAAAGCCTGGCCATTGCCATTGAACGAACAGCCGCGTCGCTCGGGAGCGCTCCGCAGCGTTACGCAGAAGCGCGTCAAATTTGGGAAGAGCTGCTCACGAGCGCCGGTGATACGGACAAACTCCTCGCGCGCGAAGCACGAACGCACATCGTGACGTTATGGTCATTGGCGCACGAGCTTCCAAGTCGCGTGGGGCCCTTGCAAACGCGTTTTCAAATGACACCGCCGGACATCGAAGCGGGACGGCTTCTTGCCGAAGTGCAGCGCCGATTGCATCGATTGCCCGAAGCCGAAGCGACACTGCGCAAAGTCACGCAGCTTGCTCCCGGCGACGAAGAATCGCTCTTGGCGCTCGAACGAATTCTCGTCATGCAGCAGAACTTGCTGGGCGCCATCGATGTCCTGGCCAAGCTCGTCGAGGTCAATCCGAAACGAGCGCGTGAATTTTACCAGCGAATGGCGCAATACGCGGCCGAGCTGTATCGCGACGACGACGCGATACGGTATGCGGCGAAAGCCGTGGAATTGTCTCCCGAAGATGCGAATGGTCATCAAAAGCTCGGGGATATGTACCGGCGTCGTCAGGATTTCGTGCACGCCATTGGTGAATACAGGCAAGCCATTGCGAAAAACGACCGACTGTTCCCAGTGTATTTCGATTTGGCCGAGCTTCTCCTTTCGAGCGGCCAAGTGGACGAAGCGGATCGGCTATTCCGTCGCGTGGTTCGATCGAGCCCCGACGAGGAGCTCGTGGCGCGTGCGGCGCGGTTGAGCATGCAAATCAATTTGGGCAAAAACACGCTCGACACGCTCGAACGAGAATTGTTGCCCGTCGCCGTCGGCAACCCGCAAAAGCCCATTTATCGACGGCTCTTGGTCGAGCTGTATGGCACGATGACATTGCCGCTCGTGCAGAAAGCTCGGCATGAAGGGGGTTCGTCGCCGGCTGCCACGACGGCCAAAGCGGAGCTCGCGAAGATTGGATCGCGTGCAGTAAAACCGCTTTTGGATGCGCTCTCCGACGACAAGGAATCACAACAAAGAATCGCCATCGAAGTTTTGGCATACGTGCAAAACAAGAGCGCGGGACCTGCACTTTACAATTATGCGACGGGACAAGCGGACAAGACGCTGCGCGTACGTGCGATGATTGCGTGCGGCGCATTGCGCGATCCGGCGATTTTGCCGAAATACGAATCGATGCTTGCGCCCAAAGATGCAGGTTCGGCGATCTTGCCGAGCGACGCGATTGCGGTGGCTGCTGCGTGGGGCGTTGCGCGCATGGGCGACAAGAAGGCAGAGCCGCTATTGGTCAAACTATTGTCTTCTAGTTCCCCTGAAATTCGAGGGGTTGCGGCGCTGGGTTTGGGCCTCACGCACGATAAAAAATATGCGCCGCAATTGTCGACGCTCGCGCGAGCGCCCGAAGCGGGCGCGGCCGCACGCGCGGCAGCCGTGCATGCACTTGCGGAAATGGGCGCCGTGCAGGCGAACGACATGCAATTGCTCGTCGCGCTTGCCGATTCCAATGATCCGCTCCTTCGCCAAGCGGCGCTCATTGCGCTCGCACGTTTGGCCAAAGGAATGGACGCGGGACAAACCACCGCCATTGCAGATTCCATTGCGGCAAACCTTTTTTCCACCGATGAATCGATGCGGCAAACCGCGGCCTCCGCCGCGACGTCTTTGGCCACGAAAAACTTCACGCGTACGGGTGACGCGCTCCCGGTGCCCACGGGATCCCTATCGATGCGCGAGATCCTCGCGGGACTCGCCGCGGATCCTCCTCGGGCGCCCGATCGCGCTCGCGCCGTCGTGACGCTCGGCCCATCGCTCGAACGAGCAGCCATTGCAGCTGCATCGACGTCGCCCGATCGAGCTCGCGTCGTTGCAGACGCATTGCTCGCGGGCGGAACGACGCCGACGCTCGCGCCATTGATTGATGCCGACGATGTGCTCGAACCGTCCGTGAAAAAGCCTGCAGCCGATACGATCGAGCGCATTGGAGCCGCGGTCGTTCCAGCATTCGTTGCGCTCGTCCGGCACCCGGCCATCGAAGTGCGCACGCGGGCGGTCGAATTGCTTGCTCGACGTCCCGAAAAGGAAGCGCAGTCGGCGATTGTCGATGCGCTCTCCGATCCTGAAGAGAGCGTTCGTCGGGCAGTGCTTTCAGCCATTGGCAACGTAAAGGACGCGGACACGTTGGCAGCGGTTGCGAAGGTGGGTCGCGAGGCGCAAAGCTGGCCATTGCGCGTGCGAGCAGCCGAAGCATTGGGGCGACTCGGGGCAGGGGCGGATTCGAAGATGGCGGCGGAAACGCTGGCGACGATGGCAAAAATGGACGACTACGCGCTCGTGCGCGAGCCTGCGTTGCGATCGCTGGTGGCGCTCGACAAAGCTGCGGCGGAGCCGGTTTTGCGTGAGCTTGCGGAGAAGGACCCGGAGCCGCGTATTCGGGCGATTGCTGGGGAGTTATTGGGGGCGAAACCCGCGGCGCAATGAGGCGGACTCCGAGGATGTCGGCCCCGGTCGAAATCCTGGTTTTTTCGTTCCTCACGGTCCCCCTGAACGCGCCCGCTGCGCGGGCTCAAACAGCAGGAACCACCGCGAGGAACGAAAAAACCAGGACTTCTCCCTCTACAAGGTGTCAGTCGGTCGCGATTTAGGCGAAGTTGGGCACGCCATTACGGCGCCAAAATGACCGCTCCCCTCGCGGGAATCGTCACGCTCGTTTGACCTCCCGCGCCCACGGTCACATTCGGCCCGCCCATGGCGTCTTTCAATACCGTTCCCTGGACAAACCCCACTCTGCTCGCGTCGATCATCACGGTTTGCGGCGTTGCCATGCGCGTGATTCCCACGAGCGCGCTTTGACCGGGCGCAATGGATCGCCCATACACCAGCGTATTTTCGTCCAGCCCAATCAGCCCGTGCACTTGCACGTATTTGCCGCGACGTAGTGCTGCGATGTTTTGCTTTGCAGTGCCGACTTTACGTATGAAGGAGAGCGTCGCGGCTTCATCCGCCGACAAACTCGATTCTGGACGCCACATCAATCGATTGTTCGGATCGGCTCCACCCCATTGTCCATATTCGTCACCGTAATAAAGCAGAGGTGCGCCGGGAAGCCCAAGCACCCACGCATGCGCAATTCGCGTACGCCAATAAGGCTCGACGTCGCCCGGAGCCTGCGCGATGTCGTTCCATTGATTGCCCGGAATGCCGCGATCGTGGGCTCCGTCTTGGCCGCGATAATCCGCCAAGGAAACGAACCTGGGCGTGTCGTGGCTGCCAATGTAAGGCGTCATGATTGCATTTTGAGGCCACCTTTTTTGCCCATGATCGACCCAATAATCGGCGTGAATCATGCCTTTGTCGCCATAAGCAAACGTACGGTACGAAACGCCATGATAGAGGACGAAATCGAATTGTCCATCGAGGCCAAACGGGCCGACGTACTTGGCGATCGTGTCGTAATTCTGGGCATTGCAGTCGCTTTGCTCGCCATTGCAATCGTCCCATCCCATGGCGGTTTCGCCCATGAGGAAGTACCGCGTGCCGCCTTTTTCGAATTGCTCGCGGACTTCGACTGAAACGTTGCGCGTCGCCGCTTCGGGAACGTGCTTGACGGCGTCTACGCGCAAGCCATCCAAGTCGAAGGTGTCGAGCCACCAAATGGCGTCGTCGACGAAAGCTTGGCTCGCCTCGGGATTCGTGAAATCGATGTTCGGCAAGTATTCCGTGAACTTGCAGTCGAGCGCGTGTTCGGTCCAATCGCATCCAGCAGTCCCGCAAACGCAACCGTTCAAAATGAACCACTCCGGATGAGCTTGAATGTATTCGTGATCCGAGTGCACGTGATGAATGACGTAATCCTGGAGCACCCTGATTCCGTGTTTATGGGCTTCGACGACCATGTCCTTCAATGCTTGTTCGCCGCCGATCCGCGGATCGACTTCGCGGCCCTTGATGGGCCAATATCCATGATAGCCGGTGACCAAATGAACGCCGTCGCCGGCAAGGTACGCTCCTGGTGGGTTTGTCCCAAATGGAGTCACCCAGATGGCTCGAACACCGAGTTTGTCCAGGGTTCCATCCGCGATTGATTGGGTTAGTCCCTGCAAATCGCCGCCTTGCCAGTCACCTCGAACGTCCGCGCCAGGCGTGGGAGCCGCGTTGTTGCTGGGATCCCCGTCGCGATATCGATCCGCCATGACCATGTAAATGATGGCATCGTTCCACGCGAACGTTTCTTGCTCGACCCAGAATATCAGCCTCGTCGCTTCGCTCGTCTTGCCACTTTTCGTCTTGCCTGTCGCGACGACCGTGTATTTGCCATCTTCGAGGTCTTTGAGCGATATCGTGACTTTGCCGCTTGCATCGACCGTGAATTGTCCTGCCGAAAGAGGCGTGCTCGCGCCATCATGCAAAAGTGAAGCAGTAAAACCGCCGGTATCGGGTCCGCCGCCATCGACACCGTCTCGATATTCGAGCTCCGCACTGTATGTCCCCTGCCCCGCCGCGGGCCTGGAAGCTTGGCTTTTTGTTACATCGAACGATGGTCTGCTGCAATCGGGTACTTTGATTGCCGAATTTTCAGTACCGCCCAGGTATTTACGGCGACCTTGTGATGGATCGAAAATCCATTGCGTTTGTCCGCCTGCATCATAAACAATTTTGTAGGCCCATAGCCCTGGAGGTAGATTCACCGTAACGCTGTAGATGCCGCCTTTGGCCATCATGACGGGGGACGTCCCAAGGTCGAATCCGTGCCATTCGCCGGCAATGCGGACATTTTGCGCGGCTCCGGATGGCAAATACGTAAATGTCGTGGGGCATTCGAGGCCCGGTGGGGCGCCTCCGCTGCCACCAGTTCCACTCGATGAACTGCTGCTGCCACTGCTGCTGCTGCTCGCGCTACTGCTCCCACTGACGCTCGCGCCTCCAGCGAATCCCCCCGCGCCTTGTGGAGGTTCCGAGGTGGGGCCCGCGCAGCCGAAAGGCAGGGCAAGAGCAATGATGGCATAAGGCAAGGCGGTGAGATGCGGATCGGGGCGAAGCGATTTCATTTGAGCGTCGAGGATACACGAGATCGGTGGCGGATGTCGAGGGCCAATCCGTCATGCGGTGCGTTTCGCTCTTCGGATGGCGACGGCGTCGCGAAACGTCGTGAATCGAAGCGCAACCGAAAAGCAGGCCCTCAGCCGATTCCCAGCTTTTTCTCGAGCTCACGACGTTCACATCATGCTCTTCGCAAACAAACCTTTTCGCGCAGCCTCCGAAATGGCGACGACGGCCGGATGCACGAGACGCCGCTCGACCGATATCGCATAAAATTGTTCCTTCACTTCGCGCGTTCGTCCAACGATCTCCACCCGGTATTGCGCCATCACCTCCTTTTCGACCACGGTCGCTGCAGGAAAAAGCCCATAACCGTCCCCTCCGAAAACCTTCAAAAGCGCACTGTCCTCGAATTCCGCAACCACCCGCGGCTTGATGTCGTGCTGATCGAACCATTGATTGAGCGATCGTCGCAGCGTCGTGTTCTCGAAGGGTAAAAGCATGGGCGCACCATCGAGCGACCCAGGAAAACCTCGCTTGTACTCGGCCGTGAGCGCTTCGGTGCCAAAAAAACTCACGTCGCTCGTCCCAAGCAAATGATTGAATGCCCGTACGCTCGATCCCGGCGGCACCGGCGCATCCGAAATGACGATGTCCAGCGAATGCAGCGCCAAGTCCGCCAATAACTTCTCGTACGAATCCTCCTGGCACGAAAGCCGCACTCGCTCGGGCAGCTCGAGCGCCGGGGTCAAAAGCCGGCGAATCACGAGCTTCGGCAACACATCCACCACACCCACATCCAAACGCAGCGGCTGCCCGGTCGATCGTCCCTTCACCGTGTCGATCATTTCCCGGCCCAGCGTGAATATCTCGTCCGCGTACCGAAATACGATCCTTCCCATTTCCGTCAGCGCCAACTTGCGCCCCGTCTTCACGAAAAGCTTTTCTCCAAGCTGGTTTTCGAGCGCATGAATTTGCGCGCTCACCGTGGGGTGCGACAACCGCAAGAGCTTCGCTGCCGGCACGAGCCCTCCCTCACGTGCAACGACCCAAAAGTACAGCAGATGGTGATAGTTGACCCACTCCATGCCCGAGTATGTGTAGGTTTCGTCTACATGTCACGTAGAAATTACGTCATGGTCTACACGACCTTTGCGCGTTAGTTTCGCCCGCATGACCGGAACAGCTCACCAGCCGAAAAGAAATCCAGGCTGGCGATCGTGGCTTGTTGGTGGAGTGCTTGTCGCTTGGCCTTTCAAGGGGGACCCATGTCTGTCGTGATGCATTCGCAGTCGGAAGTTTTGTCGATTCGACATGGAGTAAGTTGGGCGCTGCTCGCGCTGGCTGCTGGAGCGGTCAATGCGGGCGCGTTCATTGCGTCGGGGCGATTCGTTTCACACGTGACCGGCATCGTGACGAACGTCGGGCTCGACGTTGGTTTATGGGCGCTCATGGCCGAATACGGCCTCGTGCTCGTGTCGTTCATTGGCGGCGCAATGGCGTCCGTGCTCTTGCTCCAGGGGCGTGCGTATCGCGGAAAACGCCCGCTTCATGCAGTGGCGCTGGGTCTCGTTGCCGTCGTGCTCGCGGCCGCAGCCATTGCGGGGCATTTCGGCGTATTTGGCGTATCGGGCGGGCAAGTCGAAGAAACGACGGATTTTGCGTTGCTCTGCACCCTCGCATTCGCCATGGGACTCATGAATGCCAGCGTGGCTTCGAGCACGGCGCTTGCCGTACGCACGACCCATGCAACCGGTCCTCTCACGGACTTTGGCGTGCACTTGGCGACGGCGTGGCTCACGACGGGCGAAGAACGGAAAAAGTCGCTTCAGCTCGCGGCATTGCGTGGGAGCAAAGTCGCCGCATTCGGTATGGGCGCCGCGCTGATGGTGCCTGCCATGAAGACGCTCGGCTTTCTCGCATTCGCGTTTCCGGCGTTCATCGTGCTCGTCGCGACGGCACGTAGTTTTGCACCACATGCGCTCGACGTACCGCTCGTCGTCATGCCGGCGCCTCAGAAGAAAGGAATGCACTGATGACAAGCACGACGCCTCGTCGCTCCGTACACTTTCAAGACGCGCTCGACCGTTTGCGATCGGGCAACCAGCGCTTCGTGCACAACGTTCGCAGCGTCGAAGCGCTGGCCAGCCAATCGCGGCGCGACGCATTGATTCAGGGCCAGGCCCCATTTGCGATCGTTTTGTCCTGCTCGGATTCACGCGTGCCATCGGAGCTGGTCTTCGATTGCGGTTTGGGCGATCTTTTCGTCGTCCGTGTCGCGGGCAATATCGTCGCTCCCTCCATCGTGGGCAGCGTCGAATTCGCCGCCGCGACGTTTGGCACCGAGCTCGTCGTCGTCATGGGACACTCGCGTTGCGGCGCCATATCCGCGACGATCGACGCGCTCGTTCATGGCACCAAAGCATCCTCCGAG
This sequence comes from Polyangiaceae bacterium, assembly GCA_016715885.1. Lineage (NCBI taxonomy): Bacteria > Pseudomonadati > Myxococcota > Polyangiales > Polyangiaceae > Polyangiaceae bacterium. The sequence goes on from JADJXL010000025.1 coordinate 1,010,804, forward strand.
AACGTACGTGACATCGTCGATCGCATCTCGCCTTCAATTGCCGAGCTCGTGCGTGAAGGGCGTCCCGATGCGGCATCCCTCGCCGCCGCAGCGACGCGCGCCAACATCCGCGCGTCGGTCAATCATCTCCGGCACGGCAGCCGCGTTCTGGAGCAACGCATTGCCGAAGGACGGCTATGCGTCATCGGCGCCGAATATGCCATCGAAACGGGTCGCGTCGATGTGTTCGACGTTGGGCAGGCATATTGAGTGGCTTGTGTTCGGGGAATCCATCGTAGAAGACCACGCGGCGGGTTGAAACCCGCCGCTACACATTGAAAAGTCCTCGCGCTACCGCGCTCGGACTGGCGTCATCATGCATTGTGAGAATTGGTATCTGCTGCGAAATCGTTGGGGATTCACAATGATGACCCTAAACCACACAACGCCAGTCCCGAACGGTAGTGAGGGACTTTTTATCGTGTAGCGCGGGGTTTTAACCCCGCGCGTGCGTGCGGTGCAGCCAAAGTCCCGCCGTCGAATCAACCCATCCCCAGCTTTTTCTCGAGCGCCTCGACCGTGTTTTTCGCTTCCAAAAGCGAGCACTTCGTGGCTTCGCGATAGAACTTGATCGCCTCGATCTTGTTGCCTTTTCGGAGCGCCTCGACGACCCCGTGAGGAACGCCCGCGGCGGCGCCCGACGGCGCGTGCGGCATATTGCCGGCCATGGGCAAAACGAGCACGGCGTGACAATAATGGCACGTGGGTGATCCTGCCCGAGCTGGCGCGCCGCAGTGACTACATTGCAAGATGGCATTCATCGCGCACGACGATACCACGGATCGCGCGAACCCATCTCGACAATATCATGCCCAGGCAGCACAACCCCGTTGACGCCGACCCGCAAAAGTGAGATCGGTGACGGGTATGGACGAGCGGTAGTCATGCCGCGTCGCGGAGGGAGAATGGTCATGGTCAAAGCGGTTCAGACGATTGTTGCAACGACGGCGCTCTTCGTTGCCGCGTGCAACATGGGCTCTTCGGACGTCAAACCCACGACCGAGACGAAAAGCGCGGCTACTCCAGAAGCAAAGGCCACGAATGCCGCTCCTGCAAATGCGCCAGCGAATGTTCCTGCAACGGCAAAGGCGAATGCAGCCGTAGCCACCGCCCAGCCCGCAACGGGCACCCAACCGGCGGTCGCCACTCCGCAGCAACAAACCTACCCACTCGACGCCATCAAAGCCGTGGCGGACGATTGCACATCGCCGCAAGTGCTCCTCGCGACGGCACCCAAATCCGTCGGGCCCGATTATGCGTGGCACGTGACGCGCCAAGCCATGCTCGCCAATCAGCAATTCAAAGTGGTCAACTACATGCCAACGCTTCCGGGCGAAGTATACATTGGGCCCTATGGCTACACCGATGGAGCCTTTGCATTGGTTGCGCGATGCAGCGACGGCGCCACGTGCAATCGACTTGCGGCGATGTACAAGGCCATCGTGCGATCGAGCAGGCCGCAGGTCGTTTGTGGTACGCCCATTCAGGGCATTTCGTCGACGCCCATTGGCTCGTTCCGCTGGGACGCGGATCCCAAAGCAAACTTGCCTCGAGACGGCGAGCTCCAAGCATTGTGCGCACGCCTCAGCGCCTGCACCATTGCATCCGATCAATCCACGCCTGGCGATCCCTTCCTCGATTGCCAAAAAGCGCCCGCCAAATTCAAGACCGATTGCGCCAAACGATACCCTTGCGCCGAAGTCATTGCCTGCGCAGGCAAATGAATTACGCGCGCTCAGCGCGCTAACGTTTCACGCAGCGATCGCCCCGCCGAAAACGGCTTCTTGGAGACCGTTGCGCGAGCGATCCAGCCTTGTGCAGAGCTCGATGGGCCGCGTGATCAAGTGATCCGGGGCGAACTCGATGTCTCGGCAAGCGTGGTCCGGGTGTGCAGCGCGCAAAAGCGGCCGCCGAAAGTGGTTGGAAGCGGCGAATTGGTGAAGATGCAGGCACTGATGGGATTTCAGGCACAGATGGTATTTTGAAAACTTCACGCAACGGAAGGGCACGTTTGCACTACATGTGTCAACCTGGCGCCCAAACGCCGTAGCTGCTCATGCGATCTCCCCTGCTGCCCATCTTCCTCACGGTCTTCGTCGACGTCCTCGGTCTGACGCTGATCCTGCCGCTCTTGCCGTATTACGCGAAGGATTACGGGGCATCGGATTTTCAGGTCGGCCTTTTGACGTCGGTCTACGCCATCGCGATGTTCATCTCGGGGCCGATTCTCGGGCGCATCTCGGACCGCGTCGGCCGCAAGCCAGTTCTTCTCGCCAGCCAGCTCGGCACGCTCATCGGGTGGCTCGTGCTCGCGTTTTCCCCGAGCCTCGAGATGCTCTTCGTGGGTCGCATCATTTCGGGGTTGACTGCGGGCAACCTCAGCACGGCGCAGGCGTACATTTCGGATGTCACCAAAGCGAACGAAGAACGCACGCAGGCGTTCGGATTTTTCGGGATCGCGTTTGGTCTGGGTTTCGTGCTCGGTCCGGGCATCACGGGGCTCTTGACGAAGTCGTTCGCGGACCACGCGGACAAACTCGCCAAGTATCGAGCTCCAACGCTGACGGCTGCGGGTTTGTCGCTCCTCGCCATCCTTCTCACGGTGTTCCTGCTGCGACCGAGCAAACCGGCGGTTCGGCAATCCGTGACGGGTCGTTCATCGGCGCTCGTTCAGTTTTTCACGCGTCCCCGAACTCGCGCGCTGCTCGGCCAGTTTTTCCTATTCAGCGTTTCTTTTGCAGGTTTGACGGGGGGTTTGGCGCTGTACCTTCAACACAACTTTCAGTTTGGCGTTGAAGAGGCGAGCATGATTTTCGGTTTGTCCGGGTTCATCGGCGCGCTCGTTCAAGGCGGACTGCGCAAGCTGGCCAAGAAGTTTGGCGAAGAACGCCTGGCCATGGTGGGTCTCGGGTCGATGGCTGCCGGATACTTTTTCCTCGGACCAGCACGCCACATCGCGATGCTTCTCGTGCTCGTCGTGGTCGGGTCGTTCGGTGCAGCCGTGGTGCGCCCAAGCCTCACGACGCTGATTACGAAAGCGGTTGCGGAAGAAGAACAAGGCTCGGTGCTCGGCGTGAGTCAGTCGCTTGGAAGCTTGGCGCAAGCGATGGGACCGGCCGCGACGACGTGGCTCATTGGACGCGACCAGATCACGCTGTTCGGCGTCTTCTGCGGAGGATTCAGCCTGCTCGGATGCATCGTGGCCGCGTGGCGTGACCGTACCGATGGCATCGCGAATCAGGCGCATGCCGAAGGGTAGTTCCGGACAATCTTTTGGAAGTCAAACGATTGTCGAGCGTCATCGCTGCTGCTTATGGCGAAGACAGTAGCGCAGACCATCTTTCAGGTTTCGTAGCGTCTTGACCTCACCCATGCCGACTCCGAGGGTGACGACGGTTTGTGCGACGGCCGGCTGAAGCCCGGTGATGACCGTCTGCGCGCCGACGAGGCCCGCGGCGCGAGCGATGGCAAGCAGCCTGTCCGCGGTCGAGGTATCGAGCACGGGGACACCCGTGAGGTCGATGATCAGAAAGCGCGCTTGTTCCGCAACGACGGCGCCCAGCGTCAGGTTCATCATTTCGGCAGCGCGACCGCTGTCGACGACGCCGATGACCGGCAAGCACAACACGCCTTCGTGCACTTCGAGGATGGGCGTGGACAGCTCTCGAATCGCCATCGCTTGGCGTTCGATGAGGGCCAGCTTTTCACGCTGATCTGCTTCGGCCAGCTTGCGGTCGGAGATGTCCGAGCACGAGACGGCAAACCTGACGAGCCCGCCTTCGTCGTTCCAAAGCGCGTACCACGTCGAACCGACCCAAACGATGGAACCATCGGCGTGCAGCAGTCTGTACTCCAAGTACGACTCGGTGCGCCGCTCGCTGAGGTGCGCATGAAACTCGTTCGCAACGAGATCGTGATCGTCGGGATGGTTGTAGCGACCGAGCTCGACGATGGTTTTCGGGGCGTTGTTTTCGTTCAAGCCGAGAATGCGCAAGATGCCATCGGACACGAAGATCGGGGCATCCGCGTCGATCGGATTTTTGGGATCGCGAGGTTTGAAGTCCCAGAATCCGCTGCGTGATCCGCGCATGAGCAAGTCGAAGCGCGCGACGCTTTCTTCGGCGCGGGCCCGCTGCTTCTCGACTTCGGTGATGTCGATGGCGATCGAGAGGATTGCGCGGACCTTGCCGTCGTCGTCGGTGATCGGCGCGTTATGCCATTCGCAGTGGATGAAGCGACCGTCCTTGGTGACGTTCGTCCCGACGCCGAATCGCCCCCCATCGGAGGATCGATTCTCTCGAAGCTGAGCGCTGACCTCGCGCACTTGCGTGCGCAGATGTTCGGGAACGACGAGGTCGATGAGTCCCTTGCCGAGGGCTTCGCTGCGCGCGTACCCGAACATCTTCTCCGCGCCGGTGCTCCATTCGGTGATCCCGCGTTCGGTGTCGATTTCGATCATCGCGACGGGTGCTCGACGCAGGTATGTTTCGAGCCTTCGAGCGGCGGTGACGGTCGCGCGCCTGGGCTGATCGACCGCACGCGCACAGCAGTACACGAGGGCGCGATCGAAGATGACGCGCATGGTCCATTCGATCCAGCGGTACGTCCCATCGGCGCAGCGAAACCGCGACTCCTGAACGATCGCGCCTTGCGCTTCGAGCGAGATCCGCGATGTGCGCCGTGCGGGATCGCGATCATCGGGATGCAACCGTTCGTCGACGAGCGAGCCGTGCAGGTCTTTCACGGCATGACCGGTGACGCGTGTCCACGCTTCGTTCGGGTGCAGCATACGATTTTCCATGTCGAGCACGCACATGAGCGCGGGTGCTTTCTGGAAAAACTCCATCATGTCGAAGGCGGGAACCGGGTGCTTGTCGTCCATCGCGTGCGGGCAGCTTATCAAAGCCAGCGGATTCGTGTCGGAAACCTGGCCGCGACGAGCGCACCTTGTCACAATCGCGCCATGCAAACGCCCCCCACCCGATCATGCCTCGCTGGCGCCGCGGTGCTCGCAAGCCTGACGTGCACGGCGTGTGACGATTTCAGCCGCTTTTCGACGCGTCCTGACGAAGCGTATTGTGGTGCGATTACGCTGGGCAGCGCATTTCGAGCGGGCCTGTCCCCTCGCGTTCAGATGCGCCTCGAGCTCGACGCAGATGCGCTCGATGGCCCCGATTCTCCTGGGCGCGTTTCCACATTCGAGGCTCCAACGTCGGAATTGCCTGCGCGCCGAATGCTGGACGAAGCCATTCTTCGACCGATTCCGCCGCTGGCCCACGATCCTCTTTCTCGCATCGAGATGGGCGAGGGACGGGAGCGAAATGCCGTGTATTCCGTATCTCCGCGCGAACCTACCGCGACGGCGATGCTTGCGTTTCTGTCGCTTCGGTCCGATGAAGGTATCGAAGTGCGTCTATTGAGGCCGGGCACGAACGAAGACGACGACCATCGAAAGCTGATTTTCGGCCTGTTTTCGCTTGCAAAACGAGAGGGTTCATGCGGGTTTTAGGCATTGAGACGTCTTGTGACGAAACCGCTGCGGCCATCGTGACCGACACGGGCGTCGTGTTGTCCGACGTCGTGCGTAGTCAAATTGCCATCCATGCTCCTTATGGCGGCATCGTCCCTGAAATCGCCGCGCGTGACCACACGCGCTCGATCGTGCCCGTCATTCGCGAAGCGCTCGATCGTGCAGGCATGCAGCTATCGGACGTCGATGGCATCGCGGTCACGTCGAGACCTGGGCTTTCAGGAGCGCTGCTCGTGGGTTTGTCCACGGCCAAAGGTTTGTCCTTCTCGATCGATCGTCCCATCGTCGGCGTCGATCATCTGGTGGGGCATCTTTTGGCGGTATTTCTGCAGCGAGGCGAAAGCTCCACGGAGGTGCCTGCATATCCGTATTTGGCGCTGCTTGCATCCGGTGGGCATACCGCCCTTTACCGCGTCGACGCCCCGCGGCTCGATGCGATTCGTGAGATCGGCGCGACGCGAGACGATGCGGCCGGCGAAGCGTTCGACAAGGTGGGCAAGCTCTTGGGTCTCGGATATCCCGGGGGGCCCATCGTGGACAAACTCGCAGCCACGGGGGACGGATCGCGTGCCGCGGATGCATTGCCCAAAACGACGGCGTATCGCAAGAATCTAGAATTTAGTTTTTCAGGGCTAAAAAGCTCGATAGCGCGTTACGTTGCGTCGGTAGATCGTCCCATCGAGGGTCAAGCATTGCACGATTTGTGTGCGGCGTTTCAATCGGCCGTCGTGGAGACGCTCGTGGGGAAAACGTTGCTCGCGGCGCGCAGCGAAGGGCTCGGGCGTGTGGTGTTGGCGGGAGGAGTTGCGGCGAATCGTGGATTGCGCACGCGAATGGCGGAGCGATGCAAGAGCGCGAAGCTGTCGCTGTTCGTACCGCCGGTGGCGAGCTGCACGGACAATGCGGCCATGATTGCATACGCGGGCGCGCAGCGGCTCGTAGCGGGCGAGCATGACGGAATGGAGCTTGCGCCGTCGACGAAAACGGCGCTGGAGAGGGTTACGCGCAAAGGCGGCGGGCCGCGGTGACCACCGTTTCGTCTGGAACAAGGCAAAATCGGGGGGTATGGGGGGGCCGAGCCTCGCCGTACTTTTGCGAAGCAAAAGTACCGGGAGGCGAGCCTCGGCCCCCCCATCGTAAACTAGCCTCGCGGAGCGCGCGTCCCACGCGCGCGAAGCGAGCGTGCAGATACTGGCCCGCTTTCAAATCACCCAATCACCAAATCACGAGCCGCTTGTCGCCGGTGCGCACCATGGGGTCGGTCGGCTTGCATTGGAAGGCGCTGGCGAATGCGTCGAGGTTCGATGGGGCGCCTATCGCACGGAAGCGCGCAGGAGCGTGCGGATCGGTGTTGAGCCTGACGCGCAATTCTTCGGGGCGATAGTTGCGCCGCCAAACCGTTGCCCAATTCAAGAAAAACCGCTGCTCCTGCGAATAACCATCGATTTGCGCCACGCGCACGTTCGTGAGCGCCCGGTTCAATGCATCGAATGCCACGGTGAGCCCTCCGAGGTCGGCGATGTTTTCGCCCAGCGTGAGCTCGCCTTTGACGTGCAAATCGTCGATGGCCACGTATTCGTCGAATTGAGCAACCAATTTGCCCGTCCGAGCCTTGAAGTTTTTCATGTCGGCTTCGGTCCACCAATTCTTGTTGTTGCCCTGCGCATCGAATTGGCTGCCCATGTCATCGTATCCATGGAGCATTTCGTGCCCGATGACCGCCCCGATGCCGCCGTAATTCAAGGCCGGATCGGCCTTGGGATCGAAAAACGGCGGTTGCAAAATGGCCGCAGGAAAAACGATTTCGTTCTTCAGCGGGTTGTAATATGCATTCACCACCTGCGGCGCCATCGCCCATTCCTTGGGATCGGCCGGCTTGCCAATCTTGCTCATCTGAAACGCATTCTCGAACGCAGCGGCCTCGAGGACGCTCGTCAAGTAGCTATCGTCGCGGCGAATCGTTAGCCCCGAGTAATCGCGCCACTTGTCCGGGTAGCCAATCTTCGGCGTGAACGTGCTCCACTTCTCGAGCGCCTTCGCTTTGGTTTCGGCGCTCATCCAATCGAGCTTTTCGAGCCGCACTTTCAACGCTTCACGCAAGTTGTTCACGAGCGCCAACATTTGCGTCTTCGATTCTTCCGGAAAAACCTGCTCGACGTAGATCTGACCGAGCGCTTCGCCCATCGTGCCGTTGATCGTGTCGAGAACCCGCTTCCATCGCGGCTTCTGCTGCTCCTGCCCGCGCATCACCTTGCCATAAAACGCAAAACGTTCATCCGCGACGGCATCGTTCAGGTACGGGGCAGCTTCGACGAGAACGTGATAACGCAAATACGCCTGCCAATCGGCGGCGGGAACGTCGACGAGCATCTTGTCGAATTCCGCGAAAAATTTCGGCTGGGAAAGAGAAAAACCCTTCACCCCCGAAAGCCGCTGGGCCTCGAAAAGCTTCGTCCAGGAAAAGTTCGGCGTGGCCTTGTCGGCTTGATCGAGCGTCACGAAGTTGTAGAGATTTGCCGGATCACGCATCTCGACGGGCGACATCGAAGCCGCAGCCAGTCGCGTCTCGAAAACCAATACGGCCTTGGCCTGCGTTTTTGCCGCGGCAGCATCGACCCCTCCGAGAACGAGCATCCGTTCGACATGCGAAAGGAATGCATCCCGTTTGTCCTGGTATTTCTCTTCCGAGTAATACGCCTTTTCGGGCAGCGACAAACCCGCCTGCATCGCATACCCGATTACGTTTTTGGCATCTTTGAAATCTTCGGCGGGGCCGAATCCAAAGACGAACTGCTGGCCCTTGGCAAATCGACTCCGCAAGTACGAAGAAATGCCCGCGGGATCTTTCAGCCCATCGATCTCGCCGAGGAGCGGTTTGACAGGCGAAAGTCCGTCTTCCTGAAGCTTCGCTTCGTTCATCCCCGCGGCGAACAAATCGCCAATCTTCTGCTGCACCGTACCTGAAGCTGCACCCGCTTTCGCCGCAGCTTCCACGATTTGCTTCTGCACCGCAAGCGACCGCTCGTCGAGCATCTCGAAACTGCCCCACGTAGTCTTATCGGCAGGCACTGGATTTTGCGAAAGCCACTTGCCATTCACGTGCGCATCAAGGTCCTGGCAGATGGGCTTGCTGGCATCGATATCGGACACCTCGAAACGCGGGAGCTTCGGCAACGTGGATTCGTCGACGAGCCGCGTATGCGCCGCTTTGGCAGTCTCTACAGGCGCCGCGCTGCCCGGCTGACATGCAGCGACATTGCCGACGAACACCAACGTGAAGGCGGAAAAAACGGATCGACGAAGAGTCACGGCAATCTCCAAAACGTCCCTTGTAGGGAATCTGGTTTCAGGGGAAAAACGAGCCGTCGCAAGGGTTTGACCCGTGCAACGCTTCGGCGGGCGGAGATTACGACGTTTCTTCGAAGTTGGCCAGGACGTTGGCCGTCGTCATGCAGCGGCGTGAGGTTGCAAACGCTGGCGCTCTTGTGCGAGATACGCGCGCGCCTGAACCTCGGTGTCGAAAAGCATCGTGCGCGTCCCCTCCCTACGAAGTGCTTCCTGGGCACGCGTGAGCATGTTTACCAAGACGCGCAGCGCAAACGACGCCCCAAAAGAAGCCGCCGCATCGGCTCGTGTATCCAACGTGGTGTGATCCGTTGCGTACTTGCGAGCGGCTGGGTGTAGCCCAGTGCTTTCCCTGCTGTCATAAAGCACGAACACGCTGCCATACTGGCGACGCACACGGGCTTGTAGCGCAAGAAAACCCTTCATGTCATCGAGCGTGATCATGCCTCGTACACGCATCAAAATGAGGTCCCCCTCGACCTCCATCGTATGAGCTCCAATTTCCTGTATGAAACGTCCCCCGAGCGGACGAAAAGCGTCGTCTGCCATAATTTTTCAGTGTGACAGAGTCAAAAGTATGACGCAACCACTGGGCAGCTTTCCTTCACCGACGTATGCATTCGACACGGAGACGTTAATCAAAATACATAATTAACACGCCCTGACGCCGGACATCACGCGTCAGGGCATGCGAACGATTTGTACGTTGTTCAACAATGCGATCACGAGACCCACCATGTACCGTTGCCATCGCCGTTTTTCCCAGGTACATGTGCGTCGTCCACTTGGGAGCGATCGATGTCCACCGCGCCAAGCCATGAATCAGACGCGTTTGCTCTGCGTTCGGAACGCGTTCTCGTCGGGGGCAAATTCGAAAGTGCCCTCGTCGTCGTTCGAGGTGAGCGGATAGAAGCCGTGATGCCGCCACACGCGGACATCGGGCCGAATGTCGCGGTGCACGACGTCGGCAATCACGTGCTGATGCCGGGCCTCGTGGATACGCACGTGCACGTGAACGAGCCAGGACGAACCGAATGGGAGGGTTTCGAGACGGCGACGCGGGCGGCCGCGAGCGGGGGGATTACGACGATCGTCGACATGCCGCTGAACTGTTCGCCGGTGACGACGAGCACGCGAGCGCTCGATCAGAAGCTCGCATCGCTCGCGGGGAGCTCCCCTACCCCCGGCAATGAGCTGTACATCGACACGGCGTTTTGGGGCGGAGCCATTCCGAACAATCAGCACGAATTGCGAAGTCTCGCAGAAGCAGGCGTGCGAGGATGCAAAGCATTTCTCATCGATTCGGGCATTGATGAATTTCCTCATGTGGGCGAAGAGGACCTGCGCCTCGCCATGCGGGAGCTCGAACGGGCGGGCATACCTCTGATTGCGCATGCCGAGCTCGACGTTGGTGCGCCAGCGGCTGCTTCGAATGACGTTCGGCGCTATTCGCATTATCTTGCGTCGCGGCCTCCGGAATGGGAGGTCGCCGCCATCGAGCTGCTCATTCGTTTGTGCCGAGAAACGGGGTGCCCCGTGCACATCGTGCATCTTTCGGCAGCGGCAGCGATTCCGCTGATACAGGCAGCAAAAGCCAGTGGATTGCCACTCACTGCGGAAACGTGTCCGCATTATTTGTGTTTGCACGCCGAGGACATTCCAGATGGCGCAACGAACTACAAGTGCGCTCCGCCGATTCGGGACCGAGACAACTGCGACAAACTTTGGCAAGCGCTGCGCGAAGGCGTTCTGGACGCCGTCGTTTCGGATCATTCGCCGTGCGCGCCAGCATTGAAAAAGCTCGACGTGGGCGACTTCATGCAAGCTTGGGGCGGCATTGCATCGCTTTCGTTGGGCCTCGGGACGGTTTGGCACGAAGCGTTTGCTCGCGGATTCGAGCCTGCGACGATGGGCCTTTGGATGAGCGAGCGCACGGCGAAGCTGGCGGGGTTGTCTGGCAAAAAAGGCAGCATTGCCCGTGGAGCCGACGCGGATTTCGTCGTTTGGGATCCGGATGCCGAAATGGAAATCGGCCCCGATCTCCTTTTTTTCAAACACAAGCAATCACCGTTCGTCGGTCGCAAAGCGCGTGGTCGCGTGATGGAAACGTGGCTTCGCGGAAGACGCATCTTTGATATTGGCGAAGGCAAACCCAACTTCGGGCCCACCGCAGGCAAAAGCATCAATTCGAGGAGATGATTCATCGTGCAACATCACCAAGTGGGTTTTACCGGCCTCTTGAACCTTGCCTCGGAATCGTTGGGGACCGAAATCGTCGGCACCAATGACGATTTTTTCGCCGAAGCAACGAACCTCGTCAAAGACGCGCCGGCCGTCTTTTTGCCCGATGAATACACCGATCGCGGCAAATGGATGGATGGTTGGGAGAGCCGGCGAAAACGCGGCGAAGGGCATGACAACTTCGGCGCTGATCGCTGCATTTTGCGTCTGGGCGTGCCTGGGCGCATTCGAGCCGTGGACATCGATACGGCGTTTTTCCTGGGGAATCATCCACCGTTCGCGGAGCTGGAAGGCACGATTGCCGATCCCGCAGCGATGTACGAAACATTGAATGGATTGCCGTCGAGCGACAACCCGCGCGATGGTTGGGTTCCCATTTTGCCGCAGGTGCCGCTCGGTCCGGGCAGGCAAAATCTTTTTGCTTCGGAATCGGACAGGGCCTTCACGCACGTTCGGTTGTCGATTTTTCCCGATGGCGGCGTGGCTCGATTGCGCTTGTGGGGCAACGCAGCCCCGAGCCTTGGCGTGCCATTCGTAGAGCCCGGTGTCGAGGGATTGCTTTCAGGCGAAATGGACTTGGCAGCGCTGCGAAATGGTGGTTTGGCGCTCGCGTGCAGCGATGCGTTTTTCGGCCCGATGAACAATTTGATAGCGCCTGGTCGAGCGAAGAACATGGGTCAGGGCTGGGAAACGAAGCGGCGTCGCACGCCGGGATCCGATTGGATTTTGCTTCGTTTGGGTCAGGTGGGTCAGGTGGGCCTCGTCGAAGTGGACACGAATCACTTCAAAGGCAACTATCCGGATCGCTGTGCGCTTTGGGGAATTCACGCGCCTCACGCCAAAATCACGGACTTGATGCTGACCAAAGACTGGGAATGCATTCTGCCGGAGAGCAAGCTCAGCGCGAGCCACCGTCACTTTTTCCGTGATCAAATCCAGGCGCGTGGCCCGTTCAGCCATGTAAAACTGCAAATCTTCCCCGATGGTGGCGTAAGTCGCTTGCGCGTGTATGGCAAACCTTTGGAGCCGAGTCGCACATGAGCCTCGAAAAAGCAGCCCAACATCTCAATCTGCTGGATGCCCAAGCGAGATTCGACGCGCTGCTCACTTGTTGCCACGCGACGAATTGGGCAATGGCCGTGAATCGAGCGGCGCCGTATGCCAATGGTGACGATTTGTGGGACGCGGCGGAGGTGGTTTGGTCGAACGCGACCGAAGCGGATCGATTGGAAGCGTTCGCGGCGCACCCGAAGATAGGCGGCGACGTGGAGGCGTTGCGACGCAAGTTCGCTGCGACAAACCAAACGAAGAGCGCCGATTGGTCGAGCAAGGAACAAGCAGGAGTAGCAAGCGCGAGTCAGGAAGTGCTCGAGCGGTTGTCTGCGCTGAATTTGGAATACGAGGCGAAATTCGGCTTCATTTTCATCGTGTGCGCGACGGGCAAGAGCGCCGATGAAATGCTGTCATTGCTCGAAGCGAGGCTCCCCAATACGCGCGCGAAAGAATTGGACAATGCCGCGCGCGAGCAGCTAAAGATTACGCGAATTCGTTTGGAGAAATTGGCATGACGAGATCACCCATCACGACACACGTGCTCGATACTGCGCTTGGCCGGCCTGCAAAAGGTGTTGCATTGGTGCTCGAGCGACAGAGTGACAGCAACTGGACACGCATTGCATCGGGCGAAACGGATACCGATGGCCGCTGCTCGACGCTTCTCGCGCCAGGCTCGCTCGAGCGTGGCGTGTACCGGTTGTCCTTTGCATTGGACAGGTACTTCGAATCGACCGGGCGCCGGAGCTTTTACCCGGAGGCGACGATTGTTTTTCGAGTGGAAGCCGAAGACGAGCATTACCATGTGCCGCTGCTCCTCGCTCCGTTCGGATTCAGCACCTACCGCGGTAGCTGAATTGCTTTTCCCATTTCGACCCCTTGCATGAGTAGAGAAACCATGTCCGTTTATCAAAGCACGCTAGCAGACGAAGCCCGCACGGAGCTTGCCGCTCTATCCGAAGCGAATTTGGCCTATGCGCGAGCATTCCCAGGCGATTTGCCGACGCGTCAGCCCGTACATACCGTATATGGCGGCGCACAGCTTTACAAGGCGGAGACGGCGGTACGTCTTGGCGAGCTTGCCTTGCGGGCGCTCGATGAATACGCGCCGGATGCATTCAGTTTTGCGCGCGCGGTGGGAATGGAGGGCGCCGACGAATTGCCGGTGACGCGCGCGGCGCAATTGCCGCTCGAGGCGCGATTTGGCGCGGATCCGAAGGCGTTCGAGCATGAAAATCGTGCCGCGTGGCTGGCGCTCACGGTGTACGGACGCGTGCGCGCGAAACTCGGACGCGAAGCCGTCGAAGATTTGCGTATCGATTTCGAGGATGGATTTGGCAACCGGCCGGACGCGGAAGAGGACGAAACGGCGGTGCGTACGGCGAAGGAGCTTGCGCGTGCCGTGCGCGAAGGGATCGCGCCGCCATTTTTCGGAATTCGCATCAAGCCGCTCAACGAAGAGCTGAAAATGCGTTCGGTGAGGACGTTGGATTTGTTCGTCACGACGCTCGTGCAAGAAGCGGGGGGAATTCCAGATGGGTTTGTCGTAACATTACCCAAAATTCCGGTGCCGGAGCAGGTATCGGCATTGGTAAAACTCTTCGAGAAATTGGAAACACGCTTGGGTCTTGCTCCACGAACGTTGAAAATGGAGATGATGGTGGAGCTGACGGCGACATTTTTCGATCGTTTTGGTCGCATCAACTTGCCATTGCTCCTCGCAGCCGCGGATGGCCGCTGCACGGGAGCGCATTTCGGGACGTACGACTACACGGCATCGTGCAGCATTACGGCCGCATATCAAACGATGGATCATCCCGCGTGTGATTTCGCGGCGCATCTCATGAAAAATACCTTGGCGAATACCGGCGTATTCCTCTCCGACGGAGCGACGAACGTGATGCCCGTAGGTCCGCATCGCGCTCGTCCCGGAGAATCGCTGAGCGCGCAAGAGGCGCGTGAAAACATGGCCGCGGTGCATCATGCTTGGCGCACCGCGTACGGGCACATTCAACGTTCCTTGCGCCTTGGGATTTACCAGGGTTGGGACTTGCATCCCGCGCAATTGCCCGTTCGTTACGCGGCATTGTATGCATTTTTCTTGAGCGGTTTTTCAGCGGCCGCCGAACGCCTCGGAAACTTCATTGACAAAGCAGCGCAAGCGACGCTCGTGGGCAATGTTTTCGACGACGCGGCGACGGGCCAAGGGTTGCTCAATTACTTTCTGCGCGGGCTGGCGTGCGGCGCCGTGAGCGTCGAAGAATTGGCGGCAACGGGGCTCACCGAAGAAGAAATGCAGTTGCGATCGTTTGCCAAAATCATGGATGCGCGAACGGCTCGACGGTAGGCGAACGCATCGCGATTTTGCAAACCCGAATGGGGCGATCGTGCAAATCTGCGATCCGCGTTTACCAATCACCCGCGCAACCCCTTGAAATGTCAATGCTTCAGGTTGGCCCGCCGGTTGCAATATACGCTTCTCGAGAGCTTGCTCCGGTCAATCCCCCCCACCGTAGAGCAGGCTCTCTTTTTTTTGTCCGCGCGTTCACGGGCGAGGTGTCGATGAACGACCCGCGTGATACGAGATCCATTCAGTTTGTACGGCGGCGCGTGTTCCTGTAGAGTCCGCTTCGATGATGCAAGGCAAGGATGTCGGGGATGCCTTGGTCGAGTCTGCTTTGGCACCGATTCACAAAGCAGCGGGCCGTTTGAAGGATGGTGCCATCGCCGAAGGAATCGCGGGGTTTGCGAAAGCCGAGCTTTTGGCGGGGCTGCGCGCGGGAATTGACAACGCGGCTGCCCGTGTTGGTTTCCCGCCGAGCGAGGTGGAGCGGCTTTTGGCATGGGATACGCTGATGCCGGCGCTCGACAAGCTCGATGCGGCGCACGCGGAGGCAACGCGTGCTTGGCGCGAACAAGCGATCAGCGTAGGTGGACTGCTCACGGGTTTGTCGCGTAACACCGCCGTCGACGTTTACAAGCAAAGCGGGGCGCTTGCGCTTGGCAATATCGCCAAACGGTTTGTCCGGGACAAGCCGCTGTACGAGCCGCTGGAAGCGCTTGCCGCGGAAGTTGGCGCATGGGAAGCGCTCATCGCGAAATGCGGTGACGTTCTCGAAGGTAGCCCGCTCGTTGCGCGAAGGCTGAAGCGTCGACAATTGCTGAAGTTCGCGGTCCTTGCGGTGGTGCTCGTGGCCGCGTCGGCGGGTGGAATTGTTTTGTGGTCAAAGAAAAAGATCAGCGATGCGCGCGCGCGCGTCGAGGGCATCCTTGCGGATGCGGATTCGTGCAAAGTCGAAGCGATCACCGCCAACGATGCTGCACACGCGACGCCTGAGCAGCTTCGCCGTCGCGACGAACGGATGAGTACATGTACGGCTGCGCGTGCGGTTGCAGCTCGCGAGGCGGCATGCGAGGCGCTGGCGAAAAACTTCGAGACGGGGAAACTCACACCGGATGACTTGGCAGCGGCGAAGGATGCGGCTGCGCTATTGTCGCGCGCAACGAAACTCGATCTCACGACCGATGATCTGATGGTCACGCGCAAAGCGATGCCGTGCCCAGATACTCCTGCAAAAGACAAGTTTTTCGATATTTTCGTGACGGCTGCGGCGGGTTCGGGGCCGGCGTGGAGCGCGGCGACGCAGGTATCGGACGATTTGCGGGAAGCATTGAAGAGCAAAAAGCTCGTGGGAACGACGGCTTGGCGCGACGAGCTCACGCGTCGTGCCGAGCCCCTTGCGGCAAAAGCGATATTGTCTGGCAAGCCCGACGAAATGGAACGGGCGAAAACAATGTGCGATTTCCAAATGTCATTTGGCCTCGAACCGGGAAAAAAGTGTTCCGGGCTTCTGTCGTTCATGTCGGCAAAGCGTTGAGACTTTGGGCTTACTCGCGCGGCTGGGCCGATTCGAGCAGCGCTTCGAGGGCGAATTCGAAAAAATCCGATCGATGCCGCAATTCGTTCGAAACTTCGCGGAGGCACTTTTCCGCTGCGAAGAAGTCCAGAAGCAGCGCAATGTCCTCGCGTACCGCCGGAATGAACGATGCCGTTCCGACCTTGTTCAGGTACGTCTGAACGTACGCGGCGGATGCCAGTTTTACGAATGCATCCACCCAATTTTGGAGTATGGGTTCGTCTTCGGGACGCGTTCGGCCGCGGTGGAGTGCCGACCTTCCTGCGTAATGAAACGATCGGAGCATCCACGCGACATCACGCAATGGACAACGCTTGTAGCGTCGCTCGGATAGCGGTCGGGTCCGATCACCCTCGAAGTCGATGATGACGAAATCTTCGCCGGTCCAGAGCACTTGGCCGAGATGGAAGTCACCATGGCATCGAATTCGATCCACGACGATTTTGCGGCTCGTAATGGTACCCAAGCGTGTCGCGATTGCATCTTGCTGCTCGAGAATTGCGACTGCAATGGCTCGCTCGCGTTCGGTAAAACTGCCCATGCGTCGTCGCAAGGTGGCGGTCGTTCGCGCGAGATTGCTCTGCACGGATTGATAAAGGGATTGCTGGTGCATGGGCGTATAAGGCTCGGGAACGAAAGCGGGATCCTCGCGTTCGCTCGCAAGCGCCAAATGGACTTCGGCCGTGCACGCGGCCAACCGCTCCACACGCTCGTAATATGCCCCGATGAGCTCCAGAAGCTCCGCTTTGGCCTGTTCGTCGACGGGTTCGAGTGGCGAGCGCGGGAGCACGGGTGCCGAACGCGGCCGCACGCTATCGGAAACGACGCGATCAAAGAATCGGTCGAGGGCATCCAGGGTGAGTTGCCACGCGTCACCCCAATTCGGAACGTGTTGGTGGATGATGCCGATGATTGCGGCTTCGCGCCCTCGTGCACGGTATTCGAGAGTCCCGGCCATGCGCGAGATGCCAAGGCTCGTCGGAAATCGCATGAAATACCGACCCACTTCTTGTTCGGCGCTTTGTCCCTCTTCGATGAGCCGGAAGAACTTCGATACGAACTTGTCGCCGTGAACGAGCGCCGCATTGTGCTCGGTATCGAGTGGGCGGGCCGCGAGATCGACGACGTTCGGCGCGGACTTCAGCACTCTCGAAGTAACGCCGACGAGTTTTCCATGGTCGCTGACGAACGTTCTTTGGGCGGCGATTTTTTTGAGCAGGACCTCGGGAAAACCACTTTCGAGCAGCGCGTCGAATAGAATGCCCGTGACCCCTTCGGATTCATCGCCCTTGTCGAGGATCACCCGAGCAGCGATGCTGTCCGAATGGCGCTTGGCGAGGTCGTCCGCGCGCGCACCGGACGCGAAACCAACGGGAAAGAAGTACGTGTCGGCCGCGCCCTCGGCGTATTCGATCCGCAAGACGAGCGCCGCGTACGCATTTTCTCCACTCCAAACGGTAGGTAGACGCGTATCGGGAATTCGAAAGACGTCGACGATATTCACGGATTCTACGATGCGCGCTTTGCCCCGGAACCAACGTTGTTCCTTGACGTAATTCCCGAGAGCGCGCGCAATTTCGGGTTTTCGCTCGTCGATGAGCGATAGCCATGAACCGCGGGTGCGAAGCGTTTGTGGTTCACCTGCAATTTGCGCCATCGCGGCGGGGACTTCGAGGAGGAACCAGAAAAACCCGTGCGGCCCCATGGAAAGCACATAAGGCGCATCTCCAATGACGGGAAAGCGGGTTCGACCAAAGAGCTCGACCGGCGTGCGCCCGCGGAAACGCGTGAGATCGAGCTCGACGAATTGCGCGAACCGAGACAGATTGCCGATGACGAGGATCGTGGTGTCTTCGTATTGTCGCAAAAACGCAATGACGCGGCCGTTGTCGGGGTGCAAAAATTCAATGTCTCCGCGACCAAAAACGTTGAATTGTTTGCGGAGCGCGAGAATGCGCTTCATCCACCAAAGCAGTGACGACGTATTCGACTGCTGAGCTTCGACGTTGACCGATTGATAATGGTATTCTGCGTCGATGATGACGGGCAAATAGAGCTGCTGCGGTTTGGCACGAGAAAATCCAGCATTGGCATCGGCGCTCCATTGCATCGGCGTTCGTACGCCGTCACGATCGCCTAGATAAATATTGTCACCCATACCGATTTCGTCGCCATAATAGATGACCGGCGTGCCTGGCAATGATAAAAGCAGGGCGTTCATGAGCTCGATTTTGCTGCGTACTTTGAGCAGCGGTGCGAGCCTTCGGCGGATCCCGAGGTTGATACGGGCGATGCGATCCTGAGCATACGCGCGATACATGTAGTCACGATCTTCGTCGGTGACCATTTCGAGCGTGAGCTCGTCGTGGTTTCGCAGAAACGTGGCCCATTGACAGCTATCCATGAGCTTCGGGGTTTGCGCCATGATATTGACGATGGGAAAACTGTCCTCGAGCTCGACGGCCATGAACATACGGGGCATGAGCGGGAAGTGAAAATTCATGTGACATTCGTCACCTTGGCCGAAATACGCCGCCGCATCGATGGGCCATTGATTGGCTTCGGCCAAGAGCATACGGCCGCCCCATTTCGCATCGATGTGGGCGCGCAATTTTTTGAGAAATTCATGCGTTTCCGGGAGATTTTCGCAGTTCGTCCCTTCGCGCTCGAACAAATAGGGCACGGCGTCGAGACGCATTCCGTCGACCCCGAGCTCCATCCAGAAGTCGAGGACGCCGAGCACAGCCGCCTGGACATGCGCGCTGTCGAAATTCAAGTCCGGCTGATGCGAATAAAATCGGTGCCAATAATACGATTTTGCCACCGGATCCCACGCCCAATTCGACGTTTCAAAATCCTTGAAAATGATGCGTGCGTCCCGATAACGGTCTGGCGTGTCGCTCCAGACGTAGAAGTTTCGCCACATGCTCCCCGGTTTCGCTTGGCGCGATCGCTGGAACCACGAATGCTCGCTGGACGTGTGGTTGATGACGAGCTCGTTAATGACCCGCAAACCGCGCCGATGCGCTTCACGCATGAGCCTGCGAAAGTCGCGAAGCGTGCCGTACGCGGGATGAATGTTCGTGTATTCCGCGATGTCGTATCCACCGTCGCGCAATGGAGACGGGTAAAATGGAAGAATCCAAATGGCAGTTACGCCAAGATCCTGCAAATAATCCAAAGAATCGGTAAGTCCATTCAAATCACCGATTCCGTCGCCATTCGAATCTTTGAAGGCACGCAAATGCACTTCATAAATGATGGCGTCCTTGTACCAGGTGGGATCATCGCCCAGGGTGGTTTTACGCTTCACGCCCATGCCACCGTTCATTGGCAGTTGTTACGCGACCGGTCCGACGAGCGTCCTTGGGCCATGCGGTTGTTTGTCAAGGCTCTGCTCTTGGGCGACGGGCCTGGGCTTGGATGGTTGCTACTTCGGAGCCGGGCCTGGGCTTGGAGGGTTGCTATTTCGGAGCCGGGCCAAGAGTTGTGCGCTCGCTTCGCGCGCGTGGGACGCGCGCTTCGCGAGGTTTGTTTACGATGGGAGGGCCGAGGCTCGCCTCCCGGTGCTTTGGCTTGCGCCAAAGCACGGCGAGGCTCGGCCCCCCCATACCCCCCAAGGTCGAATTGGAGCCTCGTTACAAAACCTCGCCTGCGTCAGGCCTTCAGTGCTTGTTGGCTTTACGCGACGACGGCGGATTCTGCTCGACCAGATGTCGCACTTCTATCCCGCCAAGATCGAGCGCTTCCAATTCCTTTTGCACGACGGACGCATCGCCAACGATGATCACGCGCATCGCTTCGGCGCGCAAATATGTATTCGCAACGCGTCGCACGTCTTCGGCAGTCACTTTCGCCACGCGCGACTGACGCGTCGCAAATTCATCGAGCGGCAAACCCAGGACGGATAACGCTCCAAGCGTTTGCGCGGTCCCGTTGGCCGTCTCGAATCGAGCAGGTAGCTTGCGAATGAGGTTCGTCTTGGCATTCTCGAGCTCCACCGCCGGAGGCAACTCCTTGCGCAATCGTTCCATTTCGGCAAACATTTCCCGAATGGCCGGCGCCGTCGCGGGCGTCATGATCGCCCCGCTCGCCGTAAAGGGCCCAGCAACTCGACGCGTATCGAACCAGCTATATGCACCGTAGGTGTAGGCATTTTTTTCACGCAAGTTCATGTTGAGGCGGCTCGAAAATTGGCCACCCAAGAGCGTATTGAGCACCATGACCGCATCGAAATCCGGGTGCTTGCGCGATATGCCAACCAGCGCAAGCGACACGCTCGATTGCGAAGAGCCCGGCCGATCGATGAGCAATACGCGCTTTTCGTCTTTCCCGAGCGGCCGAGGATCGGGATACGCCTTTTTGGCAACGCCTTTCCTACCCAATTCCCCAAATGCTTTTCCACGAGCGCCACGGCCGACGCCCGGTCAATGTCTCCCGCAATGGCCACCGTCGCGTGCTCGGGCCGAAATGCAGCCTCGTGAAGACGCACCAAATCCGACGCCTTGATCGCTTTCGTCGATGCCTCGTCACCATTCAAAGGCGCATGGTACGGATGCCCGAGTGGATAAAGCTTCTCCTCGACGGCATTTTCCATCAATACATCGGGTACGTCCGTCTGCGCCGCCAACGTGGTCAGGCGTTTGGCTCGTTCACGTTCGAGCTCCACGCCATCGAAAGCCGGGTTTCGTACGACATCCACGAGAATCGCGAAAAGCTCGGGAAATCGTTCCCGAAGCGCTTGTCCACGCACGCCCATTCCGTCATGATTGGCCCACGCGCCGTATCGCGCTCCAATCGCAGCCAGATCGTCACTCAATGCAAGCGCCGAACGCGATTTCGTCCCCGTGAGCATCATCGTCGCCGTCATCGTGGCGACGCCTGGCAGCGTCTGCAGATCGAGACCTCGATCAACGACAATCTGCATGGCAACGATGGGCATGTCACGACGCTCGGCAACGAGTACGCGCAGTCCATTGGAGAGATGCGCTTCCTCGATTTTCGGCGGCACGAAGCGCACGTCCGCTTCGGGCTGCGGCGGCTCCTTGCGAAAGGAAGGATCTTCGACCATTGGTAATGCAGCGGAATTGTTCATGATTACCGGATCGGGCGGAGGAGCTTGTGGGGGAGGTACGACGATGGGTGCATTGCCACAACCCATTGCCAAAAGTCCGAAAATCGCCAAAACAATCGATCGATTCACCCGCATTTCATTGCCCCCTGGTCACGAGCCGCCCCGCGCGCGGCGCGCCCTCGGTCGGATGAACGTACGTGACGATCCGATTGTCTTTACGCAAATACGTTTGAATTGCCTTGGTCACGTCTGCGGCCGTAATACTTTCATATCGCCGCAAGTCTTTGTCGAAAAACCCTGGATCACCCGTGCGGCGATTGTACGTGTTCAACGTGTCCGCTCGTCCGGTGACTCTTTCGGCACCAAAGACGAGACCCGTGAGCGATCGCGTGCGCGCACGCGCCACTTCGTCCTCGGGCGGCAATGCAAAGCGCAATTTGTCGAGCTCCGAGTCCACGAGCCCCAGTGCCTCGTCCAAACTCCGGCCTTTCTGCAGCGTCACCGAAATCTCGAAGACGCTCGCCAGCTCGTATGATGCTTGATACGCAATGGCCGACTGGGCAATCTGCAAATCGTACACGAGCCGCTTGTAAAGGCGGCTCGATTTGCCCGACGACAAGATATCGGACGCAATGTCGAGGTCCGCATCGCCCGGAGCGTAATGAGGCGGCGTCACCCAACTGATCACGAGGCGCGGGAGGGTCACGTCCGCCTCGATATCGATGCGTTTTTGCGCGGTCAGCGGGGGCGGCGGCAAAGGACCTCGAATGACGCCGGGATCAGCGCCTCGGGGCAAACCACCGAAATATTTCGCAACGAGCTCCTTGGCCTTTGCTGGTTGGAAATCACCCGCGACGACCAGCGTGGCATTGTTGGGGACGTAGTATCGACGGAAAAATGAGCGCACGTCGTCGATTTTCGCTGCATCGAGATCCTCGGGCAAACCAATGACTGGACGATGATATGGGTGCCCAAGCGGAAAGAGCGTTTCATAAATGAACTGCGAGACAAACCCGTACGACGCATTCTCGACGCGCTGCCGACGCTCGTTCTTGACGACCTCGCGCTGCTCGGTGAACGTCTTTTCGTTGGCGTGATCGAGCAAATACCCCATGCGATCGCTCTCGAGCCAAAGCGCGAGCCCCAATTCGCCCGACGGTACGGTCTCGTAATAGTTCGTGCGGTCGAAGTTCGTCGAACCGTTCCGGTCGCTCGCTCCAGCGCGCTCGAGATAATAAAAAAACTTGTCTTCCCCGACGTTGCGCGAGCCCTGAAACATGACGTGTTCGAAAAGGTGCGCAAAGCCGCTTCGACCGGGGCCTTCGTCCTTGGCGCCGACGTGATACCAAATGTTGACGGCCACGACGGGCGTGCGGTGATCCTCGTGCAGGATCACCTCGAGCCCATTCGGCAAGGCGTATTTTTCGAAGGCAAGCGTCATGCGAGGACCGCTCGCGGGTGCAGCAGAAGCAGACGAAGCAACGGGCTGAGCCACAACCATGCTCCCGGGGGCAAGAGTGCAGGCGAATGCGAGGACCGCGGCGGCGGCGCTCGTCGGGCAGTTCGGTCGCATTGGACTGATTGTATCAAAATTCCATGGGAAAGCCGGGAACACTTGCAAGGACGATGTTGTCGCCGGAGGCCGACCAGCCTAAGCAAGGAACGAAACCCATGCGCAAGCTCCTGCCCGCTCTTTTTCTCGTCGCGATGACCGGCTGCACCACGAGTGCAGGGACGTCGACGGTCGGCCCCAAAACGCCAACGAACACCACGGAAAACGCCACCGCCGACAAGGGCGGGGAAACTTCCGGCGAAGCCAAGCAAGACACCGAAGGCAAGCAGGACAAACCCAGTCCTGCCAAACCGCTCTACCGAGAAGAGCAGCTCGCCGAACCTGCGCCGATGGACGTCACGGTCACGCCGCTGTCCGCCGCGCCGAAAGGTCTGATCGAAGCGCCGAAGACGTGCGCGGCTTTCGTGTCGCGCAAAGCGGCAAAAGCTCCCGCATGCACGACGCGTGACGAAGCGCTCGACGCGCTCGACAAGGCGTTTTCCGAAGCCGCCGCGGACAAACGCGATGCCCAGCTCGCGGGGCTCGAGAGCTGCGCTGGTTTGCCCGCCGGAATGGCGCGCGCCCTGCGCGCCGAAATGGCTCCGCTCGAATGCGGCGACGTGATCGTGCAGCCGCTCGTGGACAAACCGCCTGCAGGGATCGATGGGGCGATGTACGCGACGCTGCGCGGCCTCGCGACGGCCGCTCGATTGGCGCGAACCGGGAGCGCTCCGCCAAAGCTTGCGCGTCCGTTCGAACGCAAGCGTGTCGAAGAGTTCATTGCAGGTCCCATGAAAGAATGGATGACGGCGCAAGCGGTGGCGATCGACGCGCTGTCGAAAGAAGGCCTGAAACTGGCTTCGTACGCGCGAGGCATCGCCGCCATCGAAGCGGGCATGGGCGAGCTGCGCATCGTCGAAGCGGTGCGCGGAGCACCGGTTCCCGACGAGTTTGCCAAGGATCCGGAACGCGCAAACATTTATTACGCGCAGCTCGATCAAGTGCTCGATCCCCGCAAAGAACGCGGTCGTGATGCAACGCTCGTGGGCATGCGCGACTTGGCGCTCACGGGCGTGCTGCGCGACGCTCGCATCGATCGAGCACGCGCGCTGTTGTCGCGGCTGTATGGCGGACGCCGCATCGATGCGCTCGACGCGCTGCTCGTGCCGCCTTTGGCAAAGGCCGAACCGACCGACGTGCACGGGCGACTCGCGATGAAATTGCCAACGTTTTACGCGGGAGTGCTGCTGCCGCGGGACGGCGCGAAAAACCCGGTGGTTCTCCGGGCGCTGCTCGAACGTGGCGTTCCGGTCGGCCATCGCATCGCGCTGCGAGACGGCGAGCTGTCCGCCGACGTGCGGCGCCTGTACGCTCGCGGGCGGCTCGAGTTTGGCCGGACGCACTTGCGGGCGCTCGATTTCGATCAAGCCGCGGCTTTGCTCGCCGGCATTCCGGAAGGCGAACGCACAGGCGAAGACAAGTTTCTGAGCGCGCTCGTCGAAGCTTTGCGCAATGGTCCGGAGGACGCAGCGGTGATGGTGCGCAACGCGCCCGTCCCGATGTTGGGCATGGGCGACGTCAAAGCGCTCGATGCCGTTGCGGCGCAAAAAGGACCGCTCGCAGGGTTTGCCGCATTCGACGCAGCGCTCGTTCGACACATCACGGCCCCCATTGGCGCCGATGCTGCGTATTTCCGCGACGTTGCGGGGCGTTACCGGACGGCAGCAAGTCTGCTGACGGATCCCAATCACCGCAAGATCGCCGAAGATCGCGCGAAATCCGCAGACGCCACGGCCGCGGCCATTCGCTGAAACGGCGCCCAAAGCCCTCTCTTCCGGGTGATCGTCACGCCCGAAAAACACAGCAATTCCAAACACTTGATCAAGAAGGATCCCGGGGCGGTCGGCACCATTGACGCGCGTCCGAATCGTTGGATACCATACGCCAATTTAGATTTTCTGACCTGCTGACAGCGGAATGCCAACCGGCGGGACGGACGAAGCGAACTTAGCGCGAGGTAAAAGCAGTGGAATCGACGACATCTCAACGCACGGCAGCCGAGCAGGCGATGAGCGCCAAAGACGATGCGACGATTCACCTGCTCGACGCAGCAATGCAGCGCGCATGGGCAACGGCCGAACCGCTGCTCTTGCTCGTTCGCGCAGGAAAGCCGGAAGCCGAACGGCTCGCAGTCGAGCACTTGCGGTCCACAGCAGCGGAAACCGGCGCATGGGCGATGTCCGCCGAGGCAAACATCGTCGGTCTCGACCCGCCTTACGGGCCGCTCGCTCGAGCACTTGCAACGCATGCGCCCCGAATTGCCATCGAGCCTGGATCGCTCGGTAACTCCATTCGACATCGTTTGTCGCACTCGGCCGCTCCGATGGGACGGTTGCTCGGGCATTTTTGCCCCGATCTCGCTCCATTCGCGCCGGCGTCGAGTGATCCCGAACCACTCACGTTCGGCTTCGCAATGGATCGCTTGGAGACGCTGCTGGCTCGCGTATTTGCTGCGCTCGCGCCGCCCGAGCGACCGCTTGTTTTTTTTCTGCACGACGCGGATCGAGCCGATGCAGCCACCCTGCGGATACTGTCGCGAATCCTCGCGCACACGGAAACTCGACAATTGGTCGTCGTTGCGCTGGTGGATCCGGGAGACAAACCTCGAAATGATGCGGCCTGGAAGGCATTCAGTGCAGGGCGAAAGTATGTGGTCGAACGATTCGACATCGGCGTGACGCAAGACGCAAGCGGTGATGGCGAACCGACGTCGGGCACGCACACCACTCGGCTTCCTGCAGGCACTCGACGTGTGCTCGCGGCTGCAGCATGCAACGGACGAACCGCGGACGCGGGCGCGATCGCAACGGCGCTCGAAGCATCATCACGTGACGTCACGGAACTACTTCAACCTGCAATCGACGCGGGCATCGTCGCGCGACACGGATCGTCTTACGCCTTCGTCGATGCTCGCAGCGCTCGAGCTTGTCGGTATGCGATGGATGCGCAAACGCTCGGGCGGATGCATCTTTTGCTTGGCAAATCCTTCGCGTTCGAAACGAGTCGCAAGAGCGCTTCCGACGCTGGGTTTGTCGCAGCAGCACACCTTGGAATTGCGCTCGACGCCGAGGCTATTGAGGGTTGCGACGATGCCGAGCGGGTGCAACTTGCCGGCGTGCTCGTCGATGCGGCGGAGCGGGCCATGAGGATGGCTGCGCACGAAGTCGCGGATGGGTATCTCGATGACGCAGCTCGAGTGCTCGTGCCAAGCGGCGATGTGTGGTCTTCCGGTTGTGAGGATCTCGCGGCGCGAATCGATTTCGCGCGTTTGGAATGCGCATGTGCGATGGGCGATGGTGCGCGGGCGAAAGGCGTGTTCGAAGTGCTGGGGCATCGGGTGCCGAGCGCGCCGCAAATGCGGGCGGCGGAGCGCTGCCTGGTGGAGCTTGCTACGCGTTCGGGGCAGCATGAGGAGGCCATGGAGCTGGCCGCGCGCGCGCTCGCGCCGCTAGGTATTCACCTCGAGGCATCGCCGTCGCGCGAGGTGGCGGATCGAGCGTTCGAGGGCGTATGGGGGGCGCTAGGCGACCGTGCGATTGAAGAGATTGCGGATCTCGAGAGGATGACGGACAGGAATGCGCTCGATGCGACCGAGATGCTTTTCACGGTGCATCCCAGCGCGCAGGCGATTGGCGCGGGACCTGCGGACCTCGTTGCATGTCACCTGTCGCGGCTAGCGCTCGTTCACGGCAATGCCGATGCATCGAGCGTAGGTCATGCGGCACTTGGCGCGACGGTGATTGGCCGAAAAAAGGACCATCGCACGGGTTATCGTTTGGGCAAGGTGGCGCTCGACCTATGCAAACGACGCGGAGCGTATCGACACCACGCGGCGGTGAGCATGAAGTTTGCCGCAGCGATGTCGATATGGACGCATCCGCTTCAAACGAGCATCGAGCAATGCGCACGCACGTACGAGATCGCGCTCGCGTGCGGGGATGCGCGTGCTGGGTGCAGGCTCGCGGCAATGATTGCGTTTCTCACGCTGCTCGGGGGCACATCGCTTGACGAGGTATCAGACGAGGCATTGCGACGGAGGCGAGCGATACGGAGCCAAGGTTGCGATGACGAGGGAATGGGCGATCTGTGTGACGCCATCGAGCGATTCGTGGGGCAGCAAAAGGGCCGCCCGGCGCAGCGCAAAACGAATGGCTCGACGCGGGCGGGCAACATGCGTCTCGGCCATGTCGCGTGTCGGGTGGTCGATCTCGTATCGCTCGTGGTTGCCCAAGAATACGACGCAGCGCTCGCCGAAAGCGTGGAGATCGGCCCATCGATTGCCGACGTCGGCGTGCAAATTCTCGTTCCTGAATATCAATTTTGGTCGATGCTTGCTGCAACGTCGATTCGGTCGTCGGGTTTGCCCGAGGGGCTCGACGAGGCGATTGAAGATTTCGAGGGTTGGGCGGATCGATGTCCGCAGACGTTTCAGCACAAGCACGCGTTGCTTTTGGCGGAGCGGTGTCGGCTTCAGGGGCGCGACATGGACGCGATGCGCGCGTACGATCAAGCCATTACGGAGGCGCGGGAAAGCGGTTTTGCACATATCGAGGGTCTTGCTGCGGAAATGGCGACGCGATTTCATGCCGCACGCGACTTTTCTCTCATTGCAAGCGCCTATTTCCGCACGGCGCGGAATGCTTATGGTCGCTGGGGTGCGTCGTTCAAAACGATGCAACTCGATAGGCGTCATCCAAAGTTCAGCGGCACGACGGATACGTCCGCGAGCACGCCGCCGCCATCGTTACGCGGCTCGGCCGATATCGACGTTTTTACGGCCGTCAAGACGGCGCAATCGGTATCCAAAGAAATCGTCCTGCAGCGTTTGCTGGTGACGCTCATGCGCATCGTCATCGAGCATGGTGGAGCAGAGCGTTGCCACGTGCTGCTCGAACAAGAAGATGGCGCATTGAATCACGTTGGCAAAGCCTTTACGACGTCGAAGGGCGTGGAAATCGAAGTCCCAGGACCCACCGCAACGGCACTCGACGACATTCTTCCCGTCGCAATGATCGATTACGTGCAGCGTTCGCACGAATTGGTTTGCGTCGACGATGCGGCACTCGATCGAGCATGGGCGGAGGATCCTTACATTTCCGTCCATCGGCCTCGTTCGGTGGTGTGTTTTCCCATCATGAGGCAATCGACCATCGTGGGCATGCTTTATTTGGAAAACAATTCCGCGCGCGGCGTGTTTACACCAAGGCGCCTTGCGCTGCTCGAATTCTTGACCAATCAAGCATCCATTTCGCTCGACCACGCCAAGCTTTACGCCGACTTGGCGCGGGAAAATGCCGAACGCCGAAGGGCTGAACAGGTATTGCGCGACAAACTCAAGATCATCGAACGGCAAAAAGACGACATCCGAGCGCTCTCGACACCGCTGCTCGACGTGTCCGATGGCGTCGTGGCGATGCCCATTCTCGGAGAGCTCGACGAAGAACGCGCAAGCCGCGTCATGGACATCCTGCTCGAAACGATTACGAAACGATCCGTGCATTCGGCGATTCTCGACTTGACGGGCGTATCGAGCATTGGGAATGCGACGGCGGAGCAGCTCGGGCGCATCGTGCGAGCCGTGGAGCTCGTGGGAGCGCGCGCCATCGTTGCCGGCATTCGCGCCGACGTGGCACGAGCCATCGTGTCACTCGACGTTGGGCTCGGACGCATCGAAACACGCGCCAGCATGAAAGACGCCCTGCGCGTGCTCGTCAAAACGGCACCGGCGGCGGTCCCGAGCCGAAGCGCTGCGAAAAATCAATCTCGACCGCTACGGTAGCATGACGCTACGCTCGCTCGACATATCATTTTGCGTGAGCTGGAGCGGGATGGAGAATGAAAACGTGCTGCCGCGGCCACATACACTCTCGACCCGCACCTCGCCACCGTGCGCTTCGACAATGCCTTTGGCAATGAACAAACCCAGCCCCGTACCGCCCCCATCCTTGTGCCGTTTTCGCCAAAACCTGTCGAAGATGAGCGGCAAGTCCTCCTCGGCAATGCCCGGTCCCTGATCCGCGATCGAGACCCATAAATCCCGGCCCTGGCGCTCGATTCGGATCGTGACCTCCGTGCCTCGAGGGGCAAATCGAATGGCGTTTCCCAAAAAATTGGAAAACACTTGCAGGATTCGCTCCCGATCGCAACGCACCACGAGCGGCTGCCCCTCTGCGCGCACGATCGTGAGGAAAATCTGATGGCTGTCAACCAGCGGCTGCATCATTTCTTGGACGCAATCGAGTAGCGAATCCACCGGCTCGTTCGTATGATCGAGATACATCCGGCCGCCCTGGATCGTGGCCATATCGAGCAAGCTGCGCACGAGATGGGTCATGCGATCGACGCTGTTGAGAATGAATCGAAGCTGACGCAGCCGACGCCGCCCATTGTCGTCCTCCGCAGATTGATCATGCGAGAGCGCAAGAGCGCCCATCCGAATGGTATTGAGCGGGTTTCTGAGGTCGTGCGATACGACGGCGAGAAGCTGTTCGCGATCCCGAATCGCGTCCTGCGCCTCCTGAAAAAGGCGCGCGTTTTCAATAGCCACGACCGCACGACGGGCAAGCTCCTCGGCCAATGGCAAATCCTCGACGCAATAACTGCGCCCCGAGCCCATGTATGCGAGCGACATTGCACCGATCACTCGGTCGTTATGAAGAAGCGGCACGACGATGTACGAATTCGAGGCTATCGTGCGGAAAAATTCGAGCATCTCGGGCGATTTCGCGTGCTTCACGCGCCAGGCGTCGTCGACGAGCGGGACCACTTCGGGAAGGCCCGAACGCAGGACTCCCATCGTGCCAAACGTCGCATTTGGATCCAAAAATCGCGGACGTTCCTTGGCCAACCAGAGGGCGCGAGCTTCGTCGACGTCCGCAACCGCCACGCGTTGGATGCTACTGTCAGTTCCTACGAGGGTGATGGCACAATTGTCGGCAATGGCCGGTACGAGGTGATTCGCCAACTGGGGAAGGGTGACTTTCAGATCAAGAGAGCTCCCCAGCGTGCGACCCACATCGGCGAGCAGATTGACCGCCAACTGAGCTCTCTGCCGACCGGCACGCTCATGCGCCTCCTGAACGGCACGAATCACCGCAGCGGGCAACCGCTCGAGGCGATGCTTGAGCACATAATCGGTCGCTCCGCTTTTCAGCACGTCAATGGCAGTTTCTTCACCGACCGCACCTGAAACCAGGATGAATGGCACGTCCGGACAAACCTGTTTGGTCATGCGGAGCGCGGCAAGGCCATCGAAACCCACCAATGCGAAATCGGCCAACACCACATCGCACGCGCGTTTTTCGAGCGTCTTGCGGAGCGCGTCCAACGTGTCGACACGCGTCAGCTCGAATGCGCCAATACCATGGGAAAGTGACTCGGAAATGAGCTCGGCATCCAGCGTGCTGTCCTCGACCAAAAGGATCCGAGCCGGCTTTGCTCCGGGCGCTTCCCCAACCGTCGATGCGTGCAGCACCATGACACCTCACTCCGTCCCAGCAATGGATGCCATCGGCGGCGGTTGATTGATGACGGCCCAGAACAGGCCAATTTCCTTGATTGCCGTCACGAAATCCCCGAATTCGACCGGTTTGACCACGTACGCATTGGCTCCGAGGTCGTAGCTCCGGACGAGATCTTTTTCCTCCCTCGAGGAAGTCAACATGACGACGGGCACCGTCTTCAGCACCTCGTCTTTCTTGATGCGTTCGAGCACCTCGAGCCCGTCCACCTTCGGGAGCTTGACATCCAGCAACACGACGACGGGCTGACCACCGGCGCGCAGCCGGAAAATACCGCGACGATAAAGATAATCCAGCGCCTCTTCGCCATCTCGAACCACCACCACTTCATTGGCCAAGTGATGTTCGGTCAGGGCATCGAGCGTCAATTCGATGTCATTGACGCAATCTTCGACGAGAAGAATTCGTTTCAAACGGTCCATCCTAATCCTCGCGCTACGCCACGGGAAGTGTGAAATGAAAAGTCGCGCCACGATCGAGTTCCCCCTCGGCCCAGCATCGCCCGCCATGTCGGTAAACGACGCGCTGCACCAAGGCGAGCCCAATGCCGTTGCCTTCGAACTCCTCGGCGCTGTGGAGGCGTTGAAAGACACCAAAAAGCTTGTGCGCATACCGCATGTCGAAGCCGACACCATTGTCACGCACATAAAAGTGGTAATCGGATCCTTCTTCCGTACAGCCAATCTCGATGCGAGCGTCCTCCCTCTGCCGCGTATATTTCAATGCATTGGAAAGTAGGTTGCGCACCACGAGGCGCAACATCGCCGGATCTCCGGACACCTCGGGGAGCGGAGCAACCTGCCATTCGATGGTCCGTCCTTCGATGTCCGGGGAAAGCTCATGCTGCGCGTCGGCCACGAGCCGCTCGACGGATACCTTCGACGCCCGTAGCTCGGTGCGGCTCATTTTTGAAAAAGCGAGCAAATCATCAATGAGTTTGCCCGCAAGCTTGGCCGCGTCTTGAATGATGCGAACATACCGTTGCCCAGCCTCGTTCAGCTCGGGACCGGCTTTTCGCATGAGCATGTCGGCAAACCCGCCAATGTGCCGAATGGGGGCGCGTAGATCGTGCGAAACCGCGTGGGAAAACGATTCGAGCTCCCGATTGGCCTCTTGAAGCTGCGCCGTCCGCACCTCTACCCGATTCTCGAGGTCCTCGTTGAGCGCACGGACCTGCGCCGCAGCGTCCTGTGCGTCCCGGTAAAGCATGGCATTGTCGACCGCCTGTGCAGCCCGCCGACCAAGCTCCTCCGCCATGACCAAATACCGCTTGTCATAACGCCGGCCCGATTCGGCAAATACCAAGCTAATGGCGCCAAGGACCCGGTCTCGAGCTACCATGGGCACGCATATCAATGACTTCAAGCCCAGCGTGCGGATGATTTGCAGCGCTTCTTCGTCTTGCGAGACCGCAACCAGCATTTCGTCCGGAATTTCGGGCACCATTTCCGATTTGCGGGTACGTATGACCGCAGGCGCTCCGGCCGGACCATTGGGATCGATGGGATAACGCCGAGTCAGCTCCCAAGAGTATTGCACCTTCGATGGATCGATATGCTCGGTGGCCAGCTTCTGGATCGAACCATCCGCCGCGACCATGTCGACGCTGGCCCAGTCTGCCAAGCGCGGGACGGCAAGCCTGGCGATGCTGGCGAGGGTCGTTTGATAGTCGAGCGAGGCGCCGAGCACTTCGCTCGCCTCGGCAAGGTAAGTGAAAAGCTCCTCCGTCTCCCATGCGTCGGTGCTGTCGATGAAGATGGCGAGCGTGAGGTCTTCGACGAAGTTTGGAACCAGGCGGTAATCGAGAACGCGGCGATCTCGTGTGCGAGACAGCGAAACCCGCCCGTTCGTTTGATTGTCGTGTTCCATCCGCTGCCAGATGTCGACGAACAAATCACGAACAGCTGGCTCGAGCTCTTTGAACGAACGTCCAATGATGGTTTCTCGCGGTCCGAAGAGCCGTTCGGCTGTCGGATTGGCCTCGACGACAACACCGTCTGCATCGATGACGAGCTTGCCATCGAGCGCGTGCTCCCACATCGCTTTGAACATCGTCAGAGCGCGGTCCATCGAACATCTCCTGCCATACCGCTCAGAAACGTAACCGACTAGCCGCCAGGAATTCCCTAACGTAACGCGATATTTACGAAAATGTCAAGATTTCTCGCCTCGGAATAATGTTGTGATTGTTAGGTTTTCGTCACACGTGTATGGTTCGTAGTGACAATCCGTAGTTTTCTTGCATTCAAGCAATATTCGGACGCTGTGCGTCGCACATGTATCTACGGCAACGGAACGCTGCCTTCGCCGAGCTGATTGACGTCGATTTCATCCGATACTGAGGATGTAATCCAGGCGCGTAATGCGTCCGGCTCGCGCGGCAGGTCGTCCGACCAAATGCGGACTGCGCCATCGTCGCCGGCACTCACGACCCATTTGCCCCCAGGCTCGATTCCCACGGCGCGAACAGGGCCTTCGTGGACCCCCGCGACGCGACTTTCGCCAGCTTCGATATCGTAGAGCCGCACCGTGCTGTCGTCGCTGCCCGTCGCGAACATCATTCCGCCCCGCGCCAGTACGAGCGACGTGATGGGACCACGATGTCCACGAAACAGGTGCATGGTTTTACCGGATTGAACATCCCACAATCGAGCGGTGCTATCACCGCTGTAACTCAACATCGACGTGCCGTCGGGTAAGAAGGACAAACCACGCACCGTGAAACCACTTGCATCGAGCGTGCGGGGCTCCGATGCGCCTGGATCCCATATGCGCAAACGGTGATCGAAGGAGCCCGTCGCTATCCTGCTTCCGTCGGGGGAAAACGTTATCCAATCGACGGCGGATTCATGTCCCTGAAGATCGGTGGCTTTTCTGGATTCCAGGTCCCATACTTTCGCGCTCTTTTTGCCGCCGGCCGTCCCGAGCCTTCGGCCATCCGGGGAAAACTCGACATACAAAATGGGCGCATCGTGCGTGCCGACCTCTCGTACGTCGCCCGAATCGGTGTTCCACAGCCGCACCCGTCCTGTGAAATCCCCAATGGCAACGTTCGCTCCGTCGGGAGAAAATGCGATCTTGGGCGGCATCGGGCCTTCGAGTGAAATCGAGCGAATCTGATGTCCGGACGAATCCCATGTTCGAACCGTACCATCGATTCCCGAGGTAACGACGAGCTCGTCGTTCGGAGAAAACTTTGCACCATGCACGGCCCCGACGTGTCCTTCCAGCGAGATGGGCGGCTTTTCGCCGACCGTCGACCAAACTCGCACGACACCTTCGTTTCCGGCACTCACGATACGATCGCCACGGTTCGATACATTGACGGCAAGTACGCCCGCCGGGTGTCGTCCGAGCAAACGGCCTGCGTCCTGATTGAGCTGGAAAATGCGCACGGATCCATCACCACTCGCCGTGAACAAGCGGCTGCTGTCTTTCGAGAAAAGCGTCTGCACCACGCCATCTCGCATTCCAACGAACCGACGCCGCCGCCCCGTCGATAAATCGATGACGCGAACGGCCTTGTCGTAACCTCCCGCGGCCAAAACGCGACCATCCGGCGAAAAAACGAGCGTACGAACATTGGCTTCTTGCGCTGCCAAGGCGCGCGATGTGCCGGCTTCGATGTCCCACAAACGAAGCGAACCGTCGGTAGATCCTGCAGCGACGAAACGACCATCGGGGGAAAATGCGACGCGCGTGATGGGCTCGGTTTGTCCTTCGAGAAGTCGGAGTTTTTCGCCCGCGATGTCCCACAAGCGAACGATGGAATCTGCGCCCCCGGCGATGATGTACCGACCATCCGGGGAAAACCGCATGGGATAAACTCCACCAACTTGGACCATCAACGAATTCACCGACATGGCATCCAGCCGCTTCGGCTCGGAACCGTCTACTCCGACAAACCACACGGAACCATCGTGGCCCGCCGTGATGAAGTGTCGTTCGTCCGGCGCAATGACGGATTTCAATGCAACTTTCGGCCCCGATGCGAGAATTCGGTCCTTGCCCGTCGCAAGATCCCACACGCGCAGCGTACAATCGTCGCTTTGGCTGAACAGCAGTTTGTCGTCGCGTGAAAAAATCGTATAGATCACGCCAGCTTTGTGCCCTTCCAGCGTGGCCGTCGTTTGTCCTGTTGCAACATCCCACAGCCTAATCGTGCGGTCCTTGCCTCCCGTGGCAATTCGCTTCCCGTCCTTGGAAAAACCGGTCGACCAAACTTCGTCGGTATGCCCTTCGAGCAGCACCGACGAACCCGTCGCGATATCGAAAATACGGGACGTGCGGTCGTCGCTCACCGTGACGAGAAGTTTTTCGTCGGGCGAAAACGCCATCTGATTGATGACTTCCTTGTGTTTGCTGAACGTGGTCGAAACCCCGCGCGACCACGCATCTGCCGCAATGACGCGCGCCGCATTCCATTTGCGAAATGTCGGCGATAACGCTTTCAGCCATGCGAGCGCTGCATTCGGATCTCGCTCGACCGCCGCGCGCGCTTCGACGAGCGTCAATTCATCGGCTCTTTCAATCGCACGCTGCTCGGCAACGAGCGCCTTTTCACGCGCAGCTTCCGCGCGACTACGCTCGGCCTCCGCACGATCACGCTCCTCGACGATGCGCGACACGAAAAGCGCTCCGCTCATCACGAGCAGGCCGCACGCCACGGCTGCAACAGAAAATGCCGTCCGGTGCTTGCGAACGAAGCGGAGCGCCCTTTCACGTGACGAATAATGGTGCGCCCCGACGAGCTGCCCCGAAAGAAATCGCCTCAGATCTTCCGCAAACTCTTTCGCCGTCGGATAACGTGCCTCGCGATCACGATTCATGGCTTTTTCGATGATCGTGAGCAAGTCTTTGGGAATACCCGATTGCAGCGCCGTCAGAGCGGCCGGAGGCTGCTCGAGCACCCGCATGATCGTTTGCATGCCACTGTAGCCATCATACGGCTGTTTTCCCGATAAAACGTGATACAGAATCGCACCCAGAGCATACACGTCGGCGCGTTCGTCGACCGCATCTCCCGCAGCTTGTTCCGGCGGCATGTACGACGGCGTGCCCATGACGCTGCCCATCATCGTCAAAATATTGTCCTGTGCGGCAAAATTCGGATCCATGGGCCCAGCAGTTTCGGTTTCGGAGGGCAAACCCGTTTCGTTCAAGTCCTTCGCCAAACCCCAATCGATGAGCACCGTTTCACCGTGCGCTCCAACCAAAATATTGGCCGGCTTCAAATCTCGATGAATGATTCGTCTCTCGTGCGCATACGCGACCGCATCCGCAACCGCCAAAA
Source organism: Polyangiaceae bacterium (assembly GCA_016715885.1). Taxonomy (NCBI): domain Bacteria; kingdom Pseudomonadati; phylum Myxococcota; order Polyangiales; family Polyangiaceae; species Polyangiaceae bacterium. The sequence goes on from JADJXL010000025.1 coordinate 1,046,428, forward strand.
CGCGCGGCAACAGCGGCAAGCGTTCATCGAGCGCGCGGGTCTTTTCAATGATGTCGAGCAGAGGCTGCCCCGACACGAGTTTCATCGAGTAAAACGGCTCGCCCGATGGCCACCTTCCCGCTTCGTACACCGGAACGATGGATGGATGCTGCAAACGCGCCGTCACGAGCGCTTCGCGAACGAATCGATCCTCGTACGCCCCGCTTTCTTCGAGCAATACCTTTACGGCAACACGTCTGTCGAGTCGCTGGTCGCGCGCAGAAAGCACGCGTCCAATGCCTCCTTGCGCGACCTCGCCTTCGATACGATACGTTTCCTTTTCGACGACGGGCAAACGTGCAACGGTCCACCGCCCCGATCCCGGCGGCGACGTCGTCGATGCTGCTGGGTGTGTGTCATCCGGGGCAAGTGTCGGCATCAGCGAGATCTTCACCTCGCCATTGCCTATGCTCGGTGGCTTCAGCGTCGATGATTCACCGTTCTTATGGCTCGGTTCGCCCGAGCGCAACGTGACGTGGCGTGAACTGTCCGTGCTCATTGCAGCCCACCTTCTCGCCCGAAGCGAAACAGCCGTGGCCCGACAAAGGGCCCGAGTGAAACACATCCTAGCGTAAAACAAGAGCCGTGACGACGACAATTGACGGCCCGTCGGATCCAGTGGATCACTGGTTGTCATGACCGCGAGCGAGGCAACCGACAAGCAACCGCAAACGAGACCCATACCGCTTTATCTGCGAGTGCTTGGAGGCGTGATCGTGGGCATCGTGCTCGGCCTCGTCTTCGGGCCGCGTCCCATCCTTTTCGGCGCCACGACGGCAGATCTGGGCCGGCTTGGAATGCTCGTCATCAAACTGCTGAAGGCACTCGCCGTGCCTCTCGTCTTCTTTGCCATTCTCGATGCATTCGTAAAAACAGATATATCTTGGAAAAAAGGAGTGCGGCTCCTATTGATTTGCGCATTCAATGCCAGCGTGGCGCTCATGATCGGTTTATCGATCATGAATACCTTTGAGCCAGGCCGTCATTTCGGCGACGTGCTTGCAGCGGTATCGTCAGCCAATGGCAAAGCGAGCGGTCCGGCGCACGAACTGATTGCGGCATCTCAAAAAGCAAGCCTGGGCCTCATTGACAATCTATCCGGGTACGTGCCCAAGAGTCTTGTCGATCCGTTTTCCGAAAACAGCGTCATTACGATCGTGCTTCTCGGGCTGCTCGTGGGCACCGCATTACGCCGCGCGCGCAGGCGTGCCGAGGCGGGCGAAGGGCCGGATACTCGAACGCTCGAACATGGAATCGAAAGCATCTACGCGGTGCTCATCGAAGCGCTCGATATCGTCGTACGAACGGTCCCGTTTGCCGTGCTCGGGGTGGTTGCCGATGTCGTAGGAAAAACGGGATTGGCGATTTTTCAATCCATTTGGATTTATCTCGTCACGGTCCTCGCGGCCCTTGCTGTGCATTCGCTTCTGTATTATCCGCTGGCCGCGTGGTTTGTCGGAAAGAAACCACCACGCGTGTATCTCGGTCATGGTGCGGATGCCATTTTGACGGGACTATCGACGAATAGCAGCCTCGCCACGGTGCCGGTGACCTTGAAGGCGCTCACGCGAATGGGTGTTTCGTCGGAATCGTCGCGCCTCGCGGCATGCATCGGGACGAACCTGAACAACGATGGAATTTTGCTTTACGAGGCGATGACGGCAATTTTTCTGACGCAAGCGCTCGGGCTGCACGTCGGCATGAGTGGTCAGGTGACGATTGCGCTGGCGTCGGTGATGGCAGCCGCCGGAGTCGCGGGGATTCCCGAAGCGGGGCTCGTGGTCCTGCCGCTCGTCCTTGGCGTAGCAGGTTTGTCGGACACGGTCATTGCCGCGGCCATTCCGCTCGTCATGACCGTCGACTGGTTGATTGCGCGGTGTCGATCGGGCGTGAACGTCATGTCCGACATGCTCGTTGCGATATTGCTCGACGCTGCCCCGGGCAAGTCGAGAGCAAACGACTCGAACGGTGATCAAATGGGTTCCGAAACCTAATCATCCCCGTGAAGGGATGAAAACAATTGTCATTGCACGCGGAATTTCCTGAATGGGTACGCAGCTTGGACCTGCGTTTCTTCGAGCACTTCTTCATAAAGCGTGGCGAGCTTGGAAGCGACGCCGTCCCAATGAAAGCGCCTGCGCACGAGCGTATGTCCAGCCTCGGCTGCCTTTTTTCGCGCGTCGGGTTTCGTCAAAAAATGTCGTAACGTTTCGGCCCAGGCATCGACATCATCGGTCGAAAGCACGACGCCGCTGTCCTGTCCGAGCGTATCGGCGAGGTCTTTGAGGCAGGAGCGCGCTGCAAAGAGCGCAGGTCTCTTGCTTGCCCATGCTTCGAGCACCACGAGGCCGAATGTTTCATTCGAATACGGAGCGAGCACCATGTCGGCCCGAGCATAGAGGTCGGGAAGAAGCGTCGCCTTCACATTGCCAAGAAAAACGACGCGGTCTCGCACGCCGAGCGCTCGAGCTTCCTTTTCGAGCAGCGCGCGGTAACCTCTATCGATTTCGGCGCCAGCATACACCAATCGATGATTCGGCGGCGCGCCTCGCGCGAATGCACGCAAGGAAAGCAATTGATTTTTTTGATGCGAGAGGTGCCCCACGGAGAGCACGACGGGGTGATCTTCGAGGTTCGGAAAAACGTTTTTCGCTCGCCCCCCGTCGCCGCGTCCGAACCGTTCGACATCGACACCGTGGTCCATACGCACGGCACGTCTGCCGATTCTTTTTTCCAGTGCCCGGCGTTCTCGTTCGCTGAATGCAATGACGCGAGCGGCATCGTCGATGAGTCGCCGCGCGCGGAAAATGGCCCCAAGTGGCGCCCCCAGATCGAGCGCGCCGGAAAATGGCGCACGCAATTGGGTCGGAATCGTTTCCGCATCCGTATCGGCCAAAAGCGGCTCGTGTGCAGCAATGACGTACGGGCGTCCGGAACATTTCATGGCCAGCGCCGCCGCAGCGCCAAGACGACCCGTCGTATGCAAATGTACGATACTTATTCGTCGCTCACGTAGCAAGCGTAATGGGAGATCGAACGACGCGATATCGCCCGCATTGGCAACGAGCGCGGCGCGCCTTTCTGCAGACGCAACGAATGGGAGAAATGCATGGTAACGTTCGAGGCGAACAGCAGGATTGAGCGCGTGATCGGGCGTCGTCGGGCCCATGGGAGCATACACGTCACAGCCCCATTCGCCCTCGGTGAGCCGCTTGGTCATTTCCGCTAGATACGTTTCCGCACCGCCCCATTCCGCCGGATTGTACTTACGCACGACATGCGCCACTCGATACCGGTTCGTCATCTCGGCGGTCCCCCCTGTCGAATTATCGCCCCTCGTCCGAATAGCACGGTTAGGATCCGGCGCACGTTCATTTGACTTCGGGTGGACACCCTACGCATATCCACACTACAATCACCGAATGCATGCGTCGGGGTGGGAGCCATCGGCCGCGCTGAACATGGAGGCGCACATCGCACACGGTCACGAGATCTCTGACAGCGTCGTCGGCGGACGTTTTCGTATTGGACCTCTGGCAAACGTCGGCGGTATGGGTCTCGTTTATGCCGCCGAAGATTTGGCGCGTGATGGCGGACGCGTCGCCTTCAAAGTGATGCCGCCGATGACGCGCTCGACGGACGACGCGCGCCATCGGTTTTTGCGCGAAGCCGAAGTGCTTGCGTCCCTGCGTCATCCGGGAATCGTCGAGTACATCGCACACGGTTTGACCAGCGACGGGCGCCCGTATCTCGTCATGGAGTGGCTCGAAGGCGAAGAGCTCGAAAAAACGCTCGCGCGGCCGCTTCCCATCGCGGAGGCAATCGTGCTCGTGCGACGTATCGCCGAAGCGCTCGCATTTGCGCACGATCGCGGCATTACGCATCGCGACCTCAAACCATCCAACATCATCCTTCGCAAAAGCCGCATCGATAACCCGGCAATCGTCGACTTCGGCGTCGCTCGATGGCTGGGACGCTCGATCCAAATGACTCGCACCGGCATGCTGATCGGCACACCGGGCTACATGGCCCCCGAACAAGCGCGCGGACAAGGCGACATCGGCCCCAGCGCCGACGTCTTCGCGCTCGGCTGCATGCTCTACCAATGCTTGACGGGCAAACCCCCTTTCGCCGGGGATCACATCACGGCCGTGCTCACCAAGGTGCTCTTCGAGGAAGTGCCGCCAATGCGTTTTCATCGGCCGGATACGCCCCCGCGACTCGACACGCTCCTGTCGCGCATGCTGCTCAAAGATGCAACCGAACGGCCACGTGATGCACGCGCCCTGCTTGCAGAGCTCGATGCGCTCGACATGGATGCGCCCGGCACCGCCGTCACGACATTGACGCATCTACACGCACGCAAAGCCCTCACCGATGCCGAGCTGGCGCTCTATTGCTTGGTGCTCGCAACACCCGAACGTAGCGACGGATGGACCGTGTCAAACTCCACGATCCGCGCGCCCTTCGCGAGCGAAACGAACTGGCCTCGTGAAACGCTCGAACGCCTCGGTGTGCAGCTCGAATCACTGGCCGACGGGTCGCTCGCCATCGTCGTTGGAAAAGGCGCAAGCGCAAAAGAACAGGCCGTGACCGCTGCGCGTTGTGCATTGTTGCTGCTCGAACGAAATCCATCCGCGCAAGTCACGCTCGTCACGGGTCGAGGCGTGCTCGGACCACGAGGTGGCGTGCCCGAAGGTGAGGTTTTCGAGCGGGCATCGGCGCTTTTGCGCGATCGCGCCATCGCCAACATCGCCACGCCAACGCCGCGCGGAATCTGGATCGACGAAACCACGGCAAGCGTGCTCGGTCCCGGATACGACATCGAGCGAACGCCGAAGTCGATCGTGCTCACGGGCATCGACACGGAGTTCGGAAAGGACCAATCGCCGCTTGGAGATGCGCTCTCCTGCATCGGTCGCGAACGTGAAATTGGTCAGCTTCTTTCGACGCTCGATGGAGTGATCGAAGACGAGCGCAACGCCGCCGTCGTGATGACTTCGCCGCCGGGCATGGGCAAATCGCGCCTCCTGCGCGCGTTTCTCGATCGCGTGAGGAAAGATCGCAGCCACGTCACCGTGCTGCATGGTCGGGGAGATCCGAGCCGTAGCGATGCGAATCATGGCGTGCTTGCTCATGCGCTGCGCGAGCTCGCCGACGTGCATCCGGACGACTCGAAAGCCGAGGCGCAGCGCAAGCTCGAGGTGCGTCTCGGCGCATGTATGTCCTTGACAAACAGGAGCGTCGCGCTCGATCCGGTGCTGGAAGTGTGCTTGTCGCCCGAGTCGATGCGCGATGTGCCAGCGGGTTTCGAGAGCGGTTTGCGGGCTTGGATTTCAGCAGAATGCGCGCGGCATCCGATGGTCCTCGCCGTCGACGACTTTCACTGGGTCGATGCGTCGACGATTCGGTTCATCGAAGGAATCTTGCGTTCCGCGCCGGACATGCCGTTGTTTGTCGTGACGACCCAGCGCGTCGCCGTCGAGCCTCGAGCGTCACTTCCGTGGCAGGGCCGAGCGCAGGAGCTACGTCTTTCCGGCCTGAGCAAACGCGCGGCCGAGCGCTTCGTGCGCACGGTCCTTGGACACGACGCGGAGGCCGACATCGTGGCGCGGCTCGTGCGCGACGCGGGAGGCAACCCGCTCTTTCTCGAGGAGCTCGTGCGGGCTTTTTCATCGGGCAATCAGGACGAAACGCCGGCAGCGCTCTTGGCCATCTTGCAAGCGCGCATCCAGCATCTATCTGCCGGAGCGCGTCGAGCGCTTCGGGCGGCGAGTTTGTTTGGACATACGTTTTGGCGGCGTGGCGTCGCGTTTCTGCTTGGGCTCGACCGCTCGACGGATGATCGAACGGTGGGGCGATGGCTCGACGAGCTTTTGGATGCCGAGCTCATCGAGCTTCACGCGGACAGTCGGTTTCCGGACGATACGGAATACGCATTTCGCAGCGGACATGTGCGCGATGCTGCCAATGGGCTGCTCACCGATGGGGACCGGGATCTTGGTCGAGCGCTCGTGGGGGTTTTTCTCGAGCAAGCTGGAGAGGACGATGTGGCGGTGCTCGCGGGTCACACGCATAAGATCGTTCAATACTTGCAGAAACGTCACAATGCGTATTTCGTCGCGCGTTTGTCGATGCTCACGGGTATCCCGCTGCATACGTTCAAGAGCGCGACGCCCGACAATCCGGCGATGCTGAAGAAATTGCGGCTCGCGTTGGGGCAGCTCCTGCATGGCGACGAAATAGCCGAAGTGCGGCATCTTTTTCGGGATGTTTGACCGCGCTGCGCGGTCATCTTCGCTTGCGCGCGCGATGCGTGTACGATGCGCGCGCCGGAAGCAACGTCGTCCGGTTCACCCACGATGACTGCAAAAACGCCCGCTTCACCGAGCTCATCTGCTCGTCCTCTCACCGTTGCGCTGCTCCTGTTCGGATCGGGTTTGTCGGCGCTCGTATATCAAACTGCGTGGCAACGCGAGCTTCGTTTGGTCTTCGGATCGTCGACGGCGGCGAGCGCGGCGGTGCTGGCGATATTCATTGGAGGCGCGGGAGCCGGCAGTTTGCTGCTCGGGCGCCGTAGTGACAGGACGCCGCGGCCGCTTTTGATGTATGCCAAGCTCGAAGTGGGCATTGCGGCGCTGGCGGCGGCGAGCCCCTTTTTCATCGATTTGGCGCGTTTCGTGTATCGAGCTGCCGGGGGCACGTTCCATTTGGGAATGACGTTCGGCACGGTGCTGCGTCTCTTGCTCGCGGCGATCGTCATCGGTTTGCCCACGGTGCTCATGGGCGGAACGTTGCCCGCGGCGGCGCGAAGTGCAGAAAGCGCCGGGGACACGCAACGCCGAGCGGTAGGTTGGCTTTATGCAGCCAATACGCTGGGTGCGGTGACGGGTGCGGCGCTTTGCACGCTTTTGCTTTTGGAACGGCTGGGCACGCGAGCCGCCTTGTGGTCGGCTGCCATTCTCAATGCAATGGTCGCCTTGGTGGCGCTGCTCATCGATCGCCGGCTCGAGTCTACCGTCGAAGAATCGGCGGATGCTGCGGAAGCGACCGAATCTGCTGAGTCGAGCCCACTTCCGGCGCAATTCGTGCTCATTTTTGCAGGTTTGTCTGGGTTCGTCTTCTTTTGGCTCGAGCTCGTATGGTATCGATTGCTTGGTCCGCTACTTGGCGGCACGGTATATACATTTGGCGTCATTCTCGCGGTGGTGCTGCTCGGCATTGGACTAGGCGGGCTTTTGTATCCGCTGTTCTTCCGGAAAAAGCAGCCGACGCCGAGAAGCCTGGCACTTACGGCAGCACTCGAAGCGTTTTTCGTGGCCATACCCTTCGCCTTCGGGGATCGCTTGGGGCTACTGACGATGGCGGTTCGCCCTGTTTCGGATGGGGAAACGGCATTGCGCTTGTTCGATTACATTCCCGGATGGCTTGCGGTCATTGGAATCATGGCGCTGCCCGCGTCGCTCGTGGCGGGAGCTCAATACCCGATGCTCGTGGCATTGATGGGCAAAGGGAGGCAAAAGGTTGGATCTCACCTGGGCTCTGTTGGTGCGTACAACACGCTCGGAGCCATGGCTGGAGCGCTTCTGGGCGGTTTTTTTCTGATTCCGTGGTTCACCGCTCCGGGTTCGATGCGCATTGCATGTTTCGTGCTCGTTGCGATGGCCGCTTCGTCGGCATTTTTTGCGTTCCGTATTCGGTCGCTGCGGGTCATGATTGCAGCGCCATTGTTTTCAGTGCTTGCGATCGGGGCCCTCGCGGCGACGGGACCCACGGCGGTCTTGCGACACACGCCAATTGGTGCGGGACGCGTCGATAGATTGGTTTTGAATACGCCGACAGCCGCGCGGTCGTGGTTTCAGGATGCGCGCCGAGTCATCGAATGGCAGACGGAGGGGCGCGAGAGCAGCGTGGCCATCGATGCAACCGATGGCATTGCCATGGTCGTCAATGGGAAAATCGATGGCAATGCACGCGGAGATGCGGCAACGCAGGTCATGGGCGGCCTGCTTGGCGCCATTTTGCATCCAAACCCGAAGCGCGCGATGGTCATCGGGTTTGGCACGGGCAGCTCGGCCGGGTGGCTGGGAAGCGTACCCAGCATTGAACAGGTGGACGTCGCCGAGCTCGAGCCGTCCATGTTCGAGATTGGACGGCGCTGTGCTCCCGTGAACGAAAACGTCCTCGAAAATCCGAAAGTCAATCGAATCGTCGGTGACGCTCGGGAAATTTTGCCCACGGTTCCGCGCAAGTACGATGTGATATTTTCCGAACCGTCGAATCCTTATCGCGCGGGTGTCGCGAGCCTCTTCACGCGAGAGTATTACCAGGCGGCAAAGAAAAAGCTCGAACCGGGCGGGCTTTTCGTGCAATGGGTGCAAGTGTACGAGATCGAAAGCGAGACGCTCCGCACGCTTTATGCGACGCTCGCGTCGGAATTTCCCTCCGTCGAGACGTGGTATTTGGGGTTCAGCGATCTTGCGCTCGTTGCTTCGGAAAAACCAATCGAATACAATGTTGCGCAACTGAAGGAAAAGCTCGCGACCGAGCCTTATCATCGCGCATTGCGTGTGGCGTGGCGCACGGAAGGTGTGGATGGCCTTTTTGCGCATTACGTCACCAGCAGTGCGTTTGCCCGTGCGTTCGCGGACGTACCCGGAGCGATCTACAACACCGATGATCTCAATCGTGTCGAATTCGGGTTTGCCCGCAGTGTCGGCAATCTCGTGAGCGCCAGCGTGTTTTTCGATCCCATCCGCAAGAGCAAGGAAGACAGGCGTCCGCGGCTCGTCGGAGGAACCATCGACTTCGATCACGCCCTCGAGGACAAGGCCGCACAGATTGCTGGAGATGGCACGGAACCTGCCGTCCCCGAAGGTTTGTCCCCGGACGCCGAGGTGCGTGTGCAGGCCATCGTCAATTATATCGCTGGTAATTTCGAGGGAGCCCTTGCCAAGTGGGAATTTCAGCAGGGAGGCCCCACGGGTCACGTCGAACGAGCGATGCTTGCGGAAATCAATGCTTGGTATGGAAAAGAGGCTGCGCTGCCGTTCATTCAGGAACATGCCAAGAGTTTTCCCATCGAAGCCGATGCCATTCGCGCAAGATACGAATATGCCATTGGCAAACGAAGCGAAGCCGTCAAGCTGCTCGAGCGAGTATTCATTGCATACCGAACGGATCCCTGGTCATCGACGATGATCACGAATCGCGCCTTGGATCTTGCTCGGGAGCTGGGGCAGAGCTGGTCGCCGGACGCGGCGCGGTTGTTCAAGGCCCTGGAAATGCCATTTGCCGTCAATGTGCTCGAAAATGCGCGGCGACTCTTGCGCGTCGACTTGGCTGAAGTCATGACGGAGGAAAATGCTTGTGTTGCGGCATTTGCGGCGCTCGAGCCGAATCCTCCGTGGGACGAGCGCATTCTTGGCATGCGTCGTGATTGTTACGCCAAGTGGAAGCACCCTCGAGCTGCCGATGCGGCGCGCGACGTGGAGCGATTCAAGGCGTGCCAGAATGCGGGACGCCGCGAATGGTTGACGTGTTTGTAAAGGTGCACGATAGCTATCCGTGCTTGTCGTAGGTAGAGCAGCGGGTGCGTGTTTTTTCGGCGCTTGCGGGGGGGCCCCCGCTGTTCGAGCCCGCGAAGCGGGCGAGTTCGGGGTCCCGCGAGTGCCGAAAAAGCACGCACTCGCTGCGAGCCATAAATGCTTGGATGACCTCGCCCGACATCCCTCCATCTGTTATCCTTCTTCGCGTCATGGATGTTGTCTCGTATGGTCCCCTTCTCGTTTCCCAATTGCTCTGGCAACCGCGTCCCGGCGCACATGCCCTCACGGTCATTTGCAAAGCAACGTTCAACCTCGAACCCGTAACGTCGCCTCTTGCCGCTGTACAGCGCCCGCCGTGGACGAACGAGCTTCAATGGGATCGCCATTACGAGCAAATGATGGAGGTCGCCGGCGATTATGCCCCATTCAAACGTCGAGCCGATATTCTGGTAACTGGGCGCGCCATACCACCTCCGAACAATCGATTGTCGACAATCACGGCGAGCATCGCCGTAGGTGGTTTCTCGAAAACGATCGATGTACACGTCCAGCAACATTGGACCGTCGCCGCTCTTGGACCACTGGCACCCACCTGGCCCGTTCGCACTGCGCTGCTCGGAAGGCACGCGAGCACCTGGAATCATGCGAACTGGAATATGCATCCATTGCCGGACGACATCGATGGCGCATTTTTCAATGCTGCGTCGATCGATCAACAAGTGGCCGAATTGACGGGCCAAGAAGCGATTGTCCTGGAAAACCTGCATCCGCGACATCCCAAATTGTGGACGCAGCTCGTGCGCGTCGTTCCCCAAGCAACGGTGACGCGAGCAAACGGAGCGTCGCAAGAAATGCGGCTCCGTTGCGATACGCTGACGATCGATGCCGACGACGGCTTGGCCATGCTCACGTGGCGCGGTGTCGTCCTGCTCGAATATCCCGCAGAACCGGGCGTCATCGCAGTACGCGCGTACGTCGCAACCAGCGATAGTCAAATTCCTGCGCCCACCACAGCACCAGATGCCGACTATCCAGCCACCATGGCATTCCCATCCGTGGGAGCAACGACGACTTCATTGCCGTTCATTCCGGGCCCGCCGCAAACACCAGATATACCCGAACCCGTCAAGACCAAGAGCTCATGGCCGCCAACGCGGACGACAACGAGTTCGGATCGCCCTCAAACGATGGCATTGAACATTGCCGACGCCCCCGCCGAATTGAAAGCGGTCATGCCATTTCAATCGGATACGCCGGAAACGCGCCAAATGCCGACAGAACGGCTAGAAATTCCCGATCCAGAGCCCCCTGCAATCGTCGCGCACATGCCGTTCGACGTACCACCGCCCCCCATGGTTTCGTCACCACCAGCAGCCGTGCATGCGGATGTGATCGTGGAAAAACCGCCCATGATCGGGCCAATCCCGACGCTAGAACCGGCGGTAGACAAGAAACCAGAGGTTGCGCAAGCCAAACCCATTCCGACTGCGCCCCACAAACCAATATCGGAATCGCCGCGTTCCGAATTGACCATCGAACAGCACGCCACGATTGCAGCAGAATTGGCGGAAGGAAAGACGTCACGCGCCGATGTCTTGCGGGCACACGAGATTTCCGCGGATGATTGGACGCATGACGATCGGCGATGGAAAGATGCCATCGCAAAGGACGAGCAGCGTGGCAAACGCGCATTACGCGACGCGCATGATGCGGCGTACGTGGCGCGCGTCGAGCAATTTCGTGGTGAGATCTCGCTCGAAGAGGTCGCTCGCATTCTCGTAGGGCTCGAACGGCGAAACGCACGCGAAGTGCTCGACGAGCTCCGCATTCAACGCGCAGCGCTCATGCCGATCGTGCGATTGTGGACGAAACGCATTGCCACGAATATGCGATTGAACGACAAGGCTGCAGAGCTCGTGCGCGAAGCGCGACGTGCATGAAACGCGACCATCGCTTGGACGTCAGGCCAAACTCGGCCACACCGTAATCAGGGTCTGGCGGATGTGCTGGGCCTCCGAAGACCATGTGGAACTTGGCCTCTCCCCTTCGAGCCACGACAAGAAATCCTTGATCGCTTGTTCACAGGCCGTATCGAAAGCCGTACGCAAGACAGGACCGCTTTTTTGCTGTCGATAATGTATTTCGACGGTATCCGACTTCGGCGGAGGCTTACCTACGAGCCATAACGACGGGGAATCTCCCACGACGACGACTTCGACGCGCGAATGCAAGTCGCGCAAACGCAACACCGCTATCGCCAGCGCTTCGAGCGACGGCAAAAGCAAAAGCGCCCCCTCGAATGGCCCCACCACGATGACCGAATCGCCCACCATGATTTCGATGTTTCCATTCAAGTACAGAAGGTCGGGCGTTTGCGGATCGTCCTTCGACGTAATGGCCATCAATACAGGCTCGACATGTGCATCTCGATGGGCGCCCATCACTAACCTCCCAGCGCCGGAAAGAACGTGACGATTCGATTGTTGGCCGTGTCGACGACCATGCGGTAACGTGCGCTCATTCCATTGATGGTCATTCGTTTTTCAAAGGTTTGCATGATGCGATTGGGATCGCTGATGCGCTGACCTGAATGCCACACCTGGCCCATTGCGCGTTCGAGCTGCCGTTCGATGTCCGCCGCCGTCGATCCTGGCCTCAATCGGAAGAGGTCCCCCTGATTTGCTCCAAATCCAGGAACATGGCGCTGGAAAATGTGATCCCAGCCAGCCGCTGGGTTGCCTCGAGGAATGTCGGGCATTGCCTGCCCACCGCGGCACTTTCCGAGCCCAAAGGGGTCAATCCACGAAAGCGGATCCGCAACGTATGCATACAGGTTGAGGTCAAAAGCGAGACCCAGTGGATCCTGGCTGATGTAAATGCCAGAATCCGGATCATAATAGCGGAATCGATTATAATAAAGCCCCGTTTCCTCGTCTTCGTATTGACCCGGAAAACGCCACGGACACGACGTGCGCGATACGTCGCTCTTTGCAACGCCGTAAAGATCCAATTGCGCTTGCCAAGCAATCTCGCCCGCTTCGTCGACGAGCGCCGTGGGTGCGCCAAGATGATCCCCGAGAATGCCGAAGTAGGCATTTCCTTCGATTTTCGCTAGCGGGACGAACGTTCCAGGGTCGAAAACCCATGCTACTTTCGAGCCATCATTTTGCAGCTCGTGCGCAAGCTCGTCCTTGTCCCAGACATACGTCGTCGAACGTTCACCGACCGTTTTGCGAATACGCCGCCCGAGTGCATCGTAGGCAAACGTCACTTCGACGCCGTCCGGACGAACGACCCGCGAAAGTTGCCCCGCCCCGTCCCATACGTAGCGCCAACTCGTACCGTTTGCCAGAATCTTTTCGACGAGTTGTCCCTCATCGTCATATTTGAACGTGACGTCTCCCGATCGCAAAAGCGCGCCACTTGCGGTGAAATTGCGATCCGTGCGTTCGCGTGTGCGATAAATGTTTCCGATGGCGTCCGCAGAGCGAAATTGACTCGTTCCGTCAGAAAAAGTTGCCGAAACCAGATACGACCGCGAATCGTGTTCGTAGATTGTTCGGCCTTGGAATGGATCCAATGTCGCCGCGAGCGTGCCATTGGGCCGCCAATCATATTTCGTGCTCGTAATTTCGGTATTACGACGTTTTACGCTGCGAAGCTCGGCCCTGCCGCCTGTGCCGCGAGACCATTCGCAGGCAATCGCCCCGGGCAAAAGCCGAGCAATTTCGTAACCAACGGGGTTTCGCGTCATTGTCGTGAGTCGCGGTGATTGGCCTGGCAAACCCACGGAAATTCCGCGCAAAAACCCATTCCCGTTCACGTCATAGGCAACCTCGTCGCCAGCACTCGTGCGCCTCGATTTTCGCAGGCCCACTTCGTCGTATTGGCTCTCGACGACATGATCGCCCACGCGCTCTTCAATCAGATTGCCTACGCCATCGTAGGCGCGCTTCACCGTGCAGGCTCCGTTTTGCGCCGCAACGAGACCCCCTCTGGCGTCGTATTCATACGCGTGACGTAATCCCCCAGGAAAAACTTGAGCTTTCACGCGTCCAAGTTTGTCGTACGCAATCGACATACGCTTGTGCCCGCCGCGTACGCGTTCGATGCACCTGCCCGCCCGATCGTGCCGGAATTGCGTGACGACACCATCGAACCCCGTTTCCTTCACAACCCTTCCGGCCAAGTCTACATCGATGCGGTATTCGGCGCCGGCAGCATTCACGATACGCACCAAGTTTTCTTCGGTATCGTAGAAGTATTGCGTGATCCCGCCCGCAGGGTCGACTTCCCGCACGCGCTTGCCGAGCCCCGCATATTGATAATGCCGAATGCGTCCTAGCGAGTCGGACCATTCGACCAGGTTGCCTTCGCCGTCGTGAACCAGCTCGATCCGCGAACCATCGGGCTGCGTGACCGTTCTGAGTCGCCCGCGCAAATCCCAAGTAAATTCGGTTCGTTCACCGAGCGCGTCCGTGGTCGCGATGATCCTCCCGAGGCCATCGTATTCGTGCCGCGTGACATGGCCCTCCCAGTCCACGGTTTCGGCGAGATTGCCCGCTTCGTCGTACTTCAGCGCAAAGCGCCGCCCTTTTGGGTCCGCCACGGCACTCGGCAAACCGCGCCGCTCGTACCAAAATCGATACGCATTTCCAAGCGGATCGACCGCGAGCGTCGGTTTGCCCTCGTCGTCCAATTCGCGGATCCACTGCCCCCCAGCCTCGTCGATGAATTCCACAGGCGAATCGAATCGATTGTACTTCCAACGTTTTTCCTGGCCAAGGGCGTCACGTTCGACGATTTTGTTCCCTCGTTCATCGTATTCCCATTCCGTGCGGTTTCCCGCGCCATCGATCTCAGCCGTCTTCCGGTAAAACTCGTCCCATTCGTAACATTTTTCTCTCCCCGTGGGGTCGATCTCGCGATCCACGAGCCCCGCGGGATTTCCAAAATAATGCGTCCGACCGCCACGGGAATCGTCCACGAGCGTCACGTTCCGGAGTTTGTCGTACGTCATCCGATGGTCGTAAATTCCACCGTCGCCCCACGTCCGAACACACCACCCGTCCGGATCATACCAATCGTATTCAAAGTAGAACGACAAACCATTGCGGTTCGTCTCTTGCACGAGGACGCCGCCTCGGTAAGCGTAACGTAGTGTATTTCCTTCGGCGTCGGTTGCGGAAGCGAGTTTTCCTTCAGCATCGTAGGAAAAACGCAATAAATCGATGCCGAGAGCATGCGATCGAATTCGCTCGATTCGTCCGGTGTGGCTGACGAAAAAGTGCAATTCACGCCCTGCGCTATCGATGACGTTCCGCAAGATGCCGTCATCGTATTTCAGGACAATGCCATTGTCGCTGCGATCCGTAATGCGTACCAAGACAAACGAGTGTTTGCCCCGCTTTACGCTTTCATAATGGTACCGTTTGCCGTCCACCATCGTCAGCCGATAACCACGCTCGGTGCGCTCGAGCCAATACCGGTCAATGGGATCCCACACCGATACGCCCTCGTCGAGGCGCGGATGCAACCGTTCGCGACCGTCCGGCAAACAAACGACGACCCCCTCGTCCCGATCGTCAATCCAGGAATCGAGCGGATGATGCCAGCCTGGTCCGAGCGGTCCTTCGCGACGATTGCGGCTATAATAAAAACGCTCGAACTTCAATGGCATCGGGCCCGGAAGCTCGAAGTCCACCGCATCGGTGAGGACCTCGCCGGTCATGACGTCGACCGGGTGCCCGGTCAAAAAACAGATGACGCGCGACAATCGCGGCCCGGCCTTCAATTTTGTTATCAAAAAATTGGAAAACCACTTTGTACGAATGGCCTGCGTGAGTGCTGCGAGCACATCGAACGAATCCGGACCACCAATGAGAATGGGTCCACCGAGCGGTATGGCCATGCAAAGCGATGTGGGCAAATTGATGGGATAATTGCACGTCATCACCATCGACAGCAATCGTCCTTCGGACGATCCGGCGAAGGTCACCGTTTTGCTGCCCGTGACGATGGTGCCTTCATTGCCCGGAATATCCATGGGCGCAAAAGAAATCCCGGGAGGCGTCGGGAAATGAGGCGGCAATGCCTTGACCTCGGTGCCCGTATTTCCTGCCGGCATCGCGCCATAAAGAAGAACGGGGCCACCTCCACCGAATGCGAGCCCGAGCGCTGCACCGAGCGCCGCTCCGAGCGGATCGAAAACGATTCCCACGAACGGGTGCGGAAGTGGAGTAGGAATCGGCGTCGGCGAAGGTGGTGCCGGGACGAGCACCATGTGAATGTCAATGCCGAGAACGGGGTCGAACCACTTGGCCGCTTGCATTCGAAAGGCCCCCTTACTTCTTCGGATCTTCCACGAGCGAC
The DNA here is from genome assembly GCA_016715885.1 of Polyangiaceae bacterium. Lineage (NCBI taxonomy): Bacteria > Pseudomonadati > Myxococcota > Polyangiales > Polyangiaceae > Polyangiaceae bacterium. The sequence continues at coordinate 1,062,387 of JADJXL010000025.1, forward strand.
CGGACATGCGCCGCTTGTGCGCGCATCCCTTGCCGCTCGTAAAACGTGGCCAATTCCTTGGCGACTTCGCCGAGCGTCGTCGCTTTCCGCGCCTCTGGATCGAGCGCTGCGCCTTCCTCGAGTGCGTCCTGCCAAACCGGAAGCGCCTCCTCGCGCGCTCCTCGCATGACGTGACACGTCCCCCACAAGCGCAACGATTCGATACGTAACGCCGGAACCTTGGCACGTTTTGCCGCGTCGGCCGCCATTTCATACGCCTTGGCCGCCGGCAGCCAATCTTTTTCCATCGTACGAACGCCGCCGATGCCCAAACAAGCCTGCGCCTCGAGCTGAAAATGTTCCTTTTCGCGCCCGATGTCCGCCGCGACTCTATAACATTCTACGGCCTTTTCCGAACTTCCAAGCGCAAGCGAAATGCCCGCCAATGCAATCATGATCGCCGCTTCTTCGAGACGCATCCCATACAATTGGCAAAGACCTCGAGCTTGCCCATACGCCTGCGCCGCATCCGCATATCGCGCCTTCCCTAAATGCTCGGCCGCTTCCATCAAGAGAAGACGCAACCTTCGCCCGTCTTCCTCGGACACGAGCGATTGACCGCTCGCCTTTTCGTATTCCTTTCGCTGAGCTTCCGTCGGCGCCGGTTTCGACGCCAATGGAGGACCTGCGGATTGGTTCGATACGAGCTGTTTCAGATACGCAAAAAGCTCGTCCCGGTCCACCTCGAACCGCGCTCCTACTTCACCCCAAATGCCTTCCAAGGGTCCGCTTGGACCATCCAATACACCAAGGCGCACGCGCGAGGACCATGGCACTTTCGACAGCGCTTCGATGCTTTGCTGCCACGCTGCGTCGTCATGAATCTGCTTCGGCAAGAGCCCGAGCAGCACACCTTCCAAACGTTCGCCCAGCAAAGCTGCCGCGCGCTCGACATGCACCACGGCCCGCCCAATGGGCTCGAGCGTCGCGACACGCGCGGGATCGTGCAGCGTGAAGGCTGGCAGCGCAACGCCTTCCTTTTCGGCCCCCTCACGAATGCGCGCATAATCCTCGGTGACTTGTTTGCTCAATCCATCGAAGAAATCATCCACGGAGCGAAATGGCTCTTCGTACAAGAAAAATGGGCGCCTGTTTTCTCGTTCGGCTTCCCATATTCGCAACGATTTCAGCATAACGCCGCGATTTTCGTGGTCACACACGAATCGCACGAAAACTTTCTCGCCTGCTCCGAAAAGCGCTTTCGCTTCACGAAGGAAATTCTGGTGAGCTCGAGTAATCGGATCCATCGCTCGACCTCAATTGATCTTGACGATGCCGCCGGTGATTTCAACGGATGCACCTGCTGCTTTGACCATGGCCCCGTTGATTTCGACGCCCGCACCGCTGATTTTGATGGACGATCCCCCGGCAGCCAAGACGATTTCGCCCGCCGCATTCACGGAAATGTTGGCCGCTTGAAATGCACCGTCGCCTCCAGCAATCATTTCGAGCTTGCCACCCGTTTGCACCGCGCCGTCGGCTCCAACGTCCACCGCAAGGTTGGCGCCCACGCTCGCCGTCGCCTGCGCATTCGCAGATAGTGCCACGTCGCCAGAAATCGTATGCGTCGATTTTCCGCCGACGGTGACGCTTTGGTCGGCGCCCACAGTTTCGGCGCTCGAACCGCCGACCGCGACCTCCTTCGAAGCACCGATGGTTTGCGACGCATTACCACCAATGGTTTCGCTGCGATCCCCGGATATGGTCGTCGAACGATTGCCACCCACCGTAATCGATTGATTCGCACCCACGGTCGTCGATTGATTCGCACCGACCTCCACCGATCGATCCACCCCCACGGTGGTGCTCTGATTCGACCCGACCACGGTGGATTGATTCGATCCCACGGTCACCGATTCATTGGCCCCGATGACTTCGGAGTTGTCCGAACCAACCATCGTGCTGCGATTGGATCCGGTCGATTCATTCCTATCCACAGCAACGGTCGACGAACTGTTGTTCCCTACGCTCTCGGTGCGATCATTGCCGCAATCCGAATTCCAATTGTAGGGCGTATGCAATTTGATTCGTTCGGTCCCGGCCGTGTCGTCGAAGGTGAATTCATTGAATTCGCCCGTCGCGGGACTCGACATCGTTTTGAACGTACTGACCGTGGGAGCGCCCGCCGGCGGACGGTTCTTGCCATTGTACACGCGTCCAACGACAATGGGCCTGTCCGGATCGCCTTCTTCGTAATCGACGATCACTTCGACGCCGACGCGAGGATGAAACACCGCTCCTTCGCCCACTCCGGCGAATACTTGACTCACGCGAACCCAACAAGACGTCGGCTCGCTATTGTGACGATCGGTATCCTGATCCCAATGAAACTTGACGCGCACGCAGCCGATTTCTGCGCCAGGCGGCCCGCCTACGTGAATCTCGGCACCGCGCGAATTCGGTTCGTCCGTCACGAACGCCGTTTGAGATCCCTGAATGCGCGGCTTCTGCGTCGATCGCGGCGGACGGTAGCGCGATTCGCCCTTGTCCTTTCCGCACCGCGCGCATTCGGCGGTAACGAAATAAGGCACGCCCGTGAGCGGCAATGATCCCACCACATTCGGCGGAAGCACGCCCGGCTGTTCCCCACGCACTTCGATTTTCGTCGCCAAGTATTCGCCCTCGTGCCGTGAAGGCACATTTTCGAGCGCAAACAAATTGCCCGCCGAAAGAATGCGGCACGTCCCCTCACCCACCGCATAACGCGCTTCCACCTCGAGCCTTTCGAGTTTCGCATTGGCCAGCGGTTTTCCCATGTCGGGCGATTCCAAATATCGCCCGGGATATTCGTGATCCACCAGGTCTTCTGCCGCAGGACGTCCTGGAGCCGCAACGCTCATGTCGAGCGCCGGCTGCTTCCAGTTGTAATCGACCATCGATACTTTTTTCGGCCGGAGACGTGCTCCGAGCTTCATCGACGATAGCGATCGACCTGAAATGCCCGGTCCCAAAGCATCATATGGCTCCAAACGCGCGCGGCCGGAGTCCTTGTCGGAAAAAACCAATAAACACGCGCCATCGCCATTCTCGAAATGGTACGATATGCCTTCTTCCTCGAGCAGCCGCGATACGAACGCAAAATCACTCTCATTGTATTGGACACAATAGGGCCTCGTCGCCACGTCGTCGATGCGCGACGATTCGGACTCGCGCCACGTAAATACCTCTTTCGCAGGCGTAAAACTCGCATCATTCCCACTGTCGGGTGAAACCGTCGCGCCCGCCTCGAGTTGCAGCGAAGGATCGCCCTGGAGCACGTCTTCAATGATTTGTCGTGTTGTTTTCTCGAGAAAGATGCGACACCGACGTCGATGCATCGCTCGCGTCCACGGCGGCATGAGCACCAAACGGATCAGCGTGCCGCCCGGTACGGGCCCGAGCTCCTCGGCCTCGACGATGATTCCATGTATGACGCGATATGCGGGCTCGGTTAGCGTTGCGATACGTAACGTCGCGCGCATTTGGACGAGTTCGTCCGGGTCGATGTCTGGAGCGGGTTCGCGAACGATGGCGGTGATTTCGTACCGGTACAGATTCGACATCGCCTCGGTGCCGCGAAAAGTGGCCACCCAGAGGTGAGTCCAAGGTCCATGCGTACCCTGAGCCGTTTCCCAAGCAAAGGTAAAATCCGCGGCCACGTTTCGACTCCCGAGACAAGCGCTTGCGCGGTGCGCCCAGTCGAGCGACGCGCGGGCTGGACCAATGTGCACGAAGGGATCAGCGAAAGCAAGGCCTGCGCATGAATGCTGCAATTATCGACGTCGTATCCACGTCGTCGAGCTTACGCGCAAAGGGAATACGCAAAGCTGCACTCGCACATGCTGAGCTGTCGGCAAGGATTTCGATGAAATGAAAACGTCACGTGGACGCAATCGTCGCCAGCTCACCGGCGATTGGCAAGCATGGCTTCTCCCGGGGGGCCCCGCGAGTTGGGGCACGACGCCGGCGGGGGGGGGGGGGGGGGGGCCCCCGGGCCCCCCCCGGGCCCCCCCCGAAACCCCCCGGGGACCCGGGGGGGGGGCTCCCCCAAAACCGATCCACCGATGGAGTGTTACCCACCGACGCACTTAACGCCCACCTGGTTGGTCGATGTCGGCACCGGTTCGTCATCCTCGATATACCAGTCGGCAGGATACGACGATCGATGTTGCGCACTTCTAAAACTACGGTCCTGCGCCAACTGAGCCATGAAACCTGCTTACCACGGGTTTGCCCGCGGCGCAAGGAAATTGTGTCGTTTCTGAAAAGGACCTTTCGGCCATCCGATATGGTGCGTCGCGCCAAACACATGACCGGCTCGCCTACCCAGCCACGCGACCCGAGCTTCGCCCACATGACCAAGCGACATGCCCCCCAACCGTCCAAGCAGCTTCGATGGATCGCGTCGTGCCAAGCGGTGCCTTGCACCTTGACACTCGCGCCGGACTGAGGCTTACTCGCGAGCGCCATGCATTCGCCTCTTCGCAGCGCGCTCCTCGGGATTCTCGCCTTCGCCCCCGTTTCGCTCGCCCTGGGCTGCGAAGAAAAGTCACCGTGCGAAACCATTTGCGTTCGCGTCGCAGAATGCCGGCGCCAAGTGCCCGACGATGAAAAGATGCTCGGCGAAAAAACACCGAGCCGCGATCTGAGGTGCAAAGAACGTTGCCAAAGCAACCCAGATGGCTTCGCCGCGTGCGAGCAAAAAAAACGACTCTGTCCAGATCTGCTCGCTTGCACGGGCAGATTGTGACAAATCCCCCTTCCCTTTGCGCCAACCAGAACGCAAATCACATGCGACGACAGTAAAGCGATTGCCAGGAAAAACGCCCCACGGAGAAATCAATGCACAAACTCGTCCTCGTTCGTCATGGCGAAAGCCAATGGAATAAGGAAAATCGTTTTACCGGCTGGGTGGATGTGCCCCTCAGCGAAAAAGGCGTCGAAGAAGCTCGGGCCGCGGCCAAAATGATCGCCGCAGAAGGTCTGGCTTTCGACGTGGCCTACACGTCCGTCCTGAAACGCGCCATCAAGACGTTGTGGATCGTGCTGGAAGACCTCGACACGATGTGGATCCCCATCGTCCAGGATTACCGCGCAAACGAACGCATGTACGGCGCCCTCCAAGGGCTCGACAAAGCCGAAACCGTCAAAAAACACGGCGAAGCTCAGGTGAAAATCTGGCGCCGCAGCTACGACATTCCCCCGCCCGCCATGAGCCCGGACGATCCAAGCTGGCCCGGCAAAGACGTGCGGTATGCGCAAATCCCACCCGACCAAATCCCGGCGAGCGAATCGCTCAAAGACACCGTGGCGCGGTTTCTCCCACTATGGAATTCGCAAATCGCTCCCGCCATCCGCAATGGAAAACGCGTCATCATCGTCGCTCATGGCAATAGCCTCCGCGCCCTCATCAAATACCTCGACAACGTGTCGGATCAAGACATCGTCGAAATGAACATCCCCACCGGCATCCCGCTGCTCTACGAATTGGATGCGAACCTGAAACCCGTCTCGCGAAGATACCTCGGCGACGAAGAAGCCGCCAAAGCAAAAGCCCAAGCCGTCGCCAATCAAATCAAAGCGTAAACGTCCCGCATTCAGCGCCGCCCGAGCTTCTTCCGGCGCTGCTCGAGCGCTCGAGACAACCCCTGCTCGAGCGACGCACACGTCACCGTATTTCCCAAATCAGCGCCCCCCTCGACGAGCGTTCGCGCCGTCTCGGGCCCAATTCCCACCAAAATCGTCTGGCAACCAAGAAGCCCAATCGCGCGAACCGCACGCATGAGCAAATCGGCAATGTCGACGTCGATTTCACCAGCGCCCGTCACATCCATGATCACCGTCTCGGTCCCACGCTCACTCACCTCCGTGAGCACGCGCTCGACCGCATTGGCCAATCTGCCGTGCGACAAACTCCCCACGAGCGGCACCAAGAAAATGCCCTTCCAGACCGCAAGCACCGGCACCGACAAACTATTGATGATTTTCGCTTGCGTCTCGATGATGGTTTGCTGCTGCGCAGCCTCCGCTTCGAAACGCTCTTTCTCACGAAGGTGGGATCGGTGATCGGAAACATCCATGATCAACCCGACGAGCCCGATGATCGCGCCCGACGTGTCGTACACCGGGGTTTTTCGCGTCCACAAAACCTTGATCGACCCGTCCGCTCGCGTGATCAATTCTTCGTTCAAATCACAAAGACCAGTGTTGAACACCATGTCGTCGTGCTCCCAAAACACCTTCGCCTGTTCGGGAGGAAAATAATCGGGGTCGGTCTTGTTGAGCAGCTCGTCCCGCGGGCGCCCAACGAGCTCGCAAAACGCGCGATTGAACGCTACCCACCGATGCTCACGATCCTTGAAAAACCAAGGATCCGGCATTCCATCGGCCATCGACTGGAGCGTTGCCGCAGGGTCCAAAATCGGCGTTGTCATGAGCACCAACCTCCTTGCACATCCGAGGGGGTAACTCTGTGTTACGCCAATTCGCGCCAAGACAGAAGAACGAACGTCACGTCACGGACGCAAATTCGAGCACACTTGCAGCATTCATTCCGTACGCAAGAACGCAGCTTTGATGCGCTTGACGCCCCAGCCGGAAAAACGCACGGTCGCGATGGGATCGTCACCCGGATCCACTTCGACAATCACACCCACACCGAATTTTTCGTGCATGACGCGCGCCCCGCGCAAAAGGCCGCCTTCTCCCGAAGAATCGAACGCCTCTCGTTCGACGTAACGTTCCCCCGCAGGTCGCGCCGGTAGCGCCGCCGCAGGCGCTCGATTTGCCGCAGCCGGGACACCTTGACGATCCATCGGATGCGACCACGTGCCTCGAGCGCGTTCGGGAGCTGCGCGAGATACATCCCGCCATTGCAATTCGCTCGCCGCCGCAGGCGTCAGGATGGCTTGCACGGCACCATTCGGAAAGTCAGCCAAAAATCGGCTTGGTACGCCAAAACGAGTGTTGCCGAAGATCATCCGCCGCTTGGCATGCGTCACGTGAAGCCGTTCGCGAGCACGCGTGACCGCGACATACGCCAATCGTCGCTCCTCCTCCATGTCTTCATTGCGCCTTGGATCGGGACTCTTGAACGGAAAAATTTCGTCTTCCATTCCGGTAATGAACACGGAATCGAATTCGAGCCCCTTGGCGGCATGAACCGTCATCATGGAAACGCGCGGAGCGTCTTCCATCGAATCGATGTCGCTCGAGAGCGTCACGCGTTCGAGATAACCTGAAAGATTGCCGATTTGTCCTGCTGCCGCTGCTTCGGCTTCATAATCGAGAATCGAACCGATGAGCTCTTGCAGGTTTTGCTTTCGCGCATCGCTCTCGGCGCTGTCGTCTTCGTCGAGCATCCGAGCATAGCCGGTGATATCGAGCGTTTCGCGAGCGATTTGGCTGGGAGGAGCCGTGGCCGCTTTTTCGCGCAATCGTTCGATGATGTCGCGAAATCCCATGAGAGCCTTCTTCGCAGCTCCCGCAAGACCTCCGCGTTCGACCAGTGGAACGATGGCGTCGTAAAGCGTTACGCCAAGGGCATTGGCAGCATGCGTGAGTTTGTCGACGGTCGTTTGCCCAATTTTCCGCGAAGGGACGTTGATGATTCGCTCGAGATCGACGTCGCTCCGCGGATTGTCGATGATACGCAAATACGAGAGCAGATCCTTGACCTCGGCGCGTTCGAAAAAGCGCATGCCTCCAATGATTTGATACGGAATGCGTTCGGCGCGAAGAACTTCTTCGAGAACGCGTGATTGAGCGTGCACGCGGTAAAAAATCGCGATTTCGCCGAGAGCAATGCCAGCAGCTTCGAGCTCGCGAACGCGTTCGGCTACCCAAGCCGCTTCGTCGTGCTCATTTTGAGCCGCGACGACCACGATCGCATCGCCGGAATCCCGCGCCGTCCAGATCTCCTTGGGCTCGCGATCCTTCGCAGGTTTGATGACGCCGAGCGCCGTCGAAACGATGTTTCCGACCGAGCGATAGTTTTGCTCGAGCTTGACGATGGTCGTATCGGGAAAGTCGCGGCGAAAGTTGCGCACGATGCGTACGTCCGCGCCACGCCAGCGATAGATGCTCTGATCGTCGTCCCCGACGACACATAAATTGCGGCTCGCAGCAAGCGCCCTGACGAGCCGATATTGAACTTGGTTGACGTCTTGAAATTCGTCGACGAGCACATGGCGAAAGCGCGCCCGCAGCTCGTCGCCCACCATGCTCTGCTCGTCCTCGGCAATGTGCAGCACGCGGAGAATGAGGTCGTCGAAGTCGACGGCATTGGCCTTGCGAAGGTACTTTTCGTAGCCCTCGTAGACTTTGATGATCACGTCGTCGAAAAATCCTTGGGACTCAAACGAATCGGGGCCGCGACCTTCTTGCTTTTCGCGGTGAATGCGCGAAAGGACTTGACGAGGCGGGTAGCGTTTTTCGTCGAGGCTGAGCTCTTTGAGGACGCGGGTGACGACGGCGCGTTGATCGGAATCGTCGTAGATGACGAAATTGCGTTCGAGGCCTGCGGCATCGTGGAAGCGGCGCAAGAGGCGTGCGCAGGTTGCGTGAAACGTGCCGATCCAAAGCTCTTTGGCGATTTCATCGCCCACGAGCGAAGCGACGCGGCGGCGCATTTCACCGGCCGCTTTGTTGGTGAAAGTGACCGCGAGGATTCGGAATGGCGGAACGTGATGGCAAGCGAGCAAATTGGCGATGCGGTAGGTGATGACGCGCGTCTTGCCGCTGCCGGCGCCCGCGAAGACGACAATTGGCCCGTCGACGTGGGCGACGGCGCGGGCCTGAGGCTCGTTCAGCTCGTCCGCCGGCTGGGGGATTGCCGGCTGGGGGAATGCCACGATTTCGGTCACGACGGTCGCCGTAGCACGTGCCTCGGCGCGTGGGGAGTCCTCACCGCTTGACACGCGTACAGGCTACCATCATCACCCATCGCCGCCGGCATCACAGCTCCCTGCTTTCCCGCGAAAAACCTTCCTCCAGAACGCTTCCCGGCTGGAGCAGGGTAGTGTTTGTCCGATCGGAACACGCGCGGCGGTACCTTGACCTCGAGTGCCTCAACGATGCGCATCGCGCTTACCTACAACGTAAAAATCTCGGGCTCGCCCGACGAGGCGGAGTTCGACAGTCCAACTACCATCGACGCGATCGAAGACGCGCTCGTACGTGCAGGTCACGACGTCGAGCGGGTCGAGGTCGCAGGTCCTGCATCACGCGTGATCTCACGCCTCGAAAGCATCTCGCCAGACCTCGTGTTCAACACCGCCGAAGGTCTCAAGGGCAAGACGCGCGAGGCGTTTTACCCAGCCCTCTTCGACGAGCTCGGCTTTCCCTACACGGGATCCGATGCGTACACCCTCTGCACGACGCTCGACAAGATGCTCACCAAACGCACGCTCGCCGGCTACGGAGTCCCGACGCCGCGAGCGCGTCTCGTCACGCGCAGAGCGCTCGAAGCCGGAGCGCTCGACGACGTCACCTTTCCGGTGATCGTCAAGCCAAACTTCGAGGGTTCGTCCAAGGGTATTTCAAGCGACTTCAGCGTTTGCCAAAACACGCACGAATTGGCCGAAGTCGTCGAACGACAACTCGTTCGCTTCCCAGCAGGGCTCATCATCGAGCAATTTTTGCGAGGAATCGACATTTCCTGTTCGTTCGTCGCAGGTCTCGGTCGCGACGGCATCCTCGATCCCATCGAGTACGTCATCGCTCCCGCGTCCTCGAAGGAATACAACGTCTATGACTTTTACTTGAAGCACGTGCGCCCCGAGCACGTGACATTGCGCATCGCCGAGCTTCCCGGGCCGGTGCTCGACCGCATTCAGGATCTCTCTCAACGCGTCGTGAAGGCGCTCGACATTCAAGACCTGGGTCGATGCGGATTTCGTGTCGCGAAGAGCTCTTCAGCGAGCGGTTACGACGTGCACTTTCTCGAGGTGGATGCGCTTCCATCGCTTGATCCGAACGGGGGCATGTTCATCGCGACGCGCAAGAGCGGCACCGATTTCGACGGTGTCATTCGCTCGATCGTGCGAAGCGCATGCAAGCGGCGAGGGCTGCAACATCTCTTGGATGGTCAAGCGACGCGACGCGCGAAAAAAGCAGCTCTGCGCGTGGGTTTGACGTTCAACATGAAGCGTGACGGCGGTGATGCCGAAGCCGAGTTCGATTCACCGACGACGATCGCGGCCATCACGAGCGCGATCGAAAGCTTCGGGCACACCGTCATTCCGCTCGAGGCCAAGCCCGATCTGCCGCATCGACTGATGGCGGCGGGGCCCGATGTCGTCTTCAACATCGCCGAGGGCATTCGTGGACGCGGGCGCGAGGCGCAAGTGCCTGCGCTGCTCGAGCTGCTCGGCGTTCCCTATTCGGGCAGCGATCCGACGACGATGTCACTGTGTCTGGACAAGGGTTTGACCAAGCAGATCTTGCGTGCAGCGGGGATCGACACGCCCGAATGGCAAGTGCTCGTGACAGGCCGCGAGAAGCTCAAGCCGCTGCGTTATCCGGTGATTGTCAAGCCAAACGCCGAAGGGACGTCGAAAGGGATCACGGGTGCATCCGTCGTCGGCGACGAAGCGAGCGCGCGGGCAGCAGCCAAATTGATGGTGGAACGTTACGGCCAACCAGCGCTCGTCGAGGAGTACGTGGCGGGGCGCGAGTTCACCGTGGGACTGCTCGGAGAACGGCGGCCCAAAGTGCTTCCGCCCATGGAAGTGATCTTTGTCGAGCCCGGACAAACCCCCGTGTACGGATACGAAGAAAAACAGATGGGCACTACGAGAGTTCGCTTCGAGTGCCCAGCGGTGGTCACCACTGCCGAACAAAAACGCATCGAAAAGATCGCGCGCGACGCATTTGCGGCCCTGCATTGCCGAGACGTCGCACGCATCGATTTGCGCATGGCCAAAGACGGCACGGTGTACGTCATCGAGTGCAATCCGCTACCGGGCCTCACGCCCGACTTCAGCGACCTCTGCGTCATCGGCAAGGTCGCGAGCCTCGATTTTCGCACGCTCATCGGCGAAATCCTCGCCGGCTGCATCAAGCGTTACCGGAGTGGCCGGGCCGCGGCTGCATCCCCGTTTGCCTCCTCCGTCGCACCACTCGTCCACGCTGCGCCTCCCATCGCACAAGCTTCACCAACGCTCGCTGCCGCAGCCCCGACTGCGCACATGCCGGCAAAGCCCGCTGGCAACTGAGGCCGGCTCGACCCAAGTCGACACGGAACTTTCGTCCCACTGGCGCCTGCTTTAGAATCGGTAGGCCGCCTGTGAATTCTCACCCGCAAGCCCCCCCGAGCACTCGGCCGAGCCCCTGGACGGCCGGCACGGTGATCGCCGGGAAGTATCGGCTGGTCTCCCCCATCGGCGCCGGTGGAATGGGGCAGGTTTGGCGTGCCGAACACCTCTCGCTCGGGTCTTTGGTGGCCGTAAAGCTCGTCGATCTCGCGTCGTCACCGAACCCCCAAGAAACCTTGGCGCGGTTTCTTCACGAAGCCCGCGCAGCGGCGAGCATCAAACACGCAAACGTCGTGCAAACGCTCGATCACGGCGCGCAGGGCCACGTCGCGTACATCGTGATGGAGCTGCTCGAGGGCGTGAGCCTCGCCAAACGCCTCGAGAAAACGCGCGTCTTGCCGGTATCCGACGTCGTGCGCATCTTTCGCGAGATCGCGCGCGCGCTCGAAAAGGCGCACGCGCAAGGCATCGTCCATCGCGATCTCAAGCCCGAAAACGTCTTCATCGCGATCGAAGACGGACGCGAAGTCATCAAGCTCCTCGACTTCGGCATCGCGAAAACGAGCGACGGCGGCAAAGATCCGCACCTGAAGACGCAAGTCGGCACCGTCGTCGGAACGCCGTCGTACATGAGTCCCGAGCAGGTGCTCGGTCGGCCGCTCGACTACCGATCCGACCTTTGGCAGATCGCGATGATCGCATTCGAGTGCGTCACGGGTCAGCGAGCGTTCGCTGGCAACACGCTTGGCGAGCTGTTCATGCGCATCTGTACCGCCCCTCTGCCCATCCCGTCGCAAATCGCGCCGGGTGTGCCGATCGGGTTCGACGCGTGGTTTGCCCGTGCCGCAAACCGCGATCCCAATGGTCGCTTTCAATCCATCCGCGAGCTCGTCGAAACCCTTGCGCTGGTGCTCCTGCGAAGCGGTGCCGGAGGTCCTGCCACGGTGCCGCTCGGCGCAACGAAAGACACCGAGATCATGGATCCTCCCGCGCATGGCGCTGCGTGGTCGAGTGGTGCGTCGGGACAGCGCTCTGCGCGGCGCGCATTGACCATTGCGCTCGCCGTGTTGCCCATCCTTGCCGCCGGTGTTGCAGGTGCCGTGTGGATCGTCGCAGGCAGCCGAGACGACTCGAGTCCCGTGCCTGCTGCATCGGCCCAGGATCAGGGGTCGAACGCAGTGCCCGAAACATCCACGAAAACGCCACCAACGCCGGCGCCGACGCCGGCTGAACCGACGCCTGCCGCGAGCGCGACGAGCACGCTTACCGATGTTCAGGACGCCGGGGCCCCTTCCATGCAAAATGTTCCCGATGCCGGGAAGGGAACGAAGTTCGTCAAACCAAGAAAAGATCACGATCTCGGCTTCTGACTCGCGCGAAATGTTCAATCCTTTGGCGATGAAATGATTTCTCCGCTGCGGCGCCCTTCAAAAAACCGAGCTCGAACGACGATGGCGATCATCTTGGCCACGATCGTCACCGTCATGCCGCGCATCGCTACAGCTCAGGACTTCGCGACGCGCAGCGCCGCACGCAAGCTTGGTGAAGAAGGCATCGTGCTGTTCGAGAAGCAGCAGTTTGCCGAGGCGCTCGAAAAGTTCAACTTGGCCGAGCAGCTCGTGCCCGCGCCGACGCTCGGACTCCGTGCGGCCCGATGTCTCGTGCAACTCGGGCGGTTTGTCGAAGCATCCGAGCGGTATTTGGAGGTCACACGGATCGAGGTACCCAGGGCGCAAATGACGCCCGCTTTTCGCAAAGCGCAGGCCGACGCGCTGATCGAACGCGATCAGTTGCTGCCGCTCATCCCGACATTGACGATTGAAGTCACCGGACCGACGGGCGCAGGCGTAACGGTCTTCGTCGATGGCGAACAGATCCCCACCGCGCTCGTTGGACAAAAGCGTCCGATTGATCCCGGCGTTCACGAAGTCGAAGTTCGTCGCAAGGACACGCAGGTCAAAAAGAAGATCGACATCGTCGTCAAAGAGAACGAGAAGCTCAGGCTCGAACTGCCGCCGCTCCCCGAGGCGAAAGCTCCCGAAGTGGATCCGAAGCTTCAAGTGCTCGGATGGGTTGGTATCGGGGTTGGAGTAGGCGGAGCGCTCGCATTTGCCATCAATGGATCGCTTGCGGTGTCGAAGGAGCGCGACCTCATCGACAAGTGCCCCGATCGCCGCTGCCTTCCTGCATTTCACGCCGAAGCCAATACGTATGACATGCTGCGTTACGCCACCACCGCAGGCATCATCGCGAGCGTCGTGGGCGTCGGCGTCGGCCTTCCGCTGCTCATCACCAAGCCCCGTGTAAAAGCGAAAAAAGAAGCCGCTCTATTCACCGTCACGCCCATTCTCGGCCCGACCGCGGTGGGATTACGCGGCAGCTTCTGATCTGCGATCTCGTGCTCGACGGCTCAACCTCCTTTCTGCTCACGCCCGCGTTGAGTAAGCTATCGAGGCGATGGCCGTTTTGCGCCAGCAGGACAAGTCCGTGCAGCAGCAGGACAGGAAGTACGAGAAGGTTGCCGAGCTAGCTTCGGGCGGCATGGCGACCGTGTACTTCGGTCACGTGCGTGGTGCGGGCGGCTTCGAACGGCGCATCGCCATCAAGGAAATGCACGCGCACTTGGCGCGTCAGAGCGAGTTTGTCCGGATGTTCTTCGATGAAGCGCGTCTTGCTTCGCGCATTCATCACCCGAACGTCGTCGCAACGCTCGATATGGTCGAACGAGGCGGCACGCTCGCGCTCATCCTCGAGTACGTCGAAGGCCCATCGCTGCAGCAGATCACGAAATATTTGGCGGAGCGTGGAGGCACGATGCCGATCGACATCGCTCTGCGCATCTTCCTCGACATCCTTGCTGGACTGCATGCTGCGCACGAGCTCGTGGATGAAGAAGGTCGCTCGCTGAACCTCGTGCATCGCGACGTGTCTCCGCAAAACATGCTCGTGAGCACCGACGGCATCACGAAGATCACCGACTTCGGGATCGCTCGTGCCGAATCGCGCCTCTCGACGACACGCACCGGATCGGTGAAGGGCAAAGTGCCGTACATGTCGCCCGAGCAAGTGAAGTCGTTGCCGGTCGATCGTCGCACGGACGTGTATGCGGCCGGGGTCATCCTTTGGGAGATGCTCACGAGCCAGCGATTGGTGCAGGGCGAGACCGACGTGGCGATGATTTATCAGGTCACGGATCGCGAAGCGCCGCAGCCGCGCGAATGGAATCCCGCGATACCGGAGGAAGTGGCGAGCGCGTGTTTGAAGGCGCTCGAGAAGCGTGCCGAGAACAGGTTTGTCACGGCTGCGCAGTTCATGGAAGCGCTCGAGGATGCGGCGCAGGCGTCGATGATCATGCCTGCGACGCCGCGTGCCGTGGGCAACTACGTACGCGGGCTCGGCTTGCATCGGCCGGCCATCGAATTCGAGGCCGTATCGCGGCGGCGCACGCATGCCGAGCTTGTCGGGGACTCGCCTGAAAGCTCGGGCTCGACGAGCATGCTCACGGCCATCGGGGTGCCGCACGGGGTACTCGAGAGCCCCAGGCGGCCGATGGTGTTCGTCGGCATCGGCGCAGGCGCGGTTCTTTTGCTCGGCGGCATCATTTGGTTGGGAAGCCCGAGCTTCACCCCTGCACCTTCGGCCGCAACGACATCTCCGCCCGTCGTCACGGAAGCCGTGCCGGCGATCGCGCCGGCGCCTGTCGCGACAAACCCAGCGCCCGTTGATAGCAGCCCGACGACCGCGGCGACAGCGGCGCCGGAGGACGACTTGGTCATCGAGCCCGCCGCATCTGCTTCGGCGGCGCCGTCCGCTGCAGCGTCGGAGCAATCGCCGACGACCAAACCGAAGCCGCCGCCGACTCAGCCGATAGGGACTGCAAAGAAGAAGACGGGCAAAACGGGATACAATCCGCGCGGGTTGTGATTGCGCCGGGCTGAATGGCCGATTCGATATCCATGGTCGTAGATCCTAGATCATCGACCAGGTATTCTTTCGAATCTTGTATGTCGTTCCCGTTTGCTAGTACACTCCGCCTATACGCCTTTCGAAAGGACGCATCATGGCGGATCTCAACCTCGCAAAAGCTTTTGACAATCACATTGCCGCGGCCCGCGCATTACCAGCCGAACAAGTTCTTCCGTATCGGATCGATCCCGATCTGGCCATCGTCAATGTCATGACCGGTATGCAGGTCATTGCGACGCACGCGGCGGATATTCCTGTCCATTTGCCTCAGATGAATCTGGCGCATCTCCAATCCCTCGACGAGCTTGCCCGAGCGGTCCAATTTGCGGCCATTCGCGTCGAGAACGAAGTGCCCGAAGAGTCGCTCATCAAAGCCAAGCTCGGCCAAGCCAATGAAATTCGCAGCCGATTGCTTTCGGTTGCGAAGGGGCTCGCGGCCAATGGATTCATTCCGCAATCCGACGTCGACGTCATCATTGCGGGCCGAGGTCTTCGCGATCGCGCCAAGGATTGCGTGGCGCTTGCCGAGCTTTTTACGAAGTACGAGAAAGCCCTTGCGGGAAAACACCCCGTTACGCCGGCCCAAATTGCCGAAGCCTATGAAGTCGGCTCGTTCTTGACGACGCACCTGCGTCCCGTCAATGCACCGGCGAGCCCTTCAGCGGGCCCGTCGGCCATCGTCGACGATCGCAATCGATTGGCGACGCTCCTCGTGCAGCGTCACGCGAGGCTCCAAGTGGTGGGGCATTATTTTTACGACACGGATTGGGAGGAGCACGCCCCGCCGCTCAATTCGCGATCCGTGAAGCGCAAAGCGAAAACCGAATCCGAAGGCGCACCGGCATAGCGGTGTTTCTTGGTTGACGACGCGATCCCGTCATCACTTCAAAACACATTCTCGCATTCGCCCACATCACCGAAGCTCGGGTCAGAAACGTTTTGACTCGCGGGACGGTCGAGTGTCCTCCTTTGTAAAGCGTCTTTCACTTGATGACGCTTTGGTGGGCTTCACCTGGAAAAAAGTTGCGAACGAGGGACACTCGAGCGGGGCGCATCTGGAAAATTTTTGCAGGTTGGCGACGTCGGTATGCAAAAAGTTCTAAAGGTGTATTGAATGCGTGGTTCGTTGACCTATGAAGTTCGCGGCGCCTATCCTGATGCAGAAAGGCGACGAACATGCCCGAGCACTTCTTACGACATGCCTTGGTTTCGACTTTGGTACTCGGATCTTTCGGGGTACTTGCGGACGCGGCGCTTGCGCGGGACAAACCTGCGGTGCTCTACTCCTTCTCCTGCACGACGCCTGTGCTTGGTAGCGAACGGTGCGGGGACGCGAACCGCAACATTCGGCTTTATCCGGGACAACGGTTGAGCGTCGAGTGGGACTCGACTTCCAAGGAGGCTTGTATGACGTTCTACGTCATCCACGCCGTCTCGGGCAAGGCGCTCGGCCGCACGGACGAGTTGTGCAAGTGTCCAACGACGAGCGAAGGGGTTTGGGCCAACCCCAAGGACGAAGCGGTGGATGTCTATGTGACGGTCAGTTCCGATGTAACTTCGAATGTCCGGATCGGAGGCACGTACGTCGTCGATAAGCCTTGACGTGACGCGTCTGTCTAGACAAAGGTCGCACCGATGGATGGGTGGAGCGTGTTCGAGCGCGCTCCACACACGCTTGCAGGTTCGTGCATGACCAACCCGCTGCGAGAACATCTGCGTTTGTCCGCCATCGAGGTGAAACGCATCGTGCTGCGCAAGCACTTCCTGCTCGTCATCGCAGCGATGTTCGTGCTGTCGTACGACCGCATCTTTTGGCACAGGGGGCAAGGCGATCCGGCCGGGCTTTATGGACTCGCAGCCACTTCACGTATGATTAGCGGGATGGACGGCCTCGTCGCGGGCATCTCGAGTGCCGCTGCGTTGGCCGTGGACACGGAGGCCGGTTTCGTCGGGCTGGTCCTGAGCAGAAATGTGCGTCGCCGCGACTACATCCTGTACAAGGCGGTGGCCACCATAGCAGTCGCCGCACTGGCGACACTGATCCGGTACCTCTGGCTCATGGGAATGGGGGCGATCGTGCTGCCATGGGACGTGCCGGGCCTAAGCGGCTGTCTCGTGGAGGCTATTGAACCTACCGGGCAAATCAATTGCTCCATTCCATTACCTAATACGTTGGCGAGGGCCCCTGGTCCCTTTCCCGCATTGTTTCTTAGTCATCCCGTGCTCAACGATGTCATCTTGATCGTCCTGACAGCGTTGGGTACGGGCGTGTTCGCGTTGTTGGGACTGCTTGTGGCGGCCTGCCGAGGAAATACCTATCTGGCCATTGCGGTGCCATCGATCCTTCCCTTTGCTATCCCAATGGTCGTGCCAGATCAAGATCTCCATCATTGGCTCGATCCCACCCATGTCTTGTGCGTCCGAGGGGACTATTTCTGCATGCTTCCCGGTCTGGAATACCGTCTCGGAATTTGGTTTGCGTATTGGTTGGGATTGGCCATCGTTCTCATTGGCCTTTCCATCTTCGTCGCTGAAAAACGCGAATTGGCGCTGAAGGAGCATGGAGCATGACCGCTGTCGTGCAAACCGGCGGCCTTGGCAAGCGTTATGGCAAGCGCTGGGCGCTCGAAAACATCGAGCTCAGCATCGAAAAAGGCGAAATCGTCGGATTCATCGGCCCCAATGGCGCCGGAAAAACCACGCTCATTTCCATTCTCGCCGGCCTCATGCGACCCTCCGCAGGCACCGTGCACGTCGCGACCGATCGCATTGGCGTCATCTCCGATCGTTTTGGCTGCATCCCGCACCTGAGCGGACGCGCCAATCTCGAGCTCTTGGCCGACATTCAAAACAGGCAACCATCCGGCGGCATCGCGCAATGCCTATCCGCCGTGGGGCTCGATCCGAACGACAAGCGCCCCGTCAAATCGTATTCGCTCGGCATGCAGCAGCGCCTGATGATTGCTCAGGCGATGATCGTCGAGCCCGAATTGCTATTGCTCGACGAACCCACCAATGGCTTGGATCCCGAAGGCATCGTTCTTTTACGAAAATGGCTGCTCGAATTGTCCGAAAAAGGCGTGGCCATCTTTTTGGCGAGTCATCTGTTGACTGAAGTCGAGAAGTTGTGTCGTCGCGTCATTTTGGTCAATCACGGCAAAATCTTGAAAGAAATCAGGCTCGATGATACCGGCACGCCCGACGTGGGCATCGTGTTCTCCAGCCGAGCCGATTATGACAGGTTCAAGAACCTCGGGACGTATGAATTCCTCGACGACGTGAACGAGGGCAAAAGCGAACAACCGCGTATTCGCATTGCCGGCGTGGACGATCTGATGCCGCTCATGGAATGCATCGTCGCCGAACGAATAGCGGTCGAAGAAATTGGACGACAACGATTGTCCCTGGAACGCGCGTTCCTCGAGCTTTTGAAATGAATGCCCGTGGGAGCCTGCTTGCGCTCATCAAATACCACGTGGTCGCGTGCATCAGCACCGTACGCTGGCGTTTCGTGCCGCCCGTCTATTTGCTCGCGCTCATGTCCTTCATTGTGGACAAACGGCGTAACGTGTGGTGGAACCTCATGCCCTTGGGGGACGATGCCAACGTATGGGATGTCGCGCAATGGTTTTTGAATAATGTATTTTATGACGGTTTTCTCATTTTGCTCGGTTTCGCGCTGCTCGTCGAGGACGACATCGTACGCGGGCACAAGGACGGAACGCTCCGCTCGACGCTTCTGTTGAGCCGTTCGACACTGCGCTGGTGGTGTGCGAAGATCTTATCGATGGGCGTGCTTGCGCTTGCGTACATGAGCATCGTTTTCGTTGCGATCCTCGTCGCGTCGCTCGTGATGGGCATCCCAATGGGATTTCACGACAGCGGTGCGTCGATACGCCTCGCCGACATACCGATACAGCATCGTTGGTATACTCTGCCCGCGGGATGGTCGACGGTAGCGTACACCGCGTTTGCGGTGTTTTCATTGACGTTCACGATGTGGGTGATCGCGGTCGTGCACCAAGCGCTGTCGCTTTTCGTTTTTCCCAGCCGGCGCATTCCGTTTTTCGTATTTTTCGCGTGGCTGCTTGCGGGCTTCATGATTCAGCCCGCGGGTGGTGCATGGTGGGACGTACGATGGTTGCTCTATCCGGGTAAGTGTTTTGCCGAGTATGGGCGCGGCAGCATATCGATTCCCGTGTTTTTTG
The DNA here is from genome assembly GCA_016715885.1 of Polyangiaceae bacterium. Taxonomy (NCBI): domain Bacteria; kingdom Pseudomonadati; phylum Myxococcota; order Polyangiales; family Polyangiaceae; species Polyangiaceae bacterium. The sequence continues at coordinate 1,081,834 of JADJXL010000025.1, forward strand.
GCGTGATGACCACGGCGCTCGTGGGTGCAGCAGCGGCGGGGTATCGAAGGTTGCGACGCATGGACTTTTAGCGCAGGGGCAGGTTCGACCGCGCGGTCCCAGCGGGTCGCGAACTCGAGCCGTACCTGGAATCACAAAAAATCCTCCCTCATACCTGCTCGTACCCGTTGATACGACGCTCCGACCGACTATGCTGCGCGCCCATGCCGGACTTCTTGATGACCAACAAACGCACGCACTCTTGTAACGCACTTCGCACCAGCGACGTGGGCAAGGACGTCGTGCTCATGGGTTGGGTTGCCAACCGCCGGGACCACGGCGGCCGCGTGTTCATCGATCTGCGCGATCGCGAGGGCATCACGCAGATTGTGTTCGGGCCTGAAATCGCCAAGACGGCGCACGAGCTGGCTGGGGAGTTGCGTTCCGAATATTGCATCGGGATTCGTGGAAGCGTGGTGACGCGCGTCTCGTCGGGCGGGCAGCCCAACCCACGCCTTGCGACGGGTGAGGTCGAGGTGAACGCGACGGAGCTTCATATTTTCTCGCGTTCGGAGACGCCGCCATTTCTCATCGAAGACGAGATCGACACGAAGGAAGAAGTGCGGCTCAAGTATCGATATTTGGATTTACGCCGTCCAGCGCTGCAGAAAAACTTCCTCGTGCGATCGAAGCTTTATCGAGCCGCGCGGGATTATTTTCATGGCCAAGGTTTTACCGAGCTCGAAACACCTTTCATGGTGAAATACACGCCGGGTGGAGCTCGAAACTTCCTCGTTCCATCGCGCCTGAACGAGGGCTGCTTTTATGCGCTCGCGGAGTCGCCGCAAATCTTCAAGCAGCTCTTCATGGTGGCGGGCTTCGAGCGGTATTTCCAAATCGTACGTTGTTTCCGCGACGAGGATTTGCGGCTCGATCGGCAGCCTGAATTCACGCAAATCGACGTCGAAATGTCCTTCGTGACCGAGGAAGACATTTTCACGACGATGGAGGGGCTCATCCGACGCGTGTGGAAAGACGTGATGGACGTGGAGCTTCCGGTGCAATTCGAGCGGATGAGTTATCACGATGCGATGCTGAAGTATGGCATGGACAAACCGGATTTGCGGTTTGGCCTGGAGCTTGCCGACTTGACGGAGGTATTGCGGCCGAAGGATGGCGGTGGGGTGCCGATGTTCAAGGCGGCACTCGAGCAAAAAGGGATCATCAAGGCGTTGCGGATTCCGGCGAAAGAGGCGGCAGGTTTGTCGCGCACGGAGGCGGACAAGCTGGAAGAATTCGTCAAAGGCTTCGGGGCTCGAGGGCTTGCGCGTGCGCGCGTGGGTGAAGGCGGAGAATGGACGCAATCGCCGCTGTCCAAGACGATCACGGCGGAAGCTCGGGGTGCGATCAACGAGGCGCTTGGAGCGGGCACGGGAGATTTGTTGTTCTTCCAATTCGGGTCGTTCAAATTGGTCAATGCGGTGCTCGGAGGATTGCGACTGCATCTTGGAAACAAGTTGGGGCTCGTGGCCAAGAATCAATGGCGATTTTTGTGGGTCACGGACTTTCCGATGTTCGAGCAAAACGAGCACGGTCATTGGGTAGCATCGCATCATCCTTTCACGTCGCCGAAACCGGAGCATGTCGAGCTGCTCGGGAAAGACAACGGGCAAGTGCAGGCGCGGGCGTACGACTTGGTGTTGAATGGCAATGAAATTGCCGGCGGATCGATTCGTATTCACCAGCGCGAGGTGCAAGCCAAAGTGTTCGCGGCGCTCGGATTGTCGGACGAAGACTTCCGCGCCAAGTTCGGCTTTTTGCTGGATGCATTCAAATACGGGCCTCCGCCGCACGGCGGCATTGCGTTCGGCTTGGATCGGTTGTCGATGCTTTTGTGCAATGCGCCGAGCCTGCGTGACGTGATTGCGTTCCCGAAGACGCAAAAAGGAACGGACATGATGACGGACGCTCCGACGCCCGTGACCAACGAGCAACTCGACGAGCTTGGCGTGCAGCTCAAGAAGTAAATGTGGACGCATTTCTTCTGGGTCTCATCGAAGGATTGACCGAGTTTTTGCCGGTATCGTCGACGGGTCATTTGATCCTGCTCGGCAATTGGCTCGGTCATTCCGACGAAGCGTCGAAGACGCTCGATATCGTCATACAGCTCGGCGCGGTGCTCGCCGTCGTCGTGTATTACCGGCAAAGGCTTTGGGATCTCGTCAAGGGATGCTCGAAGCGGGACGCCGCGAGTTTGCAGCTTGGAGCGGCGGTGGCGATTGCGTTCATTCCGGCGGCGGTGGTGGGGCTATTGCTGCACGGAATCATCAAGAAGCATTTGTTTGGACCGAGGCCTGTGGGGTTGGCGCTCATCGTGGGCGGCATCGTGATGCTGGTCGTCGAGGCGATGCGCGCGAAGAAGGAAAAACCTCAGGTAGAAGATTTGGGGCAAGTGACGCTGGGCAAAGCGTTTGCCATTGGGGTTGCGCAGTGTTTTTCGTTGTGGCCGGGGGCGTCGCGATCGATGACGACGATCGTTGGAGGACAAATGGTCGGGCTCGGGACGGCAACGGCCGCTGAATTTTCCTTTTTGCTCGCCATTCCGACGCTTGGAGCAGCAACGGTTTTCGATTTGTACAAGAACGGTCGTGCGCTCCTGGACTCTCCGGCGGGACCGATGTCGCTGGCGATTGGCATCGTCGTTTCGTTCGTCGTCGCATTGGTCGTGATTGCAACATTTCTGCGTTACCTGAAGCGTTTTGGCCTTGCGCCGTTCGGCGTCTACCGGATTGTGCTGGGCGCCGTGGTGCTTGTGGTGAGCGTGGTTTAGTCTTGGGTTTCTCGTGCGGGATCGTTAAGCTGCGCGTCTTATGAAGAGGTATTTCCGCCGCACGAGCGCCGCGGCATTGGGTCTTCCCGTGGTGCTGGGCTCCCTGAGCTGCTCGGCCCCGCCGCCGCCTCCCAAAGTGGTGCCGAAAGCGCCGCTCGTGGTCGCCGCTCCTCCGCCCCCGCCGCCGCTTCCTCCGGCGCGATGGATGCAAGTTGCAGGAGCAACGGCGATGGGCCCGCAAGTCGATGGGGGGACGCTGATGCTCGTGGGCGGACGCCGCGTGCTGCTCGCCGCGGATGGCTCGACGAAAGCCGAGACGGCTGCGTCGCCGGAGCCTTTGCAAGAAGTGATCGTGGTGCCCACTGCCAGCGGAAAACGCATCATTGCTCGCGGATCGAATGGCATCTATCGATTGGATGATCCGCTCGGAGCCCCCAAACCGCTCGCACAATCCGAATCCGACCTGCGAGCGATTGGAGCTTACCCGGGGCTCGTCGTGGTGTGGACGCACGGTTCGGAGACGCCGCGGCTCATCGATGTGGAGACGGGGAAGTTCAAGGTCGTATCGACGCTGCCCGCGCTGCCGATGCGTGCTGTCGCGTTTCGCGACGACAAGGAAGGCGCCGCCATTTTCGAAGGCGTGGGTTTGGCGGTGACGAGCGACGGTGGTGCGACGTGGAAACGGGCGACGGAGGAAGTTGCCGGCGACGCGCTTCGCATCCGAGGTGTCGTCGTGCGCGGCGGTGCTTTACGTGGATACGTATACGAAGAAGGCCTGGAGTCGCCGATCGACGCCGCACAGGCTCGCGTTGATCGAGCTGTCGCGCCACCAGCGGAGTCGAACGCTCCGGCGCTCGTACGTTGGGTGCGCACGACACGAATGGATCCCATCGCTGCGGCAGCTTCAAGCGGCGTGGAAGTTGGAGACGGCGCGGCGCTCGTGGCGAATAGTGGCCTGCTTGCACGAATCGATACGAAAACAGGCTCGATCACGGCGCTCGAAGAGTTTGCCCGCGATGTGACGAACGGCAATTGTACGCTTCAACGTGCGGGCAAAGACGCTTGGCTCGGGTGCACGGTCAACGAGCAACCCAACGTCGACATCTACGATCCTTTTGCGATCATGCGCGTGCAGCTCGATGGAAGCAGCTTCAAGCTCGACGGTCCTGCGGTCGTGTTGAGCGGCGAAACGGAGCTTCGCACGTCTCCGAGCGGCGGCGTGATGGTCATGGGGCAATGCACGACGCACGATGGTGAGGGCGAGGTTTGCGTGCGTCAGTCCGACGGTCGCTGGGTATCGATGAGCGCGGAGGTCGAGCTGTACACGCGGGGCGTTGGGCCGCTCAGTGACGGGCGCGTGGCGTTTTTGCGCAACATGTGGGACGGCGACGTTCCGGAAACGGAGCGCTCCGAGCGGGAGGACGAAGAGTCGTACGACGAGCACGACCGCGACTACGAAGGCGATCACGAGGAGCGTGAGGTTCCAGAGGGCAAACGGCTTTACGTGGCGGCGGTTGGGGACGGGCGCAAAGAAGAGCGTATCGCGACGATCGCATGGCGTCCTCGCGGCGAATTGCGTGCGCAAAGCGCGATCCAGGAGGATGGCGATCACAACTTGCACTTCATCGTCTCGGACGACGAAGGCGTTTATGCGATCGTGCAGCCGATGGACAAGGAGGCTCGACGGCCGCAAAAGCTCGAAGGGATGACCGAAGCGCGGCTCCGAGGGTCGCGAGGCATCGCCGTTGGAATGGATGGCATTCGAGCGACGACGGATGGAGGGCGCACGTGGGCGGGCGTTCCGCTGCCGGCACGAGCGCGAGATGCGGTCATGCAGATCGACTCGCTCGTGACGGATCCAGCGACGTTTGGCGTGTCCGAAGTGGGTCTGCTGCTCGATCGCAACGTGCGCATGGGTTGGGGCGCGACGGACAACATCGAAGACCCGATCGAACCGGTTTTCGATGCGACGTTGCCGTCGATTTCGCGCGTGAGCGTGCCGGAGCGGCTGCTCACGTGCTCGGTCGAGGGAAATGTGCAGGGCACGCCGGTGCTCCAGGGATCGGCCCAGGTTTCGTACTTGCTTGCCAAAAAGACGCCAGCGCCCAAGGGCACGCGGCGCGTGACGGGCACATCGAGCTCGTCGCGTGACGGGATCATGGGCGTCGTCGCGTTGTTCGAGGAAGAGGGGTCGGACAAGCCCGGTAGTTTGCCGACGAAGTGGTCTTTCACGTGGCATGATCCTGCCGAGCTCGGCGGCAAACCGCGTTCGTGGAGCGGCGCTCCTCCGAAGGGCACGCCGTGGGGCGCGCAGATTCGCGGCGTCCTTGGTTCAGGAGCGCGCGCCGTCATCACGATGCGCATCGGAAGCAAGAACCTACTCGTCCGAACCAAACCTCAGGGAGGCATCGAGACGGCCGAGGTCGCCTATAACCTTTTGCCCTCCAACGATATCGTCTTTGGTTCCGACAAGGGCGAGCCGATCGCGTGGATGCGCGACACGGCGCTCATCGTATGGCTTTCGGGCGAAGCGCCACGCATCATCGGCCACGTGAGTTATCGCAGCAACCGCTTGCTCAGCGAGCCCACGAAGGATGGCGTCACCGTTCTTTTGAGTGGCACGGATTGGAGTGCGCTGCGCGTATTTCCCATCCCGCCGATGGACAAGAAAGGCCCCGAGCCTTCCCCGCTCGCTCCCACGCTCGACGGGTGGACTGCCGCGCCAAACTTGACGAGTCACATCGGACGGTTTGGCCTGTGCACCTCCAAGCCCAAAGGAGCCACGCGGTTCTCCGTTCCACGCTCGTATGCTCGGGCGGCGATCGATGCGTCCAGCGGATCGCTTGGCTACGTTCGATACGACGTGTACCTCACGGGCGCCGATGCATGCGTGGCTGGAGCGACGGCGACGTTCAGTCCGGATAGGACTTCGGCGCGCGCGGCACCTCTCGCGGCAAAGGTGCCGAAAAAGGGGCCCATCAACTTTGTTCGGGCCGACTTCCTTGGCAAACGGGCCGAAGGTGGCGCTCGCGGACTTCCGGCCAAAGACGCCATGCACAAGCTCACGTGCACTCTGGAAGAACGCAAGTAAATCGTCTGGAGCATCCATTGCATGCGCCCCACCGGCTGGCGCATCGGATATGAGAAACGACGAGCAAGAGGAACAGGTGTGTCATGTCGGAGCGGCATTCTCATGGTGAGCCCCATGCGGTTCGGGAACTCAGTGACGGCGTCGAGGACAAACTCGTGCCGCTCGCAGCTCTCGATCCGCTGAAGATCGGGAGCTTCGACGATCTCGTCACGGCCATGAGCCGCACGGCGTTCGGCGGCAGGTCACTCGGCGAAGCATGCGACGTGCTCACGGAGATGGCCGAGGATCCGGATTGTCTCATCGTCGCTACGTTTTCGGGCGCGATGACCGTCGCGAAGATGGGCCTCGTCATCGTGCGCATGATCGAGGCGGGTCTCATCCATGCAGTGATTTCCACGGGTGCCCTGATGGCTCACGGCCTCAGCGAAGCCGTGGGGCTCACGCACTACAAGGCGAACCCGGACGTACCCGACGAAGTCTTGTTCGAGAAGGGTTACAACCGGGTCTACGACACGCTCGAGATGGAGAAGAACCTGAACGCGATCGACGAGTTCGTCCGCGGGCAACTGGACAAACTCGATCCGAACGTGCCTTGGTCGAGCGAGATGATTTGCCGGCAGCTTGGCAAAGCGCTCGCGGAGATGGGGGATTCGCCGGGCATTTTGCGCAGCGCGTACTTGCACAACGTGCCGGTGTACGTGCCTGCGTTCACCGACAGCGAGATGGGGCTCGATGTCGCCGTGTGGAAGCTACGGCAAATCCACGCGCAACATGGCAATTCGCCGGACTTCGATCCGTTCCGGCACGCGGCGCCGCCTGCGTTCAATCCGTTTCAGGATTTGCTCAGCTACGCGAAGCTCATCGGCACGAAAAAGCGGCTCGGTATCTTCACGATTGGCGGCGGCGTTCCGCGCAACTGGGCGCAACAAGTGGGACCATTCTACGACATCGTGGGGCACCGACTCGGGGTCGAGGTGCAGCATCCGCGGTTCCACTACGGCGTGCGTATCTGCCCGGAGCCTGTGCATTGGGGAGGCCTGAGCGGTTGCACGTATTCGGAAGGCGTGAGCTGGGGCAAGTTCGTCCCGCCGAGGGAAGGCGGACGGTTTGCCGAGGTGTATGCCGACGCGACGATCGCATGGCCGCTCATCGTGCGTGCGGTGCTCGAGCGTTTGGAGAAGCGCAGGGGCAAGCCGGCTGCGGCGCGGTGATCAAGGTTTGTCTGGGCCAAGCACCGGTCCTACGACCAATCCAGCGGAGCGCATGCCTCCTCGAGGGTCGCGGCGCCGAGCCCACTCGCACATGACCATCCCAGCCGAAATCGCCACCGGATAGGAATGATTGATCCCATACATCGGGATCGCGATGATGTCGGCGCACGCGTCGAGAAGCACCTGCGGTAGCCCATCGTTTTCGCTGCCGAAGAGAAACACGAGGTCGTCCGGCATCGGTGCTTCCCAAAGCGTTCGTTTCGCTGGTTCTCGCTCGACGCCGATGAGATGCCGTCCGCGCACGGTTTCGAGAAACGAGGTTTCGTCGGGACACTCGACGATGGTCTCGTACTTGGCCATGCCCATCGCCGCTCGCTCGTACCAAGGCTCGGTTCCGATGAGGAACACTTCACGCACGAGAAACGAGTGCGCGGTACGAATGATGGCGCCGATGTTGAATGGGTTTTTGGCGCGACAAACGGCCACGGAGAACGGATGGCGCAGCGGCGCGAGCTCTTCCCGAATCTCTTCGGTTGTCAGGCCAAACGGAGTTACTTTCACGCGTATTTGTACTCTTGGAGGTTGATTGGTAGGCGCAGCAGCCTGCCAATCAATCTCTCAGTCGACTTGGCCATATTGCTCGAACGACGGGTAGATCGGCCCCTCTTTCAGGGTAATGGATACGGTGCGGCCGTCTTCGTGGCGAATCACGATGGGGAGCCCATCCTTGTTGATCGAATTGAACATGGTTCGCAGGGCATTGGTCGACAGCGTCGACACTTGCCGTCCATTGAGCGACACGACTTCGTCTCCCGGTAGGATGCCCGCACGTTCCGCCGGACTGCCGCTCAAGAGACGCGTCACGAAACACGTGTCCGAGCGCAGCTCGTACCACATGCCGACGCCGAACATGGCATGCGCTGGTTCGAATGCCAGCGTGACTTCGGCACCTCCACCAACGTCGATACGAATCTGATCGCCAATCACGAAGTCGCTCGTCGGGCGGAAGTCTTTGACGCCGATGGGTTTGTCCCCGATGAGGTCGCCATCCCAAAGCTCGACGCGGAACTTGTCGGCCGGTGAAACTTTGAAGTTGCCGCGTACGGAATCGTTCCACGTGGGCGTGAGCGTCGCCGACTGGGGTTTGGTGCGGATGATCTCCACGTCGTTGATGATGAGTTTCGCGTAGGGATTGGGGAGTCGGCCGAGGGATTGTTGCCACGTGCGACCATCTCGCATCTGCGGTGGGATGGTTGCGCCGGTGAAACGGATCCACCGAAGCTCCTCGGGAGGCGGAGGATCGAGCGCCATTTCGCCTTTGACGGGGCGGATGGTCATACCAAGCTCGGGGTAGACGGCCGCGCACCCGACGACAGTGGTCACGAGTAGCGCACGTGCGAAGCGTAATAGGTTCATCTTCAGGCAACTCGACGGGCAAGCGTGCAACCGCGACCAAGACGCAGTGCAATCATTTCGCACCTTCCATCTACCAGATATCGTCGCCAGCGGGGGTATGTGGACAATCCGGAATCGATTTCCCGACATGCCTCGGGACGCATTGCCACAAGCGCAAACGAGCACATCGGCGCCTTGCCGCGCGGCGCTTATGCCGTCAGAACCTGAGTAGCGCAAGGCACGCTGCCGATTCCACCCAGCAAGCTCGAACAGCGGGGCTCTCCCCATCCCCCATCTTACCCGGCCACGCCGGGGGTGAGGTGCAACATGGCTCGTCTCGTCGGCTTCATCGGAAATCGTCCCGATCTCGGCACTCGAGTGCTCGAACTCGAAGCCAAACATCTCGCGGTACATCGAAAACCCGGGGTCATTCCTGGTTGGGGCGTAGGGTTTTACCAAGGAGGAGAATTTCTCCTCAAACGCCGCCCCATCGACGATCGACTCGAGCTCGATTTCCGCGAGATCACGCGAGGCGTTCGCGCCGATATCGTCGTTGCACACGTTCGCGTCGGAACCATCGGCGTGGCGCGAAATGAAAACACGCATCCATTCCGTTACCGGCAGTGGTTGTTCGCCCAAACCGGGACCATCAACGCCTTCGCCACACTGCGCGGGCGCCTGACCGATTCGCTCCCGCAATTTCTCCTGCGTGACGTGCGAGGCGAAACCGATGCCGAGCTGCTGTTCCACCTCTTTCTGTCGTTCCTACACGATGCAGGACAGCTCGACAGACCTCACGTGCCTGCAAGCACGGCGCGCGCGTCGATGCGTTCGAGTTTGGCGCTCGTCGACCGCCTTTGCGCCGAAGAAGGGCATGAGCCAACGGCGCTCAACCTGCTCGTCGCAAGCCCCGATTACGTGATGGCGGCGCACGGAAACAGTCGCATGGCAACGCGCGTTCTGCATGGCGCGCAGGACCTCGAGCGTATTCTCGGTGACGGAGGTCTTGGTCGCATGCGTTTGCCCGACTTTGCCTCGTGCCGTCTTTCCGTCATCGCGTCGGACTTCGAGAACGACGAAGTGCCGCCCGGATGGACGGCTGTCCCAGACCGTGCGATCGTGACGCTCACGCGAACGGATGATCCGCACATCGAGTCGATCTGAAGTCGCCCCAGACGCCCCTGTGAACGTTCGACAAGGCCTGCATCCATTGCTTTCGTCGGCCCTCTGGCCGCTCATCGCCGTAGCCGCGCTCTGTGGCTGCGGCGCTCAGCAGGACAAGGCATTCGTGACGGCGTCGGACTTGCCCGAAGAGCGGCGGCGTCCAGATGGCGTGGCCGTGGATCCGACGAGCACACCACCGCGCGCGACGGACGTTGCAGCGACGACCGACGGGCTCGTGACGCTACGAACGCCCGTGGGGCTCGAACAGGCATTCAACACGGTTCAGAGGTTCTTCCAAGCGATCGTCGCCGAAGATCCCGACCTTCTCGGCACAGTGCTCACGCGGGATGCGCTGAACACGAACCCCTCGCTCGCATCGGGCGGACCGATGAACTCCCCGTCGGCGTCGCTCTTCTGGGCGCATCGGTTTCGGCGGCTCGACTACTCGAAGCTCGCGGGCGAAGTCGTTTATCACGAAAACGATCTGGACGTTTATCGCGAAGGCGACGAGCTCACGCTTTCGCCGCATCCAGCAGTTCGGGCGGACGCACTGAGTGCCGGCGATGTCGTGATTCGTGTGCCGATTACGACGTCGCGCGTGGGAACGGAACGGCTTCTGGGAGACGAAATCCTCATTTGGCTCAGACGAACCGGCAGCGAATACAAGATTTACCGGCTGCTCGAGGATTTTCAGGTTCAATGATCTGAAGCCGGGTCAGCGCTTGCACGCTCGCTACGCGCGCGTGGGACGCGCGCTTCGCGAGGTTTAGTTTACGATGGGGGGGTCCGCGGCTCGCCTCCCGGTGCTTTTGCTGCGCAAAAGCACGGCGAGGCGCGGACACCCCCCATACCCCCCCGAGGGCCGAATCGAAGCCATTTTCTGGGGTCGCCGAGGAACAAACCGGGAGGTTTTTCTACATGCCCGTGAGAATGCGATAATCGTCCTGGTGGGGCGTCAGCTCGAGACGGTTGTCCTCGACTCTGCGTCGCCACTCTTCGCCTTTCAGCCCCGGGATGCGATAACTCGCACTGTACGTGTAATCGACGAAAATGCGGTCTTTGTCCTCTTCGTCTCGGAGAATGCGTCGATAACGTATTTCGTACCGAATGGCTTTCGCATCCTGAAACGACCCCGTCAGGTAATCCTTGAGACCCGCGTAATCAATATCATCGCGCGGATCCACATTTCCTCCGGTTGCGTAATAATCCTCGGAGGCAAGCTGCATCAACAAGCCGACGTCCTTTTCCTCCACGGCGTGTCGGTACTTTTCGCAAAAAGCGACGATTTTGCGGTTCTCTTCGGTGTCTTCCACGTCCGTGTTCGGAATGTACCGACCAGCGCAACCCGAAAGGACGGAGGCGACAACGGCAACTGCGGCGAGGACGAATCGATTCGAAGGCATCGCGATTCCAAAACGCCCGAAAGAACGGGCGCATTCCCGAGCAAACTTGCCAGACGATCCCCTCGGTTCGCAAGCGGTGCTCGTTCGATTGTCATTATGTCAATCCGAGCCCCTTCAAACGCTCTACGAGTGCCAAATGGCCAATCGCGCCGTCCTCGTGCGAAGGGGCCATGTCCGGGTCGATTCGGGCCAAAACACCGTCGCTGGACGCATCAATCAGCAGCGCAACCGCACCTTCCGCGAGCGCTCGATGCCCATGCCCCGACCATTCGAGCAGATCTCGTGAAGCAGGCCCCGCATCGTCCACTGCCACAATGACCATTCGGTCGGCATCACGGGCCGCAACGAGCTCCGCAGCACACGCGAGCGCTTCGGTTCCGCCGTCAAACCCAGCGCTAACCGCGAAACTCGGTCCCACGAGGCCAAACACGATGGCACATTCACCCGCCACCGCGTTCGGCGAAGTCGCTGGAAAAAGCCGAGGATCCACGAGCGTCGGGCCTCGCTGTCGCCGCCTGGAATCGAAACGATCATTCGTGTCGATCGTCGCGAGCCCATGCCCGGCAACGATGCCCGCTCCACGTAACGTTTCAGCTCCAACGATCGCACTGAGCGCAGCTACCGCGCGGAGCGCGAGCTTGCACAACGTGTCGAGTCGCGCGAGACGATCCCTTGGTACACCAATCAATTCAGACAAACTCGGCAAGTCTTCAGGCGTTACCCTTGCCACTGCGCGTAGGTAGACCGGACGAACGGGGCGCGAAACGCGCGAGCTTTTTTCGCGCGTGATCACAAGCGCCGCGTTCGCTCCGCCAAACGCCGCCGAAAGCTTGAGCCCCGCATCGATCTGCCGAGACTCGGTGCGGTCGAGAAGCACCACGGCAGCATCCGGATCGAGCTCCCCTTCCCCAGCCGCTGCTGGCGCAACGCTTCGCTGTAGCGCATCCGCTACGGCAAGCGATTCGAGCACGCCAGCCGCTCCCAGTGTGTGCCCGATCTGCGCCTTGAACGGGTGCACGACCGGCGCAGCCACGCCGTCGAACATCGTCGCAATCGCGCGCGATTCCATCGCGTCGTTGAACGGCGTGGCCGTCCCATGCGCGCTGACGAGACCTAGCTTCGACGCGGACAAACCACTCTCCGCAATCGCTCGCAACCCCGCCCGCGCCAAACCAGAACCCGTACGATCGGGCGCCGTGATGTGCACCGCATCGGTCGACGCGCCAAACCCGGCCAAGCGAAACATCACGCGTGCCCCGCGCGTGTCTTCGTCGCGCACGAGCGCCACGAGGCCCGCACCTTCGCCGAGCGACATGCCGTCTCGCCCAACGCGAAACGGCCTCGATTGGCTCGCCGTCGTCGCGCGAAGCGCCTCGAACCCCATCGCGACGAAAACACTCACGGCATCGTATCCACCGGCAATCACGAGGTCACATGCGCCGCGATCGAGCCACCTCGAACCAAGGCCCATCGCAAGCGTGGACGCCGCACACGCCGCGACGAGCTGCGTTCTGCGACAAACGGCATCCGCGGACAAACCGTGTGCCTCGAATGCATCGACGAACGGCGCAAAGTACGTCGCTCGATGCGCAACGGCCGCGAGATCCCGTTCGCTGACCGCTTCACCTCGCGCGCGAGCTTCACGCAATCGGAAGAACTTTTCCGCCGATAACATCCCGCCGCTCGACGTTCCTACGGACAAACCGATGCGGCCCTTGCGCCAGCCCGGACGAACCTCGTCGAGCGATCGCACGAGCTGCCCGAGCGCCTCCGCAAGGAGCGTCGTTGCGCGATCCTCGAACGCCATGCCGCCCTCAGCGGCAGCAGCACGCGCGCAAAATGGCCGATGCAAGCCCGCACGAGCAAGCTCGTCGTCTCGCGTGATGACCACTCGTGCGCGCTCTCCGATCGCTCCCACGTCGTACGCGCACCTGCCCACCCCCATCGCGGAAATGGCTCCAACCGCGATGACGCACGCGTCGCTCACGACCCTACCCTCCCGCCAAGCAGAAGCATCGTTTCCGGTGCATCCGGATCCACGAAAGCTCGCGGATTCGGCGCGCGCTTGGTTTCTTCGGATTCGCACTTGACCGTGACGAGCAGGTTCGTCGAAGCCTGTTCGTACCGAACGACGCCACATCCGAAACGATCTGCATCGATCGATTCGTCGTCGATCTTGCGTCGCTCACCTGGTTTGTCGGAGCTCTCTTCCCACGTGGTTCGTCTCGCCGTGACGCGTCCCGAGCGAGCTACGCGCAAGTCCACGATCGAAGGGCCATCACGCAGGACGAACCGATCCCCTTCGGCATCCGGCACGTGCCAAAGCAGTGTGCCCGACGTGGGACGCAGGAGCCACCAACGCAAAAAGTCCACGGGCAAACCCCGTATGTCTGCCTTGGGCGTCTTGGAGTCGCCCCGGCGGAGAAGATCGATGGCAGGAATTGCAAAGCGAAACCGATCGGCCTGGAGCCACAGATCGAGCGACGTGGTGCCTCCCGGGCCAAGCAGGATCATGCGCAGCGATTCAGGAGGCGCGACGGCCAAAGCACCGCGAGATTCGAGCGTTCGACGCGTGATCGGCTCACGCAGCGAAAGCGAAATCTGCATCGTACGTGGACGCGACGCGGTCTGCTCGAGCGTCGACAGCCTTTGTCGCGCGTGGCGCCAGGACGCAACGGTTGGCCTTGGCCCTTCGTGTGGAGCTGCTCCAGACGATGCGGCGCATGACGTGGATCCCACGCCGAGCAGCACGCACGCGAGGCCGAAAGCACGCGACAAACCAGGGTTCGTCACGGCCTTTCGTGCTCGGTTCGAATGTCACCTCTGCACAGAAGCAGCGCGTAACCGCGCTGAGGCGCCGTGCCAACGACAAGGCATTCGTCGAAGGTGCCGCGCGTCAGTGCAGCAACGGCGGCGGCCATCGCCATGCCGCCGATGCCTTCATGCGTACTCGCGCGCCTAGCCACGCTCCGTCGCGCAGCACGCACCCATGGCGACGAGCCCAGCATATGGAGCCGCGCATCCACGTGTCCCGTGACCACTGCGGCTCGCGCTACGTCGAGCGGAGCAGGCATGCTGGCGAGCGCTTCGGACGCGTCGTCCCGCCACGAAGTCCAGAAGGACAAACGTGCCAAGATGCGCGCACCGCGCGCTCGCGCATGGTCCGCGGATTCGAGCAAGAGCGCGCTCGCTCCTTCACTGCGCCCACATGGATCGAGCTCCGAACAAATCGGCGACAAACACCGCTCGACCAGCGCACTCACTTCCTCGACGCTCCCCGCTGCGAGCACGTGGGCCTCGCCTACGGTGATGAGGTCGGCTGCCGTAGTGACGGCACATTCGGCCGTTGCACCCAGGTCAGCGACGGCAAACACAGGACCACGAAGCCCCAGGTAAATCGATACGTGTCCAACCGGCGACGACGGCACGAGATTGGGAAAGTCGATGGGGCTTGCATACTTCACGCCGCGCTCGTGAATCCGCGCCATGTAGGACGTGGATCCATCGACGCTGCCGAACGCGCCGCCCATGACCGCTCCAAGCTCGAGCGCTCGTTCGGGATCGCGCGGGTCGATCGCAGCATCACGCAGGAGACGCTGTACGACGACCGTCGAGAGCCGTCCGGCGCGATCCATGCGCCGTGCACGCGCAACGTCGAGGTAATCGGCATGCTGAAAGGCAATCGGACCTGGCTCGGGAGGCGCTCCGCGCTCGAAGTAAACGTCGCATTCTTCCGTACCGAGCACACCGAGTGGACCGATGGTTGCAGCAGCAACGATCACGACGTCGCGACGCTCTGGAGGTTTTGGCAGCGGGAATGCATCGACGGCCGTGAAGACGAGCGCGGTGTCTGTCCCTCCAAACCCGAACGAATTCGACATCGCGGCGCGAACGGGCATCTCTTGGGCCCGCGTGACGTGCTTCAAATCGCAGGCCGGATCGACTTCTTCGAGGCCTCCGGTTGGCGGGACGACTCCGCGTGCAACGCTGAGAACTGTAACCGCAGCTTCGATGGCCCCCGCGGCGCCAAGCGTGTGACCGATCTGCCCTTTGATGGACGAAACGGCGACGGACTTCGCTGCAGCACCAAAACAAGCTCGGATCGCCGCGGACTCCATGGAATCGTTGAGCGGCGTGGCCGTGCCGTGAGCGTTGATGTAATCGACGTCGGTCGGGGACAAACCAGCCGAGCGCAAAGCGCTGGTCATCACGCGCGCTGCGGTCGATCCCTCGCATTCAGGGTTGGTGATGTGATGCGCTTCGGCCCCTACGGCCCATCCGCGTAGTTCCGCAAGAGGTTTGGCACCGCGCGCTCGAGCACTATCTTCCGGTTCAAGAACGACAAACCCTGCGCCTTCCCCGAGATTGAGTCCCGCGCGGCGTTTGTCGAAGGGACGGCACGGGCCAGGATCGACGGCGGATAGCGCTCCAAAGCCGGCAAACGTGAGGCGACACAAGCCGTCGGCTCCACCGGCGATCACGCAGCGGCTCGCACCGGCCCGAATCCACGCTGCCCCGAGCATGATGGCATTGGCGCCGCCCGAGCACGCGCTGCACACGCTGCGCACGCGGCGAAACGGCCCCACGGCGATGCGCAGGTGATCAGCCGTCGACGAAAGCGGATGCGACAACATTTGCGACATCGGCTTGATTGCATCGGGTTCACGCGAGAGCCACGCAAGCAATTCTTCGGTTTCGTACATTCCCGCGGTCGTGCCACCGACGACGAGATCGATGGGGGTTTGTCCTGGATGAACACCAGCTTGTCCGAGCGCCTCGCGCACGGCGAAAACACTGAGCGCATCGGTGCGCGACCACGACCCCGCTCGTCCTTCCGGAGCCACGTCCGCGGCCGAAATGTTCGACACTTCAGCGGCGATGCGCGACCTGCTGCCCGTCGTGTCGAAGAGCGTGACTTCGCCAAACGCTCGATCACCGGCGATGAGCCGATTCATCGTCACGTCCGCCCCGCGTCCCAGCGGCGAGATCACGCCGATGCCCGTCACCCAAATACGCATGAACTCCTCAGCCGTGCTGGGCGGTTGCCGTGTTGCCGGCCTTCAGGTCGAAGGCTTCGTCGCCATGATGTGCGTCGCGATGGCATCGATCGACGCGAAAATGCTTCGCGCTTCGTCCCCTTCGGGAATACGCACCCCGAATGCTTCCTCGATGGACATCGCGAGCTGCAGCGCATCGAGCGAATCGAGGCCGAGTCCTGCGCCGAAAAGTGGCGCCGTATCGTCGATGTCCGCCGGGGTTTTCCCTTCGAGGTTGAGCTCGGTCACGACGAGTTCTTTGAGTTTTTGCCGCACTTCCGCAGGATTCATGAGTCTCCCGGCGTCCTGGTAGCATGAAATGCGGCGCCCTCAAAACCGATCCGCCCTCGTCGCACCCGTCAAAAACACGTCACTCGTGGTACTCGATAGGGCAGTCGACAGGCACCTACATCACGGTATTCTCTCGCATTCCACAACTCGGGGGCATCACCCACATGTCAGACAAGCCCATTCAAAACTTCGAGGAATTCTGGCCCTTCTACGTGCGAGAGCACTCGAAGAAAGCCACGCGCATATTCCACTTCATCGGCACGACGGCCGGTGGCGCTGCCGGCATCGCCGCGATCGCGCTGAAGCGTCCTGCGCTCATACCGCTCGGACTCGCGGTCGGTTACGGCGCTGCTTGGTTCTCGCACTTCTTCATCGAGAACAACCGCCCCGCGAGCTTCCGCTACCCCTTGTGGTCGTTTCAGGCCGATTGGGTCATGTGGGCCAAGATGTTGGCCGGCACGATGGACGCCGAAGTCGAACGCGCCATGAACGCCGAGCACGCTTCGAACGGCCAGAACGGCGCCGGCAAATACGACGATCACGCGACGTCCCACACGACATACGCCGGGACAAACGGGGTGAATTAGCCTCACCCCCTAGCCCCCTCTCCGCAAGCGGAGAGGGGGAACAGACCTCACCCCCTAGCCCCCTCTCCGCAAGCGAAGAGGAGGAACAACGCTTTTTCTCCCCCTCTCCTTTTGGGGAGAGGGGGTCGGGGGGTGAGGCATTCTCCCCCTCTCCTTTTGGGGAGAGGGGGTCGGGGGGTGAGGCCCCTTCAGAAACTCCCGCCGACCAGCATCCCGCCACCGCCGGGGACAAACCACGGCGCCGCAGCCGTCTTCGACTCGTCCTTTTTCTTCCCGCTCTTCAAGACCACGAGCACCACGCCCACCGCTGCCGTGGCCGTTCCGGCAAACAACAAGATGTCTCCCACCGTGGCGAGCGTGTTGGAAGACTCGATCGCGTTGCGTGACGAGTCACGACACAAGAGTTTGCCACCGACGCTCGTCGCGCACACGGCGCTCTGATCGGGCCTGCTCCTGTACGCAACGATGTCGAGTACGCCGCCGGTGATCGCGGCTCCCGCGCCCACGCCAGCAATGACGATGCCCGGGATGAACAGCTTCGCGTTTGCCGCCGCTTTCTCGTCGGCTGCACGCTTGGCAGCCGAGTCCTTGTCAGCCTTCTCCTGCGCGGCTTTCGCCTCCTGCACAGCCTTCTCCTTGGCGATGCGTTCATCGAGCTTTTTCAGACGCGCATCGAGGTCCGCACGCTCGTCCGCAGGGGCCGCCTCGCGCCAGCGCCCGAGGTATTCGCGGGCTTTCTCCACTTGGCCGAGCCGCTCGTACGCATTGGCAATGCTCTCGAGAATCAAGTCGGCCCCCGAAAGATCGTAGGACATTTCCCACGATTCAATGGCCTTCTCGTAGTCGCCTTTGCTGTAGAGCTCCTCGCCTTTTTCAAACAGCCGTTTGCCCTCGATGTACTTCGGATCCTTCTTGTTGAGCGGCTTTTTCTTGGTCGTCGCTGCCGGCTTGGCCTTCGCTTGGGCAAACGAAGGGACGGTCGTCGTGAGGAGCGACAAACCGACGAGCGACGCAACGAGCGACGCTGTGCGGCGGTTCATTCGAAAGGGCTCCGGATCTCCGGCCTGCGGCTCGGCTTGGTAGTTGTCGTTGGAGTCGATGTCGAACGTATGACAGGTGCCGCCTTGCGAACGGCAGGCGCCACGTTGGCAGTCGAAACCGCGGACGCCGATGGTTCTGCCGCGCTCGCCGCAAGTTCGGGCTCTGCCGATGCGGACGCGGCAGCCGCTGAAGGAGCATCCACCGGCGGAGCCGCTTGTACGGGCGTCGAGACGACGGCAGACGATGCCGCTTCGTTCTTCGGCGCTTCACGGCCGCGCATGCCGAACATCACGAACGCTCCACCGCCCCCGAACACGAGCGCAACAGCGACAAACGCAACGAGCGCGAGCGGTGACGAACGCGGCTTCGCAATAGGCGGAACCATTCCCGTGCTCGATGTCACCAGCGCTCGATGCGTCGCGCTCTCGTGCATGAGCGGCATCGGCGTCGCCGCGAGCGCATACGACGCGCCCGTCGTCGAACCGGGACTCACGGGATGCGAAAGAGCTGCAACTGCGGGATTGCTCCCCGTCGCATAAGGCGCGAGCGCAGAGGAAGGAATCGGGAAACCACCCGACATCTTCATGAGCAGCATCCGCAAGTTCTGCGCAATCTCCGCCATGCGTTGCGGTCGTTCGTCCGGACGCTTCGCCATGCAGCGCAAAATCAAGGCCTCGAGCAGTTTGTCGATCGCCATGAATTGGCTCGGCGGTTCGGGAGGATCCATCGCGTGACGCGTCATCACGCCGATGGCCGAATCCGCGACGAAAGGAAGCCGTCCCGTGAAGGCACGGTACATCATCACGCCGAGCGAATAGATGTCGACCCGATGATCAATGGCTTCACTGCGCGCTTGCTCGGGCGCCATGTAGTGGGGCGTTCCCAGCACCATGCCTTCTTCGGTCAGGTGGGACGAACCCGTATGAAGCACCTTCGCGATGCCGAAATCGAGCAGTTTGACGAAGAGCGGATCGCCGTTTTCGGTGACGAGAAAAACGTTATCGGGCTTGAGATCGCGATGAACGATGCCGCGAGCATGCACGACCTCGAGCGCGTCGGCGATCTGAATGAACACGTGCAGAAGCTGCGGCGCGTTCAATCGGTTTTCGCGCATCGCCCGCGACAGGTCGATGCCTTCGAGCAGCTCCATCACGACGAAAAACGGGCCATCGGGAAGCTGCCCGAAGTCGGTCGTTTCGATGATGTGCCGGCTCTTCAGCGCGTTGGCCGTTTGCGCTTCGCGAATGAACCGCTGCAAAACGGATTCGCTGTGGCCTCCACGCGGCGGACGCAGCACTTTCATCGCCAGCGCTTTGCCAACGACGACATGGCGGCAGGCATAGACGGTACCCATACCGCCGTGCCCGAGCACGCGTTCGATGCGGTAACGTCCTTCGACGAGCTGACCCACGAGCTGCTCGGCGCGCAAAGCAGCCGTCTTGTCGAGTGAGACGAGCTTGATCCCGTCGTCCTGACAATGCGTCCGTTCGTCCGGGTACTCGCGCGAGCACGCGGGGCAGATCCTCACGTGTGCATCATGCCACTTGATCGCCAATGAACGAAAGGGGAAAGCGGAGAGGGCGGGGATACGTCATGTGCGGCAAATTTCGTGCTTTATGTTGGGTAGCCTATACACGCAGGACCTCGGCCTGGTAGCGTGCCGCGCATGCTTGGATGGCCCTTGCTCGCAGCCGCTGCGGCGGCGGCCACGCCGCACATGACTGCCGTGCGAGTCGATCGGCCCCCGGTCCTCGACGGCAAGCTCGACGAAGCCGTGTGGCGACATGCCAAACCCACGGACAAGTTCACGCAAAAAACGCCGGATGCGGGCAAACCGCCATCTCATTCCACGCGCGTCCGCATCATTTACGATAATGAAGCCATTTATGTGGGCGTCGAATGCGAACAGCGCGGCACGCCCGTGGTGGCTCGATTGACGCGTCGCGATCGGTGGATCGAAGCGGATGTCGTCTGGGTTGGTTTCGATACGCGCGACGACGGCAAAAGCGCGCTCGAATTCGGCGTGAATGCGGCGGGCGTGCTTTACGATTCGCTCATCTACAACGATACGGAATTTTCGACCGACTGGGACGAGGTATGGGATGCGCGGACCAGCAAATCGAAGGACGGTTGGACAGCCGAATTTCGTATTCCGTTACGCATTTTGCGCTTCCGCGAAGGCGCAAAGCAAAGGTTTGGCTTACAAATACGACGGCGTATATCCACAAACCAAGAAACAGATGAATGGGCATTCATTCCGCGCGACGCGGGTGGTGAAGTATCACTTTATGGCAAGCTGGATGGGCTCGAAAATTTGAAAGCCGGAGCGCCCATCGAGCTGCGGCCGTTTCTCGTGGGCGCCATCAACTATAGCGAGAGCGAAACACTCGCCCACAATTCACCCTTTTTTCCCACGGGCTCCGTGGGTCTCGACATCAAATGGCATCCGAACCAAAGCCTGACGCTCGATGCGACGATTTTGCCCGATTTCGGTCAGGTCGAAGCCGATCAAGTCATCCTCAATTTGACGAATTTCGAACAATTTCTTCCGGAACGTCGACCGTTTTTCCTCGAAGGTGTCGACGTACTGTCCACTCCGTTTCAATTGCTTTACACGCGGCGCCTCGGACGCGCTCCCTATGCACCCGCGCTGCCCGGTGACGAAACGCAGTTGGGTCGCCCCAGTCGAGCCACCATTTATGGTGCCGCAAAACTCACGGGCGAAATCAATTCCAAGACATCCATCGGCGAAGTCCTCGCCGTCACAGCCCCCGTCACCGTGGATGTCCGAGATGCCAAGGGACGCACCATTCAGCGTGTTGCCGAACCTGCCGCCGCCTTCAAAATCCTCCGCTTGCGACGCGATATCAATTCACGAACGTTCGTCGGCGTCACCGCAACGGCCAAAAGCCATCTGGATACGCCCTCGAGCTACCCGCGCATTGCCCCCGATCGCGTTCTTTGCCCCGATGGGTCGGAAGTTCGTCCGGGCAAACGCTGTTTTCACGATGCATACGTCGTCGGCGTCGACGGTCGCTGGCGCTCGCCCGGCGGCGATTACGTGCTCAAGGGGCAGGCCATCGGAACGCTCATGCGCGACGGACCTCCCCGCACGATGGCCGACGGTACGGTCATTTCTGCCGGAGACGTGGGCCCCGCAGTGCAAGCGCAATTCGCCAAAGAAGGCGGCAAACACTGGGCATTCTGGGTCGATTACACGGGCATCGGGCGCAAGGTCGATTACAACGACGTTGGCTACATGCAGCGCCAAAACCTCAATACGGCACACCTCGGTTTGCAATGGCGCAACCTGGAGCCCTGGCGCAAAACACTCGAAATGCGAGTCTTTCTGGACCTTTACGAATCCGATACGTTCGACGGCATCACACAGGATCGATCCATTTGGCTAGGGAATTCCACGCGTTACATCAATTTTTGGGAAACATTTGTCGGAATCAACTTCCAAGCACCTCGATATGATGATCGTGAAGTGGGCGACGGAACGGCGCTCGAGCGAGCTGGGCGATTCGGAGGGTCGCTGTGGTTCGCCACCGATCAACGCAAGAATCTGAGCGTCAATGGGGGTGCGGATTTTTGGTTCCTGCGCGAAGGAGTCAATGTCGTAGGCGAAGCGCGCATCCTCGTACGACCTTTACCTCAATTCGAAATCGAGCTCATTCCGACGTTTTCTTATACGCACGGTGAACCGCGTTATGCCGGGACAATCGACGAGGGGCACGTGTTCGGTCGCCTGCGAGCGCAAAGTTTGGGGCTGACGTTACGTAGCACGTACATGTTCACGCCACGGTTGTCCCTACAAGCGTATGGTCAAGCATTTTTGTCTGCATCCGACTACAGCGACTTCAAGGTTTCACCGGCACGTGGACGTGCCAAGATTGCGCACCTGGACGATTTGAAACCGGTCGAAGGAACGCTGCCGTTCGATCCCGACAGCGAAGGGGGAACGCTGAATGCAAACGTCGTGTTGCGCTGGGAATATCGACTGGGATCAACGTTCTTCTTGGTCTACACGCATGCCCAGAGCGACGGTGGTTTGCTCGGGACACCCAAGTTCTCCGGGCAATGGATTTCACCGAGGCCCTCGGAAGAAACTTTGCTCGCCAAGTTGCTTTACTGGTGGAGTTGACACGCGCTCGCTCCGCGTGTAAACGGTCGCCCGCGGAGCATGCACGTGGCCAAACGCAGGCAAACGGGAATCATTACAAGCGCAGCCGTGGCAATCGTCGGCATTGCCATTGTCGCCCTGGGCTTCTACTCGCTCAAGCAAAGCGCAGTACCAAGGCCCTACCGCGAAGTTCCAGGCGGTGATGTCGAACGGGGACGCAAAGCACTTGCGCGATACCAGTGCGGCACCTGCCATAGGATTCCCGGTGTCGAAGGAGCCAATGGGACGCGAGGACAACCATTGGCAGGGCTTGCGCTGAGGACCGATATCGTCGGGGCGCTACCCAACGCACCGGAAGACGTCGTGCGTTGGATTCGCAACCCCAAGGAAATTTATCCGCAAACGTCCATGCCAAACCTGAACGTGTCCAAACAAGAGGCGCTCGACATGGTGGCTTATTTGTATAGCCTGCCGCCTTGAAATGGCAGCGTGATCAGGCCGCCGAGCGCGCGTACCACGACTTCACACGTTCGTGGTCACGCACCGCCTCGTAGACTCGATTGAGCTTCGGATACGCCGAAAACACCGTGGTCGGCATGTGATCGAGCGCGCCGCTGACGAACCAACGCACGATGATGTAAATCTTGATGTCGACGACATTGAGTTTGTCGCCACCAAAGAACGGGCCATCGCCGATTTGTTTTTCCGCATAGGCAGCCCAGGTGGGAATGTACGACGCCGCAAGCTCCGCACGCGCCTTTTTCTTCTCTTCATCGGCCGTCATGTGCATCGTTCGAGCGACCGTAACTCGAAGATCCTCGATGTGCGCCATCATCGCCTCGTGCCGCGCCGCCTCGAAATTGTCCTTCGGATGCAAGCCATGCTCGCGTCCAATGAGAACGAGAATGGCGTTGGACTGACCGAGCGGCGGATGCCCCTCGACCTCGAACACCGGCAATGAACCAAACGGCGTGGTCGGTTTGAGCGCCATCCACGCGTCGCGCTTGATGCGATTGTCCTCGAAGTCGACGCCGGCAGCATACAGCGCCAATCGACATTCTTCGCCACGACTTGCAGCTATATCGAAATAGGTGAGTTTGGGTTTGCTCATGGCGCACAACGTAGGCGCGTCGATTGCGGATGTAAAGAAAAACTTTCTTCTCGGCTCACGTGCCGCAGAACGTTCGATACTTCCACTGCTCGTCACCCGGAGGCAAAGCTAGCTCGGCGTCCTCGGGTTGGTCGTCGTATGGGCGCGCGAGCACGCGATGGAGACGCTCGAATGGCTGCATGTCGCCGCGCGTCGCGGCAGCTATCATCTCTTCGATGCGGTGATTGCGCGGAATGAACGCGGGGCTTGCTTTCCGCATGAGCGCCGCACGTTCGTCTGGCAAAACCGATTCATGCTCGAGACGCGCTCGCCACGTCACGAGCCACGCTCGAATGCCTTCCGCCTTTTCGAATAGCTCCGTCAGCCTTTCCTCGTCACCACCAGCGGCGACATCACACAGGCGCCGGAAAGTATTCGTGTAATCGGCACGCGATTCCGCCATGAGCTCCAGGAGTGACTGCGCCAATTCCAAATCCCCCGCGAGCTCTTTTCGCAAACCGAGTTTTTGACGCATTCGATTGCCATACGCGTCTTCGAACCTTGCAGAAAACGTTTCGAGCCGTTCGGTCAAGATCGTCGCCGCTCGTTCTTCGTCGTCATGCACGAGCGGAATCAACGTTTCGGCCAATCGCGAAAGGTTCCACAATGCAATACGCGGCTGGTTCGCAAACGCGTAACGTCCACCGCGATCAATCGAGCTGAACGTTCGCCCCGGATGGTAACCGTCGAGAAATGCGCAAGGACCATAATCGATGGTTTCCCCGGAAATCGACATGTTGTCGGTATTCATGACGCCGTGCACGAATCCAATCGACAACCACGACGCGACGAGATGGATCTGCGCCTTCATGACCGCTTCGAGCAATGCGAGCGCGGGGCCTTCCTGCGTCGAGACGTTCGGGTAATGCCGGTCGAGCGCATACTCGGTGAGGCGTTTGATGGCGTCCTGGTCCTTGCGAACCGCAAAATATTGAAATGTGCCAATGCGAATGTGACTCGCCGAAACGCGCGTCAAAATGGCACCAGGAAGCAGGTTGTCCCGGTACACGATGTCGCCCGTCGTGACGGCCGCGAGCGCCCGAGTCGTCGGAATACCAAGCGCGGCCATGGCTTCGCTCACGACGTATTCGCGCAAGACGGGGCCGAGCGCTGCGCGCCCATCGCCTCCTCGAGAAAATGGCGTCGGCCCTGCGCCTTTGAGCTGCACGTCATAACGCCGTCCGTCCGTGCCCACGATTTCACCGAGCAAGATTGCGCGCCCGTCCCCAAGCTGCGGAACGAATCCACCGAATTGATGCCCCGCATACGCCAGTGCAATGGGATCGGCGCCTTCTGGAATCCGGTTGCCCGCGAGCATGGCGACCCCTTCGGGAGACGTGAGCTCGTCGAGATGCACACCGAGGAGCTCGGCCAGCGAAGCATTGACGGCGACGATCGCCGGCTTGGAGACAGGCGTCGGGCGAACGCGAGCGTAAAAGCGATCCGGGAGCTTGGCGTAGGTGTGTTCGAAGGCGATGGGCATGAGCGTTCTATCGAGTGGACGGGGTCTGGGGCAAATGGCGCATCACGAATGAAGCAGGTCGCCAGGCGATCGCAAGGGCCGAACTTCATATCGATACAGATTCCCTTGGCGATCCACGAGCTGCGTCCTAGCGTCACCTCATGGGGAACGGAACGAGGGGCATGGGAAACTCCTCGCGCAACGCTGCTCGCAATCGAACGAGCAACCGCCGAGCGTCCGGATTTCTCGCATTTATTTTGGCGCTCTGCACGCTCATTCTGGGAGTCGTCACGCATGGGCAGACGGCAAAGCCCATCGTGTACGTGGCGCCCATTCGTGGTGAGATTGACAATGGCTTGGCGCCTTACGTACAGCGAGCGGTCCAAGAAGCCGAACAAGCGAATGCGGCGAGGCTCGTGATTCCGATCGACACGTTCGGCGGGCGCGTGGACGCAGCCGTCGTCATTCGCGACGCGCTGCTTGCCGCGGACGTTCCTACGGTGGTATTCGTCGACCATCGTGCAATCTCGGCCGGCGCGCTCATTGCATTGGCGGCCGAGGACATCGCAATGGCAACGGGCGCAACCATTGGTGCAGCCGCGCCGGTTGTTGCAGGTCCCGGTGGCGAAAGCACGGACGCCGGAGAAAAGGCCACGTCATATGTGCGCAAAGAATTCCGAGCGACCGCGGAAGCGCGAGGCAGACCGCCGGAAATTGCGGAGGCTATGGTCGATGCGGATGTCGAGATCGTTGGAATCGTCGAAAAAGGGAAGCTCGTCACGTTGACGACCGAGGAGGCGCTTCGTTATGATATCGCCAATTACCGTGCCGAGACGCTCGACGACGTTCTCAGCCATTATGGATTGTCGGATGCGGAAATTCGCACGCTCGCACCGAATTGGGCCGAGGCCGTCGTTCGATTTTTGACGTCGCCCGTGTTGAGCTCGCTATTGCTGGCGCTCGGAATGCTGGGCCTCTTCGTCGAGCTTCGGACGCCGGCGTTCGGCATCCCAGGGCTCGTCGGACTCGTTTGTCTCGGCCTATTTTTCTGGTCGCACATGCTCATCGCGCTCGTCGGCTGGGAGGAGGTTGCGCTCGTCGCCGTGGGCGTCATCCTGATTGCTGTCGAAGTTTTCATCATTCCAGGGTTTGGCATTGCAGGCGTCATCGGGGCGATTGCACTGCTCGCGGGTCTCGGCATGAGCTTCGTTGGCGCAGGCGTGACGGTCGAGGGCATTCTCACGGCCGCGACACGCGTCGCCATTGCGCTCGCCGTGGCGCTCGCTGGGGCGGCATTGCTATTGAAGTTTTTGCCGCGATTGCCATTTGGTCGCCACCTCGTCCTCGAATCCAGCCTCGCACCATTGGAGCCGTCGACATCTGGAACGACTCCAATCGATATGGTTTTTCCCGGGGATCTCGGCCGAGCGGCGTCGGCGCTGCGTCCGTCGGGTATTGCGGAATTCACGGGCATGCGCCTCGATGCGATGACCGAGGGTGAATTCATTCCCGCGGGAGCGCCGGTCGAAGTGACGCGAGTGGAGCAAAGCCACGTCATCGTGAAGCGTGTGGTGGAGACAGGAAAGGGGTAATTGCCATGTTTGGCCTGGAGCTCGGGATCGTCGGATTGGTCGTCCTCGTTCTCGCGGTGCTCTTCGTGGGTTTGTACTTGATTCCCATCCCGCTGTGGATTGCGGCGTGGGCATCGGGCGCCTATGTGGGGCTTTCGACGCTCATCGGTATGCGTTTTCGTCGCGTGCCGCCGAGCACGGTCGTAAACGCCCGCATCAGCGCGGTCAAAGCGGGTCTCGACATAAGCACGGACGATCTCGAGGCGCATTTTCTGGCGGGTGGGCACGTCGAACGTGTCGTACAGGCGCTCATTTCGGCCGACAAGGCAAACATCCATTTACCATTGAAACGCGCTGCCGCCATCGACCTTGCAGGGCGCGACGTACTGGATGCCGTGAAAATGTCGGTGCTTCCGCGCGTCATCGAGACGCCACGAATCGCCGCGGTGGCCAAAGACGGTATCCAACTGATTGCGGTTGCCCGAGTTACGGTGCGCACCAATCTCGATCGGTTGGTCGGCGGCGCAGGTGAAGAAACGGTCATTGCGCGCGTGGGCGAAGGAATGGTCAGCACGATTGGATCGGCTTCGACGCACAAAGAAGTGCTCGAGAACCCGGATCACATTTCCAAAAATGTCCTGTCGCGAGGTCTCGACGCCGGCACCGCATTCGAAATTTTGTCCATCGACATCGCGGATGTCGACGTTGGCGCGAACATTGGCGCCAAATTGCAGATCGATCAGGCGGACGCCGACAAGCAAATTGCTCAGGCGAAAGCGGAAGAGCGGCGTGCAATGGCGGTGGCATTGGAGCAAGAAATGCGTGCAAAGGTCGTGGAAGCGGAAGCAGATGTGCCGCGTGCAATGGCGGAAGCCTTCCGCAGCGGAAACCTCGGTGTCATGGACTACTACCGCATGCGAAATGTCCAAGCCGACACGTCCATGCGTCAATCGGTCGCAAATGACATCGTGCCTGCGGTCGGACAGCGGTGATCGACATGGAACCCTTCGCCCTGCTGGCGTTCATCATATTCCTCGCAATCATGACCTTCGCGCCCATTCTTTTGGGCTACATTGCGAAAAAACTCGAGGTCGAGGTCGAGCAGCGCAAGGCGGCGACAAAGGCAAATGCGCCGCCCCGACCACCAACTCGGCCACGCTCGTCACGAGAAACGCATCCTCTTTCATTCGAAAGACCGTCTAGACCCCCGATGACGCTCGAAGCGATCCCGCCGAAGTGGGCGCCACATGAGCCCATTGCGCCGCATGAGCCCATTGCGCCGCATGAGCCCATTGCGCCGCATGAGCCCATTGCGCCACATGAGCCCATTGCGCATCGCAGGCCGCCAGCGCGCGTGACACGCCGCCGAGACATTACCAAGACGCGTCCGACACGTACGAGGGCCATGCTCTTGGGACGACCTATCGATGTGCGTCGAGGCATTCTCCTCGCAAGTCTTTTGGGGCCGCCACGTGGCATTGATCCGGATGCCGATTTGTTGGGAAAGCCGCCTGGAGACCGAAACGTTTGATGGGCACGCGGCGGAAATGCGAGAGTTCCGGACGGAAGACGGGCGGCTCTTGGCGATCAACCACCAAACGTTCGCGAGA
This sequence comes from Polyangiaceae bacterium, assembly GCA_016715885.1. Taxonomy (NCBI): domain Bacteria; kingdom Pseudomonadati; phylum Myxococcota; order Polyangiales; family Polyangiaceae; species Polyangiaceae bacterium. Next base: position 1,109,781 of record JADJXL010000025.1, read on the forward strand.
ATTCCTGATGTCGTCCATGCAGGTAGCGCTTGCGCTTTAGGCGAAATAAGGGAAACTGACGTCATGTCCACGAGTACCAAGCGGCAAATTCTCGAGACTCTCGACGACCTACCCGAACAGAGCCTTGCAACAGTCGCCGAGTTTGTCGAGTTCCTTCGGGCAAAGGCCGTCGGTGGCCCAATCACGCGGCTTGCCGTACCAACGAACGAGCCTCGCCCTTACGGTTTGGCTGCTGGCGAATTCACTACTCCGGCGGACTTCGACGAACCATTACCTTCAGAAATTCTTGATGCATTCGAGGGCCGATGAAAATTCTTTTGGATACGCACGTATTCTTGTGGTTCATCACAGCCGATCGTCGAATGAATCCCACTGTGCGCGACGGACTTCGGGATTCCACGAATAGCGTATTTCTCAGTGTGGTATCAGTTTGGGAGATTATCGTAAAATATCGCATTGGGAAGCTGGAGCTGCCGGCCCCACCCGATACTTATTTGCGAGCGCAGCGTGTTCGCCATCGAATCGAAAGTTTGCCGCTCGATGAAGCCAGCGTCGAGCACCTCAGCCGCATTGCTCTGATCCACCGGGACCCATTCGATCGAATGCTCGTTTGTCAAGCCATCGAACACGACATGGTTTTGGCGACTGAAGATCACATGCTACAGGCCTACACGACAGCGGTTGATGGAACCCCCTGGCGAAAGCCATGAGCGCGGGCAGGCAACTTCCGTACAATCAGTCACATTCCCCACCACTCCTCGTCGCCAAGCTCCTTCGGCCTTGTCAACCGTACACGCAGCCGCGGGGCAGAGGCGCGGACAGCAGACTGCCAAGACGCCTGTAAGGTTCCCGCGAGCGCATCGTTTTGTTGCCGTCTTCGGAGGAACGCCGCGATGCTGAATCGATCACCGCTATTCGTCTTTCTTGCAGCCGCATTGCTTGCCGGATGTGCCAACAAAACAACATCGATCGATCGCACCATCGATCAGCGCAAGAACATCGAAGTCGCCGTCTCGGACCCCGGACCGGTCATTTCTGCATCGGACATCATGGCGCTCGAATCGACCACATCGAACCTCTTCGTTCGCGCGAACAAACCAGGCACCGTGGATGTGCGCCTGAGAATCAAGGCAAAGTCGATTCCGGGCACGCCGCGTCCACCCATCAACCTTTCCGTCGTCGTCGACACGTCAGCATCGATGGAAGGCGCAGCCATGGAAGACGCCAAAGCTGCATGTGCGGCATTGCTCGACAAACTGTCCCCGGGTGACCGGCTCGCGCTGGTTGCTTTCCATTCCGGCGTCGACGTTTTGGTTCCATCGACCGTGCTGACGACCAAGAACATGGCCGAAATTCGCAGTAAAATTGCGGCCATGAAGCCGTTTGGCACAACGAACCTCGCGGCAGGTTTGTCCGCAGGCCTTGCCGAAGCGCAAAAGAATTTCCGCGGCGACGGCATCAATCGCGTGGTTTTGCTGGGTGATGGCGTCCCCAATGATGCTTCGCCTCTCGCATCGCTCGCGCAATCGGCAGGACAAAACAAAATATCCATCACGGCGCTCGGATTGGGCCTCGAATACGACGAAACCGTGATGAGCATGATCGCGCTCAATTCTGGCGGGAAATACCACTACGTCAAGGAATCGGCGAAGGTTGCCCAGATGTTTCAAGATGAAGTCTTGCGTCTTCAGCGCGTGGTTGCGCGAAGTGCCACGCTTCGACTGGCCACTGGCCCCGGCGTGCACATCCAAAGCGTCGTCGGATTGCCCATGGCAAGTCCGTCGAACGTCGTGCTGGGCGACTTGATCGAGGGTGAAGAAAGGGATGTCGTGGTACGTTTGTCCCTGCCCGCAAAACACGATGGTTCGGTCGTCGAGCTCATGGATGCGGAAATCGTCGTCGATCATCCGACCGCACCCGGACAACACCTGATCGAACGAACGTTTGCTTCGGTAAAATCGACGTCGGATGCGGCGCAAATCGCATCGGCTCGCAATCGGGATGTCGAACGGTCGGCTGCGCGAACCGACTTTGCCGATAGAATCGTGCGCGCCGTCGCGGCTGCGCGAAGTGGCAATCTACCCCTGGCCATGTCGCTGCTCGATACGGCGGAAAAAGAAGCGAAATCATTGGCCAAGGACCTCGAAGATCCCATTTTGGCAGAAAAAGTCGATAGCGTCGGACCCTTGCGCCGTTCGCTGCCATCGCTCGTGCGTCGAGAGGTCGTGTCTCCGGTGATGCCCGATGCACCGGGCCTCCCAATACCGCGCAAGCCCATGGCGGGTGCCCCTGCGCCGGCTGCAATCGTGATGGATGCGCAAGCCGAAGCGATGAGCGCAATACAAGGGCGCTAAACGATCCCTCGATTCACGACTTCTTCTTCACCGGCGCTCGGAATTTGTAAAGCACGTGCGACCCTGCGCAAAAATCGTGGAATGCCCGGTGACGCTTGTTGAACGCCGCGAGGACGATGCCTCCTGCATAAACCAGTGAATGCAAGACGTACGTCGCCACGACCGGTCCGAGGAGCGCCTTGACCTCTTCGAGCTCTGCGAGTTTACCAATGGAAGTGGTCAAGGCGGAAATGCCTTGCGTCAATAGAATGAGCACGCCGAGGAAGATCGGTCCCCACAGAGACGCCGCCGTACGAACGAGAGCTCGAAGGAGCCCCAGCGGCCGCCCATCGAGACGTTTTACTTCAATGCGCAGCGCCCGTTTGCCGAGCGTTTGTCCGCCATAAGCGTGGCTGATGATCACGTAAAGCAAATAGACGATGATTCCTGGCCAGCGCAAAAGAGCCACGAGCGCACTGGCAATCGCCGTATCCATCGCAACCGCTGCACCTCGCTGCCAAAACCCCGCATATTCAATGGCTTCCGGTGCCGCCGCTTCGAGCGCCGCCAGGAGCTCCTCGTGCGTCGCAAAACGTTCGTTCGGAGTTTTGGCCAAAAGCCGGTCGAAAACGAAACCCAGCCGAGGCGAAACATCGGGGCGCGTTTGCACGATCGAAGGCGCAGTATCACGCAAATGTTTGGAAATGATGTCGAAAGGAGCCTCGCCCTCGAATGGAGGTTTGCCCGTGATGAGATGGTAAAACGCGCAGCCGAGCGAATACATGTCGGCGCGATGATCGAGCGGTTTGTTGTTGACCTGCTCCGGTGAAATGTAGAGCGGCGTTCCGACGATGGTCCCTGCAAGCGTCGAGCTCGGTTTCGCGCCCGTTGCTTTGGCGAGTCCAAAGTCGGCGATCTTGAGGTTTCCGTGTTGATCGACGAGCATGTTGCCCGGTTTGATGTCGCGGTGCACGAGCCCTGCTGCATATGCGGCGCGAAGTCCATGAACCGCTTGCATCATCCATACGCGAGCTTTTTCCGGATCGAGCAGCTCACGCCTTTCGACGATTCCTTCGAGCGATCCACCGTCTACGTATTCCATCGCAAAATAGAGCGAGCCGCGCCCATTACCTTCCGCCTGAGGTACTCGGCCAATGTAATAAATTCGCACGATGTGCGGCGATACGAGCCGAGCTTGGGCACGAGCTTCATGAATGAAACGTTCTTGCGCTTCGGGATTGACGGCGTATTCATCCGGGAGCACTTTGATGGCGACCTGCCTATCGAGCGACATGTCGTGCGCCAAGTACACGGCGCCCATACCGCCACATCCAACGCGCCTTTCGATCCGAAAGTGGTCGATCCCATCCCGACGATACGATCGCCGTCGGACGGAATGATGATCGGGCGATCCGGTGGTACCGAAGGAATCGTCGCGCTGAATTCACTGACCGCAGAATTGACGCCGGCAGGCGTGACGCTCGCCAACCTCACGGCCGCTCGTTCGGCTTCGGACTTGGTCAGGTTCGACATCGCAGTACCGGATCGCGGCCGGCCCGTTGGAATAAGCCGGCGCGCCGAGCCTACCAAGAGGAGGCAGGCGATGGGAAGAGGATTTTCGCGATCGCGTGACGGGTCGCTGACGATTTACGAACGCGCCCGTGCGGGTGCGTCGGATCATTCGCGCCCCAAGAGGCGAATCCGCGAAACTTTGTCCACGCAGATGAGCGCAATCGAAAATGGTGCAATGGAAATCGATAGCGCAGCTAGAATCAAGTTCGCCCGCGCGAGCGTTGCATGCGGTCGGTGGTCACGATGGCGAAACCAATGATGACCGTCCGATACACGAGCGACAAGAAGGCACTTCCAGCTTCGGCCATGTTGATCACTTGGAACGTGATGCCGAAATAGAGCAGCAGCCGCAGCGAATCTCGTTCGGCAAAAGGCGTGGCCAATTTCCAGAGCTTGCCACACACGACGCCGAGGAGGCTCATGCCGAGGAGCACCCCCGGCCACCCAAAATTCCAATAAAGCTCGCCTGGTGCCGTTTGTCCCAGCGAAGTGGTAGCGGTTTCTTCGCTGCGCGCTTGTCCCAAATATTCTGAAAACCATGCGCCGCGAGTGACCGATGGTTTGTCGGGCCATATCGCGCGAGGAATGAATGCATAAACGAGGTAATCCATGCCTTCGCCATACATGAACCCAACTCGTTCGACTTCGCTGTAAATGCACGCGGTTGCAGTCGCATCGAAAGCACGTTCGAGAAACCGTGGAAGCTGTTTGTCGGTGCCCGCTTCGTCTTCGTAATCCCCACGCGAATACGTACGAATGATCCGGCTCATGTGCGATTCGTGGGTATCTGCGCGCGCCGTGCGCGACGTCATGACCACCGGCGCAATCACACTGACGTACCAAACGAACATCACGCCGCTGAGCAACGGCACGTATCGACGCAATTTTTGATCGCGAAGAAAGAGCCATAGAGCCGGCATGAAGCTGAACATGAGATACGCTTTCGAGCCGGAGTTCAGGTTGGTCGCGAATTCGATGGTCGTTCCGCCCAGGAGCAGAAGCCAGAAAAAACCATTTCGCTTTCTAGGATCACGACTGAGCACGAAAGCAGCGAGGGCCGAAGTGGAACCGAAGTGCATGACACCCGCAATGGCCCCGAGCGAGCTCACGACGTTCGGCGCCAAGCGAAAAACCATGCTCAAAAGCCAAAGGCCCAAGAGCGCGTGCATCCGTGGACGATGTTCGACGCTCGGCGCAATCGTGACGATGGGCCGCGCCCATTGCATGCCCGCGTGAAGGGCGACGTTGCCGACGACCATGATGACATACCCCGCAGCAATGTCATCCGGCCGAAGTATTTTTACGGAATACAGAATCGGATCGCCGTCCGATATGATGTTGGCATAATGAATCGCGCTCGGCCCGACCGGCGGCCAAAACCAGGCAAAAAAGCGCGCTCAGAGGACTCACGAACAGCGGCGCCCGTCGCAGCTCCGTGATGGCCAGCGTGGCGTACACGCCCATGCCGACGGCGCCTGAAATATAGAGCATCGTGGCCGGTTCCAGGCCGACCAGCCACAAAAGAACGACCAGCATGAGGAACCACGTATGCAATACGAGCGGTGCATAACGTCGGTCATTCATAAAATTGCGAGTCGTTCATCGCGAGATGGAATCTAAACCGGATGCCACGAATCCGTCAGCACTTCCGCAAATTCACGCCACAGCCTGATCAGCGTTTCGTACGAAATGGCAGTTTCGGTTTCGAGCGCCCAGAAGTAGGCGATGGAGTCACCATCCAAGCGGATGATGTTACGGGTCTCGACGGGTCGTCGTGCAAGACGCGATTCGCTACTACTTGCGCGCACGATGTTCGGTCTCGCTTCACCACGCGTCGTCGTAGATCGGCGAATTCCAAGCAAACTGAGAGAATTGCGATGTGAAGATACGTCCCGGCGACGAGGTCTGGCTCTTCGTTGAACGCTCATGGCCCGGTTCTCCAATACAAGCGCTGCTCTCGATGGCACATCGAGCAAGCAGCGAGCGTCATCAACCGTCGCCCTGCTTCGATGCACGACGTTACCGAACATTCAACCAAAGTGCAATCGAGCGACACGAGTGTCAAATGTATGATTTAACACAACACCAGGCGGAAGCATGGCTGTGTCATATCGGGAATTTCGAGCGTGACGCGCAGGCAGGTTACAGTCAGGAGGATGATGTCACGGGCTTCGTCAGGCCTGCCATGCCGAGTGAAATGATGCCGCCCATGATCAAGTCCACGCCCACGATGACGCCGAGCGTCCAGAACGCGGTCCCTGGGAGCCCCGCGACGAGCAGAATACCGAGGGCCCCGCTGATGACGGCGTCGAACAAGAGCCACCCAGATGACCCCGTGCCGCGAAATTGAAAGGAGCGAATTGCTTTCGACACGGCGCTCACGACGAAAAGGACACCAATCACCAGCGTCAACGATAGAGCACCGATGAGCGGCGTCCAAAGAATGGCGATTCCCGCAAGAACATACAGAATCGAGCTGACGATGAGCCAGCCGATCCCATGACGACGCGGATCCTCGAATCCGTGAAAAAGGCGTAGGACGCCTCCGGCAATGAGGAGCACGCCGATCACGATTGCTGCGACGAACGTCGACGCGATCGGCGCGAGAATGGCGATGACGCCGAGCACGAGGAGCGTGATGCCGACGAATGTCATGCGCCCTCGAGTCTGCTCATCCGACGTGAACGATGGTTTGAATGGGTTCGGAACGGTCATGAGAACCGGCCGATTGCAAGAAAAATGCCACGACAAACGGCAAACCAGGCTGAACGAGCGATGCAACAATCAGCTACGCGGGCTCGGCAGCGCTTGGCGTTCGTCCCGGAACGATGTCGCCACGTTCATCAGCGTTCTGGTCGTTACGCCTTGACCTTGACAAACCTTACAATGTTTACTATCCTGAATTCAATGGATCCAGGCACGACTCAGCCATGGGATAGCTCGAAGCTACACCGCCATCAGCTTCCCGTAATACTCCGCAATCGCCGCCGCGTGCAGGCGCGAGAAAAACGACGAATAGCAGATCCATATCGCTAGGCCGTTCATGTCGTCGAATATCGCCGGCAAGTGCGGTGGCGGTTTCACGATTCCATCCGTTACGTGCGCATAAAGCACCGGCACGTCCTCGTGCGCCACTTTGCCCACGAAGAGAAACGGAATCAATGCCGCCCTGTCCTGCTGAATCGCCGCTCGCATGAATGCGTAATTCAGCACGATACCCTTACAGTAACACGCGTCCTTCGTAAAGGGCGCCCCGCCCTCCAATAGTCCGCCCCGAAAAACCCGACGCGCATTCTGAAAGCATTCGTCTTCCTCGTACCCCTCCGTCCGATACCATTCGAATACATCCAAAAAGTTCGCCCCGTCCTCGGCTTTGTCCACCGCCAAGATGCGATCGTTGAGCTTCTTCGCTCGTCTGGGCGACGAACGAAATGTGAAGATCTCCACGAGCGCCGCGAGGCCCTCCTGCACCGCCGTCGTCCGCGGCGGACCTTTGGCAAGCCACCGAGCCACCGGTTGCGCTTGTCCGTTCAAGCTCGTCGCCACGTGCACCCACCCTTCGTGCGCTTCGAGGATGTCGATGTCCCGCGTCGAGAACGTCGCGCCGCTGCGAATCTTGACGTAGTCACTGCCTGCCGCAGCATCCGCCAAGATCGAATCGTCCACCTGCACGCGGATCGCAGCGCTGCCGAAGAACCTGTCGAAACGCGCGTTGAGCTCGAGCGTCGCCATTTCGGCCGTGATCTCGCGGCGCTCGGGAGGCCCAAGGCGTTCGCCGCCGATCGCGGTGAGCACGTCGTAGAGCACGATGCCCATGTCGCGCACGCTGGTTTGTCCGTCCGGAAGTTTGTCCTTCGGGGACCCGTAAAGCGACCGTGAATACTTGTAGAAGTCGCGTTTGCCTCGGCCCTTCAACATCTGCACGACATCGCGATATTCGTCGGCCGTTTGTCGCAAGATGCGCCCGAGCCGGTCCTCGGCGCCGAGCTCCCTTTCGCAGTCGCGCAAGATCTCTTCGAACTCGGCCATCTTCGCGTCGGGATCGAAACCAAGATCCGACGCGTAGGTGACCTTCGGCAAGTCGCGCTGTTTGCCCCGCAAAAACTGCTCTTCGACGGACGATTCCCACCGCAGTGCTTGGAGGATCCGCAGCGGCTTTTGCGCATCGAGAACGCGCTGCGACAACCTGGCGAGGATCTCTTTGTAGGACCTCCAAGGACCCGATCTTGGACCACTCGCTGCGGCGGGTTGATCATCGCGCATGCGCACCGATTCGAGCGGCGCGGTTGCAGGGACTTCGACCGAAGCTTCGGGTTTCGATGCGCGGCTCGTGGGGATTCGTTCCGCGGCGCGTTCTTCGGTCTCTGCGACGGGCAGTGTTTGCGCCGGCGTCGTGACTTCCCGCGTTTCTTTGGGCTCGCGGGACTCGCTCTTCGGGGGCATTGGTGTGGACTATCCCATGACGCGCCGGGATGAATCAACGATTGGCACGCGGAGCTTGCTCGAACGCGCATCCCGCGGTACGCGTCCGGGCTCGCATGACCAACGAAGCCTCCGCGCCCGACGACGTCACCGATGCCGATGTCGAGCTGCTCGAAAAAACACGAAAGTCCGCAGTTGCCCTCCGAGCGGCCGTAGCGAAGGTCGTCGTGGGCCAAGAAGCCGTCGTCGAAGCGATGCTCGTGACGCTGGTCGCGCGCGGGCATGCGCTGCTCGTCGGCGTTCCGGGGCTAGCGAAAACGCTGCTCGTCGCGTCGCTCGCGAAGGCGCTCGATCTTTCTTTCGGGCGCGTACAATTCACGCCGGACCTATTGCCCGCGGACATCACGGGAACGGATGTTCTGCACGAGCAACACGGCAGTCGGACGTTGCGCTTCATGCCGGGGCCCATTTTTCACAACTTGATTTTGGCCGACGAGATCAACCGTACGCCGCCGAAAACGCAGGCCGCGCTGCTCGAAGCGATGCAAGAGCGCAAGGTGACGGTCGGCACGGAGACGCACAAGCTGCCCGAGCCTTTTCAAGTGTTTGCCACGCGAAACCCGATCGAACAGGAAGGAACGTACCCGCTTCCCGAAGCGCAGCTCGATAGGTTCTTGCTCGAAATTCACGTGGGTTACCCGAGTGAAGACGAAGAGCGCGAAGTCGCAAGACGAACGACGAGCGGCAAGATGCCGGTGATCGAGCCGGTGCTTCACGGGGATGATGTCGTTGCGATCGGCAAACTCGTGCCGCGGATTCCGGTGACGGACGAAGCGGTGAATTTGGCTGTATCGCTGAGTCGAGCGACGCGACCGTCGGGTGAGAAGGTGGTACGCGAGGTGAAGGAGTACGTGCGGTATGGTGCGGGGCCGCGAGGGTCGCAGGCGCTCGTGCTTGCGGCGAAAGCGCGGGCGGCTTTGCGAGGCGAAGCGGCGGCGGACGTGGAGGATGTGCGTGCGATGCTGGTGCCTGCGCTGCGGCATCGGATCGTGCTGTCGTATCGAGCGGAAGCGGATGGCGTGCGCGACGTGGACGTGCTGGAAGCGGTCGCGAAACGCGCGGGTTGATATTGGTCTACCGCGCCAGGGGCCTGAGGACCAAATCGGGGGTCTGGGGGGCCGCATCGCGCGCGTGCGCGTGCGCGAGCGCAAAGCACCGGGAGGCGCGCCTCCCGGTCCTTGCGCGAACAAAGCCTCGCGCAGCGCCCGTCCCAACCCCCGAACGCGGCCTTGTTCCAAATCTGAGCCGGTTTCTAACTCGCTGCTGCGGCTGCTTCTTCAGCAACTTCGAGCGATTTGACGACGGTCATGCTTTTGGGCACGAGCAAAAACTGAAACGCGATTTGGGCAGGTTTGTCCTCTGAATCCGTCGGAATGTAGCGGATGGCGTATGCGCCACTTTTTTTCAGCCCTGGAACGGGTACGTCGCTTCCGATCAAGTGCCTTGCAAACACCGACAAACCAGGTTCGTGACCCACGAGAGCCACGGGTCCTTCGCCTTCGTACGACGTGACGAGCCGCAACAAAGCGTTGGGATCGGCGCCCGGGAGAAGCTCGGAGCGCGCAACGATCTCGCCCTCGAGCCCCACTTCTCGAGCGATGATATCGGCGGTTTGAACTGCGCGCACGAGGCTCGACGTCCAGATCTCGACGGGCCTTCGCGACTTGCGCTTGTCGAGCCACTTGCCGACTTTACGCGTGATGCGTCGCCCCTTCGCGGTGAGCCAGCGGCCTGCATCTCCGAGCCCCGGTGCCGCTTCGACCGCTTCGCCATGTCGAATCAGGATGATCTCCATGGCTGCCATCTACCGCGTTACCGTCACGCGTGCACCTCGGAGCATGCGTACCGATCCCCTCGGACTCCGCTCGGGGCGGCAGGACGAGCGAGCCGCGCAACATGATTTAACCAGCGGCCAAAGCGCGCTATGGTTGGCGTGCACGTCCTTCGATCCTGGGAGGCAAACGATGGTGAGCACGTCGCAGGCAACGGTGGCGAGGTTTTTCGGGAAAGCCCACGCGGGGTTCGTCTTGACCGCAGCCTTGGCTGCCGCGGGCTGTGCGAGCAAGCCGTGGATGCAGGCGATGCCAGGCGATCCGGTGGAAGCGGCTACCGTGGTGGAGACGGATGCGCCTACGCTTTACATCATCGTGCAGCCGGCGGATCCATCGGCTCCGCCGCCCGAGGTCATCGTGCAGCAGACGCCGCCGACGACGAACGACGGGTGGGTGCCGACTGCGCTTCCAGCGGCGAACCCGTTCGAGCGGTTTCGGACGTGGGTAGGTGATTACGACTGCGTGCAAGGCAACACGGGCATGGCGCTGCGCATCATGGATGTGCGCGGTCGCGTCGTGCGCGCGATCTTCGACTTCATGCATTCGCCATCGGGCGCGAAGGGGTCGTACATGGTGATGGGCTCGTTCGATCCCGAGACGCGGCGGGTGCGCTTCGAGCCGAGCTCGTGGATCGTGCAGCCCGACAACTACGTGATGGTGCCGATGGCGGGGGAAATCTCGACGGACGACTCGCTGTTTGCCGGGAAGATCGATTTCCATGGCTGCGGAGCGTTCAAGCTGAAGCCGACGCGGTAGCCTCACCGAGCCCTTGCCCGCTACCTTTTCAGCCGCTATCTCGTCCGGCATGCAAGGGATTGTCACGCCGAAACAAGCGGCCGCGCGCCCGTTCATACGCATCTGGCTCTACGCCGTCGCGGGGCTCGTGTTTGCCATGGTCATCGTCGGCGGTGCAACGCGGCTCACGGATTCCGGTTTGTCGATCACCGAATGGAAGCCCATCCTGGGAGCCATTCCGCCGCTCAATGACGCTGATTGGCACGACGCATTTCGCAAGTACCAGACAATTCCCGAATATCATCTCGTCAACAAAGGGATGACGCTCGAATCATTCAAATTCATATATTGGTGGGAGTGGTCGCATCGATTTCTTGGTCGATTCATTGGTTTGGCATTTTTCGTTCCTTTCATGTTCTTTTGGGTGACGCGGAGAATCGAACGCGCCGCGGTGCCGCGCCTGCTCGGGCTCTTCGTATTGGGAGGACTTCAGGGGCTGCTCGGCTGGTACATGGTCAAGAGCGGGCTCGTCGATCGGGTCGACGTGAGTCAATATCGCTTGGCGGCGCACTTGACGCTCGCCATGGCCATTTACGCGGCAATCGTTTGGACGGCGCTCGGTTTTGGAAAACAACCGCGAAATGTGCTCGGTTCGAGTGCCGGGAAATGGGCGCTCGGCATCGTGGGCCTCGTGTTTTTGCAAATTGCAATCGGCGGGTTCGTCGCGGGCCTCAAAGCAGGCCTCAACTACAATACATGGCCGCTCATGGCCGATAGCATCGTTCCACCGGGCCTCGGCATGTTATCCCCCTGGTGGACGAATTTGTTCGAAAATGCAATGACCGTGCAGTTCTTGCACCGCATGGTGGCATACGCATTGTTCGGCGTGGTGCTCGCAAATACCCTGCGATATCGAACGGTGACGGCCAAAGTGCTTTTCGGAACCATGCTGGGTCAAGCTATCCTTGGGATTTGTACGCTGCTTTGGCAGGTGCCCATTTCGCTCGCTCTGCTGCATCAGGCCGGAGCGCTCGTCGCGCTCGCAGCCGCGATCGTGCATACGCACCACGTTGCGTCGTGCACGCCCGTACGTGACGAGCCTGCACGAGCGATTGCGGAGGAACTCGTCGCAGACGCAAAGACGGCGTAATGCGGAGCCCCAAGAATAGGGGCGAGATCACGACAAACCTTGACACCGGATAGCTCCTGAACGACGATGGCGTATTATGCCTCGTCGCGTTGGACGTCGTACCTTGATTCCGGCCCTGCTTGTATCGGCGCTGGTGCCTTCGGCTTCGTCCGTGGCGCTCGCAGCACCGATCAACGACACATGCGCGGGCGCGGAAGTCATTCCACCTTCGGGACCGTTTCCTCACTCGACCACCCTCGTGCCCGACCTCGGGATGGCCACGACCGCGGGCGATCCGATGCCCTCGTGCGTGACGACATTTTCGCGCGGCGTCTGGTATTCGTTCACACCGGCGGAAACGGCCGAATACCAAATTGCCACGTGCAGTCCCCCCACCGCGACGACCATCGACGATTCGGTGCTCGTCATTTACACGTCCTCGAATGGCATGTGCAGCGGGACGAAGACCGAGCTCGCCAATGGCTGCAACGATGACACGTGCACCCGCAGGTCGCAGCTCATCGTGACGCTCACGGCGGGCACGACCTATTACATCGTCGCGTCCAAATGGGGTACGGGTTTGCCGCCGGCCGGTCAAACGGCGATGCAGGTCGAAATCACGAAATCTCCAGCCAATGATTCGTGCGTAAATGCTCAGAGTTTGCCGCTCGATACCACCGTCGCCGGATCCCTGACGCTCGCCGCAAACGATTACGAAGTTTCCACGTCGGCGCCCAATTGTTATACATTGCCAGCACCTCCGCCGCCCACGGGACAACCCGCCGTACCGAGCGCCGCGCCAGGGCGCGATGTGGCGTATACGTTCACGGCTCCCACGGATGGATCCTATTCGTTCAAAGCGCAATCGACGCTTGGCGGCGAAAACCTCGTCCTGCACCTCGCAACGGATTGTCCCACGGATCCCGGCCCGAATACGCTCGCGAGCTGCCTGGGCGCGTCGGATCGTAATGCGAATGCGGCCGAATATTTCGCCACGGAAGAAGTTTCGTGTGTGCCGCTCTCGGCAGGACAAACGGTCTACGTGTACGTGGACGAAGCTGTACCCACCACGACGGGCGCTCGATTCATTCTCGAGGCAACAGCGTGCCAGCGCGAAACCGAACCCAATGACGGGACGTTCGAGGCTACTTCACTTTCATGTGGCATCACGGGGACCATTTTTCCATTCGACGAAGACTATTATTCTCTCGGCAATCCCCCCGCTGGAACGCGCGTGTTTGCCATGGCCGACGGCGCTGCGAGCAACAGCACCGACTTCGACATGCGCATCACGACCGAAGACGATACGCTCGAATATGACGACGCGGACAATACGACGCCTTGGGGCGGCGGCTCGCCCAACGTCGCAGGTTGTCCCCTCCCCGGCGGCCCCTCGTTCTTGCGAATGACGCAGTTTTCTACGAGCTCGCAAGCCGAACCGTATCACTTGTACACGGTGTTGCAGCCGCCAGGTGCTGGGCTCGGCGATTCATCCGCCACGCCCGAAATCGAGCCGAATGATGCCACGGTCGATGCGAGCTCTGCGGGAAATCTGTTTTTCTCGGGGGAGATTACCACCGGCGGTCCAATGGGCGACATGGATCTATTCAAGTTTTGCGCCGAAGAAGGCGACCTCATTTTTTTGAGCATCGACGGCGACCCACGACGCAACGAAACGCCCATCGATCCGGCCCTTTTTCTTCTCGATGATACGGGAAATCAGCTCCTTGCGTGGTCCGACGGCGGCAATTTTTCGGTCGCTTTTCCGAGCCCCGGGACGCTCACCGGGACGACCCCCAAATCTCCCGGCGAAGCAGCGCTCTTCCGTGCCACGTACACCGGAACCCATTATGCCGGCGTCAATACGCAATTCGAAGGTGAAACGTATGGCGCTGGCGATTATCTTTATTCCATTGCACTCAATTGCCTCCGCGGTGACGAGCTTCAAACCGACCTTGGCATTACGCTCTCCGACACGCCCGATCCGATTGGCAGCGAAGAGGCGCTCGACTTGAAGGTCGACGTCGTCAATCAGGGACCTCGCACGGCGCTCGATGCCACGTGGACGATGACGATTCCCGCAGACACTTCCTTCGTGAGCATCGTGCCTGCTCCAGAATGGTCCTGCAACGCCGCAGGCAGCGATATCGTCTGCACGACGAGCTGTTTCCGCGCCGGAGACGCGGCCTCGTTCGCGGTAAAACTCCAAACGAAACCATGCGTCGTCCCTGGCACGTTGACGCATTCGGCGGTGATTACGACGAAAACGCCCGACATCGATGCATCGAATGACACGGCCGTTGCAACGACCGACGTGCTCGACGGCAGTGCATGCGACGACGGAGACGCGTGCACCACGATGGATACGTGCTCGCTTGGCGTGTGCGTCGGCGGCCCGCCTCCCGATTGCAACGATGGCAATGTCTGCACGGACGATGCGTGTTTGCCTGCAAGCGGATGCTCGCACGTGAACAACACGGATCCGTGCGACGACGTCGATGCGTGCACGACCGCAGACACGTGTTCGAATGGCGTATGCGTTGGCGGCGCGCCGCCCAATTGCAACGATGGCGATGTTTGCACCGATGATGCTTGCGACAGCGCCATCGGATGCGTGACGGCATTCAATACGGCGCCTTGCGATGATGGCAATGCATGTACGCAAACCGATCAATGCGAGAGCGGCACGTGTATCGGAAGCAGTCCCATCATTTGCGCTCCGCTCAATGATTGCCAAGACATGGGCATTTGCAATCCTGCGACGGGCACTTGCGCGTATTTCCTGAAGCCCGACGGAACGTCCTGTGACGATGGCAATGCTTGCACGATGAACGACGCGTGCAAATCCGGTGCGTGTGTCGATTCCACACCGCTGGTTTGTCCGGATCCTCCGGACAAGTGTCACGGAGCCGGAATATGCGATGGTGCGACCGGGGCGTGCTCGTATCCTCTCGTCGGCGGCGATTTGGACGAGGATGGTTTGGGAGACGCGTGTGATTCCGATATCGATGGCGACGGGCTTTCGAACGATGAAGAAACGGCGTGGGGAACCAATCCCACGTCGAACGACAGCGACGGGGACACCATCGACGATTGCACTGAAATGTGCCCCGAGAATGACGGAAGCTGTTTCGATGGGTCGGTGTGTACCGTGGACACGCCGGCGAATACCGACGAAGACGATACCATCGATGCGCTCGATTCCGACAGTGACGACGACGGCGAAGCCGACAGCGAAGAAGCTGGCGATGATGACTTGACGACGCCGCCTATCGATAGCGATGGCGATGGCATTCCTGATTATCGCGAATCGAACGTGACGACGGGCGGATCGGGAGGCAATGGCGGAGCTGGCGGGAGCGCTGCCGATGATGTCCTTCTCAGCGGCGGATGTGCATGCGCGGTGGGCGCGGCCCCGACAAACTCGACTTTTGCGAGCGTATTCGCTGGTGCTTTGGGGCTGATTGCTCTGGGATTACGGCGCCGGCGGCGCTAGCAAAAGCGCCATTTTCAATTGAGCATCATCACAAATCCGTCGGGATCGATGCTCGAATATGCGGCACCTCCGGCGTTCATCGCGCCCTCGAATGCCCCAGTCACGACGACGTGCCCGGTGGGCAACATCGACACCGAACCGAATATTTCCTTGCCAGTGCCGCCCGTGCGTTCTTGGCGCGTGACGCGTCCGTCGGAATCGATCCAAATGAAAAAGAGGTCACTCTGTCCGGCGCTCGTCAGGGTTTGTCCGGCGAGCTTGATCGTGCTCTCGAACTCTCCGGCGATGACGATGCCCCCTCCACGCGCCCGCGTCGCGTGCATGTATCCTGGCGCGTCGGCCTCGAAGATTTGTGTCGAAATCGGCTGGCCCGTGGCGTTCAGCTTGGCAATGGCAATGCCTTGCGCCGGCGTGGCGAGCTTCGTTCCAAAAAGATTGACTTCTCCGGCGCACGGGCCGGCGAGCCACGCGGATCCAGCTTCGTCGACGTGCATGGAATAGGCGAAATACCCAAATTCCTGCGGCGTACCACGCGACCACGAAGTTTGTCCCGCCGAATCGAGAGCCACGAGCATGAGCCCATCCACCATACCCGTATCCGGGAGCGCACCGGCTCCCAAATCCGGCGTGCCTTGATAATACCCGCCCACGAGCACTTGCCCCTGCGGCGTGACCGCAATCGATGGGTTCCCGTCGGCTTTGTCACCCCCCAATCCACGAGCCCACGTCACGCTGCCCATTGGGCTGAGTTTCGCGACGAAAATATCCGTTTCGCCTTTGCTCGTCAGGACGGTTCCTCCAATGTCGATATCGCCCTGGAACATCCCCGACCACACAATGCTGCCGTCGTCCGCGATCACCGCTTGGCCGCTGATCTGATCGCCCGCACCACCCGCTTTCATCGCGAATTGATATTCACCATCCGCCCCGAATGCCGCAACGAATGCATCTGCATCCTGGCTGTCGATCATCCCGCCGCCGAAATCGATCGAGCCGACGGCAATGCCCGTCACAATGACGTTGTCCGCCGCGTCGATTGCCAGACCCATCGGAAAATGACCGCCCGTTTCGCCAAACCGCCGAACCCGCGCCACCTTGCCGTCACGATTGATCCAAGCAAGAAAGAGGTCGCTTTCCGATACGCTGTCGATGATGCCACCGTCGCCAAAATCGACGCTGCCCTGCATGATTCCGGCAACGACGATTTGCCCGGTTTTCGTGGTTGCGACGAGCGATCCGGATTGTTCTAGCTGACCTTTGAAGATCTGCGCCCAAGCTATCGGCCCGGCAGCCGTGCCAGTTGCCGTATTCACGGGCTGTTCTTCATTGTTGCTGCATCCCACAGCCATGGCAAAAACGAATCCGACGCAACCCAAATCGCGGGCAATACTTCGTCTGCGCATTTCATTTCCCCCTGGAACGGCATTGCATCACCCACCGTAAGCATCATCCGACGGATCAGTTCGTCCGAGTGATGGATGGATCGCCGCCCCATCGTGTTGGCGCCAGAGATTACCGCAGATGTCGCTTCACGCACGTGTCAATCGCAAAAGAATTGCCATTTGCCGACGAGACCCGCGTCGAGGTCTGTCCGGTACGACATGAAATATCGCATCAATTTGCACAATACATATTTTGCGCACGTCGGACGCACGGCCACGCCATGCCGACAAACCGGCGCCGAGCCCACTTGTGGTGTGCCCAGAAATCGCAATATGTCGCGAACGTGTTGACAAGCGCTCGAATAGCAGCATTTGGAGCAAAAGGGAACCGTTCGTGCTTGCCGCACATAAACACACCTATGGGACGAATCTGACGCGCCGCGCGATGGAGGGCGCCATCTGAATTGCTCTGGACGGAACAAGCATCGATGGAGACGAGGTTCTCGCGAATGACACGATCGAAAACGCAATTGGTGTCGAAGCAGCGCAAGGCCTCGGGCGTGAGGGCGTCATTCAATATTTACGGCATATGTCGACTAGTCGATTCAGGGTCCGAACGTGGACGTGCTGGTCGGCATTGGGCTCCGGGTCATACCACCGGATGCATTGAATGGGCATTGCCGCGCATCGCCGAAGGCATCGGTCGAACGGGACAAACCGCGCGCGTCTCGTGGGTCGTTGTATTCATGGCAAAGTGTGACGGTCTCGTTCATGTATCTGGTCCTGGGGCGAGTGTTTGCCGTTACGGATGGTTGCTCGCCGTCGGTGTTGGAGCGTCGTCGGGCCTGGCAACTCGACGGTCTGGGTGGGGACCGAGTGTCCACATTTTTCAAATAGCGCTTGATTCCGCAGCAAGAGACGAGCAGGATAGGGGGTTGAGTCGGAGGCTTTCAAATGACACACCCTTCTCTTGCCACCAGGTTGAAAAAATCGATGTCGGGAAGGCCCTCGTCGCGCGTCGCTGCCAACCGGCTTTTCAAAGCAGTCGGGATGGGCCTGGTCGCGGTGACGACGGCATCAGCGTTCGTGGCGTGTAGTCAAGACGCGGATACGCCGCTTTCATGGGACGACGTTTTGGCTGGTGGCAATGGGGGTGGCGCAGGGGAAGGCGGGAGTGCGGGTGGATCGGCTGCGAGTTGTGAGGACGGCGCGCGACGCAATTGTGCCGTGACGCTCGAGCAGCAGGGTGACGTATTGACTTGTTATCACGGCGTGCAGACGTGCCAGGGTGGCACATGGGGGACGTGTCGGGATGGAACGGTATCGGTCGAGTCTGCTCCGAAGGGTGCGCCCGCGGAAAAACCCGGCGGCGGGCCGCAAGATGTCCTCACGACGTGTGTCAACAATCCGTGTGATCCGACGTGTCGGGTATTCGATGAGGATCCGGATGGTGGGGTGAAGTCGTCCGGACAAACGCCCATTTTCACTTGGCAGAATGGCGATCTCGGAGGCTATCCGCCAAACCTCGTGGACCAGGGCATCAAGCAGCCTTGCCAGACCGGCTACGATTGCCAGTTCAACCAGTATTGTTCGGCGCCCGCGATCGGCTCGGCCGAGCACAACATTTGTGCCGTTGGCGACCCATTATCACGAAACACCAATGATTGTGTCGACCTCATTTGCCCCATCGAGCCGTCCTGCTGCACGACGGCCTACGCGGGGACCTGCGATCACGATTATTGCGACCTGGGCAAGGAGCTCACCAAAGGTTGTGACACGTGCGTGGACGCCATTTGCAACGCGGATCCGGATTGCTGTGGGGGCAGTTGCGCGCACAGTTATTGCGAAGCCGGGAGCACGCTGGGCACCGGTTGCGACACGTGCGTCGATGACATCTGCGCGCAGGATCCCAAGTGCTGCGGCCTGCCGACGAAAGGCGCGTGTTCGCACGATTATTGCTCGACCGGCAGTGCGCTCAACAAGAACTGCGACCCGTGCGTGAATGATATTTGCGAGGCGGACCCGAAGTGTTGCGGCCTTTCACAGCAGGGCACGTGTTCGCACGATTATTGTGCGTCGTCAGGTGCAGCGCTCGTGCCGGGTTGTCATCCCTGTGTGGACGAGATCTGCGTCGATAACCCCAAATGTTGCGACTGGACGCCCGGCACGGTGGCATGTGCGCACGACTATTGCTCGACAGGAAGCAAACTCGACCCGGCGTGCGATCCGTGCGTCGCAGCGGTGTGCGCGGTGAGGCCGCAGTGTTGTACCAGTTCGTGGAACTCGACGTGCCGCAACCTCGTCGCTTCGGTATGCTCGGCCAATGACAAGTGCCCGTCGCCGAAATGGTCGAGCACCTGCAGAAGCAGGGTGTCGTCGGTTTGTGGCAATACGTGTACGGCAAGCTGGGGTTCGACGTGTACGGCCAAGGTGGGCACTGTCTGCGGCGATACGTGCACGGCTTCGTGGGGACAAACTTGCATCGATAAAGTCAATACGGTATGCGGTAAGAATTGCGCGGCGATCGACTGGGACCAATCGTGTAAGAACAAGGTCGCGAGCGTTTGTGGCAAATCGTGCGGTCCCTTCGCATGGGATCAATCGTGTGTGGACAAAGTCGGCAGTGTCTGCGGCGATGTTTGTTATCCCGATCCGCCGTGCAGCCATAACAAGTGCGATTCGGGCGGGCCGCTCAATGCGGCGTGCGATCCGTGCGTCGCAACCATCTGCGCGCAGCTCCCGAGTTGCTGCACGACCGAATGGACGAACCTTTGCGTGGACCGCGTGAAGACGCTTTGCGGCGAGGGATGCAACGTCAAGGGCGATTGCGTGCCTTGGCTGCCTGCGCAAAAAGATCCGAATTGCGCGGGCATCGATTTGACCGTCAGCGTGCCATGCAATGATTACGTTCCCGTCTGCAACCACGGCAATTCGACGGCGCCTGCGGGTATTCGCCTCGTCCATTTCCCGGCGGGTTCGTTGCAATTTCCGAAATGCAATCCGGACCAGTCGCATCCGCAAATGCAATCGTGCACGACGCAATTGCCCATCCCGCCGGGCAAGTGTATCAACGTCGCGGCCGCGGATTGTGGGCTCGGGGCTGGCGCACGAGAAATCATGGTGAATCCGCCGTCTTGGAATGGCAATGTTCAGGAGCCCGAATGCAAGTGCCAGGACAACTGGAGCTTGTGGGCGGGTCCGAACATCCAGTGCCAGGCTCCGAACTGCTCGAATACGACCACGGCGAACGTCAAGCGCGTCAACATGTTCATTCAGCTCGACAAATCGGGCTCGATGGGCACGAATATCGGTGGCGGCGAGACGCGATGGTCGGCCACCATCAAGGCATTGAAGAAGTTCGTCCAGGATACGGGCTCTGCGGGTCTCGGCGTCGCGCTCCGGTTCTGGGGCGACAACTCGCCAGTGTCGGGCTGCAACGAAAGCACGTGCAGCTCGAACGCCTGCAAACAACCGCTCGTGAACCTCGGCGTCTTGAAGCTCGCAACGGGAGCCGCGGATGCGCAGGAGGTGGCTCTCGTCAATGCGCTGAACAACAAATCCCCGGGTGGCGCAACGCCCATGTACCCAGCGCTCGACGGTGCGCTGAAATGGGCCATCGATTACAAGGCCACGCATCCGACGGAGGAAACCGTCGTCGTCATTGCGACGGACGGCGAGCCGAATGGCTGCAATGAGAGTGCCACGGCAATCGCGAACCTTGCGGGTGCAGCGTTCACCAATTACGGTATCAAGACGTATTCAATCGGTATCCAGGACGCGAATCCGGTGCTCATGAACGCCATTGCGCAGCAGGGCGGCACCAACAAAGGGTTCTTCGTGGTACCCGGAGCGAACGTCGAAAACGATCTTCTCTCGGTGATGATCCAGATCAAAGGCGACACGCTTTCGTGCGACTTCGTCGTACCGGCCGGCGGTCAATACGATCCGAGCGTCGCTGTCGTCACGTATACCCCCTCGGTCGGCGCGCCCGTGACGCTCACAGGCGTTGCCAATCTCGCTGCCTGCGGCCCCAACAATTGGTATTACGACAATCCGGCGGACCCGACACAGCTCAAACTCTGCCCCACGATCTGCTCGACGATTCTAAGCGATGCTGGCGGGCAAATCAACGTCGATCTCGGCTGCCCGGCCGATTACGAGCCCGTGGCGTACACATACAAATACGAAGCGATCTGCCCGCCCGGATCCAAGCCGCAATGGGGCTACCTCACGTACAATACGCTGACGCCTGCCGATTCGAAGATAACGTGGGCCGTACGTTCCTCGCCGACGTTGGCAGGACTCGACAATGCATCGTATACGACGGTCGCAACAGCAAAGGCATCGCCCGACACGCAGGTCTGTGGAATGGCTGGCCCCTCGCCTTGCCCAATCAATCTTTTCAATGAATTGGGTGGGCTGCCGGATGCGCGAAACAACCACCTCGAGCTCATGCTCACTCTCTATCCAGCAACGACCAAGGCATCCGCCGCGATCGTGAACAATTGGGATATCACCTATTCGTGCCCCCCGAGCGAATGACATGCGAAAACTTGGAATCATCACCATGGTCGTTCTCGCTGCAGCAGCGTGCGAGACCAATGACGACGATACGCCGCGCCGAGGCGCGACATCGGCATCGAGCGGTGCATCGAGCTCGTCGGGCACGGGCGGGTCGAGTGGCGAGGGTGGAATGGGCGGCCAGGCGGGCGAAGCCGGTTCTAGCGTTGGGGGCAATGGAGGGGGTTTGCCCCCGCCCATTTGCGGCGACTTGACGATCAACCCCGGCGAGGAATGCGACGACGGGAACAACGATCCGGGCGACGGGTGCGACGCAAACTGTTTCATTGAATCGGGCGAAATCGAGCCCAATGACACGCCGGAGCAAGCGAGCCCTTTTGCGAAGTTGCCCTACTACGCGAAGTTGGATCCGCCTGACGACGTCGACTACGTGTCCTTCTCGGTCAACGGCGCCGATGCCAGCGTCCTCGTGCGAACGATGGACCTTGGCGACGGCGCGTGTCCAAAAGGCGAAATCGACACGTTCGTCGACGTCATCGCGGCCGACGGAACGACCGTGATCGCGAGCGACGATGATGGCGGTGAAGGGAATTGCTCTCGCGTTGCTATGCCCACGCTCACCGTCGGTGACTATTTCGTGCGCGTCAAGGCGGGAGTGAAATCGCAATTGCCGACATTCATTTATCGGCTGAGAATCGATAAAGTTGAAAACGTGTGCGGCGACGGCTTCATCACCATCGGCGAGACATGCGACGACGGCAACTCGAATTCGGGCGACGGTTGCAGCTCGGCGTGCCAGATCGAGATCTCGGAGACCGAGCCCAACGATACGGTTGCAACGGCGAACACATTTTCGGAACCCTGGAATGCCGTCCTCGCGCCGACCGGTGACGTCGACATCGTAGCGGTCGACATTCTCGCATCCGGTGCGAGTCTAACGGCGACGACGACGGATCAAGGCACGAATGCGTGCGCGGCAAAAACACTCGATACAGTGGTCGAGATTCTTTCGCCCGACGGCATGACGGTGCTCGCTTCCGGGGACGACATCATTGGCAATTGCGGCTCTGCGCTCGCGACAAACCTTGCGCCGGGCAAGTATTTCGTGCGCATCAAGGGCGGCAGCCTCGCGACGTATCCAAGCTCCTACGGCCTGCAAATCGTCATCAGTTAGAAGGCCATGACGCCCGTCTCGAGGGCCGTGCTGCTCAGCCGATTCGTCGAGCTCGAGCATCTACGGCTGTTTGTCCTCGCCGCACGGACCCCACATCCCGTCCGTGCATATCTCCACGCCTTTGAAGCACGTAATGACGCCGTTGTTCTCACCAATGATGATGGTGCAGTTTTTCTTCGAGCCTTCGACACACACGGCGCTCCCTCCCGCCGTTCCTCCGCTTCCTGCACTTCCTGCATCTCCTCCAGCGCCACCGCTTCCCCCACCGACTCCCCCATTGCCTCCAGTGCTACTTCCTCCACCGCTCGAAGCACCAGCTTCTCCACCGCCGCCTCCGGCTCCCTCTCCGGCCGAGCCTCCGGTTCCGCTTGGTCGCGGCGTGTTGTCGATCCCCTCGGTGCAAGCGGCAAGTGAAGCAACGATTGCCGCGGCAAACATGCCCATCCGTGCTGATCGACAAAGCGTTGGTGTGCGGGTCCATCGTTTCACCGGACCAACGCCGTTGTGTTGACTGAGTTTCGAGCGGTATTTCATGCGAAGTGCCTCCAGTGCGATCCATCATCGTGCGGCAGCCCAGGCCCACGACACAAGCTTTCTTTTGACAGCAATTACGTTGGACGTCGGCTGAGCGTGTTCTTCGAGGTGACCGAATGACTCAGGATTGCATCAGCTTGACAAATCGCAACCGGTGTGATGCAGGGCATCTACCCACGGCAGAACCGTGCTCGCCGCACGTCACGAAGTCATTCGTTCGAGCACTGCGATACGCTCCCATTCGAACGGCCCGGGCGACTCACCCTGCCAATACCGCTTCGCCCAGTCGGCGGCGCTTTCGTCAGAACAAAGACGAAAACCCGCTTCCTGCGCGAGCGTGGCCATGGCTTCCGAATCGATGACCCCTCGAACGGGCTCGCCCATTACGCCGAGCACGGCCGACCCGGCGTGTACGATGACGCGCGCGACTTTTCGAATGATCGGTTGCGCAGGATCGGCGCTTTTTGAAGGCGAACGCACGTACGTCAACGCCACGCGACTTCCCGGCGGACTCACGCGCGTTATCGCTCGAAGGGTCGAAGTCATTGCATCACGCGTCAAATACGCCGTGACGCCCTCCCAAATCCAGAATGAACGGTCACCTGCGGAAAACCCCGCTTCGACGAGCGATTCGTCGACTTTGTCGCGCTCGAAATCAACGGGAACGAACACGACATCCGCGATGGGCTCGATGCGGGCCTTCGACAAGCGCGCCTTTTTATCACGCTGCGTGCTCGGGTGATCCACCTCGAATACCTTCACTCCCTCGAGCTCGGGAATGCGAAAAGCGCGGCCATCGAGCCCCGCGCCGAGCACCACGACCTGCTTCGTTCCCGCCTTTACGGCATCGCGCAATGCATCGTCGAGCGCCCGCGTGCGTAATGCCACATGGTACGTCAGTCCAAACGATGCGGCTCCGAACGCGCGGTGCAAAAGCGTGCCGGCCTTTGGCGATGCGTGAGCAAGCGAGACGAGCTGCGCTGGAAGCAAAAACGGCAATGGCAAGACGCTCGTCGCAAGCGGATCCGGGCCGGCTCCCAGAGGGGCCGGCAATTCGCCGTAAATGGCACGCATGCCTGCCACGGCCATCGATGTAAAACTGGGACGATCGGAACGCACGCTGCGACGCCTATTCTCGCTCGAGCTTTAGAATTCGCACTGATTCGTCGCAGGATTACAATACGATCCGGCGGCAACGAACGGACAAATGTCGCCGAAGTAGTCGGTGCAAGGAATGCCGCAGGCGTACGCGGTATGGGTGTAGCAGACTTGGCCGCCCGAGCAGTCCGCATCGGAGGCGCAGCGACAATTGAAGTCGTCGGGGATCATGTTACCATTCTGATCCATGCCGTTGCAGCATTCGGTCACGTAATAATCGCTCGCGCTGCAATCTTCGTCCGCGCAATCGACTTTTCCATCGCAATCGTCGTCGACGCCGTTCGTACACGCGTCAACACCGAATTCCGGCTTTCCTGCATTGCCGGCATTGCACGTGCCGCAATTGCCAAACGACACGCAATCCGGATCCGCGCAATCGACGTAGAGGTCGCCGTCGTTGTCCTTGCCGTCGTTACAAACTTCTTTCGGATTCGGCTCGATGAGCACGTTGAGGGCGAACGGCCCTTCGTTGGCCCCAAATTCGGGATCGACGGTGTATCCGTCGAGGAACACGTAATAGGTTCCGGGATAAAGCAGCGTAAATTCGACCTTGGCGGCCCATTGAACGCCCGCGCTGTCGTCGTCACACGCTATCTCTTTGCCCGAATTGCACTTGCCCGTGCGAACGTAGAGGACCGAATCGAAGGACGTGCCCACGGAATCGAGCACGACATGCGACGGAGCGGTGAGCACGAAGTAAAACACGGCTTCGCCCGCATCCCCGCCGCACTGTCCCTTCGTTTCGCTGAGGTTCCCCGTGGTGTTGCCGGTATACGTGCCGGATCCCGGAATGAGCTTGGGGGACAAACAATTGGCTTGTTGCGTCACACAAATGGGCGTGTTGGCGCAATCGGGATCCTGGCAATCGGCGAGCGTATCGTTGTCGTCGTCGATGCCGTTGTTGCAGATCTCGGCGACCGGCGCGCAATTCGGCGCAAAGAAACACGCCGGATCGGCACAATCTATTTTATTGTCGCAATTGTTGTCTACGCCGTCATCGCATACTTCCGCCACGCAATTCTTGCATGCCGGCGATACGAGGCACGACGGATCGGCACAATCAATCAACCCGTCACAGTCTTCATCGAAGCCCCCCGTGCACACTTCGGGTGTACCGGGAGGCATGCATGCGCAGGGGAAAACGCCAAAACAATTCGGATCGGCACAATCGACGAGCAGATCGCAATCGTCGTCCAGCTTGTTTCCGCACGATTCGGGCGTGGCCTGGCACGAGCAATTCGTGGTCCCCACGCAATCGGAATCGTCGCAATCGATCAGCCCGTCGCAGTCGTCGTCGAATCCATTGTCGCATTTCGACGTTTCGTTTGGCAAACAACCACACACCGGCGTCCCCTGACAGTCGGCATCGAAACAATCGACGATGGTATCGCAATCGTCATCGATACCATTGCTGCACACTTCGCCGGAAGGAGCAGGCACACATCCGCAAAGCGGCGCAGTTGCACATGCCGGGTCGGTGCAATCGGCTACGCCATTACAGTTGTTGTCTGCGCCGTCCGTGCAATTTTCGGGACTACCAGGAAAAACCTGGGGGTTCAGATCGTTGCAATCGCCGCCACCGCACAAAAGCGGAGGAAAGCCGTCATTGTCGTCATCTCGAGGGCCATGCGCGCACGTACCGAATACGCAAGCGTCCGTCGTACACGGATCGTTATCGACACATTCCTGCGATACCGCGCATTCCGCAGCGCCACCTTGGCCTCCGCCACCACCTTGGTTGCCGCTTCCTCCCTGCCCCGCTTGACCGCCGCTCGCCCCCGAACCCGATGCTGGAGTTTCAGAGGACTCGAGGTCGAAAGACGTGCGGCTGCATGCCGCAAATCCGAGGCCTGCCCACGCAACAGCCGCAATGAACGACACGAAACGAGCAGAGCGAAGAGGTCGACGAAACGAGGAAGACGTAGTCATGGTCGTTTGCGCGGGATGTCAATGAAGAGCGACAACCCCGCATCGAGCGATGGTACAAGCTCACGGGCTCGCGTGGGAAGTTCGTCACCTGAAATCTCTGCCGATGCGACGAACGAGTCGCCGCCCCGTACGCTCGCATCCGTCGTCACTCCCGCGCTGGCCTTGCTACGAGGCTGCGGAGCGAGCCTTTCCGTCGTCACGGGCGCGGCCTTCGCACAGCGCCTCGCCTTGCCGCTTGCAGCCGTGTGGATCGGTGATCGCGGCCGACTCGCCGCCGCAGCCGTTTTGATAGGCGCCGGCGCGCTCAGCCTCGTGCGCGCACGCGCTGCCGACGTGCTCGCGCGAACCGTGCGCCTGCGCGTCGTCGAAATCTACACAGCTCCGCTCGAGCGCGGCGACGTGGTGCTGATGCCGTCGCCGGAGATCCAATCGGCACGCCTGGCCACGGGCCTTCCGCTGCTCGTCGGATGGGCCGTCGATGGCGTCGCCGTCTTGCTCGCGTCAGCGCTCGCTTTGCCAGTCGTGACCGCCATGATCGCCGTGAACATCGGCCCAGCGGTGCTCCCTCCGCTCATCGCCGCAGGACTCGTGGGTGGAGCCGTCACGATGGTTTCATCACGTCGCGTCGAAAGCGCATGGGCACTCGTCTTCGAACGCACGCGACAACTGCTCGCTTCCGCCGACGCGGGTTTTTCCGGTGCCGTCGAGCTCGTCGCGCACGGCCGCGGGCCGAATTTCGTCAATCGCCTGCGTCATGACGTGATGGGTTTGTCTCGTACAGAGCTTGGAGCACGAACGACAAACGCCCTGGCTTCCTGGGGCGCCGTGGTCGCGGCGATCGTCACGGCGCTCGTGTCGACGACGATTTTGTCAGGACAAACCACACACGTACCAAGTGAGCACGACATCTACCGCACGTTCCTGCTCGTGCTCTCCGCCGCGCCGACGCTGCAAATGTTTCTCTCGGCCATCACGAACGTTCTCGCTGCGCGCAATGAGCTCGCATCGATGACCGATCTGCTCGCAACCCCCTCGGGCACGAACGGTGAGAGCGCGCGGGATCACGCGACGACAGCGCTCGATCCCTCCGCGGAAATCCGCGTCGAGCGGGTGACGTTCTCATATCCTCGACGAGCGGGCGATCCCGAAAGCCAGCGTCACGGGCGTCCGCTGTTGGACCTCGAGCTCGTCTTGCCCGCGGGCGAAAGTTTGGCGGTGCTCGGTCCGAACGGGTCGGGAAAAACCACGCTGCTCTACCTGCTGCTCGGGCTCGTATCGCCGGTGTCGGGACGCATTGTCGTCGGGGAGCGTGAAGCCAACGAGGTCGCGCGTCTCAGCGGTGATCGCGTCGCGTTCGTGTCGCAGCGGCCTTTCGAGCCGCCGGAGGCGACGATCGAACAAGCGCTGCTCGCGTTCGACGACGCAGCACCCCGCGAGCGACTGCTTGCAGCACTGGATTCCGTGGGCCTTTTGTCTTCGCTCAGGTCGCGAGCTGCATCGGACGAGGGTCTTTTGTCGCTGCGTGTCGCGTCGCTTTCACGAGGTCAGGCGCGGCGCGTGATGATCGCGCGAGCGCTCGTACGCGACGCAAAGCTCATCGTGCTCGATGAGCCCGAAGCGCATCTCGACACGGAGAGCGTCGCGGAGCTCGATGCGCTCTTGCGCCGGCTATCGAAGAACCGGCGCATCATTGCAGCGGTTCACAACGAAGCCGTGACGGGCTTCGCGCACCACGTGTTGCGGCTTGGCGAAGGACAAACTCCTTTGTCCAGCAAGCGAAGGCCGAAGCAGGAAGATCGTTTGAGCTCGAATTGATGTCAGGGGAAGAAGGGCGCGCAGCAGCCGGCTTTTACGTCGCACGCGAACGTGCCCATGGCGCCTTCACACTTGGCTACGACGCTGCCGGAAAGCATGCAGGTGCACGTGAACGAGCCGCCGGAGGCGAAACACGTGACCTTCACGTCCTGACCGCCGCACGAACCCGAACAGTCGCACGATCCGTCCGGTGTCCCGCTGCACGTTCCCTCCGCGCACGAGTTTCCGCTCGAGCTGGACGACGTGGTCGTCGTCGTGTTTCCCGCTCCGCCTGTCGAGCTATTTCCGGCCCCGCCGGCACCACCCAAACCACCTGCGCCTTCGGCGTCGATGACGACTTTACCGCCGCAACCTTCGAGCCCGGCAAACCCGAGCGTTGCGGCCCCGACGAACACCAGCCTGATCCATCGCATACCGCTGCATCGTAGTCTGGAAATGCAGCGAAAAAGAAGTGAAAGAAGTGAAAGCTCGGCAAAATGCGCCGAAAATGAGGGGCTTCGGCTGAGGTGCGCTAGGATCGATGTGCTGTCGTGCTTTTCGAAACGCTCATTGCCCAAGCCCTGGCAGCAACTCCTGCAGTCGCTGCATCGATCGAACGTCCAACGCCGCAGGCAACCTGCCCGTCGGGTACTCGATTGGTCGAAGGCGTGCACTACGAATACGTGCAGCGCCTCTGCACGTCGTGGCGCATCGGCCATTGTTATTCGTTCCTTCCAGGCCTGCTTGCGGTCGAACCCATGGCGACACCCGTTCGCGTGTGCATGGATGAGCACGAGTGGCCGAATCGCGAAGGCGAGAAGCCGCGCGTGATGATACGGTTTGTCGAAGCGGAACAGTCTTGCGCTCGCATCGGCAAG
The DNA here is from genome assembly GCA_016715885.1 of Polyangiaceae bacterium. Classification (NCBI taxonomy): domain Bacteria; kingdom Pseudomonadati; phylum Myxococcota; order Polyangiales; family Polyangiaceae; species Polyangiaceae bacterium. The sequence continues at coordinate 1,138,730 of JADJXL010000025.1, forward strand.
CGTCTCTGCACGGAATTCGAGTGGGAGCTCGCGTGCGAAGGGCCGAATACGCAGCCTTGGCCTTACGGTCACGCCTTCGACAAGGAAGCGTGCAACACGTCGAAGGATTTCATGCCGTACAGCGAGGAGAAGCTCAACGCCGAGGAAAGGCGGACGCGCGAAGTCGAAACGTTTCGGCTCTACCAGGGCGAACCAAGCGGCTCGCGGCCGAGATGCGCGAGCGAGTACGGCGTCAAAGACCTCGTGGGTAATGTCGAGGAATGGGTGACCACGTCACGGAGCGCTTGGCGTTACCGTTCGTCGCTCAAAGGCGGGTACTGGGCGAAACCTTGGGCGCAGTGCCGAGGCACGAACGATTCACACGGTCCGATGTTTCGGTATTACGAAACGGGCTTCCGCTGCTGCGCCGAGCCAAGCGACGGCGCTACTCCATCGGATACGACGCCGGCTCCGTGACGTTCTCCGCAAGGCGGCCCTCGATGCCTTTTGCGCGCTGAGGAAGCGCCGGCAGAAGGGTTTCGTCGTACCCCTCGGACACCCAATACACTTCGGGTGACGGCCTGTATCCGCTGAACCAGCGACGCTCTTCGACACGACCGTCGTTGTAGGTCATGCGCACCGTCGAGGTGACGTCGAAGCCCGGCACTCCCTTTTGGCGATGAATGCGTTTGCCCGAGGGGAGATGCGGTTTGACCGTGATGCGTCGGACGAAGTCGTAGGTTTGTCCCACCCCGTATGCGTATTCGACCTTCGCGATGGGGTCGCCTCCGAGGATCTCCACACGCACACGACCAGGCTCGGGCAAGTACGCGTGAATCATGACGTCGTAGGGCAACGCGTTTTCGATCTGCAAGTCGACGAGCGGGTAATGCACGGTCGCGTCGAGGCCGAGCTTGACGTAGCTCGAAGCGCGCGAGTGGTTTTGTCGTCGCAAAATGCGCAAGCCTCCGAAAACGGCGGCCGCATGAAGCGTCGACGAGAGCTGACAGGTGCCGCCGCCGTATCCGTCGGTGAGCTCGTCGCCTTGGATCTCGGGCGCCAAGGTAAAACCGTTTTCACGCGTGCGCGGACCGACGCGATCGTTGAAAGAAAACATGCCGCCGACGGGGATGACGATGCCGTCGATCTTGCGCGCGGCGTTGCGGATGTTCACCGAGCGACCCGCGCCCGAGCCCCATGTGGTGAACGTCGTATCGAACGACGCAACGATGCGCGTGACGTCGACCTGAGCGAGTTGGGAAGAGGTCACCTTCGCAGCAACTCGCCGCGTCACCAATCGAATGGGCACGCCGTCCTCGAAAGGCGCTGCGCGCAGCTCGTCGATGCACGCATCGATGTCGAGCTCCCGGCCAGGCTCATCCTCGACCTTGCGTTTGTTTTCGATGTCGAGCACTGCATCGACGGGTGCACGGTAAAACTTCGGTGCGATTGTCTCGAGAAACGCTCGCGCCTTTTTCTCGTCGACGAAGAACACGAGCGGCACGTCGACCTCGCCGCGACGAGCACGCGCGGCATCACGGTATCGCCGCACGAATGAGCCCGTGTGTCCGACTTCGGATGCGCGCTCCAGCGTTTCTTTGATGTCGATCTCGATGCCGAGGTGCGCAAAGGAGGCGTCGATGATTTCGCCGTCGTGATGGAGGCGTACGCCCCACGTCAGCACATCGCGCTGCCGGTCGGACAACCACGCGACAGGCGAACCCTCATCAGGAACACGACGCTCGCCGATGTAGAGACCCTGCACGACGGGTGAACGCGGCGCGTAATGATAGCCGGCTCCCCCGAGCGTCACGGCTGTCGACGCAGCAATACCGAGAACGAGAAGCAACGTGGATGAACGCACGGAAGGAACCGATCGTAGCTGGATCTCGGGCCGGGAGGAAAATTTGCCTCACCCCCCAACCCCCTCTCCGCAAGCGGAGAGGGGGAGCATGCCTCACCCCCCAACCCCCTCTCCGCAAGCGGAGAGGGGGAGAAGAGCGTTCAACAGGGAGCAAACGTCATTCCCCCTCTCCAACTGCGTTGGAGAGGGGGCTAGGGGGTGAGGTCTGTTCCCCCTCTCCGCCGCGCCGAAGGCGCGTGGGGAGAGGGGGCTAGGGGGTGAGGCGATACCGCTTCGCGTGCTCGACGTAGTGCTCCGCCCCAACGATCCCCAATCGACCTTCCTCTTCAGTCACTTCACGCACGACCTTCGCCGGACTGCCACGAACGAGCGATCGCGGCGGCACCACCATCCTCGGAGGCACGAGCGCTCCGGCTGCAACGACGGAGCCCTCTCCGATCTGCGCGTTGTCGAGAATGATGCTGCCCATCCCAATCAAACACCGATCACCTACGGTGCATCCGTGCAGAATCGCGCCATGGCCAATGGTGACGTCTACCCCGATGACCGTCACCGATACGCCATCGGTCAAGTGCATACACGCAAGGTCCTGCACGTTCGTTCGAGCGCCGACGCGAATCGAACCGATGTCCCCGCGCAAGACACAACCGAACCATACGCTGGCCTCATCCCCGAGCTCGACGTCGCCAATGAGCGTCGCGTTTGGCGCGACGAACACGTCACGCCCGAGCCGCGGAGCAAATCCACCGTACGGAAGGATCAGAGCCACGACCTAGCTCGCTGAAACGATCGGCAGCGATCGTCGTGATTGTCCCGACGAACGCGACGGCGTGGAAGCTGCTGCACGCGGACGCGCTCGCTCACGACTCTCGAGACTCAGCTCTCCCTGAAGCGAGTGTTTGTTGGCTCGCGTAATTTGAACACCAACGATTTCGCCGAGAAGATCCAAATCATCTGCAGCAGCGATGTGAACGATTTCGTTTCGCTCCGTACGCCCCGTCCATGCGGCCCCGCCTTCTTTGCCCGCGCCTTCGACCAGCACCCGTTGCGTCGTTCCCTCGAGGCTTCGCAAGTACGCGCCGAGCAGCTCTTCGCTCACCTCGAAAAGGCGCGCCAATCGTTCGCCTTTGACAGCTTCGGGAACGTCATCTGCGAGCTTGCGTGCCGGCGTGTACGGTCGCTCGGAATATTTGAACCCAAACAATCCTCGGTAACCGACTTCTCGAACGAGCGTCAGGGTCGCCGCGAAGTCGTCTTCGGTTTCGCCGGGAAAACCAACGATGATGTCCGTCGAGAGCGACAGGTCGGGAACTCGCGCCAAGAGCCGCCCTACTCGTTCGAGGTATTCAGTACGCGTGTAGCGGCGAATCATCCGCTTCAGGATCCGGTCACTTCCGGATTGCACGGGCAGGTGCACGTGTCTGGCGAGCACACCGAGATCTGCGTGTGCTTCGATGAGCGACGGCGTGAGGTGGCGCGGATGCGGGCTCGTGTAGCGCAGCCGAGACAAACCTGGAACGGCTTCTGCAATGCGCCGCAAGAGCGCCGCAAATTCGCTTTCGTCAGGGTCGTCGGCCGATGCCCCCTTGGCCCGTTCGAGCGATGCGGCGGGATCACGGAAGCTATTGACGGTTTGTCCGAGCAGCGTCACTTCGCGCACGCCAGCAGCAACGAGCGCCGAGATTTCTGCGACGATTTCGTGGCTCGGCCGGTAACGTTCAGGCCCGCGCGTATACGGCACGATGCAGAACGAACAACGTTCGTCGCAGCCTTTCATGATCGTGACGTAGGCTGTAGGAGCCGTCGCCGTGAGCGCCGATGCAGACAAAAAGTGCGGGGATTCCAGGTCGAACACCGTGCGCACGGCCGGCGGCGCTCCGAGACCGATGTCGTCGAGCAGCCGCGGAAGCTCCGGAATGTTGTCGGGCCCCAGAACGAGATCGATTCCTTTTGCGCGTCCAAGAAGCCGCTCGCCCTCTTGTTGCGCCACACAGCCAGCGACGACGAGCACCATCTCGGGACGCTTTTGCTTGTGTTTCGCCATGCGCCCGACTTCACTGAGCAGCTTCTGTTCGGCTTTTTCCCGGACACTACAGGTGTTCAGGACGACCACGTCGGCATCGCGCCAGTCATCGGCCTCGACGTAGCCCCCGCGGCGCAGCACTTCGTGCATTCGGTCGGAGTCGTGGACGTTCATCTGACATCCGAACGTGGTGATGGCGTATCGAGGCATGTGCGGACGGTGGTGTAACAAAACCGCGCCTGGACGGCCAGGGAATGAGCGCTTCTCGGGACGTGGGAAATTTGGATCTCGACCGCAAGGGACAGTTGCAGCGGGCGCTCGAAGTCGAGATCATCGCGCCTCGAACGAATCAGGCGGGTCTGAAAACGCCTGCCGGTTCCAAAGCAACCGCCACTTCATTGCCAGAACGATGGCGTTTGCCCAAGTACTAGGCGCTTCGGGGACCGCCAAGGAGAAGACATGTCGGGGAATTTCGAGACTCTCGTGGATATGTTCGAACGTTCCGTTCGCAGCTACGCCGACAACGACTTGTTCGGCGTGAAGAAGAACGGGGTGTGGACGTGGACGAAGTACGGCGAAGTCGGAAAGCTCGTCGACAACTTCCGGGCCGGTCTTGCATCGCTCGGCATCAAGCGAGGCGACAAGGTCGCGATCATCTCGAACAACCGTATCGAATGGGCCGTAGCGGCCTACGCTTGTTACGGGCTCGGAGCAGCGCTCGTGCCGATGTACGAAGCTCAGCTCGCGAAAGAATGGGCATTCATCGTGAACGACTGCGAAGCGATCGCGCTCATCGCAGCCAACGATGAGATTTTCGACAAGGCGCAGGAGATCCCGGAGAAAGCTCCGAGCCTGAAGCACATCATTGGTTTGTCGAAACCCGCGAGCGATCCGAAGTCGTACGCCGCGCTGCTCGAAGCGGGCGCGAAAAACCCGGTCCCATCGATCAAGCCCGAACCGAAAGACACCTCGTGCCTCATCTACACGTCGGGCACGACGGGAAATCCCAAAGGCGTGATCCTCACGCACGGCAACATCATCTCGAACATCAACGCCGTGCACGGCATGCTCCCGATGCGCACGGATGATCGAAGCTTGTCCTTCTTGCCGTGGGCGCATTCGTTCGGTCACACGTGCGAGCTGCACTGCCTCTTGTCGCTCGGTGCGTCCATCGCGCTTGCCGAGAGCGTGGACAAGATCGTGGCGAACTTGGCGGAAGTTCATCCGACGCTGCTTTTTTCGGTGCCGCGCATTTTCAACCGCATCTACGACGGCGTGAACAAGCAGATGGCGACGAAGCCGGGGATCATCCAGTCGCTCTTCAGGGCAGGCATCGCGGCTGCGACGAAGCGGCGCAAGCAGGGTGAAGGATCGCTCGGCATGGGCGAAAAGATTCAACTCGCACTCGCCCAAAAACTCGTCTTCAAGAAAATCGTCGCCAAGTTCGGCGGACGCATGCAGTACGCCTTCAGCGGCGGTGCGGCGCTGTCGAAAGAGGTCGCCGAGTTCATCGATGCGCTCGGGATCACGGTCTACGAGGGCTACGGTTTGACGGAGACGAGCCCCATCGCAACGGCAAACCGTCCGGGTGCTCATCGCATCGGCAGCGTGGGCAAGCCCATCGAGCACGTGAAAATCGTCATCGACAAAGAAGCGTCGGGCGACGCGCACCAAGGCGAGATCGTCATCTACGGCCCGAACATCATGCAGGGCTACCACAACCGCGATGACGAAAATAAGGCGGTGTTCACCGAGGATCGCGGCTTCCGCTCGGGCGACCTCGGCTACATCGACGACGATGGTTTCTTGTTCATCACCGGCCGCATCAAAGAGCAGTACAAACTCGAAAACGGCAAGTACGTCTCGCCCGCACCGCTCGAAGAACACCTCAAACTGTCGCCCTTCATCCTCAACGCAATGGTGTACGGCGACAATCGTCTCTACAACGTCGCGCTGATCGTCATCGACCCCGAGTACGTGAAGACCTGGGCGTCCGAGCAAGGTTTGTCTTTCAAGGACAACGACGAGATGTGCAATAGCGACCGAGTGAAGAAGCAAGTGATGGCCGAAGTCGAGAAGTACTCGGCCGAGTGGAAGGGCTTCGAGAAGGCCCAGAAGATCACCCTCATTGCTGAAGACTTCACGACGCAAAACGGACTGCTCACGCCGTCGCTCAAGGTCAAGCGTCGCGTCGTGTGGCAGAAGTACGGCCCGCTCATCGAGGCGCTGTACACCGATGGCGCCAAAGCCAAAGCCGCAGCCTGACGGCTTGCGCCAATTGACGTCACCACACCCGCCCCCTACCCTCGGCGAATGCTGACCGCTTCGCGTGTGGTGACGTCTTTGATGGCGGCAAGTCTGCTCGGCGGATGCGCCAGCAGCTCGAGCGGGGTTCGCCAAGCCAAACCTACCGACCCCGTCGTCGTCGTCACGACGGCCCAGAACACGACCAAGGCAGCCTCCGACAAACCGGGAACACGTCAAAAGGGCGACGAGGGATTGCCGGCCAAGGAACCTGCGCGTGTGGCGGGTATTTTGGGCGTACTTCGTGCGACCGAAGGCGATCTCGACGGCGTCTTCGGCGGCGTCGTAGGAGGCTCGATCGGCGAAGCCTTTGGCACCGGAGGCATTGGCCTGAGCGGGATTGGATCGGGTGGCGGCGGCATTGGCGTGGGCGGCTTTGGCTCGAGCGGCCGAGGCAGCGGTGGAGGCGGCAGTGGAACCATCGGCCTCGGTTCCATCGGCACGATCGGGCACGGAAGCGGCATCGGCACGGCGCGGCGCGCGTACGAAGCGGGATCGAGCAGTCGTGCGAGGGCAAAGCTCGGGCACGTGGTGGTCACGGGCCCCCTCACGGTGGACGTCGTTCAGCGCCATGTCGACGAGCACCGCGACGACGTACAAACGTGTCACCGACTCGAACAGGCACGCTCGAGCAGTCGGTGGGGCGCGGTGACGCTGCGGTTCACGATCGACTCGACCGGTCACGTATCCGACGTGCAGGTGTACGAATCGACGCTCTATTCGCGAGACCTGGAAAGCTGCATCGCGCACGCGATCGGAGCGTTCGAATTCCCGGTCCCGGGCGCGGGCGGCAGCGTGAGCGTGCTCTTGCCAATTAGTTTCTGATCAAACGACCGCGTCATCGTCGTCTTCGATGATCGCCTCGGCTCCGTGTTTTGCACGAGCGTCGAGCACGTCGCTGTCGGTAAGCCACCGCCTGTCGCACTCCTCGAGCGGCGCGACTTCGAAGACATCTCGGCGGTTTTCCCCGTCGCCATCTTCGAGCACACGAACGACTTCGTGGTGAAACCCGCAATCTGGGCAGAGAGCTCGCATGAGCGCAACGTAGCGCGAGAATGCCTCACTCTCCAACCCTCGCCACGAGGGAGAACGCTAGGACGTGCGTACAGGACGAACTTGTTCCCCCTCTCCGCTTGCGGAGAGGGGGCCAGGGGGTGAGGCATGTTCCCCCTCTCCAACGCCAGTTGGAGAGGGGGTTAGGGGGTGAGGCGCTGCTCAGTGCGCGGCAGCGGACGAGCCGGCTTTGTCGTCGCTCTTGATGCGCATGCCGTAGAACGAGCGGTACACGAAGTACGCGGAGATGACGAAGAGCACGGCGGCGAGGCCCATGCGTGCGCCGGCGCTCTCCTCCGGAATCTTGATCGCGAGCTCGACGGCGAGGACGCCGAAGAGGGTCGTGAACTTGATGACCGGGTTCATCGCGACAGACGAGGTGTCCTTGAATGGATCACCGACGGTGTCACCAACGACCGTCGCTGCATGCAGCGGCGTGCCCTTCTCCTTGAGCTCGACCTCGACGAGCTTCTTCGCGTTGTCCCAAGCACCACCGGCGTTGGCCATGAAGAGCGCTTGGTAGAGGCCGAAGAGAGCGATCGAAACGAGGTAGCCGATGAAGAAGAACGGATCGGCGAAGGCGAAGGCGAGCGTGCCGAGGAAGACGGCGAGGAAGATGTTGATCATGCCCTTCTGCGCGTATTGCGTGCAGATTTCGACGACCTTCTTGCTGTCCTCGATGCTGGCCTTTTCCGAACCTTCGAGCTTGATGTTTGCCTTGATGAACTCGACCGCGCGGTAAGCACCGGTCACGACGGCCTGACACGACGCGCCGCTGAACCAGTAGATCACGGCACCGCCGACGATGAGGCCGAGCAGGAAGGGCGCATTCATGAGCGACAAGCGCTGCAGAGCCACGCCCTGCCCGAACGTCGCTTGGAGCTCCATGATGATCGAGAAGATCAGCGTGGTCGCACCGACGACGGCCGTGCCGATGAGCACCGGCTTGGCCGTTGCTTTGAACGTGTTGCCTGCGCCGTCGTTTTCTTCGAGGTAGTGCTTGGCCTTCTCGAAGTCGACATCGAAGCCAAAGTCCTTCTTGAGCTCGTCCTTGATGCCCGGAATGGTCTCGATGACGCTGAGCTCGTAGACGCTTTGCGCGTTGTCCGTCACGGGACCGTACGAGTCGACCGCGATGGTGACCGGACCCATGCCGAGGAAGCCGAAGGCCACGAGACCGAACGCGAAGACGGGCGCCGTATCGGCCGGCATGACGAGCGACAAACCCTGGAGAGCGACGTAGTACGCGATCGCCATGAGGCCCGCGATGGTCATGCCGAGCCAGTAACCGCTGAAGTTACCCGCCACCATACCGGAGAGGACGTTCAGCGAAGCGCCACCTTCACGCGACGACGTCACGACCTCGCGCACGTGCTTGCTCTCGGTCGACGTGAAGACCTTGACGAACTCGGGAATGATTGCACCAGCAAGCGTGCCGCAACTGATGATGAGCGAAAGCTTCCACCAGAGCGTGCCGTCGCCGAGGTTCGGGATGAGCACGTTCGACACGACGAACGTGAGAGCAACCGAGACGACCGACGTGAGCCACACGAGCCAGGTCAGTGGCGTCTCGAAGTTCATCTTGTCGGCGCTGCCCCAACGGCTCTTCGCAATCGCTTCATTGATGAGGTAGCTGCCGACGCTGGCGAGAATCATCACGACGCGCATCGCGAAGATCCAGACGAGGAGCTGAACCTGCGTCGTGAGGTCCGCGACGGCGAGCATGATGAACGTGATGAGCGCGACGCCCGTGACGCCGTAGGTCTCGAAACCGTCGGCGCTCGGACCAACGGAGTCACCGGCATTGTCACCGGTGCAGTCGGCGATGACGCCGGGGTTACGCGCATCGTCTTCCTTGATGTTGAAGACGATCTTCATGAGGTCCGAACCGATGTCGGCGATCTTGGTGAAGATACCGCCTGCGATACGGAGCGCGGACGCACCGAGCGATTCGCCGATGGCGAAGCCGATGAAGCAGGGACCTGCGTATTCGCCGGGCACGAAGAGCAGGATGATGAGCATGACGAGCAGCTCGATGCTGATGAGCACCGTGCCGATGCTCATGCCTGCCTTCAGAGGGATCGCGTAGGTCGGGAAGGGTTTGCCCTTGAGGCTCGCGAACGCTGTGCGCGAGTTGGCGAACGTGTTCACGCGGATGCCGAACCAGGCGACACCGCAAGAGCCGGCGATGCCGACGAGGCTACAGAACAGGATGAGCGCCAATCGATCGACGCCAAAGTGCTTGAAGTAGCCGTAGTAAACGGTGATGACGGCGCCGATGAGAACTTCGAGCAAGATGATGAACTTGATCTGCGTGATCAGGTACGTCTTGCAGGTCTCGTAGATCAGCTCGGAAATCTCCCGCATCGAGCGATGCACGGGGAGCTTCTGGAGCTGCATGTAGATGGTCATTCCGAAAACCAAGCCGAGCGCGCAGACGCCCATACCGGCAAGCAGCAGCGCCCGACCGTCCATGCCACCGGCGAAAGTCACGGTGCCGAGGTCAGGCAGCTTCAACGACGCTTCGTCTGCGTACGCTGGCCGAGAAATGATGACTGCGAGCAGGGCGCCGACGACTGCCATCGCGCGCGCAAGTAATCCGCGCGATGGAGCGTGGCTCGTAGAACCCTCAACGTTCATGACGGTGTGCCTCCTTCAAACGAGGAGACCGCCGACGAGGCCAGGAAAAACCCGCGGCGCTCCCCTAGGTTCCGAGGGGTTGGCCGCCTGCGTAAGTCGCGGATGAGTGGTTTTCCGACGGGGAACCGTCCCCGTGGAACGAGCTCAGTCGAAGATTCACCCGCTGGTTCTGACGCCGACGCTTCAGCACAGCCTCGCCCTCGACAAGGTTTCCTCGCCGAGGCGCGCGCTTGCTACCACAGCCCCAGAGGCAAGTCGAGATCTTCATGATGGTTTGAACGGACGAACGATTTGGAAGTGGCAAACGGCGATCAGTTACCGATCCGTTTGTCCGATGCGCCGCGGCCGTCGGCGTTGTCGCTCGGCGGGTTCTGCGCGCCCGTGTTCACCGCCAAAAGCTCGGCGACGAGATCACGACACTCGGGCTTGTTTCGAACATGCTGGAGCAGCAAGTTCGACGCGTCGCTGAACGACCGTTCGAATGCGAGACCCTCGCGCGTCCGATTCGCGACCTTCTCGCGACCTTGCGCAAGATCCTCCTCGAGCGCCTCCGCATAACGCGTGAGCTGACTACGTAGCTCGTCGATCTGCCGGCGCAGATCGCGTGCCGTCGTTTCGCGCGCGTTCTTCTTGGCTTCGTAGCGCCCAAGCTGCTCGCGCTTGGCCTGCACCGTTGCCGATGTCGCCCCAGCGCGTTCGAACACGGCACGCTCGAATGCGCCCTGCCTCGCCGCGTTGTCCGCCACGAACCTCGCTTCGCCAGCGATCTTCTCCGCCTGCGCAAGCTCGATCCGTACCTTGTCCGCATCGTCGCTGTCGATCGCAGCTTCACGCATGACGCGTGATTCCTCGTGCGCCAACTCCTCGACCTTGCGGCCGATTTCCGCACGTAGCGCGCGCCCACGCCGCTCGAGCGCTTCGAGCTTGCGCGTGTGACTCGCAACTTCGCCCTCGAGCCGATTGGCCTTCGCTGCAAGATCCCAAAGCTGAGCAAGCGCCGACGAGATCTCCGGCGGCGAGTTCCCCGATGGATACGCTCGCGCAACCATGCGCGCGAAAAGCGCCGTGCGATTCGCCCACTCGATCACGCCCGCCGACTGCGGTGGCGGAGGCGGCGGAGGCGCTGCAACCGCGTCGCCCGATTCGATCTCCCACGGCGTACTCGGCAAACTCCGCTGAAGCGCCTTCAACTCTTCCTGAAGATGATGCGCATCTCGATAACGCTTGCGGATGTCCTTCTCGAGCAGCCGCATCGCGATCGTTTCACCTTGCGGATGCGCATCCGGTCGGATCGATCGCGGCCTCCGCGGAATCGCCGTGCGCTGCATCTCGAGAAGCGTCTCGCGATCGTTGGCGCGAAACGGAAGCTGCCCCGTGAGCATCTCGTAGAACAATACTCCGAGCGCGTACAAATCCGCGTGCGGCGTTGCTTCTTCACCACGCGCTTGCTCGGGTGACATGTACTCGGGTGTTCCGAACACTGCACCCTTCGGCGCCAAGCGAGGATCACGCGCGATCGCAGCAAGACCGAAGTCGAGGATCTTGACGAAGTCCTTCCGTCCTCCGCGTTGCGTGAGGAGGATGTTGTCGCTCTTCAAGTCGCGATGAACGACGCCAAGATCGTGAGCACGCGCGAGCGCTGCACACATCTGCTCGAGGATGTCGACAGCACGCGCAATGGGCATGGGACCTCGCGCAAGCTCCGCACTGAGCGGCGTTCCGACGAGGTACTCCATGACGAGATAAAGCTCGCCCTCTTCCGTCTCACCGATGTCGTGAATGTCGATGATGTGTGCGTGATCGACTCGGTTCGCCGCACGAGCTTCACGAAGCATCCACTGTCGAAGATGCGTCTCGCCTCGCAGATCCGGCCGAATGAGCTTGAGCGCCACCACTCGGTCGATGAGCACGTGACGGGAGCGGTACACCACGCCCATTCCGCCTTCACCGATTCTGGTTTCGAGACGGTAACGACCTGCGACTACCTTGCCGATCATCGGGTCGGAGCTCGCGGTCTTGGGAACTGTTGGTCGCTGGAGCGCGCGCTGATCCATGTTCGTTCGTGTTCTCCTCAGGTCCAGGGCTGGCTGACGCGGCATCCCGCGCGCCTCCCGCTCCATCCGCTACGAAGCGTCCGCATGCAGCAGCGGCACGCTCGTCGGCCTATGCCTTGTGGCATTCACGGCGGATACTACCAGGCGAGCTTGTCCGACGTCGACGGGGCTTGATGACCCTCACGTCATGCTGTTAAGGTCACGGCTCAACTTCCGTCCCTCAGAGACACTCTTCGCGAAAAATGCCCGGACCGATCGAGAGCTCAGGCGACATCGAGATTTATTGCCATCCCACGAACGCTTCTTCGCGAGGATCGGTGCCCCACTTCGAGAAGATCTCCGCAGGTACACGCCTCGCGCTGCTTTTCGTGCCGGGTGAATCGTCGCCTCCCTACAGCCTGAAAGTCTTCTCGCCATCAGGGACCAACATCCTCGATACGCTCGTGCGTGATCCTCCGACCGGCGCACCACAAAGCCCCGCGCCCATCGAGTTCGTCGTGTCTGCGAACGGCATCTATCGCATCGAAGTTCGATCGATGAACGGCCGCCAACGCGGCGAAGCCCGCGTGAGCGTCGGCTGATACGCCTCACAATCCAATCAAAAAAACCACCACCGGAGCCGCCGCGATGCGCGCAGCCTCCAGCCACTTCGCCCACGATCGACCTTCGATCACGCCGCCAAGACCCGCGACGGTCGCGACAAACCACGCCCCAAACGCAGCCCTGGTCAAGACAGGCGCGTGCTGTCCGCGAAACGAAAAGAAGAGCGGTACCCCCTTTGACACGATGAAGACGAGCGCACCGCGGCTCGGACAAACCCGATGTTCGCGCCCTTGTAACATCAAGTTGCATGAACGAATCAGGTCGACCGCCGTTGTTGACTGCTCCATGTTTTCTGTGTTCTCATAACACCGAACGGGGTTTCACATGCATATTCGCAAGCTGTTTGGCGGCACCATTTTTGCCTACATACTTGTGGCGAGTCTTGTGCCTGTTCAGGCAAGCAATCCGGTTCCCGATAGCGCGTGTCACATTGAATGTGAAAAGGTCTATGAACAGGAAGCGGGCGTTTGCGGTAGAATCGCGGCAGAAAAAGAGTCGCAGAAATGCGCAAATGACGCGAATGCACATTATCGAAAATGTAGCGACGAATGCGACCAATTGCTGACAAAATGTACGGACAGGTGCTACGAAGACTACAATGACAAGGTGAAGTTGTGTAACAAGATTCCAGACAAAGTGAAGCAAGCAAAGTGCCAACATGTGGCTGCTGAGCAACTTGGCGATTGCATTCGAAAATGCAGGCGCAAGAAGCGAAGTGGTGACTGACATGCAAACGCTGGAAGTGGAATTTTTGCCGGACAGTGGCGCCCCACCGCGAACCATTACCCTGAAATTGGGTGCTCCCTACCATAGCGAGATGGGCTGGGGCGTTTTCGTGGAGATTCTTGGATTCGATGAGCCTTACGCCCACCCGATATACGGTGTCGACTGGGCCCAAGCGATTGAACTGGCTGCTAAAATACTTCCCATCATGTTGGAGGAGCGCGTAGCTGACGCGGGCGGGGGAACATTGGAACCCTCCTTTTTTACGCGGCCTCCACACACACCTGACCTTTCCGATCTTCCACCGGAGATTGTGCAGGCATTGTCCAACTCATCCGACACGGATGAGTAAGTCGCGGTTCTTGCGCGGAAAATCAACGAATGCGCACGATCGGGACAGTTCATCACTCGCCGCGGCACCCAGCTACTTGCCTATCTTGCGCTTCAGCGCCGCAAGCTCGTCGTCAATCTCGGCAGCTTGTTTCTTACGCGCTTTCTCGGCCTCTTTTGCCGCTCGAGCGCGCTCTTTTTCTTCCGCGAGCGCACGTTTGCGCGCCTCCGCCTCGGCCTTCTGCTTTTCCTCCGGAGTGGGCTCGCGCGTAACCTTCTCGACTTCCTCCACCGCTTCGTCGAACAGTGCTTTGCCCGCACTGAAGCCGAAACCATGCACGACGGCATCGATGAGGCGCTTCATCACGGCAAATCCTCCGGCGTTTCGCAGATTCGCCCAATCGACCGCCAAAAACAAGCAAAACACGCGCGCGCGCAATTCGCCCCTTCGCAATCACGCAAACCATGGCATTCTCGGCGAAGGTCACGCTTCCGGCACGACGCCGACGTCACCTCCACCAAACCCATGCGCACCCTGCTCCCTTTCCTGCTTTCCCTTCCAATGATGTCCCTTTCCTGCTCGGCATCGTCCGATCGCACTGCCGCGACCGGCTCGTCGGGCGGCAATCCCGGCGAATGCGGCCAATGCGTCGACAAGGTCTTCACGCCTTGCAAAGCCGATGGCACGCCAGGGCCAGCCGAGGTCTGTCCGAATGCATGCGTGCCCGACAAAGGCTGCGCCATGTGCGTTCCCGATTCGCTGCAATGCGTCGGAAATGAAGTTCGCAAGTGTTCCGCCGACGGATCGGAGTACGGCGAAACCGTGGAAGTCTGCGACGTGCTCGGCGGCGGAGCCTGTTCGAATGGCAAGTGCACGACGGCCTGCAATCTCGCAGCCGATCAACCCTCCAACGTCGGATGCGAATTCTGGGCCGTCGATCTCGACCAATTCGACCTTTTCAACAACCCCGCGGCCGCCCCATGGGGCGTCGCCATCTCGAATGCCGGGCAATCGAAAGCGCACGTCGTCATCGAATTGAACTCGGCTCCCTATGGCCAAGCTCCCGTCCCGATGCCCGTTTGGGAAAACGACGTCAACCCGGGCGAGCTTTTCACGCCCACACTGCCGACACGAGAAGTCGATTGCAGTGCTCAACCCGGCGATGCCATGGCGCCCGGTACGTGCTTGTCCTCGAATGCCTATCGCATCACGTCGTCCGCGCCGATCGTCGTTTACCAATTCAACGTCTTCGAAAACGCATACTCGAACGATGCTTCGCTGCTCATTCCCACGACGGGCCTTGGTCAAATCTACCGCGTCATCAATTGGGGCGCGGGACACCCCGTACCATTGCCAGGTTTTCCAGTCGATCGATCGTACATCACCGTCGTCGGCACGAAGCCCAATACGAAGGTCACGGTCAAACCAACGTGGAAAATTCGTGGAAATCCCCCGATTGCCCCGACCCCTGCGGGCACCGAAATCGTCGCCACGCTCGGGCCCTTCGACGTCCTGAACCTCGAAACGGACGATGCCACGCTCGCGGAGCTCATGAGCAACAAATCCGCAACGGATCTCACAGCATCGGTCGTGACGTCGGACAAACCCGTTGCCGTATTTTCCGGCGTGGAGCTCACTGCAGCCCCAGGTGGAGCCGTCGATATCCCAACGTACCCCGGCTGGACGTCCGAAGATACCTGCTGCCTCGATCACCTCGAAGACCAAATGCTCCCGGTCGAGTCCATTGGATCGAAGTACGTGATCACGCGCAGCCCCGTGCGATCGACGTCGAATTTTCGCGAACCCGACGTGATTCGATTCATGGGTGTTGCCGAGCAGGCCACGATAACGACGACATTGCCTCCTCCGTACGATTCGTTCACGCTCGCGCCGGGTGAATTCCGCACGACGTATGCGCAGAACAACTTCGTCGTCAATTCCGACAAACCCGTGATGGTCGGGCAGCTCTTGATCAGTCAGGAATACGTCGACGGCCCGTATCTGGGCGACCCGGCGCTCACGGTTTTTCCGCCCATCGACCAATTCCGTACGGAATACGTGATCCCGACGCCTCCGAAGTGGACGCAGCATTGGGTGGTGATTACGGCAGAAACGGGCGCTGAGGTCATGCTCGACGACGCCAATACGTTCATTTGTTTGGTCGAGCCTGCGGGCATGATCGAGGGCAAGACGTACGAATCACGCAAGTGTTCGCTTCAGGCGGGCGCGCATCGACTGACCGGGGAAAAACCATTTGGAATCGTGGTATACGGCTACGGCACCGCCGGGTCGTACGCGTTCGTCGGAGGAGCGGACGTGAAGCGAGTGTACGAGCCGCCTCCGCTCAAGTAAGTGGGTCGAGTGCGACTACCCAGGGCCGGTTGGCAACGGGAAATCGCAAGTTTCTCGTTGCCCCGGCCGGGCGTTGGTCGTAATTTGGACCAACGTTCGGGAGGTCGAGCAGAACTCATGCGTAAACTCAACGTTGCCGAAGACATCGTCCCCATCGCCGACTTCAAGACGCACGCGTCGGAGTACGTTCGCAACATGCATCGCACGCGCAGGCCGATGGTGATCACACAGAACGGAAGGCCCGCCGCCGTCATGCTCACGCCCGAAGATTTCGAAGCGCTCGGATACCGCGAATTCGTGAAAGCGAAGATCAAAGCAGGAATCGAAAGCGCAGAAAAAGGGCCGAACCGCTCACCTGATGAGGTTGCTAGTCGGATAAAGGAAAAAATCCGGAAATCGCAGCCGTGAAGGTCGAATTCTCCCCCACAGCAGAAGCCGATCTCGACGAGATAGCTGCTTACATAGCGCGCGACAACGTCCGCGCAGCAGAACGTTGGGTAGACAAACTCGTTCAAGCCGCGCGAGACGTCGCACATGCACCGCTTGCGGGCCGTATGGTGCCCGAGCTCCAAGATCCGAAGATACGCGAGGTGCTCGTACGCAACTACCGCATCGTTTATCGCGTCGAACGAAAGCGAATTGTCATTTTGACGATTTTCGAGGGGCACCGGAAGCTGCGTCCCTTACCGTGATTCGCTGCAGTATGACGCGCCGATACAAGTGAATTGGCACAGACCTCGTCGCCACCGTGCGGCGTAACGTGACGACGAGACTTCCCGTATGCGAGTGCGCGGGACGTCCCCATCGCTTTGCCGCAGCTCAGGAGTGGAATCGCCACCACCAAATCGCTTCGCGAAGCCTCCGGGCAGCGATCTCGACCACAAAGTTGCTAAAAATGAGCCTCGGGACGAAATCCCGACGACAATGACGTTGTGAATGCGCTCTTCAGAATGGATCTCGACGACGCGTCATCGCTCGAGACGAGCTTTTCGACGGCGTGCATGACGACGAAAACCTCGTCGAGCACGTGTGAACAGCATGTGGACAAGGAGAATTTGGTTCGCCGCGGCGGCGTGGACCTTGCTGGCAAGCAAGATATGGTCGCGCAGACGTTCGATCAATGGCGCGAAGCCGCGCCGCTGGTCACGCGGGCTGTCGGGATCGTAAAGAAAAACGTGCTCCCTTGGCCCTTGGTGCTTTCGACCCAAACGCGGCCGCCGTGAGCTTCGACGATACCCTTGACGATGGGGAGCCCCAAGCCGGCACCGGAGCGTGGCACATCCTGAGCTCGCCAGAACCGGTCGAATACATGCGGCAAGTCCTGTGACTCGAGCCCGTGACCCGTATCGGCAACCGAGAAGAGGATTTCGCCATTTTTGGGCGTTGCACCAACGACCACGTGGCCACCGGCCGCCGTGAATTTGAGTGCATTGCCAATGAGGTTGTCGAATACTTGCAGGAGCCGATTGCGATCGACGTAAAGAGCGGGAAGCGCAGTTGCTACGTCGAATGTGAGCTCGATTGAGCCCGATGCGGCGGCCACTCGATGTGCCTCCACGGCGTCCGCAATGAGCTCCATCGCGGAAACGTCCGTCGGCTCGATGGAGAGGCCTTGGGCTTCCATGCGCATGACGTCGAGCAGATCCTGAATGAGGTGATTCATGCGCGTCCCCGCGCGCTCGATTGCCACGCCGTGCTTTTGTGCGTGTTCGGCATCGTTGCGTCTCAATGCAGCCGCGTGCAGAAGAATGGTGGCGAGCGGATTGCGCAGGTCGTGCGCGACGACGCCGAGGACATCGTCTCGCGCCTTGATGGCTCGCGCCGCGTCGCGATGGAGGCGCGCATTTTCGATGGAAAGCGCCACCCGATACGCGAGCTGTTCTGCAAGCTCGAGATCGGACGGGTCACAAGCGCGCGTGGACCAGAAGAGGGCAATTGCACCATAAAACTTATCGTGAGCCCAAAGGGGAGCCATGACGGCAGATCGAATATCGAGTGCACGCAATGCCGCCAAGTGCTCTTCGCTTTGCGTGAGCGAAGCGATTTTATCGAGCGACACTTCCTCCCAAAGAACGGGGCGTTTCGTCTCGAAGACCTCCGAGGTCAAAAACGGCCGCGTGCGATCGAGAGAGATGTGCTCGAGGGTATTGCAGATGGCAGACTTGGACGGGTCCCGACTGGCAACTTCGACCCGTCGGATATCACCACCATCTTCGACCGTTTCCACGATGCAATGGTCGGCAATATCGCGGACGGAGAGCCGGGCGATGTTCGCTAGCATATCGCGTCCATCGAGCGCTGCGGCAAGCGTCGAACCGACGTCCAGGAGAAATCGTTGCGCGAGCTCGATGCGTTTCTGAGCGGTTATGTCACGAACCGATACGGTGAGGATACGTTTTCCACCGACCTCGAGCCGCGAAATGCTGGCGTCGGCAGGGAATTCCTCGCCGTTTTTGCGCAGATGGGAAATCTGCACGTTTCGTTCGCCCATCCGCCGTGCCGTGAGCCCGGTGTTCATGTACGCGTCGACTTGTGCGTGGTGGATTTCTCGGAAACGCTCGGGGATGAGGATTGCAAGGGGAGCCCCGATGATCTCTTGCATTGAATATCCGAACAATCGCTCGGCCCCCTCGTTGAACAGCGTAATGCGCTGGTCCTCGTCGATCGCGATGATTCCATCGGCGGATGTAGCGATGATTCCGCTGCATTTCGCTTCCGACAACCGAAGCTCCTCTTCGAGCCGCTTGCGCTCGGTGATATCCTGCGCGATGCCAATACCGCCGAGCACGGCGCCGTGCTCGTCGAATTCGAGCTCGGCCTTCCCACGTATCCATTTGATGCTGCCACCCAGGACAATGCGGAATTCCGTGTCGTAAGGCTCGCCCTCGAGCGCAGCTTTCCAAGCCTGATCGACGCTTGTACGGTCGTCCGGGTGAACGAATGCGAGAAATGACTCGTACGTCATGCGTGGCCCAGGCTCGGTGCCGAAGATTTGATGGGTTTCGCGGGACCAAACGAGCTCGTTTTGCTGGACGTCCAGCCGCCAGCTACCGACTTTTGCAACGGATTGCGCTCGTTCGAGGTCTTCCGTTGCGTGTTTCGCAAGGAGCAGGTTGTCGATTCGGGCCTGATTGGCTCGTCGAAAACGCTCGTGGAATGCAATGAAGGCAATGCTCGTACCTATGAAAATGATGACGGCAAATACGGCTCCTGGATGGTCCTTGAAGAAGACGTTTTCGGGAGGAATGAAGAAGAACCACGCAATCACGGCAGACAGCAATGTCGCAATGACGCCGCTTCGCGCCCCGCCGAGCCACGAGCTGATGAAGACCGTCGGATAGAAGAGAAACCATGCAAAGGGCGAAATGATCGCCGACCAAAGGAGCGATTGAACGACGAAGGCGACGAGCGGCGGAAGGAGCCCAGCCAAGATCGCTCGAAGTAAACCCCCGCCCCACGTCACCGATTGGTCGAGTGAATTGCTTGCCGTCCTGGAAGCCGTCGATCTCATCAATCCTCGGACGGTTCACCGCATCAAGGCTCCATTTACATCGGTATGGAAAATTGCACAAGCGGGCGACAGGCTCATCGGTGCAGGAATTGCGATGTCGAGGGAGGGATGTCGCGGTCAGAGTCGCGGGTCAACGGGCTCGCTTTCGAGTGCGAGCACTCCGAATACGCATTCGTGAACTCGCCTGAGCGGTTCTTTTCGGACGAACCGTTCGAGGCCTTCGATGCCGAGCGCGAATTCGCGCAGCGCAAGAGATCGCTTTATGGACAAACCACGCGACCGGAGTCGCTCGATGTGCTCGGGGAGGGTGTACTCCATGCCGTAGATGATGCGGAGATATTCGGGCCCGCGGCACTTGACCGCTGGCTGAACGATTCCACGCCGGCCGCGCGATACGAAATCGAGCGGCTTGACGACCATGCCTTCCCCGCCCCGTCCGGTGAGACTTTCCCAAAAGCGCACGCCTTCTGCCTCGGAGCTCGAATCCGTCACGTCGACGATGAGGTGCGGAGTTGCCATGAGAAGTGGGTCGCCCGTGCGGCTCAATCGAGCAAGCGTTTCCATGTGCCAAGCATTGGTTTGATTGGTGTGGACCTTGCCTTCGCTTGCCAGGAGGTGAAATGGCGCGACGCGGAAATCATCGACCGATTTGACGGGCCAGCAATATCTTCGATATGCGTCGACGTATTTGTTCGCAAGCTCGGCGCGGGCACGTGTGCGTTCGAGCAAGTCGCCTACATCGGCCCCGCGGGCTTGTGCGCGTTCGAGCATTGCGACGGAATCGCGCAGGGCGACGCGTGACGACGTTCCAACGGCCGCATATTGCAGCCGCAAAAGTTCCTGCGCTTTGGCAGACCACGGCATGAGCTCGCAATCGAGGCACATCCAATCGGTATCCAATTCGTCCCAAAGGCCTGAAGCATCGACGGCCTTGCGAATTCGTCCGAGCAACTCGGCCTCGATGGCGTCGTCATCGAAGAATTTGCGCCCGGTGCGGGTGTGACAAATGCCGATTTCGTTTTCGAGCACCCCGAAGCGCCGACGTGCCACATCTGCATTACGACATACGATGATGACCGTGCGCGAGCCCATGTGCTTTTCTTCGCAGACGACCTTCGGAATGCCTTCGTGGCGGTAATACGAAAATGCTTGCGCAGGATGTTCCAGCAATGCTCCATCGGGTGCCGTGTCGGATGGCGACATCGTTGGAGGCAAATAGATGAGCCACTTCGGGTTCGCGGCGAATCGGCTCATGACCTCGAGCGCCGCGATCGCATTTTCTTCGCGAATGGTCACCGTGTGGTGCATTCGCGTCGTGACGATGCGCTTGCCGAGCACGTCGTCCATGTCGAGCACGTCGTCGTATTCTTGCTGTGCAGTCAATGGCGGCGCGGCAGCGTCGTTTTCGCGGAAAGGTTTTGCCGGCTCGCACCATACGCGCTGCGCGGGAACCGAAACCAATTCTTTTTCTGGATAACGCAGCGCCGTGAGATGTCCGCCGAAGACGCATCCCGTATCGACGTTGATCGTCCCATTGAGCCATTCTGGTTCGGGGACCGGGGTGTGCCCATAGACGACCATGGCACGCCCGCGATATTCAGCCGCCCAATTGTAACGCACGGGCAAACCGAAGTCGTCGGTTTCTCCGGTGGTTTCGCCATACAGCGCGAAGTCTCGAACTTTGCCCGAACCTCGACCCTGCATCGACGCCTTCATGCCGGCATGAGCGACCACCAATTTGCCGTCGTCGAGCACATAGTGTGAGACGAGACCATCGATGAAATCGGCGACTTGTTTCACGAATTCCGGGGGCTCGCGTTCGAGTTGCGCCAAAGATTCGGCGAGGCCGTGGTTGATTCGCACGTCCTTTCCACGCAGCTTGCGCAAGAGCTTCATTTCGTGATTGCCGGGCACGCATAAAGCGGTCCCCGCTGCGACCAATTTCATGGCCATGCGAAGAACACCGGGGATGTCGGGACCTCGATCGACGAGATCTCCTAAAAATACGACCTTCCGCCCTTGTGGATGACGAGCCGTCTCGAGGTCGTACCCCAATTTCTGCAGCAGCGACTCGAGCTCCGACCGGCAGCCGTGAATGTCGCCAATGATATCGAAAGGCCCGTGGTCGTTTCGTCGATTGTTCCAGAGCGGCTGCCTCTCGATGGTGACGGCCTCCACCTGCTCGATGGACGAAAGGACGTATACGTGTCGAAAGCCTTCGCGTTGCAAATCCCGCAGCGAACGGCGCAATTGTTGGGATTGCTGGCGCACCACATGCGAACCGAACGAGCGATCGGGGCGTGCTTCATTTCGTGCGTGACAAACCTTCGCCGGCAAATCGACGACGATGGCCACGGGGAGACAGTGGTATTCGCGGGCCAGAGCAACGAGCGGTTTTCGGGCCTCGGGTTGCACGTTCGTCGCGTCGACGACCGTGAGTTTGCCTGCCGCGAGACGCTTTCTTGCAATGAAATGGAGCACTTCGAAAGCGTCGTCCGTGGCTGCTTGATTGTTTTCGTCGTCGCTCACGAGGCCGCGGCATACGTCGGACGACAGCACCTCGGTGCTTTTGAAGTGCTTACGCGCGAACGTCGACTTGCCCGAGCCCGAGGGACCGATCATGACGACGAGGGACAATTCGGGGACGATGATTTTCATTGTGCAAACACCGCCATTTGGGTGGGAGCACCCACGGCCGGATCTTCGGGACCGACAGGGAGAAATCGAACGCTGTACCGGAATCGATCGGCGGCTCGATAGGCCCATGCTTGAAATTCGGCGCGTGACCATTCGAAGCGATGGTCCTTGTGCCGCATGCGACCCGCGGGCAGATTGTCGAACTTGACGTTGTATTCGACATTGGGCGTCGTCACGATGACCGTGCCCGGCCGAGCGAATTCGAAAAGGACGCGCTCGAATGCCGTGAGTTTTGGCGGATCCAGGTGCTCGATGACCTCGACGACCGCGGCGGCGTCATATCCCGCGAGGCGTTTGTCTCGGTACATGAGGGAGCCTTGCAGGAGCTTGATGCGCTGCCTTTGTTTGTCGGGCATTCGTTCGATGTGCAAGCGATCGCCTGCGACTTCGAGCGCTCGGTGCGAGACGTCGACGCCGACGATTTCCTCGAACGATTTTTCTCGCAAGAGCGCTCGCAATAGCTGCCCTTCACCGCAGCCCAGATCCAGAATTCGTTTGGCACCGGATTGCTTGAGAGCCGCCAGGACGGCTCCGATGCGTTCTTGATTGAGGCTGATGCGCTCTTCGATCGCCGCCTCTTCTTGCGCATGAGCGGCTTGCGCTTCGTCTGCCGCCGGCAGTTCTTCGGCCATGATTTGTTGGAGCGCTTGTCGCGCCAAACTATGCTGATGCTTCAAATAGCGCTTTGCAATGGCCTCGCGCTCGGGATGGTCCGCGAGCCATCCTTCACCGCGACGAACCAATTTGTCGACCTCGTCGTCCCCGACCCAATAATGCTTGTCGTCATCGAGCACGGGAATGAGCACATAAAGGTGCGTCAACAATTCGGACAAACGCTTTTTGCCAGTCAGGGTGACCGAAAAGTAACGGCTCGGGCCCCAATCGCCGTTCGTTTCGTCGAGAGGAAGTTGTTTTGCCATGACGCGATACCCGAGAGGCTCGAAAAGGCGCCGCAGGAACGTTTCACCCCCACGGCACGGGAGAACGGAAATGGACGCTTCGAGCGGGATTTCCGCTGCCGCAAGCTCGGGGCGTTCCTTGCTTCGCCCCTGCAGTGCCGTCCCGAATACCTCGGCAATCGCAACACTCAGGAAAGACGACGCGACATAGGGACGATCGTTGACGTATTGTTCGAGCGCGCGGCCTTCTCCCGCAGGTCCTCGACGACCACGCACGAGCCCGATGGGGTCCACTTCGACGAGCAGCGCAGCGGTGCAACGATCCGGTTCGGCATCGGGATAGAACACGTGTGCTTTGCCGAAGGTGAGATTGGCCGAGTGCGTTCGAAACGGGTTTTTGTGCAGGAGGTAGCCCAAATCCGTGGCTGGCGCGGTGGTGCTCGTCAGCGTAAGCAACATGATGGCGCCGAGCCTAGCGCATGTTGTTGACGAAGTGCTACCTCTCTTTCAACAAGGTGCGCATTCGTTAAATTTTACACATTTCAATATTTTTATCCTTCCCATACCTTCACGATTCGGCTAGCGTCGGCATATGCATGCCACACGCTTCGTCGTATCCGTCCTCGCGCTGCTCGTTTCTGGTTGCGGCAGTGATCCGCAAGTCAATGGTCAATCGTCGAGCAGCGGGAGTTCGACCGCTTCGAGTAGTTCAGGCTCGGGCGGTTCTGGCGGCGCTGGTGGTGCAGGCGGTTCCATGAGCGCCGGCGGATCGGGGGGCATGATGAGCTCCGGGGGCGCCGGGGGCATGGGCGGGTGTTCCAAGGAAAACTGCGTCACGCCGGGATACGCTTGCGTGGGCAATGAATGCATCGAAGATTGTCGATTGCCCGACGCGAACCCTTGCTCTTTTGAAATGGTGTGCGACGTGGGGGATCAGCATCCGGGTCAATGCGTGGCGCCTGCGGACGGCTGCGTGATATCGAATCCGCCAGCGGCTTGCGGGGCGCTGACGTGTGGTCCTGGCACTGCGTGCGGTGCGGATGGAAGCTGTTACCCCACATTGCCTTGCACGCAAATGAATTGCGTGGGTAATTCTTGCTTCGGGCAATCGTGCGCGTGCAATCGTCCGGCGCCGACCTGTTCGCCGGCCCCCTTGGGAATGCTCGACGAAACGGGGACATTGAATGATTTCACGTTCAGTCGTTGCGGGACGCTCGGTGCATGCTCGGGCGGCATTTTCGACCTGGATTTCGATCCTTCGTGCAATGCGTACGGCGTCACGATGATTTCGGGAACGGATTATTTGCGCAAGATTACGCCTGCAGGTGTCATTACGGAATGGGCCGGCGTGACCAACTTGAACATGGGCGAAGTGGCGGCTCTGCAAGGCATCAATGGTACGTTTGGCGGGACAATCGAAGACGTGGCCCTGTCGTACATTTGTTGCGCGGCGTGTGGGTGCATCATTTCAGGCCCGGGCGGCAGCCCTCAAGGCGTCGCGCTGCTCGACGCAATGGCAGGAACGTTGCCGATGCAGATTCCTTCGAGCACGTTTACTTCGGGGGCGGGACCGTTTGGCAATTCGCAGATCGATACGGGGCCTTATGGTTTGTCCTGGGGCCTCGACCGCGTGCTCTACGTGGGCAATATCGACAAGAACGGCGAGTATTACGCGCTCGACCTGAAGACGCAGTCGAAGGCGCTCTTGCAAACGTTCGCGAGCCGCGTGCATGCGAGCGCGCCATTCGACAAGTTCCGCATGCTCGTGGCGCTCGAAGGCGGCGAGGTCTTCCTGGTGCCCATTGCGGGACAACAGGGTACGCCGATTTCATTGATCAAATTGCCGACGCACGTGACCAGTCTGGTGCGAGACACATGGAGCGGGCGAATTTATGCAGAATTGGCGAACATGAGCATCGTGTCGTTTGCGGCGGATGGAACGAATTTGACGACGTTCCAAACGGCGCCCGCCAAAGGCCGGATCACCATCGCACCCGACGGCTACGTTTATCATTTGACGCTGGGGCATCCAACGAAAGCGGAAATCGTGCGCTGGGAGCTACCTACGACGCTTTGAGAATCGACGCCGATTCGGAGAGGGGCGCTCAGCCCACTTCGGACCAACGGGGTGACGCGGCAAATGCCGCGTGAATCAGGCCGACGTGCGAATATGCTTGCGGGAAATTGCCCCACATTTCGCCCGTTTCGGGCGCGAGATCCTCGGAGAGCAACCCGAGCGGCGACCGAATCGTGCGAATGTTGTGCATCAATGCGCGCGCCTCGTCGAGTTTTCCCGCGACGCACAACGCTTCGATCAGCCAAAATGTGCACAATGTGAAGGCGACGGACGGTTCACCGAATCCATCGTCGACTCGGTATCGACGGAGCCAACCCGCGAGGGACAGATCGTTTTGCACCGCGTTCACCGTGCCAAGCATGCGCGCATCGGTGGGAGGCAGCAAACGCAGCGTGACCGCCTGGAGCAGCGCGGCATCTACCTCCGTTCCGCCATAATCTGCAACGAGCGAATGTCGTTTCAGGTCGACCGCATTGACGAGGATTTCGTTGCGAATGCGAGTTGCCGCAGCCGCGAAGTCGTCTGCCTCGGCGGGCCGGTACTTCCTCGCAATGCGACCCATGCGGTCGGCGGCGGCCCAACACATGAGCGTCGAGAACGTTTGCGGGCGCCATTCCGCACGATATTCCCATATGCCTGCATCCGGTTGTCCGCTTACTTGAATGGCTTTGCGCGCCAAACCCGAAACCAGCGAAAGCAGGCTCTCCGTCACTTGATCCCGAAACCGCGCGTCCAAAAACATGGGCGTGAGCGCCAGGACCATTTCGCCATAAACATCGTGTTGACGGTGCTTCGCCGCAGCATTTCCGACGCGAACTGGTTTTTCTCCACGATAACCGCGCCAGTCCACCGTGAATTCCTCGAGGTCGCTCTTGCCGTCGATGCGATAGAGTGGCGCAAGGTCGAGGTCGGGGGCGGACCCGGCGACGTTGAGCAAGAATTCCAAGAATTGTTCACGCTCCTCGAAATGCCCGAGCAATCGCAATGCTCCCAGCGTGTAAAAGGCATCCCGCAGCCAACAATAACGATAATCCCACGTTCGTCCGCTGCCGGGAGATTCGGGGATCGACGTGGTCATCGCGGCGACGATGGCCCCGGTATCCTCGTAACAATGCAGCTTGAGCGCCAGTGCAGAACGAATGACCTCGTCCTGGTACGCCGACGGAATATCGCAATGCTTGACCCATTGTTGCCAATACCGGATGGTCGATTGCAAAAATCGATCGCAAAGCGGCTCGAGAGGCTCCTCCACAGGCGCGCCCCACGCAAGGACGAAGTGCTTGCGGCTCGTCAAGGCAAAAGGATCGCCGCTCAAATAGGACAAAGCCGCATCCGTCGTGAGACGAACCTCGGTGTCGTATCCGCGGTACGAGACGTGATGCGAGCCCATCTCGCGGGCAGGCGTTTTTTTCGACCAACCGAGCACCGGATCACAACGGACGCGGATGCGCGGCGTGCCGGACAAAGGCTCGACGATGCGAATGAGCTTCGTCGGACGGAAACTCCGTTCGAACAAGTAAAACCGCGGGGCGAAATCGAGGATCCGAAACGCGCCGGTCGGTCCGTCGAAACGCGTCTCCAAGACGTTCGTATTCGGCAAATATCGTTGAACACCCGGAACGTCGTCCGCCGACGTGATCATGAACTTGCCGCCCGTCTCCGCGTCGAGCAACGCGCCAAACACCGGCGGCGAATCGAACCGCGGCAAGCACGACCAAACGATCGAACCCCAACGATCCACGAGCGCCGAAATCTGACAATTCCCTATCAGTCCAAGCTCACCAAGGGCCATACGGCCACATAGCACATGAATTTTGGATATCCAAGCAAATACTTCAAAAGGTCCAGCCACGACGCTCGGTGCGCTCATCTTGAAAACGCAACGTCCCGACAAGACGCTGTATGTAGCGGACGGCAACAACGTTACGTGAAGCACTCATGCAAGGCACAAGCCACAAAAAGTTGCGTGGTGCGGCGCGAAAAACGTTTGAACGCAAAGCAGTGACGTGGTTGATCTCGCTCGCGCAAGTCAGGCGCACGCGTGTCGCGCTCATGCGACGAGCAAAGACGGTTCGAGGAAGACAAACATGGCGCGAATCCTCCTGGTGTCCAACAGGTTACCCATCACGGTCAAAGTCGAGCCGGACAAACTTTCCGTTCTGCGCAGCCCCGGAGGATTGGCCACGGCGCTGAAAGGGCCACACGAGCGTTCTGGAAGCTTGTGGATTGGCTGGCCTGGAGACGTTTCACGACTCGGACGGGAGCAGATTGCAGCGCTCGAGCAGCAGCTTGCCACCATGCGTCTCGTCCCCTTGTATCTCACGGCGTCCGAAGTCAGCCATTATTACGAAGGTTTTTCCAATGGAGTGCTCTGGCCGCTGTTCCATTACCTTTTGGATCGAATCAAGCTGGATGATCGGGGAGCGGATTGGGAAAGTTATCGTGCGATCAATCAGCGTTTTGCGGATGTCGTGGCTGCGCAATATCAGCCGGGCGATATGATATGGGTGCACGACTATCAGCTCTGTCTTTTGCCCGCGATGCTTCGTCGCCGATTGCCGCATGCCAAAATTGGGTTTTTCCTGCACATTCCCTTTCCCTCGTCAGAAGTATTTCGCATTCTTCCAAGTCGCGCGGCCATTCTGGAGGGCCTTCTCGGCGCGGATCTCATTGGCTTTCATACGTTCTCGTACATGCGGAACTTCTCCACGTGTTTGTTACGCATTTTGGGAATCGAAGCGGACATCGATCGAATTCCCGTTGGAGGACGCGAAGTACGGCTGGGCGTATTTCCCATCGGGGTCGATGCCAAGTCGTTCGAGTCGCTTGCCAATGCGCCCGAGGTACGAGCCGAAGCCGAGACGCAAACACGCAGCGCCGATGGCCGCAAGCTCATCCTGGGCATCGATCGGCTCGATTACACGAAAGGAATGCCTCGGCGGCTTTTGGCGATCGAGCGTTTCTTGGAGCGAGAACCGACGTGGCGCGGGCGCGTGCGCTACGTTCAAGTCGCCGTGCCGTCACGCGAGAAAATCCCCGCCTACGAGGTGCTCAGGCAGCAAGTCCATGATCTCGTCAGCAGGATCAACGGGACGTATGGAACGGCGACCGACGTGCCCGTTCATTATTTGTATCGAGCTTTTCAGGAGCGGCAGATTGCGGCATTTTATCGATCGGCCGACGTGATGCTCGTAACGCCACTGCGCGACGGAATGAACCTCGTGGCGAAAGAATTCGTTGCGAGTCGTTCCGACGAAGATGGGGTGTTGATTTTGAGCGAATTTGCCGGGGCGGCGATCGAGCTCGATCAAGCGCTGCGAATCAATCCGTACGATATGGAGCAGACGGCCTGGGCGATCAAAAAGGCCGTGACGATGCCGCGCGAAGAGCGGCGCATTCGCATGCGTGCATTACGCGAACGAGTTTCGCGCGAAGACGTGCACGATTGGGCGCAGTCGTTCCTGGACGCGCTCGCCCAAACGCGCGTTCGACCAGGTGTCCCACAGCGGCTCGGTGCGGAGGGATACCCGGCGTTGCTCGATCGGGTCCGCACGTTCGAACGCCTCGTGCTCTTGCTCGATTACGACGGCACGCTCGTCCCATTCGCTCCGACGCCCGACGAAGCGGCACCGGATCGCGCGCTGCTCGAATTGCTCGCGAGGTTGAGTCATAGGCCGCAGACCGAGGTGCACATCATCAGCGGACGCGATCGCCATACGCTCGAGCGGTGGTTTTCAGGCCTTTCGATTGGACTCCATGCGGAGCATGGGTTGTGGAGTCGTCCCGAGCCTGGTGACGATTGGCGTATGCTGAACGAGGTTCCCGCCCATTGGAAAGACCGCGTATTGCCGACGATCGAGCAATTCACGCGACGTACGCCGGGCTCGCTCGTCGAGCACAAATCGGCATCGATTGCCTGGCACTATCGACAGGCTGATCCGGAATTCGGCGTATTTCAGGCCAAGGAGCTGCGCCTTCATCTGAGCGAGGTCTTGAGCAATTTTCCGGTGCATATTCTACCGGGCGACAAAGTGATCGAGATCAAACCACAAGGCGTGGACAAAGGGCAGATCGTGCATCGGTTTTTCTCGAACGTGTCCAAGACCATTTTATTGGCCATCGGCGACGACCGCACGGATGAGGATATTTTTGCGGCGCTTCCCGAAGGCAGCATTGCAATTCACGTAGGTCCGAATCCCAGCCGCGCACCCTATCGATTGGATGATTTTCGCGAAGCGCGCGCATTTCTGCGAATGTTTTTGCACAACGCCGAGGCTAGCGAAATGCCATCATGACGACCATGGCTCGATGCATTCTTCGATTGCCGAAACTGCTTGCCCATGACGAGGTGACGGTGAGGATCTCATGAGCGCCATTGACGTCTTCATTCTCTTGGCCTTCATCGTCTATTCGATTTCTGCTGGTTTGCGAAATCGCGAAATCGCATCCCAAAGCTTGGAGGAATATTTCCTCGCGGGTAGGACCCTCAAAGGTTGGCAAGCGGGGATCAGCATGGCTGCGACGCAATTTGCCGCGGATACGCCATTGCTCGTGACGGGGCTCGTGGCCACGAGCGGCATTTTCGCGCTCTGGCGCCTGTGGATCTATGCGATTGCATTCTTGATGATGGGGTTTTTGCTCGCTCCAAGCTGGCGTCGCGCGCGTGTGCTCACGGACGCCGAGCTCACCGAGCTTCGTTATGGAAGTCGGGCCGCGGCGCCCCTGCGAGCCATCAAAGCGGTCTACTTTGGCCTGATTTTCAATTGCGCGGTGCTCGCGATGGTGCTGCTCGCCGCGACGCGCATCGCCGAGCCGTTTTTACATTGGAATCAATGGCTTCCGGCGGGCATTTTCGATCCGCTCAGCCATGCGATACAATGGGCCGGCGTCCCCTTTACGGTGACCGACGTCGCGTCCGCCGACGTCTGGATTCGGTCGACGAACAATCTAATTTCGATTGGCGTCATCGTTCTCGTCACGATGTTTTATTCCACGACTGGTGGGCTACGCAGTGTCGTTGCAACCGACATCGTGCAGTTCGGCATTGCGATGATCGCAACACTCCTTTTTACCATTTTCGTCGTTCGTCGCGCTGGAGGATTCTCGGGCATTCGCAGCGCGCTCGAAACCTCGTTTTCTCACGGCGGTACATTCTCGGACATGAGCCTCGACCAGCTCCTCGCATTCACGCCGTCGCGAGCCAAGGACGCTTCGTTTGCGGTGCTGGCGGTGCTCGGCTTGCAATGGTTGGTGCAGATGAACGCTGACGGGACGGGGTATTTGGCGCAACGTTCGATGGCATGTCGAAGCGATGCCGATGCAAAAATCGCGGCCGTGGTATTCACGTTCGCACAAGTCTTTTTGCGCAGCTTGTTGTGGATTCCGCTCGCGCTCGGTCTGCTCGTGCTTTTTCCCCCGGATGCGACGCTGTCCGCCGAAGGATTCTCCGCGCGCCGCGAATTCACCTATGTGCGCGGTATTGCCGAGGTTTTACCGAATGGATTGAAAGGTCTCATGCTCGCGGGGATGCTCGCTGCACTCGCCTCGACGCTCGATACGCATCTCAATTGGGGGGCGTCGTATTTGTCGAACGACATCTACAAGCGCTTCATTTGCGAGACATGGCAGCGCCGTCAGCCGTCCCAGCGCAATCTCGTCTGGGTCGCTCGCGGGTCGAATGCATTGATTCTGGTCTTGTCGCTCTTGCTCGTCCCCATGCTGGGATCGGTCCAGACTGCGTGGAAAATAAGCTTGATGCTCGGTGCCGGAATGGGCGTGATGCTCGTCCTGCGCTGGCTCTGGTGGCGCATCAATGCGTGGGGCGAGCTTGCGGCCATTGCATCCTCGCTCGTGCTCGCGCCAGTGCTTTTGTTCACGCTCGACGGTTCGGACAATGAGGCGCTCCGGCTTTTGCTCATGGCATTTGGATCCACGCTTGCCGGAATCACGGCTTCGCTCGTAGCAGGGCCCGATCCACGGGAAAAGCTCGAAGCATTTTACGAGCGTGCGCACCCGCCGGGTTTTTGGGGGCCAGTTGCGAATGGAATTGGCACGGAAGCAGCTCGTGCGAGCGTCCGAAAGCTTTGGCGAGGCATCCTCACCATTGCATTGGCGTCGTTTTCGATGTTTTCGCTGCTCGTGGGGTTCGGATCTTGGCTGGCAAGCAGCCCGCCTCCAACGTGGTTTCCCCACGCAGAGCTCTGGCGTTTTGCAGTGCTTGCTGTCGGATTCGCTCTTTTGCCTATCTGGCTGCGGTTGGCATTTGCCAATCCAGAGCGGCAGAGCTTGGCGCGTGACGCGTGTTGATGTGAGCGACGTCGAGCAGAGGCGACGCGGCATCATTCATTCGATGCCGCGTCGTCTTGTTTTCGGCTGGCGTCAGTGGATCGCGATGCGATCGATTTCGAACCAACCATCGGCCGGGTTGCCGAGCGTATCGTAGAAACGAACCGCCGGATCCACGCGGATTCCGTTGATGAGGCCCTGCCACGGCTCGGCAGGCATGGGCGGCACGACGGTCAGATCGTACGACAGATCCTGGAAGGCGAACAGGAACGTCATGGGATACGAGAAGCTCCGGTTCTTGTCCCACGAACCATAATTCGAATCCCAATGAATGGTGGGATCGTCATTTTGGTTGTTGTTGCTGGTCCGTACACGCACCTCGATGGTCGTGAACCGAGTCGCGTCGATGGGCTGCGGGAAGTAGTATTGCACGTTCGGATCGATGCCCGCAGCGAGGCCATTCAATCGCAAAACGCCGCCTTGCGCAACGGCCGTCGCCATGGCGTTCTTGTCGTCGGCGACCCAGCCCTCGAGGTCTCCATTGTTGGAGAAGAGCCATTCGAATACGTCATTTCCGACGACTGACCATTCGTCGAGCACCGCGCCGGGCTGGAGCGTTGCCTTCAAGCGAATGGTGGGATACGTGATGGGATTCAGGTCCCAGAGCCGAATCGTGCGCGACGAAAGGCCCGTCGAATTGCCTGGAATCACGCTGTTGGGGATGAGATTGCCGTCGGCGTCGAGGATTTGGATGGTGATCGTGCCCGTCCCGATGACCTGCACTTTCTCCCAGTACTTCTTGCCCTCGAAGAGCGCGAACGAAATCGGAACGCTGACCATCGTTCCGACACCGCTGCTCATGTAATTGAGCGTGGCTGTAAATGAATTGGTCGTGCCTCCGCAGCCATTGAAATCGACGCCCGCGCCTGTCGTGAACTGAATGGACGTCGCTCCGTCGTTCACGAAGTTACCGATGTTGGCGATATTGTAGTTCGCGCTGCCGATGCAAACGCCCGGGTTGTAGGCTCCGACGTTGGTGTTTTCGATCCGCACCGTCCCAGTTTCTTGCCCCGCTGATCCGCCGTTGAAATCGCCACTTCCGTTGATGGTGAGCGTTGCAGAGGTACCTGCTGGGACCGGCGCAAGGCCCGACAGGTTGACCGTCGCCGTACCGCCATTGACTGCAAGGTTAGCGGTGCCTTGTTTGGATACGTTCGTGACTGTGGGCACGACGGTTTCCGCATTCACCGTGACGCCGCTCAACGCGTTCATGTTGAATTGATCGGCTTTCGTTTGTCGCCAAACGGCGGCATACTGATAGGCCGAGCTGATCTCCACCGCTGCCGGCGCCGACCATTGGCTCCAGCGATAGTCCGAATTGTCCTTCGCTCGAACGCGCCAATAGTAGATGGTGTTGTCATTGAGCGGCATGGGGGGCGTGAATTGCGTCTGCTGAATTTCGCCCGTGCCCGTGGGATTGGGGAAGGTGGGCGACGTGTCCCACTCCATCTGATAGGTGATCGGATCGAAGTCCGGATCGAAGCTTTGCCATTGGAACGTCGGCTGCGTGTTCGTCGTGAGTTTCCCGTTCGCGGGACGAATCAACTGCGGAACGCTCGGCGCCGTGTTCCATTCGGGCATGTCGATGTCGTCGATCCAGACCTGATTCCAGGGGACGTGATTCGGATCCACGAACATCGAGCGGCTGTATTCCCACTTGAAGACGCGATTCGGGCCGTTGGGTCCGGTGGCCTGCACGGGGTACGAATACATCGTCCAGGGGGTTTGTCCCGATACCTGAACCTGCTCTACGCCGTCGATGTAGAATCGGAAGAAATGCTCGTTCGGCTCGGTGTTCGTCTTGGCCCAGAACGTAATGTTCATGTTTTTCCGGACGCTCAGGCTCAATTCGTAGCTCGTGGTTTCACCGAGCGCATGCAGCGGGCTCGTGCGGGCGCAGAAGGCGCCCATGTGGCATTCCGCGGCCATGCTTTCGATATCCCACATGTTCGTGCCGAGCAGCGTGTAGGGGAATTTTTGGTAATTGGCCGTTTCGAAATCTTCGTCCACCAGGTACGTGGGATCGGCATTGATGCACGTCTTGGAGCCGACGAAGTCGCAAATGCCGCTCATGCAATCGGTATGGACCGAGCATGTCTGGCCAATCATGCATTTCGCGCACGTCGCGCCGCCGCAATCGACGTCGGTCTCGTCCTGATTCGCGGTCATGTCGTCGCAGGTCGGCACGCCCATGGGCAGACACGTATTGGTGCCGCCTGTGTTGCACGAGCCGCTCATGCAGTCGCCGTCGTCTTGGCAGGTATCACCGAGCGGACAGGCATTGCAGGTCATGCCGCCGCAATCGATATCGGTTTCGTCCTGATTCTTCATGCCGTCGTTGCAATTGCCGACGGGTGCACACGTCATCGTCGTGCCGTCGCAATTCATCGTGCCGCAATCGCTGTTCTGCATGCACGTATCGCCGAGCGCACACGGATTGCACGTCGCTCCGCCACAATCGACGTCGGTCTCGTCCTGGTTTTTGATGCCATCACTACACGTCGCCGCCGCAATGCACTTGGCCGAGTTCGGATCGCACGTGTTGCTCGTGCAATCAGTGTCCTGCGTGCAATTTTTGCCGATCTCGCACGTATTGCACGCGCCGCCGCCACAATCGATGTCCGTCTCGTCGCCGTTCTGGACTCCGTCGCCGCACGTCGCGCCAGCCTTGCAAACCATGGTCGCCGGATCGCACGAATTGCTCGCACAGTCCGCATCCGCGGTGCACGTCTTGCCAACGTCGCACTTGTTGCATTTTGCGCCACCACAATCGACGTCGGTTTCGTCTTGATTTTTGACGCCATCGCTGCACGTGGGCGCACCCGCGTCCGCGCATGCGACAGGTGTCACGCCGTCGTCGCACACCTGGCCGCTCGCCGCGCAATCGAGCAACGTGACCCACTGTCGGCAGTTGTTCGTATCGGGGGCGCAGCTTTGGATGGTATCGCCGCTACACTGCGTCGCGCCAATGGAGGGGCAACCATGATTGCACCCACCTCCACTGCCCCCATCACCACCGCCGCCACCTTCACCACCATTGCCCCCTTGATTGGACGACGACGTCGGGGTCCCACCGCCTTCACAACCCACTGTGACAGCTCCTCCGAGGACCAACACGAGAAGAGCTCCAACATTGTTCCAACGCATTTCTTTACGCTCCCGCGAAAAACTGGAGTTTCCGGCGAGCAGGATAAAAGGACTCCGTTTCGGACGCAAGCGCGGTTCGGTCGAAGAATGTCCCCAAACCGGTTTTCAGGTGCGCATGACGATATGTGAGCGGGTTCTCTCTCTGACGACGGACTGTGGGAGATGCGACGAATGCTAACGTCACATGGGCTGGATGCAGTAAGACTGCTCCCGCACGCTCGATGGATTCACACTGTGGGGAGCTCGGAGGTGCAGTTCGGGCAACGTGATGCTTTGACCGGAATGGCCGAATAACACTTCGGGCATTCTTTCGTCGTTGGAGCAGCGGCGACCGCTTCTTGTTTTCTCTTGAGTCGATTCATTTGCCGAATCAAGAAAAAGATGGCGAACGCAACGATCACGAAGTCCAAGATGGTGTTGATGAATGCGCCATAACGAATGGCAACGGCCTCCGTCGTGGCTGTCTTTTCTTTCAGGACAATCGCAAGATTGGAAAAATCGACGTTGCCGAGGAGCAGCCCCACGGGCGGCATGATGATATCGTTGACGAACGAGTTGACGATCCTGCCGAATGCGGCACCGATCACGATGCCGACCGCCAGGTCGACGACGTTGCCCCGCATCGCGAATTCCTTGAATTCTTTCAGCATTCCCATCGAAATATCTTTCTCGCGGGCGGCAACCGTTCCCGCGGCAAACGGTACATCCCCGACAAGAGGTTGCGCAAAGCCACGTCGCTTTCCGCTCCGGTCATCCCGATGTCGGATATATGGTTGCCGTGCACACGGTTTGAGATGCGGCAGAAGTAAGAACGGTTTCTATCGACGCCGAGCCCAGCAGGCGCATGGCGCATCGTGATGTGAAGGTGCTTGAAGATTGAAATTACGAATCCGACGCAATCGCCGACCAGGGAAATGGCTGCGGCAGCGGATCGTCGTTCAGCCCAATGCGCTCGCCATCGAGCGATATTTTTTGCATGGCGCGCACTTCCACGGAATGCGCATTCGCTTGCATTTCGACCGCGGATGCCTCGAGCCGCTCGGACCCTTCGACACGCGTGTGGTGATCGCCGCCAACGCGTTCGCGCAAGGATCCGCCTGCATCGAGCTGCATGTCGCCTTTGGCATGCAATGCAACTTCATCGGCTTCGATGCGTACTTTGCGGGTCGCGACGAGATCGATGCTCGCTCCCGAAAACGATAGCACCGGCCCCGCGTCGGTCACTTCGATACGAAGGACGACGTTGCCCTCGGTGCTCCGAATCGTGAGCTGATCCCGCGCTCCATCGGCACGCAATTCGTAATGACGACCCGACGTGAGTGTAATGCTCGTTGCCTCTACCGGAGCATCGACGCGTTCGAGCAGATCGGTGTTGGCTTCGGCGAGCGCAACATCGAGCGTCGATTCTTTGCACTTGACTTGTGTCATGGGTCGGCACGTGCGCACCGAATCGAACAGCGTCGGTGTGCGATGGAACGAGTACCACACGTGGGGCAAAAATTGAACGTTCCCTCGAGCAAAAAAATAGGATATGGATGTCGACGACCTTGGGGGGTGCGATCGCAAAATCGCACGACCCGTGTTCCAAAGGAGCGCCCATGAAGGCCCATGCATTTCAGCATCGCGGGAATCAAGCAGATTTCGTTCTCGGAACACGCGTCGACGGCTGGAAGGGTTTCGACGTGGTGCGTTTTCGCGCCGTCGAGGAACTGAGCCAACCGTTCCGTTACGACATCGTGCTGCGTAGGCGTGTCGAAGATGGTCCCGTGAACCTCGACGATTTGCTCGATGGCGGAGCGAGCTTTCGTATCGCCTGCGAGGAGCGATGGCGAACGGTGCACGGGATCATCGTGGAAGCCGAGGAAGTGGATCGAACGGACAAGTTGTTTTATTATCGTGTGCTGCTCGCGCCGCATCTGGTCCGATCCATGTACCGGCGGAGGTGTCGGACGTTCGTTCAGCGAACGCTCGGGGAAATCATCGAGAGCGTGCTCGAGAACCGGACACAGGACAATCCGACGGGGCTGTCGGGGCTGACGAAGCGCACGAAAGCGCCGACTGCGGCCGAGACGATGCCCGATTTCGACGATTTTCGCGAGCCTCGGGGCGAATACATGATGCGGGTATCCGACGAGGCGCGGCTGAAGAATGCGCAGCTCTATCGATTCGTAGCGCAATACAACGAATCGGATTTCGATTTCGTGTCGCGGCTGCTCGAGCAAGAGGGAATCAGCTATTACTTCGAGCATACGAACGATTCGGTGGTGATGATTTTGACGGACGCTCCGGGGCAGAAACCGCTGTTTGCGGAGGACGCGAAACTCACGATGCGAGCGGTGGCGCAAGCTGGAGCGAGCGCGGATCAGGAGGTCGTACGGGGGCTGCGGGAATCGCTGCGCAATCGATCGAGGTCCGTTGCGATGCGTGAATACGACTGGCGACGGAGCAATCAGGTGTTCACGCATCGGAGCGAAGCGGACGAGGCGCATTTCGATTACGCGGGGCATTATGAATTTCCTGCCAAGGATGATCAGCTCGACCAACCCGTAGGCCAATTCCCATCGAAGATAAGGCTCGAAAGGTTCGAGGCGGAGCGGCAATTGCGCGAAGGATTCGGTACGATTCGCACGATGGAGCCGGGGCATCGCATCGAGCTGCACGATGGCGACAATTTGCGAGACGACATCGACTTGCTCATCGTACGCGTCGAATCCATGGCCACGCAGCACGACGTCGCGGGCAGCGAGCTCGAGCACGAGCATTTCGGGTTTCGAACGACGAAACAATCGATTGGGGCGTATGAAAATCGGTTCGTCGTATTGGGGGCCGACGTCCCATTTCGTCCGGCAATGATCACGCCGAAGCCTCGCATTCATGGGCTTCAGGTCGCGCGCGTGACGGCCGAGGAGAGCGGTGTGGTGACGATTGGCGACGGCGTCGTGAGCACGCCGCCCGACATTCATTGCGACGAATATGGGAACGTGCGGATTCGTTTTCCGTGGGATCAGCGCAAACCCGAAGAGAACACGCCAAGCTCGGATTGGGTACGCGTAGCGCATTTTTGGGCTGGCAGCGATTATGGCGCACAGCACGTGCCGCGCGTGGGCCACGAAGTGCTCGTGGCGTTCATGCAGGGCGATCCGGATAGGCCCGTCATCGTGGGTCGAGTCTACAATCCGCAATCACCGCCGCCTTATCCGCCAACGGCGAGCGCCAAGGCGAAAACGCAAACGACGTGGAAGAGCGCAAGCTCGTCGGTGACCGAACGGACGGAAGGTTTCAATGAATTCAGGTTCACCGATTACACGGGCGAGCAGGAAGTGTACTTGCAAGCCGAAAAGGACTTCAACGAGCTGGTCAAGGATTCGCACTCGACGAGCGTCGGTGGCAACCAGTCGAATTCTGTGGGCAATGATCAATCGAATTCGGTGAAAGGCAATCGCACGCACGACGTCGTCGGTACCGAAAGCGTGCACGTGCACGGGAACAGGACGACGCAATTCGACGCGAACGAAGATCATACGGTGAACGCCTTTTTGACGACGAACGTAGGTGCCAACGAAGAGCACACGGTGGGAGGTTTTTTGAAAACCAAGGTGGGCGCCAATGAAACGCGCGAAATCGGAGCTTTTCGCGGCACCAAAGTGGGCGCCAACGATGATCTGAACGTCGGTGCATGGCGAAACACCACGGTTGGTTCAGGCGAAAATCGCACGGTGAGCGGGCCGGATAACGTCACGGTCTCGGGGGATCGACGCGTGACGGTCGGCGGAAGCCAAATCATGAACGCGAATGCAAACCACGAAATGGGATCGACCAACACGTACATCCGCCCCTCGGGTGATTTCCAGGTCAATTCCACGACGGCCGGGTTCAACCAAACGGGCTCGTTCTACGTGAACGTCAATGGTTGCACGATATCATGCAGCGCTGGCAAATTGGTGCTCGACAATGGCGCAGGTGCTGCCATTTCGCTCGTGGGCGGGATCATCGTGGTGAAATCGGGAGGACCCACCAATTTAACGGCTGGAGGACCTCTCAATGCCACGGCACCCACCATCAAACTGAACGGTTGACGGAGCGCCCATGTTCGTTCGCAACCGAACGGAGCACAAAGCAACACTCACACGTGGTCACGTGAGCGATACGCTCTCGGTGGCGACCGTGGTGGTCGTTTCGACGTATCGAATCGACGAACGCGGCGCATTGCATGTGGATTCCAATCGAAAAGCCGCACCCACGGATGCTCCGACGACGGAGCATTACGCATTGTGGCACGAGGTTTCGGTCACGGCATCGGGAATGGTCTACGGGCCTGCTCGGCCGCCATTCGTCGTGGCGGTATCCTTGCGCGTGGGCGACGTATTGCGCCGCGTCGCCGTATTCGGCGACAGGCGCTGGGAACGAGCGTTTGGCGGCGATCTCGTGCCGTCGGATCCGGCGCCATTCGATGCTCTGCCGCTGGCGTTCGACCGAGCATATGGGGGCAAATTCGACATGCCCCCGGGACCCGATCCATTGACGGGGTTTCCGCACCCCGGAGGCACGATGGCATTTGCAAAAAACCCGGAAGGGCGTGGGTTTTACCTGGATGCGGCGTCGGCCGAAGACGGCTTGCTTCCGAATATCGAATTGCCCGAAAAACTCGTCCAAAAATGGGACGATCGCCCCGAACCGGCGGGTTTTGCTCCGTGCCCCGAGCTTGTAGCGTTGCGAATGACCGATGACTTTCTCCTGCGCATGACGGGTCTGCGTCCCGAATCGCCTCCGCCCGAATGGACGCCCGCGACGTTCGCGCCCCATATGCCGGTCGTGGCCATGCGAGCGATTCATCATGCGCCGGGCCGGCTGATCTTTCCCACAGTGCCCGCAGGCACGCGCATCGAATTGACCGGCTTGGGCCGAAAGCCATTGCGATTCGACGTTCCAGGGCCTCCGGCGAAGGTCGTGACGGCATCGAGCAATGCACCGAATGCGCCCACCGGTTCGCCATTGCGGTCCGAGCTTCGTTCCATTCACATCGATGCGGATGAACGGCACGTTTTGTTCGCACACGGATATACGATGACGTATCGGCGCGATTTTGCACCAGAATGGTTGCTCGTGCTTCCCTCCCCTACACCGAGCTGAAAAGGAGCTGAACGTGGCGGCGAATTTTTATGACAATGCAGGGGTGATGGCAGGATGCGACATTCACAAATTCTGGGCCCCCGGACCTCCGCCCACGTTGCTGACGCCGGTGCCCATCTTCGGGCACATCGTCGCTGCACCATTTTTGTGGCCTCCAGCGACGTTTTGGAAGCGCACGGGGACGGTCAAGTCGGACAATTGGCAAATGATTCAAGGCGGCTTCGACCTTTATTTGGTCCCGCACATCCCGTGGCCAGCTCCGCAAGGGTGGTACGAACCGCTGGAGCTCATCATGGTTCATATGAATGCGGGAAGCAAAGCGCAGCTCACCGTGCAC
This sequence comes from Polyangiaceae bacterium, assembly GCA_016715885.1. NCBI lineage: Bacteria > Pseudomonadati > Myxococcota > Polyangiales > Polyangiaceae > Polyangiaceae bacterium. The sequence continues at coordinate 1,178,799 of JADJXL010000025.1, forward strand.
AGCGTCACCGGGATGGGCAATCCGCTCGCGACGTGTATCGTCAGCGCCGTGGGGCTGAACGTCAATTGCCAAGAAGCGGGTTTGTCCGCGCCAACGGGGGCCGTCGTCAACATCAATTCGGTGGAAACGAGCCCGACGGCGGGCGACTATGCCGGCGCGGTCGTGGGCTGGGCCGTCGATGCGGCCCTTGGATGGGCCATGGATTCTCTGCCCGATTGGGCGAAACATGGATGGCGTCGAATAGGGGACGTTCCTTATCTGAAAGTGCTCGACGTCCCTTCGCATGTACAAAACTTCGTGCAACGATGGGTCGATTCGAGCTTCAGCGAAGCCGTCGATGGATTTACGGGCGACGTCAAAGGCGTGTTCGGGGGTAGCGGGACGTGAGCAGCTCGGCAATTCATAGTTATCGTTTTCCCACGGGCAAAAGTTACCTGTCGCTCACGGTGAAACGCACGTATCACATCCGTCCCGGCGCACGGGCGGAAGTGGCGCGAGAGCACGAAGAAATCGTCGAAAAGCCCGTGTATGCGGATTCCACGAACGAGGGAGCATTCCATAGGCTCGTCCACGATACCGATCGATTCTGCCCGGAAAAACCATTGACGGATGTGCTCGTCCGAGGCAGCGCTCATTCCGCGCGTGGTGCTGTTTCATCGCTGATTGCGGCGGTGGAGGTCGGTGCGGCGAAAAAGCAAGTGCGCGTCGTGGGGCAGCGGCGCATCGAGCTCGGTGCGGGCGGGCGGTTGTCGTTCACGAGCCCCGAACCGTTCGTTCGATTGCCTCTTTTGTGGGATCATGCATTCGGCGGACGCGACGCTCATGCAGAAGCAAAATTGTCCGACACGGGCACGGCATTCGGTCGCTCGCGGCATGGTTTGGCGGCGCTCGCCCATGGAGTGCCAAACCCGAAGGAGGGTGGTTATTCCGTGAGCTATCCGCGGAACATTTCGGGTCGCGGATACTTCGTCGACATGGACATCGAGCGTATCGGCGGCGTAGCGCTTCCCAACCTGGAAGATCCGGCGGATCCCGTCTTGCCCGAACGCCTTTTGGTCAAGGATCCGCTCGATTGGATGGATCTGCCGGTTGCGGCTTGTTTCGAGCCCATCGATACGCTCACGTTTCCTCGTGCCGTGTTCATGGTGCCGCATGCAGCCAATGCACCGAAGCGGCCCGTTCATGAATTGTCGACGGGCGCGATTTTGCCTGCGGATCTCGCGGACGAGCGTTTTCCAAGGGTGCCTCCCAATCCGCGTCTTTTCAATTGTGCGCCGGCCGGTCTGGCGGTATGCCGGTTGTCTGGCGGCGAGCGCGTAAAACTGCACAACCTGCACCCCAAATACGAGATATTGGAATTCGATCTCCCTGGCGAACGACCTCGGCTGCTGATTGAACCTCCGGGCTGCAAGGCCGCCGATCTGCCAAGTCAGCTCGCGACGATATGGATCGAGCCGGAGGCGGAGCGGCTGACTTTGACGTGGGCCGGGAAACTCGAAGTCGCCGTGCCGTTTCCCGAAGAAATGCTGAAAAAGGTGCGCCATGCGGCAACGTTTGGCCGAGATTGACTACGTCGAGGAATGAACATCGTGTCCCCGGTTCACAAGTCTCCACCACTCGATCCCAAAGCGAAAGGTTCTTTCGCAACCTATCAAGAATTGCGTGCCTTTCGGCCGGAGGATCCCTTTTTCGATGCGTCGTCGGGGGCGACCGAGCACGATCGATGGGCCATGGCGCGTGATCAGCGAAAACAGGCGCGCATTTTGCATAGCAGCCTCGAATACCGAATTTCCCGCGTCATCGTCTATGCCATTTTCGGATCAGTGCTCGTATTATCCATGGGACTCTTCGTACCGCTCGGCATTCGCTGGCTGATGAACCCTGCGAATGACGGTCATCTTCGCGGTTTTTTGTATTCCGTCGTCTATGCGCTCATTGCCTGGTCGCTCGTGGGTTACGCTTGGACGCAGATTCATCGCATATCGCGCTCCGTTCGAACGCTAGGACAAACGCTCGGGGGTTCGTGCAGCAAAAACCGATATCTCGACATTTTGGATTGGCTCGATGCGCATTGGCCTGCATCGACACCACGGGACGAAATAGAGCCGCCGGCGGCGTTGATGGAGCAACGCTGGGACATTCGTTCATCGTATCACGGCCGCCCGCTGCTGATCCTGGTACACAGGCGGCTCGGCAGCAGGCGTGTGACTCCGCTCAGGCGATTGAGCTTTTATCTGAGCGCACCGCAAAACGAGCCGTGGCAAAGCAATGGCGTTCATCCGGCGTTGAAAGATCTCGAGGCGCTTGGGTTTTGGGCGAAGCAAACACCGGCCGGCATCTATCTCTGCCACGAGGGAATTTCTCCGGAAGCGCTCGATCCAAGTCGCGTTTCGATGGTACTGGCCATTGCTTGCCGAATGCTCGACGAAAGGGGCGAAAGATGAATGCAACCGCAAACGGAGCGAACATGAGCGACAATGACGTTGCCGAAATCGATCCGCCCATTGGTTTCGACAAGTGGGCGCCCATTGCAGCCGAAATGCTTCAACGTAGCTCGGCCGAGCGTCTCGAGGTCCTTCGTCGGCATTCGCTGACCCCGGAAGATTGGACACCGAGCGATACCCATTGGTCGGCGCTGTTGGCCCATGAAATCGAAGCGGGCGATCACGCGCGTGCCGACATTTATGCACAACATTGCGCGGCAGAATTCAAGGCGCGCCGCGAGAAAAGCGCACCGACGGAGCCCGTTCGCGAGGTCGAGCAGCAGCAGGTCGCCGCAGAACAAGCGGTTGCAGCCGTGCCGACCATCGAGGAAAAACCTCCGGTGGTCGACGCGCCCCCTCCATTGGCGCATGTGCCCGCCAGTATACCGGACGAGGCTCCGCCAATGCATATCGAAATGCCGGCTGCAGTACCTCCGCCCATGCTTCCAAAGCCCAAGGCGCCGAATGCATTGCAAGGTACGTCTTGGTCACTCGACATTCCAAAAGGTCCGTCGCTTCCTTTCGCGCCCTCGAGTGCATCCGGCGATTCTGCGGTGAGCGCAGCAAAGTCCGCGTTGCAAATGCCACGGCCAGCGCCGCCGTCGACGGGTCATTCTCTGGGCCAGACCTCGGACTTGCCGGACTTGCAAAAAATTGCGCGGCAAATCATGCCTTTCAAGGGTGATGCAGCGGCGGAAAACACGTCCGCACCGACGTCGAAAGCGAGTGCGCCCATTGCACCGGCGGCCCCGCCCATCGTCGCAGCGCCGGTGACGCCAGCGGCACCCGAGCGCGTGGAAGTGCAACCAGCGCACCATGCGTCAGCGCCGAACGAACCGGAATGGACGCTGGAGCAATACGCTTCATTGTGCGCCGAGCTGGAATTGGCGCCCGAGCGCACGCAGGAAACGCTGCATCGTTATCGTGTGCGCCCCGATCAAAAGGCACAACTCGACGCGATCTGGGGTGCACGTATTCGCGCCGACCGAACGCTTTACGCGGCGTTTCACCATGCAAAAACGACGTATGCGGCGTGGCTCATGGGAACGAGGCACGGATCATGACGGTACCGATCCACGGTGCCGATCCGTTTTTCGACGGCACCGCACCGAGCGACGAAGCAAAGATCGCGCAAGCTCGCGAATATCGCGCGGCGGTCAGGCAGATGATGCAATCGAGCGGAGTGCACATCGGGCAGCTCGTCTTTCGTTATGGCTTGCTTTTTTTCGTCGCTGCCATCGTGACCACGCCATTGCTTTTCGGCATCAGGTCGCTGGTGCACCCGGATGGTCCCAGAATCGGCGATTTGTTGATTGCGGTCACCCTTGCCATTGCCCTTGGGATCATCCCTTATGCCTTGTGGAGGCGCAACCATCGGATCACGATGGCCATGAATTCGCTCGGACGAGCTTTGGGTGGCACGTCGGGCACGAACCGATTCTCGATGGTATTGGATTGGCTCGATGCGCATTGGCCCGCGGAGACGCCGCGTGAAGTGGTGGATATGATGTCCCCATTCGAGCGCCGGTGGGATTTGCAAATGTCCTATCGAGGCTCTCCGGTGCTCGTCGTCGTACAACGCCGCAGAGGCGGTCCGCGGTCGAGCATTGGGAATCTGCCCGCGGTCGAACGAATGAGCTTTTACGTAGGCGGTTCGAATGCGGCTTCGGGGCATGGCTCCCACGCTGCACCGGCATTACGAGAGCTCGAGGAGCTTGGTTATTGGGTCAAGCGAACGCGCGCGGGGGTATTCGTGTCGCATGCGGGCATTTCGCTCGAACGGCTCGACCCGGCGCACGTGACGAAGGTGCTCGACGCTGCACGGCAATTCATTGCAAGCTGAACATCTTGACGCTTGTTCAAACCGACCGCTTTCTCGTTCCCGACGCATTCGTACCATCGGCCGGCGGAGGCCATGTCGCATCCGGCCGAATACGCACGAAACTCGGAAACCGCGGAATGCCGCCATCGGTGAGCTCCTGATAGCGAAACGTAATGATCGACCCTACCGGCGGAGGCGTCTCGCGCTCCCGATCCGACAATCCCGTGCCTACGGAAAACCGCTTGCCATTGGGCAATTCCACCAAGAGCGCTCCCGTGCGACCGCGATGACGCCCCGCACCCGCCACGTGCTCCACGACCCGCGCCTCGGCATCCACGAACGTTTTCACTTTCAGCAATGACGACGAACGACCCACCTCGTATTTCGATCCCGGCTGCCGCATCATCAGACCTTCCCCGCCCAATGCTTCAACCCGCGCAAGCTCGGCGTGCAGGTGATCGATTCCTCGGCAACGCGTCTGATCCACGGACCTCGCGTACGGTGATGGCTTTACTCGGAGAATGTTTTCGCAGAACGCGAGACGTTCTTCGAAGTGCGCATTCATTTTCGGCGCATCGAACACGAGAAACGTTATGGACTTCCAATGATCGCTGCGGTCCTGGCGCCTCACGATGCCGACGGTCCGCTGGAACTGTTTTCGACCGCCCCACAATTCGCCATCGAGCGGTACGTCGGGCAAGCCGTCCGTGAACCAATCAGGCGCGAAAAATTGATTTCCAAGCCGCGAAATGAACGTTTTGCCATCCCAATATGCGCGAACGCCATCCAGCTTTTCGCTCATCCACCAGCCCGAAAGATCAATCGTCGAGTCCCACGTATGAGCAAGCAGCAGCGCAGGAGGCGATTGCCCGGGAGATTCGGACGTGTCGACATTGGTGTCCGCATCGGGGGCCGTTGCAATGGGGCTCGCACCTGCAACCGGCGTAGTTGGAGCAGCGGATCTCGGCCGAACTGCCCCGCGGGAAGTGGCCGCGGCCAATCGGGCGGCTTCTGCTGCGTCCCCGCGAAGCTTTTTGATGTGCTTGCAGGTGCGCTTTTCAATGCCGAGCGATTGGAAGCTCCATGCCGGACACGAACACGAATAGACGCCGCCCGTGTTTTTGATGGTGTAACGTGTCGAGCCCGAGCCTTGCACTTCGATGGATTCGCCGTCGCCGAGATCCGCCATGTTTTTCTCGCTCCTGCGTGCTCACGTGCTCAATTCGCAATCCAATCGCTTGGCCGCTGCCTTTGCGTGACGACGATACGCGCCTTCGTCCATGTGCCGGTCACGGGTTTGACGACACCACCACATTCAATCGGGCGGCTCGAAGAACGTTCGTATTCGTCGCCGAGGTAGATCCAGCCGGAAAAACCGTCCCCGCCTTTTTCTTCGACTTTGTGCGCCGCGTACCCAGGCAATGAAGCCTTGATGTCCTGCGGCCTCGACCCGCGCGAGCACGAAAGCTTGCCGCTCACCTCGAAACGTCCGCCGCTCTTCGTGCCCTCGTCGACCACGAGCCATACGTTGTTGAAGGCGTAACCCGTCCCATTCCAAGTGAATTTGATTGTGAATGGGACGTCGGGTTGAACCGGTATGCTTGCGACCTCGGTGTCGGGAACGTGCAGCCCACGCAGCTCTTCTTGATAAAGAATGAACCCGCCCACGATGAGCACGAAAAGAATGGGAGCAATGCAGCCGCAACCGATGATCAGCGGCGCGTTGCTCTTCTTTTTTGGCGCAGGCGCATTGTTCTGCGGCCACGGCGCGGCCCCAGGTCCTCCCTGCCACGGAGCGGCGCCTGGCATACCCTGCCCAGGGGCGTTTTGCGGCGGTGAACTGTTGACTTCTGCAACCGCGGCGATCACGAGCGCATCCGGCGTAATCGCCGGAAGATCCGCGCCTCGAATACGCATGACGCCTGCGGGAGATTGTTTCCATTCGGCCCAATACGCGCGCTGCGCGCCGCCTTCACCGTCCACGCCGCGTTCCGCGACGAAATACCGAGGCGCGTTGCCCCCGACGCGGACGATGGCGACGAAGTAACATTCCGTGGGCGCCACAGGAGCTGGCAGCGTAATCACGAGCGCTTCGACGCCTGGAGCTGGCGTCATCGGCGCAATGGAAAGGCTCGAACCATCCGCACAGTCTTGGGGTCCGAGCCCGGCGCCGGCCGCCGCCCACGCTTCTTGGAGCATCGCGTTTCCGTGGGTCGCCGCGTTCGAAAACCACGCGACCGGATCGCGCAGTACAGCGTTCATCAGGATCTGGTGGGCAAAACGATAATGTTGTTGTCGCACGTGGCCTCTTGCTGGTTTGGCAGTCGGCCGCAGATCGCATGAATCCGCTGCGGAGTCAATCACGAAGCGAAGCTCCGTCGCCTCACGTAAACCCAAACCGCCCTTTGAGCTCCCGTTGTCGTCCTTGCGCCGCCTTCGTCGTACACACGAGCCCAATGATGCACGAAACGGGCACACGCCGCACGAGCACCACTCCATTCTGCGCCTCGTAGATGTTTTCACCCGCGCCCCGCAATCGCCCACACGAAACCTCCAGCACGACCGGCGTTGCCGAACGTTTACCGACTTTGCTGTCGAGGCTCGGGGCGAGGTGCACGTGCGTCCTTTTTTGCGGCACGAGACCCTCTTGCGAAATGGGCACGGTCGCGTCCACCGTGGTCCCGTGATACAGCGAGCCACCTCGTTCATAAAGACGCCACGAAGCTTCGAGCGCTTCGCGTGTCACGGGCATGTTTTCCGTGGAATGACCTTGGCATGCTCGTATGCGATCGCCCACGAGCTCCAGCCTGCTTTTGTTGTTCAACCGAACAACCTCCTCGAGATCCCCGCGACTCATGTGCAAGTACCGTAAGACTTCGGTGACGGGCACCCAGCCAGCGGCGTCCATCGACACGCGAGCCTCGCGCGCGCCGTGGCGAAGAAGCCAAGAGAGCGTTTTGCTTTTTTCGACGATGTTCATGATTCGCGCAGCATAATGCACGTTGCCATCACGCGGAACTCGTAAGATTTGATGATGTATCACGTTTCGTGATAACTCTTCACCCCATGCTCGAGACGTCCTGGTTACGCGCTTTCGCTTCTTTCGCCGATCACTTGAACTTCACGCGCGCTGCGCGGACACTCCACCTCTCGCAACCGGCGCTCTTTGCGCAAGTGCAAAAACTTTCGGACGCCGCGGGAACGCCTCTTTACAAACGCTCCGGCCGCGCGCTCGTGCTCACCGAAGCTGGAGAACGAATGGCGGCGTTTGCGCGAAAAAACCTAGCCGACCAAGCCGCGCTCGTGGAAGAGCTGCGCACGGGGCAAACGCGCGCACGGGTCGTTTTGTGTGCGGGAGAAGGCGCCTATCTTTATCTCATTGGCGAGGCGGTACAGCGTTCGGCTCGAGATGCACGAACGCCGATCGAGCTGCTCGTGCGGGATGCGACGGATACGCTCTCTGCATTGCGCACGGGGGCGGCGCATATTGGAGTTTTGCCCCTCGCGTCGATACCGCCGCGAATGATCGCCGAACCGCTCGCGCACGTTGGGCAAATGTTGGTTCTACCCGAATCTCATGTGCTAGCGCAAAAATCTCGATTGACGCTCGAGGATCTTTCTGGCATGGCGCTCGTCGTTCCGCCCCCTGGATCATCGCAGCGCCGAGTGCTCGACGAGGCTCTGCTACGCGCGGGTGTTTCGTGGGAAATTGCCGTCGAGGCGCGGGGCTGGCCGCTCGTGCTGCATCTCGTGAAGCTCGGTACGGGTTTGTCGATCGTGAACGACTTTTGTCGCCTTCCAGCGGGGCTCGTGGGAAAACCATTGACGGATTTACCGAGCCACACCTATTACGCCGTCCGTGGGGAGGACACGCCGCTCGAAGGGGCCGTCGAGCGAGTTTGGAAGCGGCTCCTTGCAACCACGAAGCGGGCCGTCCGTTGAGGTGTCAAACACGATGCGAGGCTGTTGCCGCAGCAGTCTTGACACCCCGTCGCCCAGATCGAGTATGCTCCCGCCGATGTCTTCCCTTGGCCCGCGCCCTCGCAACTTGCCCATTGCCCCCGTAGCGGAGCCTTCGCGCACGAAAAAGCTGCCTCTCGCAGCCGAAACGCGCCCGATCGATCGCCGCTGGACTCCGCTTTATGCCGTCTGGGAAATCACGCTGCGCTGCGATCTTGCTTGTCGCCATTGCGGTTCACGCGCTGGCCGTACGCGCCCGGACGAACTGTCGACCGCCGAGGCTCTCGATCTGGTCGCACAAATGGCCGAGCTCGGCTGCGAAGAGGTCACGGTCATCGGCGGCGAGGCGTACTTGCGCGACGATTGGACCGAGATCGTCCGCGCAATCCGAGCGCGCGGCATGCGTGCATCCATGACGACGGGCGGCCGTGGGCTTACGCGTGACGTCGTCCGTGCAGCCAAGCAAGCCGGGCTCGAGAGCGTGTCGGTATCGGTCGACGGCCTCGAAGCAACGCACGACGCCCTGCGCGGCGTAAAAGGCAGCTTTGCTTCAGCGATGGCGGCGCTCGAAAACCTCGCCGCCGAGGGTTTGCCCGCGTCGGCGAATACGCAAATCGGCCGGGTCAGTCTGCGTGAAATCCCGGCCGTCTTCGAGCGACTCGTGGCTGCGCGCATTCATTCCTGGCAGGTGCAGCTCACGGTCGCGATGGGCCGCGCCGTCGACGAGCCCGAGCTTTTGCTCGAGCCTTATCAAATGCTGGAGGTCATGCCGATGCTCGCGCGGATCAAGCGGCGCGCGGACGAGGCGGGAATACGGGTTTGGCCGGGCAATAACATCGGGTATTTCGGCCCGTACGAATCGCTGCTTCGGGGCACGCTACCGCGCGGGCACCTCTCGTCGTGCGGGGCCGGTCGATCGACGCTCGGCATCGAGGCCAATGGCGACATCAAGGGCTGCCCCTCGCTGCCGACGGCCGATTACGTGGGCGGTAACATTCGCGAGCACCGCTTGCGCGACATTTGGGAGCGCGCTGCGCCATTGCGATTCACGCGCGACCGCACGGTGGACGACCTCTGGGGCCCGTGTCGCACCTGCTATTACGCCGACACCTGCCGCGCGGGCTGCTCCTGGACCTCGCACGTGCTTTTCGGCCGCCCGGGCAACAATCCGTTTTGCCATCACCGCGCGCTCGAGCTTTTGCGCGAAGGTATGCGCGAACGGCTCGTACGTGTCGAGGCTGCGCCAGGGACGCCCTTCGATCACGGCCGCTTCGATGTCGTGCTCGAACCGTTCCCCGAGTCCGAGCTTTCCCGCGCCCGTGAGCTCGCGCGCACCGGCGAGGGATTTCTCGATTGATTTTTTTGTGTTCGTATCGCGGAAAAACGGATACGCTCGAAGCATGTACCGTCCGCTCGTACCTTGTCCTGCTTGTGCTCGCCACGTGCTGGCGAGCGAAACGACCTGTCCTTTCTGTGCTGCCGCGCTACCCGAAAACCTTGGAGCACGCGCGGTTCCTGCGGCGCCAAGACGCCTCAATCGCGCCGCCGCATTCGTCTTCGGCGCATCGCTCGCCGTCACCGGATGTTCGAGCGAAGTGGACACGGGTGGCACCACCGGCGGCGGAGGTGGCGGCGGCGAAGGTGGCGGCGCGCAGGACGCGGGCCCGGATGGCCCGGACGACGATGGCGGCGTGATGCCGCTTTATGGCGATCCGCCTCCGCCCATGGATGCGGGCCCGGACGACGACGGCGGCGCGATGGCCATGTATGGCCTCCCGCCTCCGCCCGATGATGCAGGCACGGATGCGCCCGCGGACGATGGCGGTGGTTTCCCACTTTATGGGGCACCGCCGCCCAATCCCTAATTGCAATGCGTCCGTGAAACCAATCGGTTCACGGACGACACATCTTTTTGCGGAATGCCGAACCCCGGTTTCCCGCATCGCTTCCTGCTTGACCACAGCCGCGAGGTTTGGCATGCTCTTACGCGAGCACGCCATGGCCGCCCTACGTATTCCCATCGGTACCGCCGACTTTCGCGAGCTTCGCGAAGGCAACTTCGAATTCGTCGACAAGTCGCACCTCATCACCGAACTCATCGACCGAGACAACTACACGGTCGTCCTGCTTCCACGTCCGCGCAGGTTTGGCAAGACGATCAATCTCACGATGCTCAAGTGGTTTTTCGAAAAGCGTGACGAAAACTTGTGGCACCTTTTCGAAGACCTGCACGTCGCGCGCGCGGGCGACGCGTATCGGGCGCATTTTCAGCAATATCCGGTCATTCACATCAGCTTCAAAGGTACGCGTGCGCAGACATTCGACGGATGTTATGGCAAGATTCTGGATGTCATCCAGGAGATGTGCAAAGCGCACGAACGGGCTCTCGAAGGAAAGCTGGATGCCTCGGATGCCTCCAAATTCCGCGCGCTCGTGGATGGCAGCGCCGATCAAGTGCTCTGTGAATTGTCATTGCAAAAACTCACGCGATGGTTGCACGAAGCCCACGGCAAACGCCCCATCGTGCTCATCGATGAATACGACGCAGCCATTCATGCGGGGTACACCTATGGCTATTACGACAAGGTCATCGGTTTTTTTCGGTCATTTCTGGAAGCCGGCCTGAAAGACAACACGCACCTCGGTCGAGCTGTCATGACGGGCATTTTGCGCGTCGCAAAAGAAAGTATCTTTTCGGGCCTCAACAACCCCGGCGTCTTCACGCTCCTCGAATCCGAATTCAATACGTGCTTCGGGTTCACGGAGCCCGAGCTTCAGGGGCTGCTTCAAAAGGGTGGCATGGAAGAGTATTCGGAGCTGCTTCGCGCGTATTACAATGGATACGACTTTGGTGGCGTGGCGATTTACAACCCATGGTCGATTTTGGAATTCTTGTCGCGCCAAGACAAGCGACTGCTGCCGTATTGGCTCAATACCAGTGAGAATGCGCTCATCAAACACCTGCTTCAACATCACGCGTTTGCGGTAGAAAAGGAAATTCGCGAATTGCTCGAAGGAGGCGCCATCGACAAGCAGCTCGATAACAGCGTCGTTTTCTCCGCGCTCGAAACGAACAAGGACGCACTGTGGAGCCTGCTCGTATTCAGCGGCTACTTGAAAGCGTCCTTCATGAAGCCCGCCTATGCGCTCGAGGCTCCGCGGCATTTGCTGTCCATTCCGAACCGCGAAGTTGCCGAGGTGTATCGAAGCACGTTTCAAATGTGGCTCGACAAGGGCCTGCAAGCCGCGGGGGGAAATATCGACGCCTTGACGAGCGCGCTCTTGAAAGGTGACATTGAAGATTTTCAAGACGAATTGCACAAATTGGTCGCTTTCTTGCCTTCCTACCACGACGTTCGGGGAGCCAAGCCCGAACAATTTTATCACGGGCTCATGATCGGTCTGCTCGCGGCGCTCGAACCGGACTACGAAGTCCGTTCCAATCGTGAATCCGGCGAAGGACGGCCGGACGTTTTGATCAAACCGCGACGGCCAGGCAAGCCCGGTGTGGTGCTCGAATTGAAGGCGGCCAAAAAACGCGAACGGACGCTGAAACAAGCGCTCGCCGAAGGGCTTCGGCAACTGCGCGACAACGATTACGCGGCCGAGCTGCGCGCAGCAGGCGTGGAAAAGATCCACCGACTGGCCATTGCTTTCGATGGGAAAAAGGTGCTCGTGGAGTCCGCCGACAAACCCGTGAAGAAACGAGCCGCCACGCTGCGGAAGGTGGGCGAAACCATTCGCAAGGTGGTCACGAAGACCCGTTCATCAGCCTCGAAGAAGTCGAAACGGTAACGAACGACGACGACGGACGGCCAAAAGCACACCGAATCCAACCCAGGCCAATCCCCTTTCGGGCGCGTCTGCAACGCCGCATCCGCATCCGCCATTGTCGCCGATATCGAGCGCAGGACCGCCGCCGCCGCCACCGGCTCCTCCCGTCTCGCTGGTTCCGCCCGTGCCCATTCCGCCAGAGCCGCCATTTCCACCCGCTCCCCCGCTGCTCGAACTGCTGGTGGACGGCGCAGTGCACACGCCGCCGATGCATTGCCCGATCGAACATGCTGTACCGTCGGGTTTTTCCGGGCTCGAGCATGTTCCGGTCATGGAATCGCAAATGCCCGCCTCGTGGCATTCGTCCGGCGCTACGCAATCCATCGGCGCGCCCGCCATGCAAATGCCCGCCATGCACGAGTCACTCACCGTGCACCCATTGCCGTCGTCACACGCCGCTCCTTCCGGTTTTTCCGGATTGGAACACGTGCCCGTCATGGGATCGCAAACGCCCGCGTCGTGACAATCATCGAGCGCCGTGCAATTCACGCTGGAACCCGCGCAAACACCTGCAATGCAACCATCGTTCAGAGTGCATGCGTCGCCATCGTCACACGCCGTTCCTTCGGGTTTTTCCGGATTGGAACACATGCCCGTCATGGGATCGCAAACGCCAACCTCGTGACAAATATCCGGCATGGGACAAACGACGGGATTTGCGCCCGTACAAACGCCCGTTTTGCATGTATCGGATTGCGTGCATGCATTGCCGTCGTCGCATGAATTGCCGGTCAAAAGCCGGCATGTGCCATCCACGTTGGCACCAGCCGCCGTCGAACAAGCGTCACACGCTCCCGCATCGCACGCCGCATTGCAACAAACGCCGTCGGCGCAAAAATTGGATGCGCAATCCACCGCGGACATGCACGACGCCCCCAAACTCCCCTCGACGCTCGCATCTCCCGTAACCACCAGCGCAAACGGCTGAGGACCATTGGGTACATTGAACGAGCGCACGGAGACGACGTATTCGCCAGGCATGGGCGCATTCAGGACGACCTGCTCGAGCGTGTTCACTCGATCGGCATTGCCTCCCGTAATGGATTCGCCCTGACTGAGCACATTGCCGAGATACGTTCCACCGGGTCCGGTGACTTCGAGATCGAGGTCGTTGTTGATGTGCGGCAAGGCCGCGGGTGTGGATGGATAATCGGTCCACGCCAGTGTTGCTTTCAAAGGCATGGCGCCGGCATGCACCGTGAATTTGAAGTTTTGTATTTCATTCATCGAACCTTGGGCAAACCCCGTGGCATCGTCTTTGATCCATAGCCGCCTCGCTTCGCCGGCGAAGTAAAGCGCATTGTCGAGCGTCACCCTTCCCCATCCTTGGCAATTGCCGGGCATGGGCGACGCATTCGTGACACGTTCGCCGGAATTGACCATCGTGGCACGGATCAAAGCAGCCGACGGGGTAAACCCATCGAGCGCTTTTTTGAAGTTGCCAGAAGGGTACCAACCGTCCGTGTAATATTGACGAATCAACGCTGCGAGCCCTGCAGCCCCTGGTGTCGCCATGCTCGTGCCGCTCATCGTGCGCGTATTGCAGTTCTGGGTCGTCGTCGAATTGTCGCTGTTGGCGGAAACGATGCTCGAACCAGGCACGACGATTTCCGGCTTGTATCGACCATCGTCCGTCGGCCCACAGCTCGAAAAGCTCGACATGGAATTCGCACCGGTGCCGCGCTGGGTCGATCCCACGGAAATCACGCTCTTGGCCGTCGATGGGCTCGATACGGACGCGGTCCCCGGTCCCGAATTCCCGGACGCGAAGAGAATGAGGAAATCCTTGTGGTTCCACATGAATTCATCGGCGTCTTGCGATGCGGCCGTGTAATCATTCTGGATGGAAGCGGTTTCTTGATCGCCCCACGAATTCGAATGAATCCGCGCGCCTTGGTCGTACGTTTGCTGGAAAATGGGATTGAGGTCGACGACGGGGCAACCAATGCCGGGCAATTCGGCGCAGGCATTGCTGGCATAACCGCCGTCTTGAATGACGAGTTTCGCGCCTGGCGCCACGCCGTCGCCGGCGTCGTGCACGAGCGGCGAAGCAAAGTTGTCTCCAGCCACGGTTCCGGCCACGTGCGTTCCGTGATCTTGGTTGTCCCATTCGTTATTGGCAATGCCTCCGCCGCACTCGCTCGGGGACAAAAAATTCACCGCAATGACCTTGCGCTGGTTCATGTCCACGACCGTGCCCCCATTGCATTCATTGCGTGGAGGTTGGCCCAGCGCGGTATCGCGAAAATAGCACATGTCGGGATCGATGCCGGTATCCAGTACGGCCACGATTTGCCCCTGACCATAAATTTCGCGTGTGAAGAGCGGCGTCGTTTGCCCTCCGCTCAGGCCGGATTGTCCCACCCAAATGGTGGTATCATTGAAGAGCACGCGCCGCCCCTCGATGTCGATCCAAAAGACCTCGGGAATCTGCGCGATGGATTCGCGCAACCGAACGATTTCTGCAGGCGTGAGCAGCAATCGAATTTTCGAGAAAAAGCTGCCTTGGCTATGGCCGGGCACTTCTTGTGCGCCAAGTTCACGAATGCGCCGAACGACGACGTCGACATTGACGTCGGGATACGCGTGGATCATGACGATTTTCGGGGCATCCGGCTCATCGGTGGGTGCATTTCGAGGTGAAAGCTCTGCAACGGCTCTGGATAGCTTGTATTGTGGGTGATAGGGACCAACCCACGCGGCACCGGCGGCACGTTGGAGATCCGCGAGCCCCATACCGGCGGGCATCCGCACGAGGTACGTGTATTCGGGCAGGTATGTATATACCGTCTCGACGACGCTCCTGAGATCCCGGTCCTGCGGCGCATCGAGGGGTCCCGGGTATTTTACCAGCACGACACGTTCGGCATCGACGTCACCCGGTCGAATTCGCAGGGACTCGGGGATATCGATGTCCGGCGTCCGGATGTCGATACGTTTGGATTCGAGTGAGATGACCGTCGACGGTTCCGACAATCCAGCGTGTTCTCGTGGCGCTTGCCCGCAACCTGCGGCCACGATCGTCAACCATGTCGAAAGCACAATGAAGGAATGAGTTCGCACGATTTGCCTCGAGGAGATGGTCGCTCCGACCAGGGGTCCCCTCGTAGATGAGGGCCACGATGGAAGCAAGCGTGAAGATTGAAAACGTATCGAGAACTGCGGTAAGCGCCAGGAGAGGTGGATGCGATGTGTCGACCGCGTGGGCAGTCGGTTCTTTACTTCGGGCGAGTCAATCGCTCAATACGCCGTATTGAAGGTGATCTGCCTCGATACCGCCGGCCGTCGAATAGAACGAGATTCGCCGCACGCCTTGGGGCGCAATGACGCCGAAGAATCGATCTTCGTCGCAGGACGTATTGTTCGTTTGGTCCGCGATGCCCGTACCGGTGATCGACGTCAGCACATTGTCGTTTTCATCGAATGCGGTAAAAACGATGTCCGCAGTCGCCGCGGCATCCGTGAAGACGATGCCCACATGCGTCGGGAATCGAATCAAACCTGCTTTGTCGAAAATGAATTCGACCCCCTGAAGGCCATTGATATTGAAGTAAGCATCGCACCCCGAACAGCTATTGTTGGCTGGATTCTGGTCATCGCCATCCACGGAATCGACCAACGATGGAATCCCGTAACTCGAAGATGGAACCCCGTACTTACTCGTCACACCGGGGGTATCGAGCAATTTGTCTTCGAAGTCTTCGAGGTAGAAATAACCGGACGGAGTTCCCGTCGCAAAAGGACTATCCGAGAATTGACGATATGCCGAGGGGCCCAGGGGGACAATCACATTTCCACCGCCGCCCATTCCGGCAAAACCACCACCGCCCGCTCCGCCTGAACCACCGCCGCCCATTCCGGCTGAGCCACCCGCCCCAACTGAGCCTGATACATCCACCGTACCGCCGGTGCCTCCCGCGCCTGTGCTCGCTCCCCAAACGCCAGTTTTGATGTCGGACTCACCTTGCGCACAAGAAGCCGCAAAGAGCACCACATATGCGAGAAGAAACCATTTTTTCACGTGTCACCTATGTATTTGGAGGGCCGGTTGGATGCGTTCTCGGATCAGCGAATGAGCGAAACGCGGTTCCGTTCGTTGCACATGTCAGGTGCAACATTCGCGAAAGTTACAAGAAAGTTGCATCGTCCGGCGCTGCTTGCAGCTTCGGAGCCGCCAAAGTGACCTTGAAAACACATTCAGCACCCCGTCGCACGTGGTTGCCATCCGCGAGATGCCGGGGATGGGCGCGCGCAATGGGTGAGCCCAGTGCAAACAGAGGAGGCGGATGATTGGGCATTTCTTGCGCGCATGCCCCTTGAGGCGGGGTGGGGGGCGTCGGGGTTTACGTGGGGCGTTGGCGGGGTGGCCTGTGCGCGGCGGGTTTGTTCGCAGGTAGTGCGCGGGGGGGGGGCGGGACGGCGCGCGGTCGGCGGGGTGGCGAGGGCGACGAACGACACACCGGGGGCTGTAACTGCTGTGGCAGGCGGGTTTGAGTGTGCGGTCGCGTGCGGGGGCCGCTGAGGTACAGGGGCCTGGCTTGTCCGGTGTGCGCCGGGGGGGTGCCGCGCGTGGTTGGCCCGGCGGCTCGGGCCATGGCCGGCGTTCGACCCGGGGGGGGGGGGGGGGGGGGGGGGATGGTGGGTCGGTGGGGGCAGGCAACCAGGCGCGATACCCAGCCAGCTGTGCGCCTGGCGCCGGGGGCCTCGAAGAGCAAGGGGGATCAGGCAATCAATCGGACAACTCGGCCCGGGGTCGGCGACGGCAATCAGGCGGACAATTCTGCCGCCAACGCAGGGGGGCCCCGGGCGCGGGGGGGGGGGGGGGGGGGGGGGCGGGGGAAGGGAGGGCCCGGGCATCGAACGGGGGGAGATGGTGGGGCGTGCGCTTTGGGATGGCAACATCGGCCGGTGCGCCGAATGAAGGAGCAAGCGGGGGGCTGGGTGGTGACCAGCGCGACGGGGTTCGGTGTGGGCCCAAA
The DNA here is from genome assembly GCA_016715885.1 of Polyangiaceae bacterium. Taxonomy (NCBI): domain Bacteria; kingdom Pseudomonadati; phylum Myxococcota; order Polyangiales; family Polyangiaceae; species Polyangiaceae bacterium. The sequence goes on from JADJXL010000025.1 coordinate 1,195,877, forward strand.
AGTCGTGAAGTCATCGGAAACACTCGATGCCTTTTGAGACGGCGGTGAGCGCCGCCGACGAAGACAGCAATGCGACGAACGTAGGCGGCAATCAGCTCGATAACTCAGCGTCCGGAGCTGGTGCCGCTTACACTTTCTAAGCAGCTACCTGTCATACCGATACGAAATCTTCGCGCAGTGGACGCGGATTTTGCGCCAAGCATTACGGGCCTCCAGCCCAGTCCGCGATTTCGTGCAGTATTCGAGCGTGGCCCGCCCTTTGCTTCATCGGCGCCCATGAAGTCGTTTTCTCGCCATTGCGCAGTCGGGTTCGTCGCAAGCATCATGTTCGTCGCAGGATGTGGCGGAGCGCAGCCGCAGCCCAGTTCTTCGCCGCCCGATGGCCCCGCGCATCTCCACCACGAAGGTGGCACGGAGCCCGGAGAGGATCATTCGAAAAAAGTGCACCCGCCACTCGACGAATTCCGCGCCGTATTCGCACCCATTTGGCACACGGAAAGCGACTCCGATCGCACGTCGGAAGCGTGTCGAATGATGACGGCCATCCACGCGCATGCGCAAAAAGTCGAGGAGGGTCCGGTGCCCGAAAAGGCGACCGATCAAGCTGCATGGAAAGCAGAAGCGCATTCCTTCATGGAAGATGTCGATGCTTTGCGAAAGGATTGCGACGTCGGCCGTGAAGCCGTTCTTCCGCGCCTCAAGAGCATTCACGATGGCTTTCACAAGCTGCTCGATCGCGCCATGGGCAAACTCAATTAATACCTTCGAGCACGCATTGACAACGTGCAAGAGGCTGAGGACCCAGTCGTCAGGAATGCGGCAAATTCGGAGGGGATGGGGGGCATCAGCGGTAACTTGGCCCGTTTTGCCCCCGCGCGGGGTTGAAACCCCGCGCTACACGACAAGAAGTCCTCGCGCTACCGCGCTCGGACTGACGTCATGGCTGCATGGCGAGGCCTGCAAACGATGCGAAATCGTTGAGGATTCTCGATGACGATCCGAAATTCCACAAGGCCAGTCCCGAACGGTAGTGAGGGACTCTTGAATGTGTAGCGCGGGATTTCAATCCCGCGCGGTTGTTCGGTGACACACTACGGCTCGAGTTTTGAGACAGCCTCTTCAACCCTAGGCGAGGCGACAATTGCGTTATGTTAGCGCTTATTGCCGCCGATCTACGCCTCAAGCGAATTTCACCGAATAGATCGGCGGCAAGTTGTTCGCCACAGCCGTCCAGCTCTCCCCACCATCGTCGCTCACGTACAGGTTCCCCGTCGTGCTACCGAAGGCCACCGAGCCCTCCTTGTTGGCCAATGCATGGCGGTAAACCACATCGTAAGCTTGCTCCTGCGGCAGCCCGCGACGCATTTCCTGCCAAGTCTCCCCGCCGTCCGTCGTACGCGCCACGAAAAGCGCTCCGCCGACGGCGATGCGCTCCTGGTCCGACTTGCCAGGCACCACCCACGCCGTTCGGCCATTCTTCGCGTCCGCCGTAATGGGAAAACCAAAATGCACTCCCTGCTCCGGACGGCTCACCTTCCGCCAGCTCTTCGCACCGTCATTGCTGTAATAAATGCCGACGTGATTCTGCTGCCAAACGTGTTCTGGATCGCCCTCGCATTGCTCGATGTAATGCGTATCGTGGCCCCATTCCGCATCCGGCTCTGGCGTGTGCTCGAGCAGCATGCCTTTGTTGCGCGGCGCCCACGTCTCGCCGCCGTCCGTCGTTTCAATGACGCCCGCCGTGGAAACCGCAACCAGCACGCGCTTCGGATCGCGCGGATCCACCACGATCGAGTGAATCCCCGGGGCAAACTCGCCGCCCTCCGAGGCTGGCGTGCCAAACCACTTCGTCTCGCCCTTACCTTCGCCGCTGAACAAGTCGCCACCACGCGACTCGTGATTCCACAGCGGCCGGTTCAGCTCGAACGACGCACCACCGTCACGGCTGACGAAAAGCCCGCCTGGAATGGTGCCCACGTAGACTGCACCTGGCCCAAAGCCAATGATCCAGAGCTTTTGCACCGTCGCCGCACGCGTGACGATCTTCCAACCGACGCCGAAATCGCTGCTGGCGTCCTCGTACATGTCCTGGCCAATGTATCGAGCGCCCTCGGGGTATTTGATCTGCGACGAGTTATCGGTCCAAGTCGCGCCCTCGTCGCTCGAAACGCTCAGCTTCGCCCCCCAATGACCAAAGCCCAATAGCGCCCACAGTTTGCCCGTGTACGGATCGCGCGCGACGTAATTCACGCTGCCGCCCGCGTGCCCGGAAAGCCGCGGCTTCCACTGACCGTTCTGCTTCTCGACGATGAAGGTGCCCTTGCGCGTACCGACCAGAATTCGGGATGCCATCTATTTCAACCTCCGCTCAACGCTTGCAGAATATGAACCTCGTCGTCAGCAGCGATCGCGTCGGTGAGCCCCTTGCGGTCGCGAATCATCTGCTTGCCGACGAAAATGTTGACGTGCGTCCGCAGCCTTCCACGCTCGTCACAAATGTAGAAGCCAATGCCGGGAGCAAGCCTTTCCAAGGCCTGCACGACCTCGCCCACCGTCTTTGCATCGACGGTGATGTCTTGGCCCTCGAGCTGCGGGAAAAACGAGAAGAGGTGGCGAGTCAGGTGTACGGACGGCATGGCAAACATGCTCGTTACGCCTAGCTTTGATGCCTGTCAAGCGCGAAATGTTTGTCCGAGCAACTTTCTTTGCGCCCTGCGTTTGTCGCGCTGCAACCCCCACAGAGGAACCCTTCAACGACCACAACTTGTAACACAAAACCCCTCTGCTCTTTGCTCCGGAAATAAACGTATCGTCGCAAACATGTTGACACGTGAGCGCTGCCGCTGTTCAATGCCCGGCATGCGCCCTTCCCTTCGCCATTCGATTCCTCTTTTTGCCCTTTCTGCCGCCGTTTGCGTCACATTCGGCTGCTCTTCCGATGATACCGTCACGACCAGCAGCTCGGGCTCGAGCAGCTCGGGCAATGCAGGCGGCACGGCCGGCTCCGGCGGCGACGCCGGTATGGGCGGCTTTGCTGGCTCCGGGGGCGCCGGCGCAATGGGCGGTTCTGGCGGCAGCGAAACTTCATGCGTACCCGGAAGCATTGCGAATTGTTATGACGGCCCGATGGGAACCGAAGGGGTCGGCACTTGCGCTCCAGGAACGAAAGTATGCAATCCGAGCGGCATGGATTATGGTCCTTGCATGGGCGCCATCACGCCGCAAACCGAAGATTGCACCACGCCCATCGACGAAGATTGCAGCGAAGTGCCCGATTGCGGCGACCATTTGTGGAGCAAGCGTTTTGGCGATGCACTCTTGCAAAATGCCCAAGGCGCCGCCGTCGATGCCGCAGGCAACGTCTACTTGATAGGATACTTTCAAGGGGACATCGATTTCGGCGGAGGCGTGCTCACGAGCGCCGGAAGCAATGACATCTACATTGCCAAATTCGATTCCGACGGCAACCACGTATGGAGCAAACGATTCGGTGACGGCAACAATCAACGCGGTCAAGCAATCGTCCTCGATTCCGCAGGAAATCTGTACGTATCGGGCTGGTTTGGGGGTACCATCGACCTTGGCGGCGGACCGCTCACGGGCACCGGTGCCGACGACAGCTTCCTCGCAAAGTTTGCCGCGGATGGCTCGCACATGTGGAGCAAAGCATTCGGAGGCCTCAACAATCAGCGCATCGAAGACATTGCCGTCGACGAGACCGATGGCGTCGTCATCGTCGGCGAATTCATAGGCACCATCGATTTGGGCGGTGGGCTCCTATCGAGCGCTGGAGGCGCTGACATTTTCCTCGCCAAATACGCGCCAAGCGGCACGTTCGTCTGGGGCAAGCGTTTCGGCAGCGCGGGAGATCAAATTGGATACGCCGCACGCGTGGCGCCGTCGGGCAACGTCATCCTTGCAGGTGACATCAATGGAAGCACGAACTTCGGCGGCGGCATTCTCGGCAGCGCGGGCGGCACCGACATTTTCGTTGCATCCTTCGATTCGCTCGGCACGCATCAATGGAGCAAGCTTTTTGGCGATGCAGCGATGCAGCGCGGCGAAACGATCGCCGTGGACGCTGCGGGTGCGGTTGTCCTATCGGGCTACATCGAAGGAGCGGTCGATTTCGGTGGCGGCACATTGACGAGCGGCGGACTGCGCGACCATTTCGTCACGAAGCTCGATGCGACGGGCGCGCACGTATGGAGCAAGCGATTCGGCGGCACGGGAGACGATGCGACGCAAAACCTGGCGCTCGATTCGGCGGGAAATATTGTATTCACGGGTCATTTCGAAGCTGCGGTCGATTATGGCGGGGGCACGCTTTCGAGCGCCGGGCTGCGCGACATCGTCGTCGCAAAACTTTCGCCCGCAGGTGAACACGTCTGGAGCAGGCGGTTCGGCGATGCGGATTCGCAATCGGGTCAAAACGTGGCCACCGATGCGATGGGGCAGGTCTACGTGTTCAGCGACAATCCAGGCACCATCGATTTTGGCGGCGGACCGCTCACGAGCGACAGCGGCAGCCTCGATGTATTCATCGCGAAACTGGCGCCGTGAAAATTGCACCTGCCCGCCGGCTTGACGTTGCGTAACCACGGCCGAGCGCATTGAAGTGACATCGGCTCATTCTTTGCTCGACCTCAGCCGTCGCGCGAATGCGCCACAGGAGGACACCATGATCAACGTCGGGATCATCATTGGAAGCACGCGTCCGAACCGTGTAGGCGCATCCGTCGCCAAATGGGTGCACGAAATTGCGCAGCGGCGCAGCGACGCCACGTTCGAACTGGTGGACATCCAGGACTTCAATCTTCCGCTTCTCGACGAGCCCATTCCCCCGTCGCAAGGCAAGTATTCGAAGGAGCATACGAAACGTTGGGCCGCAAAGATAGCCTCGTTCGACGGCTTCGTATTCGTCACGCCCGAATACAATCATGGCACATCGGGCGCCCTGAAGAACGCCATTGATTTCTTGTATGCCGAATGGAACGACAAAGCTGCCGGATTCGTCGGTTATGGCAGCGCGGGCGGCGTGCGAGCGGTCGAGCACCTTCGGTTGGTCATGGCCGAGGTGCGTGTGGCGACCGTGCGCGCCCAGGTCGCGCTCTCCTTGTTCACCGATTTCGAACATTTTTCCACCTTCAAACCGGCCGCGCATCACGAAAAGACAATGGGGCAGGTATTCGACCAAGTGATCGCTTGGAGCGGGGCGCTGAAGCCATTGCGCGAGAAGCGCGGGTGATTGCTCCGAACCGAATACGCGTAGTGAATTGGAATCAAGGTCGAAGGTCGTCTTTCTCGGCGCTCGCGAGGGGGCCCCATTGTTCGAGCCCGCGTAGCGGGCGAGTTTGGGGAACGCGAGTGCCGAGCAATATGACCTTCGGCCGCGCTTACCCCTTCGGCCGCGCTTACCCCTTCGCCGTCCGCTCTCCCGCCTCCGCAATGGGCCGCGCTGGGCCCGGACGGCCTTCCGCGAGCGTCTCGTGCTCGCGCTCCTGCGTGAGCCCCTCAGTCGACGACAGCTTCGTATCGCCATGCGGATTGTCCGAACGAACCACCGAATGCGTATGTGCACGCTCGGGCGTGGCCTCGCTCAGCGGATGCCGACTTCCCGGACGGCCCGTCGCAAGCGTATGCCCGCCGCCCGGCGCAACCGTAGGCGGCCTGTGGATATGCGCAGGCGGCTCGTCAGGCGCGGGCATGGGGCTGAGCAGCTCGCCAAGCTCGGGGCCAAGGTGCCGAGCGAGCCGAATCCGCGTCTCTTCTGGCAATAAATCGGACAGGACCTGTAAAACGATGACGGTGTGCTCGGTGGCGAGCGCAAGCGGCACTATTTCGAGCGCAGCGACACGCTGAAACATGGCATCCCGCCCAGGCTCGGCCGCGACGGCGCTCGTCACGACCAGCGGCACGAACGAGCTTGGCAGCGCCGCAGCGAGCGCCTGCGCCTCATCGGGAACGAGAAACCCGGCGAGCGCCGTAATGACGGCACGGGCGGCCCGAAGCGCAACGTCGTCGCTTTCGAAAGCCCCCCGCCGAGCGACCCGATCCATGAAAGGTTCGTACTCCATGGTCACGCTGCATGCGAGCGGCGTGCCGTGATGCTGATTCATTCATCTAAAAGCACGTCATGCGGCCGGTCCGCGCCGACACGGCTCACCGCCCAAGCGCGTAGGCAATTCCGCTGCGCAAGGTGGCTCGAGTGACGATGCCGGCGAGATCCGCGCCCAGATCGACCAGCGTGCGAGCGACTTCGGGCCGAATTCCCGTGACGACCACCCGTGCACCGAGCAGCCCTACGGCACGTGCAGCCATCACGAGCGCTCCGGCGACGTGAGAATCGACGGTGCGTACCCCCGTGATATCCAGAATGGCCGTATGCACGCTTTGTTGATTGACGCCATCGAGTAGCGCCGTCACGATGAGATCGGCGCGCTTGGAATCGATCGCTCCAATCAAAGGCATCGCCACCACACCTTGCGCAATGGGCACGAGCGGCGTCGACAATTCGCGCAGCGCCTCGTCTTGCGCCGCAATCACCTGCTCGCGCATCAACAACCGCTCGGCTTCCTCGCGCTTGTGCTCCGTCACGTCCGTGGCAATTCCGCACACGCCCAAAGCAGCTCCATCGAGACCCATGATGGGAAACTTGATCGTCACATAATGGCGAAGCTCGCCATGAAACGGCACCGATTCCTCGAATTGAATCGGCTCACCGCGAGCAAGCGCCTCGTCGTCCTTCACTTTCATTGCCTGAACCGCCTCTGGCGGAAAGAATTCGCTATCGTAATGCCCCAATAGCTCGGCGCGCGTCTTGGCATAAAGCGTTTCTGCTCGGCGGTTGACGAGCAAATAACGGCCATCGACCGCTTTGACGAAGATGACGCTCGGCGATTTGTCTATCACGGCGTGGAGCAAGTGCGTGCGTTCAGCCAATGAGCGCACGCCATCACCATCCGCACATGACACGCATGTCGCTTCGAGCTCCGCAATTCGCCGGCGAAGTGCCTCGTTTTCACGACGAAGCGCCTCGGCGTCGAGAGCGTCATGGTTCAACTTTGATGTATCCGTCATGTCACCCGCCGGAAGTTCATTGCCCACCACTTTCCGTAAAGCTGTGACATAAGCTGATATTGCGCACGCCGTCAAGGGGTTGGCACGTGGGGATCCTGCTCGCGAGGGTCGAGCAGGGCATCCGAAATGGAGGGCGACGGCCGTAGCGACTCGAGCCGGTGCGCTTTCAGCTTGGAGGAATCGGTCCGCGGGCGCATACCGTCATCAGTCGATCCATTGGACGATGGTTCGTACAAGCGACGGGCGCGACGTTGCCAAGCGCGGGGAGCATGCGTGGTGCAATCGATGGGGATGTGCAGTCCGAAGATCTCGTTCAATCTCGTTCCATTGATCAGGTAGGGACTCAGCTCCTCCGCAAGAATGTCTCGGGCATCTTGCATGCGCTTTCGCGCTGCCTCCGGGGACACGCCGAGTTTTTCGGCAATGACCTCGTACGATGCGTCTTCTAGAAGGCGGAGCCTTACGACGGCGAGCAGGCGTGGTGGCAACCGTTCGATTGCTTCTCGAAGATGCTCGCCCAGCTCGCGCCGCAGCTCCTCCGATTCGGGCGATTCGCAATACGCACTTCGTTGGTCGACGTCGATGCCGAAGCGATCGATGGCCCGATGGTCCGATGCTCGTTCTCGATGGATGTCGATGCAGGCATTTCTGGCCAATCGAGTCAGCCAGGCGCCGTAATTCGATATCGGTAAATGACTGGATGCCAATTCTTCGACGGCGTTGAGCGCCACTTGGGCGACCGCATCGCTCGCAGCGTCGCGATCGCCGCCCATCCACCGAAGACACAAACGATACAAGCGCTCTTTGTGTTCGCTCCAGACAACTGAAAACGTAGCTCGATCTGTCTCCCCCATGGCAGCCCCCGCGTGCGCTTTGCATGACGCCTCATGGCCTTCGATTGGGCGCTTCATGCAAAGCCCTGCACGCACACGAGACTTCGCCCAAATGCTGCCCATTCGTCAACGTCGATTCGTGAATCGACATCGAATGATCGATTTCGGCCGATTGAATGAATGTAGCGACATGTCAATGTCGATTCATTCGTCGACATCCATTGGATTCGCAATGTTCATGGCGCAAAAATGGTTTGCCGCAGCGAATTCCCGACAGGAAATCCATGATGGGTATAGGATTGTCCCCGTATTTACGTTCCAGACAGGTCCAATTGCAATCGGAATGCTACTTTTCTGCACCATTTTCGGGTTTTGCATGCATTGCCAAAAAATTGCTCACGTGTGCAGCTCGAGCCCGTCATCATTGCAGCTCCAGACGATTGATGTCGCGAATGGCGCGGCATGGGGACCTGGAGCGTTACAAGGAGAATCATCATGGGTATGCCGAAAATCGAAAACAACGATCCGAAGTATCTCGATCCTTGCAATGCAGCAGCCTGGGTCGTCTTTTCGGTCGCCCTCGAGGAGCTCGGCTTGGCTCACATCATCAATGCGGAAGGGGAGAAGATTCAAAAGGTCGTGGGCGATGTCACCAAGCCGCTGGACGCCACCGAATTCAACTGGCTCGTCAGCGTCAATGAATCGGTCCGGGGAACACTGGAAACGATCATTTGCAAGGAGATCGTGCTCAACCTGAAGTTGTGCCAAGCGCTCCACTTCTTGGACGACCATTATACGGCCCAGTCCCAGCAGCCGCCCGCCTACCCGTGATCGACGGGTAATGCGAGGTTCAATCGCACTGCGCCGCATCGGCATGTAAAGCAGCGCTGAACCTTCCCATCCCACGCCTTCGAAGTTGCGCCGGCGCGCTTCGTCCTCCCCGACGCGCGCCGGCGCACTTCGAGCCTATCAATCCCAATATAACCGAGCTCCGCCGCAGGTGTGTGCGGTGCCCATGCACTTACTCCAAACCAAAAGGGGATTCCGTTATGGTCTCGCCAGAACCCGGACAACGCACGCTCGATCAAATCCGCATCGAACGCTTCGATGCGATTGCCCGAGAAGAAATGGCTCTCGCTCGCATCATCGAGACCGAAAAATCATTGCTGCAAAAATTGGCCACGGCAGGCACGTCAGCGGACGACCTCATCAAGGTCAAACGCGAAGCGTCGCGCCTCTTGCGCATCGTCATGATCTTCCAAATCCTCCTGGAGCTCAAATTGGAAGACGTCAAAGACCTCGGCGATGACGATGGGTGACATCGGACCGCTCCTGCGAAGTCAGCTCCCCATTCCCTGCCGAATCCCATTGCTCGAAAACATGAGCAATGAATCCCGCCATGCGACCCAATGCAACGAGCATCGACGTCGAACCGAAAGGCAAATCCAATGCCGCGGCGAGTGCCACCATTCCAACTTCGAGCGTCGGCGCGCCTTGGTCACGCGCAGCCTCGATGAGCGCCATCACATTGCGCACACGTCGTTCATCCTGTGCGAGCGCCGCTGCCTGCTCGAGAAGCAACGGCACCCGAGGGTCGCCCGCCGGATACCATGGATGACCAAATCCCGGAATCGAATGCCCACGCTCCATACTCGCTGCCACATAACGACGCACCGCGGAAGGAGATACCAGATCGCACACGATGTGCTCCAGTTGCATACAGATACTCTCGTACTCGAAGCCGGCCATTGCATCGAGCCCCGACGAAACGCACGCATACAAATCGCCGCCCGCCGCTGCCATCATGCGCACCGCGATCGCCAACGCGTCGAGCCCATGGTCAGCGGATAACACGAGCGCTTGATTGATGGCATGCGCCCGTCGCGCAGGTTCCACCTGGACAGCAGGCGATTCCCATGCGCTTGAAAGGCGCGCTGCAATGCCGCGAGCCGTCATTGGTGGCGTGACGATTGACGCATCGCCACATATTCGAGGCAGCTCGGCGCTCAGCAAAAGCAGCTCCCGCGCTTCGCGCATCTCATTCCGCGGAGCGCTCGGCATTCGCGCACGACGCCGCGCCGAGAGCACCGTGACACCCAGACGGATGGCAACGAGCGGCTGCAAATCCTGCACGCCGACGTGCACGACCGCGCGCTTTGCAAGCTCCGCAGCAAGCTCGAGATCGCGCAGATGATCGCTCGAAATGGGACGCTTCGACCAGTCGGGGCATTTTTCGGTCAGCTCACCAGTCCACAAAAGCTCCGCAACGGACTCGAAAGGGACACCCGCGCGAGCGAGCGTCGCGGCCGAATGACCTCGATAAATGGGACCGCCTGCATCGATTCGGGTCACCTGCGTCTCGCAGGGTGGAGCGCTCATCGTCGCGTGCCCTACATGCGCACTGCTCCGCGACTTCAGCCGTTCCAGATCTTCACGGACATAGAGCCGACCGCGGCCGCTGGCGCTGGGGAGACTTCGCACCCATCCGCGACTGACGTAGGTGTAAAGCGTCGGGCGTTTGACGTCCAGATATTCAATGGCCTCGCTTGCAGTCAGTAGATCATTCTTTTGTCGCACTGGCGCTCCTGCGGGCGCCACCGTTTTCTCCCGGTCGCGCATGCCGTCGTCATAGCCATCCGGATCCAATGCGAAACGCTTTCCAGCCACGGCACGACGTCCTGGGGTGTGCACGACGCATATCGTATCACGTCGAAATGCGTGTATGCTGATACGCAGGGACAAGCAATGTCATGTCCTGTTTTCATTTGAAAGTTCGTTACGCAATGCGCTGTCATGTTGCGTAATGATGACCGCTGGAACTTCCGCCTCCCCCCTGTCCGCGCAGCGAAGCGGAGTTGGAGAGGAGGGTCGGGGGGGTGAGGCGTGAGGTGCGGGGTAACGCTCGCGATTCACATCGTTCTCTCTTGTGCGACCATTCGACCCCAGAAAACGATGAGGCCCGCGGTACCGAGCACCGTCGAGCCCGTAAAGATGTGCGTCGCGTACGCAGGAAATAAATAAGCAACCACGGCGCCTGCGCCAAACAGCCCCGTCACCAAGGCGACGCGCGGTAATATCGTAATGGCAAACGCCGCCGCGACGACCGCGACGATCACCAGATCCGTCATTACGATCGAAGCCACGTCGGTCCCGCGTGCAATGGCAAATGCCCGATGCAGAAGCGTCGCCATGGGAAAAAGCGCAAACATTGCAAAAGCTTTGCGACTCACCGCCGTCGTCAAACGCGCGCGCAACAAGAAAAATGCGCCCACGAGCAGCATCAGCACGACCGTGGGAAAAAGAATGAGTTGCTTCTGCGTCGCCTGATGTTGACCACGCTGCAGCATGACACCAAAGGCCACGCTGGCGCTCACGGGCAACACCGTGAGGATCGCCAATTGGAATCGCGCGCCAATTCGCAAATCCGCGTCCCGCTCCATCGCCCGAAGTTTTGCTTCACGCACCTTCGCGGCTTCCATTTCCAAAACGAGCGCGTCGATTCGCTTCTCGATATCCGGCCGAACCTCGGACAGGTCCGCCAAGAGCGCTCGCGCGCTTTCGACGTCCCGCTGCGCCATTTCATACTCGATCATTCGTTCGAGTACCGCATCCAAACCCCGTCGCGCGTCCTGATTTCCTTTCCATGCATCGAGCGCCTGCATGAAGGCAAATCGACACTCCGTCATAGCCTGGTACATCCGACGATCGTGCACGGCGCCCGCGGCATCCTGCGCGGATTGAATTTCGGAGAGCTTCGAAAATGCTTTTTCCGACAGCGCCAAGGAACCTCGATGCCTGCAAAACGACGTAATCGCCTGCCGCAATTCCAGCGCACTCTGATAACGCTCGTCCGGATCGACATGCATCGCTCGATTGCATATCGATGCAAGCTCCGCCGGAACGTTCGGACCATAAGCGACCTCCTCCGAATCTCGCGCCGAAAACAAGACCTCGAGCGTCGTATCACCCTCGTGCCGAGGTTTTCCCGTGAGAATGAAGTGCAGCGTCGCGCCCAGCAAATACACGTCCGTCCGAGCATCGATGCGGCCCAAATCCCCCATCGCCATTTCCGGAGCCATGTACGCGAGTGTTCCCACGGGCGGTCCGTACATCGCCGCGTCGTCTTGCTGTTCCAAGTCTGCCTTGCGGACTGCAATGCCCCAATCCACCAGGTACACTTCACCAAACCCGCCAATCATCACATTCTCGGGCTTGATGTCTCGATGCACGACGCCCCGCGTGTGCGCATAATGCGCCGCATTGCAAACGGCCTCGAGGATCTCCAGATGCGCGTCCAGCCTATCGCCCTCGTCGATGGCCAACGACGCCCATGCAGGATGCGCCGGATCATTGAAGAGGCTCCGCCACGACACGCCGTCGATTCGCTTCATCACAAGGACGGGGAGCCCTTCTTTGTCGCGCCCCAGCGCATGAACCGGCACGATGCTCGGATGTTCGATCGACCCCGTGATGATCGCCTCTGCGAGCAGCGTATCCACCACATCGCGGCTCGTTTCCGCTGCTTTGAGCACTTTGAGCGCGACGTCGCGTTGCAATGACTTTTGCCGCGCCAATAACACGCGCCCCATGCCGCCTTCACCCAGCACCCCGGTCACTTCGAAATCCGTACCCGCCATGTCGCCCGGAGCCACCGATTGCGTCAAAACCGGCACCGAAGGCAGGTCCGACATCGAAACGGGCGGCGGCTGAGGTGCGGGCGCAATGGCGCGCGTTTCTTTCGACGCACGCAGCTCGAACGACGTTATCGTACGCTCCGGATCAACCCTGTTGGCCGTCGTGAGAAACGTTTTCCAAATTTCATTGACAGGCGGTGGAATCGGACGATGGGGCGATGTCACGCTGAGAGCATATCCTACTCGATGCCAAATTCCATCGCAGTTTGCCACGGTTTGTGGTATAGGGTCGCGCCATGCCTCCCAAGACCAGTGTCGACGGCAATCGAGTCACCATCGACGGCTTCCGGTACGACTTGTCACCAGCAGGAAAGAATCGTTACGCGCTCGCGGACGAGTTTGGCGCAAAGCTCGGGTACTTCACGGTCAATGGTCGTGTCGTGACGCCGGAGGACTTTGGCGTCGAGGGAGCGCATCCAGTGCTCCAGATTGGGCGCGTATGGCTCGCGGCGCAGGTGACCAAGGCTCCTGCGGCGACGGCTGCAGTTCAAAGCAAGGGAATTTGTCGCATCGTGACGCACGAGCGGCCATCGGAGGGCGACATCGAGAAAGCGCGGGCGCATCGGGCGTGGATGAAGAAGCAACCGGGCTGCAAGGCGAGCTATTTCGTGCACGACCCTGCGACGGGAAAAGCAATGACCATTTCGATATGGGACTCGCGCGAGCACTTCGCGGCGCTGAAGGATGCGGATGCGCCGGATGGCGCGGCGGCGCTTGCTGCGACGAGCGTCGAGGTGTTTCCGATGGTCGAAGAGCCTTGATCTGCGGCATGCAGAGATCGTAGGGTGAGCTGGTGCGATTCTTCGATTCGTTGCTTCTTGCGGGACCGTTGGTTTTGATGACGCTAGCTGGGTGTTCGCGTTCGCGTTCGGATGCGTCGCCCACGGCCGCGTCGGCTGCTCCGAGTGCATCGGCCGCTTCGGCGGGCGCTACGGCGGACGCGATGGTTGGGCATCCGCCCGACGTCGATGTGACGGCGGCCGACGTGCTGGGCGCGTATGAGACGGACGCGAAGGCGGCGAGCGCGCGGTATCGAGGCAAAGTGGCGCTCGTGTATGGTCCGATGGGTGAAGTGGGCAACGACGACGCGAAGGGTGCATTCGTTACGTTTTTGAAAAACGCGGATGACCCGGCGCCCAATGCTGCGGCATTGCGGTGTTATTTGAAAGCGGGCGAAGAAGCGGCGCTCGGGTCGCGAAACCGCGGGGACAAGATGGACGCGGTGGGTGTGATCGACGAAGCGGATGGCCAAATTTTTTTGCGCAATTGCGTGGTGGATACGCAATTGAAGGTATGCCAATTGACGACGCGCGTGCTTGGTCGCGGCACGTGTGAAGCCGGCAAGGACAAGCTTGGGGCGGTGTGGACGAAGAGTCCGGACGTCGTGGAAATAGTGTGTCAATCGCCGGGTGGGTTTGCCAATTGGTCGAAGGAATGGGCGAGCATTCCGAAGGATCGGCAGACGAGGACCAAGGCGTCGCTCGACAAGACGTCGTGCCACGCGGTGCTCGAGGCGGTGAACACGAAGCTCGTGGTGGACTTGACGGCGGCGTTGAGTCGCTTGCGGTGGATGGACAACGTTCCGACGCTGGCGCCGTGAGTGCGGACTGACGCGAACCATCGCGGGACCGGTGCCGAAGGGCCCGCGAGTCATCGAACCTGCAGAAGACCCCTTTCGAAAGGGGGTGGCGTGGTTTCGAACCACTTGGGACCCCTTTCGAAAGGGGGTCGCGAGTAATCGAATCTACAGAAGACCCCTTTCGAAGGGGGTTGGAGATGGTTTCGAACCGCTGGGGACCCCTTTCGAAAGGGATGCTCCATAGATTTGCTTACGAATTTGGGCGGCTCGATGCGTGACGTTGGGCGCATGCATGCCATTGCGCATCCTACGGTGTTGACGCCATTGGCCTTGGCTTCGGCCTTCATCTTGCGGCGACACGTGGTCCTGTCGCCGCACAAAAAGGCAGGGAAAGCAGGGGCAATGCGGGGCTCGTTGCGCTTGCGTCGGACATGGTCGGCACACCTCAATGCACGTTGCCGGGGTAATTGTCCCTTTCGTACAAGAGCAAAAACGAACCGATTTCCCCGCCTTGTCCACTGGTCAGATTGTCGTAGAATTCTTGCCCTTGGCGACGTTCCGCTTCGAGCGCAGCCTCGATCACACCCGGTGATTTCAACCACTCGCGATGTTTCAAGCCTTTCTCGCTATCGACGAGCGCACGCAAGTGCTCGAGCAGCCGCATGTGAATCTCGTCTTCCGACGCATTGCGCATTTGCTCGATTGCGGTTTGCAGGTCGGTCCGGATATTCCCTGTGGGTTGATCCACCCACATGGGGACGGTGCCATCGAAACGATACGCTATGAGTTCGGCGAGCGAGATGAGACCCTCACGAACATCGACGTACTTCAAGGTGTCGAGCGCTTCCCAATGCCGCAAGACACCTTCGATGCGCGGCACGGCGAGCTCGATGCTGTTGAGCAGACGAGATATGACGGCTGCGGAAATCGCGCCCCAAGGGTATCTACAAACGTGTGTGACGAATGCACGCCGTAAGGGGAAGCGTTCCATATGGCTGAGTTTAGCAGCCCATTCCGTTTCGAATTGCAGGGTCTCGAGCATGTACGCGCGCCATTGGATATGGAGACCTTGTTCTTTGGGATTGGCGGCAATGGTCACGACATTGGCTTGTGGATAGAACGAATACCCCGCTCCGACCCACTTGGCGATGTCCTCATCCGTGAACACGACGGAACCGGAGGGAATGGGGATGAGCTTCGGTTCGGGAAAGTCGCGGCCCTCCATGTAGTATTTGGCCCATTTCTTGGCTTCGGCCTTCAGCTTGCGGCGACACGTGGTCCTGTCGCCGTACATGAACGCAGGGAAAAGCAGGGGCGATGCGGGATTGGTCGCGGTTACGTCGGACATGGTCAAACCCGACGTTCCACAACTTGCCGCAGGAAGCAAGTGCCTGCGTCTACAGGGAATCGCCGACCCGCGCCCCGGCCGGTGGACGCGGCAGCTCCGGCGGCGGACGCGGCGGCCCCCACGGCGGCCTCGGTGGCGTCGAGATGGGGCCTGGCGATGGCGAACGTGGAGGCGATGGCGGAAGCAATGACCCAGCCTTCGGGGATGCACCTTGTTGCACCTTTTTGCCCGGTCCGAGCCCGGGACTGAGATAGACCATCGTGGCGGTGCCAATGATTTGCACGACGTAGCCGCCTACCATTTGGATCATGAAGAGCTTTTGAGCCCCCTTGGCGTACGCTTCGGACCATCGTTCGCATTTCTCGGCGTACTGCTGCATGTCCGCTTGCGTCAAATCCACCCATGTAAATCGCCCCTCTTGGAGCCCCTTGATGATCGTGGGCTCGTCGATCTCGTCGTCGCTCAGCTTCTTCCAGTTGTATTGAACCACGCCGGGGGTCGTCGTGCGCCAGTCGAGGCGCCACCACCGCATGCTCAAGTCGAACCGGACCCAAACATCCCCGGCGAATCCGGTGCCGTGGGTAAATAACTTGCGCGGCATTCCCCGGTTGATCGCGGCAATGTTCTTGGCGACGTCGGCTATCCCTTCTGCCAACTGACCCTGCGAGCTGGACTTGATCTCGAACACGACTGTATTCGCTAGATCCGCAATGTCTGGCCGTCGCAAAGCTTCGCCGGCACCGAGCAAAGCTGACGTTCCGCCTGCTGCGTCTACAATCGTTCTTATACTCACCGTGTTGGTGCGCACCTCTTGGGGTTTGGGATGCCGCGCCTTATACTCCGCCCCGATCACATTGTGCGCGGCATTGCCCATATGCAAGTTCCAAGGTTGATTTCCAGGTCTCCCCTTGACTGTGTAGAAAGTTTGTGCAGTACCGCCCCCACCACCGGAGACCGTTTGTCCCACGTGTCGTGCGTCCAAACGCACCCGCGCCACCGCCTCGGGAGGCTTGCGCATCACCGGGAGCAGCCGCGCAACGTCATCGTCGTGCGCGCTCCACAGCGCCACTGACCGCAGGTAGTCCGCTATCGTTTTTCCGGGCAAAATCGGTATCGTCGCCTCGGCACGCGTTCGTCCCAGCTCCTCACGCGCCTGGACCAACCGCTCCACCACTTCGTGCAGCGCTCGCCCCAATCGCGAAATCTCGCGCAGCGTCGGCTCACGCCATCGCTTGGCCACATACGCATCGCCGTAGGCCTCCGCGGTCTGCTGCTCCGCGCCGAGCACCAGCCATTGGTACTCGACAACCCCCGGATCCGTCGTAGCCCACCGAAGGACCCATGGCTGGGCGCCCTCGGCAAAGCGCACACCCACCTCGCCCGCGTAGCCCGTCCCGAGTTTGAACTTCGGAACGCCGAGCATGGCGCCATTGATCAAGCGCAAATGCCAGTCGACCTTGTTGTTCGCCGCAGACCGGTGTGTTTGTCCCCGCGGAACGACTTCGAACAAAACCCGCCCCTCGACATCCGCGAGATCAATGTGCCGATCCCTGTCGAAATCCGCTACGATGTGGGTGTTCCCGCCCGCTTCGTCGATGACCTCGACGAGGTTGCCGTCTTTGGGCACGCGGTACGCTGGATGAGCGGCCGCATAATGCTCGCGAATGAGCCTCAGCGCGGCGTATCCCAAGTGATATTCGGAAGGCCAAACCCCGCTTTCGTCATCTTGGGTGTACGGTTCGGGGAGCTTGCTGTCCTCCAAAACGCCGATCTTGTCGGGCGAACGCCCACGCACCCATTGCCCCATCAAATGCGCAGAACGCCGCGCCTCGGCGCTCACTTGGGCATTGGTTATTTGCAGAAATGCCGCCGAATCCGGCTGCACGACGCGGACGACACCAGGTCCACAGCCAAGGATTGTCCATGCAAACACCAACAATGCTGCCCCGTAGTTGGTCAGTACAATCACGACGATGCGAAGGTATTGCGCGACGAAATGGCGGGCAGCTTGCATCCTTCGAACGCTCAGCACCACCAACAAAACCGATGCTCCCCCGGCCTCCTCCAAGCACGCTTCGTGATGGACAAACCACAGCCCCCTCAAAGAGCTTGAAAAAGTTCCTCGAGAGGGCTGGACTCCGAAGTTGCGAAGCAACGGAGGAGTCCTATGTGGCACGGCTTTTGCCGGACGTCAAGTTTTTCTTGACGCTTGTCGAGTTTGACGAAGCGATCGCACTGAGAGGCCAGCGCGGCTGGATGCGCGTGCGGGGGCAAACTTCACCGAGCGGACTACCCGCGAAAACCACGCGGCATCGTGGCCGACGCCGAACCATTGTTCAGCCGCCGCATCAGCTTTGCTGCGCTCGAGAAGGCTGCCGAGCACGCACGACACCGCTGTCGATCCGCTTTATTTCTCGCTCCGTGTACGTTTTCGCCATCGTCCTGCTCGCCGCTGCAACGTATTGGCAACAGCGTGGCGCCGACAGCGCTCGTCGTGCCGCGACAACCACCGCAGAATCGTTCGACATCCCCGACGAACCCAGCGTCGCTGGCTTGCGTTTTCGTGTCCATCCTGCCATCGCTGTCCGGTTTCATCGCCGAACGCTCGCGTTTCATGCCGCCACTCGACGAAACGCGCTTGCCCCTGTCGCTC
This sequence comes from Polyangiaceae bacterium, assembly GCA_016715885.1. Taxonomy (NCBI): domain Bacteria; kingdom Pseudomonadati; phylum Myxococcota; order Polyangiales; family Polyangiaceae; species Polyangiaceae bacterium. The sequence continues at coordinate 1,214,064 of JADJXL010000025.1, forward strand.
CTCGAAAGGTTTTCCGGTGATCCCCGAGACCAACTCATGCACGCCTTGCGGTTTGTCGCAATGGTTACGAAGCCGCCCAGTCATCGAGCACGCTATCCGATACTCGATTGTCGATACGCAGAGCTTGGTTTTTGCGGTAAAACCGATTCTGAGGTAGTCCCCGGTTGTCCGGAGGCGGCAATGTAGCCCGCGCTCCGGTCATCGAGGTGACCTTTATGAACGAATCCGAGGGCGTGCCGATGCGCATGCGATGGGCTCGTCTGCGCTTTCAAATCATAGGACCGCTTTTTGCGGCTCCACCCGAACATGGCGAGTTATCGATTGCCATCGAGGAGCTCGCCAAAAGGCAATGGCGCCATCCCACGACGGGAGAATGTGTCAAGTTTGGCGCGTCCACCATCGAGCGATGGTACTATCAAGCCAAAGCGTCGCCCGTCGACACGATGGAATCGCTCGCGCGCAAAGTGCGTGGTGATGCGGGAAAACAACCCTGCATCCATGCCGTGCTCAAAGAAACCATTCGGCGGCTGCACCAGCAATTTCCGTGGCTGTCGTTTCAGCTTCATTACGACAACATCGTGGCTCTTGCGGAGAAGGATCCGACCATCCATCCGATTTCGTCGTATTCGACGATTTGTCGATACATGAAGAGCCAGGGACTCTTGCGCGCAAAGTCGTCCAAGATCCGACAGAAGAAAACGAATACGGACGAAGTTTATGAAGTCCGGGAAACGCGCTCTTTCGAGGTGGAGCACGTCAATGGGCTGTGGCATTTGGATTTTTTCATGAATGCTCCGCAGCCTCTGCTTGCCATCGGGCGAACGGCACAAGCCGGTGCTCTTGTGCGTGCTCGATGATCGGTCGCGATTGGTTTGCCATGCGCAATGGTACCTCGCTCCGAGCGCGGAGACGCTGATTCACGGCCTTTGCCAAGCGATCATGAAACGCGGATTGCCCTGGGCGCTTTACGCCGACAATGGCGGGGCCATGGTGGCTGCCGAAACGCGCGAGGGATTGTTGCAACTCGGTATCGTGTACGATCACACTCGGCCGTATGGACCTGAGCAAAACGCCAAGCAGGAAGTGTTTTGGGCTCAGGTCGAAGGTCGGCTGATGGCAATGCTTCGCGGCGAGCCTACGCTGACTTTGGCATTGCTGAACCAGGCAACGCAAGCGTGGGTCGAACAAGAGTACAATCGGGCCATCCACAGCGAAACCAAGCAAGCGCCCATTGCACGATTTCTCGATGGGCCGAATACGAGTCGTCCGAGTCCTCAGCCGGACGAATTGCGCCAGGCATTTCGTCGATCTACGACGCGGGCGCAGAGGCAAGGCGATGGCACGCTGAGCCTCGAGGGGATTCGTTTCGAGATTCCCGCGCGATATCGGCCTTTGAAGCGAGTCCACGTCCGATATGCAACTGGGACTTGTCGTCGGTGGAACTGTGCGACGAGCGTACGGGAAAGTCTCTGTGCACGCTTTTTGCCGCTCGACAAGGCCAAAAATGCCGACCGACAACGGCGAGTGATTCAATCGGACGCAAAGCCGACCGACCACGCAGGGGACGCGCCTGGAATCACGCCATTGCCAGAAATACATTGCCGAATACGCGGCGACCAGGTTGCCCCCGGCATACCTCGCTCACGAGGAAGTAACGGAATTTTCGAAAGAGGGACACGAAGTCGAACTCTTGACGCTTTACGGGCTAAAATTAATCCATTTCGCCCGGACGTGCCGATTGAAGCGATCTACGCATCGCCCGCCATCGAATCTTTTTGCCAGCGTACGGCGCCGCCGTGCAAGATGGCGGATTCGTCATGATTACGGGTGATCCGGGAATGGGCCAATCGGTCGTTTTGCGATTGCTTGCCCACCAAATCAAGCGTTGCCGGACGTCGTGGTGGGATCCATCGATCACCCGCAAAGTCGCGTACCGGATTTCTATCGCGAGCTCGGCGACATTTTGCTGTGCCGCTTCGAGCAAGCAATCGTGGGGGTGGCTTCAAAGCATTGCGAGGGCGGTGGGCAGAGCATCGGACAAACCTCGATGCGCCGGTCCTCGCGATTGACGAGGCGGAGATGCACGATGATGTCTTGTCCGGAATTGCGTCTCTTGGCAGCAGGACTTCGATTCGCGGTTGTAACCGCCCCTCGAAATCCAGAAATTTGACCGCGGGTTCGAGGGCGGGTTCGGCACGGATCAGCGACTGCGCTTGGCGTGATTCGGTGCAGCTCGGAGGGGACGTCTTTTGCCGCCACGAGTCGGCGTCGATATCGAAAACGTGACAGTGCTGAGCAAAGCGCGGTCGACGAGGGCGACGGCACAGGCGGCGCCAAAACACGGTGTTCCACTGCTTGAAGGCGAGGTTCGTGGTCACCACCGTCGACTTCTTTTCGTGGCGTCTGCTGATGATGTTGCAAAGCCAATCGGCCGATCAGGCATCACTTGGCAAGTAGCCAATCTCGTCGAGCACGAGCAGGTCAGGTTCGTGTACCGACGCAATCGTCGTTCGACGGCCGGTAGCGACTCTTGCTTGAGCAGTCCGCCAGCGCTCCAGCGAGCGTCGTGAAGCGGACGGTGTAGCCTTGCTCCGAGGCGCTCGCAAAGGCGAGTTTTATGCGAGCATGGTTTTGCCGACGCCACTTTGACCGCGAAATAGCGACATTCTGTGCCTCGGCGATGAAACCGAGTTGCAGAGAGATGCTCGTATTTGGGGCGGTCGATGCTCGAGCGTGATTCCAATCGAAGACGTCGAGCGGCGTGACCGTACCAAGCGTTGCGCCATGCGGCGAGCGCGAATTGCGGACTTCACGCTCGCGTATTTCGAGCGCAACTGCGCTGCTCGGCAAAATCGGCCCAGACAAGCGCTCTTCGCAGCATGCCAAAAAGAGCCGAAAGTGCGTCGGCTGGAGCGCGTACGCCGATATCACGAAATCGACCAATCACATCATCAGACATCGTAACCTCCAAGGTCGTGCGGGACGGGGCATCACGATCAGGCACGTGCGCACCGATATCGAGCAACGTGGGAATGGGCTGGCCCAGGTTTTCCCATTGCTCGCATAACACAGCGAGCGCACCGGATCGTACGCGCCGCGAGCAATGGCCTCGTCGACAGCCGCGCGAAGCACGTCGGTACCACTAGGCATCGAGCAATCGAATGGTACGGCTCGTCATACTGCCGAGATTTCGACCGACTTCGACCCAGCGCGAGAAGAGTCGATCGATGCCATCGATCTGCGCGTGCAATCGATCCCGCCCCTTGGGAATGCTCGCAGCGCGCTTTTGGTCGAGCAGCTTCGGCACGATGCGCCGGGTCTTCTTTGCCATTGCCTTTTTCCCCACGCGCGCGTGGCGTGACGCAACCTGAGTGCTATAACGCGAAGTTTGACGCGTATCATTGGCGACGAGCGTCAATGACGCGGGCAAAACTGCAGAAAGGAAACCGCGCATTGGCATCGGATTCGGACAATGCCGTGTTGTCGAACGGTACCAAGGCCAGTTACCATCGGCGGTATCGGCGGCGCAAAGAAGAAGTCGAGCTCTTCCTCGAATACATCCGCCACGCGGGGCTTCCCAGGACTTGCCGGCGGATCGGGACCGCTACACAAGCAGATCGGTTGGATAATGCGGTGAATTGCGCGTTTCCTTGCTCAATCGAGGATTGCTCGAAAACGCTTTGAATCGCTCACGCAGATGGCGTGTCGCTCGCTCGCGCCTCCTTTGTTCGTGCGGTTGTTACTGCGGGCCACATGCGAGGCCGACGCTCATAGCGCCGGCAATTCGACAAGGCCGGAATGAAATCGCACGTTGTCCCTTGCCGCTCGAGGATGACGATTGCTGGACTGTCGAATAGCCATTGCCTGCCGAGCCTCGAAAAAGCTTGCCGCGCGCACGAGCCGATCGGCGGAGCGACGGACGGACAGGTCGAGCTTGTGTTCGGCCCAAAGCGCTCGCGAATACGCCAACACTGCAAAACGAAGACCCAAAGTGGTCGTTTTCCGCCGGGCATGTCGGGTACCCCACGTCCTAATCGATCTGCGCCTCGGCAACCAACGGCTTCACGCGAAAACGCTTCCGGTTTTTCGAGTTTCGGAACGCACACGTCGAAGGTAGGTACGTAAGACACGGAATCGTCCCGGTAAAAAAAAAAAAAAAAAAAAAAAAAAAAAAAAAAAAAAAAGTGAAAAAAATCCTCGCGCCGACGAGCATCCGTAAAGACGCGTGTACGGGCGCGGATATCGTTTGAGCGTTTCGTCAATGAATGCAGCGAAACGCAACAGTGATTCGTGACGAAAGCCTCTGGTGCCTGGGGCACGGGCCTGACGCGACCGATGACGCGTTCGACCGACAAAACAGGTATGAATGACGGGTTGCGCAGCGATCGTACCGCGCTTCCACTCGCCAAAGAAGAAAGAAGAATGGCGACGGATGTGCGCCTCGGTTTCAACCGAAACGGCATGTGAATCAGCCTCGCCCGAGGCCATGCACGCGGGCAGCGAAAGCATCGCCTAGTCGCCAATTCTGGCTACGCTTCCGGTGCGGTCCATCACGGCAATGCCGACTTCGTAAATGCAGCGAGCGCTGATCCGAATCCGAGCGTCGCAGATACTAGCGCTTGGATGAACAATTCGACTCGTCGTCTTTTACAGGCACAGCGCCTAAGGGCGTTGGTACTACAGGCGACAAACTTCGAGAGCGTTACCGGCGCGCCGGGTGCGCGTCATCGTTGCTGGCTCAAATGGATCGCAGCGTCCGCGCGGGTCCGTCGTCACCGTGCGGGCCGGGTTACACGGTCTGGGGCCTATCCGTCAACGCGATCTTATCCAGTCGATAATATGCGCCCTGGACATCCGAGTCGTGTACGGTCACTGCGACGCGATCGCTCGGACGTCGGACACACGTTGAGCGGGTGGGGACAAAGCCCTCGAACCCTGAGATCCGTCACCAAAGGTTAGCACGCGGCGTTTTCGACTGCAGACACGCGCATGTGGTCTCGATGATCGGCGCCCTTCGGCGCTTGATTGATGCCCTTCGCGCGAGCGCTCAGACAAACTTCCGCTTGCGCGCCCGTTGACGGCACTGCCGCCCGCAGTACTGCTGGCCCCGATCGCACGAGTGGTGGATCGCG